>NZ_UEGO01000022.1 GCF_900465345.1 Asaia bogorensis | reverse complement strand
TACCACACCCCGAGTCCCGTTTGTACCGAAATCGCCCGGATTTTCTGGGTTTTCATGCCTGCACCTCGCTCGTCATGAACCGTTCCGCCGCCTCGAACCGGCGCTGCATTTCCTCGATCCGCTCTTGCGTCACGGCCAGCAAATCCCCGTCGAGGTTCAGGAGATCGGCTTTCAGCGCGTCGAGCAGGGGCCAGCCGGTCAGACCCTCAGCGCCGGGTGGTGTGTAGGTGCCGTGCTTGCGGATCTTCGCTTCGTGAGCTTCGCGTCTGGCGACCTCGGCCCGGCGCTCGGCCATCATCGCTGCTACGGCCTCGCGTTCGGCGTCGGTGGGGCGAGGGCGCTCCGGTTCACGCGCCTCCTGCCGGGACACGATGCGGACATGCGCCACCTTGTCGCGCAGAGGGGCGGCTACCTCGTCCAGCAAGTCCGCGAGTTCGGCCACCGAGGGGAAGAACTTGAAGCGGCGCAATGCTGCCTTGGTCAGCTCATCGCCCCACACACCGGCTGGCGTGTCCGAGAGCGCGGTGAGCATTGCAAGCCTGCGCATCTTCATCGCCCCTTCGTCTTGCGGGTTTGGGGCTGCGCCGTTGAGCATGTCGGTCAGATGCTTGACCAYCGCAAAAAGCTCATGGGCCGGGAGAGGGTCTAACTCGCGTTCGAGAAGTGGGAGAACGCGACGGGCCTCGGCAATAGCAGCGGCTGACGGCTTTGCCTGCGTCGTACTGCCAAGCACCAAGCCCGGAGCRACATCGCCTCGGCGCAAGCGGGCGTTACGCTCGGCATCCGTTTCGCGCCTGCCGAAGAACCCGCCAGAGTGCGAGCCGATCACTGCCTGCAATTCGGGGCTGATCACGATCGCCGGGCGGCGATCAGACGTGGTGAGGTTATTCATCGCTGCATCTCCCCCATGCCTTGGCGTTCGAGCCATTCGGCCTCCATGCGGTCGGCCTGTTGTGCGAGAATGGATTTTGGTCGCTCACGTGGGACGGACGCCGTTTTGCCCCCGCGCTCGCTGTCCCGGCGGCACCAGTTGCGAAACGTGGCGTCCCAGTCGAGCTTGACGCCCTTTGCGCCGGCAACCGCACGCCAGTAGTCGCAGAAAGCTTCGGCCACCTTGCCCGGGTCGCAGCCATTGGACCGGGCGAACTGCTGGAGATCTTCAGACGGCCACCAGGTATCCGGCAGTCTGCATCCCTTGGGAGCTTTCGGCTCGGAATATCCCACAACCCGGACGGCTGGCTTTTCGTCAGGCGCGGAAGCGCTGACAGACTCTGAACGTAGTGAAGAGTCTATACTCTCCCTCTCCCTCTCCCTCTCTATGGCATTGCCGTGGGATATGCCGCGGCATTCCCGTGGCTCTTGTGAGTCCGATGCCGTGGCATTGCCGGTTGCGCGGTCAGACTTCTCCCAACGCTTTGCGGCTCTCTCGCGCTGTCGCACGCGAGATTCCCAAGCGTGGCGGGCTTTTTCTGCCACTGTAGGGTGATATAAACGGCCATCAGAACACAGTATCCAGCCGCGCAGAGCCATCTCTTTGATGCGGCTCCACCGTGAGCCTGCACCCGAAAGATGGGCAAGCACTCTGTCATCATTCGGGAGGCTCGACGCGGGGATTTGGAGCCACGACTTGCACCAAAGCGCAACAGCAGCCTTGAATTCCTCCCCGGTTGACAGCGCAAACATGTCGCTATCGACCAGTCTGGACACGTCCAATTGCATGAATGGGAGCCCCCGCAGGTCGCAATCAGGGGGCGTCAGGGGTTCTGGTTTGCTCATCCCACCACCTCATCAGCCACAGGCACATCAGGCAGGAATCCGATGATCGGCGGCCCCGAATATCCGTGCTCAAACACGAACCACGCATAGGCAATCGCACCGCCTTTCGCGGGTACGTCAGACCCACCAGGCGGCATCGACATGCGCTTGCTCGACACCCACACACGGGCGAGCGGAACCGTCTTGAACCATTCCCGGCGCTTGATGCTTTCGAGGAAGGCA
>NZ_UEGO01000021.1 GCF_900465345.1 Asaia bogorensis | reverse complement strand
TGAGCCATGAAACTCTACCTTCCCAATATGGGCACGATCAAATCGTTCACCGAGCATGATGCCGTTGATATTCTCTGGCATACCGAATGGGATCATATGCGCAACGAACCTGGCAAGCTATGGGCTGAAGTTGGCGGCCGAGCGCACTACGAGGAGGATTTTTTCGAGACAGCCGAGGAGGCGAGAAATGAGGCGCTGCGGCGTCGCACCTCTAGGATTGCGTACCTCGAAAGGCGGCTGGCGCAACTGAAGGAGCTTCAAGAGAAGGCGGAGGCGGTGTCATGCTGAACCTATTCCGCACGCCTTACGCCCGCCGCCTGGAGGCCGAGATTGGGCGCCTGCGCGTCCTGCTATGGGAGGCCAAGGCTGAACCTGCCCGCACGCTGRCCCTGATGGCCGCCAAGGACAAGGAAATCGCCACCCTCAAAGCCGAGATCCGCGCCCTGAAACGGGAGCGGGACCGGGCTGGGGGGTTTACTCATGAAGCGCCCTGAGGACACGCTACACGAAGCGGTATGGCTGGCGCTCAAGCTGGCCCTTCCGCCCGAAGCCGTAGCTATCAGCCACGAGAACCGGCAGAACGGCCCGCGTGAGGGTGCCCGACGCAAAAAGCGCGGCTGCCTGCCCGGCTGGCCGGATCTGGAGATTGTCCATGCCGGCCGTCATCACCTGATCGAACTCAAGACGCCTGTGGGCACGCTGAGCAAGGCGCAACGCGAAATGCACGCTCGTCTCACCCAGGCTGGCGGGTCAGTGGCCGTCTGCCGGTCTATTGATGCCGTGCTGGCGCATCTGGCGGCCTGTGGCGTGCCCGTAAGAGCGAGGGTCGCGGCATGAGAGCTTCAGGATACGAACGCCACGCCGACGAGTGGTACGTAGAGCCGCCCTGGGCCGTGGATGCACTGATAGCCGCCGAGCGGTCATTTATTGGCACTGTGCTCGACCCGTGCTGCGGCGGTGGAAATATCGTGCGCCGGTTAGAGGCTGCAAATGTCAGCACCTATGGGGCCGACATTAAGCCGCGTTGGGTCCGCGCATCCGTCGATACCTATCAGGGCTCCCTTGCCGGATATGCGCCTGATTCCGTGGTCAGCAACCCGCCGTATGACCAGGCCCGCGAGTTCATAGACTGCGCCTTGGCTCATACCCGCGATCGCGTCTGCGTGCTGCTGCGCCTTGCCTTCCTCGAAAGCATCAAGCGCCGGGAATGGTTCAAGACGGTTCCGCTCGCCCGTGTGTGGGTGTCGAGCAAGCGCATGTCGATGCCGCCTGGTGGGTCTGACGTACCCGCGAAAGGCGGTGCGATTGCCTATGCGTGGTTCGTGTTTGAGCACGGATATTCGGGGCCGCCGATCATCGGATTCCTGCCTGATGTGCCTGTGGCTGATGAGGTGGTGGGATGAGCAAACCAGAACCCCTGACGCCC
>NZ_UEGO01000020.1 GCF_900465345.1 Asaia bogorensis | reverse complement strand
CCTGCGCTGCCATTCGCCTGTTCGTCTGGGCGTCCGGCGTGACGCGGGCCACAAGCTCGGAGGAACGCCCATGAGCGCCCCAGCCACAAAGCCGCCGTTCTCCCTGACCGGCACCGTCTCCGCGCTCGATTTGCAGAGCATCGCAAGCCGCCTCGAACGCAAGGGAGATCAGAAATGAGCGACACGAAGAACTGCGAGTATTGCTCGCTCCTTATCGCCCGCGAAATGGACGTGTCCGACCACAACTGGAACCGTCGCCGGTTTTGCAGCGAGAAATGCCGCAAGAAAGACGAGCGCGACCGGCTGAAGGAAGAGAAGAGCAAGGCTCCCAAGAAGCGATATCACAATACGCCTATCTCCGAGGACGAAGCGAAGCAGTTCGTGGATCTGGTAAAGTCCGGCGTCTCTGCCCAGCAGGCGGCGAAGCAGGTTGGCCGGTCCAGCGTCATGACGATCATGAATCGTGCCGTGGCCTTCGGCTTCATTGAGCGGCCCGAGCCCATTGCTCCCGTTGTCGAGGACAAGCCGAAGATCACCCGCATTGACCCGCTGCCTGCCGKATCGGCTGAGACCTGGGGCGCGATGATGCCCGGTATCTCGTGGGAGAAGGCGCRCGCTGACACCTGGGGGATGCGCCTGTGAAGGAAGCCCCCGCCAAGTGGACCACGATTGCGGTCATGTCGCCCTCAAGCGGCACATTTGAGCGCGCTCCAGGAGCGTTCGTTGTCCCGGACATCGCCATCCTGCGCGGCGATATCGAGACCCGGTACGCCACGGAAGGCAAGCGCCGCGTCATGCAGGCCCGCAAGAAAGGAGGCCGATAAGATGGCCGGTTCTTTTTCACAGACAATCATCCTCGGCAATGTCGGCAAAGACCCTGAGATCAGCACGCTGCGAAGTGGCGCAAATGTTGCCTCGTTCTCCGTTGCCACGTCTGAGTCCTGGAAGGATGCGCAGACTGGCGAGCGTAAGGAGCGCAGTGAGTGGCATCGGGTAAAAATATGGCATGAMCCGACCRTTTCAGTCGTTGAGCGGTTCGTTCGCAAAGGCTCAAAAATCCAGATCGTTGGACGTAACGAAACGTCCAAATGGCAGGATCAAGAAGGCAAGGACCGATACACGACAGAGGTCGTCGTGCGTGGTGCGTTCTCACTGACGCTACTCGACAACAACCGGGATGGCGACGAGGGCCAGAGCAACCGATCGGCCCCACAGCGCCAGAATGGGCAGCAGTCGCGCCAGTCGGGCGGATGGGACGCACCATCCAACGACATGGACGACGAAATCCCCTTCTGACCCCATCAAATGACGACCACGACCCCCACCGCAGCCGCAAACTGCTCGACCAGACGTTGGCGCGTCTGGCCCGTAGCGTGCGGGTGCAGCACCGACCAGAGCCGGGCGGCGCGCATGATGTCGAGAGCGATCACGGGCGTATCCAACCGCTGCGTGAACCTTCTCGCATCTGCCTCGACCAGTGGCTTGTCGTGCTCGTGGGTGGTGGTGTCGTCGTCCATTCTTTGGCTGCTCCAGTTCGTCCCTGACCCGACGAACCATGGAGAATGCCAATGCGAAAATCTCGGGGAATTCCCCACCGAAAATTTCGGGGAGGTTTTGCCGTCATGATCGACGCAGCTTCCTACGCTGAAACCGTGACCGACATTCTGCGCCGTAATTACGGCCATCTCAGGCACGCAGCGAAACAACTCGCCCGCAGCGTCGGCACCTCGCCACGCACGGTCGAAAACTGGTTTGCCGGAATCAATGCGCCCCGAGGGGCTGAGCTAATCCGGCTCATGCAACAATGTGACGATCTCCGCGACGAGATCTTCCGAATTGTGGAGGAAGGCCAATGCCCAAAGGCGTCGGCATCGACTTCGGATGGTGTGGATTTGGCCACCATTCCGGCCCCCCAAGAACGTTCAGGCTGGGTTTTCTATCGGTAATGCTTTTCCCCGATGGGATCGTGGCTGCGTTCCGTTCTTACACCATTGCTCTGACTATAAAGCGCGAGGAGCTTAAGAAATGAGCTTCGTATATATCGTCAGGGCAGGTGCGGACGGCCCCGTAAAAATCGGTTTTACTACCAGCCCCACAACACGCTTCTCCGCCATTGGAACTTCCAATGCGGCGGGCTTGTCGCTTCTGCGCCTCATTGAAGGAAGCAGAGCGACCGAACGGTGGTTCCATCAGGCGTTTGACCATCAGCACATACGCGGCGAGTGGTTCTCTTTTGATGCAGATATGCTCACGGCAATCCCGGACGCGAAGCAGGATGAAGATCCGGAGGTTTCGCTTGAGCACGAGGCTGCGAAGCTCGAAGCGCAGGAAATTGTCAAAGCGGCAGGCGACTCTGCGCCTGAGGGCAGCCTTACTGGGAAAAAAATCACCCATGCGGCCCAGCGCCTTGGGATAAGGCGCGGGCACGTCAAACGGCTCTGGTACAAAGAACAGAAAGTTATCGCAGCAGCAGAATTGGATTTTCTTCGCCGCGTCCACGTCGATCTCCTCGCAGAGGTCAGAGAAGAGGCGGAACGCAAAGCTGCATGGGTCGATGAAAAACTCGGCAGAATTAGACGGATAAGATCGTCCCATTACACGCCCGCACCACGCAGCGATACTTTCGATCTTTTCTCTGCCCTCGAACACGAGGAGCTGCAGAAATGAGCCGCTCCAACGCAATAGACGCCGCTGACCTGTGCGGGGCCGTCAACCGATGGGTTGATAAATTCCCGAGTGAGGCCGAGGCGGCGCGCTCCCTCGGAATGAGCCCGCAGGCGCTCAACACCCAGCGAAACGCCGTCAAACCATACTCCGCGCGTGTTCTCCGGGCCGCTGGCCTGCGCCGCGTCGTGACCGTGCATTACGAGTTTATTGAGGGGGCGGAATGATGGAGACATCTGCCAGCCTCTTCGGAGATCGGGGGCTAAGCGCCTGGCATTACGAAGAACTGTATGCACGCGCTGAGATCGTTCTGCGTGTACCGCGCAAAGGATCAATGCTTCCTGCCGCTGAGATCCGTCTGTCGCGCGGCATCTGCCACCAGTGGTTCTGGGGCGCCAGTTGGAACGCTTCAACCGCAGGTGGTGGCTGCCCTTTCCATGGGTCGGAATGTGCAACCCGTGCAGACGCCGTGAGCAAGGCACGGATCTGGATCGAGAATAAAATTCCTCACATGGACCCGTCAGATGCCAGCCGCGTCCGGGCCGCCCTTGGAGAACTCGCATGACCAACGCAACCGACATGACAGGCCACAACAGCGAGAACGTGGGCGGGATTGCCGCCGATCGTCTCCGCTCGATCATTGAGCGCGTGGAACGTTTAGAGGCCGAACGGGCGGCGCTGTCGTCCGATATCAAGGACATTTTCTCGGAAAGCAAAGCTGCAGGGTTCGATGTTCCGACGATCAAGCAGATCATCAAGATCCGCAAGCAAGACCCGGCGAAGGTCGAGGAAGCGGAAACGCTGCTCGATATCTACCGTCGCGCGCTGGGGATGTGAGCCATGAAACTCTACCTTCCCAATATGGGCACGATCAAATCGTTCACCGAGCATGATGCCGTTGATATTCTCTGGCATACCGAATGGGATCATATGCGCAACGAACCTGGCAAGCTATGGGCTGAAGTTGGCGGCCGAGCGCACTACGAGGAGGATTTTTTCGAGACAGCCGAGGAGGCGAGAAATGAGGCGCTGCGGCGTCGCACCTCTAGGATTGCGTACCTCGAAAGGCGGCTGGCGCAACTG
>NZ_UEGO01000017.1 GCF_900465345.1 Asaia bogorensis | reverse complement strand
TCGAATGGTGGCCGGCCGCCTTTGCTCCCATCGCCATAGCCAAGCCCTTCGACCAGCCACGCACGGAAATACTCGAAATCCACCGTCTCCTGCAAAACCTCAAGCGGATCGCCATCCTTGCTCAATGCATCAAGGTGATCGCTCAAACTGAACAGGGACTTGGGATCCATAGTAGGCCTCCGTGATCGCGTAACTTCAATGAATCACCATAGCCGTCCAAACGCTACCGGTTTTTGCGGGTCTCCAGCTTGTTTGGAACAATCGCGACTGCCTGGCTGCAATGGACCGTGCCGGGCCTGCAAACTGTAACGGTATGCGCCCTGACCAGCCTTGGTGCGAGCCTGCAGGTCGACGCCAGGATATGCATCGGCACCCGCCCCTCTCTTTTCCCGGCGAGCGCGCCTCCGTCCCCCGGCGCACCGCTCCCTGTCGTGACCGATAACACGATGGATGCCTGGCTGAAGGCTCTCCCTACCGAGCCCGATACTGATGCAGGAGGCTGGTTCAACAACGCAGGTATCCCCACACGCATAGGAGACCCGACATGACACGCAAGATCAATGAAACCGCGCGCGTCGCTCTTGCCCTAAGCGTCGCATTCTGGGGCGAAGCATGTCTTGCGGCACCTCCTTTCATCGCGCCGAATGGCCTGTCCCCCGACACCGCCATTGGCACGGAACGCCTGGCTGATGGCACACCCGCCGTAACGCTCAGAACGATGAACACTGCAATTGCCCAGAACCAGAAGGCTCTGGACGGCCTGGCTCTGCAATCTGTCAGCAAGCCCGATCTCGGCGTGGCACTTTCGCCCTATCTCACTGTGTCGCAGGCCGCCTCACGTTATGCCTCGTCCTCCGCCATTGCTGAGGCGGTAAAGACCGAGAGCGACCGGGCAACCGCCGCTGAAGAGGTTTTAGGCAATCGCATTTCGGACATGCAGGCGAAGTCGGTCAGCCCCGAGAGTTTGTCCGACATCCTGTCTGGATATCTGATGACGAAAGACGCTGATTCACGCTACGCGACGGCGACTACGTTGTCCTCAGCCGTCGCGGGTGAACAGGCACGTGCAACCCAGGTTGAAAACAGCCATGCAGATCAGATCACTGCGCTTCAAGGGTCGAGCGTGAGCAAGTCCAGCCTCTCTGACATCCTGAGCGCTTATCTTACGACCGATTCCGCCTCGCACAGCTACGCTACGCCTGCTTCTGTCTCTGCTGCGGTAGCACCCAAACTCGACAGGGACGAAGCGGCCCGTACTTATCTGCCCGTCATAGGGGGGAGTGTCAGCGGCCCCATCAAGGGCGGCTATTATCTCCCGACATGCTACACGCAGGCCGAACTTCGAGCACTCCCTACCCCATCGGGTATGGCGCTGGCCTGCTACTGGGATGCCAATAATCAAAACAAGGGTAACCTTGCCGTATATGCTCTGGGTGCATGGCGATGGGTTGGGTTGGGATCTCCAATCTGATCACGTTAGCCGCAAAACGGCTGGTTGAACCTCTCGGTCACGGAGCGTTCGTTCCGTCTGCCCCTGGCACTCAGTTCCTACGCCTCTCATTCGTGACAACACAAGCTGAGCCTTGCGGAACATGCGGCCTGCCCTCAACAGTGGATGCTTCCTCATGAACGAGGCCTATCAACCCCAACCATGGTGGGCTGCCGTCGTTGGAGGTATTCTTTTCACAATAAGATGGCTTATCGGGTTTGGGGCTTCCAATGCTCGCAGCACCATCGCTTCGCAACGCGAAGATCTTGCTCGACTGAACGCCCGCGTGGACAAACTCGAGCAACGTGAAGAAGGAAACCTCCACCTCATCGAGGAACTGCGCCAGCAGAACTCCCTCCTGCGCGAACTGCTCTGGCGCTCGGGTATTGCTGTGCCGCAGGCCTGAAGCTGAAAGATCGCCACCAAAGCGCCAATTGATTCGCTGTGGGCGGACGCTTAGCGCCACAACTCGGGAGAGAGAATATCCGGCCCATCAGCAATCGAAAAATCGACGTCACTCAATTATGTGAGATTTACTGGAGATGTCGGGTCTTGAGAGTGCACGCCCCATTAACTCCAAACGACAAATGCTGCGAGCCGGGCTTGATACCGGCTTGTGAGGGATTGGTCAGGAATCCCGCTCTACGCTTCGAACACCAATTAGTCCGCTCCACTTGATGTCCACCCTTGGGACAGACCCGGACCGGCCTGCCGTCAACAACGCTTCAGCGTGTCCTTCCACGCTGTCACAGCAGAGAACGGGACCGCATTGCCTGACAATCTGTGGAATGCACGGAAATATCTGGGTGACGTGATCTCTCTCAAGGCTCGCGGCAATGCGAAGAATAGACAAGCGGTAGCATCGCAGTCGCTCGACTTGAAACCGACGCTCGCCGATCAGATCGACGCCGGAGCGTTCGGGTTCAAAATCCACCTTGAGCACTATGAAGAAGTGTCGAGGCCAATAGATGCGATGCGCTATCCACAGGGTCGCAAACTTGCGGATGTCCAGGGGAATGTGCAGCTGAGTAAACTTGCTGGGTTCCTCGACGCCATTGAAAAAGAAGAAGAACAAACCGGAAAGGCGCTTGCAGATAGCGTGACACCAGAACAATCCAAGCCATTGCAGGATCTGCGTGACGACGTGTGCCTTGCCTCTCGTATTGATTTGGGGAAGGCGCGTGGCTCGGATACCAACTTCGATCCCATGACGACAACGCGCTTAGCCGGCGTAGCGCAGGGGGCCGCTCTCAAGCTGGCGGCTATGGATGTAGGATTGATTGAAAATGGAGTGTTTGTTGGGCTTCTGACAAATGGCGCAGAGCAATTGGTAACTCGCCGCATGATCAGCCGTATGGGCAACACTCAGGATGCCACGTTGACCCATCTGGATAACACCTTGATCAACTTCAATCGCGTAGGCGTTGACTGCCAAATGCGCAGTCCATGTGGGCTGCACGTCGACCGTGGATCACATATGGAGTAAAAGATAGGTAAGCCACTAGAAGCATCAACGCGATCGCTTAAGGGGGATCGAAGTGCTCCTGATCATTGTATGAACCCCTCTCAAACCAGACCAAAGAGCCCCGGCACGATCAGGGCCGCTCAAAGCGTCCCTCCTCACCCAGAAATACTCCCAGACACAGCACGCTGCGGCAGTGATGAGGATGGTCAGGCGGCGAGATTATCTGACCCAGTGAAAACCGTGCGCCATGAGCCTGGATAATGCTGGAAAAGCTGCAACATCCGCACAAGGCAGCCATAGGGCCATTTTCAAGCCTTCCCGCCCGACCGCTTCGAAATTCGCGTTCATATCCTTGCGCATGGCGAGGAGTTCCGCCTGAAACTCTTCTGAAAATTTCAGCCGTATCCTTGGCGCTATGCTCCAGGACAGAGACGCGCGGGGCTATGTGGTTCATACTGCCATTATCCCCACCTCCACCGCCATGTTGGACAGATTTCAGACGTTCAGCGAGGCGCCTGCCCTCATTCTCGATCTGCTAACCCCATTTCTCGGAAGCTCCCACCACTCGAATTCCCTGAACTGAGTGTTTATCCTGTCAGCGCCCCCCAAATGACTCTTCCAGAGAGCGTTCAATCATCTCACGTGTTTCCGGATTTATCTCACCTCGGTATTGCTCAAAAGCACTCTACATGATCGCCGGAGAGCGCAGTTGGGAGAGATTAGGCCTTCATATGGCCTTGGTCGGATCATGAAGGGTCAGCACTCTATCTGTCACATCTCCATTCCATCACCCCGCCCGGTCTCGGGTTCACGTGCTGGTATCACATCAGCGACGCCAGTCCGTTGATTTTGTCAGCCAGTGCTGCAACCAGATGCTTGATTTCAGTGGTAGCGTCAGACTGATCGACCGCAATATTCAGCCGTTCTGCGTCTTGCTGGAGTTCGGAGACCAACTGATGGACCTCTGAGTTAATGCCGTCTTCGTCGTCGATTGATCGGTATGACATAGGTTACTCCGGTGAAAATCAAACAGTGCGCCTTGGCTGACTTCCATGTCCAGCCCCACTCGTGATCCGCTTCCAGCACGACGGGGTTACATGCATTGCGCCTTCATACGAAAAACATCGAAAAGTGATACTCTCGCAGGCGATTGAGGAAGTATAGATATACGCCCGGAGCCAGATCAACGACCGTTCGTTAAGAGCGATTGTCCGACTGCGTTCGTAACGGATTGAGCGCTGTGTTCGTCAGTGGATAACTTGCCGCACATGCGACCATAGCAGCCCCAGGGTTGACTGAGGATGCGTAGTAGGGGTGGTTTTGAAACGCTCTGCGCCGCCATTCACGCTGCCGTGAAGTGTTTGCGGTAGATATTCGCCCCGGTGTCATCGGCGGGGGCGTTTTTCGTTTTGGGATCAGTTTGTCGGATTTTCAGGCGCGTCCGGAAGGGGGGCATTTTCCCCCGGCTTGGGCTTTGGGGCCGGATGGCTGGGATCGTATGAAGGCGTTGGCTTTGACATCATTTGGGCTTTCCTCCGTCCTCGGGATGATCCGGATGCTCAGGCGCGTCGTCCTGCTGCGGGCTTGTGTCGGGATACGGCTCAAACGGCTCGTCGCTCCCCGGCTTGGCTGGGTTCGGCTTGTTTGTCATCGTCGTTTTCCAGAGGTGAGATGACCCAGGTAAATTGAAGCCCAGGGGTTCCCTAATCAACCGACACTCTCTCACCAGGCGGCTTTTTCGTTGTGCCAAGGGTCCGTTCGCGGTGCAAAAAGCATACGACCCGCCAGCAATGACCGGACGGGAAAATCAGTTCGATATCCCCCATGCGTCGGCTTCCATTCATTCTGCCGTTCGTGATTCCTGGCGCTGCGTTCGCGCAGTCTCAGACGGCCAATCCCGTAACACCCTTTTCGGAGAGGCAGCGAGTAGGCCCATCGCTCAACCGGATCGTTGCTGTCCCGTCATTTGTCATCCCCTTTCGCAGATGCTTCTGCTCGGCAGGCAGCCGCGCCGGTCGAGCTTTACAGCTACGGGCGCAGCGTCGGGACGCAGAGTTCCCCGATTTATATCAATCTCGGCAACGCCCTCTCTGGATATCTTATCCAAACCCAGACATCTCGGACCTATCTCCTGCCCTCTGGCGGCACGATCACGGGTGGCTACTACGTACCAAAGTTTCATCGCGTAGCCGCAATCAAAACGCTGCCGCCACCGAACACGGTAGGATATTCCTGCTACCGAAACCCAAATAACAGCAACCAGCCGAACCTGGCAGTGTATGCACGTGGGTCGTGGCGGTACCTCTCTCGGGTCAGCGCTGTAACGGGTGATGTCGATTTCATCACTCATGGCGAGTGATGTTCGAGTTGCGTGGCCTCGGCCCGGAAATGCATACAGTGAGGGTGGAACAGAGTGCCACCAATGCGAAGCTCGACAAAATCCTGGGTAAGCTCACCTTGTGCGCAACGATTGGATGGGTTGTGATCACTGCCACACCGGCTGCAGTCGTGACGATCCGAACGCACATCCCCGTGGCACACCCATGACCGGCATCGACATCGCAATCGCGCTGATCGCATGTGACGACTTAGAGGGGCTGAATCTGCGTCCCTATCTCTGCCCTGCTAATTAATGAACCATTGGCTACGGCAACCGCCTCCATCGCTGATGGCACACCTGTCACAGCAGCGACGAGACCGATCACCTAAGCACAGGCCCTCGACCTGCTGCGGTAGTCGAGCGAGATAGACATACGGATTGCGAACGTCATGCCTTCTTCGGAGGCAAGGGTAAGCTTTACCATGAGATAGAACAAAAAAGCGAACAATAGCGGGAGTCGATTAAGACCGCCTGGACAAGCAAAGGGCGGGTCGAAAGCCGCCTCAACCTATCACCACGATAATTGCTGCGTGCCGAGCTCGATACTGGCTGTCGCTGACGGACTCTCACGAGCCGATGGGGCCTGCCCACCGAATAATCGTCTGACATGCATGCTCTGGGCAGGTGAGCCGCATGATCTCGCTTAGGAAGCACCCTCTCCCGCCTGTCCATCCACACCGCCGCAGCCCCCCACAGAATCCCACGATCGGGCAGGTAATCACATGCCTGACTGTTCGGATATAGCCAGAGATTGTATGGCTTCCACGCGTAGGTTCGAACCAAGATCGGCGGAATCAAAATCCGCTGTCCTATCGGTTAGACGATAAGGAAAAGCTGACGGCGGCTGGTCCTCAGTTCTTCCCCGCCTAGTAGGACTCGACGCGACGGCGAGAGAGATGCTTCCGCTTTCGTTTCGTCAGGTGCAACGACTGGCAAGATGTCGTTAGGACCGCCATCATGACGACCCACGCAGACGCAGACGCAGACGCAGACGCAGACGCAGACGCAGACGCAGACGCAGACGCAGACGCAGACGCAGACGCAGACGCAGAATCGCACGATCTGCCGGGTCAGTACAAGGGGAAACGACTCGCGAGAAGTGGCACGGTTCTGGCACAGCTTGACACGATATGACTCGGCTCAGAACGTACCCGAATGCACCTAAACGGGCGAAGGCCCGGAGTGGTTAATCTTCGAGAAACGGCAGTTTTCTGCGGGTGAGGATGGTGGGTGCGACAGGGATTGAACCTGTGACCCCTGCCGTGTGAAGGCCGAAACCGCCCCGTCAAAAACGGCGGAATACTGCCACTTTCTCGTTGTCCGAACTATCGCTGCACGGATTTTGCACACCCTGCGTTTTTCCGTCCAGCCACGCCCTGATTTCCGGCGCATAAGCATCCGGCATCTTCTTGGCGTAGCGCGTCACCATTGTGATCGTGCTCCATCCCCCATCTTCCCTCAATGCCAATAAGTCACGATGCAGGCAGTAATGCCACGTCGCCCAGGTGTGCCGCAGATCGTGTGGCGTCACCTCTGGCACCCAGACCCGCTTTGTCTGATTCGTGCCCTTCGGTATCCACTCGCGCCAGTGGCCGGGCAATTCAGCATCACGGCAGGCTCTGGCCCATCCGTTCTTGATCTGGCCGCCACTCGTTCGCCCGTTGTTGTGATACCGCTCCCCCACTTCCTTGCCCGACCGCGCTCCTGCAGGACGCCTGGCCCGCACCGGGCGGAACACATGGCCCTCACGATGTTCGAGCGCATCCAACGCCGTCACCACCACCGCAGGCAGATCGACGTGCCGTTCCGTGCCCTGCTTCTGCCAGACCACCGCCCGCGCCCCCTTGAGATCAACGTGGCGCCATTCCAGGTCCAGCGCCTCCGACATTCGGACGCCAGTACCGGCCAGGAAGATCAAGAGCGGCTTGAGGTGATCGGCTGCCGCATCGATCAGCGCATCGACCTCAGCCGGCCGCAGGTAGATCGTGCGAGACGCTGCGACTTTCGGACGTTCAAACGCCGGACGTTCGCACCATTGCCGTCGAGCGGCAAACTCCAGCACGGCTTTGAGAGGGGTCAGGACGCCGCGCAGCTTCGTCGCCGGGCTCGCACCCCGGCCAGAAGTCAGGATGCGGCCATACGCCTTATCAACGGCGGCCTGATTTATGTCGCTCAGGCGCGTCGTCCCGAAATGATCGAGCAAACGCCTCAAGTGAGCCTTGGTAGTCTCAGACCGTTCCTCAGCTTCAAGATATGCCGTCAGGGCGTGGGCGAACGTGACGACTGCACGCTTGCCATAGACGCTCTCCGTCCAGAGTTCCGCTTCGCGTTTGGCCCGGTAGGCTTCGGCTTTTTGGGGGTCAGAAGTGCCTGCGCTCTCGAAAACGCTTTGTCCTCGGACGGTTCCGCGCAGGTAGAGCCGGTCCGTACCGGCGCGTGAGACGACTTTGAGGGACATTCCAGACTCAGCAAAAGGCGGTTGATATCATCGGGCAAAAACACGATCCGGCCCGGCCATCTTCGATGCGTGGGACCGCCTGCGAATTCAGGTGTATCACGCAGATGCTCCATGAGCTTGCATCGTCCAATCCGCCCCTTGAGCCGGTCGAGAACATCGCGGACGACCAACACCTCAGGCATTCCCTCACCCATCCGCCCTCTCCTTCCGATGCTCCACAAAGTCGGCATAGATCGCAGCCATGACCTCGGGTGGGGCCTTGAGCGCGGCCATGACGCTTAGGACCGTGTTGATGGTGCTGTTCTGGCCCTTGATCAGAAAGCCGAGCGTGCTCGTGGAAATTCCTGCTTCCACGGCTACGCTCTCTTGCGACCGACCTTGTGCGACGATCATGCGCCGCACCCGCTCGCCCAGGAGGCGGTTGAAGGGGGTGGGGTCAGTCATGCTGCTCTCCTTACCATCAAGCCATAGCCGGCATTCGCAGCGTTGGTCAGCGCCTCTACTCCACGCACGCCGATCGCCATGAGAACCACGCCCATCGGCGGGCTGCTCGCGATATTGCCGTCAGGCTGGATGAATTTCGTTTTCCCAGCGGGAAACAGCATCGCATCCATCTTCGGGGCGAACTCATGGAACCAACCGGACGAGGTTAGGGCGGAAACCAGGGCCACGCCGTTGCCATGCGCCACGAAGCGCGATAGCCACGGCACGACACCATTGCGACCACCAAACGGCGGGTTCATCCACACGAAACCGCACCAGTCTTGCGCCAGGCCATTTTCCGCCTTGGTGAAAAAGCTATGGGCCGGGACGCTCAGGAACGCGCGCCCTTGTTCCGGTTGGGCCGGATCAAGATCGAATTCGACCCCCATCGCAGCAAAAACGCATGGCGGGGTATAGTGCTCGTCTGACCGACCTGGCTTGAGGAAACGGACCGTCTCACCCATGCTCGCCTCCCTCGCGGATGGCTGCCATTGATCCATCGCGGTTGATCCATGCGCATTCGCCCGGATTTGCTTCCACGGGGTTCCGCGCAATGTCCCAAATGCCAGGAACGCTGGAAACCCCTTGATCGGCTTGACGACGATACCAGCCAGTATCTGGGCCTGACGTTGCAGACATATTGACCAGAACACGCCTCATACGCTCGTAACCTGTTGCGAGAGAGCGGATCAGTGCCTCGCTCTTCTCCCGCTCTGCTGCCACAACCTCGGCTATCCGGCGCTCCATCGCCTTGCGCGCGTCCCGCTTACCGGCACGAAACCCGGCTTCGTAGTCTAGGCTCATGACCGGTCCTCCGGCTTGAAGTGGCGTAACGGAGAGTGGATTACCTGCCGAATGGTGCCGCTCTTCATCGCGCCAAGCTGGGCCTCCAACTCCTTCACCCGAGCCTCAAGCGCGGCGACGTTGGCGGTGCCTTGGTCCGAGGTGCGCAACGGTCGGACGTAATGACGAATGACTGTCCCGTCCTCGGTATCCCAAGCGCTGGCCAACTTCCAACCGGCTTTCTGCTCATCCTCGTGAAGCGGAGGAAGCGTCTCAACATCTGCGCGAGAAAGCTCATTCCCTTCGGTTGCGTCTTCCCAATCGTCTGTGATGTAGAGGCTTTCGATGCCCAGAGCTTCAAGCCTCTCCCGCGCCTCGGAGATTGAGACTTCATCGTTGCCAAAGAGCATGTCAAAGCGCGCCAAAGGTGGGGCACTCTGATCTTTCTTGCGCATATCCTCGACCAGCCACGCAAACGATGCACCAAGCGCGGCGACGTTGGCGGGGCGAAGATAAAGCCCATCCTGCAGGTTGTGATGCGGAACCGACGCTTTGACTGGCTCTGCTGATATGGTGGTCATGTAAGACCCGCCATGTGATAGGTGCCACCGCAAACGAGCTGCGTTTACATAGCAGGTCGGCTGCTCCATCCCCTCCGCATCCTTCCGGCGCTGCTCTGCCGCACCCCGGGCCTCGGCTTCGATAAGCTCCTTACGCAAGCCTTCCTCGGTGAAATCGGCCAAGAAATGCGGACCGAAATGAGACGCAAGCTGCGCCTCCCGCGTCCGAAAGTCCGCGCTCTCCGGCTTCTGTTCGCGGGTCATGGGGTGGTTCCTTCACACCGAGACGCGACACTGACGAGTTCCTCGGCGATCCAGCGAGCGAGGTCGGGGTGAAGATCAATGCCCCTCCACCCGTCTGTGCTGAATATCGTAAGGCGTACGAGATTGTCGGGAGTTCTCGAAACATTTAGCCCGAGGGACCATTTGTCGCTCTCCGGGCGGCGACCGCCGTCCTGAGCACTATCGTCACTCATCCCCGTCTCTCCCCTGCGCTCCGGCCCTTCACGGCCTCCTGCGCTTGTCCCTGCGCCGCTATCCGGTCGCGTATTGTATCCTGTGCCGCCTGCTCTCTCGTCAGGCGGTCCGCTATTTCCTCGTCGCCCGGGTCAGTCATGCGGGCACCTGTTCGAGCATCTCAAAATAGATCCGCTTGCAGGCCCGAACATCGACCAGCGCATCATGAGCGCCGTCCAGTTCTTCGCCGTAGAAATGGCGGATGCACTCGGCCAGGCTCGGCACCTTGGGCTTGTCGCCATACCCTGCAGCAATCATTCGCTCGGTTGGAGGCAGGTTCACGATCGGTGACGCGTTCATCATCGTGCAGACCTGCCGCTCGGGCAGCTTCCAGCCACGCCCGGCGCGCGCAAACATCGTGCCGACAATCTGCCGGTCAAACTTGATGTTGTGCGCTACGATCGTTTCGGCAGCGCAGCACAGATCATACATTGCCCCAGCTGCGACCACTTCGCGGATACCGTATCGGCTCGCCTTCTCTGTCGTGATGCCATGCACCCTGGTTGCACCTTCAGGGATAATCCATCCGTCAGGCTTGATGATGACGCTCAACTGCGCCTGCTCTTCGCCTCGCTCATCCGTGATGATGGCCGCAAGCTGAACGACATGCGGCTGGTCCTCGTGATTGGTGGGGAGGCCATAATTCGGCAGGCCTGTGGTTTCGGTATCGAAAAAGAGGATGCTCATGCTGCGGCCTCTTCCAATCCACCTGTTTCCTCCAGAACTACCCCATCATCGTCATGCTCAAGCGCGTCGAGCTTGGAAGGCGCTTCCGCCTCAACCCGGATCGTCGGCGCAGCGGTATCCTGTGCGTCGTTCTCGTCGTCCCGGCGC
>NZ_UEGO01000003.1 GCF_900465345.1 Asaia bogorensis | reverse complement strand
CTGCCACCCCGGCAGCCCCTGCCCGCCCCGCGGCAGCCGCGGCTTCGGCACCTGGCGGGCGTCGTGAAACGACCGACCGCCGCACGCTGGTCGTTGGACGCGGCATTTCGGTGCAGGGTTCGATTCAGGATGCCGAGCGCCTTGTTGTCGAGGGAACGGTCGAAGCCACGCTGCTTCAGGCTACCGAACTCTCGGTTGCACAGGGCGGTGTCTTCCGCGGCGAAATCGAAGTTGAGGATGCCGACCTTGCAGGCACGATCGACGGCACACTGACCGTTCGTGGCAATCTGACCGTGCGTGCTACGGGCCGTCTGATTGGCAAGACGCGCACCCGCCGCCTGCAGGTCGAGGATGGTGGCCAGATCACGGGTCATCTGGAAATGATCACCGGCGACATGCCTGCCCGACCGGCCCCTGTCGAGGCTCCTGCCCCTGCAATCGAGAAGACTGACGAGACCATCCCTTCAGCCTGATCCGTTTTGGCGACATGCAACAAAAAAGCCCGGTCCTGCTGGACCGGGCTTTTTTTGTTCATCCTTGCACAGACCTGGTTCAGCCAGCGCTTTCCCGACGGTCACGCAGCTTCACATAAGCAATCGCGCAATGCTCGGCGCAATAGGGCTTGCCGGGAACGGGCTTGGCACCACAGAAATGGAAACCCGGGGTTCCAGGATCGCCGTTGGGCCAGCAGCAGGCTGGACCACGACGCGGTGACGTGTCAGCCGTCAGCGGGCGCAGGAGCGGGCGGAGGATCAGATCTGGCGCCATGGTCTTGGCCTCTGCGGATTTGCGGGGCGCAGCGGATTTCGCGGCAGTTGCAGGCTCATCTTCGATTGTCGCAGCAGGACTGGCCGATGCCGATCCGGCAGCGGACGATGTCGGCGTGGCGGCGGTTGGACGGCCAGCCATGACCGGGGCCGGCGCATCCTCTACCAGTGCAGCAGGTGCTGCCTTGACACCAATAACCTCACTGGCCTTTTCCTGCACCGCCTCGACCGGTTTTTCAGCAGCTTTGGCAGGCGGCTTTTCACTGGCCGGGGTTGTGACCGGCTCGGCCGCTTTTGGCGCGACAGCTTCAGCGGACGGCGCCGATGTGGCGTCCACACCCGCCTCGGGAGCGGCGTCCTTGCGCGACTTTGCCGCAGCACGGATGGGCGAAGGGCGTGGCGGCAAACCAAGACGGTGCGCCTTGCCCACAACAGCATTCTTCGTGATCGAGAGCTGTCGCCCGATCTCGGCTGTCGATAGTCCTTCCTGCCAAAGCGTCTGAAGACGGGAGATTATTTCGTCAGTCCATTCCATCGCCCGTGCTCCTCATTCAGTCCTGTGACGTAAAACTAGGGTGTCGATACGACTTGCTCAATCCGTAAATCGGATTTTTCTATGATGAGACTGGCGCATAAACACAGAGCTCTTGCTCGAGTCAATCTGAACCCGCGTGAATTACCAAAGAATGACGTGACATTCTCTGACAGGGGGTACTGATCGCTGATCGCCCTCACCCTTGCCTGTCAGGCTTCCCCCGTACCACGCCCTGCCTGCGTATGATGCCTCCGGGCGCTACGGCAGGGCAGGATCTGGCACGAGATCAGAGCAGTCTTCAGGCCTGATCGTCGCGGATCAGTCTTACCGAACGGCCTTCAACGGCAAGCTGGATATCACCTCGCAGAAGCGCAAGGGCATCCTCGCCGAAGACAGCGCGGCGCCATCCCTTGAGAACCGGGCTATCGGTTTCACCCAGTGCCAGACTGTCCAGATCCTCACTCGTCGCGACAAGTTTGGGAGCCACGCGGTTGGCCTCGCAACTGGCGGCAAGCACGACCTTGAGCAGCGCAACCAACGCCGCCGAAGGCTTGGCCCCCTCGGATTTGCGCGGTGGCCGCGGAAGGTCCTTTTCGGGCAGATCAAGCCCTGTCTGGATTGCTGCCAGAAGACCCGGCGCTGCCTTGCCCTCGGCAAAACCACGAGAAACACCTCGCACGCGTGATAGAGCGTCAGTATCCTGCGGGCGAACAGCCGCAATTTCGAGCAGGCTCTCATCGCGGATGAGGCGCTGACGCGGGATGTTCAGCGCCTGCGCCTCAAGTTCACGCCATGCCGCAACCTCGCGCAAGACGCCAAGCATGCGACGGTTATTGGTACGGGCCTTCAGCCGCTCCCACTGGCGGCGCGGATCGGGGCGGAAGGTTGCCGGATCATTCAGGACAGCAAGCTCGGCATCAGCCCAGTGCAGACGGTTCTGCTTTTCCAGTTCGTCATGCAGGGCAAGATAGACATCGCGCAGATGCGTGACATCCGCTGCGGCATAGGCAATCTGTGCCTTGGAGAGCGGCCGCGCTGCCCAGTCGCTGAAGCGATGGGTCTTGTCGATGCTCGCGCCGGTAATGGCATTGACGAGCGTGTCATAACCTACCTGATCGCCATAGCCCCCCACCATTGCCGCCACCTGTGTGTCAAAAATGGAGCGCGGCAGGGCATCGAACAGATGCAGAAAGATTTCCAGATCCTGTCGGGCAGCGTGGAAGACCTTGACGCAGCTTTCCGTTGCCAGCAGATCGGCCAGCGGCGCAAGGTCGATACCTGGTGCCAGGGTGTCAATCACGGCAACATCCGACACGCCACCGAGCTGCACCACGCAAAGTTCCGGCCAGTATGTATGCTCGCGCACGAACTCCGTATCGATCGTAACGAACGGCTCCTGCTTGAGTCGGGCGCAGAGTTGCGCCAAATCGTCTGTAGAAGACACGATGACTGGGGCTGGGAAACCGGCTTGAGACACTTGCATTTCCCATCCATACATCAGGGCAGACCCACATGACCACATCAGAGAACGATCTCGCGGCACTCAGCCAGCTTGGCCGACAGACCGTGCAGCCGGACAGCCCGGAAACCGCAACGCTCGAGCGTGTGCCAAGCCCGCATAAGGGCCGCGATTATGTGGTGCGTTTCACGGCACCTGAATTCACGTCGCTATGCCCGGTAACCGGTCAGCCCGACTTCGCTCATATCGTGATCGACTACATTCCGGATGAGTGGATCGTCGAGAGCAAGTCGCTCAAGCTCTATCTCACCAGCTTTCGCAATCATGGCGCATTTCATGAGGATTGCTCTGTCAGCATTGCCACGAAACTGGTCGAGGTGCTGAACCCGAAATGGCTGCGTATTGGCGCCTACTGGTATCCACGCGGGGGTATTCCCATCGACGTGTTCTGGCAGACTGGCCTGGCGCCCGAGGGCGTGTGGGTGCCTGCACAGGATGTTCCCGGCTATCGCGGTCGCGGCTGAGACCGCAAAACCAGCCCGGACGGGCTGGACAGTCCAAATGGTGCCTCTGACATAGACATCTGCCCTGAAAGCTTGAGGGAAAGCACCCAGTGAGAATAGGCGCTGACCCGGACAAGGAGGCATTGGCGCTTATTCAGGCCAGACGCATTCCTCAATCAGGTCTGTTCTGACAAGCCGGTTGAGGACCTTGATCCAAAGGGGCCCAAGGTCCAACCGCCTCTCTCTGCCCCCAGAATAGGGCTATCATCGCAGCACATGGGGCAGCGGCATGCCTCTGATATCCAAGGCGATGTAAGGAACATACTGTCTTATACCCGGACCCGATGTCGGCCCTGATACAAACATCAAACAAAAAGGCCGGCGCCCGAAGGGGAGCCGGCCTTTTCGCTAACGGGTATGCCCGATCAGTAGATCGGGTGTGCAGCCTCGGCCGCCTCGATGGCAGCTCGTGTTGCCTGTATCTTGCGAGAGATACGCTCGATATCCGCGAGGTCATCAGCTGCGACATTGGTCAGCTGAAGCTCGAGGGTCTCGAGGCGCGACTCTGCTTCGGTCAGGACGATGTCCTTGATCGGCAGGGCCTCGTCAGCCAGAATCGTGCAGCGATCAGCCGTGATGTCGGCGAAACCACCGGAGACGAAGAAGCGCTCGGTCACGACGCCGCCCTCATAAAGGGAGACGACGCCACCGCGCAGCAGGAGCATGATCGGCGCATGATCCGGCATGGCCGCGATATCGCCTTCCTCGCCCGGGATGACTGCCATTTCGACTTCCTTGCGGAAGAGCAGCTTTTCCGGGCTGATGATTTCGACCTGAACCGGCATGGGCTTACGCCGACTCCTTCATCTTCTCGGCCTTGGCGATCGCTTCGTCGATCGACCCGACCATGTAGAAAGCGCCTTCCGGCAGGTGGTCGTATTCACCGGCCACAATCGCCTTGAAGCTGCGCACGGTGTCGTCAAGGGCGACGAGCTTGCCCGGCGAACCCGTGAAGACCTCGGCCACGTGGAAAGGCTGCGACAGGAAGCGCTGGATGCGACGCGCGCGCGCCACGACCTGCTTGTCCTCTTCCGACAGCTCATCCATGCCCAGGATCGCGATGATGTCCTGCAGGCCCTTATAGGTCTGGAGGATACGCTGCACGTCACGGGCCACCTGATAGTGCTCTTCACCAACGATCTTGGGGTCGAGCGAACGCGAGGTGGAGTCGAGCGGATCAACAGCCGGATAGATGCCCATTTCCGCAATCGAGCGGTTCAGCACGGTCGTGGCATCAAGATGGGCGAAGGTCGCGGCAGGTGCCGGATCGGTCAGATCGTCGGCAGGCACGTAGACGGCCTGAACCGAGGTGATCGAGCCCTTCTTGGTGGAGGTGATGCGCTCCTGCAGGGCGCCCATCTCGGTGGCGAGCGTCGGCTGGTAACCCACGGCTGAAGGAATACGACCCAGCAGAGCCGAAACTTCCGAACCGGCCTGCGTGAAGCGGAAGATGTTGTCCACGAAGAACAGCACGTCCTGGCCTTCCTCATCGCGGAAATATTCTGCGAGGGACAGGGCGGACAGGGCCACGCGGGCGCGGGCACCTGGCGGCTCGTTCATCTGGCCATAAACCAGTGCCACCTTGGAGCCAGCCGTCGAGCCATCTTCACCGATCTTGATCACGCCGGCATCCTGCATTTCGAAATACAGGTCGTTGCCCTCACGCGTACGCTCACCGACACCGGCAAAGACGGACACGCCGCCATGAGCCTTGGCGATGTTGTTGATCAGCTCCTGGATGATGACGGTCTTGCCAACGCCAGCGCCGCCGAACAGACCGATCTTGCCGCCCTTGAGGTACGGGCAGAGCAGATCGACCACCTTGATTCCGGTGACCAGAATCTCGGAAGCCGCAGCCTGGTCCTCGAAGGAGGGAGCCTTGCGGTGAATCGGATAGTGCTTGTCGGACACGACAGGACCGCGCTCATCGACGGGCTCGCCGATGACGTTGAGGATACGGCCGAGCGTCGCCGGGCCAACCGGCACCGTGATCTGGGCACCGGTATCCTTCACTTCGCTACCACGGACCAGACCATCGGTGCTGTCCATGGCGATGCAGCGCACTTCGCGCTCACCAATTTCCTGTGCCACTTCGAGCACAAGGGTCTGGTCGCCAATCTGGACGTGCAGCGCATTGAGGATATGCGGCAGCGTGCCTTCGAACTGGACATCGACCACGGGACCGCGGACCTGCGTCACGCGACCCACGACGTTGCTGCTGGCAGACGACAGAGTTTCGGACATCGTATTTCGGCTCCTGCGTAAAAGTCTCAGACGGCTTCAGCGCCGGAGATGATCTCGATAAGTTCTTTGGTGATGTTGCTCTGGCGGGTGCGGTTATAGCGCTGCGACAGAGAGTCGATCGCCTTGCCTGCATTCCGTGTCGCGTTATCCATGGCCGTCATGCGTGCACCCTGCTCACCAGCCGCACTTTCGAGAAGTGCAGCGAAGAACTGGACCTGGATATTACGCGGCAGAAGCTGAGCGAGCAGCTCGGCTTCATTGGGCTCAAATTCATATTGAGCGGTATATTCACTGGCGTTGTCGTTCTCGGCCACGGGCAGCGGAACGAGCGCCTCTTCCGTCGGGATCTGGGTCATGGCGTTGACGAAGCGGTTGAACACCACCGTCACGCGATCGACCTGACCATCGGTAAGCAGTTCGGTAACGCGCTGGCCGAGGTCAACAGCCTTCTGGAACTGTACCTCGCGGCCAGCCGTGCCTTCGTAACGCTCGATCAGCTTGCCGGGGAAGATGCGCGCCATGGCCTCACCGCCCTTGCGGCCGACCGGCAGGATACGCACCGTTTCACCCTGCGATTCGAGACGCGAGACGATCTGACGCACCGAGCGCACCAGATTGGCATTGAAGCCACCCGCCAGACCGAAATCGCTGGTCAGCAAAACGATAAGATGGGTCGAACCCTTGCCGCCTTCGAGAAGCACGGGCAACTCGCCCTGGCCTGAAGTTGCCGTCGCAAGCTCGGACAACATGCGGCGCATGGCGGCAGCATAGGGACGCGAGGCCTCGGCATGCTTCTGAAAACGGCGCAGCTTGGACGCTGCGACCATCTTCATGGCACTCGTGATCTTGCGCTGCGATTTCACGCCCGCGATCCGGGCGCGCAGTTCCTTCAGCGAGGGCATGGTCCGTCCTTAGGCTGCAAAGCGCTTGTTGAACGCCGTCAGCAGTTCGGTCAGCTTGGCTTCGACTTCCGGCTTGATCTGACGATCAGTGCGGATGGCGTCGAGGATGGCCTTGCCCGAGCTGCGCATTTCGGCCAGCAGAGTGGCTTCGTAACGCACGACCTGATCGACCTTGACCACATCGACAAAGCCACGCGTACCGGCGAACAGCACGACAACCTGCTCCTCAACCGGCAGCGGCGAGGTCTGGGGCTGCTTCAGCAGTTCCGTCAGGCGTGCGCCACGCTCAAGCTGCTTGCGGGTAGCGGGGTCCAGATCGGAAGCGAACTGCGAGAACGCAGCCATTTCACGGTACTGGGCGAGGTCGAGCTTGATCTTGCCGGCAACCTGCTTCATCGCCTTGATCTGGGCAGCCGAACCAACGCGCGACACCGAACCACCGACGTTCACGGCAGGGCGGATGCCCTTGTAGAACAGGTCGGTCTCAAGGAAGATCTGACCGTCAGTGATCGAAATCACGTTGGTCGGGATGTAGGCGGCAACGTCACCAGCCTGCGTCTCGATCACCGGGAGAGCCGTCAGCGAACCACCGCCGAACTCGTCGGACATCTTGGCGGCGCGCTCGAGCAGACGCGAGTGCAGATAGAACACGTCACCCGGGAAAGCCTCACGGCCCGGCGGACGACGCAGCAGCAGCGACATCTGGCGATAGGCCACAGCCTGCTTGGACAGATCGTCATAGCAGATCAGGGCGTGCATGCCGTTGTCACGGAAGAACTCACCCATCGAGCAGGCCGAGTACGGTGCAAGATACTGCATCGGTGCCGGGTCAGACGCTGTGGCGGCGACGACGATGGAGTATTCCATCGAGCCTTCTTCCGTCAGCGTGCGAACGAGGTTGGCAACGGTCGAACGCTTCTGGCCGATAGCGACATAGATGCAGTAAAGCTTCTGCTTCTCGTCACCCGTCGCGTTGACAGGCTTCTGGGCCACGATGGTGTCGATCAGAATGGCGGTCTTGCCGGTCTGACGGTCACCGATCACGAGTTCACGCTGGCCACGGCCAATCGGCACCAGGGCGTCGATCGCCTTGATACCGGTCTGCATCGGCTCGCACACGGACTGGCGCGGCATGATGCCCGGAGCCTTCACTTCGGCGCGCTTCATGACGACGTCGGTCAGCGGGCCCTTGCCGTCGATCGGGTTGCCGAGCGCATCAACAACGCGACCCAGAAGCCCCTTGCCGACCGGCACTTCAACCACGGCGCCCGTACGGGTGACGGTGTCACCTTCACGGATGCCATCGCCATCACCGAACACGACGATGCCGACGCTGTCCTCTTCGAGGTTCAGCACCATGCCGCGGTCGCCCGTAGCCTGGAAATCAACCATTTCGCCGGACATGGCATTCGACAGGCCATAGACGCGCGCGATACCGTCACCGATGGACAGGACGGTGCCCGTCTCGGAGACCTGCGCTTCGTCATTGAAGGACGCGATCTGCTGCTTGAGGATGTCCGAAATCTCTGCGGGACGGATATCCATCACGCGGCTCCCTTCATGGCATTCTGGATGCGGGTCAGACGCCCGCGAATGGAGGTATCAAAAAGCTTGGCGCCAATCTGCACGACAAGACCACCGATCAGCTCAGGCTGAACGCGCTCGATCATGGAGACACGGGCATAGCCCGCCTCGGCCAGGCGAGTCTGCAAGGCGCTGCGCTGACCAGCCGTCAGAGGCTGCGCGCTGCGCACTTCGGCAATCGTCTCGCCACGACGCTTGGCGTCGAGGGCAAGAACGGCACCGAGAATTTCATCAATGCGTGATGCACGACGGTTGCGTGACACCACACCAACAAAGCGCTTGAGCGTCTCGCTGAAGCCCTGCGCCTTGAGAACAGCTTCCAGGCCCTGGCCTGCCTGGCGGGAATCGAGGCTCTGGTCGGCCAAAAACTCGCGCAGTGCCGCACTTTCCGCAATCAGCTTGCGCAGGGCGCGCACCTGATCCAGCACTTCAGGGAGCACCGATTTCTCTTCAGCATATTCATAGAGCGCGAGAGCGTAGCGTTGCGCCATGCCCCCCGACGCATCCATGCTGACCTGCGGTGCCTCGGCTGTTTCGACCACTGTCACGTCCGGCGTTCCCACCCCAATTACACAAACATCCTGATGACCATCGCGACCATAGTGCAGGGCATGTGCCCAACGCATCGTTCATGGAACCGATTGATCATGACTCAGATAACGAGACTGTTCGTCCCGATTCCGCAATAACGGATCAGGCCTCGCGGGGCGTCTAGCACGCAGGCCGCGCCAAGTGCAACTGACACTCTGGGCCCCGAAGCGCTGAAATCGCCGCCTTGCCTTTCTTCTGGCGGGAAGTCCCTGCCCAAATACCGGCCTTGCCAGGGCCTGCGCCCATGCAGGCTCAAGGCAGCGTCATGACTCTCTTGCGGGGATACCCGATGCCAGACCGGCTCGTTCTCGCGGTTGCACTTATGCGTGTGATTTTGCCAAAACCCCGTCACCACCCCCAACCAAGAGCCAAAGGCCCCCTTACCTGATGTTTGCCGCCCGCCTTGCCCGCCCCCTACCCTGTCGCCGTACGCTATCTTCCATCTCGATTCTGGCAGTGATGATGCCCTTCACGGCTTTCGCCCAACCCGAGATGCCATCCGTCGAGCAACCTGCCGGTGTGCCTTACTGGGATAACTGGAGTGATGAGCAGGGTGTGAGCCATCTCACGAAATGCAAGCTGAAGAATTTTACCCTGAGCCGCCTTGCTGCCCACGCCGATCCGCAATGGGTGAATCATGCCCAGCAGGGTGAGGCCCGCATGGTGACCAGCATCCAGCCCGCCCACTGGAAGGGTGGCTGGCACGCCCCTGAGAGCGTGCAATGGATCATCCCCATTCAGGGCGTGTGGTTCGTGCAAAGCATGGATGGGACGCGCGTCGAACTGAACCCCGGCGACGCTCTTCTCAGTGAGGATATCGGGGCAAAGCCTGATGCACAGGGCCATGCAGGCCATCTGTCCGGAAATGTGGGCGACGCGCCGGTTGCCCTCATGATCACGCAATTCGCCTCGGCCCATGCAAGCCACAGGCCCTGTGCGACCGAATGACAGGCGACATGGATCAGCCCACGGCAGGGCGTGAGACATTAGCCTTGAGAAAAAACTGATTTTTCCGGGAGGGATATCGGCTGGAGCGGGCGAAGGGAATCGAACCCTCCTCAGAAGCTTGGAAGGCTACTGCATTACCACTATGCTACGCCCGCGCTTCAGCTGATGGCTCTCCCTAACGCTGATCCTGCATTGAAGCAAGAGACAGTTTTGCTCGAAAAACTGCAAATGATCTCTTGACTTAAAAGCCCGAGCGCCGCATTACGCCGCAAGTGGTCTCGTCATGACCCAACCCGACCGGATGTTTCATCCTCGACGGTTGACCAGGCGGACGACGCTAGGGGTGTAGCTCAATTGGCTAGAGCGCCGGTCTCCAAAACCGGAGGTTGAGAGTTCGAGACCCTCCGCCCCTGCCACCACGCCGCAGCCGCTGGTTTAATCCAGCGAGCGGAGTCGGGCGCGGTATTCCGCCACGCGCGGCTTTCTGAAGAATATGAGGATGACGGTGTCGGTCACTACCCCAAAACACGGGTCGCAGCAGTCTTCGCCCTCCAAGGGAGGCGCTTCGAAAGACGCCCCGAAACCCTCGTCCAAACCAGCCGTCCGTTTCAATCTGGTTCAGTACCTGAAGGACGTACGTACGGAAGCGACCAGGATCACCTGGCCGACACGCCGTAACACGCTGGTCACCACGGGCGCCGTCCTTGCCATGGCTGCCCTTACCTCAGTTTTCTTTTTCGTTGTCGACCAGGTCATCGGGCTTGGCGTGCGCGAACTCTTTGGCGTTGGAGGCTAAGACGAACAACCATGGCTAAGCGTTGGTACGTCGTGCATGTCTATTCCGGGTTCGAGAAGAAGATTGCGACCCACATCAAGGAACAGGCAGCCCAGAAGGGTCTGAGCGACCAGTTCGAGGAAGTGCTGGTTCCGTCAGAGGACGTCACCGAGGTTCGTCGTGGTCGCAAGATCAACGCCGAGCGCAAGTTCTTCCCCGGTTATGTGCTGGTGAAAATGGAACTGACCGACGATGCATGGCATCTGGTCAAGGACACACCTAAGGTCACCGGCTTTCTGGGAACGCGCAATCGTCCCTCGCCCATCACTGAAGCCGAAGCCGAGCGTATGCTCAAGCAGGCGGAAGAAGGTGTGGAGCGTCCTCGTTCCGCCGTTACTTTCGAGATCGGCGAGCAGATTCGTGTGGCCGATGGTCCCTTCACCTCTTTCAATGGCGTTATCGAGGAAGTGGACGAAGAACGTTCGCGCCTCAAGGTCAGCGTCTCGATCTTCGGTCGTTCCACCCCGGTGGAGCTGGACTACACTCAGGTCGAAAAGCTCTAATCGCCTCGCGACAGACAGGAAAAAACCCGCCCCCGAAAGGAGGCGGGTTTTTTTATGCCCTGAGCCATTGAGCAGGAGAACCTGTCTTCCCAACGGGGTCGGGGCAAGGCCCCGCCCACCCTCAGGGCGTGATCGGCAACACCGGCAGGACACGGATTTTCTGCGCAGCCAGATCGGCGAGCTGACCGGTTAACGTACTGAGCCCCGCCACGAGCGTGTTGGCCCGTTTGTTGTCCAGATGGGCCTGAAGCTGCACCGGCACAGTGAGGTTGGGGCCGATACCCGGCTTGTCACCATGCACTGAGAGCGATCCCGTCAGCAGGGCGTTGCCCTGCTGATCTGCGTTGAAAGCTGTGATCGTGACCTCGACAAAGGCCTGTGCCTTGGTCGAGACGGCATCGTTCTGCGCAAAGACCGTACTGCCGGGCAGGCGCTGGGCCAGATCATGCGTAAGCACGCGGCCGATCATGTCACCAATCGGCTCGCTCCACGCATTTCCCTTGGCGATTTCCAGCTTGTAGTCCTTGTCCTGTCGCACGATTTCATCGCGATCGAGGCTGGCCGTCACGACCGGGGTTCGCACTTCGACCGTGACCGGCCCACCGGATTGGGCCACACCGGGAACAGCCGCCACAGAATAAAGTGTCGGGTCGCTGCCACAGGCCGTCAGTGCAGTGCCCATGACACCCAGCATCAACGCGCTGGCGCATAGTTGAGGCATCACGCGCCCTACCGATCGGGAACGCGATTGACCGAGGAGAGGGGAGGAAAAAATCTGCACGTCAGTGGCGTCCCGTAATCAAGGCTGAAGGATGATGGTTGAGATAATCCGTCAGGAAACGAATGGAGCGTGCGGCTTGGCTGAGCTGCGTGATCATGGCCTGCAGATCCCGATGGAAATCGGTATCGCCGCCATAGCTTGCGAGGACGGTCTGCGCATTTTTCAATGTGCCCTGAAGGGCGTCGCTCATGGCAGGAAGCTTCTTTAGAAGCGGCTTCATCCCTTCGTTCGCATTCTGGGTCAGCTCGGAGACATGACGCAGTGAATCGCGCAGCGCGACGATCGACTGCTTGACCTCGGGACTCGCCAGACGCTGGTCTGCATGGGCCAGAAGATCATTCAGATGCTCGCCGATCTGGGTAAGGGGCATGGCGGCCACCTTGTCCATGGTCGTGGCGGCTGAGGCCATGATGCCGTCAATCCCGCCAGGCTGACTCGGGATAATGGCTACATCATCCTCATAGGTCAGCGACGCAGGCTTGGCGTTCTTGACGAATTGCAGACCGATCATCGATTCGCCCGTCAGGAAGCTGGCGCTCTCGACTGAGGCGCGCATCCCCTTGGCAACGAAAGCCTCCAGCAGCTTGTGCTGCGAGTCTCGCGATGTTTCCTCGCTGTTCAGAACGCGCTCGGGTTCAAGTTCCATTTCCACGCGTACCCGTGCTGTGGCGTCCTGCTCGTTCACCTTGAGTGAGACATCGGTCACGCTGCCCACCTGGATACCGAACATGCTGACCGAAGCTCCGGATGTCAGTCCCTTCACTGAACTGTCGATATAGGTCGCTGCCTTCACACGCTGATGATAACGCGCATTGTCGGCTTCGGCCTGGCTTGCATAGAGACGGAACACCGAGTTGGCCGGTGCCTGCGGGGCATCGACTTTCAGGCGGCGCGTAGGAAGGCCAAAGGCCACACCACCGGAGAGGAGCGCCTGAAGTGAGGTCAGCTGAACCTTGAGGCCGCCGGCACCGAGCCCCACCTGTACGCCCGAGACATTCCAGAAACGCGAATCGGTGCGAAGGTAATGGTCATAGGGTGATTTGACGAAAACCTGGACCATGATCGGCCCCTCGCCCCCCGGCGGCATGGTGTAGCCAAGAACCTCGCCTACAGACATGTCGCGGAAGAATACGGGAGCCCCTTCACCGATGGACCCCAGCGTTGGCGTGACCAGCATGAATGTGGAGCCGGGCTGGTCGGAACGCACGCCGGGTGCGGCTTCGAGCCCTGTGAAGTTGGTCTCATAGCGGCCACCCTTCTCACCCGGATCGATTGCGATATACGCACCGGAAAGCAGGGTTTCGAGCCCGGTGATGCTGGCACCATTGATACGGGGGCGCACCACCCAAAAGCGCGTATGATCGGTCAGGATGTCTTCCGTATCCCCGTTCATGCGCACATGAACGATCACGCGGCGCATGTCCGGTGTCAGGCTGATGTCCTGAACCGTACCCAGCGTGACAGCCTTGTTCTTGACCTGTGTCTGCCCAGCGGTCAGGCCGGAAGCCGTATCGAAGGTGATGGTGATGTCAGGACCGCGATTGGCAAGGCTACGCCACGCAAGCCACCCTGCAATGACGATAGCAATGATCGGAATCAGCCAGACAATGGAAAAACGTGTCTTCCTGATTCCTGCCTTTTTCGGGCCGGGGGTCTGCTGCCGGGTTTGATCGTTATTGTCGCTCACGCGCGCTCAGGCTCCATATCGTGAGGAGGAAATGAAGAACCGGCCTCGGAGATCCCTCCTTGACCGGAATTTTGTCTCGCCTCGTCGGGGGCAGGCACAGGGCCGTTCTCCCCTGCGGCATCCCACATGCTGCGTGGGTCGAAGCTATGCACCGCAAAGATCGTCACGATGACGACGATGGTGAAGAAAACCACACCCGGATCCGCCAAAACATTGGCGAGAAAATTAAAATGAACGATCGCAACAAGAATTGAGATCATGAAAACATCGATCATCGACCAGCGCCCGATGATATCAATCAGACGATAGAGCTTGGTCAGCAGGCGTAATCCACGCTTCTGCTTGCGCCACGTGCCGAGAACCATCAGCGCCAACGACACGATCTTGAGTACCGGCACGGTGATGGAAGCGAACAGCACCAGCAAGGCAAGCGGGATCAGGTTGGACTGCCAGAGTTCGATCACACCGTGGATGATGGTGCTGGTGTCGGGCTGACCCATCTTGGTGTAGGTCATCACAGGCAGCATATTGGCCGGGATGTAGCAGATGATTCCCGCCAGAAGCAGGGCGGCTGCATTGGTCAGGCTGTTTGATTTCCGACGACGCAGGATCTGATGGCATCGCGGACAATCGCCCATATCGCCCTCACGCGACACCTCATGATCGAATGCCATGACCAGTCCGCAGGAGTGACAGGACAGCATATGCTGGATGGGTGGCATCGAATCGTCGGTGGCCGTCAGGTGCTCGACAGGCAGGATACGTCCCTGACCATCCGCCATTTCCTCACGGATATCGCGGTTGTCCCAGATACGCTCGACATCGAGGGTGGAATCTGTGGCCGCCATGGTGATCATGAGCGCGGCAATCAGAAAGACACCGGCCTGGAGATCGACAATCGCCAGATCGATCAGCTTGGTATAGGCGACGAACACACCGAGGATATAAACCTCGATCATCGACCATTCGCGCAGTCTTTCGTACCAGGACATCAAACGCGGCGCCCAATCGGGCATGGTACGACGGCTGGCGCCCACCAGAATCGCCCCCATGAGGGCAATGACCACACCGGGCATGATGAGTGTCGTCAGCCCGACGATCAAACCGATCTCGCCAAACCCTTCCCGACCGAGTTCGATCGGTCCGGTGAGAATGGTGACTGTATTGACCCGACCATGCACATTTATGGTGAGAAGCTGGGTGATGAGTAGCGCAATATAAAGCGCTGCCGAGGCCAGACAGAAGGCGGTAGGTGCCGCAATCGGCGGTGTGCGACGCCTGCGTGCCAACTGGGCATCGCAGCGCGTGCAATAGGCCACCTGCCCCCGTCTCAGGCGAGGTACCGTCTGGAACAGGCCACAATCAGGGCACTCTCGCAAACCTTCCACAACCTTGAGTGTCGGTGTGGGAGGCACTGCGGAAGCCATGGTGACAGCGTTGCGCCAGAGACGCTTGTGGAAGCGATCAGACATGAATCATAGTGTAGCGGACGATTCCATTGAGAGATAGGTGTTTGCCCTGTTGCAGTCGGCCCCGGTCTCGGCTATAGCACCGCGCCAAGGACGCCGACATAGCTCAGGGGTAGAGCAACTGATTCGTAATCAGTAGGTCCTCGGTTCAATTCCGAGTGTCGGCACCATTTTCTCCAAGAAAATCAGTATCTTGCTCGCGCTATCATGCGAAGTGATCTGCGTTGTCATCGCGCCTCCTATGATCCGGAGCATTTCCGGAGTCATCTGTCTCATTTTTTCTGCGCTGTAAGCCGCAGAGCGCACCAACGCTAGAATCGGCGCTCGGATGCAGACGGACGCATTTTCTCTCATTGGAGAGCTAACCCCTGCCATCGCGTGCTCTGTCGATACGACAACAACAACAACACCAACCTGTTTTTGATATTATCGAAGAGTGTGGCCGACCGGGGTGCGAACAATCCCCGGCAGGGGGCCTCTCTAGGAGGGACCCAAATTTTTCAGGTCACTCCGAGGTGCCTGGCTGATCAGCGCCAACCAGGTCGGGTAAGCCAGGTTACAGAGAGGGCAACACGCGCAAACTGTAATAACGATCAATCCGGCTGTTCTGAGATATGCGCTCGGCGCATGCGTTAGGGTGCTCCACACCTTCTCTCTTTCTCTACCCATACAGAAAATAGGTGTGGGAGGTGTGGGAGGTGTGGGGAACGACACAACATACTGATATTGCTTTGTTTATACCCCCCACACCAATCCTCACCCGATAGAAAGAAAGGTGTGGGAGGTGTGGGGAACGATGGGTGAAACTCTAGGAAACTCCTAGCTCCCACTGCCCATCGGCGCTTTACCCAGCTAACCAACCCATCATTGTCTCTGTGAGTGGAGATCAGTGAGAGCATCCTCAGATATGCATTAGATGCATATCTTGCAACAAAGACGGTCTCGTATGCGGTGTGATGTCCGTAATTGAAAAAGCGGCGGGAAAGAAGCCTTTGCGCTGCCCGCGCGCCGCGCCTCACCTTCGGAGCCAATGTGGCTCAGCTTACGCCACGCGCCCCAAACACCGATAAACAGAGGTTCGCCCGATCTTAAGGCGTCTCGCAATCTCGGCTGCCGAAACGCCCTGGCTAGCCAGAGACTTCACTTCCTCTGCCTGATTACGGGCAGAGGGCTTACGCCCCTTGTATTTGCCGTCGCCCTGAGCCTTCGCGATGCCCTCAGCCTGACGCTCTTTCATTAGATCACGTTCAAATTCAGCGACGGCGGCCAGCATGGTGAGCATGAGCTTGCTGGTCGGGTTCGTCGTGTCGAGTGTGACACCGCTCATGCTGAGCACGATCAAACCGCACCCTTTTATCTTGAGGTCCTCGACGTGCCTTAGAAGGTCTGACGTTGAGCGCGCCAGACGATCCGGCTTTGTCACCACAAGCACATCTCCTGCACGCATGGTATCCAGAGCAGCCATGAGGCGCGGACGTTCAGTGATCGCCCCGCTGATCTGCTCCGCGAACACCCGCTCGCAACCGGCAGCCTGCAAATCACGCTCCTGCCCAGCAAGCCCTGCGATTTGCTCTGTGGTGGAAGTGCGAGCGTAGCCGATTTTCATCGAAGTGTTCCTTTAGGGTCTAGACCCTATCTTATAGGCGTTCCAAAACTATAAAATCAACCCTATTGGAACGGAAAAGTGTTCCAGTCTCATTGTTCCACTAGACCTTGCCCTATTGGAACAATGCGAGACATGCATCAGGGACATGGAAGCCTGTAGGCAGCGGCAAGGCCATCTCCGCACCGCGACGAGCACTCCCGCCGTTATCTGGTCCCCTTCTGTAGGTGTGGCTGCCACAGCCATACCTTTCTCGTGATGGGGTATCACCATCATGGTGACACTCTTACCGAAAGAGAGCCCACGCGGAGGGTAACGCCGTTACGGTGGTACCCCTTCTTGTCGGGCCATATACTATGTTCGCTTGTGGCATCCACGGTCGGGCCACCAAAGCCCATTGCCGGATAATCCGGCAATGAAAGGTCCCGTATCCTGATTAGGATTTTGAGATAGCCATCAGATACGAAAAGGGCCGGAACAATGTCCCGACCCTCAATCCGCCCATCGACGGCAACTTGCGCAATTTCGCAAGCCTGCAACTTCAATCGCTATCGCCCGCGCTCTCCCCAAGGATAGATGATCGAACCTCGTAGAGACGGACGGACTTTATGCCTGGCGGCGAGTGCAGTCCCGAGAACTTCCCATCGCGGCCCGCCACGAGGAAATCCCGCTCTTGCAAAACGCGCTTGGCATCGACCTGATTGAGGCCGAGCAATGCCTCCTTCATGCCTGGACTGGTCAGATAAAAAGCCCATCCCCAGACACCATCACCAAGCTTGCACCAACGCTTCCATCCTGCCCGATTTTGCGTCCTAAACCTCTCAGATGGCGGCCCGACCATATCGTCAGGCGGATCACCCTCAAGAGCCCCAGGATCAATCCAACGTTCGAAGCGCGCCTCACTATGACGGGCAAGAAAGTCCCGTAGTTGAGCCACGGCTTGTTCATCCTCCCTACGACCTACCGTTCCACGCTGCGACAGCCATGATTGGAAGCATAGGCGAACCAGTTCACGCGCTGTATCTGCATCCCATCCTGTGATCCCCCATTCCGTCGCAAGCTCCCCACCCACAACAACGATGGCGAAGCGCCTTGCGACGGATCGAACCTGACCTGAAGCGTCTGTCCAATTCGTGAGGTAGTCAGCGGACACCCTGGCCACACGAGCACGCAGCATCTCACGGACAGCCGGGAGACCATCCCGGCTTATCCAGCCCGTGAGGTGTGCCAGAAAAGCCTGGAAGGGAGCGCCATAGATTTTGCCCGTTTTTTCACGCAAGCATTCGGCCAGATCACCGGGCGCATCCTCGTGATGCAGGTTCTCGAATAAGCCGTAGCCTGCTCCTGCATCGGCAGGGACATCAACGAAACGCGCTTCCTGCCCAGCTTTGGTCGCACGGCCAGCCTCAGCGTTCAAATCGGCCAGACCTTTTTCACCAGTGCTTAGAAACAGGAGGCGCCAACGCGCGATGGCGCGTGAACCACCCGTCCTGTTAGCGCGCGCCTTACCGGAGCCGTTGGCGAGCATATAAGCGACATCACCCACTTCACGAGGGTCCAGCGAGCCAAGCTCATCGAGGGCAAGAGTCGCATCACAGGACCCTTGAGCCACGCTTTCGAGCGCGTTACCCGTCGCCCGCCAGCTTTTTATGTAGCCGCCAGCACCGAGCGCGGAGGTGCCACCAATCACGGATGCCGCCACATGTAGCGCGGTCGATTTGCCAACACGTGACGCACCGACGAGATTAAACCCGCCGCCATCTTCGCCAATCAGATAGAGCAGCGACCCCGAGAACGCTGCCGATGCTGCCATAATAAGACGCGAATTACCCCGGCACATCAGCCCGATCGATTCACGCCAGTCCGCGACGGTGCCAGCTACGCCAAACAGGTCTGGCTCGGGGCTCTCACGTTGGAGCACAACACGCTCTCGCGTCTCGCCATAGGTGACGGCGGGCAGAGCAAAGACCGGACGCATTCCGACTTCATGCCAGCCAATTCGCTCGACGCAACGAGCCCTGTCAGGGGAGGTGATTGAAGCGAACCATTCAGCAAAAGCATTTTTGGCGGCCGCACCCGGTTCGAGCCGAACGCCACCATGCGCAAGACGACTACGAATAGCCGCGCAATCTCCCGTGGCCGCCTCTCTTGCAAAGCTCTCGACGTGATCGATCCCGTCCCGGTCGATCCATTCGAGGAGAACGCCCCAATTACCACTCTCCCCGTCGCGCGTTTCCGCCACAACGTCGATACGGGAGCCGATGAATATATCCTGCTTTTTGTCGTCAAACGACCGGCGGAAAAGGCCATCGTCAGTCGCATAAAATCGACCGCATTTGCTCTCTGCCTTCGGCTTTCGTCTCGCCACCTTACCACTCATGGCAACGACATTCGCGCCATCGATGGCGTCTTTCACCGCTTTACGCCCGCGCGGGGCGTGTTCCTGTTTCGTCATTTTGCCCCCGCAAGACATCATTCCAGTCCGCGCCAGTCATTTCAGGAATTGCAAGCCGGACTGTTCGCCCCTGCTCTGCAAAAGCACGACATGCCGCTTCCAGGGCGCGTCGTGCAGCTTGATTGTCGCCATCATTATCGCCCGCTATCGTCACATCCGTGATCGAAGGCGGTAGAACGAGACGTGCCATATTCGACACTGATACTGCCGCGAGAATGCGCCGTTCGGGGCATGCAAGAGCTAGAGCCAGCCCCGTCTCAATGCCTTCGCAGACGATGGCACTCTCCCCTTCAGGAGCGACCCCCAGAGCCAGACCAGACGCCCCGCGCCACAGCCGGATACATCCCCCGGCAAAGCCGCCCAGAACCATCTTGGGCCGGTCCAGCGCTGCTTTTTGCCAGTGCCCGTCAGAACGCCGCTCAAGCCATGTGCGATGGGTGGCGACATGTTTGCCATTTGGCCCTGCAATGGCGGCAACCATCGCGGGCAACGCCTCTCGCCGCTCCCCATTCCAACACGCCGAAGCGAAGCGGAGTGCGCCCGGAGCCCTGCCAAGTTCGCGCAGATCGAGCCCACGCCCTTTCAGATAATCCTCGACTGGTGTTCCAGCGATGCAGGGATCCGCGTGAAACCATAGGGCTCGGGCCTGAGCGCGCCTTTTCTGAGCTTCCTGATCGATCTCACCTGAGACACCTGCATCAGACTTATCGGGCGCTAGCGGCCTGCTTATCCGTTCCTGAGCAGGCGCCCCGTCATTAGACAGACCCAGCCATCGTCGTGACCAGTCCATGGCCGAACGCCTGTCACCGCGAAACAAACAGGCGGCGACCAGATCGAGCGCATCCCCCCGTTCACCGGAACTGAAATCTGCCCAGACCCCACGCCGCTCGCCGTTGATGCGAACTGCCAGACTCTGTCCCTTTTCACCGGCGAGGGAGCCACAACGCCACTCGACGCCATCACGCTTGCCGTGAGGCAGCAATTCGCGCGCCAGAGCATCGGCACGGTCAGACAACATGCGGGCAAGGGATGCGGCATCATGCCTCATGGCAACTCCCCCTGAGCCGGATCACACGCCCTGCTTGGCCAACGTGGTCAATCACTGCCTGTCCGGCGAGAACGGCCTGAGCCGCAATGTCACGCCGCCTCATATGTGCAACGAGATCGTTCCAGCCGAGCCCATTGAGCCAGGCAGGCAGCAGATCAAGCGCCGGATCGACCTGAATTGCCCGTGCCGCGAGCGTCATGACAGGGGAGGTAAAGCAGAACGCTGCCTGAGCGATGGCGGCCCCCTGTAGCGCCACCAGGTCATGAAAAGCCAGATCCGCACGGATCAATGACCGTGTGATCCGACTGGCGCGAATAAGCTGACAGACCACGCCATCGCTCATTTCAACGCTTGGCGACAATCCCGCCGCACGAGAGGACCGCAAACGCCAGAGCGCCGATGCACCGGCCATAGGCATCAACAGCGCAGAGAGAAGTCCCTGAAAGCGATCATCCAAGCTGCCGGATGCCGTATCGGGCCGCCATAATACCCCGTCATCATCGGCCTGCTTCAGATAGCTCCTGCGATCAATCGCGGGCAGACGCATAGTGAGGGCGGATTGGCTCATGGCGCGCCCTCCTGAACCGCAGAGTACACCAATGCAGGCGATGACCGCCCAGCTCGGGATGAGATGGGGCCGCTTGGTCCCGGCGTTACGTCACCGAGCAAGAAATACATCGGTCCGAAGACCGCCGCAGCCCGCCATGCCCGATCTATATAATCAGCGATATAAAGACCCTTGCGATCACGGGCCCCATAGAGCCAATGGTCACACGCCCCGGCAAGCGCCCACATTTCCTCGCACACTACCCGCCGCGCTTCTGAGACGGGTATAGCTCCCATACGCTCAGCGATCCAGCAAGCAGCCCACGAGACGGGCGCTGTAAGGTCTATCGCGGTATCTGATGTGAATGCGTCGTCCGGATTCAAGCACCATTCCGGAGCACCGCGCTCCTGAGAAATCACCATTGCCCTGTAAAGGTTCGGGCAGTTTCCAATCGTCACATGTTCGCCTGTTAAAAGCTCCTGCGCAGCTTCCTCGAAAAGACGCTTCTCGCCGGGATTGAGCCGGAGATGAGCGCGCGGATGAATGAGACCGATGGCGGCGAGATTTGCCCGCGCGTCCCCTATGACAGAGTAGCCTACGACGCCCATCATACGCCCTCCGAGATGCCGAGGAGTGTCGCAGCCTTGGCCAATCCCGATGCGGTGATGAGCACTTGCGCCTTGGTATGCAGTCGACCATCTGCATCACGCACGTCGCAGGTTCTGTGACTGACCAGCCCGGCCCGCTCTTTTGCTGCATGACCCAACCACCGTTTCTTGCCCGCAGAGCGGTAAATCCATCCGTGCGCATGTAGGACAGCAAGAAAGCGATCACGCGGGCAGCCGCATTCTTTGGCTGCTTCCGTGAGACTGTGGAGCCCCTCAGCGTTTGTCAGGCGATCATAGGCGCGGGCTTTAGTTCCAAGCACATCGACCTGCGCCTCAAACCTTTGGAGAGCATCACGCACGGCGGCATCTGCCCTCGCGGCCAAGTCCATCGCGCTATCACCAGGGTTTCCGGCAACATAAGCGCCCGTCTTGCGGATGGCAGGAATGACTTCGCTGGTAAGCCATTTCTTGAAGCGCTTTGCCTCAGGCTTGCGGCTGGTCAATACGAGCGACCAAAGGCCGGACTCGCTGATCACTGTTACTGACTGAGGCCCGCCAAGGGTATTCACAGTATGAACACCCTTCTCGTCATTATCGAGGCGGCTGGCTGCGCGTGCCGGGTTAGCAACACCTGCCATCTTGCAAACATCGGCAAGCACAAACCACGGCTCTCCGGCAGTCGTTAGCCAACGACATTCTTTGCCTTCGAATGTCCGGGCGATGATCTCGGCACTCATGCTGCGCCTCCAACACCGCGAACGGAGGCATCCGATGTCGATGTGACGAGACGTTCGGCAACCCATGCCTGCAAATCGCAGACACGATATGCGACCTTCTTGCTCGTCAGCCGGATGAAGTGCGGCCCCCGGCCCTCAAGGCGCAGGCGTTGCAGCGTGCGACCGCTCAACCCCGTGTAGAGCTTGGCATCATGTTCGCTCACAACCAAAGCCTTAGGGTCGATAGCCGCCTGCGATGGCGACACAGCCCCCCTATTTCCGTGATCCGGACGATGAAGATAATCGATAACCATTTGAAAGCCCTCTAGCAGGCACCGTCAGCGATCTTCTTGTCGCGACTGGCGTCTTGCCGGGATAAAACCGCATAAAAATTTGGGGGAAAAAGAGGGAATAATTAGGAGGGTAATAAATCGCCCTCTATTTATTACCCCCCTATTTGTTTGACGGTCGGCCTGGCCTTCTCAAGGCAATGCCTGACCGGCTCGCCGCCACGCGAATTTGAGGCATCAGCGTGTTTTCAAAATAATTCTTGGTAAGGTTCGTCCTCATGCGCTTGGCATGAGCAAACATGACTTTTTGCGTCATTTCTCTGATGTCGGCCATCGCAAGCAAAGCCTCAATCACCTCATCCAGGCTTGGGCGCAAAGTCGGCATAGAGGCGGGCTGCACTTCGATTTCACTCCCCGGAACTGTGGCCGACAGTTCTGCATCGGGCGTACTGATGGATTGCTCCTCACTCGGTGCAGACCCTTTTTTCTGAGACTGCACGATCTGTGCACCACCGTCAGGGATAAACAGACGGACATCATACCAAGGCTCACCATTGACCCTCAGTGCCGAACGCCGAAACTCTCTCGGGCTCAATTGGATGTAGGGAATATAAGCCTGACGAAGAACTACAGCATCGGCATCCAGGGACCCACGTCGGCCAATAGCGCATAGATGCCCTGATTTAACCTCGGCTATCAGTGCTTCTATCAGGCGCTGAGCAGCATATGCATATTCGCCTGCCTGAAAAGAAGCCGCTCCTACGTTTGGTCTGCCATATCGCAGATAATGAGCCTCAATGCCGCCATCCATTTCACGAGCAAGCGCGTCAAAGTCTTCTTGCAGATAGCGTCGATCCGCAGGCAACAGGCACCCGGCCTGCGCCAAAGGCGTCCCGTATTCATCCATTGCCGCCCCACGCCAGCAGTCCCCACGCATTGGAAGCGGCGCGGCGGGCCAGACGTGGGGTTCCGGCGTTCGGCGGCCAGACCTAGCCGCGCCATCGACCAGAATGGAAAACATAGGCAGAACTGGCAATAGGAATCGGGGCGAGGATAGCTGCATCATGCGAGCGCCCTGACATCACGGGCTAGGGAGAGAGCGAGTTGAATCTCGGGATCGTCGCCCTTGCCCTCATGAACCTTGAGATAATGCTCCAAATGAGGCTGCACTATCTTGGCTTTGGCCATGATCTCATATGGCGTTTTCGCCTCTACCGCAGCGAGATCGCGGATAACCGCATACTTGCAGTCAAAAAGCTTCCTAAACTCGCGGTCCGAGGCAAACGGCAATCCCTCTATGGAACGGGAAACCTCGTGATAGGCGTAGCAAAGACCTAGGATGCCCATGGTTTTGACCGCAGCCGAAGCAGCGAGCGCTGAAGCGCAGATTACGGACGCAGGAGCCAAACGATGTTCGTGTGACCGCGCCTCACGCAACGCACTGGAGAATTCTGAATCTTGGGGCATTCGAAAGTGGCCTTCTTGAATACTGCATAGGGATTTCGCAGCCGATAGCTGCATCAGCCTAGGGCTCTTGCATCGCGGGCAAGGGAAACGGCGAGCCGTATCGGGGCTGAATTGCTATCCAGATCGAAGCTATCGACTTCGCGCGGCAGGACTCGCTCCACGATGGCGGCCTTTAGGCTAAGGGCGGCATGAGTCTGTGCGGGGATACTCGCAAGACGCGCCAGCGCAGCTTCCTGCGCCGCAGTCAGAGCATCCCGCTGGGCTTCATGACGCTGATTGACCTCACTTCCGAACGGTCCATCAGGGACGCGCTCCAACGCCTCCAATCTCGCCTCGCAGTCCCAGAATACAGCACTGGCGTGATGCAAAGCGTCATCTGGGCGCATGACACCCTCACCGCCTAATGCCGTGCCAACGGCCAAACCGGAGAGCATAAAGGCGCCAGCAAGAGCCCCGCGTCGGGTCAGGCCAGACGATGGCGTACTCATGGCACACCTGCCGTCATCGCGAGAAGGTCACGGCACAAGGACCAGACGACAGCCTCAGGGCTCTCCGGATCAGCCAGGAGCGTCGGTTGTTGGCGCTCCCCGATAAGTGCCAGACGCGCCTTTGCCTGCACCCCCGCCATCGTGTTTGCTGGCATGAGCGCAGCCTCAGACCTTAGCCGCATAAACTGTCGCAGATGCGTGCCTGAAGCCTCCCACACCTCATCCGGTTCCGCTCCCGCGCTACCATCCTGCCACGGGGCCATGAGGGCATCGCTCCGAGCCATCTCACGCATCGCCTCGGCTACAACACCCAGGAGAGCGGTATCATCGGCAGGAGGGGAGGCTAGAGTATCAGCACGAGTCCCTGTGATAAGCGGCAGAGCCACGAGACCAGTCAGGGCTCTCCGGCGCGTTAGATCGAGCGGTTTCGCACTCATGCCACACCTCCCGTCTCGACCGCGTGGGCCATACCAGTGCAGGCACCGAAACGCGCAACATCGTTGAGCAGGGAGAGAAGCGCCCTATACTCAGGGCTCGCCTCATTCAGTTCCATGTCCGCAAGATGACGTGGCAGGTAGCCCTTTATCGTCACGGCCTTTTCGGCCAGCCCGCGTTCTGTCATGGCAGGCAGACTGGCGAACTCTTCAAGGAGCACCTGCTCTCTATCCATTAGCAGACCGATCTGCGCCTCACGGGATCGGTTTTCAGGAGACCCGGAGATATGCGCGGGGATGGCATCAAGGGCAGCTATAGACGCCCATATGGCTCGATGCTCCTGGCAGACCTCTATGAGGCGACTGTCGGCAGATCGCCCGGCAGCGAGAGAGGGCGCGACCGCAAGCGCAGCGATGGGCAGTAGCCCTGTGAGCGCCAAACGGCGCGTGACACCGGCATTCATCGCACGGCCTCCACTGCGTAAGCATGGCCGGACGTGACTGGATCGGGCGTTTCCAAGCCGATGACCGCGATGGCCAGCAGAAATGAGAGTGCGATCCCGGCCACAAACTGGACGCAGATCGACGCTGCCCGCGATGGCGCGGACATGCTATGGGCGTGTTCAGCCATTGCCGAAATTCTCCTTCGGGTTTGGTTAGGCCGAGTGTGGAAGGTGCAATCTCCGCACTCGGTCGCCTGACATTGTAATGATGTCAGAACACGGTTACGATAATACCGCACTCATAACAGTGCAAGGGTATCGTAACGGGGTAACGATGATTTTGCCTGTGCAATGTAAAATGGCACGAGTCGCTATTGGCTGGGGAGTGCGGGAGTTAGCCGCTAATGCGGGGGTCTCTCCTGACACGGTTTCACGGCTTGAGCGCGGCGAGAACCTCAACCTCCGTACCATTGAAGCCATACGCGCCGCCCTAGAAGCCGCTGGCGTCGAATTCATCGCGGAGAATGGTGGGGGTCCAGGGGTTCGCCTCAGGGAGCGGCTACATGATGGACTTTGACGACCAGGACGATGAGCGAACGCTCAAGGAGAAGGTCGAAAAGTTTCAGATGGGCCTCATATGCCGGGCAACAGGCGAGACACCATTGGACGACTTTGTCTTCATCCGTCTCCGACAGGAACTCTTGGAAGAGCCCACTATCGCAAGCCGTTTGCCCGACTTTGTGCGCCTCAATCGAAACAACAGCCAATTCTGGCAGTTTATCAAAGCCAAGTTTTCGACCTACGCAGAGCGACGAAAATATATCTGGGATAGCTTTGCGCCAACGTTTGAGCATCTTGAAGCACAGCATCGCGGAGTGGCAATCCCGCCAATCTCAGAGGCGCTTCAGACCTTCGATCCGGCGCATGTGACCGACATCTGGCAAAAGGCCCTTGATCGTCGCCTATCCGATCCCGATGGCGCGATCACCGCCGCGCGCACCCTTCTCGAAACCGTATGCAAGCATATCCTCGATGATGCGGGTGAGGCTTACCCCTCGAACGCAGACCTTCCAAAGCTTTGGTTGTTAGCCGCAACGCGCCTGAACCTTGCCCCCAGCCAACATCAGGAAGAGACCTTCAAAGCGATCCTGGGCGGCTGTCAGACTATCGTGAATGGGCTTGGAACCATAAGAAACAAGATTGGCGATGCTCACGGGCAGGGTAGAAACCCCATAAGGCCGCAGCCCAGGCACGCGGAACTCGCAGTCAATCTTGCCGGCACGATGGCGTCCTTCCTCGTTTCGACTTGGAAGGAAAAGTATGAGGGTCAGAAGTGAAGGCTACCCTCACTTACCCGTCAACGCACCCTTAACAGTATCCACCAGGTCCTTGGCAGAATCGAGCACCTTGGACAGAGAGCCCAGAACCGGCGCGTCTCCCGCCAGATCACGTTCCTGCTCCTTTTGCACCAGGCGCGCCAATGTCCAGAATATTGAGAGCGGGATAAACGCAAGCAGGACGAAAATCGCATCTGCCGCCAGAAGTGCATGCCAGTCAGCTTGCTCTGCCAAATCCAAGAGGAAGCGGCCTCGGATATAGTAGAGCGCCAGGCATACTATGATCAGTATGAAAAGGACGGCGACCAGACCAGAGCCAACAAAAAGGACAAACCGGTACCTTATGAGCTGCTCTTTCTCCTTTGTCAGAGTGGCGAGCGCATCGGCTCTCAGCTTGGCGAGAGCCTGATCCTGCTCGGCAATCTCACCATCTCCTATTCCGGAAAAATCCGCGTCTTCTGGCCGTTCAGACATCAATCGTGCGATATCCGAGGTTTTTCAAACGATACCCCATCGCTTCTTCGGATACGCCAAACTGCCTCGCCATCTGGTAAACTGGGGTGGCACTGCGAACTGCCTCCCTCACATGATCTTCAGGCATCAACAACTCGGCTGCGAAGCGATTTGCCGAAAACTCTACAGGGTCACGCTTCTGTAGCTGCGCCTTAGTATCTCGGGCGCGCGGCCCATGCCCCATGAAAAAGTGTCCCAATTCATGAGCAAAGGTGAACCTCTGATGGCTTGGCGCGCGCAACGGATTGATCAGGATAACAGGACGATCATTCCTTAACAGGAACTGCCCACTTGCCCCATCCCGGATTGCGTCGTCCTCGTCCATGTAATGAACCTGAACGCCCCATCTTTCGGCTATGGCATCAAGGTCTATCGCTGGCACGTCAGGCAGACCTGCCTGGCTACGAACGAGATCGGCAACTTTCTGCTCGTATGTGCTCATGACATGCTCCCCTGAACGGGAACGCGATTCATCATGGCGTGCATGGTCAATTCCTTCATTCCGTGGTTGCAGGGGGCCCCATGAATCAAAAAAGCATCACCCGAAGAATGACGCTTGACTCGTGAGGCATGTCTCTAAACGCAATATGCGTGGTAGATTTACGATTCGCAAGATACGTAGATGGAAACAAGAAGCTAAATCGGGAACGCCCGTTACGGCTCAAGCGGTGAGGGATAGGACTATCGCTGATCTATCGAGACACATCTGAACCTGAAGGCTCTGGCAGATCGGCGGGAGTGCTATCCATGTAACGCAGCCAGTTCTCCCAGACCTCGTGAGTGCGCTCGACCGTCAAACGATCAAGACAGGACAAAGCCATTGTGTTGGCGATTGAGCCGGGTTGCCATGAGAGAGCGACGGCATTGCATTCCTGATTGCGAAAGTTCGTCCAGGCCGCTTGAGAAGCCAAAAAACTTTGTAGCGTCTTATCACCACCCTCACGCTTAGCGCGTGTAACCGCGGCACTCACATACCGCTTTAAGACATCTTCGCTCGACCCAAGCCTCAAGCTCTTACATGCCTCAACCTCAGGCGTCGTCGTGCCGGGACAGGGTTGAGCGATGGCGGGCGGTATAAGGCATAAGCCAGCCATGAAGCCGCTAACTGAGATGATCACGAAACACCGCATGGCTTGCTCTCGCTGCCCCTCTTGGAGGTCACCTATAGTTCGTCCGGTAATAGGCATACGCTCAGAGTACATACACTCCGACAACTCCTGCGCAGCTTTCTCGAAAACATGCTTTCCACCGGGAGTGAGCCCAAGCCAGGCATTCCGGCAACATAAGCGCCCGTCTTGCGGATGGCAGGAATGACCTCGCCGGTAAGCCATCTTTTGAAGCGCTTCGCCTCAGGCTTGCGGCTGGTCAATACGGGCAACCAAAGGCCGGACTTGCTTATAGCGACTGCCTCTTGCGCGCGCCCAAGGGGGGCCACTACTCGCGACCCCTTTTGTCATCATCCAGTCGAGTAGCGGCGTCGCGCAGCTTGCTGATTTCAAGCACTGCGCCGATGTCGGACATGACCCACCGACACCGCGAACAGTGTCATCCGATGTCGATGTAACGAGACGCTCGTCAACCCGCGCCTGCAAATCGCAGACCCGATATGCGACCTTCTTGCTCGTCGTCCGGATGAAGTGTGGCCCCCAGCCATCAAGGCGCAGGCGCTGCAATGTGCGGCTGCTCAACCCCGTGTAAAGCTTGGCGTCGTGTTCACTCACAATCAGGGCCTTCGGGTCGATAGTCGCCTGCGATAGCGACACAGACCCCCTATTTGATCGACGGCCTACCGCGCTTGCGAAGTGAGATACCTCGCTCCTCGGCCTTGACCCTCAAATTTCGCCAAAACTCACCTTCGAAGCGACTGCTTGACAGGCTAGGGCGCATATCACGAGCAATCTTGCCGATGGCTGATTTTGTCATGTCGCCTATATCGGAGCGACGAAGAAGCGCCTCAATGACGCCGCCTTCGCTCGGACAGCTTACTCGACTCTCTGCCTCCGCAGGATTGACGGGCCTTATCGCTGTCGACCCCTCAAAAACATCAGCCACATGTCCGCTGGCCGATTTACACGCAGTATCCGTCACCCGCGTCATACCACTGTTACTCAGCAAAGCATGAGACGCCGACTCGCTTACCGTTGTCAGCAAGCGTACATCATACCAGACCACGTTTTCCACCTTGCACTCCGAACGCGCGAATGCTTTCTCATCGATGAGCTTGATATAAGGAATTATGTGCTTTTTAATTAATATTGGTTCGGTATAAATGGATCTCGGCCTACCTATTAGGCATAGGTTAGAATTTATCAACATATCTAAAATGGCGTTGAACATTTTAAAAAGAGATAACTTATAGTCGTGCCTCATTCTCGCAAGACCAAGATTTCTTATGCCGGTCCGGCCTAACCTTTCCTGCTTGAGATTGAATATATAGAAATGATTGAACAAAACCCGCAGATCGTCAAACTCTCTCTGAAGATGACGTTTATCTTCCTCTAGTAGGCATCCAGCCTGCGCTAAAGGCACCCCGATTTCATCCATTGCCGCCCCATGCCAGCAGTCCCCACGCACTGAAAATGGCGCGGCGGGCCAGACGTGGGGCTCCGGCGTTCGGCGGCCAGACCTAGCCGCGCCATCGACTAGAATGGGAAACATAGGTGGAACAGGCAATAGGAATCGGGCGGAGGATAAGTGCATCATCTCAGCGCCCTCACGTCGCGGGCGAGAGAAACGGAAAGCCGTATCGGGGCTGAATAGCTATCCAGATCAAAGCTATCGACCTTACGCGGTAGGATATGTTCCACGATGGCGGCCTTGAAAGCATGGGCCGCGTGATTGTGCGGGGATGCTCGCAAAATGCGCTAGCGCAGCTTCCTGCTTCGCAGTCAGGGCAGAGAATGGCATGCTCATGGCACACCTGCCGTCATCGCGAGAAGGTCACGGCACAAGGACCAGACGACAGCTTCAGGGCTCTCCGGATCGGTCAGGAGCGTTGGTTGTTGTGGCTTTCCGACAAGTGCCAGACGCGCCTTTGCCTGCACCGCCGCCATCGTATTTGCTGGCATGGAAGCAGCCTCAGACCTTAGCCGCATAAAGCGTCGCAGATGCGTGCCCGAGGCCTACCACGCTTCATCCGGCTCCGCTCCCGCGCTGCCATCCTGCCACGGGGCCATGAGGGCCTCGCTCGGACCCATCTCACGCATTGCCTAGGCTACAACATCATGGCACGAGTCGCTATTGGCTGGGGAGTACAGGAGTTAGCCGCTAGCACCAGCGTCTCTCCTGACACGGCTCCATGGCTGGAGCCGGGCAAGAACGCTTACCCCCTGTACCATTGGAGCCATACGCACCGCCCTAGAGGCCGCTGGCGTCGAATTCATCGCTGAGAATGGCGATGGTCCAGGAGTGCGGTTAAAAAAGGACCGAGAGGCATGAATTCAGGACAAATCATTCTCTATACGACCGAAAACGGCGAGATTGACATCCAGCTCCAATCCGTTGGCGGTACTGTTTGGCTCAGCCAGAAAGATATGGCGGACCTTTTTGACAAGGATGTCCGAACGATCAATGAGCATGTCCGAAACGTCTATGCCGATGCAGAATGCGACCCTGCGTCAACTATCCGGAAATTCCGGATAGTTCAAACTGAAGGCTCCCGTGATGTCGAACGCGAGATTGATTTTTACAATCTCGACGTGATCCTGGCTGTAGGCTTTCGTGTGAAATCGCCTCGTGGGGTGCAGTTCCGCCGCTGGGCAAACACTACGCTGAAAGAGTATCTGATCAAGGGCTTCGTCATGGATGACGCCCGACTGAAAGACCCGAAATTCGACTATTTTGATGAGCTTCTTGAGCGCATTCGGGATATCAGGGCATCCGAGGCGCAGTTCTACCGCAAGCTTCGAGATATCCTTGCGCTAAGCGAGGATTATGAGACGGGCACAAGAATCGTCGATCAGTTCTACGCCACAATTCAGAACAAGATGCTCTACGCCGTCACGAACCATACAGCGGCTGAACTGATCGCGGCACGATCCGATGCGTCAGCCCCGAACATGGGCCTCACCACATGGAAACATGGGCGAGTGCGCAAATCAGACGTGACCGTCGCCAAGAACTATCTTGGCGATCTTGAAATTCGAGAACTGAACCTGATCGTCACCATGTTCCTCGACACGGCCGATCTCCGAGCCAGCCGCCGCCAGACAATCCGCCTTGCTGAATGGGAGGGCATTCTTGATCGCTTTCTGGTGAGCAATGAATTGCCGGTACTGCACGGGCACGGCAATCGCTCCAAAATCTCTGCCGAAAACATCGCCCACGAGCGCTACGCTGAGTTCGATACGTCACGACGCGATGCAGAGCGCGCGCGCGCGGTGCAGGAACCGGATATCGATGTGAGCGCCGCTTTAGCTCAGGTCGAGCGCGGCGCACGACAGGCACGCCCTGCGCGCAAGCTCAAGACTTAAACGCCATCGTCGCGAAGGGGGTGGCTGTAACAGCCACACCCTTGCGTGCAGGTCTCATCTGAATCTCCTTTACGGAGATACAGAGACGGGCCCGTTGCTTTCCCATTCTGGAAAGCAAACCGACGCAGATGCAGCCGCCTTGCTTGCTCGCCAAGTGCTGCGAGCGCACTTGGTTGATTTCCTTGCTCTTCCTAATCGGCCATCAGAGTGAAATCGATTTATTCTCTGGGGGCGTACCCCTATCTCAAATCGATAAGCTGCAAGGCTTTTGCTTCAATATGAAGCAAAAACCATCCTTCTCTTGGTTCGCCTTATAATCCTCAAAGGGACCTTCATAAAAGAGGTCCCTTTGACTGTTTATGCCCCCAGCCGTAAGGTATCTCCGTCAAGGAGATACCTGCCCCCACCATTCAGGGGGGCAGAGTTGCTGCCGAGCCCACATACCCATTGCTGTAACAGCAATACCCTTTTCATCAGGGGGGTATCCCTCGTAATCCGATGCTCTGCATGGCTATAACAGCCTTTCAGGCGCCAGAGGCCGCACTTGCTCTTCCTTTACCGCGCGCAGTCAGTGCGCAGGCAACATCTGAATTGCTCTCACAGCAATTCAGAACAAACGCGACCGGCACACAGGCTTAAAGCTTGAGTAGAGGTATGGTCATGATGACCACACCTTTAGAACAGACCGGCCCATGACATATCTGCACCTCCATTATGGAGGCTGAGATCAAGCATTACACCGAAAAAAGGGTGCCACCATTACGGTGATACCCCCACGAAAAAGCTTGTGAACGAAAAGCCGTTTACACACCCACCATCGTAAACTCAGGACTACCATCCCATTCGAGGTCCCATTGCGCACCAGGTCGCACATTCTGGATTGCAGAGGGACTGAACACGACCAGACATTGCCCGTCTGGATGCCGAACCGAAGGATAAATCAGGCCTCTCGCACCCTCCCTCTGCAAGTCGAGGGCAAGCTTTTGACCGGCAGGGTAGCCTATATTCGCGTCAGGCGAGAGACAGGGACTATCTGCCTCGTCGGTGATATCAGGAAACTCACCAATGAAGTCAGCCAGAAGCTCGACGTAGCGTGTCTTGTCCTTGAACACGTTGACATAGGCGAGTTCCCTGACCTTGTGAAAGGCCACCTCGTCGATGGCGGTCGGTAGTGTCCAGGCACAATACCAGGCACCACGGGCCTCGGAATTAAATCTGCTTCCGCCCGCTCGTGTGTAGGTAAACGCTGCGTTGATGTGGCTGACACCATAAACCCGAAGATCGTTATTCCGCCGTTGCCAGGCAAGCTCACGACTATCCAGATGCCGATTGCGGCCAGCCTCAGCAACCAACCTACCACTGGTCATAGCCTCGACCTCAGCTAACAGTGCTGCTTCCGCATCGGTATCGACCAATCCCCGAAGAGTAGGCGGCTTGTGATGGGTGGCCGGTATCAGACGAATCAGACCGCGTTCACAGATCGTGGTCGTTTTCACACGCCACCCCTTAGGGCATCGAGATAGCCCCGTACGCTCAGGAAATGAGGCAGGCCATATTCGATCAATGAGTCAACTGGCGCACTGCCACCAAATAGCGGCCCTGCGTTGGGAAGTTTGATCCATGATAAGGCCAGATCGTCATCGAAATAGAGCTTAAGGGATTTGTAGATACCTATGAGGGCGCTCAGTCTGAGCATCTGATCTTGCGTAAGCTCACCTGCGAAGCCAGGCTTGCGCGCGCGCTTCCATGTGCTGTCGGACATGTCGCACAAGAGTGCGGCTTTAGAAGCGGGCACAGCCCACTCTGTCAGAATGCGGTTGACTGCTTTGAGAGCGACGCTGGTCAGGTCTCCAGCAGGCGCACGAATGGACGGGGCCGTCTGCATGGTAGCTCCTTGTATCATGAGCGTATATATCGGACCATATGAACCACTTAGCAAGGCCATATGATCCAATGCGCTAACTCATTTTTGTTATAAGTGTTTCAGGGGACGATACCCTTATTTCGTCTTCGCCGAACAACAGGACTATTGTTGATCTGAACGAGTCTCGCGAGCGTGGAAAACTCGACGCCGCGAGAAGGACGAAGGCCGGTAAGCCTACTCAAGTTCATAGCACAAAATAGCGTTTTGGACACGTTCGATCATGCTCTTGGGTGTTCGCCTTCAGCGTCGGAATGGCACCACGTTTCCGTGAACCTCGACCAGCCCGGACGCGATGGCCGTCCTTTCAATGTGGGATGCCCAGACGTTCAACGCCTGCGCCCGCTCATCCATGAACTGATGCCTTTGATAGATCGCGGCAACACCTTTGAGCGACGCCGGAACGTGATTGAGGGTCAGGTCCGCAACATGCGGCGGAATGCCCAGCCGCGCCATCGTCGTCACGCCGGTTCGACGCAAGTCATGCAGGGTCCAGCTTGGGGCTGGGGCAGGCCCATTCTTTCCCGCCATATTTTGCTCTTGAGGAGCCCGCTCGGCTATGTCCGCAGCCATCAAACGCCCCAGGCGTTCGGTAGCATCTGAGAAGCCGGAAATTGGGCTGTGGCCGGTTGTCGTGAATACCAGAGGCGAGAGAGTGCCATCAGCAAGCTCACGTCGAGGCACGTCCGCCAGTTCGCGCCGTGCTGCCTCCGACAGATGAACGATATGAGCCTTCCCGTTCTTGGATCGGCCAGCGGGCACGGTCCAGGTCGAGCGGTCTGGAGCGATTTCATCCCACCTCATCCCGGCAACCTCACGCAGCCTCTGCAATGTCAGAGCCAAAACCCGGAAATACGGCCCAAACGGATAGCCCATGGCCCCAGAAGCGCGCCAGAATGCGCCTAGCTCAGCATCGTCCAGAACGCGGTCTCGGCTGGTATCTCGACTATCGAGCACGACTTCTGCAAAGGGGTTGTCGCTCACCAAACGTCTCTTGACCGCCCAGCCGAACATGGCCCGCCCGTAAGCATGGACACGCCGCGCTGTAGTAGGGTGCGCTTCACTGATGTCATCAAGCCGGGCCTGAACGTCACCCACGGTAAGCTGGCGAGCAGGTAGGCCGAGGCTTGGCCCGAACGCATAGCGCAGACGGTGCGGGGCCTCTCGCCTGTAGTTCTGGCTCCGGTCACGCAACGCGCCGTCCTGCCAACGGCCAATCAGAACGTCGAGCGTGAGGGCATCAGCGATGGCGTCGCGCGCCTCCTGCACCTCAGCCGCAAGGGTGGCCTGTGCCCTGACCTTACGCTCACCCACCGGGTCACCACCCGCCAGGACACGCCCACGCGCTTCCTGCGCCATACGCCTTGCCTGCGCAAGCGTGATCTGCCCGTAGGTCCCGAGGCCAAGACGGCGGCTCTTTCCGCCATACCGGTATTCGAACAGGAAGGTTTTCGATCCTGTGGCGTTCACCCTGACCCGAAGGCCCTTTACCTCATCATCGGCATACATCACGTCCCGCTTGTCGGGCGGACATGTGAGGCCATCGAGAACGGGCTTGGTGAGCTTCATTGCGATCGGTTCCGGGGCTCCCCACACCTCCCACACCTTGGAAAATCAGAGGTGTGGGAATTGTGTCAGACGGCGGGAAAGGGAGGGATAGGAAAAAAGATAAGGAAAACAGGTATATATGTGTGTTTGTGTTAAACACATATATATTTCCCACACCTCCCACACCTCCCACACCTCAAAAACATAGCCTCCCGGATTTTTGACCCCTTTTACCCCCGGAGTAACCAGCCTTTCACCCACTGACCGAGTTTTCCGGAGTCAATCCGGAGTCATTCAAAAAGGTAATACGGGCACCTTCTGGCACCTCGCGGCACTAGAGCCCCGCATAGGGAGCGTCCTAAGTCATTGATTTGGCAGGATGTGGCATTTCTTGGCACGTTTAAGGTATGATACCTGACGTGTTTCGTAATCAGTAGGTCCTCGGTTCAATTCCGAGTGTCGGCACCATCTCCCCCTCTCTGCATTTTGCGCTCGATCAGTTTGATGCATGACCAGACTTGGTTTGCCTGCGCCCAAGCAACCAGCCAGCGACGCAATACAACGCGAGAAACCCTAGAGGGATCCACTCGCCGCGCAGGGTTTGCGCGGTCAGGTCGGTCAGCACTGTCGCCAGATTGATCAGGCAGGCCAGTATGGCCAGAACCGGCACAATCCCGATCCAGAGCCCACCGAAACGCATACCGCCCAGCGGCACCCGGAACCGTGCCTGAGGCAGGCCTTCATCACCACGTAGCTTCATGACGGCGAAGGCGATCACCAGAAAACCGATCATCGTGCCGATACTGACGAGATCGGCCAGCAAGGTAATGGGGAGGAGCGCGGCCGTAAGCGCGGTCAGACCTGTGGTCAGCGCAATGGCGAGCACTGGCGCACCCGTCCTGGCATCGACCAGACTGAGGCGCGGGCTGATAAGGCGATCATGGGAAAGGATGTGGCAAAGGCGGGACTGACCATAAAGACTGACAAACAGCACCGAGCCCAGACCGATGACGGAACCGAATTGGAGCACGAGCGCCAGAGCAGGCATGGCGAGTGCCTGTACCGCCAGCGCAACAGGGCTTGCCGTGCCAAGCTCGCGAAACGGCACAAGCCCGGTCATCACCAGTGAGACCATGACGTAGAGCACCGCGCTGATCGCCAAAGCGCCAATAAGCCCGAACGGCACATCCCGCCCCGGTTGCCGCGCTTCAGAAGCCGCAATCGAAATCGAATCGAAGCCAAGATAGGCAAAAGAGACGACAGCAACCGCACGCAGCAGCCCGGCAATGCCAAAATGGAATCCGCCTTCTGAGGCGGGCAGGAAGGGGTGCCAGAGAGCCGGCTTCACCTGCGAACAACCCACCCCGACAAAAACCACCAGCACAGCGAGCTTCAGCAATACAAAGGCGACATTGGCCCTGCTTGCCTGGCGGATGCCGCGTGACAGGACCAGGCCAAGAACAAGCACCAGAAAGAACGCCACCGCATTGATCTGCGCCACGAGATGGAAACCGCCATCCTGCCAGATGACGGTCGACGCGCTGAGAGAGGCAGGAAGCGTGATGCCACAGCCCGACAGGAATTTGGCGAGATAGCCCGTCAGCCCAACCGAGACAGCTGATCCGGCCAGCGCATATTCCAGCACCAGCATCCAGGCGACCCACCAGGCAGGCCCCACGCCCAGCACCGATCGTGCATAACCGTAAGCCCCGCCCATGGAACGCGGAAGCGCCGAGGCAAGCTCGGCATAGCAGAGCCCGATGAAGCCGCAGCTGATGGCCGCAAGAACAAAGGAAAGGGAGACAGCCGGACCGGCATATTGCGAGGCGGCGACACCGGGGAGAACATAGATGCCCGCACCCACGACGCTACCGATCCCCATCATGAGCAGACTGAATGGACCGAGCTGGCGATGAAGAGTGCGAGACGGGCCGTCTGTCGCCATGAAAGAGTTCCTTGAAGCGGGATAAGCGCCAAGCTGTGGCGTGGTCTCGCATCCAAGGCAAGCCCCTGTTCGGGCGGCTGCACTCCTGCCGGAAGGCGCCTGCCTTCCATTTCGCAATCAGAACATCATGTTAACTGCGATCTGCGGTGCAACATTCATGTTGGTATTATGGCCGGCATAGAAAACCGAAGCGCCTGCAATGACGCCGAAACGGGGCGACCAGCTGAATTCGAGTGCCGGTGCCACCATCCAGTCGCCTGATGACCCATTGATTCGATCGATACGCCGCCCCCTCGCGTCAGAGCCCCAGATGCGCGCGCCATTGGCCCAGTCGCGCACCATATCGACAGCAAGCACCCAGCGCTGGTTGAAGCCATATTCGAGTGAGAAGCCAGTCTGGCCACTCATGCCAGGGCGCCCACGCCCCACGAAACCCTTGGTGGTGCCATAGCTCGTCACGTTATCAAGGCGGGCCGAGGTGACAGCGCGCCGAAATGTCGCCCACATACGCAGCCGCAACGTGTGATCATGCGGCAAATCATAGGTTGATTGCTCTACCAGTGCCGTGCGGAAAACATAGGCGCCATTGCCCACGCCGTCCTGACTTCGGCCCAGATTGGAATAATCACCCGTCGGCATGAGCATGCCGACAAACAGGCTCAGTGACGGAATATACCGTTTGGGGTTGGGGTCCAGAAAGCGCCAGAGAAAGTCGACCGGCATATCGCCGAATTTCAGACTGCTGGTCGTGCCATCTCCGCGCTTCCAGCCATAGGAGATGGCAGGGAATATCTGGATACTGACATTATCGGTCAGCCCGTATTTGACCATCGTTGAATTGCTGATGGTTCTCTGGCCCGGTCCGGACGACATGGAGCGCCCATTGGACCCGAGATAATCCACGGGCTGATTATAGGTCAGATAGGGTTCGATCCCGAGCACACCTGCCTTGAACTGCGGGCCAGACGGCGAAATGAGAGAGCCAGTGTACCATTGCTCGCGCTTTGGCTGAGGCTCGGCATCAGATGCCCAGACCTTGCTGCCCATGCCGCAGGGAAATGACAGGGCGGACATCAGGCCCGCAATAGCCGGAACTGATCGCAAAAAGCGCTTTATAGTGGGAAAATGTCTCAAAATCTCGCCGCGTTATTTTTTTGTTACCCTGAGACGGTTAAAAACCTTCCGAGGGTGACGCAACCTGTCCAAAGCGAGATTTTACTGATCAAAGAGTCAGGTTCATTGGTATGCAAAGCGTTTGAGCGCAGAAGATCACAAAGAATTCAGGGAAGTAATTCCCGATCTTTGTAGAGTTCTCATGATTTGCTTTGATATTTCGGAAGCGCCGCTCCAGATAAATCAGAAGATTATCTGGAGCGGGCGATGGGATTCGAACCCACGACCCCAACCTTGGCAAGGTTGCATATACTCTACCATCCCACACTCTACCTTTCGCTTCCATACGATAATATCGTTTTATAACAGAGTATTATTTGGCGGCGCTTTGTAAGGCGTTCGCTCCAATTTGCCAGAGTTTCTCTCTACGGTGGACACCATGTGGACACCATTTTATGGTGGTGTCCACCCGAGAACTCAATACGAGGCGTGCGATGAAACGATCGTCCAGCGTACGTTTGACCAAGCCCGTCGTCGACAAGGCCGAGGTCCGAGATAGTCGATATGACTTGTGGGATCTCGATCTCGCTGGCTTTGGACTACGCATCGAGAAAAGCGGCACGAAAACTTTCATCATACGCTATCGCATTGAGGGCGGTGGCCGATCGGCACCAAGGCGATTCCTGGCGCTTGGACGATTCGGAGCACTTACCGTCGAACAGGCGAGAAGGAAGGCTAGGGGCCTGCTGGGCGCGGTCGCACACGGCGAAGACCCAGCGGGTGACGTGCAGGAGAAGCGGCGCGAAAAAACGATTCGGGACTTACTCGACTTCTACGAGGAGCATGGATGCATCGTGCAAAGGGGTATTCATAAGGGCAAGCCCATGAAACCTCTCACCAAGCAATACACCATGTCACGGCTTCGTCACCATGTTGAACCACTTCTAGGGGGACGTCGTGCGAGCGAGATCACTTCGGGCGATGTCGAGCGATTTGTGGCCGACGTAACAACTGGCAAGACCGCGAAAGACATAAAGATTGGGCCGCGCAAACGTCTTATCGTTCGGGGCGGTGAGGGCGCAGCACGGAAGGTCGTTCGTGATCTTTCGGCCGTATTCAGTTTCGGCAGGCGGCACGGCTTTATCGCCCAAAATCCCGTCGAAGGGGCTTCCGTCAGAAAGACGGATAATCGTCGCATGCGCTTTTTGACGTTGGAGGAAGTAGCCCGACTAGGCGACGCGTTCAACAAGGTCGAGACACGAGGGGCAAATCCTAAAGGGGTCGCAATCGCCCGGCTTTGGGCGCTTACCGGATGTCGTCGAAACGAAATTGCGGCGCTCAAGGTTGAGGAAGTCAATCTAGAGGATAACCTCTTCGAGTTCGAGGATAGCAAGACTGGGAGATCGATTCGCCCCATCGGCCCCACGGCGAGAGCAATGCTCGAGAATCTCCTGAAGGACCGCAAGAAAGGCTATCTTTTTCCGGCGGAGAGAGGCGAGGAAGGACATTACCAAGGCACGCGCAATATCTGGTCGGAAGTTATCAAACTTGCCGATCTACCGGGCGTAACGCCTCACACCCTTCGGCACACTCTTGGCTCTACTGCGACGTCAAGCGGCGAAGCATTGGCCCTGACCGGTGCTCTTTTAGGACACGCCAACCTCAAATCGACCGCCATTTACGCCCATGTCCAACGCGATACTTCGCTCGAGGCTGCCAAGCGTGTAGAAAAATTACTTGCAATGGCACTAGAGGGAAATGTTATTGGGGAAACAAATTCCGCGCAGGAGATAAAACCTAAAGAATTGGATGCAGATTTGATCCGAGAGCTATCTAAAAGGTTGTCAAAAGAAAATGCAGATACAGCAAGACTTCTAGGAATTATAGCTGACAGCATTTCTAGTACTCTATGAATCTCCGAGTTATTTTGCTCTTTAATCTCCGTACACTAGTTCCACATACCGATGATGCCGCACCGTATTCTCTTCGCGTCTGTCAGACTGGGATCAAGATGAAGTTCCTCCAGATAACGGCCGCCTCGCAGATCGCGGCGAGGTCGTTCAGTTCCAGAACGGGAACGGTGCAGGCTGGATTAAAGGCACAGAACGCAGGCGCATACACGCGCGACATTAGGAGCGGTCGGACAATCATAAAGCTTCATGGCAATGCTGGGCGCGGGTGGTGAGAGGGCGGAGACTCCGACTGTTCCCGGATAGCCGTGAGCATGCGACGGCGGATCAGGCCGCTGACCGGGCGGATCAGATACCAATAGGGGGCGAAGCGACGCCTGGCCCGGTCCGTGACGCAAAACACGCGGGTTTCCGTCACCAGCCGCTGGGTGCCGTGTGGTCCCCGCTGGATGGAGAAGCCCAGAGCGAGCTTGCAGACGTCATCTTGGCGAGGGATGAGAAAAGCGCCGGTCGTAGGAATGTCGCACAATCCGTAATCCGTCCGCCAGAACGCGCCGATGAGGCCATAGACCAGGGCGGCATCGCCCCGCCGTTCCAGCACCGTGAAGTCGGTGAGGTCCAGATGCCGTTGCCGCGCATGGCCTAACAGCCGGGCGGGCATTTCGCGCAGGCAGATGGCGGCACGAACCAGCGGATCGTCCTGATTCCGCCATGCAGCCACCGCGTTCATGATGCGACTGGCCGGGGCGGAGATATCGACACTGTGTCGCTCGCTGAAATCGAAGCGCGGGATGAATTCGTCCAATAGGTTCATCATGCTTCCATTTCTCTCCGGCGAGGTGGTACATTAGCGCACTATGCCACAAGAGCATTTCGCACCGTAGTGCGGATACTGCGATGGCTTCATGGCGAAGCCAGACAGTAATTCCATAATATATTGTGAACGAAATATGATTGCAGACTTGAAAGCACGATGACTGGATTTTGGCACGTCATGCCGAAGGTCTTCAAAAAATCGGGATAGACAGAAAATGTCGGTTCGGCGACCACCTCTCGATCTGCGGGAATTGCTGTTCGTGCGTGTCATCGCGAGGGAGGGAAGTATCCACGGAGCCGCACGGGCGTTGGGAGGCAAACAATCTGCCGTAAGCCGGTCTTTGCGATTACTGGAAGAGCGACTTGGCGTCTCCCTCTTTCGACGCACGTCGAGCGGTGCCAGACTGACCCCGGCGGGAGTTGCCTTTCTGCGAGAGGCTGAGAAGCTGCTCGATGGAACTGTCGGACTGTACGAGCGCACGCGGCGTTGGAGCCGGGGCGAGACCGGCGTCATCTCCGTGGGCGTCCAGGGCAGCATCCCACCCGGCCGGATCTCGGCGATACTGGAGTCGTACAGCCGTGCGCAACCCGGTATCTCCTTCATTTATCGGGATAATGCGAAAAAAGAACTGCTCCAGGCCCTGGAACAGGAAGAGATCGACCTCGCGATAATGACGCTGCCCTTGCCCGGCAGCATGGCGGCCACGATCCCGCTCTGGAGCGATCGTGTCGTTGCGATCATGCCGGTCGAACATCCGATCGCACAGGTCGGAACCGCGTCATGGGCCGAGTTGCACGACGGAATCTTTCTGATCGGGAAGGATGATACCGGCGACGAACTGCTCGCGCTCCTGATGCGCAAGATGCGGCAGGCGGGATTTGTTCCTGTGACACGTCAGGAGGCGGTCAGAAGCCTGCGGGTCGTCGCATTGGCAGCAAATGGAAGTGGCATTGCCCTATTGCCGGATGCCTGGCTGGGCTTTCTGCCCGCTGCCATCCGGGAGCGGATCGCTGTAGTGGAAGTCATCGACGGGGACGGGTTTTCCCACTTCGCGTATGGCGCGGCCTGGCACCGTGAGCGCTGCCCACCGGCCGCGAGAACAGTCATTCGTTTTCTGGAGCAGCAGGCGGCTGCGTTTTAACGGCTGCCCGCCGTGGCCCCTGCCGGAGCTTTCGGAACGCGCGGTCGGATGTGATAAAGCCACGGATCATGTGCGGCACGAGACGGGCAGGCTCGACGGGCTGGCCGTTCTGGCTGACCAGGGCAGCATAAGTGACGAGATCGCGATGAAGGTCCGCAGGCAGGTCCACGGTGACGCGGACCGGCTTTTCGTCGGGAATTTCGGTGATGCGCAGCTTCGTCATGGAGCCGGTTCCTTTGGGTGCCAGGGGTTCAAGATCAGGTCGCGATTCAGGATAAGCATGAACGGCAGGCCCGGCCGGTCTGTCAGCGTCGGCTGAATATTCAGGCTGCGATCAATCAGCCGGTTGCCGACCATGGAAAACCCGTTGCTCGCGCCGGAGCGGATGGCCTGCATCAGGTTGTTCTCGTTCCATGACGTGCCCGCTTCGGAGCCCACGCTGAGGAGGGTCGTGACGAGCGCCGCCCTGAAGAGCTGGCCCCAATGATTGTTCACCTCGTCGGACAGGCCGGACTGGCCGATGGCGTCGCCGCCGGGCAGCTTTTCCAGGACGAGGCTTTCGCCGTTCGGATAGATCAGCCGGGTCCAGATGATCTGGGTGCGCTGCTGCCCGAAGGAAATGCCGCTGTTATAGGCCCCGAACAGGGTGCTTCCCTGCGGGATAAGCAAGGACCGTCCGGTCGGGCTGTCATAGACGTTCTGGGTGACATGCCCTACGATCTGTCCGGGCAGATCGGAACTGATCTTCGTATTGAGTGCGCCGGCAATGACGGTCCCAGCCTGGAGGATATAAGGCGAGGCGGGAGATACGATCCGATCCGGGCTGACGGTCATGCGGTCCGGCTGACCCGCCAGGAAGGCGCGATTGCCGGTCTGCTGGTCGGGGCCGGTCGGTGATGCCTGTGCTCCGGGAGCGGTGGCCATGACCGGAATCGTCTGCGCAGTCTGGCCGTCCCGCGCCTCGATCTGGGCGAAGAGCCTGCTGGTGCGGGCCGCCTCGATTTCCTGATCGCCACGGCGGTCTCCCATGCCCGAGACCGGTCCCGCGCGACCGTTCCGCTGTGCGTCGAGGATCGGCTTGCCGAGATCGCCGGGCAAAGGCGGCCCGAGTTTTGGAGTGGCGGTATAATCACTGGGGAGAGCGGCCAGCCCGTCGGCCGAAGGACGGGTGTCGGTGTCCTGTGCCCCCTGGACCGACCCCTTCTGTGTACCATTTTGCAGCGCGTAGCCCAGCGCAAGACCGATCGCGAGCATCCCCGCACCACCCAGCGTCCAGATGACGGGGCGCGAGAGCCGGACCACCGGCGGACGCTGCACGCGCAGCCGCAAATCGGGAGAGGGCGGCGGGGATGATGGTCCTGTTCCGCTTCCGCTTGTGGTGGCTCCCGTATTCCCTTCCGGGCGCTCTTCCGCGCCGCTCATGACTTCCTGCCATCCGTGCGGACGATCCGTACTCGCTGCTCGGAATGTTTATCCCCAAGCCGCAATTCGGCCGCCGCAAACAGGCGATCGACGATCATCCAGTTCTGCCTCACCCGGTAGTTCACCAGTTCCGGGCCGCCATCGGCCCCCAGCACGAACAGCGGCGGCAGTTCGCCCTGCCCGATACCGGACGGAAACGCGAGATAGACTTTGTGGCCATCGTCGAACGCCCGGCTGGGCAGCCAGGGCGGTGTTCCGCCTTTCACACTCTCGATCGCGTATCGGAAATTCAGCGCGTCGAGATTCAGCCCCGCATCCACGGGCGCCGCTTCGTCGGCGTTACTGTCCTGCCGATGCAGGGCAATCAGCTCATCCTCGGGATAGTCCCAGGAGACGGACGCCATATAGGTCGCGGGTGTCGCCCGCAGTTCGGCAAGGTAGGTCCGCCGGTCGGTATTGACGATCAGATTGGTGGTCAGGTCCGGTCGCGTCGGCTTGACCAGGATATGCACCCTTCTGGTCGTACCCGCGCCACTGGTGGTATCGCCGACAATCCAGCGCACGGTGTCCCCCACCGCGACCGGGCCAGTACCGACCAGCTTCTCGCCCTGCTGGAGCATGATGTCGGTGATCTCGCCGGGCGCGGCATAGACCTGATAGAGCGCGCCCGCGCTGTAGGGATAGACCTGCACCGCATTCACATAACCGGCCCGCGTCGGCTGGATGCGGGCGGCAAGATTGGCCTGGGTCACGCGCACGGTAGGGTCAGCCGCCTCGGGCACGACATGGGCACGCCGCAAGGGTGGAAGCGGCTTGAGTTGACCCGGCAGGGGAAGCAGCCGCGGGACTTCCACCACCCGCACAGGCTTCGGCGGATCAGGCAGGAGCATGGCCTGGGCCGCGTCGTCATATCGTATGACGGGTGGATGGTACTGTTGCGCGCAACCCGCCAGGGGCAGGGTCAGCAACGGCAAAGCACGAAGAGCACGACGGATCATTGGCCAAGCTCCTTCGACCAGTTAATGGCGGAGACGTAGATTCCGAGCGGGTTTTTCCGCAGATGATCCGCGTCGCGCGGGGTGCGCAGAACAACCGAGACGATGGCGGTCCAGCGTTCGGTGCCGGTGAACGCGCCGTCACGGTAATGGCGCTCCGTCCAGGCCACCCGGAAACTTCCGGGAGAGGCCCGGATCACCGAGGCGATGTCCACCTCGACCTGCTCGTGCCCGATCCGCGAAAACGGATCATTCAGGCGGGCATAATCATTGAGGGCCACAGCGCCGGACGTGGTGGTGAAATCATAGGCGCGCAGCCAGTTCTGCCGGACAACCACGGCATCCGAAGACAGGGACCGCACGTCATGGACGAACTGCGCCAGATACCAGGCGATCTGCGGATCGGCGGGCATGTAGCCGGACGTGGCCGGGGCAACGACCTGCGCCTGCCCCAGCCGGTCCACCTGCACGACCCACGGCGTGATGGTGCCGCGCGCGGACTGCCAGACCAGCCCGCCCCCGAGACCGGCGGACAGGAACAGGGAGCCAAAGGCCATGAGACGCCAGTTGCGGGCTTGCACGCGGGCCGAGCCGATGCGCTCATCCCAGATCTGCGCTGCCTTCTGGTATGGGGTGACGGGCTCGGGCGTGGTCCCGTAGCGTGTTGTGGAGCGACGGAACATCATTCTTTCTCCGAGAGATCGATGGACGTGGACCCGCCCCCGCCATCGGCGGAGCGGATGATATGGGCGGCCTCGGCGGCATGGGTGGCGGCGTTGCGGCGCTTCATGTTCCGCGCCCAGCGGGGCGGCTTGCCGTCGGAGCCGTCGCCGCTATCGGGGTCGCCTCCCGAGGGGCCGCCACCAGGGTTACCGCTACCGGCAGGCCCGGTACCGGGATCACCTCCGCCGCCGGACGGGCCTGAAGACCCACCGTCACCCGATGGCCTATCGCCTTCTCCGGCGCCGCCCATCGCACCGGCGGCCCAGCGTCCGCCAGCAGAGTAGCTTTCCTTCAACGAGGATGTTGCCGCGCCGACCTTGCTCTTCACGGCGTTCATCGCAGCACCCCCAGCGGCGCGACCGACATTGCCAGCCGCCGATGCCATGCCCGCCGCACCAGTCTGTCCGGCCGCCCCCATGGAGTAGGCTGTCGTGGCGGCACCTGCGACGGCAGCCCCTCCGCGCGCTGCCGCTGCCGTCGCACCGAGGGCCGCCGCTCCGCCAGACGCCACGGCGGCGGGCGCGGCAACAGCCGCAGCCCCCATCGCGCCCACCGCCATCGCGGTTCCCGCTGCTGCCCCGGCACCAAGCTGCGGGGCACCGGAAATCAGCCCATTGGCGAGCGAGCCGCCGAAAATGGCGAGACCCACGATGCAGAGTGACGCCAGCACGACGGACAGCGCCTGGCCGATGGTGGGCGCACTATCACCGTAGGACGTCGTGAACTGCCTGAAGAGCACGGAAGCTATGGCGGAAATAACCGCCAGCACCATGATCTTCACGCCGGACGACACGACATTGCCCAGTACCTTCTCGGCGAGGAACGCCGTGCGGTTGAACAGGGCAAACGGGATCAGCACGAAGCCCGCGAGTGAGGTCAGCTTGAACTCGACGATCGCCACGAAGAGCTGCACCGCGAGGATGAAGAAGGCCGCCAGCACGATGAACCAGCACAGGAGCAGGACGAGGATCTGCACGATGCTGGCCAGCGCACCGAAGGAAAACGCCAGTTTACTCGCCGCATCCAGCAGCGGCTGCGCGGCATCGAGCCCGGTCGCCGCCAGTCGGCCGGGATGCATGAAATCCCCAAGCGCCAGCGTGCCGCCCCCGGCTTTGAGCCCGAGGGCCGCGAAACTGTTGAAAACGATCCCCGACAGGCCGCTGAAATGGTCAATGACGAAGGCAAAGAAGCCGATATACAGCGTCCTCTTCACCAGACGCTGGATGATGTCCTCATCGGCGGCCCAAGCCCAGAACAGGCCGGCCAGCACGATGTCCAGCACCGAGAGCGAGCCGGCCAGCGACACCACACTTCCCTTCACCAGACCGAAACCGCTGTCGATCGTAGTCTCGAAGGTATTCAGGAAACCGTCGATGATGCCGACATTGTCGCTCGCCATTGCTCAATATCCAGAACTTGGGATGGCGACGGCCTGGGGAACATAGGCGTCATACTGCGAAAAATGCTGATATTGGGCTTCCGCCCCTGCCTCGTTCGCCGCCTGTCGCGCCCGTTCGAGGTCCGCAGCCCGGCCATTGGCGGCCAGTTCCGCCTGGATGTCGAACAGTTGCCGGGATTGCAGGGCCATAAGCTGGTTGCCGGCCTGCGCGGCCTGCAACGCCCCGGTTGACGTCTGGCTGGCCGAAACCAGTTGCGTCATGGCCGAACTGTCGCTCGGGATGTTTCCTACCACCCGCGCCTGAAGCTTCAGGGCGTCCTCGAACCCACCCACAGAATTCTGCCAGCGTGTCTGTGCCTGGCTGAACAGGGCACCGTCGGACATGCCAGAGGACACGGACGTGTACGCCTGCTGGTACTGCTGCTCGACGGACTGGACGCTGTAGGCAATATTCTGCGCCTGCGCGAGCAACGCTGTGGTTTGGGAAATCGTCGATTGCAGCGTCGACAGTGTCGAAAGTGGTAGGCTCGCCAGATTGCGACCTTGGTTGACCAGCATCTGCGCCTGATTGGCCAGTGACGTGATCTGGTTGTCGATCTGCTGGAGCGTGCGGGCCGCGATCAGCACGTTCTGGACGTGGTTGGCGCCGTCATAGACCGCCCATTGGGCATGGGCTGACACGACTGGCATGACAAAAGCCAGAGCAGCGCCGAAGACCACGGCACATCCGGGGCGGAAATCTTTTGCCCGAATACGGAAAGGTTCTTCCGTCATGGCATCGCTCCTTCCCGAAGAAGATCGGCCGCCCACATGACGCCACGCGCCTCGAACCAGGCTGGGAGAAAGCCGGCCCGCCCATGTTCCACCAGCATCGCGTCGATCAGCCGGTGGTCGTCCTTGCCGGAGGCGGCGCACAGGGCGAGTGCCACCGGCCCGAGCCCCAGTTCGAAGAGGCGATTTCCCCGCTGGGTCTGGCAGTAATATTCCCGCTTCGACGCCGCGCGGGCGATAATGGCGATCTGTCGGTCGTTCAGCCCAAAATCGCGGTAGATGGCCGCGATCTGCGGCTCAATGGCCCGTTCATTGGGCAGGAAGATCCGCGTCGGGCAACTTTCCACCACAGCCGGGGCAATGCGGGAATTGGCGATGTCCGACAGGGACTGGGTGGCGAAAATCACCGACGCATTCTTCTTGCGCAGGGTTTTCAGCCACTCCCGAAGCTGGCCAGCAAAGTCCCCGTCATCCAGAACCAGCCAGCCCTCATCAATGACCAGCAGGGTCGGACGGCCATCCAGCCGTCCTTCGATCCGATGAAACAGGTAGGACAACACGGACGATGCCGCCCCGGACCCGATCAGCCCTTCCGTTTCAAACACCACGACATCGGCGTCACCCAGCCGCTCGGTGTCCGCATCCAGCAGGCGGCCATAGGGACCACCCAGGCAATATGCCGCCATTGCCTGCTTCAGGGCGTTGGACTGGAGAAGTGCTACCATACCTGACAGGGTCCGCTCCTGAACGGGCGACGACGCCAGGGAGTTCAGCGCCGACCAGAGGTGAGACTTCACCTCGGGGGTCAGCGTTACCCCTTCACCGACAAGGATCTGCCCCAGCCATTCCGTGGCCCATTTGCGCTCGTCGGGATCGTCAATCCTTGCCAGCGGCTGAAGGGAGACGGCGGAATGCCCATCGCCCTCGTCCGTCAGCCCGCCTCCAAGATCGTGCCAGTCCCCGTCCATCGCCATCGTCGCCGCACGCATGGACCCGCCGAAATCGAAGGCGAAAATCTGCGATCCCGCATAACGCCGAAACTGGAGCGCCATCAGCGCCAGCAGCACGGATTTGCCCGCCCCTGTTGGTCCTGCGATCAGCGTGTGGCCAACATCGCCGACATGAAGGCTGAACCGGAATGGTGTGGCGCCCGCCGTCCTGCCGTAGAACAGCGGTGCTGCCTTGAAATGCCCGTCCTGCTCCGGCCCTGCCCAGACGGCCGACAGCGGAATCATATGCGCCAGATTCAGCGTCGAGACCGGGGGCTGACGAACATTGGCGTAGACATGGCCGGGCAGCGAACCCAGCCATGCCTCCACCGCGTTGAGGCTTTCCGTCATGCAGGTGAAATCGCGGCCCTGGATGATCTTCTCAACCAGCCGAAGCTTTTCGGCCGCGATGGAGGCGGAACCGTCCCAGACCGTGATGGTCGCGGTAAGATACGCCTGTCCGACATCGTCGGCACCGAGGGACTGCAAGGCCAAGTCAGCATCGGCAGCCTTATTGGCAGCGTCGTTGTCCACGAGAACGGATGCCTCGTTGGTCATCACCTCCCGGACAATGGCTGCGATGCTCTTACGCTTTGCAAACCACTGCCGGCGGATCTTCGTCAGCACCTTGGTGGCGTCGGTCTTGTCGAGCAGGATGGCACGGGTTGACCAGCGATAGGGCATCGCCAGCCGGTTCAGGTCATCCAGGATTCCGGGAAAGGTCCGCGACGGGAAACCGGTGATCGTCAGCGTTTTCAGGAAGGCATCGCCGAGTTTCGGCTCCAACCCGCCCGAAAGCGGCTGATCGACCAGCAGCGCGTCAAGATGCATCGGGATTTCCGGCACCCGGACACGCTGGTTCCGCGTCGAAATGGTCGAATGTAAATAGGTCAGCGTTTCACCGTCATTGAGCCAGGTGGCCTCGGGCATGAAACCGTCCAGCAACGCCAGCATCCGGTCGGAGCGATCCACGAACGCATGGAGTATGCCGTGTGGGTCCGGCCCTTCGCGCTCCCTGCCCTCGAACAGGAACCGGGCAGCCCGGTCGGACGATTCCGCCGGTGGCAGCCAGACCAGGGTCAGGAAATACCGGCTCTCGAAATGCGCGCCCTCATCCTCGAACTGCTCACGCCGTTCCAGATCGACCATGTGCGAGGCGGCATCCGGGAAATCGCTCTCGGGATAGAGTGTGGCCGGGACGCGCTGCGCCTCGACGAACACCGCCCATCCGGAGCCCAGACGGCGGAGATTACTGTTGAGCCGTGCGGTGACACCGACCAGTTCGGCAGGCGTGGCGCTATCCATATCGGGACCACGGATGCGCGCCGTGCGCTGGAAGCTGCCGTCCTTGTTCAGGACGACGCCTTTCTCCACGAGCGCGGCCCATGGGAGAAAATCCGACAGGAGGGCGGCGCGATTGCGATATTCGCCAAGGGACATCATCGCCCTGCCCTCCCTACGCCCGCAGCCAGGCGGGGTAACGGAGATGTCGCCGCCCGACCTCGATGAACAGCGGATCACGCTTCGCCCCCCAGACCGCGAGCCCGTGGCCCACGATCCAGAATGCGGCTCCGATCAGCCAGAGCCGCAGGCCCAGCGCGATCGCGGCGGCCAGCGTGCCATTGGCGATGGCGACGGCACGGGGCGCACCACCCAGCAGGATGGGATCGGTCAGCGAGCGATGCACCGGGACATGGAACCCCGGCAACGCGTCATCGTCATATCCCGCCATCAGATCAGTGCTCCGCCGGAGAACGAGAAGAACGACAGGAAGAACGAGCTGGCGGCGAAAGCGATGGACAGGCCGAAGACGATCTGGATCAGGCGGCGGAACCCACCCGATGTTTCCCCGAACGCCAGGGTCAGACCCGTGACCGTGATGATGATCACCGAGATGATCTTGGCGACCGGTCCCTGCACGGATTCCAGAATCTGGTTGAGCGGCTCCTCCCACGGCATGTCGGAGCCCGACGCCAGGGCCGAGGAGCACCATGCGATGGACAGCAGCAGCATGGTGGAGAGGACAGGCGCGTGCCGACGCACACGGAACAGCGTGAGGTTCATTTCTAATCTCCATCGGTATCGATTGAATGAATGCGATAGGCACCAGTGCCGGGATCAATCCCGTCCACGGTGGCGAGTTCGGACAGGCGACGGGCCGTCCCGCGTCCAGACAGGACAGCGATCACGTCAATGGTTTCCGCGATCATGGCGCGTGGCACCGTGACCACCGCTTCCTGGATCAGTTGTTCCAGACGATACAGGGCAGCCAGCACCGATCCGGCGTGCAGCGTGCCGATACCGCCCGGATGGCCAGTACCCCATGCCTTGACCAGATCAAGGGCCTCGGCCCCACGTACCTCACCGATGGGGATACGGTCGGGACGCAGGCGGAGACCGGACCGGACGAGATCCGACAGGGTGATGACGCCCTCACGGGTGCGCAGGGCGATGAGATTGGGCGCCGTGCATTGCAGTTCGCGCGTGTCCTCGATCAGCACGATGCGATCGCCGGTTTTCGCAACCTCGGCCAGGAGGGCATTGACCAGCGTGGTCTTGCCCGTCGATGTGCCGCCCGCGACCAGAATGTTCCTCCGTTCCGTGACAGCGCGGCGCAGGAATGCCGCCTCGTCCGTTGTCATGATCGCGGCCTCGACATAGTCGTCGAGGGTGAACACGGCGACAGCGGGCTTGCGGATCGCGAAACTTGGGGCGGTCACAACGGGCGGCAGCAATCCCTCAAACCGTTCGCCAGTCGGCAATTCCGCCGATACGCGCGGGGCTGCCTCATGCACCTCCGCCCCGACATGGTGTGCGACCAGGCGGACGATGCGCTCGGCATCGGCTGGTGCAATCACATCACCCGTATCAGCCAGCCCCTCAGACAGACGGTCGACCCACAGCCGCCCATCGGGGTTGAGCATCAGCTCGACCACAGCCGCATCGGCAAGGTGCCCGGCGATCGCAGGCCCCATCGCCGTACGCAGCATGGAAATGCTCCGTACCCTTGCCCCTTGGTTGATGGCGGAAACCGACATGATCTTCCCCGGTATAAGCCGAGCGCGATGGGCGCACGGCGACGGGGATCATTAGGAAAGGCAGGAAACGGGGCGGTTCAACAAGAATTCAGGCGTCGTAGAAACGCAGCGAGACGGAGGGCAAAAATACTTGCGGGGTGCGAAAATTACGACTCCGGATCATCCTGTGCGGCGGGGTCCGAAACGTCCTCCGGAATTTCCTGCTGGAGTCGTGGTCCCTGAGCCAGCCTGCGGCCGAGGGCCGCGACGAAATTATCGTAGCGCGCTCCGGCTTGTGCCCGCGCTGCCTTGGCGGCCGGTTCGGGAAGTGGCGGGGTCGTGGTCAGCCAAAAGCGGATGAACAGCGCCAGGGTCTCCACCGTGATGCCAATATCACGCTCCAGCCGCGCGAGGCGCCGGTCCTGCCGGTCGAGACGCTTCGATGTGGCAGCCTCGCGGCGCTCCTCGCCATCGGGCGAAAGGAAGGAGGCGACAGCGGCCTCGACGATCAGCGACATCGGCTGCGCGCGTCGCGCGGCATAGGCGGACAGAGTCTTCATCACCTCGGGATCGAGATAGACGGAGATCTGGGCCTTCTTTTTCGGCATTGCCATTGCGGCCTCACAACTCAAGCTCATCGCCACGGTCGAGCGACGCCTGCCGGGCGACACCGCGCATGAGATCATTCATCCGGTTGTTGCGGGGCGCGATGTCGTCGAATTCATCGACCGGATCGGGCGTGAACTCGTTCTCCATCGGCTCCTTTTTCTCGACAGTGCCTTCGTCCAGTTCGGGCTGATGGCGCCGGGCGGACTGCTTCGGGTCTTCTTCCTCGTCCTCCACTGTCCGCGTTTCGGCCGCCGCATCGGGTGCCGGCGGCCTGGGTGGGAGGGGGCGGCGGCTCCAGTCGTCCGGGCACCCGTCCTTCGGGGGCGTAGGCTTTGGCGGTGGCAGAATGCGTTCCTGGAAGCGCGCATCCTCGAAGTAACGGGCCTTCTTCGCACGGATCGGATACAGCCCGGAGACCATGACGATCTCGTCCGCTGGCGGGAGCTGCATGACTTCTCCCGCCGTCAGCAGCGGGCGTGCCGTCTCCGAGCGCGAAACCATCAGATGGCCCAGCCAAGGCGAAAGACGGTGGCCCGCGTAGTTCTTCATCGCCTTCATCTCGGTGGCGGTTCCGAGCGCGTCGGAGACACGTTTGGCCGTCCGTTCGTCGTTGGTGGCGAAGCTCACGCGGACATGGCAGTTGTCGAGGATCGAATTGTTCGGCCCGTAGGCCCGCTCGATCTGGTTGAGGGACTGGGCGATCAGGAAGCTCTTGATCCGGTAGCCCGCCATGAAGGCCAGCGCCGATTCAAAGAAATCCAGACGCCCGAGGGCCGGGAATTCGTCGAGCATCAGCAGCACACGCCGCCGCCGCGCCGCAGCATCAAGATCTTCTGTCAGCCTCCGGCCGATCTGGTTCAGCACCAGACGGATCAGCGGCTTGGTGCGGCTGATGTCAGACGGTGGCACGGTAAGGTAGAGCGTCACCGGGCGATCGGCGCCGACGATGTCGGCGATCCGCCATTCGCAGCGCCGCGTCACCTCCGCGACCACCGGGTCGCGATAGAGGCCGAGGAAGGACATGGCTGTGGACAACACGCCCGAGCGCTCGTTGGGGGACTTGTTCAGCAGTTCGCGCGCGGCCGAGGCCACGACGGGATGCGGGCCGGCATCGCCAAGATGCTTCGTCCGCATCATCGCTGACAGCGTGGTGGCGATCGGGCGCTTCGGGTCCGACAGGAAATTGGCGACACCGGCCAGAGTCTTGTCGGGCTCGGCATAGAGGACATGCAGGATGGCGCCGACGAGAAGGGAGTGCGAAGTCTTCTCCCAGTGGTTGCGCTTCTCCAGGCTGCCTTCCGGGTCTACGAGGATATCGGCGACGTTCTGGGCATCACGGACTTCCCACTCCCCGCGCCGAATCTCCAGCAAAGGATTATAGGCGGACGAGGCTGCGTTGGTGGGATCGAACAACACGACACGTCCGAAACGGGCGCGGAATCCCGCCGTCAGCTCCCAGTTCTCACCCTTGATGTCGTGGACGATGGCCGAACCGGGCCAGGTCAGGAGCGTGGGGATGACCATGCCGACACCCTTGCCGCTGCGCGTTGGTGCGAAGGTCAGGACGTGCTCTGGCCCGTCATGCCGCAGGTACTCTTGACGATAGCGGCCTAGTACCACGCCGTCGGGGTCAAGTAGGCCGGCCTGGGCGATCTCCTTGGCGTCAGCCCAACGGGCCGAGCCATATGTCTCGATCCGCTTCGCCTCGCGCGCGCGCCAGACCGATAGCCCGATCGCAGTGACCGCAGCCAGGATGCCGCCCGACGCGGCGATATAGGCACCCCGTACGAAGACCTCCGGCGCATAGGCGTCATACGCATACCACCACCAGAAGAACGCGGGCGGAAAGTAGAATGGGAACCGCAGGATTACGAACCAGGGTCGCCCGAGTTCAGCCTGGAAGGCCAGCTTCCAAGCGATCCATTCGGTCGCAGTCCACATGGTCAGCAGGACGATCGCCAAGACGACGATGATCTGCCCCCAAAGAATCTTGGTGCCCGACATCGGGAGCCCTCCCTTTTAGAGGAGGAAGGAACGGCGGATTCCTGCGTTCAAGTGCTTTTAAGCGTTGTTCGCAGCCGGGCAAACCAGAGCGAAAAAATACTTGCGCTGTGCGGACAAGGTCCGCCCAGCCGATCCTGGGACACACCGGTAGCAGGCGATTCGGAGATAGGGCTGAGCTTCAAAATTACGGTGACGGCAATGACAATGAGGAATGGACGATCGGCAGCGCAGCCTGCATCGGATGGAAAATATGTTAAAAAGAATAGGAATTATTGGAAATATAGAGACATGGAATTTCTTTTTAGAAGAATGGCAGAGTATAGGAACTTCTGAATACAGTGTTGGTCAAAGCAGAGAATGCTACGACTTCATTAATCAATACTCGCTTCATCTCCAAACTTTTTGCCGAGTTGACGGATATGCATCGCGAAGGTGCAGCGCGCACGCGCGCTTACGTAAGGGTGACATGGGGATATCCCATGTGCTATCCTGAAATCAGCGTGTCGAAACGCTTTTTTGCAACTGGGCGGCCTCCTATGTCGGGTGGCCTGCCGAATAGAACACCCGGACCTACGGTCCTGCGGTGAACAGCTTTGGCTGTTCTCAGCAGGGGAATAGGCAGGAGGTGGCTACGCCCAGTGCAAAACACCTTTCGACCCGCCCGACGCCAGGCGGGTACGGGGAGTCACGCCCTCAATTCGCTTCCGTCGTCGTCATGTCGTGCGAGACGGAGAGCGGATTTGGCGATAGAAAACGATGACGAAACTTCCGATAAGTGTTCTGCGTCAGACATGGCAGACGCCTTGATCCGATCCTTCGGATGGAGTGGAGCGCGGAACAAAGCGCATACGCATGTCTTGCGATGTGTTGACGCGGGTCAGAGCGACAGCGCGCAATTCTGGATGAATGTACGAAATATCGTGGATCACCTCATGACGTTGGGGCCGCAGGACCGTGACTTAATTCACTGATCGGTCATGGAAGGTATTCGGAGATGGACATCGAGTCTGAGGACCAGATCGTCAAATTCTGGATAAAACAGCATTTTCGTGCGCGGTTTGGTAGCATTATCAATGAGCCCGTTCCTGATGCACTTCTAGGTCTTCTTCGTGAATCGAACGAGTGTACAGACTTTGAAATTCCTGATGATCGGCCGCATCCTAACCGACCGACATCCACCGCACAGGAAGGTTAGTGTGGGATGCAAACGCCATGGTTGGCGGCAACGGTGAAATGAAGTAGTCACAAAAGGCTCGTATGTCCTCTGAATTCAGCGCTTCCGAAACAGGCTAGCATAAAGGGTTGGTAGAACAAGCAAAGTGAGCAGGGTCGATGTCACAAGACCTCCAATCACAACAGTCGCAAGCGGCCGCTCGACCTCCGCGCCCATGCTTCCCGAAAACGCCATCGGGAAGAAGCCCAGACTAGCGACGCTTGCGGTCGCGATGACAGGCCGGAATCGGGCGCGTGCTGCCTCGAATGCCGCCGTTGCCGCATCAATGCCGGCTTCCTGAAGCGCGCGGATCTGACTTACAAGAACGACGCCATTGAGAATGGCCACACCAAACAGCGCAATGAAACCGATGCTGGCAGCAATACTAAACGGCAACCCACGCAAGGTCAGTGCGAAAATTCCTCCCGTCGCTGCTATAGGGAGATTGATGAATACCAGGGAGGCCGCCCTGAATGATCCTAATGCTGCAATCAGGAGCGCAAATATCAACAAGAGAGCGATGGGTAGAACCAGACCCAGACGTTGCATTGCCGATTTCAGGTTCTCGAACTGTCCGGCCCATTCAAGACGATAGCCTGACGGGAGTCTGACCTTCTCCGCAACCGCTTTTTGCGCCGCTGCGACAAAGGAACTGACGTCCCGCCCCCGGACATTGGCCTGAACAATGACGCGCCTATGAATACGGTCCCGATCAATCCGGGAAGGGCCGTCTATCACCTGTAGTTTCGCAATATCCGACAGCAAGACCCACCCTTGTCCGTCCAACCTGCGCACGGGCAGATTTCCGATCATCGAAACTGACAGGGTCGAAGTCGGATCAAGGCGGATCTGAGTTGGTATGATCGCGTTGCCCACAACAACAGGTTTTCCGATCAATCCACCGATAGCCGTGATCTGGGCAAGAGCGTCGGACACGGCCACCCCACGTCTGGCTGCGGCATCCCGATTGATGTCGATATGCATGAAGGGCACTGTTCCGTCGCCCTGTGGGGCAACATCCGCAGCCCCCGGAACCGCCGCCACGGCTGAGGTCACTTCATCGGCCAGTTTCGCCAGTTCCTCCAAGTCATCGCCATAAACGGAGATAGCTATTTGAGTGCGAACACCTGAGAGCAATTCATCCATTCGCATCTGGATCGGCTGTGACCATTCGTAATTGGCACTGGGGAGCTTCGCCTTGAGGGTGTCGGCCATCGCCTGAACCAACTGATCCTGGGTCCGCCCGGTCTTCCACTGCGAGAGGGGCTTCAGAATGATGAAACTGTCTGACTCGTTGGGGCCCATAGGATCTGTCGGAACAGCCGGTGTGCCAATATTTGTTACCACCGTCTGAACTTCAGGGAACGAACGGATGATTCGTTCCTGTTTCCCGATTTCATCAATGACGGTAGGCAGTGAGGCGCTCGGCCAGCGCGTGACCGTTGTCGTCAGGGAGCCTTCTTCCAGCGTCGGTATAAACTCCCCACCCAACCGCGTGGCCAGGCCAACCGAAACGAGGAACACAGAGATCGTGACGATGATCACTGTCCTGCTATGCTTTTCGCTCCAGGCCAGCATCGGCTCGTAATAGCGTCGCACAAACTGCACGAACCTCGTCTCCTGGTGAGACTTCGGATCACGCAGGAGTACTGCTGCAAGGACGGGGATGCAAATGAAGCAGTAAATCAGTGATGCCAGCAACGCCATGGCGACGGTCTGCGCCATGGGGCGGAACATCTTGCCCTCGATATCTTCCAGAGTGAGGATCGGCAGGTAGACCATAGTGATCACGAAAATCGAAAATGTCACCGGCCTGACGACAGACTTCGCCGCTTCAATAGCTGTGTCCCGCATGGAACGCTTTGTGCCTTCAGCCTCCCTCAACGTCATGAAGTGCTCGACGACAACGAGAGAGCTGTCGACAATCATACCGAAATCAATTGCGCCGAGGCTCAGCAGGTTGGCCGAGACCCCGAAAACCCTCATGCCGATGAAGGCTGACAACAGCGCGGCGGGGATGGCGGAGGCAATGACCAGCGACGCGCGCCAGTCACCCAGAACCACGATAAGAACGACAAGCACCAGAGCCGCGCCGATCAGGAGATTTTCCTTGACGGTGGAAATGGTTTCTCCCGTTAGCGTCGAGCGCATATAGTAGGGGTCAAGCGTCACGCCGGCTGGCAACAACTTCTGGATACCAGGAAGTGCTTTGCGGATATTTGCAAGAACGGCATTCGAGCTTGCTCCGTCCTGCATCATTACCGCGCCCTGGACGATCTCTCCGTTTCCGTCCCGGGTCGCCGCGCCGAGGCGCGTCCGCGGACCCAGTGCGATACTCCCCACGTCCTGGACCCGGATGACATGCCCGTTCCGGCCGATTCTGACCGGGATCAGACCGAAATCATTCAGGTCGCCGACCAGGGCACGGCCAACAATCACCTGCTGCTCGGCCTGGTGGGCAATCCAGCCACCACCAGCCGAGGCGTTATTACGGTCAACTGCCTGATAGACGTCTGTCACCGTGACTCCGTAGGTACGCAGCCGAAGCGGGTCGAGCGTGACCTGAAAGGTCTGTTCCGCGCCACCATTGATATTGACCTCGGCCACGCCCGCTAGAAGTCTCAGTTCAGGCGCGACCGTCCAGTGCATGATGCGGTTGAGGTCCATGAGCGAATAGCCAGGTCCGCGGATCTGGAACTGCATGATCTCGCCCATGCCGGTCGTCCGCGGCCCCATCTGAACGCTGACACCCGGAACGGCGACACTCTCACGAGCGGCCGGCAGACGTTCGGCGACACGTGCGCGGTCCAAGTCGATGTCTGTCGCATCGTCGAATTGTAGATAGACCGCAGATACACCCGTCCTTGATACCGAGCGCAAATCAATGAGACCCGGAAGAGCAGTCAGACTGGTCTCGACCGGAAAGGTAATCAACTTTTCGACTTCCTCGGTCGCAAGCCCGGGAGCAGTAACCGTCACCATGACCTGGCGGGGTGAAATGTCGGGAACAGGCTCGACAGGAAGCCCTTCGACACAGGCCAGTCCGGTTATCAGGAGGGCAAAAATCAGACCGAAAACAAAAAAGCGTTGCTTCTGGAAGAATTCAAAGAGCATTTTCAGTCTCCATCGAGACCGGACAGAAGCGCCATCGCCTTGAGCGTAAAGCTCCCCTTTGCGACGATAGTGTCATCAGGCTTGAGATCTCCGGACACCACGCTCTGCTCTGGCCCTTCGAGGAGCACACGAACGGGAACAGGTTGAAACGTATCGGCGCCGGTCTGCCGGTACACCACCATATGCCCGTCGACATTCTGCGGGGCGGCGGACGGCACGATCAGACCGCTGGCCTGCTCCTGCGCAGGAAGCCAGGCATTGAGCTGGGTGCCGGGCCGGAATCTCCGACGCGGATCCGAAAATGTCGCGACAACCTTCACCAGCCCAGTTTCGGGATCGGCAGTACCTTCAATGGTCTGAACCTTTGCCATCGCGGCTTGCGCGGGATCGGCTCCCACGGGCATGAACGTCATCTCAGTGCCAATTGAAATGTCTGATGCATCTTCGGGGCGGACGTTAGCCACGACCCATACGGTTTCCAGACTCGTAATCCTGATTACGACGTCTGTGGGCGAAATATCATTATCGACAGCCGTACCGACCTGTTCGACCATGCCATCAACCGGCGCGATCAGGACCGAATTTTCGAAGTCCACGATCCGTTCCGTTGGCGAGGTGAATTCTTCCTCAAGACGATGGGTCAGGGTTTTGACCGCAGCGTCCTGAAAGTGGACAGCGTTCTGCGCCTCGTGCATCACGGCAAGGCGACGCGACACTTCGCCCGCGGAGACTGTGGCCCCGGCCAATGACTTACCACGACGGTACGCCAGTGCAGTATCAGCGAGGTTGGCCTGGGCGCTGGCCAGACTAGCTTTCGCCTGGGCAAGCTGGAGATCGACGACATGCAATGAGTGATCAATATAGGAGACGAGCGTCTGGCCGACGGTGACTTGCTGGCCGGGCAGGACGTAGACCGCGCGGACTTTGCCATCGCCTGCCGGCCGTATGGACACGGAACGCGCGATGTTCTCCGTTACACTCGCCATCGCCTGAATTCGGGGTCTTACGGAGCCTTTTTTAACCTTGACGGTTTCAAGACCCTCGGCCTGCCGGGCTTCTGCATCCATGGTCACGGTCTGCTGCCACCCCTCTGTTTCTTCCGCCAAAGCCAGGTGAGGTAAAGCCACGAATAGGGCTGCGACAACGAGGATACAGGTCGATCTCATGGTATGTACCCCAAGGCGATAACAGTTCTGACGATCGCAATGCGATGATCGATTTCGGCCTGGCTGAAGGTCAGCAGGGCGTTATAGGCATCCATGCGGGCACGAAGCGCCTCTATGAGTGATGTTTCACCGGATCGCCACGACCGCTCCATGGCGTCCGCGCGCGCAAGCATCTCGTGCGCGGCCTGAGCCGTACTGACGATCGAGGCCGATGTGTTTTTCAGATGTGCCTGGACGCGCGCCATCTCGGCCCTGACGGTCCTCTGGGTGGCGATCTCCTGCCGGATGGCGGTGGAAAGCGCACTCTGAGCGGCCGTTCTCACGGGAACCGATGTGACGTCACTTGGGATCGGCATCCTGAGACTGACCCCAACCTGCGTGTCCCATGGCGAACCGTACTGGCCCTGATTGATCACGCCGACGCCGATTTCCGGATTGGGCATATAACTGTGAGCGGCAAGATGATCCTGTTCCGTGGCGACCGTGACGCTCTGGTGAGCCGCACGCACGCGCGGGTCGTTCGCCTCGCTCCATGGCCGCGCGGTCGCTCGCAGGAATAGCGGCCAGTGCGTGTCGATTTCCGACAGACCGGCTTTCGTCGGATGGCCGGTCAGAATATCCAGATTGGCCTGGCTGGCCTCGACTTCCTCGTCGATGGCATTGCGATCGCTTTCCGAAAGAGCGATCCGCGCATCCACCGCCTGCTGTTCCGCCGATGTGCTTTCTCCTGCATGGCTCGATGCCCGCACGGCCCTGGCCATGCGTCGCAACGCAGCCAGTGTGGAATCCATGGCAGATCGCCGTCGCTCGGCGAGCAGGACAGCCCCGATGGCATCCGTGGCACGAATGGCCACCGCCATATGGGCGACATCCTTCTGTACTACAGCGGCCTGTGCATCGGCTTCAGCCACATGCTCAGTTGCCGTTCCTTGTCCTGGCAGCCAGAGAGGAACGGAGAGACCCACCTGTGTCGTGCGGTACGCATAGTTACGGCCGCTGGGTCTGTCGTCATAATATTGAGCATCGACCGATGGCCCACCTGCGAACCAGGATTTCGCGGCACGCTGGCGTTTCTTTGCCCCAGCTTCCTGAGTCGCGAGATCATTCTGGGCAGGATCATTCGTCCATGCTGCTGCGATGACATCATGCAAGGTGGCGGGAATCGCTGTCGTATCGTCGGCTGTGGCCACGCCACCCGACACCAAAGCCATTGCGAGGCTCGCCGCCACAGATTTCCACCGACACCGAACACAACACACGGACATTCGACTGAAAATTCTCATAATATTTTACGATGTTGCATCGAGGCTGCGGGAGCGCAGCAGCCTCAGCGCGTTGAGGGTGACGAGAACGGTTGCCCCGGTATCGGCCGCAATGGCGATCCAGAGCCCTGTCAGCCCCGCGATGGTGGCAATCAGGAACACTCCTTTCAGCCCAAGAGCGATCGAGACATTTTGACGAACATTTCGCATGGTCGAACGGGCGAGGCGGATCAGCGCTGGAATATCGGAGACTCTGTTCCGCAGGATGGCGGCGTCGGCTGCCTCCAGGGCAACATCGGTCCCCGAGCCGATTGCGACCCCGACAGTTGCCTGTTTGAGTGCAGGCGCGTCGTTGATGCCATCTCCGACCATCATAACACCGCCCTGCGCGGCCAGAGCCCGTATTTCGGCCAACTTCTGCTCCGGCAGCAGTTCGGCCTTGTAATGCGCCCCCAGCATTGAGGCGATCGCGGCGGCTGTCCGGCTATTGTCGCCCGTCAGGATGACCGGCGTAATACCGAGGTTGCGTAACTGGCGCATGGCTTCTGCCGCGTCCGCGCGCGGCTCGTCACGGAGGGCAATCAACGCGAGTGCCTTGTCACCATACAAGACGGCAACGGTTTTTCCTTCCGCCTCAAGTTCGGTGGCACGTGCGGTGTCAGTAGCTGACAACGCGCCGTCGCGTACCGCCTGAAGGGGGCTGGAGATCGTGAAATCCATTCCGTCAATGCGGCCTGTCACCCCTCTTCCGGGAATTGCCCTGCTCTCCTGTGCAACGGGAATGTCGATACCCGGCCCGTTACTCTGGGCTCGGCGCAGGATAGCCTGGGCCAATGGATGGCTGGACGCGCCTTCAACGGCGGCGGCGACAGCAAGAACCTGAGTTTCGGGCAAGCTGTCCAGCACGATGATGTCGGTGACGTCAGGCCGTCCCAGTGTGAGGGTTCCAGTCTTGTCGAGTGCGACTGTCTTCACCCGCGCAGTGGCCTCGATGACCGCTCCTCCCTTGATGAGCAGCCCGTTATGTGCCCCCAGGGCCAGCGCGGACGCTATGGCTGCGGGAACCGATATGACGAGCGCGCAGGGGCAACCAATCAGCAGAAGGGACAACCCGCGATAAACCCAGACCGACCAAGCCTGAGCAAACGCCAGTGGGGGAAGGCATACGACGACCGCCGAAAGCACGACGATCGTCGGCATGTACCAACGGCTGAAGCGGTCGATGAACCGTTGAGTCGGTGCGCGTGCCTCCTCGGCCTGCTCTACAAGATGGATGATGCGGGAGATGGTGTTGTCCGCCGCAGTGCGGGTCACGCGAACCCGCAACGCAGCTTCCGTGTTGACCGAGCCGGCGAAGACGGCATCCGTCGGCCCACGCGACACTGGCACGCTCTCACCAGTGACCGGACTTTCATCAATGCCACTTACGCCGGAAATAATCTCTCCATCCGCCGGAATGCGGTCTCCCGGCCGGACCAGGACCACATCGCCTAGTCGGAGTTCGACAGCAGGAACCTCCCGGATACCGGCAGTGTCTTCGCGCAAGGCGATTTTCGGTACCAACGCTCCGAGCGCGCGGATACCATCACGGGCATGACTGACGGCAACGCCCTCAAGGAGTTCCCCGACCGCGAAGAGGAAGACGACGAGTGCAGCCTCCTGGGCCGCGCCGATAAATAGCGCACCGATCGCCGCGATCATCATCAGGGCTTCGATGGAAAACGGCTGAGCAACCCGGAGCGAGGCTAAGGCGCGGCGGGCAACCGGAAAAAGCCCTACCAGGCAGGCCCCGACAAATGGCCAGGGTTTCATCTCGTTTGGTGCGATCAGGCTGATACCCCAGGCCAGCACCAACAAAATACCGGTCGTGACAACAAGTCGTCCCTTTCCGGTTTTATACCAGGGCGTATCAGGCGCGCCGGCGTCATTCGTCGCATCCTGAGCAAATACAATGTCAGCTACAGTGGCAGGATTGAGGCGCCGGATACCATATCCCAGGCTCCTGACCATCTCTTCGACTTTGGTCACGGAAATCGCATTCTCATCCATGGTCAGTCGCAGTTTCTGAGACACCAGGGAAATCTCTACATTCTGGACGCCTGCGATTTGACCAAGCGCGCCCTTCACCTTGCTGACACAAGCAGCACAGTCCATGCCCGTGACATCCCACTCGCGCCTGTCCGGCATCCGGATTCTCCTGTTCACCCAGCAGCGAATCCGTTATCTACTTCCTCTAGTCGCTAGAGGTTCAAGGGGGCTTTTATGTTCAGTATCGGAAAATTATCCGGGTCAACTGGCGTCAAGGTGCCGACCATCCGCTATTACGAGCAGATCGGCATCCTTGAGGAGCCCGACCGAAGTGAAGGAGGGCAGCGTGTCTATGGAGAGGAAGCAAAAGAGCGCCTGAGTTTTATTCGCCATGCGCGGGAACTTGGATTTTCACTAGATGAAATCCGTAAATTACTAGATCTTGCTGACGATCCCAATCAAAACTGTATGGCCGCATATGAGATAGCAAAACGCCAATTGATCGAGGTCAGGAACCGTATTGCCCGCCTGACGGCTCTCCAGGGCGAATTGCAACGCATGTTGGATCAGTGTTCATGCAACACAATCGGGACCTGTCGGATCATTCAGGTCCTGAGCGATCATTCTTTATGCACGTCAGAACATCTCGGCACGGAGGCAGGGTGCAAAGCGTCGTAAACAAATCATCGAGTATCGCAAACGGGTCGCAGCATGCAGGAGTAGTCCCCATGAACCGCACCATAAAGACCGCATGGGGCACACTTGCCGTCAGTCTGGTCGTTCTGGCCCTGAAGCTTGCCGCCTACTGGATGACGGGCAGCATCGCGCTTTACTCGGATGCGCTGGAAACAATCGTCAATGTAGCGGCCGCCGTCGGCGCGCTTATCGCCCTGTGGGTCAGCGCACAACCCGCAGACGCAAACCATCCCTATGGCCACCAGAAAGCGGAATATCTGAGCGCGATCATCGAGGGTGGCCTCGTGCTCGCAACGGCAATTCTGATCTTCCAGGAAGCCTGGATCGGCTGGCAGCACCCGAAAGCACCGGACACGCCGCTTCTGGGCTTGGCCCTGAATGGCAGCGCCGGGGTTATAAACCTGTTCTGGGCGCTGCTACTGATCCGCAATGGCAAGCAGTGGAAGTCGCCCGCGCTCGTCGCGGGCGGCCGGCACATCCTGACGGACGTCTGGACGACCATTGCGGTCCTGATCGCTTTTGCGCTGATCCCGGTGACTGGTTGGCTCCGGCTTGACCCGGCCATCGGCGGCCTGGTCGCAGTCAATATCCTTTGGGCAGGTTATGGTGTCGTGCGGGAAGCCGTCGCCGGGCTGATGGATGAAGTCTCCGATCCCGAATTGATTTCACGCCTGGACCGGACGATCGCAGGGAATGCATCAGGGGCGATCGAAGCCCACGACGTGCGGGCGCGTGTCGCGGGCAACACGACATTCATTGAATTTCATCTCGTGGTCCCGACGGGGATGACCGTCGGCAGGGCGCATGAGATCTGCGACCACATCGAGCACGCACTCAGGACACAGCTCGGGCAGGCTGTGATCAACATTCACATCGAGCCCGAGGAGAAGGCGAAGCATGGCGACGTCATCATTCTGGACCGACACGCACACGTCAAAAATCGCGAAGAACTGATTTAGCCGCAGCAGGACTTTCGCTCGGCCTGAACCGCCGGGCGCGGAGCCGCTCCGTAATCCGCAGCGTATCCACTCCAAAGCCGCGTTTGCCAAACCTTGTGGTGTCTGCCCCGTGGCGGCATCGAACTGGCCACCTCTAAATGGGTCAATTGGATCAATAATCGTTGCCTTCTGTCATCCATTGGAAACATCCCGCCAGAAGTGGCTGAGGCACGTTTCCATGCACAACAGAAATCGCATGCATTGGCCGCTTAAACCGGATAGAAAACGTCTCCGAAAACCCGGGGCCATTCAAATGGCGGGATATGGTGATCGTGGAGTGGCTGCTTCACGATCCTGACTGGAAAGTATGTAACAGTGGGGTTTGTGCTACCTTTCATCATCTATGTCGTCGCGGGTTTTGCAGAGATCGGCGGATGCTTCGCCTTCTGGAGCTGGCTCCGGCTGGGGCGTTCGCCGCTGGTTCTCGTTCCGGGCATGGTGTCGCTGGTCCTGTTCGCCTTTCTGCTGACCCGTATCGATACGGATACGGCGGGGCGGGCCTATGCAGCCTATGGCGGCGTCTACATCACCGCCTCGCTCATGTGGATGCGACTGGTCGAGGGGCGCACCCCGGACCGGTGGGAGATTGTTGGTGCCCTAGTGTGCCTCGGCGGGGCCAGCCTGATCCTGTTCGCGCCCCGGACGTAAATTGAGGGGGCTATGCTGCCGCGCGGTGCTCATTGCGCGCGGCCTGCCAGACTTCGCGGGCGGCGTCGGCGTTCATCGCGGCGATACCGAGCCCGACAAGTAGGTCCGGCCATGCGGCGTGCCACAGAAAGGCCGTGACCAGGCCTGCGACGATGATCGCGATATTGGCCAGCACGTCGTTGCGCGCCGACAGGAAGGCAGCGCGCGTCAGACTGCCTGCATGATAGCGATAGCGGGTCAGCATGAGCGCACAGGAGAAATTTACCACAAGCGCCCCCAATCCTGTCACCGACAGGACGAGCGGCTGGGGCGGTGTCGGAAGATTGAATTTTTGCCATGCGGTCCAGAGCGTCGCGAGCGCCGGAACCAGCAGGATAGCGGCAAGGGCCATTCCGACCCGCGCCCGGCTGCGCGCCGTCCAGCCGAGTGCCGCTACGATCAGGAAATTGACGGAGGCGTCTTCCAGGAAATCGACGCTATCCGCGAACAGGGAGACCGAGCCGATGGCAAGCGCTACCGTGAATTCGATGCCAAAATAGGCAAGATTCAGAAGTCCCACGAGAGAGATGACCCGTCGCAGGGTGCCGGCCATGTCGTTCGGTGGTGTGGAATTCATCGTTTTTATCTCTTTCGTTCTATCAGGTTTCTCCCATCCGAAGATGGATTATAGGCGAAGATCAGACCGCACTTTCGCAGCATGCGCGGTTCCCCGCCGGCTCGATGGTGGCAAGTTCGTCAAGAATCACGCACTCGGAGCCGGGACCGCCGGCGCATTGTGCGTCGCAGGTCGCGACGAACCCGGCGATGCTTTTCTCGAGCGCCTTCAATTCGCGCAACTTCGCCCGGACGTCCATCAGGTGAGTATGCGCGAGGTCGCGGGCTTCCGCACAGGATCGCGTACGGTCCTGTACCAATTCGACCAATGCCCGAACCTGATCGATCGAAAAGCCAAACGCCCGGCAGCGCCGAATGAAGGTAAGCCGTCGAACATCGTCTTCAGCATAACGCCGCTGATTGCCTTCCTGTCGTTCCGGACGTGGAAGCAGGCCGATCTCTTCATAATAGCGGATCGTGGGGGCATTGGTACGGGTGCGCTCGGCCAACTCGCCGATCTTGTATCCGGGCATGGGGGGAAACTCGCGTAAAAAATATCTTGAACCTCAAGTTACTTGAACTCGTAAACAAGCGCCAGACCGTCACGCGAACGGGCGGAACGGCATCGAAGTAGTATCGTGACGAAGCCAAACGAGCCTGCCCCACTTGCCTGCACACTGGAGAACAGCGATCTGGCGAGGCGGCTGGAGTGGATCGCCAGTCTCAACGCCAGGGCGCTTCGGTCAGCGCACCGAGATGGTCTTCATCTCGTGCTGGATTATGATCCTGCCGCACGGGACGATATCGCGCGTATGGTCGAAGGCGAACGAACCTGTTGCGCGTTCCTCGCGTTTGACATCGCTGAACGTATGGATGCGCTGACTCTGACGATTACTGCCCCGGAGTATGCGCGTGAGGCTGCGGAAACGCTGCTTGAGCAGTTTGCGTCGCGCAGTCAGCCAGCAACCGCGCCGATGAAAAAGACCTGCGGGTGCGCGGCGGAGTGCGGCGCATGAGCGAGGCGAGCGCATCGGGAAACAAGGCGGCCAGCGCGGTTGCCATGACGGCGTCCAGTGCGGCGCTGGCCTGCGGCGTGTGCTGCGTCGTGCCGCTCGCGCTGCCGGCCGCGATCCTCGGGTCAGTAGGCGGTATTCTCGCCTGGTTCGCCAACGCCTATCGCTGGCTGACGCCGGTCGCGATCCTGGCGGTTGCTGTCGGTTGGTTCTGGGTGGGTTATCAGGCGTACCAGACAGGACACAGGCCTGGCTGGCAGACGCTCGGCATCATGGGGTTCGCCACGATCATGGGGTGTCTTGCATGGCTCTGGCCACGGATCGAGCCGGTGGCGATTGGGTTCTTGCGCGGGTAGCCTGCCGCGGATCGGACGCCATTATTGGACCCACGCCAAGACCTTAACCGCCTCCCGGAACGATACGTCACGGGTTGGGCGTGCTTCCGATCGCAGAGGCACCCAGCATATCGAGCACCGGGCAAGTCAGGGCCTCCGACTCACGGCATTGTTCGATGCTTGTTGTCAGGAGCGATGCGAGCCGTTGCAGGTCGGAGATCTTGCTCTGGATGTCGCCCAGATGAGCTATGGCGAGTGTTCTGACCTCGTCGCAGGAGGGTAGGCCGGGTTCTGCCAAGGCGAGCAGGGTTCTGATTTCCTCGATGTCGAAACCAAGATCCCGCGCGCGTCGGACGAATGACAGGCGCCTGACATCCTCGGCCCGATAATGGCGATAGCCATTACGCGCCCTTCGCGGCGCGGGAATGAGGCCGATGCGCTCATAGTAGCGCACCGTCTCCAGATGAACGCCGGTTTCCGATGCCAGCTTGCCGATCGTGATGGCGACCATGCGTCACTCCTGCTCTTGAGTCCGTAGCCACTACGGGGTGTAGCATGAAGCGCGACGCAATGGGAAAGTGACGATCATGGATGAGACGGCGGACCTGCCTCAACGAACATCACGTAGCCGCATGGGCATGGAAAGAGGTGGAGTCCTGTGTGTCGCGGGCGGTATGGCCGCCGGTGTGGGTGCGCTGATCGCGTCGTCCTGCTGCCTCATTCCGCTCGCCTTCGCTTCTCTGGGCGCCGGTGCGGGGGTTTTCAGTGTTCTGTCGAGACTTGCGCCATGGCGCGTGCCATTGATTGCGCTGGCGGTCGCGGCGCTGGTCAGCGCCTGGGCGCTCAATCGGCGGCAGGCCAGGGTCTGTTGTGCGGGTGTGGAAAGTGGGTCTATCCGGCGACGCATCGGGGTTATCCAGATGCTATCCTTTGCCACCGCGCTCATCGTGCTGGCGGCATTGGTGTGGCCACGCCTGGAACCCGTCCTGCTCAGGAGCCTGTCTGTAAGATGATTCGGCCTGCCTCGCTTCTGACCTGTCCCGCATGTGGCCAGCAATCACTGGAAACCATGCCGACCGATGCCTGCCAGTTCTTTTACGATTGCCCGCATTGTGGCGTCGTCTTGAAACCGAAGCCGGGGGATTGCTGCGTCTTCTGCTCCTATGGCGACGTTCCTTGCCCGCCGGTTCAGGAACATGGGCGACTGGCATGCTGCGGAGACGGTTCGACATAGACCTGGGGCGGCAGCGGCGATGAAGTAATGGTGTCGTCCTGGCCAGTAATGTGACGATCGCCGTTTGACGGTGCGGTCCATGCATCGTGTATCCATTTGGAAAACCGGCACGTTATCATCAAAATCGAAGCGTAGAGCGCGGGCGGTAGTCTGCTCATCGCTTGCAGCGGGGCCCATTCTCGATTGAGCCACCGTGCGGTAGGATCGGGCCATGAACCGCATTGGCATCCTTTTCGCATTATTGTCCGCGATCCTGTTTGGAGCCAGCACACCGTTCGCCAAGCTTCTCCTTGGCTCCGTCGATCCGTGGATGATGGCCGGGCTGCTCTATCTCGGTTCCGGGATCGGTCTGGCGGCGGTGCATCTGTTGCGCTGGATGCGTGGACGCCCCGTTGCGGAAGCGCCGTTGCGGCGTGGGGACTTGCCCTGGTTGGCGTTGGTGATCCTGGCGGGTGGGATTGCCGGCCCATTGCTGTTGATGCTGGGGCTGGCGCGCACCGACGCGGCCAGCGCGTCGCTGTTGCTCAATCTCGAAGGGCTGGCGACGATGGGGATTGCCTGGATCGTATTCCGCGAGAACGTGGACCGGCGGCTTCTGCTGGGCGCCTTCGCCATTCTCTCGGGCGCCGCGTTATTATCATGGCAGGGGCATGCGATGCTTGACCAGGGCGCCCTGTTCATCGCAGCGGCCTGCCTGTGCTGGGGGATCGACAACAACTTGACCGGCAAACTTTCTGCGGCCGATCCGATGCAGATCGCAATGCTCAAGGGGCTGGTCGCAGGGACGGTCAATCTTCTGCTGGCGTTCGGGAGGGGCGGTGTCCTGCCGACTGTCGGGGGACTCGGCGCCGCTGGAGCCGTGGGGTTCATGGGTTACGGGGTGAGCCTTGTCCTGTTCGTGCTGGCCCTGCGCCATCTCGGTGCCGCGCGCACGGGGGCCTATTTCTCGCTTGCGCCGTTCGTCGGCGCGCTGCTGGCGGTTGTGGTGCTCCACGATCCCTTGTCGCTGAGGTTGCTGATCGCCGGCGGCCTGATGGGTTTCGGGTTGTGGCTCCACCTGTCGGAGCGCCACGATCACGAGCATGCGCACGAGGCCATGGAACATGAGCACCGGCATCGCCATGACGAACACCATCAGCATGCGCACGGGCCTGGCGATCCGACGGGCGAACCGCACACGCATCGGCACCGGCACATGCCGATGGTCCATCGGCATCCGCATTATCCCGACCTGCATCATCGGCACGGCCACGCTCACTGACGCGGTGCCAACGCCTCAATGATACGGCAGTCGGCGACGGTGCCATGGTGGCATTGCCCGATCATCGCGACCAGTTCCCGACGCAGGGCCTGCAAGTCACGCATCTTGCCGTCGATCTCCGCCAGATGCGTGCGGGCGATGACGTCGTTCTTCGCGACGTGCGGGGAACGCATCCGGGAATGCCCTTCTTGGCATTGAAAACAGTCGGGACAATGCCAACGTCGTCATGGTTCGTGCGGATCGCCATGGCGGGCCGCATCATTGCCTCATGGGAGGCCGTCATGATGACAAACTGCATGCAGGGCATGGGATGGGGCATGGGCCTGTTCGGCCTGCTCACGCTGATCGTGCTCGTGCTCGCGATCGCGGCACTGGTCAAGTATCTGTGGTGCGCGGAGGGATGGAGGACGCGGATCGGCCGAGTCCCTTCCGCAGATCGGACATTCAAGTGAGTTGCCCGGCCTCGCGTGGCGAGGGATGTCCCAGCCCAAACGACCGGCCCAAGAGCGCGGCATGACTTCCGCTCCGTGCATAAGAGATTGCCCCCTTTGCCTGTTTGCGAGATGATGGCCGGTATGCGGTGGTGCTTTCTCCGACGTCTGGTATTCGTTATCGTTGGTCTTGCCTTTATGGGCGCGGCCACCGTGCAGGCTATGCCGCCGCAGAATGCCGAGCAGGCCACGAGCCTGGATGCGGCCATGCCATGCTGTGATGGGTCGGTCTCGATGCATCCCGCCGGAACGACCGCACCGTTCAAGGGCATGACGCCGGAGTGCCTGAAAACCATGCAGTGCCTCGGCGTGCCTGATCGCCCAACGCAGGCCGCGGCGATCGGAAGCCCGGTCCGCTACAGCATGATCGCCTATAGCCTTGCCGAACGTGTTCCTGTCGGCCGCTCGCCCGAGCCGCTTTCCTTCCCTCCCAGAACCGCCTGATCCCACCGGCGCCGTGACGGCGTTGGTTTCCGCACGTCCTGCGTTCAGGAGCGCGCGTATTCGCGCGTCCTGACCGCAACCGGACGTCGATCAGCGCTCTATCCCCGGATTTCCGGGGCGGGAAGGATTCCATTATCATGCGTACATATCTGATCGCGGGTGCGTTGGCGCTCGCCTCCTGCGTCGTCGTGACCGGTGCCTTTGTGTCACCGACATTCGCGGCAGCGACGGATTATCGTTTCGAGGCTGCCGGCAAGCAGGCACATCTGAGCGGTGACAAGGCTGTCATGATCGTGCGGCTTGTGCATGTGCCCGACGGCAAGCCGGTCATGGACGCCGTCATCTTCGAGAGCAAGGCCGACATGAGCCCCATGGGCATGGCGACGATGACCTCGCCCACGACCATCGAGCCGGCGTCAGGCGATGGGCTCTATCGTATCGACCTCGATGCCGGTGCTCCCGGCCCGTGGGCGATCACGCTCGCGGCCAAGGTGCAGGGTGAAACCGAGACGGTGCGCGGTTCCGTTGTTGTCACGCTGGAGAAATAGCATGGCAACCCGGCGGAACCGTGACGCGGCGGGGCGCCTGCTCCTGGCTGCGGCTGCTCTTATCGTTTCATCCGGGGCTGCTCGTGCGGCTGAAGGGCCGCCGGGTGCCACCGTAGAGAGCCTGCTCGCGCTCGGCGAGCGCCTGAACCCCGCGGTGCGGGCCGCCGGACTCGATACGACCGCCGCTGCGGCCCAGGCGGAAGCGGCCGGTGCGCTGGACGATCCGGTGCTGACGGAGAATTACCAGAATTATCACTCCGGCGGCCTGTTCAGCATGAACTTCATCACGATCTCGCAAACTTTCCCGCTCTGGGGAAAGCGGGATCTGCGTCATCGTGCGGCGCTGTCCGAGGTGGACGCGGCGCGCGGCCGGGAGCGGGCCGCCCAGGACGAACTCGACGCGCAGATCAAAATTGCCTTCGCGCGCTATTACGCTTTTACCCGCGCGCTGGTGGTCAACCGGCAGATCCAGACGCTCGCCCGCAAGATGCGGCAGGCGACCATGGTGCGCTACGGCCAGGGCGACGGTGCCCAATCGGGCGTGATCCAGGCCCAGGAGGAGGAGACGAACACCGTCATCGAGGCGAGCCGGCTGGAGGCCGAGCGAGAGTCCGCCGCCGCCCAACTGAATGCGCTGCTGGCCCGCCCCCCGGGCGCCCCATTGGCCGAGCCCATGCGGCTACGTCCGATCCCAGCGGTTCTGCCGCGCGTGGAGAGCTTGCTCGACCGGGCGCGCAGCGGGAATGGCGCCGTCCATGCGAACAGCGCGGCAATCGACGAGGCGGAAAGCCGGAGACGGCTGGCCGAGCGGGCCTGGTATCCCGATGTGACGGTCGGCGGCGGCCCGGTCGTGCAGACCAATGCCCCGACGGGGTTCAGCGCCATGGTCTCGCTGAGCATCCCCGTGCAGTTCGGTGCCAAGCGCGCCGACGAAGACGCGCAGACCGCGCGCCTTGATGCCGCCGAGCGCCGTCGCGACGGAACGATGGCGACCATCCAGGCAGCCTTGGCCGAAGCCTTGGCCCGCCTCAAGGCGGCGCGCGATGTGGAGAGCCTCCTCCGTCGCCAGCGTATGCCGCAGGCGGACGCGCTCTCGCGGACGACGCTGGCCAGCTACAGCCAGGGGCATGGCGATCTCGCGGCAGCGATCGCGGCGGAACATCAGATGCACGACACCGAGCTGGAGCTTCTCCGGACCGAGACCGACGAACAGACGGAACTGGCCACCATCGAGCGCCTGATCGGGGGTGATCTGTGAAGGTGCGTCTTCTGTCCCTGGTCCTGGCGTTGCTCCCGCTTTCGACCGCTACGCCAGGACCGGCGACGGCGACTGACCGAACGCCACTCTATTACCAGGATCCGGACGGCAAGCCCGCCTATTCCGCCAATCCGAAGAAGACGTCGGAGGGTCGGGATTATGTTCCGGTCTATGCTGACGGGTCACAGGGGTCTGGTGCCGCGTCCTCGCGATCCTCCGGTCCCTCGGCCCGGTCGGCGGATCGTGGCCGGGTGCTATTTTATCGCAATCCCATGGGGCTGCCCGACACTTCGCCGGTGCCGAAGAAAGATGCCATGGGGATGGCGTACCTCCCTGTCTATGAGAACGAGATCCGGGATGCGGGAACGGTTTTTGTGCCGCCCGGTCGTTTGCAGATCCTCGGCGTGCGGACTTCCGTTGCCGCAGTGCAGCCGGTGCTGAACCGCAGCGTGCATGCCACCGGCATTGCCCAGTTCGATGAACGGCGCATCGCCTTGGTGACAAGCAGGGTCGGCGGCTGGGTCGAGCATCTCGATATCGCTGCCACAGGCGATCCTGTCTGGCGTGGCCAGGTCATGGCCGAAATCTACGCGCCGGATCTGGTTGCATCCGAGCAGGAATATCTGATTGCCACCAGTTTGGACCCGGCTATGGCAACGGCCGCGCTGGAGCGCCTGCGCTCTCTTGGGGCGCCTGAGACCGAAATCGCGCGGCTGCGACGCACCCGGCATGCCGTGCGGCACATCCCGGTCGTTGCGCCGGCGGACGGGGTCGTGACCGAAAAGATGGCGGTGGAGGGCGCGCGCGTCGGGCCGGATCAACCGCTGTACCGGACGGCGGCGACCGCACCGATCTGGCTGATTGCCGAAGTGCAGGAGCAGGATCTGGGCGCGGTGCGGGTCGGTCAGCAGGCGCACGCCAGCCTTGTCGCCTTTCCCGGTCGTCGCTTCGACGGAACCGTCGATTTCCTCTATCCGAGCGTCTCCACCGAGACGCGAACCGGACGTATCCGGATCGTGTTGCCGAATGCGGATAGTGTGCTGCGGGCAGGCATGTATGCCGATATCGCGATCGATGTCCCTGCGTCCATGGCGGGGCCGGTGCTGGTCGTGCCGTCCTCGTCGGTTATCGACAGCGGCACCCGTCAGGTTGTGCTGGTCGAAACGGGGGAGGGCCGTTTTGCACCCCGTTCGGTGCGCGTCGGCGCGCGTGGCAATGACGAGGCTCAGATCCTGGATGGCCTGAAGGCGGGGGAAAGCGTGGTGGTCGGCGCCAACTTTCTGATCGATTCCGAAAGTAATCTGCGCGCCGCCCTACAGGCCTTTACCGTGCCGGACAGCAAGCCTGCCCGGGCAGGGAGTGCCGGTCGATGATTGCCAGAATCATTGCGGTGTCGGCGCGTAACCCGCTGCTGGTGATACTGGGAACGTTGTTCCTCGTGGGGGCTGGTGTCTGGGCGGTGATGAACACGCCGCTCGATGCCATTCCCGATCTCTCGGACACGCAGGTGATCGTCTATACCGACTATCCCGGCCAGGCGCCGCAGGTCGTCGAGGATCAGGTCACCTATCCCTTGACCACGGCGTTGCTGGCGGTGCCGCATTCGAAAGTGGTGCGCGGTTTTTCGACGTTCGGCACGTCGTTCGTCTACGTCGTCTTCGACGACGGTACCGATCTCTACTGGGCGCGTTCGCGCGTGCTGGAATATCTCAATTTCGCGCAGAAGCGCCTGCCCGCGGGTGTCACGCCGTCGCTGGGGCCGGATGCAACCGGTGTCGGCTGGGTCTACGAATATGTCGTCCAGGGTAAACAGCGCACGCTGGCGGAATTGCGCAGCCTGCAGGATTGGGTGATCCGCTTTCAATTGACCAAGGCGTCCGGCGTCGCCGAGGTGGCCGCCATTGGCGGGTTCGAACGGCAATATCAGATCGTCGTCGATCCCCGGAAGCTCCAGGCCTACGGTATCCCGCTGTCGCGCGTGGGCGATGCGGTGCGGCAGGGCAATCAGGATGTCGGCGGTCGCACCATCGAGCTGACCGAAACGGAATATATGGTGCGCGGTCGGGGCTATGTGCGCGATGTCCGCGATCTGGAGCGGATCGTGCTGAAGGTCGACGCCGTCGGAACGCCAGTCACGGTGGGAGACGTCGCGCGCGTCGAACTCGGCCCCGACGAGCGGCGCGGCATCGCGGAACTGGACGGTGTGGGAGAGGCGGTCGGCGGCATCGTCGTCAAGCGCGACGGAGCGGATGCCTTGACGACGATCCGGAGCGTCAGGCAGCGGATCGCCGAGCTGCTGCCTAGCCTGCCGCCGGGCGTTTCCATTGTGCCGGTCTATGATCGCTCGGCCCTGATCCTGCGTGCCATCGCCACGCTCCGGCACACGCTGATCGAGGAGAGTCTCATCGTCTCCTTCGTCTGCGTCGTCTTCCTGCTGCACGTCCGCAGTGCGCTGGTCGCGATCGTGACCCTGCCTGTCGGCGTCCTGTTCGCTTTCCTGGCCATGCACATGATCGGTGTCGGGTCGAACATCATGAGTCTGGGCGGCATCGCCATCGCGCTCGGGGCGATGGTGGATGCGGCGATCGTGATGATCGAAAATGCGCACAAGCACGTGGAGCGGCTGGCGCCCGGTGAAGCGCGTGGCCCGGCGCTGCTGGCGGCGGCGAACGAGGTCGGGCCGTCGCTGTTCTTCAGCCTGCTGATCATCACCGTGTCCTTCCTGCCGGTGTTCGCCCTGGAGGGGCAGGAAGGACGATTGTTCAAGCCGCTCGCATACACAAAGACCTTTTCCATGGCGGGCGGCGCGCTGCTCGCGGTGACGCTGGTGCCGGTCCTGATGCTGGCCTTCGTGCGCGGCCGCATCCTTCCCGAAGCGCGTAATCCGATCAATCGCGTGCTGATCGCGCTCTATCGTCCCGTAATCCGCGTCGTGCTGCGGGGACCGGTCCTGCTCGTCCTCCTTGCGATCGGGATTGGCGCCGGTACGATCTATCCGGCGGCCCATCTGGGCAGCGAGTTCATGCCCGATCTGAACGAGGGGACATGGCTCTACATGCCGGTCACGCCGCCAGGTCTCTCGGTCACCAAGGCGGTCGAGCTGCTGCAGGGTCAGGACCGCATCATCAAGAGCTTTCCCGAGGTCCAGTCGGTGTTCGGCAAGGCCGGGCGCGCGGCGACGGCCACCGATCCGGCGCCCACGGAAATGTTCGAGACGGTGATCACTCTCAAGCCGCAAAGCGAATGGCCGGCCGGCATGACCCCGGACCAACTGAAGGCCGACATGAACCGGGCGCTTGACCTGCCGGGGGTGAGCAACGCGTGGACGCAGCCGATCCGCGCCCGCATCGACATGCTCGCCACGGGGATTCGTACCCCGGTGGGGGTGAAGGTGTTCGGGCCGGATCTGGGACAGCTCGCCAGAATTGCGGAACAGGTCGAGCAGGTCGTGCGCACCATTCCCGGAACCACCAGTGCGTTTGCCGAGCGCCTGGAGGGTGGCCACTATCTGGAGATTATACCCGACCGGAACGCGATCGCGCGCTATGGCCTGTCGGTCGACGATGTGATGCAGGTGGTGGCCACGGCGCTCGGCGGCCAGACGGTCACGACGACCGTGGAAGGGCGCGAGCGTTACGGCGTGAGCGTCCGCTACCCGCGTGACCTGCGCGATGACCCGCAGGCGATCGCCGAACAGGTGCTGCTGCCGACGCCGGGCGGGGCGATGATCCCGCTGGGGCAGGTGGCGGTGATCCGTCTCACCGGGGGACCGCCCTCGATCCGCACCGAGGATGCCCAGCTTGTCGCCTATGTCTATGTGGACCTGAACGGACGCGATATCGGCGGCTACGTCAACGACGCGGCCCGCGCCGTGCGCGAGCGGGTTACGCTCCCGCAGGGATACCGCGTCGCGTGGAGCGGCCAGTTTGAATATATGCAGCACGCCATGGCGCGGCTGAAGCTGGTCGTGCCGGCAACGCTGGTTCTGATCTTCGTGCTGCTCTATCTCAATTTCGGACGGATCACGGAGACGCTGATCGTGCTGCTGTCGGTGCCGTTTGCGCTGGTCGGTGGGATCTGGCTGACCTGGTGGTTGGGCTACAATGTCAGTGTCGCTGTCGTGGTGGGGTTCATCGCCCTCGCGGGTGTCGCGTCCGAGACGGGCGTGATCATGCTGATCTATCTCGACAATGCCTTGGCAGACGTCAGCGGCAGGGCCCAGGCCGAAGGGCGCGCACTGACGCGCGCGGACTTGAGGGCTGCGATCATGCACGGCGCGGTGGAGCGCGTGCGGCCGAAAATGATGACGGTCACGGCGATCATGGCGGGCCTTGTGCCCATCCTGTGGAGCGCCGGCACCGGGTCCGAGGTCATGCGCCGGATCGCGGCCCCCATGGTGGGCGGCATGGTCTCGTCGACCGTGCTGACCCTGCTGGTTATTCCGGCGCTCTATGCTCTCGTGAAGGGATGGCGGCTGTCGCGTGGGTAAACATGGCAGACGTGTCGGCATATAATAGGGCATTATCTCCATGCCGTCTTCCGCCCTCATCCTGATCATAGAATGAAGACCTTCAAGTTTTCTACAAACGGACATCCTGTGTTGGCGACGCAAGCCAGGCCGCCAGTTGCCGGACCATGGATCTCGCGACACGGCCCGCCCCCAGCAGGGTGGCGCATGCGGGGCCGCACCAGGAGCCATAACCCAGCAGCCAGAGACGTGGCTCCCTGATGGCCTGCTGGCCGTCAACGCGGATCAGCCCGTCCGGCTCGATCACGTCGAGCGGCGCAAATGCACCAAGCGCGGGTCGGAAGCCGGTACACCAGATGATCGCGTCAATGGCCTCTTCCTGGCCATCGGGCCAGACGACGCCCGTAGCCGTCATCCGCACAAACGGGCGCACCGCGTGGAGCGCGCCTCGCTCCCTGGCGGCGCGCACGGGTGGTACCATGACGATATCGCCAAAGCCGCCAGTGGGCATGGCCGACGGGCCGCCGAGAACGCGAGCGGTCGCCCGCTCGAACAGGACTCGTCCGTCCACGTCATCGGGCAGGAAGACGGGATCATGCAGCGTGACCCATGTTGCCTGGGCGACAAGCGACAGTTCCGCCATAATCTGCGCACCGGAGTTGCCCCCGCCCAGCACGAGCACACGGCGACCGGCAAAGGGTACCGCGTTGTGGTAATGGGAGGAGTGGATTTGCGCTCCCGCAAACAACCCTTGGCCCGGATAATCGGGGATGAAGGGCGCAGACCATGTGCCGGTGGCGCCGATGACCGCGCGGCTTAGGAAATCACCCACGCTGGTGCTGACATTCAGGAATTTCTGGTCAGTGCGTTCCACACGTCCGACCATTACGGGGCGGTGGATCGGCGGCGCATAGCGCGCTTCGTAGCGGTGCAGATAGTCAAGCACCTCGTCGCGGGTGGGGTAGCTGCCATCCGGCGTGTCGGGCATCGGCCAGCCGGGGAGAGAACTGTAGGACGCGGGCGAGAACAGATGCAGGGAGTCCCAGCCATGCACCCATGCACCACCTGCCTGGGTCCCGTTATCGAGAATGACGTAACGCAGTCCGGTCCGTCGTAGAAAATACGACGCGGCGAGGGCCGCCTGACCGCCCCCCACGATCACGACATCGAACTGCTCGCCCATTGCCCGGCTCACAGGCTTTCCGGGAGACGGAATTCCGTCTTCCGTTCGCTATAGCGGTCCACGAGGTAGTCGGCCCGGTCGCGCAGCAGCCATGTGAACTTCATCAGTTCCTCCATGACATCTACCATCCGGTCATAGAGGGGGGACGGCTTCATGCGGTCATCGTCACCGAACTGCGTATAGGCCATTGGCACGCTGGACTGGTTGGGGATGGTGAACATCCGCATCCATCGGCCCAGAACCCGCAGGGCATTGACGGAATTGAAGCTTTGCGATCCGCCTGAGACCTGCATGACCGCCAGCGTGCGGCCCTGCGTCGGACGGATCGAGCCTTCGGACAACGTCCTATATCGGGAAGCATCCGGTCGATTTGGCAACACGTCTCCATCGGCAGTTTGCACTGTCGTTGAAAAATACTGCAAGCAAAAACCAGGCGGTCTCCACCGCAAAATAAAGGTGCTCCCTGCCATAGCAAACACAGAGTCCAGAGCGGCGTGATGGCGCCGTGGCTCTAACCGTCCTGAAGATGGGATGCGATAACCCAGGTGGAGGACCCAAACATTGTCTACAGGGTCGCTGAAGCGC
>NZ_UEGO01000007.1 GCF_900465345.1 Asaia bogorensis | reverse complement strand
GCGCCATGAACACATTGACCTGAAGAATACGGGGTGCCTTGTGTCCGAAAGACGGCGGCCTTCCAAAAACCGGTTCCGCCTGCTGGGTCAGAATCCGCTCCGGGGCGTAAAGATCCAGCGCAGTTGCTCTTGCGGTCTCTCCCATACGCTCACGCAGCGCAGGATCATGGGCCAAGGTAAGAAGTGCATCGCGCCATTCCTCGGCACTACGCGCAAGCATACCGTTCTCTCCGGTCCTGATAACGCGCTTATAGGTGTCGGTCGGTGAGCAGATGGAAGGCAAGGACAGTATCGCCGCCTCGAGGAACTTGATGTTGCTCTTGCAGTCGTTGAACAGAGTGTCCTCAAGCGGTGCAATGGCAATGTCAGCCTCGGAGAGGGCTTCGAGATAGGCTGCATAGGACAGCTCATTGACCCGTCTCACGCGAGGGCCAAACTGGGCAAAGCTGGTTGAGATCTTGAGCGGCCCGATTAACAGAAGCTCGAGACGCGGTTCCGCTTTCATGGCCGCGATCAGCCCCGTTTCGGCGATCTTGAAATCCATGTCATGCGCCCGGCTTCCCGAGCCGTAGCATATGACGATGCGGTCATTGCCTCGAGCCACCCGGTTTGCGAGGATGCGGCTTGCGACATCCAGCGTCTGGCTATCAAGCGCGTTTTCGAGAATCAGAACATCCTCGATGCCAATCTTGCGCATCTCCTTGGCAAGAGCTTCGGTCGAGGCCATGCCACGGCCGCAGGCCTGAAGCGCACGCCGATAGAGGTCTGCGAGATGGTAAAGGGCCTGACGCTCGGAGTTATCCAACGTATCTAGATTGCGGTTGCTGCGGTATAGAGCCTTGCTAAACAGCAGGTCATCGATTTCCCAACGTGGCTGTAAGCCGAGACGCTTGGCCTCACTGATGAGTGACAGGACCGAGGCAATGCCGGGGACGCGATAGAAAAGGACATGTGTTGCGACCTGAAGGGCTGAGAGCGCTTCACCGCTATCCTGCCAATCCACGATCTGGACGGTCCAGCCAAGCTTTCGCATCAGTTCCGCTTTTTGCGTGACGCGATATTTGGTGCATTGCTGGAGTCCGAGATCGGCGATCAGCAAATAGTGAGGACGCAGAAACCGGTCGGCCCGTGGTGCCGGCCGACGCATGATCTGTTCCTGGCGCTTTGTCGGAACGAAGAGCGGATCGCCTGCCTGATCACTATGACGTGAAAGCCTGCGTTTGACGCGTCCGATGTCGATAAAGCGACTCATCGCCTTAAGAAAACCTTCGGTCCGGTAAGAATCCTGCCACTGTTCCCATGCTTCATTGAGCGGTACGCCGCGTGGCAGGCGCCCCAGTGTGAGGGCACGAACCCAGCGCAGAGGCTCCATCATGCGCCAGGAGAGTGAACGACGCATAAGCTTGAGTTGCTGATTGCTCAGACGCAGTTCAGCCTGGAGTGAGTCCGCGCGGGTGGTCGCCAGATAGGCAGAGGCCCGCAGCGCCTCGATCGAAGCTTCAGTATCGTCAAAACCGGAAGATGTCTTCGTGTTGGTAAAATCGTGCAAGACGTGCTCACTCAGGGATGAGTTCGGGATCGGCCGGATCTTGAAGGCCAGACAAGTCTATAAACGAATTTTACTATCTGGAAAAACAAAGGCCCGATCCATCGGATCGGGCCTTCGATTAGTCAGCTCTCGTAATCAGGATCAGCTTTTAGCTGATGACGATGTTCGAAGCCTTCAGATCAGTCACGCCAAGGAACGTGACCTTCATGTTGTTGTCCAGCTGCAGCGTGGTGTTGCCACCGGCTACAGTTGCCGTAGCGAGCAGGTTCTTCACGGCCTGATCGGCATCGGCGGGCTTGTAGTTGTACATGAAGAACATGTTGCCAGCAGCGCTGCCGAAGTCGGTGATGGTGATATCACCGCCATTGTGGCCAGCCAGCACGCCGAAGGTGTTGGCTGCACCATCACCACCGGTCACGGTTGCGAAGCTGTCACCATTGGAGTTCTCGAACTGCGTGCCGAACACAAAGTGATCGGAACCCGAGGTGCCGATAACCGTGTTGTTGCCTGCACCCGTCCAGGCTTCGAGCGTACCCTTGGAGGAGGACGCGTCGATATACTGGCTGCCTGTGGTGCTGGGCTGGTTCGCCGTAAACAGCGCGAGACCGTTGGTGTTGACATTGGCGTGCAGGTCGTTCGCGCCCCAGATCGTGCCGAGGCCAGCATTGATCGAAGTGTTGCCCGTGCCGGAGATAAAGCGCAGGGCACCCGAGACGCTGATCGACTGGTCACAGCCGTGATAGACCTGCAGGTCGCCAGCAGCCGAGATGGTGTCGCCGATAGCGCCAACGATCGTGCCGGTCGCGCCTGTGAAGTTGACGGTCGACCCGGTGCCACCAAAGACCGTGCTGTTGATACCGACCGAGATCTGGCTTCCCGACAGGGCGGCGTCAACAACCAGCGAGTTGGACTTGAGCGTGACGATCGAATTGCCGCCAAGCAGGGTCACTGTGTCGGACGAGTTTTCGACGCCTGTGATGGTGTCCTGACCTTCCGACGCCACGAAGTTAGCACCCGAGCCCAGGGTGATCACGTTCGCGCCGTCACCGGCACGGATGTTGTTGACGCCGTTTGCTGCAATGATCGTGTCATTGCCATCGCCTGTTGCGATCGTCCAGTTGCCCTTCTGGCCTGCGGCATCGAACAGGTTATTGCCCATGGTGGCGACGAACGTGCCGTTGTAGCTGCCAGCATAGAAGCTGACCGACCCCGTATTGCCCGCGAGGACCGAGAGGTTGCTGGCCGTGACGCCCGTGCCATCAACCGTAACCGGTGAAGCGAGGGGCGCAGCAGGGATAAGCGTATTGGGGGAGTCAACGGGCGCACCCTGCGTACCGATGACGAGATTGGTGTAGTTGCCCTGCATCGAGAAAGCGCCGCCAGTGGTGATGACACCCTGGATGACGCTACTGTTTGATGAGGGGCCTACGTTCGATCCGGCGACGAGATCGACCGTGGTCAGGTTTTGTTGCTCGTACGCATTGAAAATCTGTGTCGCATAACTCGAAGCGAGTGTCTGCATCCGAGCCCCTTCCACAGTGACCTGAACAGACATTCCAGACGAACCAACTATTGTTACGATCGCCATGCGATCATCTCCTTTTTATTTTTCTGAAGGCTCTGAAGACGTATGCTGTTACATGCCGTCCGCCCCTTAAAGCCTTGGCGGGCGGCATGGCTGTGTCGTCTGGCAAGACCCGGGTTGAACACCAACTTTTTTATGAATGTCTTAACTTGCACCGCGAGTCAATAAAACTGCTGTAATGGAAATAATTCGACATCACCTGAATCAAGACCCACATGATGGGAGTGGCATATCTCGTGAAGATATCATTTGAAATCATGAGATATGATCTCGATTTTTTGATATACGTGTTTCTGTTTGGATAATCACATGATATCCTGATTTGGTGATCAATTTACGGTGATGAATACATCATTTGAAATAATAGTTATTCCGAAGCATGGCGATATGGGCCGAAACGTAGTGAGGCAAAGGCGTGCTCATCTGCCCTTGTCTCTGCGGTTTTGTTAATAACAACATACCTTTGGTATTTGATGGCGGGCGGGCTCGAGAGCAGCCTGGTGACGGCCAAGAAGCTGTTTTTGCAATAAATATCAGCTGAAATGTCATGACCAGACGAACCGGACCACGATAGCTATTTGTTAATTATCAGGAAAAACTAAATATATATGAAGATTTAGTGATCGATTATCTTCCCATGATGTGATGATCCCGGGGGAATCCGCCGAATCCCCCTCGGTGGATTTCTAGAGTTTCACAGCCTCGATCTCGGCCAACCATGCTGCGGCTGTTCCATCCGAAGGCGCGCGCCACTCTCCACGAGGCGACAGGCTGCCTCCGGACGATAATTTGGGGCCATTAGGCATCGCCGAACGTTTGAACTGGCTGAAGGCAAAGAACCTTCTGATGAAGAGCGTTAGCCAATGACGTATTTCTGCGGAATCGTAGGCGATGCGACGATCGGCGGGATAATGGGCAGGCCAGATTCCGCGATCCTTATCCTCCCATGCCTGCATGGCCAGAAAGAGGATCTTGCTGGGTCGGAAGCCATGACGAAGTGTATAGTACAGATTGAAGTCCTGTAGTGGGTAGGGACCAATCTTTTCCTCTGTCTTCTGTACACCTTTCTCGTCTGCCGGGACGAGTTCAGGGGTAATTTCGGCAGAAACGATATTTTCCAGAACAGGAGCAATATCCGGCCCCAGGTCTTGCTGCCTCGCCAGCCAGCGTATCAGATGCTGGATCAGGGTCTTTGGCATGCCGGCATTTACATTATAGTGCGACATCTGGTCGCCGACACCATATGTGCACCAGCCCAATGCAAGTTCCGACAGGTCACCTGTACCGATCACGATGCCATTGCACTGATTGGCCAGCCTGAACAGGAAGTCTGTGCGTAAACCGGCCTGCACGTTCTCAAACGTGACATCATGCACGGCTTTGCCGGTGGCAAAGGGGTGATCGATGGTTCCGAGCATCTGCATGGCGGTCGGGCGGATGTCGAGTTCGTGCGCCTCGACCCCCAATGCCTTCATCAGATCGTGTGCCAGGGAAAGACTTGCCGTGCCAGTAGCGAAACCGGGCATGGTATAGGCGTGAATGCGATTGCGGGCCCACCCCATCTCATCGGCTGCACGCGCGGCCACCAGCAAGGCAAGCGTCGAATCCAGCCCACCTGAAACACCAATTACCGCGCGTTCAACACCGCTTGTTTCAAGGCGCTGTGTCAGGGCTCGCACCTGAATGGTCCAGGCCTCATAGCAATCCTGGTCCAGGCGTGCCTCGTTTTCGGGCACGAATGGAAAGCGGGGTACTGCACGATGAAAACCGATATCATGCTCAGGAGGGCTGAGTATCATGTCAATACGCCGCCAGTACCGTTGCTCCTGCGCTCGGGCACAATCATGGAAGCTGCCCATGCGCAGGCGTTCCTGACGTAGCAGATCGAGATCAATATCGGCGAAGGCGACCTGGGCTGTTTTCGGGAAACGTGCGGACTCACCAAGAAGGCGACCAGATTCATAAACCGATACCTGCCCGTCCCATGCGACATCGGTTGTCGATTCCCCGGCGCCTGCTGCCGCATAGACATAGGCACAAAGAGCGCGTTGTGATTGCGCACGGCAGAGCAGATGGCGATCCTCTGACTTGCCGATGGTGATCGTGCTGGCTGACGGATTGCCGATAACCGTGGCTCCTGCCATGGCCATGGCCGTGCTCGGCGGGCTTGGAACCCAGAGATCCTCGCAGATCTCTATACCGAGGGTGAAACCAGGCAGATCATCGGCTTCGAAAAGAAGGTCGGTGCCAAAAGGCACGATCTGATCACCGATCCTGATCGTTTCCTGCCCTATGCCGGATCCCGAGACGAAATGCCTCGAATCATAAAACTCGCGGTAATTGGGCAGATACGACTTGGGTACTATGCCAAGGATCCGACCGCGTTGCAGAACGACCGCACAGTTGAACAGTCGTCCTCGCTGAACCAGTGGTGCTCCAACGACAATGAGACTGTTCCAGTCTTTCGACCGGTCGGCGAGCGACAGCAGCGCCTGCACAACGCCTTCGAGGAGAGCATCCTGTTGCCTCAGATCATCGATGGCATAGCCGGAAAGGCACATCTCCGGGAATACGGCGAGCACGGCACCCTCCTGCGCACATCGGCAAGCCAGCGCGAGGATCTGCTCCATGTTATGCTGTGGATCAGCGAGACGAACGGGGACGGTACAGGCCGCGACACGCGCGAAGCCATGCCGGTAAAGCGATCGGAACGTGCTCATGGGATCGTCTCCTGTCATATCGTCAGGCTGGTCTGGAGCCTGTATTTCCTGTGCGTCGACATGGTGCCCTGAACCCGGTGCGTCGGGGGCGGAAGCCTGACCAGAAACGTCTTTCCTGATTAAATTACAAGGGCGAGCCTTGAGCCGCATGAACCGGCAGGGCTTTCGTCCGTTCACGACCCATCAAGGATCATGACGATTATGTTATGTTCCCAATTGGAGTCATCGTCATGGATCTGCTGCGCTGGACTATCGTCTTTCTGATTCTTGCTCTTCTGGCTGGTGTCCTCGGCTTCGGCGGTATTTCGGCCGACTTCGCATCGATCGGCAAGATCCTGTTCTTCATCTTCCTTGTGCTCTTCGTCCTGAGCTTCGTCTTCGGCAGAGGGCGCACGCGCTGAGGGTAGGCCTCGCAGCCTGAAAGCAACCCGTCTGACCGCGCTGTTGGTGGGTTGAAAAAGAAAAGGGCGGGGAGACGATCCCCGCCTTTTTTTGTGCATGTCGCCTGGAAGGGCACTCAGTACCCGCCGGGATAGGGGTCTCCGGGATAGGCATATCCCTGCTGCGGATCACAATTGGCATAGCCACCACAGGCATAGGTGTATGGGGCTGCCGCATAGGGCTGCGCATAATAAGGCTGCGCAACAGCGGCGCCTATGACAGCGCCCGTTGCAAGGCCCAGGCCCAGGCCGCCCCAGCCTGGTCCACCATAGCCGACACGGCCGTAACC
>NZ_UEGO01000032.1 GCF_900465345.1 Asaia bogorensis | reverse complement strand
GCCGCTTCTCCATCTCCGGCGCGTAGCGCTGCACCCAGCGATAGATAGTCGTGTGATCGACATCGATGCCACGTTCGGCCAGCATTTCCTCGAGATCACGGTAGCTGATGCCGTACCGGCAGTACCAGCGCACCGCCCACAGGATGACCTCGCCGGTAAAATGCCGCCCTTTGAAATCGTCCATCACAACCGACCTTACCAATCCAAGGACCCAACCTCGGCAACGGCATCAGAGTTTGCAACAGAGCCGTCTGGATGGAAGGCGATGCGATTCCCGTCAGCCTCACCCATATCAACAGGGTCGCCTACCCCAGCATTTCGCTTTTCGGCAGGCGTTTTTTCTCGATCTCGATGGCCATGATATACGGGCGTCTGCATCGCCGGGGCGTATTCACGCTCAGTGCCGGGGAACAACCTGCGGCATCAGAAACCACGAAGAACGTTATCTGACCGTCGTGGGCGACCGTGAAATGGTGTGGTCCGCCCACCAGCTAACCTATGAGACGTTTTCTGTGATCACGGTCTGACTGTCTGCTGACAGGAAACCAGGTTCGTTGGGCGGCTCTGCCCTGACGTGGGCGTGCGCAAGGGGCTGTGCTTACCCCGAGCGACTACAAGCGAGTATAAGGATCAAAACGCCGCAGCGGGAAAGCCTCCTCAGGACGCATGGACGTCCTGAGAGCGATGGTCAGACGATACGCAGAAGCAGATGACGCTTCTTGCCAGAGGAGAGCTTGAGCACCCCTTCTGCAAGATCATCCGGACCGATTACCCGGTTCTCGTCCTGAATGGGCTGATCGTTCAGCCTCGCGCCGCCTCCCCTGATCAGACGGCGCGCTTCGCTGTTTGTCGCTACCAGCCCCGACTCGCCGAACAGACGGAACGCCGGAATACCGGCCTCCAGCTCTGCACGCGGCAGGTCGCGCGAGGGCAGGTCGGCGGCAACGGCACCGGCCTCGAAAGTCTGCCGTGCGGTCTCGGCGGCAGCTTGCGCAGCGTCGCGGCCGTGGCAGATGGCCGTGGCTTCCGTGGCAAGGATTTTCTTCGCCTCGTTGATCTCGGCCCCTTCAAGCGCGCCGAGACGATCGCATTCCTCAACGGGGAGATCCGTGAAGAACTTCAGGAAGCGACCAACATCGGCATCTTCCGTGTTGCGCCAGAACTGCCAGTATTCAAAGACCGGCAGTTTCTCAGCGCTCACCCAGGTGGCACCCTTGGCAGATTTGCCCATTTTTACACCGGATGATGTCGTCACCAGCGGTGTCGTCAGGCCAAAGACCTGCTTGCCATCCGTGCGACGCGCCAGATCGATGCCGGCAACGATATTGCCCCACTGGTCAGAGCCGCCCATCTGGAGCACGGCCCCAAAGCGCCGGTTCAGTTCGCGGAAGTCATAGGATTGCAGGATGGAATAGTTGAACTCGAGGAAAGTCAGGCCCTGCTCGCGGTCCAGGCGCTGCTTGACGCTCTCGAACGACAGCATGCGGCTGATCGAGAAATGCACGCCGACATCCTGCAGCAATTCGATATAGGACAGGCGATCGAGCCAGTCGGCATTATTGACCAGCATGGCATCGCTTGATCCGGTGCCGAAATTCAGGAACTGGCGCAGGCTGATCTCGATACCGGACAGATTATGCGCCAGCTTTTCCGGGCTCATCAGCGCTCTTGCCTCGTCGCGGAATGAGGGATCGCCGATCTTGGCTGTGCCGCCGCCCATGAGGGCAATCGGGCGATGGCCGTGCTTCTGCATCAGGCGCAGCATCATAATGGAGAGGGCATTGCCCACATGCAGCGAGTCTGCTGTTGGGTCGAAGCCGATATAGCCTGCCACCGGACCTTTGCTCATCGCTTCATCAAGGGCGGCAAGGTCAGTGCACTGGAAAATATAGCCCCGAGCCTGAGCCTCTTTCAGGAAAGGACTTTTCAGCGCGTGCTCTGCCATATCGGGTCATCCATCAGAATAGGGTCAAGGCTGGGGGTCCTAGCATGAAACTGCCCGGAAGCCGACCGGGCACGCGAAGCTGCCCCCCGAAAAAAGCAAATCGCCAATAAAAAAGGCGGGGTATGCCCCGCCTTTTGAACAGATCCGATGCCTTTAAGGCGTCAGTCGGCAGCGATAGCCAGAACGCGACGGTTGCGCATGACAGTCACATGGTCTTCCAGCGCGTGGGCGACCTTGTCGGCCTCGCTGGCAAAGATGTGGTTGGCGCCCTCGAACACGCGGTAATCAACCTCGACATTCTTCTGCGTGTTCAGCTTGTCGACCAGCTTGCGGATGCCCGGCTCCGGGGCCATGTCATCCTTGTCGCCAGCAATCATCAGGCCACCGCAGGGGCAGGGGGCCAGAAAGCCAAAATCATAGTCATTGGCGGGCGGTGCCACGCTGATCCAGCCGCTGATTTCAGGGCGACGCATCAGAAGCTGCATGCCCACGAACGCACCAAAGGAGTAGCCGGCAATCCACAACTCGCTTGAGTTCGGGTTGACCATCTGCATCCAGTCCAGCGCGGCTGCGGCGTCTGAAATTTCTCCGATACCGCCATCATAGCGGCCTTGCGAACGCCCGACGCCACGCGAGTTGTAGCGCATGACCGAAAAACCCATTTTCTCGAACGACCGGTACATTGTGTAGGTAATGCGGTTGTTCATGGTCCCGCCATGAAGCGGGTGCGGATGCAGAACCAGAGCGAGCGGCGCGTTAGGCTCGTCAGAATGGTGGTAACGACCCTCCAACCGGCCATCAGGGCCGGCGAACATGACTTCTGGCATCAAAATGCTTCCGAATTATGCCCCTGTCTGAGGGCGTGCCCTGCAGGGGATATGTGTTTTTTGTGGGAAATGAGGCTATGCCTGAAGGCCCGGAGGCTTGTTGCTCCAGACCCGATCAGGGACAGGTCATGATGACTGGCGCAGATCTCTCAGCGAAACGGCACCGTGGCGACACGTACCGAAGGGAAGGCTGGTCGGGCATGAAAACCATGTAGGGATTCGGCAGGCGTTGAAACGCGCATGGACTAGCTCCTCAACGGTGAGGGAATATCAAGCGGATATTCCCTGAAGCGGCGCGGGCCCCGTTGGAGGGATTTCTCTCTCAGGGGCAGATCACCACGCCATCATTGGCGCAGTGTATAACGATGCTGACAGGTAAAATTCCACAGAAATCGTCATAACGCGCCATTTCCCTCTCCTGCGCTTTTGACTTGCACTCGGAGGGTGCAAGTCGATCTATAGGAAGATGACCGTTTATCTTGATGCCAATGCTACTGAAGTTATGCGTGATGAAGCCAGATTGGCGATGCGCGAGGCACTGTCATTGGAGGGCAACCCCTCCTCGGTGCATGGGCCTGGGCGTAATGCGCGCCGAGCCCTTGAGGAAGCGCGCGATCGCATGGCCCATTATTGGGATGTAGGGTCGGAGCAGGTTGTTTTCACCTCGGGCGGGACCGAGGCCAATGTGCTTGCCATACATGCCCTGTCGCAAAGGGATGGACTGCCCGATGGAACGATGCGGCGTCTCCTGATCGGCGCCACCGAGCATGATGCCGTCATGATGGCACGCCCGGATGCCACGATCCTGCCGGTGCTGGCAGATGGAACACTCTGTCTCGACGCGCTGGAAACGGCACTTGTTGATGGTGCACCGGCGCTCGTCTGTTGCATGGCTGCGAACAACGAGACAGGAATCCTCCATCCGACCCAGGAAATTGCCGCGCTTTGTGCTCGCTACGGGGCTTTGCTTCATGTCGATGCTGTACAGGTGGCGGGTCGTATGGCGTTGCCGCTTGGTTCGTTCACAAGTCTCGCGCTGTCCGGGCACAAGGCAGGTGGCATCATGGGGGCGGGTGCATTGATCCTGGGAGCAGAGGGACACATCCCCCCGATGATCAGGGGGGGCGGGCAGGAGCGTGGCAGGCGCGGGGGCACACCGCCACTTCCCGCGATCCTCGGCATGATGGCCGCGCTTGAGGCATCCCGCCAACAGGACTGGCATGAGATCGCCAGGCTCCGTGATAAGGTGGATGAGGCGGCCCTTGCCTGCGGTGCACGTGTGACGGGAGATCGCAAGGTACCGCGCCTGCCCAATACGACATCCCTGATCCTTTGGGGTGTCCCGGCACAGACACAACTCATGATGCTTGACCTGCAGGGTTTTGCAGTCTCGACAGGATCGGCCTGCTCGTCAGGCAAGGTTTCGGCGTCTCATGTCCTGCAGGCCATGGGGCTTGGCGAGGGGGCGGCCAATGCCATTCGCGTCTCATTGCCCTGGAACATCACCGAGGAGAAGATCGATCGCTTCATCGAGGCGTATACGTCCATGGCGCTTCGTCTGGGGGCCAGGGCAGCATGATCTATCTCGATAATCAGGCAACGACGCGTTGTGATCCCAAGGTGGTGGCGGCCATGCTGCCCTGGTTCAGCGAGCATTATGGCAATCCGCATAGCGAAGGACATGCAGCAGGTGAGGCGGCGGCCCATGCCGTTGAAGAGGCGCGTACTACCATTGCGACGCTGATCGGGGCGCAATCACGCGAGATCATCTTCACTTCCGGTGCCACCGAGGCGAATAATCTTGCGATCAAGGGCGCAGCCCGGTTTCTGGCCCGCCAGAACAGTTCGAAGCGTCGCGTGATCACTGTTGCGACCGAGCATAAATGCGTTCTGGAGTCGGTGCGTGATCTGGCAGCAGAAGGGTTTGAGCCCGTCATCCTGCCTGTCGGACGCGACGGCTTGCTGGCTCCCGAAATCTTGGCCGCTGCTCTGTCAGAGCCGACGGCTCTGGTCAGTATCATGACGGTCAATAACGAGACAGGCATCATTCAGGATATTCCGCGTCTCTCTGCCATGGCCCGTGAGGCGGGCGCATTGTTTCACACTGATGCTGCACAAGCGGCGGGCAAGATGCCGCTTGATTGCGGCTCGGTCGACCTGATGTCGCTCTCGGCGCATAAATTCTATGGGCCGAAGGGGATCGGGGCGCTTTATGTGCGCCATCGTCCAAGGGCGCGCCTTCTGCCGCTGTTTTCCGGAGGCGGGCAGGAACGTGGGTTGCGCTCGGGCACCTTGCCAACGCCACTGATTGCCGGATTCGGCAGAGCAGCATCACTGGCACAGACGCTACTGCCTCAGGAGGAGGAGCGTCTGGCCGGTTTGCGCGACCAGCTTCTGGCGGGGCTTGAGGAAATCTTCCCAGGGGTGCGCGTCAACGGCGCCTCATCACCTCGGGTAAGTGGTGCTCTCAACCTCATCTTCCCAGAAGGGGGCGAGGCAAGGACCCTCATGGCGGCGCTTCCAGATGTGGCCTTGTCCACCGGATCGGCCTGTACCTCGGCTGATGTCACGCCTTCCTATGTTCTGGCGGCAATGGGGCTTGATGCGAAAGACGCGGCACGATGCTTGCGTCTGTCGGTCGGACGCTTTACCTCCACGCCCGAGATCGTGCAGGCGCTGGAATATTTCCGTCAGGCAGCCTGCGAAGTCTATCGCACCTCGTAACGAAGAAGCAGGGTAGAAACACTATGCCACATATGATTTTCGTCGAGCAGGACGGCACCCGCAGGGAAGTCGATGCGCCGGTCGGCCTCTCCGTGCTTGAAGTTGCCCACAAGCACGATATCGAACTCGAAGGCGCCTGCGAGGGTTCGCTGGCCTGCGCCACCTGTCATGTGATTGTCGATCCTGAATGGGCCGACAAGCTTTCCGCGCCGACAGACGACGAGGAAGACATGCTCGATCTCGCCTTCGGGCTCGAAAAGACTTCCCGTCTCGGCTGTCAGATCGTTATGACCGATGCGCTGGACGGTCTGGTTGTGCGTCTGCCCAAGGCTTCCTGAAGCCTGAAATTCCGTTTTTTTGAAAAGTAGAGAGATCTCATGCGTATCCTAGTTGCCATGTCGGGAGGCGTGGACAGTTCCGTAGTGGCCGCGCTCCTGAAACAGGAAGGGCATGAGGTCATCGGCGCCACGTTGCAGCTTTATGATCATGGTCAGGCCGTGTCCAAGCCCGGCGCCTGCTGTGCGGGCCGTGACATCCTCGATGCGCGTGCCGTGGCCGATCGGCTTGATATCCCGCACTACGTCATCAATGCTGAAGATCGTTTTCGCAGCAGCGTGATGGCCAGTTTTGCCGACAGCTATGCGCGTGGTGAAACGCCCGTGCCCTGCGTTGCGTGCAATCAGGGCGTTAAATTCACCGATCTGCTGAGCATGGCCCGTGATCTGGGCTGCGAGGCGATGGCGACCGGTCACTATGTGCGGCGTATCGAGGGTGAGGAGCGGTCGGAACTGCATCGCCCGTCCGATAGCTCGCGCGATCAGTCATGGTTCCTGTTCGCAACGACGCAGGACCAGCTCGACTATCTGCGCTTCCCCTTGGGTGACATGCCGAACAAGGACGCGGTGCGTCAGAAAGCCGAGGAATTCGGACTGGCAATCGCGGCCAAGCCAGACAGTCAGGATATCTGCTTCGTCCCCACCGGCACCTATGCCGAGGTGGTTGAGAAGCTGCGCCCCGAAACCAGCGGGGCTGGTGAGATCGTCGATGAGACAGGGCGTATTCTCGGCCAGCATGAGGGCATCGCGCGCTACACGGTCGGGCAGAGCAAACGCCTGGGTGACATCCATACGAAGGATGGCCGCCGCCAGATTGTCAAACGCATTGACGCCACGACGCGCCGTATCATCGTGGGACCCAAGGAAAATGCTGGTCGAAGCGAATTTGCCCTGCGCGACATGAACTGGCTGATCGATGCGCCAGAAACCGGCGTGCGCTGCGAGGTGCAGATCCGGGCCCGCGAGGTGACGCGTGACGCCTGGGTCTATCCTCTTGCGGGTGGCGCACGTGTCGTGCTGGATGAGGCAGCCATGCCCGCGCCCGGACAGGCCTGCGTTCTTTATCGGGACAGCAGGGTTCTGGGCGGGGGCTTCATTCTCGCCTGAACAGGATTATCGTCATGGATCGCCTCGTCATCGGAACGCGCCGCTACTCCTCCTGGTCTCTGAGAGGGTGGCTCGCCGTGCGTTGCGCCGGGCTGGACGTGCCGGATGAGGTTATCGCGCTGCGCGGGGGCGGACAGACGAGCGAAATCCACGAGATTTCCCCCAATGGGATGGTGCCCTATCTGGTGCATCAGGGTGCTCGGATATGGGAAAGCCTTGCGATATGCGAATACTGCGCTGAGGTCGCGCCTGTATTGTGGCCGGCCGATCGCGTGGCGCGCGCGGTGGCCCGCAGTGTTGCCAGTGAGATGCATGCAGGCTTTCGTGCCTTGCGTATCGCTATGCCCATGAATCTTGGTCGGACAAACCGCCCTTTGCTCGAAACCGGCGAGGACGTGCTGGCCGATATCGCCAGAATTGATCGGATATGGTGCGAGACACGCGAGCGCTTCGGTGCAACCGGCCCCTATCTGTTCGGCGCCGATTTCTGCGCCGCTGATATCATGTTTGCACCGGTGGTCTCGCGTTTCACTTCCTACGGGGTGACGCTGTCACCTGTTGCTGAAGCTTATCGGCAGGCGGTACTCGATCATCCCCATATGCAGGAATGGGTGCGTCTGGCTGGGCTGGAACCTGTTTCCTGGCAGCTTGATCGTTATGAAACGCTGGCCTGATACGGGGCAGGAAAGGCTTGCCACTACCTGCGAACCGGCATCTTGCCGGGTCGGCGGATGTTTTTCTGCCCAGATGATGGAGCATAGCGCTGCACTATAGACTATCTGCTGCGTCAATAACTTTTGTGAGACGTTCGCCGGTATTGGTCCGAATTCATGAAATAAAAATTGCCCCGAGTATCTGTGACAATTTTATTTCAGAGAGACGTTTTTTGATTTTATTTCGCCTCATGCCTGAAGGATTGTCTGTTTTCGACAGATCGGGCTTGGCGTTCGTTGCCAAGGCAGGTATAAGCCGCGCCAAACCAGCCATGCCGTTTTGCTCAGGATACGGGTTTGGGCCCTCTTTTCCTGCAATGCATATGACGGGGCGGCGGGGCTCAAGCGACTTGCGTTAAGGACAGACGTGCATGATCACGCTCCCACCGGATTATCGGCCCTCTGACGACGAAGAGTTCATGAATCCGCTTCAGGTGGAGTTCTTCAGACAGAAATTGCTGCGTTGGCGCAATGACCTCCTCAAGGAGGCGAATCTGACGCTCGCCAGTCTCTCGGAAGGTGGGATCCATGAGGCCGATGTCACTGACCGTGCCAGCGTCGAGACGGACAGAGCCCTTGAACTGAGAACGCGCGACCGTGCCCGCAAGCTGATTGGCAAGATCAACCTTGCCCTGCAGCGTGTCGAGAACGGCTCCTATGGCTTTTGTGAGGAAACTGGAGAGCCTATTGGCCTGCGTCGCCTTGAAGCCCGCCCTATTGCCACGATGTCAATCGAGGCGCAGGAGCGTCACGAGCGTATGGAAAAAATTCACCGCGACGACTGAATCTTTTACAAAAAAGCGCTTTCGGGGCTTGCAGCTTTCGGGCTGAGAAGCTACGAAGCGCTCCAGTTGCTGCTGTAGCTCAGTGGTAGAGCACTCCCTTGGTAAGGGAGAGGTCGCGAGTTCAATCCTCGCTAGCAGCACCATGATTTCCCCTAAAAAATTAGTGCCTTCCCCGTGAAGTATATTGCTTCACAAGTCGAGGGGCCATGCATGACGCCTGTCTGTCAAGGTGATCTCTCTGTGCGCTGTCAGGCGCATAAGACATCCATGCAGGTCCCCACGACGCTTTGGTCGATCACGACAGGGCCGTTCACCGATCTGCCGTTCTGTTTCTTGCAATCCTGCTTCCGGAACTGGGCGATTTGCATGAGGCCAAGGTCTGATTCGAGATAATTCTGAAATTAGGTTCTGCGGGACTCAGGAGTTTGTTTGCCTTGTGTCATCAGCATTCGCCGCGTGCCTGCTGTTCATGGCGAGGCGATTGACCAGGAGATACAGGCTCAGCCATCTGGAGCCCTCTGCTGGACGCGGCCAGAAACGCGCTGCGACGGCACACGAGGCCACCACGAATGTTCCGATCACGGTAAAATCAGCTGCCAGTTCTGCGGGTACCAGTGGCATGACTGATGCATAGAGTTGTTGCCAATCAAGATCCATAGTCAGATTTCCTTTGAGTATGTGAAGGAGAGAGCGTTTATTTTGAATGCGCCGTGCCCGTCAGGGGCAGGCCGAAATAGACAGCGCGCTCCAGTTGGCGGCGCTTTTTCAAGCCAGGCAAAACCACCATTCGGCCTTGCACGCTCGCCTTGTCCCACCGGAGTAGCTGCTCGCCAGCAGCACAGTACTGACCCTGATTGAGCAGGGTGCGCAAAGTCGAGCGATACATGGCCGTACTGCCGATATTGAATTGCCAGCTCAAAAGGGCACCTGCCTGGCAGGGGGTCAGTGGTACAGAGATTGCATCATCCAACTTTGCACGCAGATTATCCAATGTGTGCCTGAGCAGGTTAAGCGCCTCACCCTCTGTGAGTGGCGGTGTACTGGCCGTGACAGGGCTTCCATCGGCAAGGAAGCGGTTGCCGATGCCAATTGTCCAGTATCCGGCGGGGCATCGATAGGGTGCAAGACGCAGCCCTTCAACATCATCACGACGCAGGAGCATCGTGGCGATCTCGATCGATTCATTCATTATTGTAAATTACTTTCGCTTTATGGCCGTATGACACGACTCATATTTTGGGATAGCTGTGTGAAGACTGGTTCTTCCAGGATGAGCTCGGATCCTGCTGCGGCTGACGTCGCGCATCTTCATGGTACCTCTCCACCAGCCAGATAGCTGTTGAGAGGCCTTTTCCGGCTATCCGTGCTTCGGATGACTGCTTGTGGTTCGAGTTTTGACAGGTGGGATATCAGAGCGCCTGAGTGATCTCGCGCTTTCACTCTATTCTGTCATGCATCAGCAGTTGGATTTCCTGGATTCTCTAGATTTATCAATTTTACTGATAAAATATATAATGATAAATCTTCAGGATATAATCAATATATCATACTATATTCATGTTTTATATATCAATTCCTATCTGTATATCTAAATTGCCGGAAATCTGTCGCAAATAAAGACCCGTAGTGCGGGAGCCTTCATCCTCACGCACCAAACTTCCCGGTTTCAGGCATCCGCGACTTCGCCTCGCGCGCACGTCTTCTGGAGAAATCTTGCTGGCCTTCCGGCTTGTCACTGGCTCTTGTGTCTGTCGTCAGACCGAGGCTCCGGCTTTCGAGGCTGGGTACCTGCATGACGTGAACCTGCGTGAAACCCTCCAGCTAGGGTTTCGTTTGAGCCAGAAGTGATGCCTCTTGGGCACTCACAGGGGGAGAAAGTGTGAAGCAGCGCGACGATTGGCACCTGACAGATGAGCTCGATTACGAGCAAGGGCGTGGTGACCCGTTTGCTGCTGCCGTACGAGCAACCCGTATGCCCATGGTCATCACGGACCCAGGGCAGGCAGACAACCCGATTGTTTTCTGCAATGTCGCGTTTCAGGAGCTGACCGGCTACGACCGTGCCGAGATCGTAGGTAAAAACTGCCGCTTTCTACAAGGCCCGGAAACCGACCCTGCGGCGGTTGCGAAGGTCAGGACAGCCATCGAAGAAGGTCACGATATCGACGTCGACCTGCTGAATTATCGCAAGGACGGCTCCAAGTTCTGGAACGCGCTTTATCTCTCGCCGGTGCGCGACGTCAAGGGTGATATACGCTTCTTTTTTGCCTCACAACTCGATGTAACTGAGCGTGTGGAGGCACAGCAGATTATCAATCAGCAGAAAATCCTGGTCGAGCGCGAAGTCGAGCGGCGCACCGCCGATCTGCGCGATGCTCTGGAGGCAAAGACGATCCTGCTTCATGAGGTCGATCATCGTGTCAAGAACAACCTGACCATGATCGGCTCTCTGTTGCGCTTGCAGGCCCGCACGATTGATGACCCTGCTATTGTCGCGAAACTCGACAGCATGCTCGAGCGGGTCGATGCCCTCGCTGTTGTGCATCGGCAGCTTTATCAGTCGGAGGATATCGCAGCGTTCGATATTGGCAGTTTTGTCGGAAATCTCGCGCGTGATGTTGTGGGGTCGAGTGGCCGTACGGATATACGTCTCCTGCTCAAGATCGAACCGTTGATGATTGACTCAGCGCATGCTTCTGCCCTGGGGCTCATTCTGAACGAAATTCTTACCAATGCCATCAAGCATGGTTTTGCTAATGGGCGCGCCGGGGTACTCACTCTATTTACTGGTGAGAAGGATGGGTGCGGAACAATCAGGATTTGTGATGATGGTCCGGGTATGCCTTCAGTCAGACGGACGAAGAGTATCGGCGCCGCTCTGATTACGCGCCTTTCGCGTCAGGCTCAGGCGCAGGCCCGATGGAGCGATAATGGCCCGGGAACCTGCGTAACGATCACCTTTCCTAAAAGCGAAACCCTGTAATGGCAGTTCCCATGGATGTCCTCATCGTCGAGGACGAAATGATCATCGCGATGGATATGGAAGCGCTTATCCGAGATAGTGGTCATGAAGTCGTTGGGGCAGCTGCTTCTCTGCAGGAGGTTAAGGCGCTTCCCGATCAGATCAGTCCGCAGTTGGCGCTGGTCGATCTCCACCTTGCCGAGGGGTCAAACGGTTTTGAGGTCTGCGCACATATTCGCCAGAGATGGCCGGAGGCCCTGATTGTCTTCCTGACAGCAAATGTTTCGAAGATACCGGAAGATTTTTCGGGAGCTCATGGGGTGATCGCCAAGCCTTTCTCCCATGCTGGCGTCGTCAATGCGTTGCGTTATCTCTCTGAAGGTGTGTTCGATCCTCCCCCATCAGTCCCAAGACCTTCAAGCCTTGCGACATCCGAACATCTGCGTTTGCGCTGGTCGAGCGAAGCCTGACGGTTGGATTGCGGCTGACCTGGGCGCGACGATGTTTCCTGCGTCGCGCCCAGCTCGAGCTTGAAAATATCAGAGGATGCCGCCCGAAATCGGCATGGTCACGCCTGTAATGTAGCTCGCATCGTCGCTCAGCAGAAAAGCCACGGTGCCGGGAATTTCCTCGATATCTCCGAGACGGCGCATCGGTACACCTGCAACCATCTCCTTTTTTACTGTTTCGGGATCGGTTGAGAAATATTGCGTGTTGGTAGCAGCCTGCAACTCGGTCTGGCGGTCCCACATGAAGCCAGGGCCCATGAGGGCAGGGGCAATACCGTTGACCCGGATATTGTGAGGAGCGAGGTCCTTTGACGCAACCTGAGTCAGCCCGACCACACCGAATTTCGATGAGCCATAGGCACCCATATTCGGCGGGCCCTGCAAACCTGCCATGCTGGCTGTATTTACAATGCTGCCCGAACGGCGGGCGACCATGCGGCGCGATACGGCACGCAGTACGTGAAACGCCCCGACCAGATCGATATCAACGACGCGCTGGAAATCCTCAACGGGGTACTCGTGAATCGGTGCGAAGGCACCCTGATAACCGGCATTATTGAACAACAGGTCGATCGCACCGACATTCTTCTCGGCGTAGTCGACAGCTTCCTCAACGCTGGCGTAGTTCGTGACGTCACAAACCACCGTCTTGACCTTCACGCCATGCTCGGCGAGCTGCTTCGCCGCTTCGTCAAGTTTGCCCTGATCGAGATCGAGCAGCACGACGTGGCTGCCTTCTTTCGCCAGACGGCGCGCCACAGCGAGGCCGATATTGCCAGCGGCACCGGTCACGAGAGCTGTCTTGCCAGCGAAACGTTTCGTCTCACTCATTGGTTGTCATCCTTCATGGTCGCATCCCGGCCTTTCGACCGGGATGCGCCGAAAGACCCTGCCTTGCCTTCAGCGGCATAGGCGCGGGTCGGTTCCTGATAACTAGCAGCATAGCAGCGCTTTCGCATTGCTATGCATCAAAGGGTTTTAAGCATCCCGCCATCGACGAAATAGGATGACCCCACGCTGTAGGAAGCCTTATCCGAGCACAGGAACACAAAGAAATTAGCCAGTTCCTCGGGTGATCCAAAGCGCTTGATAGGGGCATGTTCGTCGGCAACGCCTTGCAGATAGGCTTCCCAGTCACCACCGCTCTCGCTGGTCAGTTGCTTGGCTGTCTTGATCCAGTCAGGCGTCAGGATCAGGCCCGGATTGACGCAGTTCACGCGGATATTGTCCTTGATCACCTCTGTCGAGAGGGTTTTCGAGAACATCATCAAAGCTGCTTTGGTGACGTTGTAGATCGGCTCGTACCACAGCGGCTGGGCTGCACAGATGGAAGCATTATGAATGATGGCGCCGCCACCGCGTTTTTTCATGCTGGGCACGAGGCCGCGTGCCAGGCGAATGGCCGCCATGACGTGCAGATCCCAGTAGAACTGCCACTTCTCGTCAGAGGCTTCCATGATGGTCTCGTTCGAGCCCGTCCCGGCATTGTTGACGAGGATATCCGCACCACCAAAGGCAGATTCAGTTTCACGCACAATGCTTTCGATACCCTCGCTCGTGGTTACATCGGCAGCAACAGGCAGGCAGCGCACACCAAAGCTTGCCGCAAGCTTCGAAGCTGCTTCTGTCAGCCGCTCCTTGTCGCGTGCCACCATGACGATGTGAGCACCCTCACGGGCCAGACCTTCCGCCACAGCAAGGCCTATACCGACACTACCGCCTGTGATGACGGCAACTTTATCCTTGAGACCCAGATCCATTCCGATTGTCCTTATGAGATCCTGCGTCACCTCCCTGTGAGGCGACCCATAGGCGGCATACTGAACGAGGGATCAGAAACGGGAGGAAGAGGGAGAAGCGCACAAGTTTGAGTGACATCGAACACGCTACGGTGAGGCGAGGCGGACGAGCAGTGCAGTCACCCATTGGCTGACCATAACCGGCACAAGCTTGAGGTTGGGAGAATCCGGGCGGAGAAGGTTTCTGGGGGACTTTTTCATCGCAAGCATCATCGAAAATCCCGATAGGGCAGTCTGTGCGTTGCTCTTCCCGGATAATCGTCGTCTATCTGCCAAGCTTCTCGCCCGGGCCAGGTAGCATCACCAACCGGATTATGCCCCCTTTTGGCGGTAAACATACCCCGGGTTTCAGGATGGTCACTGCCGTTCTTCGCGGCGCCACCATAATCGCGGCAATGTCGACAGGTGAAAGCTCTGTGGGCGAGCGAGCGATGCAGCGTAATGTGTCGTGGCGCCTTCTAGTGGGTCAATTGGCCTGTACAGCGGGCAAGCCTATACGCTCTTGATAGCGAGGCTGAAGACGCCACCAACGGTTCCGGGCCCGGTATGATGGAGATCTTGCGCGTTGCCATTTACACATGACTGCCCGCAACGAGCTTTTTATAGGTATTGGTTTCCTTCCTGCATGCAAATCATGATCCGGTCTTGCAGACAGGCGGACCCGGATGCGTGAACAGCCCTCGACGTGGCACCTGACATGGTTCATCACCAGACGCTGTGGATAGATAACTGCGTGAGAGAGACACATGTCATGATCAGATTGCGTCAAACAAGGAGACAAGGTTTCCCCCGCTTCATCGTGTTGTTCACAGTGCTTCTGACATCAGTGCTTGCAGGATGCGCGCAGGACGATAGACCGGCGAAAGCTGCCTATCTGGCCAATCCCGCTTCCGTTTATTGCAAGGAGCAGGGCGGTAAGCTCGAGATCCGACATGAGAAAGATGGTGAGGTAGGTTATTGCCACCTGGCCTATGGACGCGTGGTTGAGGAGTGGGTGCTTTACAGAGCGACCCACCATCAGGCGCCTCATTCACCTGGTGGGCGACAGGGAGCTTGAATGCACTAGGTCGGGTATTCAGCCCCCTCGTTCACGAACGCGCCCTTGCGGTAGCGCGGTTGTGAACGAGGGATGGGCAGCACCATGCGAACAGCCGGTGCGCGACATCGTTAAGCCCCAAACGGGTTGTATGCACGCGTTGATAGGACCCAGTTACCCGTCTGCATGAGAGCGGCGGGTCGCCGCTGCTGCTTGCCAGTCTCTGGTCGAAGAGAAGATTCTCTGGGGGTCGCAGCATCGGATCTGCTGCGAAAGAGACGCGAGATGGTTACAAAAGCCCTGCCCGAATCCCTGATCACCACCCCACAGATGTCGGTTCGCGGTGTGATTTTGGACATGGACGGCCTACTGCTGGACAGTGAATCGCTCGGTATAGAGGCCTCCATGAGGGCTGCACGACAATGCGGTTTCCCCCTGCCTGTATCTCTTGCGAACGCCATGATAGGCCTTTCTGAGGACAGGTGCCTTGAGCTCCTTGCAATGCATTGCGGTGCAGCAGCGCAAGCGGAAAGGTTCCTCGCATTGCAGGAGGAATGCCTGTCAGAAATGGTCGGACAGGGTCACTTGCGGCTGAAGCCAGGCGCTCTCGATCTTCTCGATCTGCTCGATGCCAGAAATATTCCGCGCGCAATTGCCACGTCATCGAGTCATGGGCGCGCCACAGATCATCTTGCCATCCTTGCCATGACACAGCGTTTCGACGCCGTTGTGACGCGTGACGATGTGACCCACGGCAAGCCGGATCCTGAACCCTATACGCTGGCTGCCTCCCGGATTGGCGTAACGGCCGAACTGTGTCTCGCGCTCGAGGATTCGTCAGTGGGCGTCAGGGCCGCGGTTGCAGCAGGTATGCGCGTCATCATGGTGCCGGATCTGGCTGAGCCAGACGATTTTGCGAGAGCGAACGCTCTTGCCATCGTGGAAAGTCTCGACGTCGCCAGAGACTATCTCGTGCGCTATGCGCGATAGGATCCTAATTCGCGTTTCAGGTGGCGCAACGACAACGTAGTCTTGAAACTAACGCCCGGGCTACGAAAACTTCATGCTGTGACGGCAAAACCGGTGAGCCGGTTTGGCGCTCTTCATCACGAACCTGCGATTATTGAAGCGGGCCAGATGCCTGCAGGGCCTCGAGCTCTTGCGCTTGGTCTCTTCAAGTGATTATCAAAGATCTATTGTATAGAAAAAGTAAAAAACAGGAATCCATTTCTTTGATGGCAGGTTTGTCATGTTTCTGTCATGAGTATCGGGAAAAGTCTAAAACTAACGCGCGTAACGTTAAATATGTGACGCCTGAGGTTGCTTTGATTATGCGCGCTGCATTGGCAGAATCCAGCACTTCTCTGTTCAGCAAGATATATTTTGACGTTTTTCCTTGCATTTCTTGTTTCCATGCTTATCTTAAGGTCATACACACGATTTCGTGATTGCCCAAACCCTGTGTGCAGAGAGCGCCGGTCGGTGCCCGCACAAACCGAGAGAGGACAATATCATGACCGTAGCTTCCGCTAATGCTACCGATATCCCCGCAGCCCTTCGTGAGGATGGCTCACTGAAGCTCGTCATTTTTGATTGTGATGGCGTGTTGGTTGACGGTGAGCATCTGTCGACAGCCAAGATGGCAGAAGAAGCCCGCCATTATGGCTGGGATATTTCCAACGATGAGGCCCACAAGATTTTCACGGGTGGTGAACTTGTGAAGATCGGTGAGCGCATCGGCCGTGAGACCGGCACTGAAATGCCCGAGAACTGGGATATGATGATGCAGGACCGCATCGTCAAAATGATGGAGACCGAAGCAGAAACCATCGATGGCGCCCATGACATGCTGCAGAGCGTGCATGATCTGGGCCTCCCCATCCGTATTGGCTCGAACTCTTCCGGTGCTGAAATGGAAGCAAAGTTCTCAAGCACAGGGCTTGATGAGCTGCTTGAAGATGAGCGGATCCATTCGGGTCGTGATCTCGACATGCCAAAGCCGCGCCCCGATCTCTATTTGCACGCAGCCGAGATGGAAGGTGTGCATCCTGAGAATTGCATCGTACTCGAGGATTCGGACACGGGTGCTGAAGCCGCTCGTCGCGCCGGTATGGCCTGTGTGCTGCTGCGCGATCTCAGCAAGCCTGCTCCCAGCTGGCCTGGCCTGCTGCGCATCGGGCATCTTTCTGAATTTCCGCTGATCCTCAAGCAGATTCTGGATGTGCAGTCCGGCGCGAAGGCAATTGCTGCCTGAGGCTTGATGATCGTCCACTCGTAAAAAAGCCGTCCCTCGGGGCGGCTTTTTTTATGTCTGCGCAGTTGGTGAGGCAGGCAACATTCCAGCCTCACCCTGCGTTCGGCTTGCACGGGATTTTCCTTCCCAACCGCCCGCCGGGCAGAGCAAGGACAGGCATCATGTCAGCGAAGGACTTCAAGAAGGGTGATGATGTCACCTGGAAAACGAGCAACGGCGAAACCGAGGGTCATGTGGTCAAGACGGTTACAAAGCCGATGAAGATCAAAAGCAATGAGGTGAAAGCGTCCAAGGATAATCCCAAAATTGTGGTCGAGAGTGACAAGACTGGCGCTAAGGCTGCGCACAAGCCAGACACACTGCACAAGAAGTGACGCTGATGCAGGTTCAGTCATTTCGGCGCTGGAGAGGCGCTGCGCTTGCCGCTCTGGCTTTCGCTGTAGCTCCCGCAATTGCGCAGGCAGCAGACGGCCAGTGTGATAACGCGAAATTCCAGACAGATCAGGCTGGTTTCCTGCAAACAGGTCCGACGCGTGTCGACCTGCCTGAACATGTCTGCGGAAAAGTCCTGTCGGTCACCACGCGTTCGCGTCATACGCGCAGCGGTGTCCATGGCTACTTCATCATGCAGCTGGCGCCCGGGCAGGCCATTCGTATCGTGTCTGATCTCGACCGTATGAACGCGCCGGCATGGCCATGGGTCAATCCGGGCGATCAGGTAGAGGTCGTGGGCCGGTACTATTTCGACTCTGCGCGCAGTCAGGGCATTGACTGGACTCATCACGGCACAGGCCGACATTGGGCAACGCCCGGTTATGTCATCGTAAACGGTACACGCTACGAATAAAAAAAGCGGTGGGTTTTCCCACCGCTTTTTCGTTTTGGCTTCTTGTGAGCCTGCCGTTCTGTTTTTCCTCTCACCCGGTGAGCCACCGAGACAAGAGCGAGGTGTCAATTATCGCTGGTCGCTTCCGACTTCTCGTCAGAATCTTCCTCACCATTCTTCGGCGTGGCCGGTATGGCCTCGAGGAAGTCGAAGTGCAGCGCGTTGTCCTTGAGCCCGATACGCACCGCACCGCCATTCGCCAGGGCGCCAAACAATAGCTCCTCCGCGAGGGGCTTCTTGATCGTGTCCTGAATGACGCGCCCCAATGGGCGTGCGCCGTAATGGCGGTCATAGCCGCGCTCAGCCAGCCACTCCTTGGCCGCAGAACTGATCTCGATCGTCACATGACGATCCGCCAGTTGGGCTTCGAGCTGCAGCACGAATTTCTCAACCACCCGGCCAACAGTCTCTGGTGTGAGATTGGCGAACGGAATGATCGCATCAAGCCGGTTACGGAATTCCGGGGTGAACAGGCGCTTGATGGCGTCTTCATCCTCACCCACACGATCCGTCCGGCCAAACCCGACAGCTTCCTTGCTTAGATCGGCCGCGCCCGCATTGGTCGTCATGATCAGGATGACATTACGGAAGTCAATGGTCTTGCCGTTATGGTCGGTCAGACGGCCATGATCCATGACCTGAAGCAGGATATTATAGAGTTCAGGATGCGCCTTTTCGATTTCATCGAGCAGAAGCACCGCATGGGGATGCTGGTCGATCGCATCCGTCAGCAAACCGCCCTGATCGAACCCCACATACCCTGGTGGCGCGCCAATCAGGCGTGAAATGGAGTGACGCTCCATATATTCCGACATGTCGAAGCGGATCAGTTCGACACCCAACGAGGCGGCAAGCTGCTTCGCCACTTCGGTCTTGCCCACGCCAGTCGGTCCGGAGAACAGGTAGTTTCCGATAGGCTTTTCAGGATCACGCAGACCGGCACGGGCCAGCTTGATGGCAGAGCTGAGGGCTTCGATCGCCGTATCCTGACCGAACACCATGTTCTTCAGATCACGGGAAAGAAGGCGAAGCGTTTCGCGGTCATCGGTTGAGACCGATTTGGGCGGAATACGCGCGATCTTAGCCACGATCTCTTCAATGTCCTTGAGCGTGACCGTCTTGCGGCGCTTGCTTTCGGGCAGGAGCATACGCGACGCACCGGCTTCGTCGATGATGTCGATCGCCTTATCCGGCAGTTTGCGGTCATGCATGTATTTGGCCGAAAGCTCGACCGCTGCCTTCAGGGCGTCATCGGTGTAACGGACCTTGTGATGGCGCTCGTAATTGCCCTTGAGCCCGCGCAGGATCTTGATTGTATCGCTGATCGACGGCTCGGGGACGTCGATTTTCTGGAACCGACGCACGAGCGCACGGTCCTTCTCAAAATGCTGACGGTATTCCTTGTAGGTGGTTGAGCCGATGCAACGCAGCGTACCGGCTGCCAGTGCGGGCTTGAGCAGGTTGGACGCATCCATTGCCCCACCCGACGTCGCACCTGCGCCAATCACGGTGTGGATCTCATCAATGAACAGGATGGCGCCTGGCGTCTGGTCCAGCTCCGTTACCACCGCCTTGAGACGTTCCTCGAAATCACCACGATAGCGGGTGCCAGCAAGCAGCGCGCCCATATCGAGCGAGAAGATCGTCGCATCGAGCAGCACCTCCGGCACATCGCCCTCGACGATGCGCTTGGCAAGCCCTTCGGCAATAGCTGTCTTGCCCACGCCCGGATCACCCACATAGAGAGGGTTGTTCTTGGTGCGGCGGCACAGGATCTGGATCGTCCGCTCAACCTCACCGTCACGCCCGATCAGCGGGTCAATCTTGCCTTCCTCGGCACGCTTGTTGAGATCGACGCAATAGGCGGCGAGCGCTTCCTGCGGTTTGGCGGCCTTGCCCTGCTTCTCCTCACGTTCCCCTTCCTCCTTGTCGCGCGACCCGGTCGGGGTGCGGCGGCTGGATTTGTCGGGTGCCTTGGCAATGCCGTGAGAGATGAAGTTCACGGCATCGAGCCGGGTCATGTCCTGCAACTGCAGGAAATAGACGGCATGGCTTTCGCGTTCGGCAAAGAGCGCAACCAGCACATTGGCGCCCGTCACCTCATCGCGGCCCGTCGACTGCACATGGATCGCCGCGCGCTGAATGACGCGCTGGAAAGCCGCTGTCGGCTTGGGCTCGGTGGGGCGGTCGGAAGCAAGGCCCGCCAGATCCTTGTCGAGAAATTCGGTCAGATCGGCACGGAGCTTCTCAAGGTCGATTCCGCAGGCCTTGAAGACCGTCACCGAGTCCGTGTCTTCGGTCAGGGCCAGCAGCAGATGTTCGAGGGTTGCGTATTCGTGGCGTCGCTCACCCGCAAGGGTAAGGGCGCGATGGAGCGTCTGTTCGAGCATACGAGACAACATGGGGGCGCTCCTTGAGGTCAGGCGTGACGGGTCAGCATGACAGGATGTAGGCAAATAATGGGTTTGTAAAAGGGTCTCTCCTGCCGTTTCCCTGGCAAGGCCGAATAATTTCGATTCAGGCTTTCTCGATCATGCATTGCAGCGGGTGCTGGTTCTGTCGTGCCAGATCCATCACCTGGGTTACCTTGCTCTCTGCCACCTCAAAGGTGAAGACCCCGCAGACGCCCACGCCTTTTTTATGGACGTTGAGCATGATGTTGGTCGCCTCCTCGCGCGATTTGGAGAAAAAGCGTTCCAGAACGTGCACGACGAATTCCATCGGCGTGTAGTCGTCATTCAGCATGAGAACCTTGTACATCGCCGGACGTCGCGTTTCGGGGCGCGCCTGAATGACGACGCTGATATGCGACTCGTCGTTATTGCCATCCTTGCGCGGTGGATCGTCCTCGCCCGCCAGATGAGGCAGGGTAGGGGCGGGGGTCACCGAGGCGTCGGCTAACCGGGTTCCTGAAACTTCTGTGCGGTACGGCATGATCCAGACCATATGGGATCGACAGGGCGTTCGCAAAGATCAATCGTGTGTTTTACTGGCTCTCTGCGGGCCTATCGATGCGATGAAAACCGGGCTCCTGATGCCCGAATGAGGGTTGAAACACGCTCCTGGGCGTCAATCGGGGTTATTAAGAGCCCTTTACCTTATTTTTCCCTCAATTGTGCCAGATCATCGTGGACGGTTTGAAATGTGTCAGTCTATGATACGAATTAACGCCAGATTCCCGGGGGCACGAGTGACCTACTGCATGCAGTCCGCTACCAAGACGAACCTGATCAAGGTCACCCGGGCGGGCAAGGCGCGCAAATGGTCGGTGTTCACCCGCGCGCTGCTCGGCGCAGGACTGGGGCTGGGCACCGTAGCGGTCTCGGCGCCGGCACATGCTCAGTATGCGGGCCATGTCAGTTCCTATGTCGTGGATGTGAATAGCGGCGCTGTGCTCTCGCAGGTCGATCCCGACCTCCAGCGTTATCCGGCCTCTCTGACCAAGCTCATGACCCTGTATATGGCGTTTCGCGCCATGCGTGCGGGCGAGATCACGGCTGATACCCCGGTGCCGGTCTCCATCCACGCGTCCATTCAGGCGCCTTCGAAGCTCGGCCTGGTTCCCGGCACGCATTTCGTCGTGCAGCAGGCGATTCTCGGCCTCGTCACCCAATCAGCCAATGACGCTGCCTGCGCGCTCGGTGAATTGCTGGGCGGAGGCGACGAGGTCCGTTTTGCGAATATGATGACGCAGCAGGCACGCGCATTGGGTATGTCGAACACGACGTTCCGCAATGCCTCGGGCCTGCCTGACCCCGATCAGGTGACGACGGCACGCGACCTGTCCATGCTGGCACAGCATCTGGTTCAGGATTTTCCTGAATATTACCACTATTTCTCCACGCCCATGTTCGCTTTCCACGGGCGCATGATTCCGAACCATAACCCAATGCTCAAAACCTATGCGGGTGCGGACGGGATGAAGACCGGCTATACCGATCTGGCAGGGCATAATCTGATCACATCCGCCCAGCGCAGCAACGTACGTCTTGTGGGCGTGGTGCTGGGCGCGCGCTCCAATCCCCAGCGCAACGCGATGATGGCGAACATACTCGATCAGGGTTTTGCGGCAGAGGGTGTGGCCCCCATGGCCCCGCTGCATCCCCCGGTTGTTCTGGCACGCAACACGCGCCGTCACGGGCGTCTCTCTGCCGGGTCCGCTGCGGTTCTCGAAGTGGCCGAGGCGCCATCAGGCCCGCGCCGTTATCAGCCTCTGGCGCACGGCGCCAAGCACCACACAGTCGCGTCTGCAAAGCTGCGTATGGCTACGTCGCGTCATGTTGTCTCGACCCGGAAGACGAGCCGCCACCAGAAGGGTTGATCCGGTCAGGCGATAAAAAACGACGATCCGGCCTTGCTCCTCATGCCCCGGCAGCGCATTTTCTCTGCATCATCCGTGAAGTAGACAACATGAGCGGGAGCAACAGCAGGGTATGGACAGTATGGCGCACGACCACGGGATCACGATTTACACTGAGGACGATTTTGTTGGCCTGAGAAAAGCGGGTCAACTCGCTGCCGCCACACTCGACATGATCACACCCTATGTCGTGCCCGGCGCCAAGACCGATGATCTCAATCGTCTGATCCACGAATACACGCTCGATCATGGGGCGGTTCCTGCACCGCTGAATTATCGCGGATTCCCGAAATCCTGCTGCATCTCCATCAACCATGTTGTCTGTCACGGCATCCCTGGCGAGCGCTGCCTCAAGGATGGCGATATCGTCAATATTGATGTCACCTCCATCATCGATGGCTGGTATGGCGATACGTCGCGCATGTATCTGGTGGGGAACGTGCCCCGCAAGGCCGTCAATCTGGTTGATGCAACCTACAAGGCCCTGATGCTGGGCATTGCAGAAGTTGCGCCGGGCAAGACGCTGGGGGATATTGGGCACGCCATCCAGAGCTTTGCCGAGGGTCAGCGACTTTCAGTCGTGCGCGATTTCTGCGGCCATGGCATCGGGCGTGAATTCCATGCCGAGCCGCAGGTCGTGCATTACGGCAAGCCTGGCAAGGGGCTGAAGCTGAGAGAAGGCATGGTGTTCACGATCGAACCCATGCTCAATCTGGGCAAGGAAGGCACCAAGACGCTTGAAGACGGCTGGACAGCCGTGACCCGTGATCGTTCTCTTTCCGCACAGTTCGAACATATGCTTGCCGTAACAAGCGAGGGATGCGAGATTTTCACGCTCTCGCCTGCCGGCTTTACCAAGCCGCCTTACGTCTGAAGCCAAAGGCTTCTGTCTGATCTGCAAGGAACGATTTACGTGAAGCGTGTCAGCACCCGGGTTGCGGCCCTGCCGCTCCTCCTCGCCAGCATTTCTGTCTCGAGTCTCGCCCAGGCTGCACCAGCGGCCATGCCCTATGACCCGCTGGCCTTCGGCACGGTCAACCCGGCGCTCAAGCCCGCAAAGCCTGTTGTCGGAACGCGCGGCATGGTCGTATCGGCCCAGCATCTGGCATCGGAGGCCGGGCGTCGTATTCTTGCGTCGGGTGGCAATGCGGCTGACGCTGCCGTTGCGGTGGGGTATGCGCTCGCGGTTGTCTACCCTGCTGCTGGCAATATCGGCGGCGGGGGCTTCATGACCCTGCGCCTGCCAGACGGCAAGACGACCTTCATCGACTTCCGTGAGCACGCGCCGCTCGCTGCCACGGCCACGATGTATCAGGATGCACAGGGCAAGGTGGACCCCAAGGCCTCCATCGAAGGATGGCGGGCCATTGGTGTGCCGGGCACAGTTGCCGGACTGGACGAGATCCAGCGTCGCTGGGGCAAGCTCAGCCGTGCTCAGGTCATGGCACCGGCCATCGAGCTGGCGGAGAAGGGCTTTGTGATCGGGCAGGGCGATGCCGATCTTCTGCACACCAGCACCGCGGCCTTCCAGAAGGATCCGCACGCTTCGAAGATCTTTCTTCGTCCCGACGGTACGCCGCTTCAGCCGGGCGATCGACTGGTGCAGACAGAGCTTGCCCGCACGTTGCGTAGCATCGCGAGCCAGGGGCCGGATGTGTTCTACAAGGGCGATATTGCCCAGCGCGTCGTAGCCGCCAGCAAGCAGAATGGCGGCATTCTGAGCCTCGCCGATTTTGCGGCCTATCACACGCGTGAGCTGGAACCGATCCATTGCAGCTATCGTGGCTATGATATCGATACAGCCCCGCCTCCCAGCGGTGGTGGCGTGGCTCTCTGCGAAATGCTCGACATTCTGTCTGGCTATGACATGAAGCAGCTTGGCCTGCGCACGGTGGCTGGCGTTCAGCGTCAGGTAGAGGCCATGCGCCATGCCTATTCTGACCGCCGCGATCTGGGCGATCCGGACTTCGTGAATAACCCCGTTGCCCATCTGATCGACCCGGCCTATGCGGCCGCCATTCGTCAGGGAATTCCGCTCGATCACGCCCTGAATTCCGATGCGCTGGTCGCGGGTGCCCCCCTGCCGGGTGTCATGCAGGCACAGCCTGCCGAAGATCACGAAAAGCATGAGACAACGCAGTTTTCTGTAGCTGACCGCTCAGGCTTCGCTATTTCTGCCACCTACACGCTTAATGGCTGGTTCGGCGCGGGTGTTATCGGTGGGGATACCGGCTTCTTCCTCAATGACGAGATGGATGATTTTGCCGCCAAGCCGGGCAGTGCCAACATGTTTGGCATTGTCGGTTCCGAGGCCAATGCCATCGCGCCGGGCAAGACCCCTCTGTCATCCATGGCCCCCACGATCATCACGCATGAGGGCAAGCCTTTCATGGTGATCGGCAGCCCCGGCGGTTCACGCATCCCCACCATCATCCTGTCTGTCGTGCTCGGGGTGATTGATGGCGGGCTGGACATCCAGCAGGCCGTGGATCTGCCGCGCATTCATGAGCAGTGGAAGCCCTCGGCGATCGAGCTCGAACCGCGGGCACTCAGCCCCGATGTCATGCAGCAGCTTCAGATCGAGGGATACGCGCTCTCGCCGCATCGCCCCTGGGGTGTGGCCGAGGGAATTCTGTTTGGGCGTCCATCGGTGGCGGCACCTGCAAGCGGCAAGCTTTATGGGGGCTGGGACCGACGCCATGAAGGCGGCGGCGCAAGCGGATTGTAAAAAAACCTGATCCTGCCTCTTGCGCATGAGAGGCAGAATGGTGTTAACCCTGCACCGGGAGGTCGGCCTTGGACGGACGGCTTGCGAACCCGGTCAGGTCCGGAAGGAAGCAGCCGCAGTGAGTTTTGTTCGGGTCATGTGTTCGGCCTCCCACCCTCTGAAGCAGCCGGTCTCGTCGCACGAGTCATGACGCCTTCAGATACCTCTTCCCATGATGACGATATTCCGCTGCCCCCGGTTGAGGCTGGCGGATTTTTCGATGCGCCGCAGGAAAGTCCCGTTGAGGCGGCTGCTCCTGCACCAGCAGCGTCCGGGGCACCCGCGCGGGATAAAAACGAGCGCAGCGGACCCTATCGTGTTCTCGCCCGCAAATATCGCCCCCAGCATTTCGATGACCTGATCGGGCAGGATGCCACGGTGCGTATCCTGCGCCGTGCCTTCCAGCTGGGCCGCGTTGCCCATGCCTTCATGCTCACCGGCGTGCGCGGCGTGGGCAAGACCACGACGGCGCGTATCATCGCCCGTGCGCTCAACTGCATTGGCGTCGATGGGCAGGGCGGCCCGACCGCTGATCCATGCGGTGTCTGTGCCAATTGCACGGCCATTCTCGCCGATCGTCATCCCGATGTGCTCGAGATGGACGCCGCGTCACGGACGGGCGTGGACGATATACGCGAAATCATTGAGGCGACACGTTTCCGCCCGATGCAGGGGCGCATGAAGGTCTTCATCATTGATGAGGTCCATATGCTCTCACGCAACGCTTTCAATGCGTTGCTGAAGACCCTCGAGGAACCACCGGAGCAGGTGACCTTCATTTTTGCGACGACTGAACTGCGCAAGGTGCCGGTGACCGTGCTGTCGCGCTGCCAGCGATTCGATCTGCGCCGCGTGCCGCAGGAGATGCTCATGCAGCATTTCGCGGGCATTGCGGAAAAGGAGTCGGTCGCGTTTTCGGAAGAGGCGCTCTCCCTGATCGCACGCGCTGCCGATGGCTCTGTGCGTGACGGGCTGTCTCTGCTCGATCAGGCGATTGCGCAAGGTGAGGGCGAGGGGGCCGAGCGCATCGAGGCTCCCATGGTCAGCGCCATGCTGGGGCTGGCCGATCGTCAGCTCGTGTTCGACCTGTTCGAGATCCTGATGCAGGGCAAGGCCGAAGAGGCCCTCGCCATAAGTGGTCAGGCCTATGCGCAGGGGGCTGACCTTGGCATCCTCCTCGCCGATCTGCTCGATCTGATTCATGTAATCTCGCGTCTCAAGGCCATCCCGTCGCTGCGTCACAGCCGCGAATTGCCGGAGGCCGAGCGCGATCGCGGGGCCTCTCTGGCCGATCGCCTGCCCAATGCCGAACTCGGTCGCGCCTGGCAGATCCTGCTCAAGGGTATTCAGGAGGTCGAGCAGGCCCCTGATCGACGCGCTGCGGCGGAGATGGTGCTCATACGTCTTTGCTATGCCAGCACCCTGCCGACGCCTGATCGCGTGGCACGCATGGTCATGCAGATGCAATCCGAGGACCGCCCCGCCGGTGATATGGACAGGGAAACTCTGTCGGGTCCCGCAGGCAGCAGGGCGGGTCAGGGCACCGGATCGGTTTCCGCACAGGCGAGCAGCCCGCAGGGGATCTCGGGCAGTCATGGCGGCGATGACCGCCCCAAAGCCGCCCTGCGTCTGGTGGCTAATGGGGGTGTGGCCTACGACCCTGTCTCCAGTACCGTGGCTGTTCCTGCGCCTGTTCTGACCCCGGTACAGCCAGCGCCGCAGGGCGAGGAGGCAGATGCTCTCCTGCCGCCCCTGCGTTCATGGCGTGAGATGGTCGCTTTTGTCGCACGCCAGTCCGAAGCCATGTTGCATGGCATGCTTCGCCATTCGGCTCACCTTGTGCGCTTCGAGCCGCCACGTGTGGCCATACGCATGGCCCGTGGAACGCCACCGCGTATTGAAACCCGTCTGCAGGCCCTACTTGAGAAAGCTTATCCAGGGCAGTGGCATGTCGAAGCCTCGGATGAAGAAGGCGAGCCGACACTGGATGAGCAGGGTGCAGAAATCGTTGCCCTGCGCCGCGAGGAACTTCATGCGCACCCGCTGCTGCGTGCCATACTCGACGTGTTTCCCGATGCCCGTGTTGGCGAGCCAAAGGATCTCTCGCTCGACGAATACGGGCTTCCCCCCGAAGAGCTTGAAGAGCCGGAGAGCTGGACGGCAGAACCTGCCGTGCCCGATCTGGACTTTGCGCCCCTCGATGCCGATCTGATGGATGACGATGACTGGCACGATTTCGGTGGCAGCTCTTCTTTCTGACCTCAAGGACAAGACATCATGAAAAATCTCGCAGGACTGATGAAGCAGGCCTCACAGATGCAGTCGCGCATGGAAGAGGTGCAGAACACGCTCAACGCGCTCACGGTCGAGGGCTCCTCGGGCGCCGGGCTCGTCAGCGTAACCCTCAGCGGCAAGGGTGACATGCGCGGCCTGCGTATCGATCCGAAGCTGGCGGACCCGAATGAAGTCGAGATGCTTCAGGATCTCATTATCGCGGCCTTTGCGGATGCCCGCAGCAAGGTCGAGGCAGCCAATGCCGAGGAGATGCGCAAGGTCACTGGCGGGATCGATCTGCCGGCTGGCATGAAGTTTCCTTTCTGAACCCCCAAGGCCTGAAACCGTCATACCGGTTGTACTGAGCAGGAGCGCACAGCCATGATGGGTGGTGGCGATGTCGAGAGGCTGATCCAGCTTCTATCCCGTCTGCCCGGACTGGGGCCGCGATCGGCGCGCAGGGCCGCCCTTGTGCTCCTGCGTTCCCCGCAGACGAGGCTTCTGCCTCTGGCCCAGGCCATGGAAGCCGCAGCCCATTCCGTGCGCAGCTGTTCCATCTGCGGCACGCTCGACAGCAGCGATCCTTGCAGCATCTGTGCCGATCCGGCGCGGGACAAGGGATTGATCTGTGTGGTCGAGACAGTGGGCGATCTCTGGGCGCTTGAGCGCTCAAGACTGCATCCCGGGACCTATCAGGTGCTTGGCGGCGTGCTCTCGGCGTTATCCGGCACCGGTCCTGAGGATCTCAATACGGCGTCGCTGCTGGCGCGGGTGGAATCGGGTCAGGTGCGTGAGGTTATCCTTGCGCTGGGGGCTACAGTCGAGGGAGCGAGCACGGCGCACTGGCTGCAGGAGAAGCTCGCTGCCTTTGATGTGACCATCACGCGCGTCGGTCACGGCGTGCCGATCGGTGGTGCGCTCGATGTGCTGGATGACGGCACATTGGCTGCGGCGCTCTCCGCCCGGCGTCCCGCGCAATGAAAGCGACCTCTGCGATATCTCTCCCATCGGGTATGCCCCGGGCGGCACTGATCACAGGTGGGGTGCGGCGCATTGGTCGGGCGCTGGTCGAGGCGCTGGCAATGGAGGGATTCTCGGTTGCCATTCACTGCCGCTCTCATGCGGATGAGGCGCGAGCCCTGCTGGCCACACTTGACGTAACGGGATGTGTTCTTGAGGCCGATCTCACGGATGAGGCGCAAACGGCCCGGTTGATCGGCGATGCCACGAAAGCGCTCGGGCCTCTGGGTGTCCTGATCAATAACGCCTCTGCTTTCGAGCGGGATGAGTGGTCCGACGTCACGCGCAGTTCGTGGGACCGGCATATGGAAACCAATCTGCGCGCGCCTTTCGTGCTGATGCAGGAATTCGCGCGTCTGTTGCCTGAGACGGCGCAGGGGATGGTGCTCAACCTGCTGGATCAGCGTGTCTGGAACCTGACGCCCCATTTCATCAGCTACACCCTCTCCAAGGCAGGGCTCTGGACCCTCACCCAGACCATGGCGCTCGCTCTGGCACCACGCATACGGGTCAATGCCATCGGGCCGGGGCCTGTGCTACCGGCCGTCGGACAATCGCAGGAGCATTTTGACAGAATGTGCCAGAATGCGCCGCTCGGTATCGGTGCCGCCCCCGAGGAAATTGTCACAGCGGCGATGGCTTTATTGCAAATGCCGTCAGTAACGGGGCAGATGATTGCGCTGGATGGCGGTCAGCATTTACAATGGCGCCCGTAACACTTCAATAAAAAGGCGATTACTCCTCATGACATCCCTGACCTGCCGCATGGCTGATGGAGAGCGCTTCGGTTTTACGGTGGCACGGGTCAGGACCCATCATCATACCTATCTGAATCTGAGTGAGCATGATCATGCTCTTTCGCATAAAGCCCTATCTGCCCTCCAGGGCGAGACGCTCCTGATCACATGGTCTTTCATGCCGGAATTCGCTCTTCTGGTCGCCAGTGATGGCAGATGGCCTGATGCGCTCTCGGGGGTGGATGAAACGCGCTGGTCTCCTGCTTTCATGGCGTTCTCTGTCATAGACATGCAGGCAGGTCGACATGCCCTGAAACCATTCGGGAAACCGGATTTTCTGACCGCAGAGATCGACACCGGGGCCGTCCTCTCTGATCGACCCACAATATCGGATTGGGAGCTCTTCGAGTTCGAGACTTCAAGGGATCCGTTGCCCGTCCTGCTGAGCGATTTTGCCGAGATTTTCGGCAATATGCTTCATGCGCGTCACGAGGCGACAGCCGTTCTGCATGCGTTGCTGTCAGCACCGGTATCCTTTCTGCCAGCCCTTCTCGATATTGTGCTGACACTCCTCAGATCGGATGTCCTTGCGGCATTTGTCACGTTGTTCACGACAGATCTTGAACATGCGGTTGATCCGTCTTCCCGCGATGTCCTGCGTCTTCTCGCGGCGATACCGGGTGGTACATGGATTGCCGATGCGCTGCAGGATCTGCATGAGTGGAAAAACGGCCGTAATCGGGCGTTGATGACTGCTGATGCGCGATATGACTTTCTTGGCCAGCAGGATCAGCGCGGTCCGGGGGGGGATTATTACCTGGGTGCTCGCCTGCTGGGTGAGGCCCGTAAAGCCGTTCTCCCGAAATACAAGCTGGCGGTGCTTGCTACGGCGCGTGATGAGGGGCTTTATCTGCTCGAATGGATTGCCCATCACCGTCGCATCGGTGTCGAACAGTTCTTCATCTACACAAATGATCTGACAGATGGTTCGGACGTGCTTCTAAGGCGACTGGCGGAAGCTGGCGAGATTGTCTGGATCGACAATACCGGGGCGGCGCCTGCGCGCATCAACATGCAGGATAAAGCCTATTATCACGCTCTGACTATCGTGCCGGAATTGCTGGATTATCGCTGGTGTCTCGTCATTGACCTTGACGAAATGGTATTGCCTGGCGCCCATGTGGATTACAGCCTGCCTCCGCTTCTCGATGCCCGCGAGCATGAGGGCGCCGAAGCCATTGCCATATCCTGGCGCGTATTCACCTCGAACGGTCACCTGACCTGGGCGCCTGGGCTTTCATCAGAGCGCTTTGTCGAGACCGAGCGTCATCCGCTCGTCAAATCAGTATTTCGTACCAGCCATTTCTGCGGGGCATCGGCTCATCATCCCTCGGCGCAGGATAAGCGTCTCATCCCGTTCCTGACAATCGACGGGGAGCGCCACCGGAACGGGGATCTGGGCGATCATGATATCAATTTTGCAGCTCGCCCAACGGTCAATGCCATGATCTGCCACTATCATGTGCGCTCGCTGGAAGAATATGTGTGGAAGTTTGCCCGCGGCGAAAACGACGGTTCGGGAGTGCTCAGGATAAAGCATTTTCGCTATAACAACCCTGCCATCTTCAACCTGTTCACAACCCGTTTCGAAGCGGGCGGTCCAAAGCCTGCCCAGCCTCTCGCCGAAGATACGCGCCGCGGTATGAGGCGACTTTCCCGTCTGCCTGGAGTGACCATGGCCCAGGAAGCGGTCGAGCGGCGCTTTGCCATGCAATCGGTAGATTATGTGGAGCAGAGCGCGACGATCATGAAGGAAGATGACCGCATTGATCCCGAAACGCGGGAGCGGTGGTGTGCTCTGGTGGCTCAGTGGCGTCAGGCACGCGGGCTGTCATGAGGGGTACGGCGTTGAAACAGACCGTCAATAGATTTCAGGGGGGTGGCTGGTCGGATCCCGACGCGACCCCGGCGAACCCCGAGGCCAGGTAGTTTTCGACCACCAGGGAGAATGGCAGCCCGTCAGCCCCACGCGTCAGCATGGCGGTATTGCGCAGCAGGATATCGGGAGGGAGATTGTTGCGCTCGCTCTCTAGCGCTACCCGGTGAAAATGCAGCGCTCCCACCACATGGCCGAAAGGCAGGGTGGTGGTGTCGAGCAATCTGTTCATGGCGGGTTCCAGGCGCTCAGGCACATACCAGTTCCAGGCATCGGAAAGGACATGGGTGCCGCAGCGTAAGCTGACATGGCGCAGCCGAACATGCTCATGAGCACCGAGTGAAAAATGCGTCTTGAACGGGGCAGGGGGAAGCTGGGCATGTGTCGGCAACGCAATGGCTGTGATTGCAACGCCTGGCATCAGATGTCCGCAATAGGCCTGTAATACCTTCGTCGCACTGGGCTCGGCACCAAGTGCGCGGCTCAGTCGATCAGCCGTCTCGGCGTGGGAGAAGGAGGGGGCCATGCATAAAAGAAAAAAGCCGGTCAGACCGGCTTTTCCCATAGAAATCAATTTTCGTTATCGTCGTTGTCGGTGGTGACTTCGATCTCGGATCCGAGATCATCATCGTCATCATCGAGATCCGATGCGTCTTCCATCACATCGTCATCGCCATCTTCATCGGCGTCGAGATCGACATCAATGTCATCCTCGTCGCTCTTGGGAGCGTTCTTTGTCTGATCCGCAGGGATGTCGCCGCCGCGCTTGGGCTGGGGCAGATCGCTGGGCTGTTCTGCGCCGCATTTCGGGCAAATCGCGGGAGCGCGATTCAGGTCGTAAAAACGTGTACCGCAGGAGACGCAGACGCGTTTCAGACCGAGTTCTGGTTTTGCCATGATGACTACCTGTCGATCCTGAACCGGTTGAAAAGGGAAACGGCTTGTGCCGCGAAGCACGGGGCCATGCCAGCTTGTGCCCACAATGTCAAATGCCAGCGGGGATTTTGATCTCAAAACCTGACATGAATCCGGTCTCGGCAATTGACAGGAAGGGGGCTCGCATCGGAATGAACGCTATCATGGAACATCATCCCTCCGCCCCCGTCATTCCTCTTTCCGTAGTGCGCAATCCCGGCCCGCTTCGGGGTTCGATTCGTGTGCCCGGCGACAAGTCGATCAGTCATCGCGCCCTGATGCTGGCGTCCCTTGCCAGCGGGTGCACTGTCGTAACCGGCCTGCTGGAAGGTGAGGATGTGCTGCGCACGGCTGATGCCATGCGCGCCCTTGGCGCGACAATCACCCGAGAGACGGATCGCTGGGTCATTGAGGGCAAGGGTGTCGGTGCGCTGAATGAACCGGACGATGTTCTGGATATGGGTAATTCCGGCACGGCTGCCCGCCTTTTGTCAGGTATCCTGTCCAGCCACGCCATCACCAGCTTCATGACGGGCGATGCCAGCCTTCGCAGCCGTCCCATGCGCCGCGTCACGCAGCCGCTCTCGGCCAACGGGGCCTGTTTTGCCACCAGACATGGCGAGAAGCTTCCGATGGCCATCATCGGCACGGGTGAGGCCGCACCGATTGCCTATTGCCTGCCGGTTGCCTCGGCGCAGGTTAAATCCGCCATTCTGCTGGCCGGGCTTAATGCGACGGGCAGGACAAAGGTGGAAGAGCCCGTGGCGACGCGCGATCACACCGAAAATATGCTGCGCCATTTCGGCGTCGAGGTTGAGGTCGGGCTGACCCCGACAGGTGGTCGTATCATCACCCTGCAGGGACCTGCACGTCTTGCGGCCCGCGATGTTGTCGTGCCGGCTGATCCGTCATCTGCGGCGTTCCCCATCGTGGCGGCCTGCCTCGTTCCTGGCTCGGAAGTCCGACTGCCCGGTATCGGGCTGAACCCGCTGCGCACAGGGCTGTTCATCACGTTGCGTGAGATGGGTGCATCGCTCGAGATCGAGAATGAGCGCATCGAGGGTGGCGAGCCCGTCGGTGATCTCGTGGTGCGTGCCTCTGCCCTGCATGGTGTGGATGTGCCGGCCAATCGCGCGCCCTCCATGATTGACGAATATCCGGTGCTGGCTGTGGCCTGTGCGTTTGCCACCGGCACATCGCGCCTGCGCGGTCTTGAAGAACTGCGCGTGAAGGAGAGCGACCGCCTTTCTGCCACTGTGGCGCTGCTCAAGGCCAATGGCGCGACTGTTCGTGTTGAGGGCGATGACATGATCATCGAGGGACGCGGCAGCGCCGAAGGGCTTGGGGGCGGTCTGGTTGAGACACGCATGGACCATCGTCTGGCCATGAGTGCCATCGTGTTCGGCCTGGCTGCGGAGAAGCCCGTGATGGTGGATGACACTGGCTTCATCAATACGAGTTTCCCAGGCTTCGTCTCGCTCATGACAGCGCTCGGGGCTGCGCTTTGATGCGCCTTATCATTGCTGTTGATGGCCCGGCTGCGGCGGGCAAGGGGACGTTGGCCAAATCACTCGCTGCGGCGCTGGGGCTGCCTCATCTGGATACAGGGCTCCTCTACCGCGCTGTCGCCCGTCAGATGATCCTCAAGGGTCTCGACCCGGCTACCGATAGCGGCGAGCAGACGGCGCAGGCGCTCCAGCCCGAGGATCTGCTGCGTGATGATCTGCGTGTGCCGGAAATCGATCGTGGCGCAAGTTCGGTAGCCACGCAGCCTCCTGTACGCTCCGCCCTGCTGCGGCGTCAGCGCGAGTTTGCGACAGCCAGCGGTGCGGTGATTGATGGGCGCGATATTGGCACGGTGGTTTTCCCCGATGCCGACCTCAAGTTTTTTGTCACTGCCAGCGCCGGGGTCCGCGCCCTGCGTCGCTACCAGCAGCTTCATGGGACAGGTGCCCGTGATGAAAGCGCGCTTTCTGCCCTGACGGCAGAAATCAGCGCACGCGATCAGAAGGATGCGGAGCGCCCGGTTTCTCCACTCCGTCAGGCTGATGATGCCGTTCTGATTGAAACAGATGACATGGATGCCGGGGCCGTTCTGGCCCATGCCCTGTCGATCGTCAGGTCTCGTTTTCCGGACTGAACCGGAAATCTGCAATCTGGCCGGGGCGGGTAGGGTGCTTTATCCTCCAACCCTGTTCCCGGCAGATGAATGATGGCTGGTGGCGCATCAGGCGCCTTGTGCATACGGGGCTCTTTCTAGCGCTGTCATCGCACTCATGTTACCGCCGGGGCGTATTGCGGCGCGGCGGCCCCCCTGCGCCTGCGGGTGTTCGACTTCACACGCGCGCATGACTGAATGGCATGATCGGCAGCACTTGCGATTTGACCCGGAGTCGAGACCTCGCACCCGATTTAGGCCCGGAAACACAGGTTTTTGTTGACAAGCACCCTGCTGCGGGTGTCTGACCACGGGCAGCGTAACGCCACCTGCGCTATCCGTTCTCCCGCGCCTTGCGGGCGATCTTTCCCTGAAGGCTCATGGGTGGCCCAGGATCATCGAGCAAGCCGTCCGGCCAAGATGTCGGGCGCAGACATTGGCCCGGTCTTCACGATCGGCCCAGGATTACGAAAACACATGGCTTCAGCCACCAATACCGTCGAAGACTTTGCTGCTCTTCTCGACGAGACCCTCGGCCAGGACACGGGCTTTGACGGCTCGGTTGTCACCGGTCGCGTTATCCGTCTGACGGACGAGTATGCGATTGTCGATGTCGGCCTCAAGAGCGAAGGTCGCGTCTCGCTCAAGGAATTCGGACCGCCGGGCACTGCGCCTGACGTGCGTCCGGGCGACGTGATCGAGCTTTATGTTGAGCGCTACGAAGACCGTGACGGCTCCATCGTGCTGTCGCGCGAGAAGGCCCGTCGTGAAGAGGCATGGACCTCGCTCGAGCGTGCATTCGCGAACAACCAGCGTGTCAACGGCACGATCTATGGTCGCGTCAAGGGCGGCTTCACGGTTGATCTCGGCGGCGCCATGGCGTTCCTTCCGGGCAGCCAGGTCGATATCCGCCCTGTGCGCGATGTTGCTCCGCTCATGGGCCAGCCCCAGCCTTTCCAGATCCTCAAGATGGATCGCGCTCGTGGCAACATCGTTGTCTCGCGTCGTGCCGTTCTTGAAGAGACCCGTGCAGAGCAGCGCTCCGAGCTGATCCAGGGCCTGAAGGAAGGCATGATCCTTGATGGCGTCGTCAAGAACATCACCGATTACGGTGCGTTCGTTGACCTCGGCGGCGTCGATGGCCTCCTGCATGTCACCGACATTGCCTGGAAGCGTATCAACCACCCGTCCGAAGCCCTGCAGATCGGCATGCCGGTTCGCGTTCAGGTCATCCGCTTCAACTCCGACACGCAGCGTATCTCGCTAGGCATGAAGCAGCTTGAGGCTGATCCGTGGGAGAACGTGGCGATCAAGTATCCGCCGGGTGCCCGCTACTCCGGTCGCGTCACGAACATCACCGATTACGGTGCATTCGTTGAGCTCGAGCCCGGCGTTGAAGGTCTGGTACACGTTTCCGAGATGTCCTGGACGAAGAAGAACGTCCATCCGGGCAAGCTTGTCGCGACCTCGCAGGAAGTCGACGTCATGGTTCTCGACGTGGACAGCGCCAAGCGTCGTATCTCGCTCGGCCTGAAGCAGGTTCAGCGCAACCCGTGGGAGCAGTTCGCCGAAGAGCACAAGGTCGGTTCGACCATCGAAGGCGAAATCCGCAACATCACCGAATTCGGTCTGTTCGTGGGTCTCTCTGCCGATATCGACGGCATGGTGCACATGTCCGATCTTTCCTGGGACGAAGCCGGCGAAGCAGCCATGGCGAAGTTCGAGAAGGGTCAGGTCGTTCAGGCCAAGGTGCTCGATGTGGATCCCGAGAAGGAGCGCATCTCGCTCGGTATCAAGCAGCTTCAGGAAGACCCTGCAGCCGATACCCTGTCGCGCGTCCACAAGGGCGACATCGTGACCTGCCTCGTGACGTCGGTTCAGACCAACGGCATCGAAGTGAAGGTGGACGATGTCCTGACCGGCTTCATCCGTCGCGCCGAACTGGCTCGTGACAAGGCCGAGCAGCGCCCCGAGCGCTTCGCGGTTGGCGAGAAGGTCGATGCGAAGGTCGTGTCCGTCGATCGTGCTTCGCGCAAGCTGGCTCTGACCATCCGCGGCCGTGAGGTCGAGGAAGACAAGGCTGCGATCAACGAATACGGTTCGTCCGACAGCGGTGCATCGCTCGGTGACATCCTCGGTGCGGCGATCCGTCGTCGTAATACCGAGGCGTAATCTGCCGCAAAACAGCAGAAACACTATGAAAGGGCTGCTTCGGCAGCCCTTTTATTATTTCTTGTTAAACTGACATTCAACTTCACTATTAATTCGTGGACGAACACTTTTGCCGGATCGCTGATTAGGCTAAAGGCAGATCAATGGATGAGCGGGGATTGCCCCGTTTGTTGGTGCGATGTGCAGGTGGGGTATTCATGGCTGTTATCTACAATACAAATTATACCCATAACCCCAATTCGTATCTGACCCTCGCGGTCGAGCGCGCTGCCCGCGCCCTGTTCGGGCATGACCAGATCCTGCTTGCCGACAACATGTCTCTCGCTGCCGCAGCTGCGTCAGGCGAACATGATACGTTGATCTGTATTGATGGTCAGCGCATCAATACCCAGCTCATGCGGCGCATCCGTCCTGCTTTCAAGACGATGATTCTCTGGACGTTTGAAGATCCCTTCATGAGGGATTTCAATGTCGAGAATTCGGGTCTCTTTGATTACGTATTTACCAACGACCCTTCCTGCGCTGAACATTATCGCGGCAAGGGTTTTTATCTGCCGCTTGGCGCCAGCCGCACAATTCACCATCGTGATGTCAAGGACGCTGAAGCGCTCGACTACGACATCTTTTTCGCGGGCACGATGTGGCCCAACCGGGTGGAAACACTCCGTCGTATCATTGCAGCCTTTCCTCAGGCGCGCCTCAAGCTCATCTGCCCTGGCAATGAATATCTGCCTCCGCTTCCCGCTGATCTGGCTGAGTTGGCCATTCAGCGTCCGGTCAGCCACGAGGCATTTATCGACTTTGCCAATGCGAGTGCCGTCACGCTCACCATGTTCCGCGATTATGCCAGTCATGGTGACATAAGCCAGGCGACCGCACCCGGTCCGCGCTTCTACGAACTTGCCCTTGCTGGAGCTGCGCAGGTGGTCGAGGCCCCTGAGAGCATGGACACGAAGTACTTTGCGGAGATCGAGGGCACGTTCCTCGCGCGCGATGTCGATGGTGTTGTGAGCGCGGTAGCGGCTTTGCTGAACAATCGCGATCTCCGTCGTAATGTCGCTCTCGCTGGTCAGAAATCAGTCCAGGAAGGACATCTCTACGAGCATCGCCTCCGTTACATGGCTGAAGTGACCAAGGCGAATTTTGGTCGTGCAAAGCCGGGGACAGAACTGGCACCCCGTCGCCGACGTCTGCGTGTGCTGATGTGCACTCATTCAACCATTCACGAAGCTGCCTGGGGCGGTGTCGAGGTTTATCAGCAAACCCTGTGCTCGATGCTTGGGCGAGAAATCGAGTTTTTCTACTGGCTGCGTCGTGGCACGCATTGCCGACTGACCACAGCCAACGGGCAGGAGGTCGAGCGTTACGATGTGCCGGAAGTGGGCTGGATGGACGCCATGTGCGACGGTCCGGAAGAAATGGCATTTTCCAATGCCATCAGCCAGTACAACTTCGACATCGTTCATTTCCAGCACCTTGGACATCACGCCCTGTCACTGCCGATCATTGCAAAGGCTTGCGGTGCAGGTGTGGTATTCTCGGCCCATGATTTCTGGCTGATCTCGTCTCGCTACAACCTGCTGAACCAGGATCTTCGCTATGTCGAAGACGAGGTGAAATCGGTCGTGGCCAGCGATATCATTCTCAAGGTGGCCGAGAACATCGAATATGGTGGTGAACAGACGCGACGCGCATTCATCGCCAAGATGCTCCATTCTGTCGATCTGATCCTGTTCGGCACCGAGCACTCGCGCAATCTGACGCACGAGATCTATCCGATCCTGAATCAGAAGAGCAGCCTGATTCTCGGTATCCCTTCTCCCGAGAACACGATCCCCATCGTGCCCAAGGCATATGAACCGCTGGGTGAACGCCACCCTCAAGGTGGCGATTGTCGGCAATTTCCTGCGCACCAAGGGTGCCGATACCATTCTCAATCTGATCGAGATTGCCCATCCCGATCATTTCGAATTCCATATCTTCGGCTATATCCATCCGGAATATGACGCGGTCATCAATGGCAAACCGCGCCCCAATGTGAAGGTATACGGACGCTATTCGGCAGGTGATATCGCCGCCTTGCAGGTGGCTGATGTGGCGCTGAATCTGTCCATCTGGCCCGAAACTTACTGCATTTCGCTTTCCGAAGCCTGGCAGAACGGCCTTATTCCCATCGTGACCGATGTCGGGGCACTGGGGGACCGGGTGAAAGATGGTGTGAACGGTTTCAAGGTGCCGATCGGCCGGGCGAACATGGTACTGGAGCGGCTCGAGCTGCTTCGTTCCTCCGAAGGTATCCGCCGTGAAATCATGGGGAATATCTCGCCGGCATTGTGGACCCAGGCCGAAACCTACGCCGATAACATGCGCGATGTTTATCGCGAGGCGGCTCCGGTTCGTGAGCTTGGAACGGCTGAAATGCAGATTGATGCCGGTCAGGTCCATCTGCTGCCGCATGCCTCATGGCGTCACCAGGCACCGCCACGTCATATCTTCGATCCGCCAACCATTCGCGATCTGTCGGTCGAACTGCCAGAGCCCGTGACGGACTGGTATTCGATCCAGGGGGCAGAATATTATATCGATGACGTGTGCCATTTCGTGCTCGCGGATAACGAGCCGGAGGATTTTGCCGGTTCGTACGAATTCCACATCCGGGGCTGGCATGTCCTGCCGGGTGTCAGTTCAGCCGGGTCGATGTACGCTGTTCTGATCGGCGATGATGATACGCCCATGATCTTCCTGCCATGCATCCGTGAGGCACGCGGGGATGTGCTGTCGATCTATCCCAATGCCCCGCGTCGTTCAGGCTTCGCCGGTCAGGCGGCCTTGCGTGGCAAGTGGTGCGAGGGACGCTTCCGTGTCGCGCTGGTCAATATCGTCAACGGCTCGGGTGCCTTCATGGTGACCTCGGTCGAGATCGCGGTGAAGGACGGCAAGATCAACGAAATCCAGGTTGAGCGCCCGTCGAATGGCCAGATCATGGCTGATTTCGACCGTGTCTCACATGCTGACGGTCATCTGCGCGGCATCAAGCTGAGTCGTCTGCACAGGGAGGGTGCCCTTCATCGCAGCACGAATGACTTCCAGCATTATATTGACTCACTGAGCGGCCTGATCGGTGATCCGGCTCCACTGCTGACCGATGATGGCAATCTCTTCATTCGAGGATGGGGCTTTCTGCGTCAGATCGAGCGCGCCGGCAGCATGTCAGTCGTCCTGGCGAGTGAGACCAGCGACGAGGTGTTTTTCTTCGCGCTTAACCGCTTCGTTCGTCATGACGTAAAAACGATCTTTCTCGATGCCCCGCTTTGTGTCGGCTTCGAGGGGTGGCTCTCCATATCCTCCGGCTATGCTGCTGAAATGGCCGGTCGTTATCGCCTCTGCCTGGTCAATACCATCGGTGAGGTGGTGGGTATCAAGCCGCTGGATGTGGTTGTGACGGTGACAGACGGCATTATTGCCTCTGTCGAACACAAGGAGGTCAGCGAGGCTGTGGTCACCCGTGTCAATGAGTGCATCGAGGCCCGCTATGCGTCCGAGCCTGCTGTCTGACATCCGGGAGCGGCTCTCTCATGAAGCATGCACGCATCGCGAAGTGGCGTCTGGTCGATGAAGACTGGTATCTGGGCCTTCATCCCGAGGCAGCAGCCGAGATCGCCGCCAATGGCTTGCGTGATGCTGCCGAGCATTACGAAAAGATAGGCAAATCCTACGGTTTTTCCCCAAATCGTTATTTCGATGAAGGGTGGTACCGTCAGGCCTATCCGGAACTCTATGCCGAGATCTGTCGTGGCGAACTGGCCTCGGGTTTCGATCATTATTGCGAAGCTGGTTACACAACCCACGCGCCGCATTGGCTGTTTTCCGAGACGTTCTATCGCGCCCGCAATGGCGAGGTAATCAATGAGGCCCTCGCCAGTGGTCTTTATCTCAATGGCTACGACCATTTCCTTGAGACGGGCGATGCCGAGGGGCTTTGCGGTCACTGGTTTCTCGACCCCGAAGCCGTCGCGCGCCTGTGCACGGAGCCAATGAACAACGGAGGCGAAGGCTGTGGCCTCTTCGCCGCTGTGGCTCTGAACACGCCGTCGATTGCGGATCATCATCGTGTTTCATGGTATTTCGACCCGATCTGGTATCGAGAGCGCTATCCGGAAGTTGACCGCGAAACCGGCGCTGGAAGGTATCTGTCAGCACTCCATCATTATCTGACCAACCAGACGCCACGCCAGTTCAACCCCCAGGCCTTCTTCGATGAACAGTATTACCTGCGGGTTCATGCCGATGTTCTGCCAAGCATCGAAAACGGGGCGTTTCGCAACGGTTACCAGCATTTCGTCCAGTTTGGCGCGAGAGAAGGTCGTCGTCCGGCAGAGGGTATCAATCTGCAAACGTTTGGCGAAAAACCCGATATTCGCGCTCTGCTCAACGCCAGACTCTATGACACCGTATTCGCCTGCTGGGTTGCGCAGCGCCTGAAATATGGAGAGCAGAGCGATATTGCACCTCCGACGGAAGAGCAGACACGCCATCTGTTTGAGGCAACAGCGGCGCTGGAGCAGCGTATTCTGACCCGTCACGCTCCGGATTTTGGTCATGAAGGCGAGCCTCAGCTCTCGGTCATCATGGTTCTGCATGACAAATATGCCCTGACCATGCAGGCCCTTGCGTCCTTGCGATCGAACTATGCAGGAGCGTTGCAGGTCATCCTTGTCGATTCTGCATCGAGTGATGAGACGGCGCGCATCGAGCATGTTGTGCATGGCGTGCAGGTGCTGCGTTATCGCTACAACATAGGCTATCTGGACGGGTGCAACGCCGCCCTCGCCGAGGTGCGTGCACCTTTCATTCTCTACCTCAATAATGATCTGCGTCTTTATCCGCATGCAATTCGCAACGCATTGTCGCGCCTGAACACCGCGGATGATGTGGCGGCGGTGGGTGCCAAGCTCATCCGTAGCAATATGTGGCTTCAGGAAGCGGGATCGATTATCTGGCGAGATGGATCCACCTATGGATATCGTCGTCAGGACAATCCCTCGATCCCGGAAGCAAATTTCGTTCGCGATGTGGATTATTGCTCCGCGGCTTTCCTCATGGTGCGCAGCGCCGTTGCCCGTGCCCTCGAGGGCTACGACACGACCTACCGTCCCGCCTATTTTGAGGATACCGATTTCTGCCTTCGTATTGTCCGTTCAGGCAAACGAATTGTGTATGATCCAAGCGTCGTGGTCGAGCACCTGGAATTTGGCAGTTCGGGCAATACGGGCTCGCAGGCGCAGATCAAGATCAATCACCGTATCTTCGGCCGGCAGCATCAGGAATATCTGCGGCAACAGCTTCCTGCTCATGTGCGCAATGCCGTGCTCGCTCGTTCCCATCGTGGCGGGCGACGACGCATCCTGTTCATAGAGGACAGGATACCCCTGCGTTCGCTGGGTTCGGGGTATGTCCGTTCGAATGATCTTATCTGGGCCATGAGCCGACTCGGTTTGCAGGTCACGGTCTTTCCGGTGCTTCCACGGCAGGCAACTCATCTCGATCTGGCGACTGATTTTCCCGATGATGTCGAGCTCATGGCGCAAAGCGATCTGAGCGATCTCAATGCATTCATCGAGGAGCGTGCCGGATATTACGATCTGATCTGGATCGGGCGCACGCATAACCTTACGCGCCTCCTTCCCGTATTGACGGAGCAGAGTCGTCATTTACCGGTCGATAGCGTCGTGCTCGATACCGAAGTCATTGCTGCACCCAGAACAATAGAGAAGGCGCGCTTTCACCCGCCGGAAAAGAAACTCCTGCCGCTGGATGAAATGGTTTCACGCGAGCTTGAGGCCGCTCATTATTGCCAGCAGATCGTTGTTGTCTCAGCGCAGGACGCGGCTCTGGCGCGTGAAGCGGGATATGAGAATGTCTCGGTCCTGGGGCATGCCCTGTCAGTCAGACCGAGCCCGGGCAGCTTCGAAGGACGTCGGGATATCCTTTTCGTGGGGGCTCTTCATGATGAGGATGCTCCGAACTTCGACAGCCTGTTCTGGCTGATCAACGACGTGCTTCCAGAACTTGATGAATACCTTCCTGAGGACGTCCGCCTGAGCGTGGCAGGATTTGTCAGTCCGGCACTGGATGTCTCGGCCTTGCGTTCTTCCAGGCGGGTCAACTGGCTCGGCCCTGTCGATGATCTCCGGCCGCTTTATGCCTCGCATCGCCTTTTTGTCGCGCCCACGCGTTATGCTGGCGGTCTTCCATACAAGGTGCACGAAGCTGCATCCTATGGCTTGCCGGTGGTTGCAACGCGCCTTCTTGCCGGCCAGATGGGCTGGGTTGATGGGGTGGAACTGGCCAGCGCTTCAAGCGAGGATCCGATCGCCTTCGCTTTTGCCTTGTCGGAACTCTACGAGAATGAAGAAAAATGGAAGATGATCCGCGCCGGGGCCCTGCGGGCCATCGAGCGTGACTGTAGTCCGGCGCGGTTCAGTCAGACGCTCGGGTCAATCATCGAAGCAAGTGTGGCACCGGCAGGTAGCCAAGTCTGATAATTGGTGACGGGGTCCCCCGAAGCCGAAACGAGGAATGGACGTAAAAGACCATGTCAGCAGAGAAGAAAACCGCGGGATCAAAGGCTGCTGGCAAAACCCAGCGTGTGCTCGTTTGCAGTGGTGGGCGTTACGAATCCCAGGCCAATGCCCAGATCCGAGAGTCCATCATGGATGGTTGGGCTGAGTGCTTTGGGGAAGAGAATGTCATTGCTGTGCATATCAGCGGAGCTGCAGCGTCTATCGAGCGCATCCAGCCGACGATCGTCTTCGCAATTGGTTCATACCTGCCGGAAAGCACCTATTTTGGTGAAGTCTGCCGTGAAGCCAAGAAGATCGGCGCCATAACCGTATTCTGGGCAACCGAAGATCCCTACGAGCAGGATGCCAATTATCGCATCACCGATGATTTCGATGTGATATTCTCCTGCGATCGCTGGGGGCATAATTTTTACCAGCGCGAACTCGTCTACCATCTGCCGCTCGCGGCCAGCCGCAAGCTGCACTATGCGCCGATCGAGACGGACATCGAGAAAACCATTGATGTTCTTTTCTGTGGCGTCGCGTTCACGAGCCGCAAGGATATCGTGCGCAACCTGATGCCAACCTTGCGCAACCTGAACGTGAAGATCATCGGTCCGGGTTGGGGTGAGTTCGGTATCGGGTTCTCGGATGCTCGTATCGAGAAGGCTCAGCTTATCGAATTGTATCGTCGCTCCAAGCTCGTGCTGAATCTGGGCCGCTCTCTCCATTTCGAGAACAAGCGCTTCATGATTTCGCCCTCGACGCCCGGTCCGCGTACCTTTGAGGCTGCCGCTGCCGGTGCTTTTCAGGTATTCCACGAGGATACCTACGAACTGCGCCGCTATTTCACGGCAGAGGAAATTCCTACCTTCTCGAACAAGATCGACTTCGATCGTCTGGTGGCGCGCTACATCAATGACACGCCGCTCTGCATCGAGATGGCCCGCCGTGCTCAGGCGCGCACGATGGAGGAGCACACCTATGGTCACCGTATCCGCGCTGCAATTGAAGTGCTCAAACGTGAAGGTTTCCTGAAGGACTGAACCCCGACCTCACCTTGCCGGACGATCTGTCCGGCTGGGTGACGATGGCCGGCTCGTGCTGATCATTACGAGCGCAGATGGCCGATTATTTAGTCCCCCGTTCCGCTCTTCTATTGAATTGTATCCCGCTTGTTGCTCGGGGGATGCCGATAGTGCGATTCGTCAGATACAGGAGAGGGTGGCAGATACTGGCCCTGATACTCATGGGTCTGTCTGCTTTCGGTGGCCTTTCGGGGGCCGCACAGGAAAACTACAAAATTTAGGGCCTCAATCGCGACGCTCTTCAGGGCCATCTCGAAACAGAGTTTCGCGATCGGCAATTCGATTTCATCCCGCGATGGCATCAGTCTATCTGTGTCGATATTCACGGCTTGGAGCCACATTCACCGATCTGATTTTTGCGCATCTGCAACGCGTGGGCCAGTCTGTCGGTCTCACGGTCAGGATGGATTGTCGGGACAAGCAGCTCTTTGTGTTCTTTACCGATCAATCGGACCGGTTGGCGCAAAAGATCGAGGCGGATAATCCGGACATGTTCATCGGCTATGAATCATCGCCCGTCTATCGTGACAGAAAGGTTCTGGCCTCGCGCAAGGAGCGACAGGAATTCCTGAAGCCGCGGGCGATACGCTGGCTGGCTGCCTCTGCCATTCGTTCTGTCAATGACGAGCCATATGAGGCTTTTCAAGGCCCGACAGGTGTTATCTATGTCGCTGTCAGCACTGCGCCCAGTTTTCTCAACGATACGCCGCGACGGGATCTGTCCATAGCGGTCATTATCGTAGACCCTGACCGGCTCAGAAACGAGTCTTGGTCCGGGCTTGGCGACCTAATTGCCCTTATGGGTTTCACAGCTCCCCATCTGCGCGAGGGCTATGATGAGGCGAGTATTCTGCAGCTGACACAGGGACCGGTCTTGCAAGGCCCCTCAGGTGGGATGACCCGATATGACCGTGTTGTCCTTAAGGCCCTCTATGCCCTGCCGGAGGGCTATGACCAGACCGAAGGGTTTGACTGGATGGTAGACCGGCTCTGTTCGGACCACCAACACAGGTAAGGTGCTGCAATCAGCCGCGGGTCAGATGATAATGGCTGCGCAGATCGGCCTCGATCTGGTCAGCATGAGCCCCATCGCGCGCTTCGATCATGATCTCCAGCTCCGCCGTCTGCACAGAAGGAGCGGCGAAGAGGCGCTGATGCGAGACCTCGATGATATTGCCACCAGCATTACCGATGCGCGTGGAGATGTCAGCCAGCACGCCGGGACGATCAGGGATCTGCAGGGTGAGCGACAGCAGACGTCCATCGCGACGCAGGGCGCGTAGCAGCGTGTTGGCGAAAATGCGTGTCCCGATATTGCCACCCGTGATCGGCAAGGCCACCCGCTTGCCCTTGAAGAGCTCGGGATAGGCCATCACTGCTGCCAGAGCCGCCGCGCCAGCGCCCTCGGAGACCTGTTTGGCCTGTTCGGCCAGATGGGCAATGGCTGATTCCACCTGAAGCTCAGTGACGACCAGAACACGGTCAAGGAGCGGGCTGACCGTCTCGAGGCAGGTATTGCCGATCTGCATGACCGCAATACCTTCGGCAATGGTAGAGCCACCACGTGCCTGCACGGCCGCCTCGGGGAAGGCGGAGAGCGAGGCATGACTCTCGACCTGTACGCCGATGATCTTTGTGTTGGGGCTCAGCGCTGCTGCCGCAATGGCTGAACCACTGATCAACCCGCCACCGCCAATCGGCAGAACCAGATAATCGAGCACAGGGCTGTCCTCGATCAACTCGATGGCAAAGGTGCCCTGACCCGCCATGACGGCTACATCATTGAACGGGTGAACCAGAACGAGGCCGTTCTCCTTGCGAATTCCCTCAGCCACCATTGAGGCTTCGGCAAAATCCTCGCCCTCGGTCACGACATGAGCGCCCCAGCCACGTGTGCGCTCGACCTTGGCCGAGGGCGTATGGCGCGGCATGACGATGGTGGCGTCAATGCCAAGCAGGCTGGCATGACGGGCCACGCCCTGAGAATGATTGCCCGCCGAGACCGCAATCACGCCGCGTTTCTTTTCCTCATCGCTAAGCAGCGCCAGCTTGTTGGCGGCACCGCGTTCCTTGAACGAGGCGACAGCCTGCAAATTCTCGAGCTTCAGCCAGATATCGGCACCCGTCATCTTGCACAGGGCCGCGCAGCGAATGCTGGGCGTGCGCACAATATGGGGGGCAATCCGCTCATGAGCGGCAAGGATATCGGCGAAGGTGAGGGTGAGGCTTTCGGACACGGTCTTCTTTTCTTGCTTTGGGGCTGGCCGTCCGAAACCGCCAGACGCCAGCCCGTGCTGATGCTGATCCGTTTATTTGAAAGTGACGGCCAGAATCTCGTAGCTCTTGTCGCCACCCGGGGTCGGTACGGTCACGCTGTCACCTACCGACTTGCCGATAAGCGCCTTGGCGAGCGGCGAGGAGACAGAAAGGCGGCCCAGCTTGATATCGGCCTCGTGGACGCCCACGATCTGATAGCTGCTCTCCTTGTCCGTTTCCTCATCGACCAGTTCGATATGAGCACCGAATTTCACGGTGTCACCTGAGAGCTGCGAGGGGTCGATGACTTCAGCCGTCGAAATCAGTTCCTCGAGTTCGAGAACGCGCCCCTCAATGAAGGACTGACGATCGCGTGCAGCATGATATTCGGCGTTTTCCGAGAGATCGCCATGAGCGCGTGCTTCGGCAATGGCGCGGATGACGGCCGGACGATCTTCGCTTTTCAGCCGACGCAGTTCATCTTCTAGACGGGTCAAACCTTCACCGGTCATCGGAATCTTCTGCACAGCGCATTCCCCAAAACGAGTTCAGCCCTCGCGTAGCGCCCAGGAACAACAGTGTTCCAAGGCCCTGCACGGGGCATGGATGGGCATGAGACAATCCCCGCCCGCAATTTGATCAGATAAATTAGGTCTTCCGGGGGGTAAATTCAAGGCGAGCCTCGAAATGAGGGCCTGTTTTGCACAGAGTTGATCATCTCGGGGAGGAAGCAGGGCTCTGCCCTGAAACGCGCTAAAAGGCGGCCGCCCTCTGAAAATCCGCGACTTAAGGATGTCGCATCCCGCCTCGAAGGCATCAAAGCGGGGATGAAAGGGGCAAGCCCCTTTCCGGATGTTAGGAGACAGGGAGAATGGATAATCTGGGAAGGCGGGATAAAACGGGATTTTCCGGGATATCGCGGGATTAAATTGCTTGCGGACTTTGCCTCATACGAGTGCGGTAGCAACGCGGGAGCAGGTCGGCACTAACTTTGGGGAATAACCGAGGCGGCTCGGTTATAAGGCACAGAGACAAGAAAATTGGAACTGCGTTAGTGCCAAACTCAAGCGCGTTCTAAAGCCGTTCAAAAGCTGGAGCTGGATGCGCGGCGGCCTTAAAGATTAGCGATGGACCTCAGAACGCTGACGTCTCATCCTTGTCCTTCTTAGGGTCATAGTTGATCATTGGAACAGGGATAGGCTTCACCCTGTGTGAGCTGATCACCGATCTAATAGCTTTGCCTCTCGATACGACCGCCTGCAAATTTGCTTGATCGACTTCTGAGCATATTGCTTTCGTCTTCGAGGCATCGATATCGCTGATATAAGGTGACGCAGAAGTCGAAATTACTAAACGCCAAGCGCAGGCTTGGGCCACATTGCGGATGAAGCCCCCGTGAGGGGCTTTCCATAATAAGTAGGCTACGTTTGTTTGCGCCAAGTAGTCTCCAGCATAGGCGTTTACATATTCCTGCTCGAATTCCTCCTGCATATCGAGACATTCTTTCCGGTTTTCAGATGGCGGGCACATGCTTAGATAATTGCTTGCCTCCTCTAGATACGGTTTCTGCGGCACGTGGGGTATCTTGGGAAAGCCATCTTCAGTGGCGAACGCCGGGCACACCGAGAGGCAGGCTAGAGAAAAAAGCGGCAGCAGCTTCATGACATCCTCTGCATTTTGTAGATGACGCGGCCTATGATGGTGATGGCGTCGCTAGTCTGTGGTTTTCCCCAGTGGAAGCGGTCTTTCTGAACGGCCTTCGAAGGGTAACGATCATTGTCCGAGATGATATCCGCATATCCATCTGGGCCAAGAGAGATGCGCTTGACTAGAACAGTCCCGTCAGAAACGAAAACGTAAATACCTGATAGGTAATCGGACATTCTCGCATCCACTATGATGCGGTCATGAGGCATAAGTGTGGGAGACATACTGTCACCCGATACGCAAATCATTATGGCATCTTTGGCAGGCAGGCGCAGATCTTCTAATATTCCTGAAGGAAGAGCGATTTCTTCGCAACGTGGCTGATCGCACCCCAGCATGCCATAGCCAGCGCTAGCCTGAATGTCAGGATAGTAGCGGATCATGGCGACGTCAGCGCGAGCGGGTTCTGCCACAGGCGTGGGGGCGCAAGTTTCCCCCTCACCGAAGAGCAGCCAGTCAAGCGATATGCCACATGTTCTAGCAAGCTTGGCGGCAGGCAATGCTCCCATCTCTCTTCGAGCAGCTAGATAGCCATTCAAAGTGCTCAATGGGACACCCGACTTCAGCGAGACTGCCTTATTGCCCCCTGACGCGCGGACGGCCTCTTTGAGACGATCAGCGACATCGGACACTTCCCAGTTCTCTTTGAGATCTGAGAAGTTTGGGATCGGAGCAGAGCCAGTCATCAAAAACCCTTATCAGATGAGGGTTTCGCAGAGTTATCCACAGAAAATACCCTTTTGAGAACTGAGAAGTGCTCAAAAGAGATTGCATAGAGTTCTCTTTCGCGTATTCTCACGTCGTTCTCTCTCGTCTCGTTCACGCGTTTCGGAGTGAAAAATGAAGCCGGGTGGCAGCCCGGCTGTTTTGAAGGAGTATCCTTATGGCACAGAAGCCATGCGGAATGCACGCGGAAGACATCCGTGCTGCGATCCGCAAAAAGTACGGCACAATGGCCGCGCTGAGCCGAAAACTGGGCAAACACCAGAACACGGTTGCCACCGTGATCAGCCAACCGGGCCACTCGATCGTGTTGGAGCAACGCATTTGTGAAGAGCTGGGGCTCAAGCCCGAGATCGCGTTTCCCGATCGGTATCATGCTGACGGCACTCCTGTTTCCACTCGAATGGCCAGAACCAATACGGCTTTGCGTGCGACCGATCTCCGTAGAAACGGAGCGGCAGCATGAACGTCGAGCAGATCCCCCTTTCGCAGATTGAAGTCGGCGATCGCCTGCGTACCGTTGATTCGGCTTGGGTGGAGTTGCTTGCGGCTTCGATGAAGGAACGGGGGCAGGATACGCCGCTTTGGGTCCGGAAGATCGGACGCTCTGACAAGTATGCCCTGATCGCGGGTGGTCATCGTTTTGAAGCATTGCGTCTCATCGGCAAAGAGACAGCAGACTGCACCGTTCGCAAGGTTTCCGAGACGGAAGCCGAACTGCTGGAGATCGATGAAAATCTGATCCGGCGTGAGCTGACGCCGCTCGATCGCGCTACCTTCCTTGCCCGCCGCAAGGCTGTTTATGAGGCACTCCACCCGGAGACAAAAGCAGGCGGTGACAGGAAGTCCGATCAAAGCGCAGAGCTTTGCGGTTTGATCCCTGCGTTCTCGGAAGCCACCGCTGAAAAGCTCGGATTGTCGCGACGCACGGTCGAGACGGCGGTGCAGCTGCATGGCCTCATTCCGGAAGATGTGCGCCGTCAGGTTTCGGCAACATGGCTCGCCACGTCTGGCGCGCAGCTCATGGCACTCGGCAAACTGACGCCAGACATGCAGCGCAAGGTTGCTGACTTCGCGGTGCATTATCCTGACGTGCGCAACGTCCTGGACATTACGCGCCAGATCGAAGGCAGACCTGCGCCGGAGCCTGCCGGTAAATTTGAGAAGTTTCTTGCCTTCTGGCGCAAGTGCGACCCGGAAGAGCAGCAGCAGATCGTCGAGCACGCCGCTGCCCAGATGCCCGCTGTTGCCTTCGAGGCGGCGTGGGAGAAGGGATCGACCTATCAGCGTGATGCGATCGTCGGCTTCCTTTCGCCACACCTGCCGGGCGCAGTCCGGAGGGAAGCAGCATGAGCAGGAAAATTCATGCACGCGAGCAGCTCTCGCTTCTCGACTGGAATCCGCCCGAAGCCGTGATGGCGTTCGATCCCTTCCTACTTCGCGCCAACTCGTGGTCTGGCCGGTTCTCCCGCGCGATCTCGATCTCGCTCGATAGCTGCGGTCAGACAAGGCAGGAAGTGGCCGACGCGATGTCCAGTCATATGGGCAAGGCGATGTCGCTCAATGTGCTGAATGCCTATGCCAGCACGGCGCGGGATAGCCATGAGATCTCGGTGTCGCGTTTCGATGCGCTGCTTTCCGCAACGAGGGATCGTCGGTTGTTGGAGTTCTTTGCGGAAGGTTTCGGGTGGTCAGTGATCGACCGCCGGTACCTGCCCGCGATCGAGCTTGCAGCTCTGTCAGAACACAAGCGTGAAGTCGCCCGCCGCGAGCGTGAAATCAGGGCCTCGGCGGGACGTGGGGGACGGTGGTGATGAGCACAAATAGAAAGAGGCTGCCCCAGCTCACGGTGGATGAGAGCCAGGGCAGCCGCTCAAGGCAAATGGACGTATTTGGCCTGAAGGTCAGCGAAAGCGAGCTGTTCGGCATCTCCTGCTATCAGGAGCGGCCGATCGCGACAAAAGACACTGTGGAGGTGTCTACTCGTCAGCTTCAATTCCTTCTGCAGATCGCAATAGCAGCGATGCAACCCGCCGACGAATCAGGTCAGCAGTCTCCATTGGCGAGTTGGCTTGCAGGTTACTCAGCCGCATTGCAACCTGACCTTTCAGCTCCAGAACCTCAGGGTCGGAGTCAGTGCAAATGAACTCCGCCCTTACACCCCATAAAATACCATCCTGGTGGACCTTGATATTCTGGATCTCCATCCATGGAACGTCAGGGGTGTCTTCGAACATGGTTTCCTCCTTGGTTGTGGCCAAGTCCAAGGTGGAACGGGTGGCGCGGGGTTGGCAATCGCTTTCCCGCGCCGCCTTTGGCGACAGGAGGGTGGCATGAACCTCGCTGAGACAGGTCATGCCTGGTTCACCCTGGCCGAACTGGCCGGGATGGGATTGCCGGGCGTTCCGACCACAAAAAGAGCGCTTCAGCTTCGCGCCAACGCTGAAAACTGGCTCGCTCCTGAGCGGGAGGGTCAGACATGGCGCAGGCGGCAGGGCAATGGGGGCGGCTTCGAGTTCACGCCGTATGTCCTACCGTTGCCTGCTCGCGCCAAGCTGGCGATCGCTGCTCACGCTATGCCTGAACAGGCAGAAGGCCAGAAGCGCGAGCGTAAGGATCTATGGCGTCGCTATGACTCCCTGCCGGACGCCCAAAAGGCCAAGGCAAAGCGCGCGCTCGAGGTCATCCATGCGGTCGAGACGCTTGTCGCCTCGGGAACACGTAAGACGCATGCCGTCATGATGGTCGCGACCCATGCCAAGGTCGGCCATACAACCATCAATAACTGGTATCGCGATCTTCGCGGACTCAACCGCTGCGACTGGCTTCCCGCACTCGCCCCTCGTCATAAGGCGTTCGGCACACAGGCCGAATGCGCTCCTGAGGTCTGGGAAATGCTGAAGACGGACTACCTGCGCCTGGAAAAGCCCAATTGGACCGACTGCTACGACCGCGCAAAGGACGTAGCCAAGGAGAACGGCTGGACTATTCCCTCAGCCAAAACCCTGCTGCGTCGCATCCAGAGCCTGCCGCCTGAGCTGGTGACACTGGAGCGCGAAGGAACAGAGGCTCTCAAGCGTCTTTTCCCGGTCCAGAAGCGCGTTCGCTCGATCTTCCATGCCATGCAGGCGGTGAATGCGGACGGGCACAAATGGGACGTGTTCGTGCGCTGGCAAGACGGAACGATCGGCCGTCCGGTCATGGTGGGCTTTCAGGATCTCTACTCCGGCATGATCCTGTCATGGCGTGTGGACAAATCCGAGAATACGGAAACCGTCCGGCTCGCCTTTGGTGACATGATCGAGGAATGGGGCATTCCGCAGCTCTGCTATCTCGATAACGGCCGCAACTTCGCGTCCAAATGGCTGACGGGCGGCACGCAGAACCGCTACCGCTGGAAGCATCGCGAGGAAGAGCCAGTCGGCATCATGGTGCAGCTTGGGGTCGAAGTGCATTGGACGACACCTTATTCGGGCCAGTCCAAGCCAATTGAACGAGCATGGCGCGATCTCGCTCAGGGCGCAGCAAAGCATCCGCGTTTCGCAGGGGCCTATTGCGGCAACAACCCGACCGCGAAGCCTGAGAATTACGGTTCGAAGGCCGTGCCGATCGAGGAGTTCATCGAGGTAATCGGTGCCGAGATTGCGCGTCACAACGCCAAGGAGGGGCGACGTTCCGATGTCTGCCGGGGGAAGATGTCCTTCATCCAGGCATTCAAAGAATCTTACGAGAAGTCGCCAATCACCAAGGCGACTGCCGAACAGGCTCGGCTCTGGCTGATGGCAGCCGAGGCGATCCGCTGCGATCGTAAGAACGGTCAGATCATTCTGGAAGGCAACCGCTTCTGGCATGAGGATCTGCTGGCGCTGCGCGGTCAGACCTGTGTGGTGCGCTTCGACCCTCAGGCGTTGCAGGCCGATATGCACGTGTATCGGACGGACGGCACCTATGTCTGCGCCGCCCCTTGCGTTCAGGCGACGGGCTTCTCGGACAAGAACGCCGCACAGGAGCACGGTCGCGCCAGACGCCGGTGGATAAGGGCAGCAAAGGAGCAGGTGGCAGCGGAGAAGACGCTCTCGCTATCCGATCTTGCTGCCATGACGACAGCACCGGCCGACGAGCCCACAGAGACGATCGAGGCAAAAGTGGTCCGCCCCTATTTCCCAGCCGCATCCGGCAATGCGGCACTGGCGGTGGATTACGACGAGATCGAGGCTCAGGAGCAGCTCGAAGCCGAAGAGAACGGCCGATTGCTTCAGTTTTTACAACGACGATGAGGCGTGGACCCGGACTGAAAGTGGATTTTCAGCCCGGCCAGTAATCACTCTCTAAAAGGTCAATAAAACATGTCTGATACGATGATCAACGACGCCCCCTTGGGCGGCGAACGGGGGAACTCACCCTCTGACACGGCAAAGAAGCTTAAAGCGTATATCGACGCCGAGGGGCTGACGCTCTCCCAGGCTGCTCTTGCAAGCGGCATCGCCAAGAGCACGCTGTCTGCTTACCTGACAGGCAACTACGCCGGACGCATGGACAATATCGACGAAAAGGCCGAGCAGTATCTCGAAAGCCAGCGCACCCAGACGCGCATGCGCAAGGCCATGCCCAAAGCGCCGAACTTCATCGAGACGCCAAGTGCTCTCGGGTTTCGCACGGTGTTCGAATACGCCCAGTCAGGGCCTGATATCGGTCTGATTACCGGCAATGCCGGTGTCGGCAAGACCGAAACAGCCAGGGAATATGCCCGGACCACATCGAATGTCTGGATGATGACGGCGGACAGCTCGATGCGCTCTCCGACCGCCATCCTGCGTGAGTTGACCGAGACGCTCGAAGCCAATGTGCGGCGCGGGCCGCGCATGATGGCCAGCCTGATCCAGCGCGTGACCGGAACGGGGGGGCTTATCATCGTGGATGAGGCGCAAAACCTCACCACGGAATCGATCGATCTTTTGCGCACGATCTATGACCGGGGGCAGATCGGCCTGGTCTTCATGGGCAACGAGCCTCTGAAAGGGCGGATCGAGGGTATGGGGCGTCAGTCGTCCCATGCGCAGATCTTCTCGCGTGTCGGTATGCGCAAGAACCGGCCTCGGCCTCAGTCTTCGGACATCTACCAGATCCTCGATGCCTGGGGGATCACCGAGATGAGCCTGCGCAAGCTCTGCCGCTATATCGGGAGCCAGGCCGGTGGCCTGCGCTCAATGAACAAGACCCTGAAATACGCCTTCATGCTCGCCGCGTCGGAATCGCGCGAGATGATCTGTGTCACGGACATCGAAAAAGCATGGAAGAGCCTCACACAGAGCGAGCTGCCCTCGCTCGCGAACCGGGAGTAACCGGCGATGAGCAAAGACAAGACGATCCAGCCACCCGCCCGCACGAATGAAGAGGTCAAGGAGCGCTATTTCGCCCTGACCGACCGCGTGCAGGTCAAGGTCGATATCGCGCCCGAAGCCCGCAAGGTGGTGCGTGATTTCGTCAACAGCCTTGCAGACGATCTGACGATCGGTGACGTGCGTGAAGCCCTCGAGGAGGCATGGTCATGAAGGGAAAACGTGAGAGGTTCACACCCCGTCAGCGCCTCGTGCTCTGGCTCATGAACGAACACGCTCGTGTCGTATTCCGCGCAGGAGTGCGAGCCACGATGTGGACAATCGAGGAGGATGGAACAGTCACGATCAGTGGCTGCTTCCCGATCCGGGAGGCACTGCTCAATCGTGCGCTTATCGAAGCGACGGGGGATTGCTACCGCCTGACCTCGGCTGGCGCCACTGTAGTGCGCAATCTGAAGCGCGTTCCAGTGCTGCTGGAGCAGACGAAATGCCCCGAAAGCCTGACCATGCTGAGCGAGGAGCAGATACAATCTGTCTCGGGCTGGTTCCCGGTCATCCGGGGTGGCAACCCGCGACAGAACGACCAGCTGGTGCTGAGCGGCATCGTTCATGTTCTCAGGCATAATCTGCTCTGGGGCGCGGCCCCCCGGATCTACGGTACCGAGCGTCAGCTTCATAGCCGTTTTGTTCGCTGGGGCGCGCTAGGCGTGCTCGACCATGTGTTCGCCAATCTGACCGAGCGCAAGCACGATCGCCTGCAGTTGGTCGTGGATGACGCAATGCTCGCCCGCAACGGAACCAGCCGCATGGGTGCCCTGCGCGGCTGGTTCCCCACGCTCCTTCCGGTAGAGGAGATCGCGGCATGATGACGCCGATCGAACACTTGCCCGCGCGTGACAAGCTTGCCGCTGTCAATCGGGCGCTGTCCTTTCATCGTACTATGCCGTTCGGTCTGCACAAAACACCTGAACGGCTGCGAATGATCGCCGAACTGGAGGCTCTGCGCAGTGTGGCGATCGCGGCCACCCGCTTGCGCTTTCCCGAGCCGGGAGACGTGCAATGATCGACGCCGTATGCGGGCTGATGGTGCTCTACCTCATAAGCATAGCGGTCGTCCTGATCGGCTTGGAACAGCTGATGGCATGGATCCGATGCCGCAAATTGCAGGCCAATCTCCGGCTGCTCGATGAGCTTAATTCCCAACCTGAAACGCAGACCTCGGCCGATCGCGCCCGGCATGCGCACGGAGAAGAAGCATGACCCACGAAGAGAAGTCGGAGCGCCCGGCATTCCGCTCACGGGAAGAAATTGAGATGGAGATGGGCCGGCTTCTTACGCATGGCGTGCGTGGACCGAATGCCGCCATGCAGGTCGTGCATCGTATCTTCGAGGAAGTGAGGGAATTTGGCGCGGCAGAGCAGCGTCACCGAGACGAAGGGGAAGTAAAGCCGGTTGGTCGTGTAACCGGCCATTGGGCTGACTTAACTCCCAAGTTTGACGGTTGGGATACCGGCGTTCTCCTGGCGATCGGCACCCTCGTCTATACCCAGCCCGCCAATGTCGTCTCGATCAGGCGCAGGGTAGAAAAGCTCGAGCTGCGCATGGCTAGCCTCGAACCTGCTTTGAACCTCCCGGAGTATCGAGCCCTGGTCGCTTCGAATGTCCGAGAGCAGTGCGCAAAGGTATTGGATGAAGCGGCTTCCAGCGCAGCGGCGGCGGGCGACGCTTACCTTGAAAACATTACCCGCCAGTGGGCTTCCGCCATTAGAGAGGTCGGCACGCCATGATCCTCTCCCCGCGCGACGCCATGCTCGCCCGCCTCAAATCCTGCGCCGAGGGCACGATCTTCGAGCAGCAGGAGCGCTTGGAAGGCACCGCAATCGCCATCCGGCAAATGATCCGCAGCAATGCTCCGAATGCCAATGCCTCGGAGCTTGCGATGATCGTCCGCCGCTCTCCCGATGCGTTTTCCGGCACCTCTGCGCGCCGCGCAGTCGTGGCTGAATTCTTCGACTCTTTTCCTGACGATCTGCCCGCGGTGCGTATCGCGGAAGGTCTGGAGAATAATCATGCGCAAGCTTGATATTCCGAACGCTCCGCCCGGACCTGGGATGGGGCAGGAGCTTGTCCGTCTCGGGACGGATATGCTCGCCCTTAAGGGAACGATCACTGCCGCCGAAATGCGGGCTCTGGCCAAGTATCTGACCCAGGCAGGTGCCCGTCACCAGAGCGTGGTGAATGCCGCCAATATCTTGTCGGCGAAGGACCGTCTTAATCGGACCTTTCGGCCTCATGAAGTAACGCGTGATGGTCTCACGCTCATTCCAGTGATCGGGGTGGTGTCATGAGCGGAAAGACTGACTTTCTCCAGCTCTGGAAAAAGGCATGCAGCGGCACGTCATTCGCGCAAGACGACGTGTCTGAACTCCTGCGCAAGCACGCCATCTCGACGCTCGTGAAGCAGCCGCCGGGTCGGTCTGCCATGGAAACGGCAGACCGTATCCGCGCCATGATCAAACGCAATCAGGGTGATCAGGAACAAGCACGGATTGTTGTCTCGTTCCTCTCATCCGTGCCGGCAAGCACCCCCATCAAAACAGTAGTGGGAGGGCTTTGGATATGAGCGGGCATGTTCTGATCGATCCGGCGCCGTGGCTCGATGAGATCGAGACGCGATGCCGTCAGATCGCTGGTCAGCAAAAGCCTGTTGTGGCGCTCATCGACGCGCTGGCCCCGGAGATCAGCAGGCTGCGCGATCTGGCCGGATCAACAGCGCTCGCCGACCGCGAGGCAATCGAGGCCTCACTCAATATCGCTGCCGCCTCCGTTGCGCTCGTCTTCACCGTTGCTGCGGCCGCTCAATGGGCATCCCCTTATACCGATGACCACCACAATGCCACCCGTCACTAAACAAGGAATTCCCATCATGAACACGCTCAACAAAGCCCCCGTCAAAACGATCCCGGATGCCTCGGGGCGTCAGGTTCCAGTCAACTGCATCCGTGCTTCCACGGTGCTCCAGCACGAAGTGGCCGAGAAGATCCGGGACCATTTCCGTGAGCTCGCTGAATTCACCAAGGACAAGAAGAAGCAGATCTTCGAGGAAATGCAGGCATACCGTGATCTGCTCGCGCAGGAATACGGCTTGCGCTCCGGCGGAACGCGGGGCGGTATGACGATCCGCACCTATGACGCCCATACCGAGATTAAGCTCGAGGAGCGGGATTATTATCGTGTCACTCCTGAGATCACGATTGCCCAGGCACTGATTGGCAAGATCCTGGATGATCTGACCGAGCAGGCGAGTGGGGATCTGCGCGCAATCGTCATGCGGGCGTTCGACACGGACAAAAGAACCGGCCAGCCGAATGTCGGTTCAATCCTGAAGCTGAAATCGATGGTGATCGATCACCCGCAATGGCCGGAAGCGAGACGTGCTCTGGAGGACTCTCTGGTTGTGATTTCCTCCAAGTCCGCCGTCACGTGCCATGTCCGCCCCGATCTGGATCACCAGCGTGAACAGCTCGTCGTCGATTTCTCAAGGGTTTGAGGGCGTATTATGAGCGTTTTCGACAAGATCTCAGAATTTTCATCCACTGTGGCGACCGTGGCATTTGTTGCATTCGGCGGGACTGTGATTCTGCTCGCCGTGAACGCCGCGAATGCGCGTTTAGCGCAAACCTCCGAACTCATCACGGAAATGGTCAAATCCGGCGCATCGCCAATTGAGGCCGCCTGCGCGATCGGCCGTATCGATCACGATGCGCCTATCTGCGTCATGTCGCTCATGAGCGCGACCCCAGCGGATGGCCCATTGCCTGAGACGCTTTCGCCTGGCGGCGATCATCCGGGAGATCCGACATGACCCGCCGCCCTCATTTCGTGCAGCACGTTTCGGCCAATCCCGGCCGGAACGTGATTTACGCCAAGTTGCACATCGCCCAGAAGGAACTTGGCCTTGACGAAGATAGCTATCGGGACATCCTCCAGCGTGTGGGCGGCTCCTATCACGCCAAGGACATGTCTATATCCGGTCTTGAAGCGGTCTTAGCGGAGTTCAAACGCCTGGGCTGGAAGCCGAAGCCGGGAAAGCGCCGTACCCCTGAAAGCATCAAGGGGCAGGTGCGCATGATCTATGGTATATGGGGTGATCTCGAACCGTATTGCCGTTCCTCGGACAAGCTGGCTGCCCTTCGCTCTTTCGTTCAACGCCAGACAAAGACCGCTGCCAACCCTCAAGGCGTATCTGCTCCCGAATTCCTGGACGCTGCGCAAGCGACCAGAGTGATCGAGGGGCTGAAGGATTGGCTCCGTCGCGAAAAGGAAAAGCAGGCATGATGTTCTTCAAGCGCAGACGCGACAGGCGTGCCTTTTGGCTAATCAGTGGTCAGGGCGGAAGGCCGGACGGATCGCGGCCGACACCAAAACAGCTTATGGGCACGAGTGAGACTCATGTGGTGAGGCGCAAGTCGCTCCATGATCGGCGCGTAACAGAACAGAGAATCCATGCCCTGGAGGTGCGCATCCGAGAACTAGAAGCGGATGTTGCTGAGGGGCTGGACGCTGTGCTCTGCGTTGCATCATACGCGCTCGGCGCCTGCCGGGGCACGGGCAGCTCGTGGAACTTCGGTGCCGTCGAGGCGCATGATAAGGCTGAGCGCATCGCGGAAATTGTCCGTCGTCTTAGGGCAATGCACCCATGAGCGAGACCCTTACTCGGATCGAACGCGCGCATCTCGAAACCCTCGAAATGGCCACGCTGGCTCTCAGGCGCCGGATAAGTGCGGCCCTGGCATCAGGGCTGGACGACAATCGTGGCACACTCGAAATCAGGATTGGTGAAATGCAGGCCATCCTCACCGTTATGGCTGAGCATGGCGAAGTGTCGCAGGATGCATGCAGCGCACACGCCAAGAATTTTTATGAAGCTTTGAAGGTGCGCTGATGACCGTTCCTGCTCCTGCCCAGATCGAGTTCCTTGCACGTGCCGTTGGCGATGACATCGCCTTGACGTTCATCGAGCAAACGGCAGGGCAGCGGCTGAAGGTGCCCTATCGGGCAGAAGGAAGCCGGATAGAGCTTCTGTATGGCGAGGATATCGCCCGCGCTCTGTGCAAGGAATATGGCGGCACGGAATGGCATGTGCCCACGTGCAGGGATTGGCGCATCAGGTGCTACCTCGCGCTTGGCCTCTCCAGCAATGATATTGCCGCCCGTGCGGGCGTCTCTAACCGCGCTGTCTTTCTTTCTTTGAAAAAGCCCTATAATGGGCAAAAGGCAATCCGCCCGCGTTTGGTGGATGCAAGGCAGCCTGACCTGTTCTGACGGGTAGACGTGCTGAAATCCTTCAGCCTCTCCCATGATCTCGCCCCCCCATAAAACGGGGGCATGCGAAACAACTTCCCCCTCATCGCCCAGTTCACCTCCTCCTGCGAGGGGCTTTATCAAGCATCGCCCAGTGATGCCGGGAACTGGACGAGTGGGCAGCTGCGTGTCGGTCGCTTGGTCGGCACGATGCGTGGGATTTCCGCGCCCGTCATGGTCCAGTGGTGCGGTGACGCCAAGCTCGTCACGGCCGAAACCATGAAAACGATCTCCGACGCCACATTCCGCGCCATTTATTCGGCGCTCTACTGGCGTCCGGTCGCGGGCGACGATCTGCCGGGCGGCATCGATCTGATGCTCGCCGATTTCTGCTTCAATTCCGGCGTGCGTCGCGCATCCAATCAGCTTCAGCAGATCATTGGCATGCTCAAGGATGAGATCGACGGCAATATCGGCCCTGAAACGCTCGCGGCCCTTGCGGCAGTAACGCCCCAGACGCTCGCGCCCTGGATGCGTGCCCCTTATGCCGAGCGCCTGCAGAAAGATCTCGGCGTCACGCCGGACGGCAAGATCGGCCCGGTAACGCTCGACGCTGTGGTGCAGCAGGGGGCGGTGATGCGCATGGTTGTCTATGCCCTGGCTGGTCGTCAGGAACTGGCCTATCGCAGTTTTGAGAGCTTCAACATTTTCGGTTCTGGCTGGCTGACGCGGCTCGATGCCCGTCTGACACGCGCTCTTGAACTCCTCGAACCCCAACGCGCGATCGCGTGACGGTCATACCGTCGCGGACGCGTGGCGGCATGGATTTGATTGATAGGCGTGGACGGCGCGCTGATAAAATCCCCGGAGCCCTTCCATGAACTGGAAATCTCTTCTCTCGTCGCTTTCCTCGACCATCCTTTCCGTGGCGCAGCCTCTTCTGGGCTCGATCATCGCGGGCAAGGCCACGAAATACCAGGACATCGCCCAGACCGCCGTTCGAAGCGCCATCACCAAAATCGACGGTGGCATCGACCAGCTGGCTGAGAGCTACAACAAGTTCCGCGACGACAATCCGGTCTATGTCGAGGCGCAGAATGAATTCCTGGGTCTCGCGAAAGACGCCGGGATCGTGATCCCCGACCTTGCTGTCGTTCAGACGCATCTGAAGGCCGCGATCTTCGATCTGGCGACTGGCTTCTTTCCGAATGCCCGTTTGACCAGCTCTGACTCTCCTTCGCCCGCTACTCCGACCGCCTGACGGTCAGATCGATAGATGACCCCTCAGACGCCCGCCGGATCAGTCGTTCAGGCCGCTGCGGCGGGTGCTGCTGCGGGGGCAGCGAGCAGTCCGACACTCGTGATCATTCTCCTTACTTTCGCCCTTTTGGCGATCGGCTTCTCGATCGTCGCCAATGTCGTCGTGTTCGGTAACCGTCGCCGCATTGAGCATTTCGAGCGCCGCGTGATCGAGCAGAATGATCGCATCACTGAAGAAATGGCGAAGCGTGACCGGCTTTTCGAGCAGGAATTTCAGGCGCGGCGGGATTCCGACGATCGCACCGCCCGCGCGATCGAGGGGCTGACCCACAACCTCAAATGCTACAGCGACCTCGTGGTGGTGATCGTCCGAGGTCATATGGAAAAGAAAGACGTTTCATGAACGCCGTTAAACGTGCCCTCGAAGAAGATCGTCGCTGGTTCGTCCTGGACGCGGTTGCGCAGATGGAGACCCGCACGCTCAATGAGCAGCTGATCCTGCGCATGATCCACGGCATGGGGCGTCCCGTGAATGCTGAGGATCTGCGAAACGATCTTCTGCTCTTGGAGCGCGCCTCTTGCGTGCAGATCGAGAAGCTGGCGCGCCCCACTGGTGGCGAGCTCTGGGTCGTGACCCTCACTGCTGAAGGGCTGGAAGTCCGTGACTGCGTGCGCGTCGTCCACGGCGTCGCCGCGCGCAAGCCGCTCTGACCCATGGCGAAGCGGCCACAACCACCCAAACCGAAGGGCGACGGTGCGCCTAAGCCGAAAAGACGCACGGGCTATACCGCAAGCCGACCTTCCTCTGTGGACAAGCTCCCTTTGGAGATCCGTGACGAGATCGGCCGCCTGCGCGGTGAGGGCTACACGATCGACGAGATCCTCGCAGCGTTGCGGGAGCTCGATGTCGTTACGATCAGCCGCTCGACCCTTGGGCGGCACGTCAAGGGTATGGAGAGGCTGGGAGCCAAGCTGCGGCATTCCCGCAATATCGCCGAAGCTCTGGTGCGCCAGCTGGGCGATGAGCCGGCGTCACGCGCGGCCCAGCTCAATATCGAGCTGCTGCACACCACGATCACTGAACTCTTTCTCGCCCAGAACGGGGACGGTGAGATCGATGAGGACGGCAAGGCAGCTCTGAACGGCAGCCCCGAGGGCATCATGCTTCTCGCAAAAGCCATGGATCACCTGACCAAATCAGCCAAGGCGGATGCGGAATACACGGCGAAGATCGAAGCCAGGGTAGAAGCGCGCTTCAAGAAACAGGCTGAAGCGGGCCTGGCCGCTGTCGCACGCGAGAAAGGTTTCAGCGCCGAGAACATGGCGTTCATCCGACAGCAAATTCTGGGAACGTCGAAGTGAAGCCAGAAAACTCCCCTCTGCTGCCCTATCAGTCCCGAGTGATCGAGGAAGTGCTGTCGCACAACATCACGGTCATCGAGAAATCGCGCCGTATCGGTATCTCATGGGTGCTCAGCTGGCTGGCGGTTACTGTAGCAGCGTCCGCGCCTTCAGGGGGCGGAATGGATGTCTTCTACATGGGCTATGAAAAGGAGATGACCCGGCAATTTATCGATGATTGCGCGGATCACGCGAAGATCCTGCTTTCGGCGGCGGTAGAGGTTTCGGAAGAGCTGTTCGTCAATGATGAAAGGCCCGAACAGTCCATCAAGGCATTTCGCATCGAGTTCGCTTCAGGGCACAAGATCCTGGCGCTCCCATCTGTAGCCCGCGCATTCCGGTCCAAGCAGGGGCTGGTTATTCTGGATGAAGCCGCGTTTGTGGATGATCTCAGGGCGGTCATCAAGGCGGCTCTCGCCCTGCGCATCTGGGGGGCGAAAATCGTCATCCTCTCGACGCATAAGGGGGATACAAACCCTTTCAATTCGCTCGTCGAGGAAGTGCGTTCGGGACGCAAAAAATATCACCTCATGCGCATCAGTTTCGAGGATGCGGTGGCGCAGGGTCTCTATCGCAAGATCGCAGCCAAACAGGGTATTACCTGGACGCAGGAAGGCGAAGAAGCATGGAAAGCCGAAATTCTGGACGAATTCGGGGACGATGCCGACGAGGAACTGCACGTCATTCCCTCTCCTTCGAGTGGCACCTATCTTCCGCTCGCTCTTCTCGAAGCCCGTACGGATCGCAATGCAGGGGTTGCCCGCTGGCAGTGTGACGCCCAGTTCGCACTTCAGCCTGAGATGATCCGCTCAGGCGAATGCGCGAGATGGTGTGTCGAGGCTCTCCTGCCGCTGCTCGATGCGCTCGATCAGAACACGCCACACGTCTTCGGAGAGGATTTCGGGCGATCGGGCGATCTCACTGTCATCTGGCCGCTTGCGATCGATGCCGGCATGAAGCGCCGCACGCCGTTCACGATCGAACTGCGCAATGTGCCCTTCGACCAGCAGCGCCAGATCCTGTTTTTCGTGCTCGATCGCCTGCCGCGCTTTCGGGGCGGCAAGATGGATGCGCGCGGCAATGGCCAGTATCTGTCCGAGGTCACTGTGCAACGCTACGGTGCGCGGGTCGAGGCCGTCATGCTTTCCGAGAGCTGGTATCGCGAGAACATGCCGCCAATGAAGGCGGCGCTGGAAGACGACAGTTTCAGCCTGCCCAAAGACCGCGACACCGTGGATGATCTGCGCAGCATTCAGATCGTGCGAGGCGTGCCGCGCATCCCTGACAGCCGCACGGCGAGCAAGACAGGTAATCGTCACGGTGACGCGGCGGTAGCAGCCTGCATGGCCTATGCTGCAAGCCGCGCCGATATCATCGAATACGCGTTTGAGCGCGTGCCATCCCGGCCAGGTTCGCTCGACGGGAAGGTCAATCCGAATGCATGGCCGATCGAGCGCGAGATCGAGGCCGAGCGCCTGGGGCAACGTGAGGACGCTCTTGGCCTCAGAGGGAGGGTCTTTTGAATTCAGCATCCATCATTGCGCTCAGTGCGATCGCGGCCGCCATCCTCGGTTTCGGGGTCTATGTCATCCACCTGGCACGCGGCGCGCAGGCGACAAAAGAGGCCAAGGAAGATGCTCGGGACACCGAGCAAGCGGCCAACACGCAGCACGCCATGGATGCGGCCCAGATCCAGGTGCAGGCCGACCCCGACGCACTGGAGCGTAGCCTGCAGGACGGAACATTCTGATGCGCGCTCTTCTTCTGGGTCTGTGGTGCGCATGCGTTGCCCTCAGCGCCTGCACGCCTTCCGCACCCTTGCAAACCTGCACGATGCTTGTGGCCTATAGCCGCCAGGATGACGAAGCACTGCTGGCCGAACTCGCAACCCTTCCCAGAGATCGCTATCCGCAGCTGCGTCGCTACCTGACCGACTGGCACGCTGCGCGCACCTCGATGCGACGCTGCACGAAAGGCTGAAACGATGAAGCTGCTCGACCAGTGGGGCAATCCGATCCAGCCGGCCAGGCTCAGCGAGCCTGTGGCGGGACCGGATGTCTTTGGCAACCGCCCGGCCATCATCAGCACGCCCATCATCGGCCTCGATCCAGAGATGATGGGTGCGGCCATGCGCGCCGCCGATCAGGGGGATTCGCTTGCCTGGCAGACCATTGCCGAAACGCTCGAGGAGCGCGATCTGCATTATCTGGGCGTGCTGAATACGAGAAAGCGCACGGTCGCCCAGCTGCCGATCACGGTCTCGGCCGCGAGCTCCGACCCCGAGCATGAGAAGCACAAGGAATTCATTGAGGCCTGGCTGCGCGATGAGCTCGTGGCGCACATGCTGTTCGATATGCTTGACGCGATCGGCAAGGGCTGGAGCGTTCATGAACTGACTTGGGCGCTCAATCCGGGGGAGAACAGGATCGTCGATGCTGTGTTCCGTCCCCAGCGCTGGTTCGATGTTTCGAATCAGGACGGCAGCACGATCATGATCCGCGAATTCAATTCTGCTCCCATGCCGGCCGTGGTGCCTGGAGGCGTGGACCAGATCGGGTTTGTTGCCCTCGATCCGCGCAAGTTCGTCGTCCACAAGCATCCGAGCTGGTCAGGCCTGCCTTTGCGCAGCGGACTGACGCGGGCCGTCGCCTGGGCGTCGATGTATAAAGCCTTTGCCTCGCGTGACTGGGCCTTGTTCGTCCAGGCTTATGGCCTTCCAATTCGCATTGGCAAATACGGTGCGGGAGCGAGCTTTGAGGAGAGAAGCGTGCTCAAGCGCGCAGTCTTCGATATTGCAGGGGGTGCGGCTGCCATCATCCCCGAGAGCATGCTCCTGGAGATCCTTGAGCCGAAGAACGGCGCCGGGGCGAATGACATCCACCAGCGTCGTTGTGAATACCTCGATGCCCAGATGAGCAAGGCAGTCATTGGCCAAACGGGCACGGCGGACAGCAAGCAGGGTGCGCACGCTTCGGGTGCAATCCACCGCCTGGTCCAGGAAGATATCGAGCGGGCCGATGCCCGACTAGCATCGCGCACGGTCAATATGCAGATGATCGAGCCCATGATCGCCATGACGTTCGGGCCGCAGAAGGCCTATCCCAAGATCTCGATCGGCCGCCCTGATGAAGTGCCGATGGATATCGTCACTACAGCCTTGCAGTGGCTCGGTCCGCAGGATCTCAAGGTCAAGGCGTCCGATCTGCGTCAGCGTTTGGGCCTTACAGATCCAGAAGAAGGCGATGAGATCGTGGGCGGTCGCGCGCCTACGCCACCTCCGACGCCGCCCCATGATCTGGGCGCGCGTATCGATCCGGCTGAGGATCGGCCCGGAACAGCGCCTCCTGCCACCATCCGCGATCTGTCCACCGATGCAGAGGGCAAGTCTGTCACCGCCAGTGCGCGACCGGTCCAGACCCAGGCGACGCGGCACAGCGCTCTGGACCACGAAGCGATTGGGCGTATGGTGCATCGCTTCACGCAGGCACAGGGACCGGGCATGGTGACAGCACTTTCAGAGAGCAATGCGAAAGCGGCCGCCCATGCCATGGAAGCGATGAGCGCGCCTGCACGTGAGGCATTTGGCAAGGCAGAGAGCTTCGAGGAGCTGGATGCCATGCTGAAAGATCTCAAGCTCCCCAGCGACGAACTGGCCGAAGTCATGGCCAAGGCCATGCTCGTGGCCGAGCTCGCGGGTGAGTCGACGATCCTCGATCATATGATGGCGCAGCCGGCAAAAGGCCGCGCCTGATCCATGGCCGATGACGATGCCACCCTGAAGGCGGTCAGGCTCCCACCCAATGATGCGCTTGCCTATTTTAGGGGCAAGGAGAACGTCTCTACGGCGCGCTGGACCGATCTGTGGCATGAGGCCCATGCACGTGGCTTCATGGTGGCGGGAGCGGCGGCCGAGGGGCTTCTGAAGGATCTGCGCGCCGCCGTTGACAAGGCGATCAAGGGCGAGATCGTCTTCAAGACGTTCCAGAAGGAGTTTGAGGCGATCGCCGAGCGCCATGGCTGGAAGTACAATGGCGAACCCGGCTGGCGGGCTCGGATCATCTACGACACCAATATGGCCACGGCCTATTCAGCCGGCCGCTATCGCCGGATGTCCCAGCCCGTCGCGCGGCAGCTTTTCCCTTATTGGCGCTACAGGCATCACACCTGTCCCCATCCGCGCGTGCAGCACATGGCCTGGGACGGGATGATCCTGCGCAATGATGATCCCTGGTGGAATACGCATTTCCCGCCCAATGGCTGGCGTTGCCATTGCGATGTGGAGGTGGTGGCCCCTGACGAGCTGGAACGTAATGGGTGGACCGTCTCCGACTCTCCCAAGATCGAGATGACGCCCTGGATCAATCCCCATACTGGCCAGGTGCACCAGGTGCCGGTCGGGATCGATCCCGGCTTTGGCTACAACCCCGGCAAGGCGTGGGAGGATAACGAGGCGGCACGTGTGGGGCGTCCAGCGCCGGTGCTCGTGCCGGAAGGGCTAGTCAAGTTTCCGCAAGATGCGGCCCATCCCCTGGCGCCGCAACCCGAAGAGGCACGTCCGGATCTGGCGCGGCCCAACCCGCTCTCGCCAGAGCAGCGGCGGGTTTCCCAGCGCAATGCAATCGATGCTTTCATGCGTATGCCTGTCGGCCGTGCCGAGGTAGGAACGGTGCCTGAGAAGGCGCGCCAGGCATTGGGGGCGGCGACATCACATGTCCTGCTTTCGGAAGAGACGCTGACCAAGCAGAACCTGCGTCATCCTGAGATCTCGGCCGAGGAATACGGCAAACTGCCCGATATCCTGGCAGCCCCCCATATCATCGCGCAGGACGGCGCGCGCCGTGTCGTGTTTTTCCGACGTGACGGGAAGGATTACCGAGCAGCCCTGAAAACCACTCAGGACGGCAGCGAGACCTATCTGGTGTCGTTCCATCGCACGGAACAGGTCGCCATACGGCGCGCGCTCAAGCGCATGACGATCCTCGACGGATCGGTCGAGGATTTGCTTGGCGCCGAGGTGACGGCGAAATCCGATATGGAAGAGGGCGGGGAATAGACGACGCGCTGGAGGGGCCTGCCAGGGAACCCCTCAAAGCGATCCCGGCTCCTGCAAGAGAGGCCGGTCCTACGGCAGGCAGAATATCACCGTGTCTCAGCGCGTCGCCCAAGATCGTTATAGCCGAAAGAAAGGCCGAGTTCCACCATGGCGAGCATTACCATCACAGGATCGTTCCAGCCGATGCGCGAGGCGCTGACGCGGATCGCTGCGATCGGGCGCGATCCCCAGCCGGTCCTGGCGGCTGCTGCACTGCCCTTGGAACGAAATGTTCGACAACGCTTCGACACCGGCACCGACCCGAAGGGGCTGAAATGGGCGGATTACGCGCCGCTCAACCCGCTTTATGCCGAAAACAAAAAAGGGCCCGGTATCCTGAATGAAACGGGAGAGCTTCGGCGGACCATCACTTCAGTAGTCGAGGGGCATGCGATCGTCATCGGTTCGCCGTTACCCTACTCGACCATCCACCAGTTCGGCGGCATCATTCGCGCGAAGAATGCGCAGGCTCTGTTTTTCGTGATGGGCGGTCATGGTATCAAGCGCCAATCTGTCAGTATTCCGGCGCGACCCTATCTGGGCTTCTCAAGCGAGGATCGGGAGGTGATCGTCAGCACGCTCCAGCGTTTTTTCCGCGAGGCTGTCTCCGGGTGATCCATTGCCGTTTTAAGACGCGTCTAAAACGGTTTAAAACGGGGTAGCAGCCCGCTCACCTTCTGCTATCGTCCGAGTGGGGCCAAAACGCCCCAAGGCTCTCCTGAAGGGCGTTATACGAAGAGGCATCCAAAGCCGCCTCATCTCCCCGAGTTTCCGATACCGATCGGCCTTTGGTGCTGAAATCCTTCAGCATCGTTTCGGGATCGCGCGCAGCGCATTCTGTGCGCCATGACAAAGACCGTCCAGATCACACCCGCGCTGAACGCGCCTCCACCGGGCCAGGTGCCTGAGTGGATGCACGTCCTGCCTGCCGGTCGCTTCACCGGTCGCAACGGGGTTGGTCCGTTTGTGCTTGATGACGCGCAGGCCGTGATCCAGGCGTCCCTGGCAGATGGAAAGATCGCAATCGATGTAAACCACGCCACAGACCTCAAGGGCGCGCGGGGTGAGCACGCCCCGGCCGTCGGCTGGATCTCAGCCATGGAAGCGCGGGCTGATGGCATCTGGGCGAAGCCGCAATTCAACAAGGCCGGTCGCCACATGATGAGCGAGCTCGAGTATCGCGGCGTCTCGCCCGTGATCGACAGCGCTCCCTCGGGCCGTGTCCAGCGCATCCTGCGCGTGGCGCTCACCAACACGCCCAATCTCACCCTCACCACATTGCACAGCTCACAGACATCGGAGACGAGCATGGACCCCGAAGAGATCCGCGCGCTTCTGGGGCTCGCCCCTGACGCGACGGACGATGAACTGCGCGCCGCCCTCAAGGCAGCGGGCTCGCGCACCACGTTGCATTCCACCATCGCCGGTGTCGTGGGCGTGCCTGCCAATACGGATCAGGCCGCGCTTGTCGCCGCCCTGACCAGCAAGATCGGCGGCGATAGCGCGGCTGTCTCGGCTCTCAAGGCCCAGCTGGAGACAATCCAGAAAGAGCGCTCGCAGGATCAGGCATCGCAGATGTTCGACAAGGCTGCAGCCGAGGGCGTCGTGATCACCCAGGAGATGAAGGAGAGCATCGTCACGCTGCACAGTAGCGATGCAAAGCTCGCCGCCAATATCGTGGCATCCTGGCCGCGCACGCACCTCAACAAGGGTAGCGTCACGATGCACTCCGCCCAGGCGAATGCCTCGGGGGGTGAAGTCTTCGAAAGCCTCGCCGCCGGTTTTGGCATCGATGCCGCCGACCTGAAGAAAGCGATGGGGGATCGTCATGGCGCTTGAAGCCGATCGCTCCCTTGTGCGCCTCATGGTCGCGCGCGGCCCCGTATTCGGATATGAGGTCGCTGCCGGATATGTCGTCTATCGCGGTTCGATCACCGCGCTGCTGTCGGATGGTACCGTCATTCCTGCCGGTGTTGCGGCACCTGCCGGTCTTACGGTGGTTGCCAATATTGGGCTGGCGAGCCAGCAGCAGAACAATATAGCGAACCAGAACGTCGTCAGCCCGAATTATGGTCCCGGCCCGGTTGAGATCGATCGCGGCACCTGGGCGCTCCCATTCGATGAAGCCCCCTCCTGGGCAAATTACGGCGCGTCCGTCTATGCGATCGACGATCAGACGGTCTCACTCAGCGACGGATCTTCGCCCGCATCGGGCAACACCCCGGCTGTCGCCGCCACGCGTCTCAAGATCGGTGTTCTCGTTGGTTTCGACGAACGCGGCATGCCCTTCGTGACGATCTAAGGACCAGAAAGCCATGCAAATCACAGGCCCTAATATTGCTGCGCTTTCGACCGCAGTCAGTCTTGCCTTCAACAAGGCGATCGGCACGGCGCCCTCGCGCTACAGCCGCTTTGCCCAGGTGGTCCCTTCGGAAGCCGGCGAGAATTTCTATCCTCGTCTCCCGGAAATGCCGGGAATGCGCAAATGGATCGGCTCACGTGAGATCCATCAGCTCTCGACGATGCAGCAATATGCCATTCGCAACGAGACCTATGAAGAAACCATCGCCATCAAGCGCGAGGATATTGCGGATGATCGCTGGGGCGTGTTCATGCCCTATATCGAGCAGCTCGCGCTGGATGCGGCTGAGCTCCCCGACCAGCTGTGCTTCGGAGCGCTGGAGAACGGCACGAAGACGACCTGTCTTGATGGGCAGTATTTCTTCGACACCGATCATCAGGCGGTGAATGCGAAGGGACAGCTCTTCACCTATTCCAACATGGGCACTCCTCTCGAAGGTGAGACGGGCGGTGCCGCCTGGTATCTGCTTTGCACGACGCGCGCGCTCAAGCCGATCATCTTCCAGAACCGCAGCCCGTTTACGGTGACGGCACGCACACGGCTGGACTCGGACAATGTGTTCGAGAACCGCGAATTCCAGTGGGGCGTGGATGGTCGTTGCGCAGCAGGTGTCGGGTTCTGGCAGTTCGCCTATCGCTCGACCCGTCCGCTGACCATTCAGAGCTTCGGCGATGCCAAGGCCGCCATGGCCTCACTGTGTCGTGCGGATGGCACCCCCTACGGGATCGTGCCGGATCTGCTCATGGTGCCGAGCAACCTCGAACAGGCTGGACGCACGCTGCTCAAGGCGCAGTTGGCACCGCTTTCGGCGGGCAACAACTTCGCGACCGGTACGAACCCGTGGATCGGTGCCGCCGATCTGATGGTCGCCGAGCGTCTTTCCCAGCTGAACGGATAATCCCATGGCCAAGACACCCACGCGCGTCCAGTCGGACGCCCATGACAAGACCCCTGATCAGGAAGCTCCCATCCAGGGCGCGAATGCTCCCGGCGCCGAAACTCCCGTGCCGATGCATCAGGAGGCCGAAAGCCATCCTCCCGCTGATGAAGGCGGGGCGAGGATCATCGGCGGTGCCGGTGCAGCGGGAGGGTTTCACGACTCTCTGCGCGACACGCAGACCCATGAATTCGGCGGAGACGGACATACGCTGACCATCGGTCATGGACATCCCCACGGTGAACGCAAGGTAGTCGGGCGCATCCTTCTTCCTGAAGGCCGCTCCCGCCCTCTTTTTGCCGGCGATCTTGTGATCACCTGCCAGGAGCCGGGCTTCCGCCGTGCGGGTGTCGCGCACCCTGCTTTTGCCATCCATGACGAAGGCCGCTTCTCGCCGAACCAAATCGACCTGCTCCGTAATGAGAGCAAGCTGACGGTTGTCGAGATCGGCTGAGCAAAGGAGCGCGCGCGATCATGGCCTATGCCACGCCAGATGATCTGATTGCCCGATACGGGGAAGTGGAGATTATCCAGATCTCCACGCCGGACGGGCAGGCGATGGATCAGGTCAATACGCCCCTGGTCACGATCGCGATCAATGACGCTTCGGACATGATCGACAGCTATCTGCGTCGTCGCTACGTGACACCCGTCGCAACGCCTCCTCTGGCCCTGACGCAGAGCTGCTGCGCGATTGCGCGCTTCATGCTCTGCCAGATGGGCGGCACGACAAGCGCCGAGAAGGTCAAGGATGCCTATCAGGCTGCGCTCTCCTGGCTTCGCAAGGTCCAGGACGGCTCCGTGACGCTGGATGGCGAGCTTCTGCCCAACACAAGCCCGAACTGGGCGGAATTCCAGGGACGCGAAAGGACCGTGCGATGCTGGTGATGAACCCTGCGCCCGACGCGACAGAAATCCAGGCATTCCAGGCGATCATCTCGGGCGGCGTAACAGGCGCGGCTTTTCAGGCAATCCAGGCACAGCTCAAGGCTTTTTTCGATCCGGCCTGGTTCTCCCATGCGGTCATTCCGGCAAAGGTGTCGCAGGCCACCTGGAAAGACATCACGAGAACAAAGAACCTGATCGGCCTGGGCTGGTCGCACTGGTCGCCGGAGAGCGATAACGCCGGCACCTTCCGCGGCACGCTATCCTTTCCGCTGATCCTGATGGTCTCATTCGACAAGCCCGAGCAGCGCTATCTGGGCGCGCAGATCGGATCGGGCGCCTACCTGCCCGGCATGATGGGCTTGCAGGAATATGCGATCGCAGCGCTCCAAGGCTTTACGATCGAGGATATCGGCACGTGCCGCGTAACGCAGGTAAGCAGCACCGAGCTGGCTGACTGGAATCAGGACGGCAAGGCAACGGTCGTGCTCGAAATCACGATCCCCGACGTCGCGCTCGATCTGCCGACTGTCACGGCAACGCTCAATGATTTCCTGCGCCTGCAGGAGCAGCTGATCAGCGACCAGACCGATCTCGGCACCACAACCATCACCGTGAGAGAAGAATGAGCCCCATGAACGTCAGCACGGCCAAGGATCGTGTGGTCAAGGATCTGAGCGGCAAGCCGGTTCCTGCGCAATTCTCGGTCGATCCGACCGACCCGTTCTGGGCGCGGCTGATCGCTGCCGGCGATATCGTCGAGATCAAGGCAGACCCGACGCCGTCAGAGTCCAGCGCCACACCGGCCGCCGGTTCAACGGCCAGTTCGACCACCGCCCCGTCGAACAGTGCCTCGACGACACCCAGCCCGGCCGCATCCGCAGCGAGCGCGGCCTCAAGCCCAGCCAAGAAGGATAGCGGCTCGTGAGCGCATTCACGCAGATCCCCGGCATCTACAATGTTCCGGGCGCCTTTACCGAGGTGCAGTTCACGCCCCCCGACACTGTTTTCGCAATGCCGGTCCGGGTTTTGTTCATCGCCATCCAGCAGGGACTGGCAGCGGCCACGCTCTATCAGAACGTGTCTGCCAGCCAGATGCAAACCACGATGGGGATCGGTTCTTCCGCCTCGATCGCGATCGCCGCATTCACTGCCGCCTGCCCGGGTGTCGCGATGGATGTTCTTGCTCTTCCTCCCGGCGCTGGTGCGCAGGCGTCAGCGGCAACGATCGTCTTCAACGGGCCAGCTACCGCTTCCGGAACGCGTGCGCTTTATGTGGGCGGTCAGCGCATCACCTTTGGAGTGTCATCCGGCGATACGCCCGCAATCATGGCTGCGAACTTTCTCTCCGCCTATGGGGCAGGAACAACCTCGTCGGTACTTGCTCAGACCGGCCTGATCGCGTCTGCCACGCTCTCGTCGGACGGCAAGAGCACGGTTGCGAACAGTGTCACCCTGACGGCACTCGAAGAAAGTCAGTATGGCGACGACATCGATGTACGGGACTCGCCCTATGTCAGCGATTCCGTCGCCGGCGCCACAGTCACGATCACGGCCGCCAGTGGTGGTGCGGGGGCACCAAGCATCTCTGCCGCTCTCGGGCTGATCTCGGCGACCTGGTACACGGACATCGTCACACTGCTCTATGACACGCCCAATCTTCAGACACTCGCCCAGGAGGCGCAGCGTCGTTATGGCGCGATGGTCAAGCAGGATGCCCGCGTCTATGCCGCCCTGCGCGGCAGCTATGGCAGCCTGCTGGCGGTAACGGCCCAGCTCAATTCGATGCTGCTTAATGTGATCGGGGCGCAGAATCCGATGTGGACGCAGGCCGCGATCGCCGGCGCTTTTGCCGGCCAGTGCTGCATGTCGCTCAATATTGACCCCTCCGTGCAGCTGCGCGGTCTCACGCTGGACGCAGTCGCCGGCATGGGGCCGCAGGGTCTCGATGCGTTCATCCCGGCGCAGCGCAATGTGCTCCTGGGCTCTGGTATCAGCACGTTTACGATCGGCTCTGACGGTACGGTCTCGCTCGAACGCGTCGTGACCACCTATCAGAACGCGGCCACAGGTGTTCCCACAGGCCTGCCGCAGGACATCATGGTGCCCGCAATCGCGAGCCGCGTTCGCTACGACTTCAACGATTACGTCGTCACGACCTATCCACGTGCCAAGCTGGCCCAGAACAATGCCGTCTCGGCGAACGTACCCAACGTGGTGACGCCCAAGACCATGCTTGGGGCCTGGGCGGCACGCTGCAAGCTCTACGAGACCAATGGCTGGATCGAGGATGTGGACACGCTCGCGGCCCTCGCCTCGTTCAGCATCGATGCCACCGATCGCAACCGGCTCAATGCCGTGCTGCCGATCAAGCCGATCGGCGCGCTGATCATTGATGCCAATATTCTTCAGGTTCAGGGGTAAACGACCATGGCTGCAACCGTCGGCATCGTCCGCCTCTGGTGGGCGGGCACACAATATAATGTGGTCAAGGGCTCCTCGATCCGGCTGTCGGGCATCAGGAATGTGACGCAGGTGGCCGGGTATCAGGCATTTCGCAGCGCTGAATTCCAGGCTGGCGAAGTCCGCGCGACCCTGCTCATCGCCAAAGGCATGAAGCTCTCATCCCTGATGCCTGGGGAAGAGCAGGAGCTTCAGTGGCAGGCCGATACCGGCCAGCTCTACACCTCGCCGGACGCCTTCATTCTGGATGCGCCCGTGCTCAGCGATGACGGCGGCAAAGCACCCGTCGTCTGGAATTTCTCCTCCTACATCGAACTGGACGCAAGCTGATGGATTTCGACCCGACCCGCCCCTCTGTGCATCACGAACACGCCCATGTGACGCCTCAGGTGCTCGATGCCAGCGAACGCGCCGACAAGCCCGTTACCGTCGATATGCGCCCGAAGCTGCCAGAAGGCGCGCGCTGGAACACGGATGGAACGGTGACGATCGCACTCGATGAGCCGGCCGGAATCACACGTCGCTCCGGTGAGCACGAGGATATCGAGCAGATCCGCGAGATCACCTGCCGCCGTCTGCGTGGCGGCGACATGATCGATGCCGTCGATGCTGAAGGCGCGTCGGGGCGGCAGCTGTTCCTTCTCAAGCGTATGACCGGGCTTGAGGATATGAAGGGTGAATTGTTCATCCGCGCCTTGTCCCATGCTGATTACCTGACCCTGGTCGAGGTGCTTGGCGTTTTTACACGGCGTGGCCAGAAGACTGGCCGGTAATTCTGGCGGCTCTGGCGCACACGCTCCATTTCGACGAGGCAAGCCTGTGCCGCATGAGCCCAAGGCGGGCGCTGTTCTGGAATAACGCGGCCAACGCGCTCGGCGAGCGTATCAGAAAAGAGAATGAGGCCCGGAACTGATGTCGGACTCCCTGCACACTCAGTTCCGGATCGACCTGGCAGACGGCATTTCCGGGCCGATCGACAAGATCATCGGCATGCTGGCGCGGATCGACCAGGCGCTCAGCCGCGTCGGAGGAACCGACCCTTTCGACAAGATGTGGGAGCCAATTGAGCAGACCACACGCGCCACCAATACCTTCTCAGAAACGATCGGCCGGGCCGAGGCGTCCATGCAAGCTGCCATGGGGGCGACAAGTGCATTGGGCGAGGGGCTATCGCGCACGGATGCTAGCGCGACAGCAACGGCCGAAGCCATGGGGGCATTGGCAGGCGCGGCCGATCGTGTCGATCAGGCATTTGCTGAAGGGAACCAGGCGCACGGGTTTAACAGACTGCATGAGCCGGTCGAGCGTGCCGCCAAGGCCACACGTGCGCTCGATGAAGCGCTCAGACGCACCGATGCCTCCATGGCTTCGGCAGAGGGGAACACCCGGGTTTTCGATGAAAGCCTCGCCGCTACCGCTAGCGGCGCGACAGAGGCGGGCGATGCTCTGAACCGCATGGGTCAAAACGCCCAACGTGCCGCTGAGCAGGCAATGTCAGCCATGCGCGCGGTCCAGGGTACGCTGAACTCAGGCTATGGCGCATCGAGCAACGGCGGAGGTGGATTTTCGTCGGGACCAACTGGATCGAGGGCTTATCTCGGGAATGTTCATCACTCCCTGGAGAATGTGCATCGCTCGGTCGAGGAAGGCATGGGCCGGGCCTTCGGCGCCGCAGCCGCGGGCTTTGGGCTGATTGAGCCGGTCCACGCGGCAGCCGAATTCGACAACACACTCACCCATATCGGCATCGGCCTTGGGTATGATGGTGACGCGAACCAGAAATTCGCAGCAAGCTACGGGATGCAGATCAACCAGCTGGCACGCGCCACGTCCCAGCGTGGTGTGGATCTGGCCGATGCGGCAGGCTTCTTCAGTCGTGAAGGCTATACAGGCGTCAAGCTCGATGCGGTCCTGCCCACAGTTGCCCATATCGCCACTGCCTATAACGCCGCGCCCGAAGCTGTAGCGAAAAGCACCTTTGCATTGCAGGAAAACCTGGGCGTCAGCGACAAGGCACTAGGAGGGGCTCTTGCCTCGGTAGCCATTGCGGGCAAGCAGGCGGATTTGCCCTTCGAAAAGCTGGCGCCCTTGCTGCCTCAGGTTGCGGCTCAGGCCGGGATGCTCGGTGTTAAAGGCCGGTCGGGGGTTGATGATCTGGCAGCGCTTTTAGCGGTTGCTCGTAAGTCAACGGGCACAGAAGGCGAAGCCGTCACCAATACGCGTGCCTTCCTTCAGGCCATTACGAGCCCGCATACCGCAAAGCGCTTCGCAGAGTTCGGCGTTGATCTCTTTGGCACAGAACAAAATGCCCGCGCAAAGGGCATCGATCCCATGATCGCCGTGCTTCAGCAGGTCAACCGCATCACTCACGGCGGCACTGACGCGAAGGCCCTGGGCACCCTCTTCAACAATCAGGAAGATCGCGCATTCGTCACGGCCATTCTCAAGCACATGGATCAGTATTTCTCGATCCGGCAGAAGGTGGCGGGCGCTGATCAAAGCGTTATCGACCATGATTTCAACACGGGCCAGCATTCGACCCTGAGCGAATTAACGGCGTTCGAAGAGGCGCTAAGCCAGGTTCTGCGCATCATCGGCGAAGGCTTTGTGCCGACGCTGCATATGCTTACGATCGGGCTGCACGGTGTAATCGATGTAATGGAATGGATGCAAAAGCACACGCCTGGCGTGCTGCCGGTGATCCTTGGGATCACGAGCGGCCTCATCGCTTTTGCCGCCGTCATGGCGGCGTGTGGGGCGGTTCTGATCCCGCTCAAGGCGGGTTTTGGCCTGATTGGGGCTGTGCTGTCACCTTTGCGGTTCGTGATCGGTGCGGTAGCCGGCGCGCTGGAGATCTCGGTTGGCGCGTTTGCTGCCTTGTCGGTGGGCATTCTTGCCGGCGTCGCTGTACTCGGCTTTGTGGCCTATGAAACCTACAAGCATTGGGACGCGATCAAAAAAGCCTTCATCTCATTCGGTGGATGGCTCGAGTCCTGGGCAAGCTGGCTCTTGCATCTGGGATCACACGGCACGCCGGGATCGACAGGCAAGCAAGTCGCTATGGTGGGTGGGGCGAATATGATGCCACCCATACAGCTTCACGTGACGACAGATCGCGGCGTCAAAGTAAAAGCCGAGCCCCATCCAAAGGTTCAGGTCACCAAGGTGGCAGGCACCGGTCGTATGATGGATAGACCATGAGTGGCTCTCTCTCCACGGCCGGTCTCGGCGAGATCGGCGCTTCCACGCTCTCCAGCCTGGGCGGCATTGCGGGGCTTGCCGGCTCGGCGCTGGGACGCATTCTCACCACGGCCTCGTTCCGGGGCGTCACGTTCTTCATGCCCGATGTACGTGAAGCCGGCGGCCGACGCGTGGTTCGCTGGCTTTTTCCCGGGCGCGACATTCAGCGCTTTCAGGATTTCGGGGCGATCGAGGGGCCGATCCAGATCACCGGCCTGATCATCGGCGATGATTATGTCATCCGCGCCCAGCGTCTGCGCCAGGCATTCCTGGCTGCGGGCCCGGCCACACTAGTGCATCCGTGGTATGGTCGCCTGCGCGTTCGCCTGGCCGAGCAGCCGCCCGAGATCTCCTTCTCCGATCGCGAGATCCGCGTTGCACGGTTTACCGCCTCATTCTATCGAGACCCGGAGACATCGGGCGCATCCGGGCTCTTCACGTCGATCACGGATACGCTCACCAATCTGATGAGCCAGGCCGATGGGCTGGTCGATGAAGGTATCCTCGCCTGTCAGGGTGTTCTGTCAGTGCTGGCTATCCCTCTTGCGCTGTCGGGCGCTGTAGGATCGCTGATCAGCCAGATATCCGGGGTCTGGGATGGCTTGCTGGGGAATGCGCCCCAACCCCTGCAAGACGCAACCGCGACCGCACAGGCGACGCTCGCCAATAGTGTTTCTCCGCCTTTGGTCAATGACGATACGAGCTACGCCGATGCTGTGTCGACGGCATTTGCCGTGGTTCCCGCTGCCATAGCCTCGGTGGCCATGCCGGCTCAGACAGCGGCCATAGCCCCGGCCTCGATCGTCGCGAACGGTGTGACGCTCACCGTCGCGCCGGCTACGATCGTCACTATCCTTCTGCAGGGTGCATCGAAGATCGGGGCGGTTGCCCTTAACATGTCCCAGACCAGTCAGGCACCCGCTTCCGTTCTGGCCCTGGGTGTGGTGGCACGTATGGTCACGCTCGCCCAGGCCGTGGCCGCTTCGACATCAGTCTCCTATGTCAGCCAGCCCGATGCCCTTTCCGCACGCGATATTCTCATTGCGGCCGTCGATGCTCTGGGTGCGGATATGGGCAATGCCGCCGCCGCAGGCGCTCCGCTTCCCATGTCGGCCATGTGGGGCGCGCTTCGGGATCTGCGACTTGCCATCCTCGCCGATTTCTCGACCACGATCGGAAGACTGCCTCCCGTCATATCGATTGCGACGACACGTCCCATGAGTGCCTGGACGCTGGCCTATGCGCTCGCTGGCGACACACCCGCCAATGTCCAGACCACGTTCGATGACATGGTGGCGCGCAACAATCTGATCCACCCGGCCCTCGCCGGTCCTGGCGCGTTGCAAGTTTTGGACCTGAGCTGATGAGCGATACCAAGACCGTCTCCCATCGTCCCATGACGGTAAAGATCGCAGGGCGCACCCTCGCAACTTGGACCAGCTGCGAAGTGGGGCGAGACCTCGCTGATATCGCCGGATTTTTTCGCATTCGTTACCTGGACGAGGTGCGCTCTGCCGCCTTGCTCGGCGGAGGTACGCCTGAAATTACGGCTATCCATCCTCGTGACCCGGTGGAAATCTCGATCAATGGCCAGGTGGTGCTCAAAGGATGGGTGGACGATATCAACCTGACGGCCGACGAGCATACGGCAGAGGCCATCATCAGCGGAAGAGACGTGACAGGCGATCTCGTGGATTGCTCGGCCAACCCAACGGGGCCGGGGGAGTATCGGCAGATCCGTCTCGAAAGTCTGGTGGGCCATCTGACCAATCCCTACAAGATCACCCTGGATCAGCAGATCGAGACGGGAGCGCCCTTTACCCTGGTGGCGTTGGAGCCGGGCGACACGGTAATGGATGCAATCGAGCATCATGCCAGGCAGCGCGGCGTGCTCGTGACATCCGATGGAATTGGCAAGATCGTGCTGACACAGGCTGGCACGACAAGGGCCAGTGACAGTCTGAGCTTTCCAGGCAATGTGCGCGGCATTGAGGTGCGGATTTCCTCGCGTAATCGCCACTCCGATGTCTGGGTCAAAGGCCAGTTCAAGAGCCAGTTAAGACCCGCCAAAACCACGCTTGATGCGAATGCTGCGCCGCTTTCTGCAGCCCCGTCACAACCGCCGGCCGCACCCTCGCACCGCAAAGTCGAACTCGCCAGCACGACGCGCTACGGACATTGGGTCGATCCTGAGGTTCAGCGCTATCGCCCCCGGGTATGGATGGCCAAGACGCAAAGCGGCGGCTCGGTGGCCACCCAGCAAACGACGAATCCCCCACTGGACAGCACCGCGCAGGGCCTGAGCGACGAGGTCGGGCCGCCGCTCGCTTTTCATGCCGGCACGCGTCATAAGCAGCGCAAGGCGACGAAGCCCCGCGAGGATGCTGACCCTTGGACCTTGCAGGATCAGGCAGAATGGCGTGGTCGCACGACGCGGGCGGGCTCAACGGCCCATGTCTATATCGTGCCAGGTCTTCGCAACAGCAAAGGCGATCTCTGGCTGCCCAATCAGCTCGTCTCGGTGACAGATCTCTATAGTGGCCTCACCCAGGACATGCTGATCGGTGCCGTAACGTGGGTGGCTTCCGACCAGGGCTATGAGACGCGGATCTCGGTCGTGGCGCCCGATGCCTATAATCTCAAGGGGGATGAGGATCACACCCGTGCCGGTGCCCGCAAATCCTCACATCTCACCGCGCGATCCCTCATAGGACGAAGCTGATGCTTGCGGCCTTTCACATGGCTCTGCGCAGTCTGTTCTCACGCGGCGTGATCGCCGATATCGATGATACGGGCGGCGATCAGACCGTGACGCTCGACACGCATTACGGCGTGACGCGATCGAGCGTGCCCGTACATCACCCCTTTGGTCTCGCAGCCCATGCCCCCCATGACGGGGCTGTGACCCATGTCGTCGCCAATGGCAGCGACCCGGCCGATCTTGTGGCCCTGCCGCCAGCGAACCCTTCAGTTGCCCGCATGGGCAATCTCGCCGAGGGTGAGGTCTGTCTCTATGATTCCATGGGGCAGAAGCTCTATTTTCAGGGCGGCAAGATCGTCAGGGTCGATTGCGCAAGTGAGTTGCAGGTCCGTATCGGGGGCACTACGGTGTTTGATGTCACTCAAGACCGGATCTACACGCCGCTCGATATCCAGACGGATGGCAAGATCACTGCCAAGGGCGATGTCGTCGCGGGAACGGTAAGTCTGCAAAACCACGTCCATAAGGGTGTGCAGGCCGGTTCCGGAACGAGCGGAACGCCTCAGCAATAGGACGTGCTGAAATCCTTCAGCCTCTTTGTGTAGCTCTCGGCACGGCAGTCTTGTCACATGTCGGCCGCATCCTTTTCCAGCATGAAACTCGGTATCAATCCCGTATCGGGCGGCATCGATCTGGTGATCGACGCTACCGGGGACGGGCGCGGCCGTATTGCCATTGATCGCACGCCCGCCACCCCCCTTTTGATCGCGTTATGCTCGGATCGTCTTGCGGCCCCCGATGACATTGTTCCGGAGATGCAGACCGCACTGCCAGGGACGCAAGCCCCCCTCTTCTCACGTCGCGGATGGGTCGGAGATATTCTGCTCGAGTCCGGCCAACGCTACGGTTCAAGGGCGTGGCTTTTGTCCAGAGCGCGCGCTTCGGAAGCGACGCGCGTTGCGGCCGAGAGCTATACCGATGAGGCCGTTGCGTCGATCGCCGATTATCATGGCATCGATATTCAGACCTCAGCCAGCTGGTACGACAAGTCGCGCGGCATTTTACTTGTCACTGCCTCTGCCTCGGGGCTGAGCGTCAACGCTCCGGTCACGACGCTATGACGCTCCCTATCCCTACACCCTCAACTCTGGCCCAGCGCTTCGCGTCTGCTCTGGCGCAACAGACTTTTAGCGCATCGGACGGGACGACCGTGCGGCTGGATGCAACGGCACCCCAGACGCTCGAGCAGGCGATCTCGATCGCTAATGCCCTCGACCTGTATCAGGTCTATCTTTACGTTCGTGATATCGGCCTCGAACTCATGGTCACCACGGCAAGCGCCGGAGGTCTCTTGCCTCAGCATGCCGTGATGTGGGGCGTTCCCCGTCTCGGGGCAACGGCCGCGATCGGCTCTTTCATCTTCGCCGTATCAAGCGCTGTCACTCAGGCCGTATCAGTCCCTGCCGGTACGCTGATCACCATCGATGGGTCCGTCCAGTGGCAGGTTGACACGACCGTTACGATTGCCCCTGGCGCCTCAATCAGTGTCGCCGTGACGGCGACCGCTGTAGGGACAGGCGGCAATCTCGACGCAAATATAGCTGCCCAACTGGTCTCTCCGATCGCCGGTGTTCTCTCCGTGACCGCCGACCAGTACGGCATTGCAGGCGGGGCTGCGATCGAGGATGTCGAAAGCTGGCGCGCGCGTATCATCGCGTCCATCCGCACTCCCGGAGGTGCTGGAACCGTCGATGACTACATCGAATGGTCCAAGGAAGGGGGTGCTGCCTTCGTAAGCGTCGTTCCAAGCGCCGTTGGCGGCGGCACGCTTGCCGTCTTCATCATGATGGCATCCGGCGCAGTTCCAACACCCGCCCAGGTCCAGCTCGCTCAGTCACGGGTCGACTCGAAGCGTCCAGTGACGGCTCAGCCAACACTCTATGCTGGCACCGTCGCCACTCAGAATGTCACAATCCAGTTGCGCCCGGACAATGTCGCGGCGCGGGCGAAAGTAACGATCGCGCTCGCGGCACTCTTCCTCAACGCAGGAATGGGGGCGACCCTCTATCGGGAAGCAATCGAAGCCGCGATCGCCTCGGTGAATGGAGCAACGAACGATCTCGTTTCGCCCAGCACAGACATTATCCTCCAGTCGAACGAGATCGCTCAGCTTGGTACGATCACATGGGTGACGGCATGAATAGAGGCGCTGACGCGATCCGTGAGGAAATGATCGAGCAGCTGCTTCCCCAGGGGGCAGCATGGCCTAAGGATCGTTCGTCCAACCTGGCCAGCTTTATTCAGGCAATCGCTATTGGCAGGGCAACGCTTGAAAGTGACGTTGCGAGCCTCTCCAGGGAGATCGCGCCAGGAACGTCTGTCGCTCTCCTGTCCGATTACGAAGAAATCCTGGGCAGATTTTGCAGCGACGCTAATAACGACGCTCTTACTTTCGCCCAGAGGCAAGCAATGGCCCAAGCCCGCTGGGTCGGACGCAGGGTTATCTCCCGTCAAGACTTCGTCGATCTGGCCGCGGGAATGGGATTTGCGATTACCATCATGGAGTTCAAGCCTGCTCGCGCTTCATCAGCGCGCATCGGTGACGCGATCAACGGGAGGGTCTGGGCCTTCGTGTGGCGGGTTATCAGGCCGGGATACACGCCGGTCTATGCGCGTGCAGGTGTCGCAAGGATCGGCGAACGCCTCATGAGCTGGGGCAATCTCGCTTTCGAATGCGAGATCAGAAGAAGATCTCCCGCCCACACGATAGTCCAGTTTGCACAGAGCAACGTGAACGCGCTCATGGATTTCGGGGTTGATATTCAATGATTGGGGACACGCATGTATCAGATTGACACCAACGATGCGGTGACCATCCTGCCTGCACCCCTGGCAGCGGGAACACCGGGGTATTTTGATCGTGGTGACCCCGTAGCAGGGCGTGATGCGACTTTGCTCGACTCCGATTATTTCAACATGCAAATGATGGAGGCGATCAATCTTGTCCAGGCTGCTGGTCTGATCCCGAGTAAGACCGCATACAATCAAATGCTGCTGGCCACGCGTAAGTTGGGTCTAGTGGGTCAATGGGACGGTGACTTCGCGGACGCCGTCAATGGCTATCCCGCACAATCCATCGTTGCTGACCCCACAACCGTTGGTACTTACTGGATCTCGACGGCCGATAATAACCTAACGACACCTGGCGCACCCAACGCAGCGTGGCAAAACCTATTCACGCCGGTAACCTCCGGTCGCTGGCTCGGCACGCAGATGTTCACTGCGTCCGGGTTTTATATGCCAACGCCTGGCACGAAGCAGATCATTTTAACCCTCGCTGGCGGCGGCGGTAGTGGCGGTGGATCGCCCGCGAACAGCTCCTCTCAGATATCGGTAGGTTCTGGCGGTGCCTCTGGCAGTTTTGCGAAGGTCATCCTGACCTCAGGCTTCTCGGCGGGTGTCGCGATCACGATTGGATCTGGCGGCCTGGGCGTTGTGAACGGCGGCAATCCGGGAGGCACGACGAGTTTTGGCTCCCTGATTGCCGTAGCAGGCGGCGGTTTTGGAGGCACAAACCAGATCACGTCATCAACGGGTGCGGGCATTTCAACGACCGGCCCTTCGGGTGCCATACCGATAATCAATGCCGGTAGAAGCCTTTCGCAGAGCGGCGGTTCGGTGGGCACCAATGGTCAGATGTGGGGAACGGCGCTCGTAGTCATGCCGGGCTTCGGCGGCTCGTCCCCTTGGGGCGGGGGAGGCTCCAACATTGCGGGCGCAACAGGTGGCAATGCAACAGGCTATGCCGCAGGCGGTGGGGGCACCGGCGACATTACAGGCAGAGCGGCCCTAGCCGGCGGCAATGGCAGCCCCGGATTTGCTGAGATCCAGGAGTATTCATGATGTCGGCTGCGCAGAACTATGCGGTCTATCTCACCGAGGCTACGCATGAAGGGCCAGTGGGCTACGTGCTCAACAACATCCTGTGGGATGGGGTATCGAAATGGGCGCCTCCCTCGGGTCAGGCGGTCATTACCGATCCTGACTGCAAATATCCGATCGGAAGCACCTTCACCGCTGACACGACACCAAGCGGCGCAGCGGAGTAATCGTTTGTGACATGGCGCCCATCAGCGCGGATCGTTCGCCTTGGCGGGCGGCCCCCGATCATTCAGCCAGCCATTTTTGATTCGGAGGCAACATGAGCACTGATGAATACGTCACGCGTGCCGAATTTGAGCGCGAACGCGAAGCTATGCGTGCCCGCGTAAGTAAAGTTGAAGCGCGGCAAGATAAGTCGGAGGCGCGGCAGGACGAGCCCGCGGCGGAACTCAAGCAACTAAAGGAATTGATCGTCAGCGACTTAAAGGATCTCCGTGCTGACCTGCCCCGCTTCGACGATGCCAACGGCCTGAGCCAATACCACAAGCAGTTTTACAACTCGGCGCTCGGCGCGGCTGATCCGGTCGCAAACGTCGCCCACTTCCGCGAGGCGATCCGCTCATGAAGCGTGTCATTCTGACAGCATTGGCCTGCCTCGCTGTCCCGGCGAGCGCTGCGCCGTCCAACTCCATTCCCCCCTGGAAATCATACAAGGAGACCGACAATCCCGCCGATATCGTGTCATCTCCCACCGTTGCTGCGGCAATCGGAACAAAGGTGGATGCAGTCAACGGTCAGGCCAGTGGCCTACAGGTCCAGGGCGGCGAACTGACCAGCACTGATCTCAATGCAGCGGTGGCAACAGCGCAAGGGGGCACGTCTGCCCAGGCACTTGCTGCCAAGCTGCACGAAGTGCTTTCCATCCGGGATTTTGGCGCAAAATGCGACGGGGCGACAGACGACGCGACGGCGATCAACGCAGCCCTATCGGCCGCATCGTCTTCCGGCACTCCATCGGTCCTTGTTCCGCCGTCAGTCACGGCCTGCATGGTCGGATCGACGCTGATTGTTCCAGCAGGTACTGCATTCTATTCAGCGCTGAACGCAGCGACCATCAAGGCTACGTCTTCTTTGTCTGGCCCGTTGGTGCAATTCGCATCGGCTGCACAGGATATGCGGATTTACGGCCTGATCCTCGATGGTGGCGGCGTGGATGGAAGCAATACCAGCCCTGTTGTTCAAGGCTACCAGACGACGAACGCGGTTGTTGATTCCGTCACAGTCCAGAATGCGCCTCGTCAGGCGGTATTGTTTTCACAATC
>NZ_UEGO01000016.1 GCF_900465345.1 Asaia bogorensis | reverse complement strand
ATCGGCCTCGCCCGCGCTGAGGCGAAACTGACCCTTTGCAACCTGGCCTACAACTTCAATCGGCTGATCTTCCACGAGCGTCTAAAAACCGCAGGCTGACTCTGTCAGCAAGTCGGCAAAACCGGCGAAATCAACGCCGGGCATCGTGGAAATCGGTCCGAATGATACCCTTGGTGCGCCCCGCAACCTCGACGTCATAAAGCCAGCCCGCTTCGCCAGAAATTACCCGGTTTTTGCGGGTCTCCAGCTTGTCCAAGCCTGTTTTGCGGCGGCCCCTGCATCGAAGCGGAAGGAGGAAATGAACTCTCCCGGGGCCAGAAGAGCATCGAAATCAATACTATAGTCTCCCCCGCCATTGAGGGCCGAGGGGGGCCAGACAAGTTCCGGGTGAGATTTTGGATAGCAGCCTTGACCTGCAGGCTCCCTTACGGGACGCAGGATATTGGCGCTAGGACGCCACGTCATGAATGTACTCCTGAAGGAATCACACAAAAAAGCGGCCATGCTGGCGCAGAGCCTCGTATGGCTCGACACCTGGTGATTTGAGGCATGATCAGGCTTATTGCGGGTGCATCCCGGTTGCCGCGGCCTTATAGGCGCATCCACGCGGGAGAGGGCGTCTCGCGCGCGTTTGCGGATAGCGCGACAGAGAAGCGATGAAAGTAATCGGAATATATTTCGGGTTCAGGCCCGATGCTCGTCAGTGATGAGCTGTGCTGGTCAGATTCTGGGTGTCCAGATACTGGCAGTATTGGGTTCAGATATCATAAATATCTGAAAAAATCTACTTTAGAGAAGCCGTCTGCCTCTCAAGCGATCCTGCTACGGCATGCGTAGTGATATGATACACGGAGCGGCGTGCCCAAGAAGCACGCCGCATGATGGTTTCAGAACTCGCTGGATAGCGTTGCTAGTGCGGCGAAAGGCGAGGCGATCTTGTAAGTCGGCGTCGACCCCGCAATCGTCTTGCCAAAGACACCCGTGGTCGGGTTGGCATTGGCCTGAGGTGACTGGATCCAGTTCAGGTAACGGTTATCGCTGATATTCTGCAGGTTGAGACGCAGAACCGGACTTTTGAAGATGCTGACTTTGGGCAGGCGGTAGCCGAGGCCGATATTCATGCGGACATAACCCGGGATGCTTTGGTCATTCATGAATGTGGCGTATTGGCGTCCGACATATTTGAGATTGAAATTCGCAAAGCGGGTGCCATCGTCGTAATCGAGCCCGAACCCGACCTGCCATGCCGGCGCCTGCGGTGCCTTTTTGCCTGCGCTGCGTACGTAATCGGCACCTGTTCCCGAACCGGCAGGCACATTGCTGTCGGTCACGGCATGCAGATATTCAACCGACAGGTAAGGGCGGATGTTATGCATCGGCCGCGTGCCGATTTCCGCATCGAAGCCATCCGAATGCATGCCGCCCGCATTGATATTGGTGGAGTAAAACGCGCCTGAGGCGGGGTCCTGGATGGACTGAGTATAGAGGCGATTCGTGAAGTTGTAATGGAAGTAGGTGATGGAGGATGAAATGATGTCATCCTGATAGCGCCAGCCCGCTTCTTCGGAGATCGAGATTTCCGCTTTCTGGTCCGGGTTGGCCAGGGTCGAATACAGGCCCGTCTTCTGATTGAAGCTCCCTGCATCGTAGAGAGCGTAATTCTGCGGCATGCGGAAATTGGTGGAGACCGAAACAAAAACCTGGTTGTGCCGGTCGATCTTGTATCGGATTGCCGCTGTCGGGAGCGCCTGATTGTAGTCTGTCGTGACGTATTTGCTGCGTACATCCGGCAGGTAATTCGTCCCCGAGCGCTTGACGATGGAGTATTTCAAACCCGCATCAATCGTGAGTTTGCCGCGCAGCAGCGACAAGCTATCGCCAATGAACGGCGTATGAACCTGCGTCTGCGTCAGCGTATTGCGATACTGAGCCTTGGCGCCGTTGCTCAGCACAACGTTGTTTTCGTCACCCCACTGGCTGAGCGGTGTACCGTCGGCGCCGACAAAGCTGTAAGGAGCCGTCTGACGCTGCTTGGCATATTCGAACCAGTAGCCAATCATCAGGCGGTTGATGCCAGTGGTCAGGGTGAGTTTGGTGGTGGCACCCGGACGATAGGTTTCGGTAAGCGAGGGATTATAGAGAACCTGCATCCCCTTGCCGGCGCCATTGACCGTGCCAGCCAATGTCTGCCTGCCATAAACGAATTTCGACATATCCGTGTATTGGGCACCGCCGCCATTACCATAGCCGTACCAGAAATAGGGCGTCTCGGTCAGAACGAGATGATCGTTCAGACGGAAGGTCGAGGGCATTGAAGCGTAGATATTGGTGAAGGGATTCGGGCGGGTCTTGTAGTAATTGGACGAGCCAGCCTTTGCCGGGGTGTAGTAATTGGCCTCATAAACCGTGTTTGGTGGGTCGGACGGGCCGAGGCCGCTGCCGCCCACCGGATTGGTAAAGCCCGTGCCCCACTTGTCCCAGCTCGCCTTGGTGACGTTGGGATAGGCATTGTTCTGGATGTTATTGCCCACCACAGCCAGGGAGACCCGGTTTCCGTCGCCCCAGTCATTCACGATCTTCATCTCACCATGCTTCTTGTTGTCCCAGCCAGGGCCACGCCAATGATCCTGACGCCCCTGAGAGTAGGAGAAGTAGGAGCGCAGATTGGTGTTGCCGATCTTGCCGGTATCAAAACGCAGGAAGCCGCGTGTGGCATTGAACGAGCCATAGGTCACATCGACCATGCCGCCCATCTTGTTCTTCGGGTCGATCATGTACATGTCGACCACGCCGCCAGATGCACTGATATGCGGGCTGTCGAGGTCAGCAGAGCCCTGAGCGAGGCGCACGGTTTTCAGATTTTCGGCATCAACAATTTCCTGCGGATAGACAGCGAAATTGCCGATATCGTTGATAGGGAACCCTTCAAGGGTAAAGCCCATCTGGGATTCCGTCAGGCCTCGTACGGAGAGGTTGCCGCCCGTCATGCCTAACGGGTCGGTGTCCGACACATTGGCGCCCGGCAGCAAGGCGATAAGCTGCATCGGGTTCAACGCAGGGTTTTGTTTGGCAATGAAGTCGCGCGTTACGGCCGAGACCGATTTCGGGCTGTCAGAAGGCGTCATCAGACCGCCGCCAAAGGCGCGACGGGTAACACCATCCCCATAATTATGTCCGGTGACTTCAATGCGCTCGTCGGTCGGCGAGGTTGCGCCAAGCATGGAAGGGGCGGAGGAATCGCTGGTGGCAGATCGTCCACTGGGGCTGCTGCTCTGAGCGGCAGCTTTCCCCTGCGAGGTGTCTGAGTTGAGATGGGTGTCCGCCGACTTGGCGCTGGCAGCTGATATAGTCAGCGCAGCGAGCGCGGTTGTACCGAACAAGAGGGCCGTGCGTGAAAACATGATGTCGATCTTCCGTGCCGGGGGGGCGGCTTCAGTATCACTATGTAACGTTACAGATCGCAGCTGCACCTCGAGGCGCCTGAAGGTGGCGCTGCGAGGTGCAGCTGAAAAACCGCAACGTCTTGCAGGGCCTCGTTTAAAAGAAAATTTATGACAGTGATGTGAAATGGAACGACAGCGAATCATGATCCTGTCCACTATGTCAGAAAAGCCACAATTGATACGTTTCGACATAATTGAGGGGAGAGCAACGGCCTCGCGTTGCCAGAGAAGTGCGAGGCTACGTTGTCATCACACACCCGCGTGGACGTCACCACGCGGGAGCGTCACAAGGGAGGATACCCTGCGGATCACTCTTGGGGGGGGGGGGCGATCAAACCTGCCGTCAGTGCATCGAGCGGCGGGATGATCCATTTCAGGTACTGAAACCGAAGCGCTCCTGCCTGAGAGATCAGGCCGTGAGCGGTTCGATGCCTTCCTCGGTGCCGGGGTCGGTCAATGGGGGGCGGCCGTCGAATGGTAGGTCGTCCATCGTCATGGCCAGCATGGCGAGGGCCATCTCGCGTTCACCCATGATCACGTGATCAGCGCCGAGCTCCTTCAGATGGTCGACGGCGCTGTCAAAATGAGCACGTGCCACAATCCGTAGCCCGGGATTCAGGGACCGTGCCTGAGCAATGATCTGGCCAGCCTCGAAGGGTTCGGGAATGGCCACCATCAACAGCCTTGCCTGTTCAAGGTTCATGGCTTTCACGACGCGTGACTCTGCCGCATTGGCAAGCATGAGCTCGACATCGGGCAGGGCGGCGAGGCTATCGGGTATCTTTCCGGTTTCAACCACGAGAACCGGCCAGCCATTCTGGACAAGACCATCGACAACCAGACGTCCCACCCGTCCGCACCCAACGACGACAGCATGCCCGACCAGGGTCGTCGGCGCCGGAGGCGGGAGAAGAATACCTCCCTCATCCTTCGCAGGAGTCTCCGGTGCAGGGCTGTGCCGCGTGATCCACGCCTCGATGCGCTGGGTCGCCATGAGGATGAACGGGTTGCTCAGGATCGAAAGGATCGACGCACCAAGGATAAGATCCTGTGCCTGACTGTCCAGAACCTTCATTTTTATGCCCAGCGCGGCAAGGATGAAGGAAAATTCACCGATCTGGGCAAGGCCGCTCGCGATGAAGAGCGTGGTATTCCATGGCTGACGCAAGAGGCGAAGAATGGCGATGACGGCAAGCGGCGTACCGACCAGGATAACCAGAAAGGTCAGGATGAGCGGGACAGGTTGTTTTATCAGCACGAGGGGGTTGAACAGCATCCCGACCGAGATGAAGAACAATACGGCGAAGGCATCTCGAAGGGGAAGGGTCTCGGCTGCAGCGCGGTGGCTGAGTTCGGACTCGCTCAATACCATGCCGGCAACAAAGGCACCGAGGGCAAACGAGACGTCGAACCATTCAGTAGCGATGAAGGCCACGCCCAGCGCGAGCGCAAGCAGCGCAAGACGGAACAACTCGCGCGATCCCGTATGGGCTACGTAGTGCAGTATGGCCGGGATGACCCGTCGCCCGATCACCAGCATCAGGGCCATAAACGCCGCGACCTTCCCCAGAGTCAGTGCAATCGCCACAGCAAGACCTGAGAGACTGATGCTGGAATTGCTTCCGCCACTCATGATCGGTGCAAAAATCGGCAGGAGCACCAGAGCCAGAACGGTTACGAGATCCTGGATAATAAGCCACCCGACCGAGAGCCTGCCGCGCTCGGTCTCGATCAGGCGCTGCTCCTGCAGGGTCCGCAGCAAGACAACTGTACTGGCGACACTGAGCGCAATACCGAAGATCAGACAGGCACCAGGCGACATACCAAGTGCCCATGCAACGCCAGCGCCGATCAGGATGGAAGCGATGATCTGCAGTAACGCGCCCGGAACGGCTATGGCTTTGACCGATATCAGGTCCTTCAGGGAGAAATGGAGCCCGACGCCGAACATGAGCAAAATGATGCCAATCTCAGACAGCTCGGCAGCAAGGGGCTGATCAGCAACAAAACCCGGTGTGAAGGGCCCTACGGCGATACCCGCAAGGAGATATCCCACCAATGGGGATATCCGGATACGCTGAGCGATTGTGCCGAGGATGAACGCAAGCCCGAGACCAATGACGAGGATACCAATCAGGGGCGTGTCGTGATTCATCGTAACTCGAAATCCTGAACATGGAGACAAGATAAAGATATAGGCGATACAGAAATAAGCTGACCAGTTTCGCAATGTGTCATACGAGAAATAGGAAGCAGGCCAAAGGTCTCCTGACGGGTAATCCGGCGAAGCGTGACGATATACGCTCGATGCTTGGCGAGCGTAACTGCAGATCCCTTACCTTTGTGATACTTTGGTCTTATAGACTATTGCGGGTTCGCATAACGAGAACTGACGCAGCGCAGTTTCCATGACAGTCTGTGTCTCACCACAAGTTGTGGTCGGATACCCCTGCCGGGGGTGCCTGACGCTTCCGTCATCAGGTCCCGCCGTCAGATATCGCTGCTCAGTCGAGCTTTTGCATACGCCGCGCAGCCCGCTCATGTTCACGAAGGATGATGTCGAGGCCTGACTGGCAAGGGTTGCCATCCTCCACGAGGATCCGACCATTGATGATGGTTGTCCATGCTGTTGCCGGAGCGCAGCGTAAAAGCGCTTCTACCGGGTCGCTGAGCGCTCCAGCCCTAGAGAAGGGGGGCAGGTCCCATATCACCAGATCGGCGCAGGCGCCCATGCGAAGATGGCCGATTTCATCCTCACGGYCCAGACACGCCGCGCCGCCACGTGTTGCCATATCCAGCGCATCACGGGCTGTCATGCTGTGCGGGCCATTGCGGTAACGCCCCAGAAGCAGTGCCATACGCGCTTCCAGCCAGAGGGACGCATGATCGGTCGAGGCAGAGCCGTCGCAGCCGAGCCCCACTTTCATGCCACGGCGTCGCATGTCCATCGCATCCGCCGCGCCACCGCCGATCATCATGTTCGAGCAGGGGCATTGTGCCGTGCAGACGCCCCTATGCGCCAGGCGATCGATCTCGTCGCCGCTGGGATAGATGTAGTGAGCGACCCATGAGCGCTCGCTGGCCCAGCCGGAACGCTCGAAATATTCAGTTGGTGTGCAGCCATACACATCCTGACAATATCGGTCCTCGTCGTGGTCCTCGGCCAGATGGGTGTGCAGGCGCACATCGAGGCGCTCTGCCATGAGTGCGCTCTCTTTCATGATCGTCTCCGACACGCTGAACAGCGAGCAGGGTGCCAGCGCCACACGGATCATCGCGCCGGGGGCGGCGTCATGATAGGCGCTGATCAGGCGCTCGCTGTCAGACAGGATGACATCCTCGCTCTGCACCACGCTGTCCGGTGGCAGACCCCCATCTTTCACTGAGCGCGTCATGGACCCGCGTGTCGCATGAAAACGGAAGCCGATATCCCTGGCAGCGCGGATCTGGGCATCGATCAGCCGAGGCCGGGGGTGGACGTAATGATGATCCATCGACGTCGTGCAGCCACCAAGCAGTAATTCCATCATGGCGACATAAGACGAGAGATAGACATTCTCCTCATCAAGCGTCGCCCAGAGCGGATAGAGTCCCTGTAGCCATTCGAACAGGGTTCCATTCACGACAGGGGCGTAGGACCGCGTGAGGTTCTGGTACATATGGTGATGCGCATTCACCAGACCAGGTGTGACAATCCGACCTGCCGCCGCGATCGTGCGCTGGGCCTCAGGTCTTGGGGTCGTCATGGAGCCAAAACCGCGGACCCGGCCATTTTCGAGATAAATCCAGCCATTTGCTATCTCATGGTCGCGATCAAGATAGAGATAGGCATCCGTAATCAGGATGGAAGGTGACGAGGCGAGAGGCATGGCAGGCTCCTGTGAGCATGGTGCCGCCGGAGTTATGGGGCACCCGGTTGTGCCGCACTTGGGGCGCCCATCTTACGGGTGTCTCCGTCAGATAGGCTCCCGTTGGCCCTGTTCCGGATTGGCGGCAATCCGGATCGTCATCTCGCTTGGAAGAACGGGCGTTGAGATTATGGCGCCGTCAGGCGTGGTCCTTCCAGAAGCTGCGCTGCAACTCTGCGGCCTCATCCTCCAGCAATGGCCCCAGAATCTCCACCGGCGTCTGCCCGGCGGAGAAAACCACCCGGCAGGGCAGATCGAGCGTCGGATTTTCAGGGTGGGCACCAGTCATGGCCTTGAGATGGGATTCGGACTGCCCGTACACGACCCGACCGATCCCCGCCCAGTAGATGGCCCCGGCGCACATGGCACAGGGCTCGGCAGAACTGTACAGCGTGTAACCACGCAATCTTGTTGCCCCGAACATTCGGCTCGCCCGGCTGGCGAGAAGACGTTCGGCATGAGCGGTCATGTCGTGTCCCTCGGTGCTGTAGCCATTGCCCTGTTCCATGACGATCTCGCCGGTCTCATCCACCAGCAGGGCACCGAAGGGATGATCGCCCGCAAGGCGGGACCGGTTGGCGACCTCAAAGGCCTGACGAAGAAACGTCAGATCGGTCTCGCTTGGGGAATGGCTCATGGTCTTTGTCCTTTGTTCACGCGGCGGCTTTGGCGGGGCCGGCGCCAAATGTGACGCCACGGGCCTTGAGCCAGCGGCGATAGGCCACCGAGGAACGGTCTGCCAGGGTGGGAATCTCGCTTGAGGCATCGAGCGGCATGGCAACCGGCCGTTGACTTTCCAGAATGATGCGATCCTGCAGGAAGATCGTCTGCTGAAACTCCACTAGAGCATCAAGATCGGAGTGATCGTCGAGAAGAAACATGACCGGGTGGGCACGACATGTGCCGGTGGTCATGGGCTGGACGAACAGCGCAATCACGTCCTTGCGTTGGGCATCACCGGGGCTGGTCTTGTACAGCAGCGTCGCGAACGGACCGGCTATACGGTAGATATAGTCGGTTATGATGCCGCCTTCGGCCGATAGCGCGGCTTGCGGCTGGAAGAACCGGCAATCCGTCGCCCAGATTTCCTTGCCGTCATCGCGCGTTTCGACAGTGTAACGCTCGACCTCGGTATGCGGCTCGGCTCCCAGTATGTCGGTATGCACGAAGGGGAAATGTGCCATATCAAGGAAGTTTTCAACCACACGTAGCCCGGAGGCATTGACGGCCACCGACCCGCAGCAAACGAGACGGCGGTCGGGTTCATCGGCCTCATCGATACGGATCATGGCATCGCGAAGAGCGGGATCCGTCGCAAGACTGGTCCAGACATAGCCATAACGCTCGCAGCAGGGCAGGGCATGCGCGCCATGCTCGACCTCGACCGTACCATCAGCCATACGACGGAAACGAATGACGACACCGAGCAGCATGGTTTGCACCCAGTTGTCAGACAGGGCCTCGATCATGCCGAGTGGATACCACTGGCTGAGTGAGACTGGATCCACATTTGATGATGAGGTCATCCTGACAGCCATCCCCGTCGTTGCGATAACGGTTACATTAATAGTGGTCCTGCACTTGTCAAAAAAAATATTACTGGCAGGATCATCTGGTATGCAACGCCATGATGCGGGAGCAAGGGACTATAGCCACTTCACTTCATCTCACAGGTCATTTCGATACTGAAGCATTCCGGTCCTTCGCCGAGGGCCGCGCACGGCTTCTGTCACTTGATATGCGCACAGAGCGTCTGGAGGCGACCGAAATCGTGTTCGTCGTAAAAGGTGCGCAGCCGCTTGTCGGGATGTTCGTGATGGCCTGTCTGGTTGGCCCGGTGGGTTGCCTCGTCAATGACTGGACAGAAGGATACCGGCGATGATCCCCGTTGCCCTGTCAAAGGACCTGGCCCCGGGTGATATTGCCCCCGCCCGTCATAAGGGCCTGTCGCTCGTGCTTTGGCGCGACGAGGCGGGCATCGCACATGCCTGGGACGATCGTTGCCCTCATCGCGGCGTACGCCTCAGCCTTGGCTTCATGCGTGATAATCGTCTGGCCTGTCTTTATCACGGCTGGCAGTTCGATACCGAGGGGCGCTGCCGTGCCATACCCGCCCATCCCGGGCTCAATCCGCCCTCGACCATACGAACACGCCCCTATGAGCTAATCGAAAAAGCCGGGATCATCTGGGTCAATCTCAGCTCAGGCGATGACCGCCCTTTGATCGCCCCGGCAGAGGGGGGCTGGCATGGTGCGCGAAGCCTTGCCATACGGGCCACCGAGCACGACACGCGAGCAGCCCTCGTGATGGATGAGGGACAATGGCGCCTCTCTGCCGACCGCCTGCTGGCGCTGCATACGCCCGAGGAGGGAATCACCATGGTCCATCTCGCTGTACGCGATGCCTCGCATCGCGAGCAGGCGGCGTCATGGCTGCTCCGGCTGCGCGACACGCTGGAGGAGACATCATGCTGACGCTCAATGGCTGGATGATCGACGAGCGCAGCTATGCGGCCCGTCTTGCGGCGTCGTTGATGGATATCCCTCTGGCATGCGCGACCGATCGTCGCGCGGAAACTTTCGGCCCGACCCTGACCGATGAGATGGTCTCCTGTGTCGGACTTTATGAGATTCTCGAGCATTTCTCACGCGCGTCAGAGACTGGTTGGCTCTGGCCCGAGGGCGAGGCGCGGCAGGTCATGAAATGGGCGCTCGATGGGATAGAGCTCTTCTCAGAGGCACGACGCGAGGCTCTGGCGGCAACACTTCCGCGCAAGGCCGAGACTGAGCCCGTCACGTTCCTGTTTCGCGAAATGGAAGATCGTCTATCTGCGGGGGCGTTCCGGGATGAGATCTGGTTTTCGGGCCATACGATCGGCTTTGTGGATGTGATCCTCTTCCCGGTCGCCGCGCTGGGGCATGATCTGGACATCGCCATGGATCTGTATCCCGCTCTTCGACGCTTCATCCGTCAGGTCCGGCAGTTGCCCGGCTTTGTGGTCATGCCGGGAATTGCCTCATGTCATTGAAACGACCTGCTCTCCTGACCCGCCGTGGACTGCTGGCCGCGGGTGGATGTGCCGCTCTGACAGGAAAGGCGAGCGCGGCGCCGCGCTTTGCCCCCATTGCGGAGGAGGATCTGCTAGTCGGGTTTGGCCACACCAGCCCGATCAATGATGGTGGCTGGACGCAGATGCATGACAAGGCCATCCGTGCCCTTAAATCGCATTTCCCGCGCATGCGCTCGCTCTATGTCGAGAGCATACCGTACTCGGCTGACGCAACCCGATTGTTCAGGCAGTTTGTGGCCGAGGGCGCACAGATGGTGATCTCTACCTCGGATTATGGTGATTTCATCAAGGACGTTGCGGATCAGGCGCCGGATGTGGGCTTTCTCGAATGTGACGGCAATAATGTCACGGGTAATCTGGGCTGGTATTACATCACCCACTGGTATGCCAGCTACGTGATCGGCATCGCCGCTGCGCGACTGAGTCACAACGGCAGGCTGGGTTATATCGCCTCCTTCCCTACAACTTCGGTCATTGCCAGCGCCAATGCGACGCTGCTTGGCGCCCGCTCGGTCAATCCTGAAGCGACCATGCGGGTCATTTCCATCAACTCTTGGTTCGATCCCCAGGCCGCGGCCTCGGCAGGCGCAGCACTGATCGATAGCGGCTGCGACTTCCTGTGCGGCATCATGGACGACCCCGGCTATCTGCGCGTCGCGCAGCAGCGGGGTGTCTGGGCCGCCATGTGGAACACCGATATGCGCCAGTTCGGTCCTGATGCCTATGTCAGCTCTGTCGTGCTGGATTTCGAGGATTATTATCGCGAGACGATTGCCGCACGCATTGCCGGACGCTGGCGCCCTACCGGCACTTTCCTCAAGCTCGGTCATGGTGTCGATCGCGATGCCTGGGGCAAGAATGTGCCTGACTCTATCCGCCGGGAAGCCGATGCAGCGCGCGAGCGTATGCTGGCGGGCTGGTCGCCCTTCATCGGGCCGATACGGGACTCCAAGGGGCAGATCCGCGTGCCGGCGGGGCACATTATGAGCGACATGGAAATCTTCCACTGGAACTGGCAGGTCGAGGGAGTATCGGGACTTGTCTGACCTCTCATATCTCGCGGAAGCCAGACCGGATAATCTGCCGCCCGGCGCACCGCCTCTGCTTACCCTATCTGGAATCGCGAAGTATTTTCCCGGTGTGATCGCAAACAAGGATGTGACGATCGATTTCTACCCCGGCGAGATCCATGCGCTGCTGGGCGAAAATGGCGCCGGCAAATCCACGCTCATGAATATCGTGACCGGGCTCTACCAGCCTGATGAGGGCGAGCTGATCCTTGATGGTTATGGTGTGCGCCTCGAAAGCCCCGAAGCAGCAATCGCGGCCGGTATCGGTATGGTGCATCAGCATTTCAAGCTGGTATCGCGTTTCACCGTTGCGGAAAATCTGGCGCTGGGGTGGCGCGAAACCGGGAAATGGCTCTCGGCAAAAACGCTCGCCCGACGCGCAGAGGCGGAAGCCGCCCGGTTTGGTCTCGACATCCGGCCTCAGGCACCTATCGACAGCCTGACCTCTGGCGAACAGCAGCGCGTGGAAATCCTGCGTGTCCTCTCCCGCGGGGCCCGTCTACTTATCCTCGACGAGCCGACAGCCGTGCTGAGCCCGCTTGAGGTGGGCGAGCTCTATGCCGCATTGCGTCGTTTTCGCGATGGGGGCGGGGCCGTTATTTTGATCAGTCACAAGCTTGATGAGATCATGGCTCTGGCGGATCGCGTGACTGTGCTGCGTCATGGTCGGGTGGCTGGCAGCCACAGGGTGGACCACACTGATCCGGCCACGCTCGTAACGGAGATGATCGGGCGTCCTGTCGAGCAAAAGACGTCCTATCCACGCACGACGCCTCAGGGGAAGGGCGAGACGGTTATACGACTGCACGAGGTGAGCTTTCGCGATAGCGCGGGCCGCCTGCGGTTGCATCCGCTATCGCTCGACATCAGGGCGGGCGAGATCCTCGGTGTGGCGGGCGTGACAGGCAATGGCCAATCCGAGCTGGCTGATCTCCTCGCCGGACTCAACGCGCCGCTGACAGGTTCTGTTCATGTCGGTTCGACAGACATGCGCGGGCAGGGGCCGGGGGCCTTTCGTGAGGCAGGCATTGGTTATGTTCCCGAAGACAGGCTGCACAAGGCCCTCGCCCCGGCGCTCGGCGTGACCGAAAATGCCGTCATGCGCGTGTTTCGCTCGCACCCGGTCGGCGGACGGATGGCCTACCACGCCAGTCAGGCGCGTGCGTTCACGAAAAGCCTGCTCGAACAGGCGCGTGTGACGGTGCAGGACCCCTCCACGCCGATGCGAGGTCTCTCGGGTGGTAATCAGCAGCGCATGGTTCTGGCCCGGGAGCGGATGATCAGTCACCGCGCCCTGATCGCGAGCTATCCGAGCCGTGGTCTTGATATCGGGGCAATCTCCCTGATGCGCGAGACACTGGCCGAAATTCGCGACGAAGGACGGGCCGTTGTGCTCGTGTCAGAAGATCTGGATGAACTGATGGCGCTGAGCGACCGGATTGCGGTGCTGTGCGCCGGTATGTTGATGACCATCGTCGAGCGCAAGGATTTCGACAGGGCGAGATTGGGGGCCCTGATGAGTGGCCGCGCAGGGGAGACCGCAGCATGAGCCGAAGAATCCGCCTCGCTGTGGTTCCGGCCCGACGCATCCTGATCGGGCGCCTTCTGGCATTGGGTTTTGTCCTGCTCGTGCTGGCGCTCGTTCTGGCCATTCTCGGTTTGCCGCTCGGTATGGTGCTGGGACTTGTCGTAACCTCGACCTTCGGCACTGTTTTCGGTCTTGAAAATCTTGCACTCTATATGACGCCACTGCTTATGACGGGTGGTGCGGTGTGGTTGTCTCTTCGAGCAGGGTTATGGAATATCGGTGCCGAAGGCCAGTTTCTCGCAGGTGCCACGGCAGCGTCGGCTGTGGCCCTGTTCCTTCCCATGCCATTGCCACTCTTCTTGCCTCTGGCGATGCTTGCCAGTCTGGCGGCCGGCGCCGCATGGAGCGCGGTGCCGGCCGCAGGGCGGGCATGGCTTGGCGTCAGTGAAATCATCACCACGCTTTTGCTCAATTTCATCGCGTCGTTCGTCGTCTATTACCTCGTCACAGGCCCCTGGGCCGATCACGTCACGGATGCGCAGGTGTCGAGCCAGCGTCTTTCGATTGCCATCCCCACGATCTATGGCGTCGTGCACTGGGGTGGAATTGTTGCAATCGTTCTGGTCCTGGCTATCGGCTATCTCCTCAAGCGCAGCCGTTTCGGTTACGAGCTGACGCTGTGCGGGTCCAATCCCGAGGCCGCGCGCTATGCCGGGATCAAGGTTGCGCCACGGCTTTTCGTCGCCCTTATGGCGTCCGGCGCCCTTGCCGGACTTGGAGGGATGATGGAGGCGCTGGGTACTGTACACCGGCTTCAGGGCGGCCTCGCGCACGGCTATGGCTATCTCGGTATCGTGGTCGCGCTGCTGGCGCGCCATTCCGCCTATGCACTTATTCCCGCCTCGTTTCTGATGGCAGTGATCCTTAATACCGGGATCGTTTTGCAGACCTTGCAGGTCAGCGCGTCCTCCGTGCTGGCGATCACGGGTCTGCTGGTTTTTGCCATTGCGGTGAGTGACGAGCTTGCAGCCTATGTGCGTCTGGAGACACAGAAATGACCGTGTGGATCCCTCTGATTCTTCATGCGCTGGCTTATGGCAGTATCCTCGCTCTGGCCGCGCAAGGCGAAGTCATTGCCGAGCGCGCTGGTGTCATCAATCTTGGTGTCGAGGGGCTCATGGCGCTTGGCGCGGTTATTGCCGTTCTGGCCGCTGACGCCTCCATGTCGCCCTGGATGGGCTGTCTGGCGGCGCTTTGCACGGGTGGGGCAGGGGCACTGGTGCTCGGGCTTGCTACGGTCAATGGTTCGGCTAACCAGACACTCTGTGGCGTCGCACTGACCTTTCTGGGGTTGGGGCTGAGCGCTGTCATCGGCCATGCCGTAGCAGGTTTGCCCGTTGCCGCGGTTTTCGACAACTGGGTGATCCCGGGTTTGAGCAGCTTGCCGGGCATTGGGGTTCTGTTCAGTCAAAGCCCGTTCGTCTATCTCGCCTTCATCATCCTGCCAGTTCTATGCCATTGCGTCCTTTTCCGCTCCCGCCTCGGGCTGAGCCTGCGTGCGGTGGGCGAAAACCCTGCGGCGGCTGATGCTGTTGGTATTCCGGTGCGTCGCTATCGACTGAGTGCCGTGGTGGCTGGCGGGGCGTTGGCTGGTCTTGCAGGTGCCGACATGACCCTGTCGGTCATGCCCGTCTGGTCAGAAGGCATGATTGCCGGTCGTGGCTGGATTGCCGTGGCGCTGGTCATTTTCTGCGGTTACCGTCCGGTTTTTGCGGCGCTGTCATCCCTGCTATTCGGGCTCGTCATGTCGCTCAGCTTTTTCGGACAGGCGCAGGGTTGGCCGGTCGCTCCTGCCATTCTGAACATGACCCCTTATCTGGGCACTATCATGTTCATGATCCTGCCCGCTCTCCTGCTGCCCGGTATGCGTCGCCTGATGGCGGCGCCCGCCGCACTGGGCACACCCTATTTTCGTGAGGAACGCTAGACGGTTTCGAAAGCTGAGGGGCCTCACTTTTTCAGGGAGACTTCCCTCCGGTTCCGTTTCTGCTGGTGTCAGAACGACCAGACCGCGTCGCATGAGAACCAGAGCATATTATTCGTGCCATGGCGCACAACAGGATCTTCAACCGTTGCCGCACGATTGAATGGCTGTGTTCCGTTGAGTGATTTGTCCAGTCTGATTTCGGGGCGGACCTGAAACTTGCCGAACTTGATATGGCGATTGACGAATTCAGGCTTGTACGTGACCCCGACCGTCAACGCACCATAGGTTGTCGGGAGCGCGATATAGTAAGGGTAGGGCGCGTTACGCAGCATATCGGTGTATGACGTCGTGCTGGTATAGGCGGCAATCGTGGTGCCAGTATTGTCGCGAAAGATTTCGCCACGGAGATTGAGCCTCAGCGAAGGATTGATGTCCCAGGCGAGGTAGCTGGTTACACCATAGGCGTCATCACGCGTGATATCATCATGCATGTATGTTGCATTGAACGTGGCCGCCAGACGATCACTGAAGTGATAGGTCAGCAGGACATCGCCATCATAAAGCATCTTGCTGTTGGCGGCGCGGCCAATTCCGATACTGGTCCAGCCATCGGCAGAGAAACGGGTCGGCCCATTGTTACCCTGTGGTCCGAAATGCCCGATAATGTGCCCGTCCAGTTTACCGTTCATCATATGCGCAAATGCGAGGCCGATATAGCCTTTCGGACGACTGTTATTGCCCGCTCCTCCAAAAGTGGTCGAATTTCCGGCATCCACGCCCAGAATACCGTCCAGTCGTTCGGTCAAATGGACGGTCGAGAGCACCCCGACCGTTTCGAATGGAACGATATAGGCGGAGGCATAATTGAACGTGTAAAGCGGTCGCGCCAGCGCCGGGGTACCCTCTGCTCCGAGCAGGCCATAAATTTGCCCGATCTGGAAATCGATCCCCCGTGATACCAGCCACGGCGCATGCAGATCGATATGAGCCTGCGTCGGGGCAATCTGGTTGAGCCCGGTGATGAGCTTGTCCGCCATCCCGATTGTGGGGTCGAAACGGGCGTCAGAGCCGTAAAGGATCTCGGCAACGAAGCCGATGCCATACCCGCCGCCGATCGCTGTTACCGGGTGCGATATCGACCCGAGAACCTGATTGAGGGTCAGCGTGTTGGCGCGATCTGTGTAGAACTGGCCGAAATTGCGCCCTGAGCGTGTCCACGGGTTGCCGGCAATGCCACCCTGCACGCTGAGATGCGCTTCAAGCCCGTCCCAGTAATCAGGAGCCTTGCCGGGTGGTGGGCTGAAGAGATTGCCAATATGGCCTGTGCTCAGCGTGTCCGGCTCGTTTGGGTTTGGTGCATTACCAAGATATTCCGATACCGGTCCGGTACCCGTTGTCGCTTTACTGACGCGCGGGGCGGTACTTGCGGCGGGCTGTGATGCATCATCAGGAGAGCTTGGTGCCCCGCCGGACTCTCCGGCGCATAAGGCTGTGTTCGGTGCTGTTCCGACCCCTACGACGAGCAACATACCTGCAACGATCCCGGGGCGTCGGACGGTCATCATATAGTTTCCCCATATTTATTACTTCATTACTTTAACCTTACCTAGACCATGCGTTATTCTGCAAGCAACAATAACAATAAATACCAAAAAAGCGTAGAATAGAAACAATATAAAATTATAATACGATACTGCAAAGAAGCAGATTGCTGCACCGGCCAGGGCAATAGCGGGCAGCACGGGATAGAATGGTGCTTTGTAGCTGCGTTCCATCTGCGGTTCGCGCCAGCGCAGAACAAAAAGACTGATCATGCTCATCCCGTACATGGTGAGCGCGCCAAAGACGGAAAGCGTCACCAAGGTGGCCGTCAGGGGTTGCCCCCCAACCGAGACGAGATCATCTGCATAGATGGCGATGATACCGATAAGGCTTCCCGCCATAGTCGCGCGATGCGGTGTGTGAAACTTCGGATGAAGCGTCCCGAGGAAACCAGGTAATATACCGCCACGGGCCAGAGCGAAGATCTGGCGTGCAAATCCCATGATGATGCCGTGCAGTGAGGCGACCAGGCCAAACAGCCCCAGCCAGACGAGCATGGAAAGCCACGGGCTGTGAGGACCGACAACCCGTTTCATGGCCTGGGGCAGCGGGTCGTTGAGATTGGCAAGAGCTTTCCAGTCCCCCGAGCCACCCGCGAAAATCATCACGCCAAAGGCGAGGGCGACCAGTGTCAGCACACCTGCCGTGTAGGCCAGCGGTATGGCGCGTCGAGGGTCGCGCGCTTCCTCCGCCGCCATCGCAACCCCCTCAATGGCGAGAAAGAACCATATGGCGAAAGGGATGGCGGCGAACATGCCGCCCATCGCTACCATACCGAAATGAGGTGCACTCCCCCAGCCATCGAGCATGAAATGCGCCCATGAGAACGAGGGCGCAACGACTGTCATGAACACAAGCAATTCGATGATCGCGGCTATCGTCACGAACAACTCGAAAGTCGCCGCGATGTGAACGCCGACAATATTAAGAATCATGAAAAGCAGATAGGCACCGGTCGCTGCAGCCTTTGGCGGGATGCCGGGAAACTGCACATTGAGATACGCCCCGATGGCGAGCGCGATGGCGGGCGGCGCGAAGATGAATTCCACCAGCGTGGCGAGACCGGTCAGCGTTCCTCCCACTCTGCCAAGGGCGCGGTCTGCATAGGCGAACGGGCCGCCAGCATGCGGGATGGCGCAGGTCAGTTCCGTAAAGCTGAAGATGAACGCCGTGTACATGATTGCCACGAAGGTGGTGGCACCCAGAAAGCCGAGTGTTCCCGCTGTTGCCCAGCCATAGCTCCAGCCAAAATATTCGCCGGAGATCACGAGCCCGACAGCGATGCCCCATAGGTGAAAGGCGCTCAACCTGCGATCGAGTTGCGTCTTTTGGGTACTCATGGAGACTCTTCCCGGCTCTTGTTGATTTGTGTGTGAGGGGCTGAGCTCATAAGGGCCGCATCTGTTGCCGAAGCCGCAGGCGCACGCTCCTTGAGATCGACGCCACTGAGGCCCAGCCGCTGGGATTCCCGAATAAGCCAGATCAGTTTCAGGCTTGCCTCGGTTACACTCAGCCCGTGGGTGTGGATGTTGGACAGGCAGTTGCGTCTCGAGTCCGGGCAACCGCGTCTGGGCTCGAAGGTGAAATACACGCCCATACTGTCTGAAACTGAAAGGCCAGGTCGCTCACCGATCAGGACAGCCACCATCCTGGCCCCGAGGCTCTGGGCGATATCATCCCCAAGGGCGACGCGTCCCTGAAGGGCGATGACAGGGGGCGCGATACGCAGATCGGGCATACCGGCAAGGCAGGCATGAAACAGTGCAGGGCCGTAACCCGAGACTGCTCGCGCCGAGAGCCCGTCGGCGATTACGATAGCGAGATCCCATTTGCCCGGCGTGAGCTCGTCCCGGCTTGCGGCATCGAGTTGTCGCCCGAGATCGGGCCGGCGTAGATAGGTCGGCCGATCCTGTGCGGCGCTCGTTACAACGAGAGGCACTGCAGGGAGCAGGGCTTGGGAAAGGGCAGGGACATCGAGAGGTGTGTGCACCGCGTCCCGTGCCTGGGCATGAGCCGCCTGAAAACCCAGCACGTCGGGCGTCGTCTGAGCATTGCCCGTACGGGCAAGCCCGACACGCGCGCGCGTTTCCCGTCGCAGGACATCCCAAAAGCCGTTATCGCCTTGCTGTGCTGCGGCCTTCTCGCTGGATGTTGATGGCTCGATGCGGGTCATGGTTTCCAGCCAATCATCCCGCGCAGGCGGGTCTCGCCCTCCGGGAGGGTAAGCGCGCGCTCGTTCACGGGGTCGTAAAGGCCCATGCGCTCAAGCCACGCCGCGAACTCGGGCGCAGGTTTCAGGCCGAGGAGCGAGCGGGTGGTCAGAATGTCATTGAAGGCGAGGCTCTGATAGTTGAGCATCACATCATCGGCGCCTGGGACACCGATCAGGAACGTGACCCCAGCGGTCCCGAGGAGCAACATCAGGTCATCCATATCATCCTGGTCCGCCTCGGCATGATTGGTATAGCAGACGTCGCACCCCATCGGCACGCCCAGCAGCTTCGCGCAGAAATGGTCCTCCAGCCCGGCCCGGATAATCTGCTTGCCATCATACAGATATTCAGGGCCGATGAAGCCGACCACTGTGTTGACCAGCAAAGGGCTGAAGGCGCGTGCCACGGCATAGGCGCGTGTCTCGACCGTTTGCTGGTCAAGGCCATGATGCGCACCGGCCGAGAGCGCAGCGCCCTGGCCAGTTTCAAAATACATGACATTTTGGCCAATGCTGCCCCGATTCAGGCTCTGCGCCGCGTCATGCGCCTGTGTCAGGATATCGAGTGTGACGCCGAAGCCTTCATTGGCTTTCTGGGTCCCGGCAATGGACTGGAAAACCAGATCGACCGGACCGCCCTTGTTGATGATCTCGATTGTGTTCGTGACATGGGTGAGCACGCAGCTTTGTGTCGGGATTTCATAGGTCTGGCGTAGCGTATCAAGCATATCCAGCAGCGCGCAGCCGGTTTCCACATTGTCTGTGGCCGGGTTGATGCCAATCACGGCGTCACCACAGCCGTAAAGCAGACCGTCAAATGTCGATATAGCGATGCCCTTGAGGTCGTCAGTCGGGTGATTGGGTTGCAGACGCGAAGCAAGAACCGATTTCTGCCCGATTGTGTTGCGAAACCGGGTGATGATTTCGATCTTGCGGGCGACGGCAATGAGATCCTGGTTACGCATGATCTTGCTGACGGCCGCCGCCATTTCAGGCGTGAGGCCAGGCGCCAACGCGACAATCTTCGCAGTAGTAGCCTCATGGGAGAGAAGCCAGTCTCTGAACATGCCGACGGTCATGGAGGAGACCGGCGCAAATGCCTGAGCGTCATGCGTGTCGAGGATGAGCCGCGTCACGTCGTCCAGCTCATACGGGATGAGCGCCTCATTCAGGAAGGCAGAAAGGGGCAGATCGGCCAAGGCCATGCGGGCGGCAACGCGCTCGGTCGCGCTATGTGCAGCAAGACCTGCAAGGGCATCGCCTGACCGCATGGGTGAGGCACAGGCCATGAGGTGCTTCAAATCCCTGAAAGTAAAGCTCTGTCCACTGAGTAAGGCTTTGTAGCTCAAGATATCGCCCGTTCCATGCCCTCTTCAAAGCGAAGAGTTCGATGCTGATCCGAAAGAAATACGATAAATAATCGCCAGATTTGTCAATGATAAAGATAATTGGATACCGATTCCGAGGTCTGTTGTTGTTATTTGTAAGGAACTTCGCAATTTAGTTCCTGAACTTAGCCCGTTCTACGCCAGGCCTGAATCAGGCGATATCCTGCTTTCAGGGCATACGTTAGGAGAGGTGAGAGGATATCCCGGATGAGGGATATCACGGCAGCATGTCCGACCTTGCCGGGAGAGGCGTTGCCCGTGATTCCGGCGTCGTTCGCGCCGAAGGCGGGTGATATCCGATCCCTGCATCGCACCTTCTGATGCGGTGATACCACTATGCTCAAACTGCAAGTCGTGCGGGTCACGCAGGCATAGGCTCCGGACTGTGTCCTTCGGCAGCCTCGCCCATTCGCGCAATGGGCAATTCGCATTCCAAGTCATTGATCCTGCGCGCGCTGCCTCATCAAGGTTTCGATGCCTATGTCGAAAATAGATTTTAGGACCGCTGTTATCCAGTTTTCTCAACGACACGATCATTGTTAAGACGATACATTGTTGTCAGTTACATTCCGAAAGAAACGTGCCTGAATTTACTGTGATCTGGTGTGATGAGTGCTTACGCGTTTCGATCAAACGCTCTATGTTCTGTGTGATAAATCACATGGAGCGTGATCATGAAGATGGATTTCTCAGCAGCCGATGTCGATCTCGACTTTTCGCTCAAGGGGAAGGTAGCGCTGGTTACGGGTGGCGCATCGGGCATCGGTGCAGCCATTGCAACCGCGTTTATCCGCAAGGGCGCCAGGGTTGCGCTGGTCGATGTCAATCTGGACAACGCGGCCGCCAAAGCTGCCGAGCTGGGTGATGCGGCTGTACCCTTCTCCTGTGATGTCTCCAATCCGGACTCCGTGGCCAAGGCCGTAACGGACGTGCAGACGGCGTTTGGCCAGCTCGATATTCTGGTCAATTGTGCCGGCGTCGTGTTCCTTGCACCTGCCGAGACGCTCCCGCTGGATTATTGGGACAAGACGATTGCCATCAACCTGAAGGGTAGCTTCCTGGTTACCCAGACTGTCGGTCAGGCGATGATCAAGGCAGGCAAGGGCGGGCGTATCATCAATCTCGCCTCGCAGGCTGGAACAGTCGCGATCGAGGAGCACGTTGCCTACTGCGCCTCGAAATTCGGCGTGATCGGCATGTCCAAGACCTTCGCCGCGGAATGGGGTAAATACGGTATCACAGTCAATACGCTTTCCCCGACCGTGGTTATGACCGAGCTCGGCAAGAAGGCCTGGGCGGGTGAAAAGGGTGAAGCCGCCATCAAGCGTATCCCAGCCGGGCGCTTCGCCATTCCCGAGGAAATCGCTGCCGCCGCAGTGTTCCTTGCCTCCTCCGGTGCGGCAATGATCAACGGTGCCGATATCCTGATCGACGGCGGCTATACCATTCTCTGAAAAATGCCCGAGCGCTGGCGCAGTTCATCAAGCTGCGCCAGCCGCTCCGTCGACGATCATAGGCATGACGCGGGACGCTGTGGGGCAGGGCGGGATATGATGCCGCTCCCTTTGTCGGTTAGTGGCTCGCCCTGACAGCGTGCTGGACGCCGCCGGTGCTGGTACAGACCAGGTGATCGGCCTGCCGATGTAAGGAGGCCTTTTCCTGAGGCTTCAGGGGCTCGCCGCGGGACCGTATCTGTGTCTCGGAAACCACAATTATTCATACTTTGTCAGGAACCTGCCACGCAACGTCATGGTGTGGAATTGGATTATTGTTTGATAACAGCGTCTTAGGCCAGTTGTCATCGAACTGTCATATGGGAGTCATCAAAGCTTCGCAGGTCATGCGCGGGGCCACCGACTAAGGGAGGCTCACACCCACCGCAGCATCGGAAGATGAACCTGACATGACCTCTCTCCCCCGTGCCTGTCGCCTGCTGCTGGCGTCGGTATCTCTGGCCTCTCTGGCTATTGCGACGCCGGTACGCGCAGCCAGTCTCGATCAGATGACCCTGATGGAGAAGCAGATCAAGGCTATGCAGTCCCAGCTGGCCGACATGAAGCGCGAGCATAATCGCGAGATGAAGCGTATTCATGACCAGCTGGCACAACAGAGACAATCAGAGGAAAACGATCCCTACGGTGCACGTAACGGATATCGTGGCATGCCCGCGCACGGCTCGGGCCAGGCTGCGACGGGTGGTTTCTCCACGGCATCGGCTCCGGGGCCGAACAGCAATGTTCTCCTGCCTCCTGTCAATGCCGCAACCCCTTATGGCCAGCTGACAGGCACGCCGACCGGCCGCGTGACCGATCTCTATGGGCCGCTTCATCGTGGTCAGATCCAGATTGGTGGCGTACGCATCACTCTCGGTGGTTATGTCGAGGCCGCGACCATGTTCAGGTCGCGCAACAACGTGTCTGACATCTCATCCAATTTCGGGTCCATTCCTTTCGCAAACAGCCCGAACTACCACATCAACGAGTTCCATGAATCGGCGCGCCAGAGTCGCCTCGCCGCGCTGGTGGAAGGTGACATCACCCGCAACCTCCGCGCACAGGCCTATATCGAAACCGATTTCCAGGGTGCTGGTTCATCATCCAACTCGCGTCAGTCCAACTCCTATGTTCTTCGTGAGCGCGTCTTCTACGGTCAGCTGATTGACGACAGCGACGAACTGACACTGCTTGGCGGTCAGAACTGGTCGCTTCTCACCATGTTCAACCACGGCATGCGCGCCCGTGACGAGCAGGTGCCGCTATCGATCGATGCCCAGTATATCCCGGGCTTCAACTGGACACGTAATACCCAGATCCGACTGGTCAAGGGCTTCGATCACGGCCGCTATAATATGGGCATCTCGGTCGAGAACCCGCAGCAGGTCATCGCCGCTGGGTATAATACGCCCTACCTGCCGACCGGCGCTACGAGTGCGACTTATCAGAACAACGGTGTGAACGTGAACAATCCGTCCACCACCTATTCGACAGATGTGGCGCCAGACATCATCGGCAAGCTCGCGGCTGACCCGGGTTGGGGTCATTATGAGCTGACCGGGCTGCTGCGCTTTGCCCATAGCCGTGTCTCCTATACCGGCACGGGCCAGAGCAGTACCAAGCTGGCTGGCGGCGGCGGCGGCGGCCTCATCCTGCCGGTCGAGAAGTCGCACAAGGTGTTCTTCCAGGCTTCTGGCCTGATTGGCACCGGGATCGGGCGTTACGGCACGTCCAATATTCCTGACGTGACCATTGATTCCAAGGGCCAGGTCAAGCCCATGCCAGCGGCCAACGTGCTGGTCGGCCTTTACGGCAATGCCACCAAGGCGCTGCAGCTTTACGCCTATGGCGGCATGGAAATGCTGCGTTCACGCTCGTATTTCGACGTCGGCGGCAAGCATTACGGTTATGGCAACCCGCTCTACAACGTAGGTGGATGTGATATCGAGGGCGCCGCGTCGAGCGCCTGCCAGACCAGCATCAACCGCGTTGTGCAGGGTACGGCCGGCTTCTGGTGGACCTATCTGCATGGCGATTACGGTACGCTGCGTGTTGGTGCCCAATACTCCTACACCTATGTTACCTCCTTCAGCGGTGTGGGTGGTACGCCGCACACGAACGACAACATGGTGTTCCTCTCGCTGCGTTATCTGCCCTTCCAGTAAGGGCGGGGCCTCGCGAGGATCTTCAACGGAAAAAGCCGGGCGTTTCTGCCCGGCTTTTTTTATGCATCTGTCGATGAACCGATCCGCATGCAGGTCAGAAATCTGCGTTGATGCGCCCGAAATAGTAGCCACCATTGATCGGCACCTGTGCCGAGGCGCTGTCGTAAACCAGCACGCCATATGAGGCGAGTTGGGCAGGTACCTTGCGGGGGCGTATGTTGAAGATGTTGTTGGCCCCGACAGCGACATGCCAGTGGTGGTCGAAGCGATAGCCGATCTCGAGATCGGTCAGCCAGCGCGGGGTGTTCTTGAACTGCGCAAAACACACATTCGAACCGCGCAATGCCTTGCCATTGATTGGACAAATGGCGCTGGCCGGTGTCCAGTCCTGATAGGTAAGCATCCCGACCGTCTGACCATAGCGCGACTGCCGCAGGTTCACGTCCCAGTTGCCCAGCGTGTAATAGGCGTTCAGCACGATTTTGCTACGGGGTGACTCGCTGGTGAGATAAGCCGTGGTCTGGGCATTGAGCAAAGGCGTTCCGGTGGCCGAAAGACCGTTATGGGTCAGGGTGGTTCGGTTGATATTGAGGCCCATCGAGAGCAGCAGATTGCCGTAGCGATGCATCCTGAGGCGATAGTCAGCCTTGATGTCGATACCCTGGGTGCGTGTGCTTGCCCCGTTCGAGAAGTAATAGGCCGAGAAGCCCGTCGGGTTCGTCAGGGTCGCGCCACCGGGCAGGGTGTAGCCCAGCTGTTCGATGGCTGCGATGGCCTGTGCCCCGACAACGGTACCGCCCTGCACAATACGATCACGCAGGTTGATCTGATAGACATCCGCCTCGATGTGGAAATTATCGAGCGGCTCGAGCACGATACCACCACTGGCATTGGTCGATCTCTCAGGCTTGAGAGCGCTGGCTCCCAGCGTCCTTGCAGCGTCCGATGAGACCGGAAGCAGGCCGGATGCCGAGGTCGGTCCCACGCTCAGGGCAGAGTAATGCTGCTCGGCAAGGGTTGGGGCACGAAATCCGTTGCTGATAGTGGCACGCACGGCGATACGTTTGGTGAAATCATAGCGCGCCGAGATCTTGCCGTTCTCGGTGTTGCCCGCATCGGTATAGTGTTCGAAGCGTCCGGCCAGATCGATGTCCAGCTTGGGCAGGGGATGAAAGTCATCATCCAGATAGGCGGCCCAGATATCACGGCTCCAACTTCCTGCGTTCTGTGGCGCGGCACCTGCATAGCCCTGCGTGCCGCCTGCCTCGTAGGACGGAGGTTCACCCGCCACGATGTCATACATCTCAAGCCTGTGCTGACCGCCGAAAGCGAGCGTCATGGGCACGGCATTGGTGATGCGGAAGCTGCGCCGGAAGTCGAGATTATTGGTCCACATCGCATTGCGATAGGTTTCGGCCCGCGCACTGGTTGGCGAGTACCCGCAGCCCTGCGACGAATAATAGGCCTTGGCCTTGTTGGTAGTCTGGCATGATGATCCCAGCATACCGGTATTGGCAGTGTTCTTGGTGTTGATGTCGTCTTCATCAGCGCCATATTCGGTGCTCAGATCCCAGTCGAACCCAAAGAAATGACTGCCTCTGATCCCAAGATTGGCCTGATAATCGTTTTCCTCAATGACCTCGATCGGCGAGAAACCTGTGGGGTAAAGGGTGGGAGCGATATTGGGAACGCGGTAATTCTGGATGGATTCAGCGTGACGATGCCCATAGGTAATGAGACCGTAAAAATCGATATCGGCTGTAATCGGCTTTCCGAAGTCGATACCCAGATTTTCGCGTGTTTCCTCGGGAGTGCTCAGGATCTTGTTTGAGTTTGTCGGCACCTTGATGGCATTGGGAAGAATACCGTAATAGCCGCTCGTATTGGCCCCCGCCGGCGCGTAGGGCAGGAGGCGGTGGTCAATCGTATTCGTGTAGAAATGATCCGTGTGATAGATCTGCCCGCTGAGATGCAGATAGCCGTCGCGGCCGAGTTTGGTCCCGCCATCGGCATTGAGCTGGTAGTTCCACCCGCTTCCGGCATAGGCGTTGGCGCCGGTCTGCGCGGTCATATGCAGGCCATGATCCTGTTTCTTGGTGATGATGTTTACCACACCCGCGATGGCGTCCGATCCGTATTGCGCTGCGGCACCATCCTGTAGCACCTCGATATGATCGATGGCATTGGCCGGGATCATGTTGAGATCGACAGGTGTCGAGCCGAACTGGGGACCGGGATTCTGGACGACATTGCCCGTGACGTGCCGCCTCTTGCCATCAACGAGCACCAGAACCTGGTTCGGGTTGAGGCCGCGCATACGGATCGAGCCTGTAAGCGCTGCTGTATCGCTCCCGCGTGCCTGGATATTGATGGCCGGATAAACCCGCGTGATGGCATCGGTCAGGTTCAGCTGACCTGAACGCGCAAGTTCGGCCCCGCTGATGACGGTGATGGGGCTCGTGCTGTCGCGGGCCTTGCGGTTGACCGCGTGGGTTCCGGTCACAATGACGGATTCTTCTCCCGAAACGGGTCGGGCACGACGTGCAGGCGCTGTGTGGGGTTTGGTATCGGTCTTTTGAGCTGCCTTTGCAGCCTTGGCCCGATTTTGCGCCGGGTGAGTGGCTTGTGCATGGGCCTGCTGGGCTGACGTGACAGCCGTAATGGCTCCCAGAGAGACGGTCAGCAGGGCGAGTCTTTTTTTCATCGAAGTCCTTCCGATCCGTAAAAGCGTACTTTTTTGTTCCGATATCGAAATAATATGGGCGTGAGAAATCGAGCGGGCGCGCCTGTATATCCCCGGCTTTGTCAGGTGATGTGATGGGCAAGTGGATAGGGCAGGGAATGAGCCGACCGGGCATCCTGCCGCATATGTCGCGGCAGAGGGCTTTCCGGTTCGACCCATTTCCGTTGATCCATCGAAACGATAAATGTTTTTTTAAAAGAGCGGAAGGGGTGTTTTGATGCGTTTATGCAATAAAATTCATCGGGGATACGTGGCCTGATCGCAGATCTAGAAGCCCGATGAAAGCGCCACCACGCCAGCAAAGCCGCCACCCACGAAATAGGTAGGCGCCTTGCCAGCAATCATGGTGCCATACACGCCGCGTGTGGCACGTCTGTTCAGCGAGACACCATTAACCCCTGATAGATAACCTGACCGCCCGAGATTGATGAGATTAAGCTGGATCTGGGGCGTTCGGAGGGCATTGAACTGCCTGAACCTGTAACCGAGAGACAGATTGGCAGTCGCGAAAGCCGGTATCTTCTCGTCGTTCATGAAGGTCGAATAGGTGGACCCGACATAGCTGCCGTTAAACAGGCCAAAAATCTGCCCGTCATCATAGGATAGTCCAAGCCCGCCGGAGAAAGTGGGGGTTCGTACAGGTGTCTTGCCTTTGGTGGGCAGGTAGTCACTGCCCGAGCGCAGATTATTATCGACGGTCGCGTGGATATATTGCCCCGACAGATAAGGGCTGAAATGGTGATAGGGCTTCATACCGAGTTCAAACTGCGCGCCGCGCGCTGTCTGGCCACCGGCATTGATCGATTCAGTGGTCATGACACCGTTTAGAACGGTCGTGGTCGTAACCTGCCGGTTGGTGAAGTTGTAATTGAAGAGCGCAACAGAGACATTGATCAGCCCGGTATGTCGATAACCGATCTCCTCACCAATCGAATATTCCGGCCGGATATCCGAGGCAGCCACACGTGTCTGCTGTCCTGTGGAGAGGCTGAAGCGATCCTGATAGCTCGAAATGCCTGAGGGTGCCCGAAACCCCGTAGTTCCATTGACATAAAGCTGGTCATGATCGCTCAGGCGCCAGGAGGCTGTAATCTGGGGCAGGGGGGAAACATAGCTCGCCCCACTACGATAGCGCGCCCCGGGCAGAAGATTGGTCACGTTGCGCGTCACCATGATCACGCGAAGGCCAGCAGAAAGCGTCAATCTGTGATCGAGCAGCGAGAGCCTGTCAGTCAGCGAGAGCGCGTTGACCTGCTGCATCAGTCGAGCGTCGTAGGACGAGAGGGGCGAACCATCGGCGGCAAGAATAGGGTAACGGCCTGTCTGGCTCGGCACGCCACCCTGCGCATCAGGCAGGACGTAACGTGAGAGACTGGAAAAATCGTAATAGGAATACCAGTAGCCAAGGCTTACGCGATTGGCCCCTGTGTCGATATGCAGGGCTGTGTTCAGGCCTGGATGGGACTGTTTATAAGTATCCGTTGCCACCGCCGGGATGACGGCCCCCAGTGACGGTGAGACCTGAAGCGGCCCGGCAGGCCGATTGCCCTGATAGCTGCCAAGACGGTTCAGACTGGTCCCGTAACTGTCATACCCCGAGACATAGATAAAGTAAGGCGTGATATCGAGCGTGACATGGCGATTGGGGTGGAGTGACAGGGGGGCAGAAACAAAGCTCTGAGCGCGGGCATTTTCCTGAAAGCGATAATAGTTGCTGTCTCCTGCCTTGTAGCTGCCGGTATAGTTGAAATCGGTGCCGTATTGATCCCACTGGGCGAGGGTAGGCGGTCGCAGGTAGAAACCCCTGTCGCGATTGAAGGAAAAAATCAGTGAGGCGCTGTTTCGTGCCCCCCATTCTTTCAGCAGGCGCATATCGGTGTGATAGCGGCGGCCAGCTCCCGAGCCCCGCCACTGATCGGCGCCTCTGTATGAAAACGAGGCGAAACCCTTGATGCCCGTACGGCCGATCCGGCCGCTATCCAGGCGCAGGAACTCACGGTTGAGGTTGAAAGAGCCCCAGGAGCCGCTTGCAAAGCCGCCCGCCTCCTCTGAAGGCTTGCGCATCTTCACAGCGATCTCACCCCCCACCGCGTTGTAAAGCGGCGCGTCTGTACCAGCCGCCCCCTGGGTGAGCGTGATGGATGAGATGTTTTCGTTATCAGCAGTGGCCGAAGTATAGGGAATCAGGAATAACGGCGGTGCGGCGGGCACGTTTTCGAAAAGATAACCAATTTCGGTCTGGTCGAGACCGCGCACCGATAGTCCCTGCTGCTCGTCATTCATGCCAAGAGGGTCATTGCCTGAGTAAACCACACCCGGAAGGCTCGCGATCATGGCGACAGGAGACAGTGTCGCCGACTGGCGGGCAATGAAATCGCGCGTCAATCCGCTGCGTGAGTGGGGGGCTGTCTGGTTGGGCATCATGCCGCCCCCCGGTGTCGTTCCCGAGGTTCCGTCGGCGTTACTGCGCTGATGACGCACGGTAACCGTTTCATGGCGCTGACCTGCGGCGCGCGTATGGGGGCCGCTATGGCCCGTTCCCGGTTTCCCGACCGTCTCACGTTCTGCGTTCGGTCTTTCGTCCTGGCCCCGGACCGACTCATCTTTTGTCGCGTCAGCCAAAGCAGGATCGGCCAGCGAAACAATGGACCAGAGCAAGGAAGAGGCGAGGAGGCGGTATCGTTTGGACAAGCGATTGTTCCGGGTAGAGCCCTGCCAACGCAGAGGTCAGCATGGGATATCGTGAGAGGCAGATGCGATCGCTTGGTTAAGAAGTCTGACGTTTTGTGTAAAATGATATATTATAACAAAGCATGGATCCGGCGTCGCACGCCCACAGTGACGCCTGCGCAAAATCTCGCTTCGGCACTTCTGACGGAATTTCGAGAATTGATCGAGCTTTACTTGTATTTATGTCGGCTAATTTGAGCAGATCCAGAAAATATCTCTCGTTATAAATAGTCAATCTTCACAATTCAGTCATACACCCTTATTAACGATCCATGTCAAAACATTGCTGCTATCCATGTGCGAACGATTCTCACTATCATGGGAAGAAGGGTAGTATGCTGAAATTCAAAGCTGCTCGGGTTCGTCGGCCGAAAACGAGGCGGGGCCGGATGTTGGGGGCAAGTCTTGGCCTTGTATCCGCTTTCGCCCCGACGGCCGCCCGTGCCGTCCCGCCGCCTGTGAACCTTGGTAATGCTGCTGAGGCGGGTGATGAGGCTTCGGCAGGGGTGTTCGGTTTCCTTTCCAACTGGCGGCGGAGTTCCAATCTACTTGGCAATATGTGGGGTCTGCGCCCTGAACTCGGCAAATACGGTGCTGTTCTCGCCATCCAGGAGACATCGGAAGTTTTCGGAAACCCTACGGGCGGCAGTCATCGTGGGGCGGGCTATAACGGGCTCACAGTGGCAGTGCTGCAGGTCGATACGCAGCGCGCCATGGGCTGGTATGGCGGTACGTTTAATGTGAGCATGGAGCAGATCCATGGCCGCAATTACAGCGCCGATAACCTTATGGCCCTGCAAACGGTCAGCGGGATCGAGGCAGACCGGGCCACGCGTCTGTGGGAACTCTGGTATGACCAGAAGTTCCTCGACCAGCAGAAGCTCGACATCAAGATAGGCCAGCAGAGCCTCGACCAGGAATATATGGTGAGTGCCAACGCGCTCGTGTTTGCCAACACGATGTTTGGTTGGCCCATGCTGCCTTCGGCCGATCTGCCGGGTGGTGGCCCCGCCTATCCGCTCTCAGCCTTGGGTGTGCGAGGCAAATACTGGCTTGCGACACCACTTTACCTGCTCGGCGGTGTGTATAGCGGCAGCCCGACCCGCAGCCGCGATGGCGACCCCCAGATGACCAATCCTTCCGGCACAAGCTTCCCGCTGAACCGCGGTGTGATGGCAATTGCCGAACTGCAATATGTGTATCCCGCTTTGGGGGCCATGGTATCACCCGACGAGGTTCAGCCCCTCTCTCACGTCTATCGCATAGGCGGGTGGTATGATTCCGAGCCATTTGCCGACCAGTACTGGGACAACTCCGGGATACCGCTGGCCTCACCGAACAGCAACGGGACTGCGCTCACCCATCGCGGGGCATTCAGCTTCTATGCTGTGATGGATCAGATGATCTGGCGTAGCCATACCGATCCCAACAGAACCATCAGCCTTTTCGGACGCGCGATGGGGGCCCCGCAATCGGACCGTGTGCCGATCGATTTCAGCCTGAATTTCGGCCTGACATTCAATGACCCGCTTCCGTACCGTACAGACGATACCTTCGGTATCGGCATGGGCTACACCCATGTAAGCGGGGCGCTGGCCAATTATGACCGGGCGGTGAGGCGCTATTCAGGTGCCTATTCCCCCACCCAGGGCGGGGAAACCTATGTCGAGGTGACCTACCAGTACCAGTTTACCGGCTGGATGCAGTGGCAGCCCGATTTTCAATACATCTTCAATCCTGGTGGCGGCATTCCCAATCCGTCCCATCCGGATCGACGGCTTAAAGACGAACTCGTGTTCGGCTTTCGCACCAATATTGCGCTTTGAGGAACACCATGTCGCCCCGTCTGTCCTGCACTGCTCTTGCTCTTCTGGCTCTTGCCTCGGCGCCGCACCATGCCCGCGCCGAGCATAAGGGCTTTCTGGAAACCCTGCACCGCCATACGACACTGGCTTCGACAAGCCCCGGGAATGGCGACCTCAACCCCTATGCAGTTGTGGTTGTGCCACAGGATATGGGCGTGTTGAAAAAGGACGAGGTGCTCGTCACCAATTTCAACAATATCAGTAATTTGCAGGGCACAGGCACTACAATTGTTGCCTACTCTCCCATTACCGGCAATGCGCGCCTATTTGCCAATCTGCCGAGTAATCTCGCTGCCTGCCCCGGTGGTGTCGGTCTTACAACGGCATTGACCATTCTCAAATCGGGCTGGATCATCGTCGGCAGTGCCCCCAGCAAGGATGGCACGACCACCACCAAGGGTGATGGATGTCTGATTGTGCTCGATGCCAATGGCAAGTTCGTCACGACCTGGAAAGGACCGCTGATCAACGCACCCTGGGGGGATATTGCCAGTGTCGATCACGGCGACAAGGCGACACTCTTTATTTCCATGACCGGGTTCGATCTGCCAGGTCCGAATGTCGTGGACCCTAAAACCAATTATCCGCCGATCCTGCAGAAAGCGACGGTGCTGCGTCTGGAACTCAGCATTCCGGCAGGTGGACCGCCGGTGCTCGACAAGCAGACCGTTGTGGCCAGCGGATTTTCTGCCCGTGCCGATCGCGACAACTTCCTGTTTGGCCCGACCGGGCTCGCACTGGATGACGATGGCACACTTTACGTCACTGATGGCTACGACAACGAGGTAACGGCTATCGATAATGCCCTGACACGGGAGGAACCGGTGACACGGGTCAATGACGCAGTGGGGCGTGTCATTACCAAGGGCGGATTGCTGAACTGGCCTTTGGCCATGATCTGGGTGCCGGGCCATCATCTGCTGGTTGCCAACGGTCGAAACGGGCAGGTGGTCGAGATCGACCCCGCAGCGAAAAAACAGATCTACGCCCAGTGGGTGGATGCGGATCAGGCTCAGCAGCCTCCCGGCAATGGTGATCTGTTCGGCCTTGCCATGACCCCCGATGGAAAGAGCTTCTATTACGTTGAGGACGACATGAACACGTTGAATGTGAGCCAGCCATGACCGACGCAAAGTTCTGGCCCGCATTGCGCCGCCGTCGTTTCCTCGCCGGGTCGGTGGCCCTGAGCGGCCTGTCTCCTGCCGTCGCGAGGGCAAAGGCAACCCACACAGATCAGGAGCGGGATCAATCGCATGGTGCGATCGGCTCGTCTCATCAGCCCGGCATCGTCACCCCCCAGCAGCCTCATGCCTATTTCATCACGTTCGATGTGACGACAGACAAGCGTGAAGCCCTCGTGAAGATGCTACGTGCGTGGAGTGAGGCCGCAGACAGATTGATGGCAGGCAGGGATATGCCGGGTCTTGTCGATTCAGACGAGACAGATGGCCTCGGTCAACGCAACTTGACGATCACCATTGGCTTTGGCCCAACGCTGTTTATTAAGGAGGGGAATGACCGTTTCGGTCTGGCCTCGCATCGCCCAGCGGCGCTGGCCGATCTGCCGCGTTTTACAGGCGATCAGCTCGTGCCAGCCCGCACCGGTGGCGATCTGTGCGTGCAGTGCTGTGCAGATGACCCCCAGACGACGCTTCATGCCTCGCGCATCCTGACACGTCTGGCCTATGATATTGCCACACCGCGCTGGGCGCAGGCAGGATTCCTGCCCAATTTCGGCAAGGGTAAGACACCGCGCAATCTGATGGGCTTCAAGGATGGGACCATCAATCCCGATGCTCAAAACCCGAAGACTGCGGACCGGTATATATGGGCTGCTGCCAGCGATCTCCCCTGGATGCAGGGGGGGAGCTATCTCGTTGCGCGTATCATTCGTATTGCCTTGGAGCACTGGGACCGGACACCTGTTGCGTTCCAGGAAGAAACGATGGGCCGTCAGAAGCTCAGCGGGGCACCCATTGGCGGACACGACGAATTCGAGCCTTTGACCCTTACGCAGAAGGATCATGACGGCAACCCGGTTACTGTCCAGAACTCCCATGCACGTCTTGCAGCGCCAGAGGAGAATGGCGGCGCGCAAATTCTTCGTCGGGCTTATTCCTATGATAACGGCTTGAGCTACACCGCCGAGCGCTGGCCGCCGTGGCGTCAGGGCATGGAGATGGATGCCGGCCTGTTGTTCCTGAGCTGGCAGCAGGACCCCAGGACAGGTTTCGTAAGGATTTTCGAGAAAATGTCCAAATTCGACATGATGAACCAGTACACGACCCATATCGGGGGCGGGCTATTTGCCTGCCCTGGCAGAAGGGATGGGGAGTTCGTTGGTCAGACCTTATTCGAGAGTTAATCAGATATAGCGTCTGGTCTTGAGGTGCATTATTTGATCGTAACGATTGCAAGGAACTGCTGTCTCTCGATACTCTCTATATTTTGGAGTATTTGAGTCCTGTTTTATAATGCTGGACGTTGGAAGGGCGTCGCTGTATTTCGACCGACAAGCAGCCGCTCCGGATTGCGGGGCGGGCACATACAGGGGCGGGGCCATTTCATCGGCTGGGCGACATTCACGAGGGATCAGAACAGGCGCATCGTTCATGCGCCTGTCTCTTTGCCTTGTTGTCCTTCTCGGGTTCCTTGCCTTGCTTGGCCTGCAGGGTCTGGCCGAGCCGGATGAAACCCCCAGAGCTGAAATAGAGCGACTGATCGGGGTCGATATCGCGTCCGCCATGGTTATGGCCGACCCCATGGGCATGTGTGATTCCACGTCGATGGCGATGCCCGCATCGCATCACATGCCAAAGGCAGGGCATCATCATCACGATACAGCCTGTGCGCTTTGCCCGCTTCTTCAGTTGGCTGTGTTCATTCTTGGGGTCGCTCTGCTGGCGGCGTTCTCCCGCTCGATCCGGCTCACCCACATCGTTTCTCTGCCGCCTTGCCGCGCGCCGCCCGGATTACGGTGGGTCCTGCCGCCATCCCAGGCACCGCCAGTCGTCCTGATCTGACATCGCTTTCCGTACTCCGGTGCACGTTTCCTTTGGGAGCGAGCTGGACGGCGGGATTTCGTATCAAGACTGATCAGGATTAATTCCATGACACTGCCCCCTCATGGCAGATCGCACCGTCGCGCCTATCTCGCGCTCGGGTGTACCTCATTGCTAGCGCTTGTTGCTGCGACCAATGCCCACGCGGCAACCACGCCTTCAGCCACGACCTCGTCCCGCGGCGGGACCGCAGTCAATGCAAGCGCGCTCAAAACATCGCAATCAGAGACAAGACCATCCCCACCAAAGGAGAAGGCGCCCGATAAGCCCGCGAACCGGTCGGATGGCGATGACACACCGGTCGAATATCTCCGTGTGCAGGGCATTCGGCGTACCGCCATTCATTCACCCGATACAGCTTCGCTACTCAAAGGCTCGCTGGGCTACACGCAATATGCTGCGGGTGGGGTCTCATCCTTGCCCGTCCTCAACGGTATGGCCGATGACCGCGTCGCGACCATTGTGGATGGCATGCGTATTGCCTCGGCCTGCCCCAATCACATGAACCCGGCGATGTCGTATATCGACCCCGACAGTGTCTCCTCTGCCGAGGCCATTGCCGGTGTCACCCCGGTCAGCCTCGGGGGCGACAGCACCGGCGGTACGGTAAAAATTGAGCGCAAGGACCCGCTTTTTGCTGCTCCCGGCAAGATCCTTGTGACGGGCCATGTGCGGGGCGATTATCGCAGCAATGGCGGCGGCTTGGGGGCTTCGGGCACGGTGACAGTCGCCAACGATCTTCTCAGTCTGCGTTATACCGGCTCCTATAGCCATGCGAGCAATTACCATACAGGGGGCGATGGCAAGCAGGTTCGCTCCACCAGCTATCTCTCCTTCAATCATGCCGTAACGGCTGGCCTCAAGAAGGATAATCACCTGCTCGCCCTGACCTTTGGTCAGCAGGATATTCCGTATGAGGGTTTCCCCAACCAGTATATGGACATGACAAATAATCGTTCGACATTTGTGAATGGCAAATATCGGGGCGAGTATCGATGGGCGACCCTCGACGTGCGCGGCTTCTGGCAGCGCGTCGATCACGTCATGAACATGATGAATGACAAAGGTGGTCATACCGCAACCACGGGTATGCCGATGAACACGGATGCACGGACGGCGGGCTACGCAATTGACCTCACCGTGCCCCTCAGCACACATCACAACATCAAGCTCGGCAGCAGCTATGACCATAACGGACTGAATGACTGGTGGCCGCCGCTCGTGGGCAGCATGATGATGGGCCCCGGCACGTTTCATAACATCAATAACGGCCATCGTGACCGCCTGGGCCACTATATCGAGTGGAATGCCCAGTGGACACGACGCTTTTCGACCCAGCTTGGGCTGCGCAGCGATCTGATCATGATGAATACGGGCAAGGTGGCACCGTATTCCTGGACCGGCATGATGCAGATGGCCGATATCATGGCAGCACGAAAGTTCAACGCTGCCTCGCGGGGACGGACAGACACCAATTTCGACGTGACGGCCACCGGTCGCTGGCATATTCGTGACGACCTGATGCTTGAGGGCGGTTACGCCCGCAAGACGCGGTCGCCCAACCTGTACGAGCGCTATGCCTGGGGTATGGGCACAATGGCCACGCGCATGATCGGCTGGTTCGGCGATGGCAATGGCTATGTCGGCAACCTCAACCTGCGCCCCGAAATTGCGAACACGGCCAGCATGACGCTGACATGGCACGACCCGAAAGGCGAGGGCTGGGAGGTTCGGCTCCAGCCATTCTATACTTACACAGAGGGCTATATTAACGTCGTTCGTCTGGCATCATTCAGCAATGGGCTGTCGAAGCTGCAATTCGTCAATCATAACGCGCAGAGTTACGGCCTGAATGGCTCAGCCCGTTATCGCCTGTGGAACGACGAGCGCTTCGGGCAGGGCAGGGTCGTGACAAGTTTCAACTGGGTGCGCGGGCAGGATATGGTCACCCATTCCGGCCTGTATCATCAGATGCCTGCCAATGGCATGATCGGCCTACGCGAGACCTATCAGAACTGGACCGGACGTGTGGATGTCACGTTGGTGAAGAAGAAATCGACAGTGGACTGGCTGCGTAACGAACCGCGCACACCGGGTTATGCGCTGTTGGGCCTGGGCGGGAGCTATCGCTGGCACAAGCTCACGCTGGATGCGAGCATCGAGAATGTGCTAAACCAGAAATACTATCTGCCGCTAGGGGGGCTGTCGCTGGGTGACTATCGTCAGACGAATATCCTGTCGCCCCTCGCCGGACTTGGCCGGTCGTTCAATCTCAGCCTGACAGCCGCGTTCTGACGATGGCAAGGCGACGCGCTCATTCTGACGGCGTCGCCTCGCCCGTGCCGGGCCAGCAGGATGTGTCGACCTGATGGGCGATGACAAACAACCCACATGCTGTCTTGCCTAATCTGCCGCCCGCGCCTATCGCCTAGCCCATTGGTCGATGTTCAGGGGACCGCCCGGAGCGGCTGACGTTAAGGGGAGCGCTTTGAGATGGTTGGGGTGACGGATCAGGCCGCGGCAAAATGTGCAGCTCCGGACAGGCTTCCCCGTCATGCCATGATCATTCTGGCTCTGGCTGCCTTTGTAACCTTGCTGACCGAGATCATGCCTGCCGGATTGCTATCGCTGCTCGCAGATGGACTCCAGATTACCCAGGCGGCAAGCGGGCAGTTCATCACGGCTTTTGCGTTGGGTGCCCTATGCGCTGCTCTCCCTTCAACGGCGCTGACCTACAAGATGCCACGCAAGCGCCTGCTCCTGATGGGTCTGGTCGGCTTCACGCTGATCAATGCAGCAAACGGCATGATCACCAATCTGGCGCTTGCCCTGACAATACGTTTTTTCGCCGGAGGCTGTGGCGGGCTGATCTGGGCCATGTTCGCGGGTTACGCAACGCGGCTTTCACCACCGGCACAACGGGGCAGGGCAATTGCGCTGGCGGGTTCGGGCGTCACGCTGGCACTCGTGCTCGGGGCGCCGTTGAGCGCGGCAATTGGCCAATGGCTGGGCTGGCGCGGCGCCTTTCTATGTCTTGGCGGGTTTTCGGGTCTGCTCGTGATCTGGTCGCTCTGTTTTCTGCCAGATGCGCCCGGCAGTCAGGCTGGTAGTCATTTCGGCCTTTCAGGCAGCCTGCGCCAGCCCGGTGTGCTCGCCAATCTGACATTGATTTTCAGCTTTGTCGCAGCCCATAGCCTGCTCTACGTTTTCATCGAGCCCCTGCTTGTCCCGTCCGGGCTTGGAGCGCGCGTGGATCTCCTCCTGCTGGTTTTTGGCGGAGGCTCGGTTGCCGGTCTTTTTGTGACCGGCATCCTGATTGATCATCATCTCTCGCGGCTCACGATGGCCAGTATTCTCGTATTCATGGCGGCCTGTCTGCTCATGTCACTTGGTCTGACGCACAAGCTTCCGGTCTGCCTTGGTGTTGTGTTGTGGGGTATTACCACTGGCGGGTTTGCAGCGCTTACGCAAAGCGCCATGACGAGCGTCGCGGGGCGCTTCATGGATACCGCTCAAGCCATGGCGACAACGGCCTGGAACCTCGCCGTATCAGCCGGTGGGTTATTGGGGGGCGCATTGCTGACCCATAGCAGCATCGTCGCGCTGCCTGTCGCCGCGATCCTGCTTTTGCTGTTGGGACTGGGGGCCTATCAACGCGGACTGCGCCCGCTCATTTGAAGGATAGGCCCTGTCAGGCCGTCAGAGTGTTTTGACGTGCGTCGTGGCAACACGCAGACGATGTTTCCTGACCGCGCGCACGGTGAACACAGCCAATCCGACGACCACGACAGATGCTGCGAAGCTCAGCGTGAGCGACTGCAGATCGGTCATGGGATAATGTAAATGCGCAGGGCCCCACCATCTTGTCATTTCGACTCTCCGTTATTCTGGGCCGGCGAACCAGCATTTAGCTGGCCCTTTGTGCTCTTGTCAGAAAGCTGATCCGCTCGACACGGGAAGAGTGGGCGTCTTGGAAATTATCGTCAATATTCAACTACAGTAACAATAATCACGATATTGTCTTATTGATATATATCAAAGGGAAGAAATACAAAGATAGCGAATATTAACTACTTAATGTGCGTTTGCCACACGGGAATGATCTGAATCCACCAGGGCAATAACGGTACCGAAGAGGGCTTTCTTCCTGGGCGGATTTTCTTACGCCGGGCACTGGGGGCGGCTTTGCGAGTTCTTTTCGCGCCCGGGTGGCTGCCTTACAGGTGAGTTGCTAACAGAAGACTGTGACAGGTTGCACTGCGTGCGCTCAGGCAGTTCAAGGCGCTAAAGACGCGGAAACAGGGAGCGGATGAGGCGTCCAGGCGCCTCAATGTCGCATACGAGCGAGTCGTAATATGGCCCCTGGAACCAAAAAAAGCCCGCCACGGTCACGTTAGGCGTGCCGGGCGGGCCTTGGTATAGGTCCGGCTGCAACCAGGCGCAGCCGGAACCATGGCGACTTCAGTTCTTCGGCCAGCCCTGCAGGACCGCGTCTTTCACGGATTGCGGCAGCGGAACATAGTCCAGCTTCACAGCGTCAGGATTGCCGTTCTTGAGCGCATAGCTGAAGAAGTCCTTCACGGCCTTGCCCTGCGCAGCATCCTTCGGGTCAGTCGGAACCAGCACGAAGGTGGCACTCATGATGGGCCAGGCGTTTGCACCAGCGGTGTCGAGCAGATCCACGGCATAACGGTCTGCATGAGCCCAGTCGGCATGGGCCGCAGCGGCAGCGAAAGCAGCGGAATCCGGCTTGATGAAAGCGCCATCATGATCACGAAGCTGCGCCATGTTCAGATGGTTGCGGCTGGCATAGGCGTATTCCACGTAGCCGATACCGCCTTCTGATTCCTTCACGCCAGCGGCAACACCGTCATTGCCGCGCGCACCTGCACCGCCCGCCCAGGCGATTGACGTACCAGCCCCGAATTTCTGCTTCCAGGCGCCGGAAACCTTGGCGAGGTAAGAGGTGAATACGAAGCTGGTGCCCGACGCATCGGCACGATGGATCGGGGCCACATCCGTGTCGGGCAGCTTGAGGCTCGGGTTGAGTGCCGCAATGCGCGGGTCATTCCAGGTCGAGATCGTGCCATCATAGAGTCCGGCAATCGCAGGGCCATCCAGCTTCAGCGCACCGGGAGCAATGCCCGGCACGTTCACAATAACCACGATCCCGCCCATGGCCGTCGGGAATTGATAAAGCTTGTTGCTGTCCAGCTTCGCCGCGTCCATCGGCTTGTCAGAAGCGCCGAAATCGACCGTGCGGGCAATGGCCTGGTTCTGACCGGCACCCGAACCAACGCTCTGGTAATTGACCGAGGTGCCGATTGCCTTTTGTGCAGTCTCACCCCAAGCGCCATAGATCGGGGCCGCAAAGCTCGATCCGGCGCCGGTGATGGTGGCAGCGTGCGACACGCCGCATGACAGGGCCAGAGAGAGCGACAGGGCGCCGAAAATTCGGGAAAGCTGCATTGTTTGACCTCGATAGATCGTGATGACGGCTCGTTCTATCGGCGCCAGAAACAGGAAGATACATTTATAAAATGATAGTTTTATGAAAGCGGTCGGCGCTCCGGCATGACGTATGGCGTGCCTTGCAACCTGTCATGCGCTGTGTCTGAAAGGGGCCGTGAGACCGGTTTCTGCTGGCGTGATCGGCTCGATCGAAGTGGGATCAACAAACTTCGACCCGTACGGATGATCGACGTGGCGCTCCGCTGCGCCCAGCTTAGGGAGAATAGGTCGACCGATGAAGATCGTAGCAGATCGGTCGGGCGGAAGGTTGAACCCCGCCCAGTGTCTCGTCATTGACCAGCGCATCGGCGGGCAATGAGGCGGCTACAGCGTCCAGAGCGGGATAAGCGGCATCCCCTTATTGGGGAGCGGAGGATGGGCTGACCGGCCATTGTCAGGTTCAGTGTCCATCAGGTCAGCGAGAGTGCTTTGAAACCTCCTATGGCCCCACCCGCAAAAGAGTGGAGCCATAGGGTGCAGTGTCAGAAGCTGACACCTGTTTCAAGGTCGATCAGCAGGGCGTTCTTGTACCGGTTGGTACCGCCCGGGTGCCAGATATATTGAAGGCCGGGGCGGATGGTGAGCCACGGCGCCGGACGCCAGCCATAGTTGATTTCGCCCGCATGTTCACCGCTCGGCTTGAGCAACCCGGTATCCTGCGTCTGCACCGCCTGGAGGGCTCCAACATAGGCGCCCAGTTTGGGGTTCACGAAGTTGAATTTGCCACCGATGCTGATTGTATCATTTGGCCGGTTCCAGAACGTTCCCTTGCGGACCACACCCCAGGTGATGAAATACGGGGCGATTGCCGTGCGCGGGTCACCCCAGGTGAAGGACAGGAAGGCCACGGTCGAGCGCGATGAATCGCTCCTGTCGCGCTGAAGCATCTGATCGGCCATGAACCATCCGCCGTAACGTCCGCGTACCTTGTCGATGGGCAGATTGCCGAGAACGCTTGTCGGCAGCTCAAACCCTGCCAGCTGGGCGTAGACATTCTTGACCTCTGACGTATCCCAGTAGCCGCCAATCTTGACGTTGGTCGGCAGGCGACCTTTGGTGTCCGTGCCGCCGAAATGCCACCCAAGCTGGAAGGGCAGGTAGGCGCCGGTCGAACCATGCAGCCACATCTTCCAGGCATAGCCCGTATTCGAAATGGTCGGATCGACGTTATAGATGCCAGCTGAAACGAGCATGCGCTGATCACCGAAGGGGAACAGCTTCACGAACGCGCCGGGATGGGCAGTCGGGTAGTAACCATAGCCAGAGTTGCTTGCGAGCGCCTGTGGCATACCGCAGATCGCATTCGATTCGAACTGGCAATAAAGATTCATGCCCCAATGCATGGTGGACTGACCGAAATCATTTTCGGTATTGATCCAGCCGATTTCGGTATCGGCGTAGCGGTTCCACTGCATTTCCCATGAGAGCCGTGTGAAACGAATGGTCTCGCCCGAACCGAAGATTTCCTGCGGGCTGTTCAGCGCGGGAAGCTGCTGGCCAATGCCAAGGCCGGCGCGCTCGGTGAGCAGCACATGGAACATACCGTAATTATGCCCTGTGAGCTGGGCAAAATTGACATCGGCGCCAATCGCCACTTCATGAGCATAGCGCACGGTCTGGGCGCGCCCGCCGGTGGGATTACCTGCGCTGTCCTGCAGGTAGTGGCCCTGCGGCGTGATGCCCATGTTCTGCAAGCGGGTACGCAGGCCGCCCCAGTCACCCGTCATTGTGGGCTGCTTCAGCCAGTCTGAAAAACTCGCCGGAAAAAGGGCCTCGTTACCCGGTACCGGCACGAAGGGGTGGCGTACGGTGCCCAGAGAAGGCTGTGTGCGATCATAGGGGCTGCCATAGAGATTGGGCGGGTTATCGGCGCCCTTGCCTGCATGATTCTGGGTTGCCGTCTCCTTGAGCATAGGATCGAGCGTGGCTGCGGTCTGATCACTCGGGCTTGCTTGCTGGCTCTGACTCTGGGCAGAGGCCGGTGCAATGAGAAGGCAGCTTCCAAGTATCGTCCCGGCAGCCCAAAGTGCCAGACGCCCCGCGGCATTCTTTACAGGCATGATCGCGTGATCTCTCCATACTGACAGGTAACAACCTCACGCGACGCAAAGCTGAGATATGGCCAACTCTGTGCGTCGTTGCGCCCTCCCTATCAATATTTCATATCATGACAAGGAGATTGACGGCCGCAATCTATTTCCCACGTTGTGGGCTCCTGGCCTGTGTTTTTAAGGCAACACCTATATATCGGGTGCGGATTAACAAAATACCGTCGCGGTCGGCATGGCGCGGCGTGCATCGACTGTAAACTCGCGTTGCGTGTCCGCAATGGTACCCCGGCGGCTCAAAGGCGACCCGCCGGGAAGATCGTTTTCCCTTGCCCCGTTGGCAGTCGGTCATCGCATGATCAAAACCAGCTGCGAATACCGACCGTCAGGCGCAGGTTGCCGCCGCTATCGTCTCGCTCCCGCGCAAAACGCCGCGCCTGCTGGAAATAGCCGTCATACGTCATGGCAATATAGGGCGCGAATTTCCGCCATATCTCATATCGCAGCCTCAACCCCGTATCGATATCGGAAATTCCCGCACCGTTACCCCGGGCTGGATCGGCCTTCGAATAGAGATTCAGCTCAATCTGAGGCTGCAGGATCAGCCGGTTTGTCAGAAGAATGTCGTACGAGCCCTCAAAACGGGCGGCAAAACGTCCCTGATCGCTGACGTAGCCGGTGGCCTGCAACTCGAACTGATAAAGCGACAGCCCCTGTATACCGAGCGCAGCCCAAGTGCGTGTGGGACCACTATCCAGATCGACGCGAACACCGCCCTGCACGTCGAAATAAGAGGATACGGCGCGGCTATAGAGAACCTCCTGATCGCCATCTCCCATGCGGCCTTTCGACACGGTGCCCTCGGAACGCAGCCAGAGGCGATTATAGTCGCCGCCAACCCAGGCTTCGCCATCCCACCGGAAGCTCGAATTCTGCCCGGCAAGGCGCCCCTCGAACTCGTCGAGCAGGCCATGGACCCATATTCCCTGATCCATGACAGGCATGACACCGTCGATATAGCTGGGCATCGTCGCACTCGACTTTGCCTGCGACGCTGACGCTGCATGGCTGCCCGATGAGAGCAAAAGGGTACCGGCAAGGCTGGTCAGAAAGCTGATGGTGTGTCGGCGCATGTTCATGACACCACCACCGTGCGGAACATGCCGAGATGCATGTGATAGATCAGGTGACAATGTAGCGCCCACATGCCCGGCGTGTCTGCCGTCACAAGATAGCTGAGCTTCGAGCCGGGCTGGGAGAGGATGGTATGCTTGTTGGGCCTGAGCGCCCCCTGACCGTTTTCCAGCTCGCTCCAGAACCCATGCAGGTGAATCGGGTGCTCCATCATTGTGTCGTTGATGAGTGTAATCCGTACACGTTCCCCCAGACCGAGCATGATTGGCGGCGCTTCAGAGAATTTCTTCGCGTCAAAACCCCAGATATAGCGCGTCATATTCCCTGTCAGGTGCAGCACGATTTCCCGGCTTGGGGGGCGTTGGTCCGGGGCAGGGCGCAGGGCACGGAGCATCGCGTAGGTGAGGACTACACGCCCGTTATCCTCCAGTCCGTCCCCCGGCTCTGACAGGCGATTGACCGGGGCCATGGCGACATTCTGGTTTTCCACATTGCGTGGCGGCGGGCCGGGGTCATCGATCTGGATGGGCTGCGCCGGGGTCGGATACGCGCTTGACGCTGGTTTGTCTTGCGGTTTCATGCCGCTCATGCCGCTCATGCCGCTCATGCCGCTCATGCCGCTCATGCCGCTCATGCCGCTCATGCCGCTCATGCCGCTCATGCCGCTCATGCCGCTCATGCCGCTCATGCCGCTCATGCCGCTCATGTGAGCAGGGGCTTTCTCCATGCGCCCCATTCCCATATCGATCATGCTGCGCATGGGACGCGGGTCCATGGGGGGGATGGGTCCCGTCATCCCCAAAGCGGGAGCGAGTGTGCCGCGTGCGAAGCCGGTGCGGTCTTCTGGCTGGATGAAGATTGTCCATGCCCGGTTGTCGGTCGGGGTGACGATCAGATCATAGGTTTCAGCCGGGCCGATGCGGAATTCCTCAACACGCACGGGCTGAACATCTGATCCATCCGCTGCAATGATATCAAAATCGAGCCCCGGTATCCGGAAGTCGAACAGGGTCATGGCCGACGCATTGACGACACGCAGCCGGATCCGCTCGCCCGGGGAAAACAGGCCGGTCCAGTTGTCATCCGGCGATTGCCCGTTGATGAGGTAACTGTAAATCACCCCGCTGACATCAGAGATATCCGTGGCTGACATTCGCATACGCGACCACATCAGTCGGCTCGCCAGAGCGTCATGCAATCCATGCTGGCGGGCTTCATGAAACAGCGAGGCCACGCTGCGCTGGCGGAAATTGTAATAATCGTCCTGCTGCTTGAGGTTGCTGACGATGTCATGCGGCGCGACATCGCTCCAGTCTGACAGGACAAGAACGTAATCCCGCTCATAGTGATGGAGCGGCGGCCCTGCCGGATCGATCACCAGCGCACCAAAAAGCCCCTGCGCCTCCTCCATGCCGGAATGGCTGTGATACCAGTACGTGCCCGATTGGCGCAGCGGGAAACGGTAAGTGTAGCGACCCTTGGCAGGAATGCCGGCAAAACTCAGGCCCGGCACACCGTCCATGTTGGCTGGCAGCCTGATGCCATGCCAGTGGATCGAGGTAGGCTGATCAAGATGGTTGACGACATTCAGCACCATCTCGTCACCCTCGCGCCAGCGGAGGGTGGGGGCAGGAGCGCTTCCATTGACCGTAAAGGCGCGGCCCCTGCGCTTGCCGACCTGCCAGGGTGCCGTATCGACAGTCAGGTCGTAGGTGGAGGCGGGCGCCGGCGGAATGGCTGAGGGGTCAGATATGTGTGCCGCAGGCGTCATAGCGGGCATGGCGCGGGCGGACGAGGCAACGCCGAGCCCCGCCAGCCCCGTGACGAATTTCCGGCGATTGAGCGCCGGACCTTTGCGTGTCAAGGCAATCATGAAACAGGTCCTGAATGATCGGAACGGAACGCGCGGCCTGAAAAGATCAGACCGGCATACGGATCAGCGATTCAGGAAAAGCGGGGCGGTCTGGGGTCCGGAACCCGTCGCTGGCCGGCCAGAGCAAAGCCGGATGAGGCAGCATAGCGGGTTACCTGCACGGCGAGCGGACGGGCAGGTGACGTGGCAACAAGAGCGACATGGCCAGTTGTGCAGGACAGGCTCGGGGGGCAGCCATGGCAGCTTTCCCCATGCGGTTTGTGCTGGGGCTGTTCCGCCTTGCCCATCATGCCGTTTGTGGCTGCGCTAGACTGATCCATTCCGTTCAGGGCGACGATGGGGTGATGCATCGCACATCCCGCATGGGTGCTTTGCACCGTCATCTCGCCGCAACCGGGCAGCTGCGCACCAGCCGCCTGCGCCGGGAACGCCCCGCGCAGGATCAGGCAGAATGCAGCGAGCATCACGATCCATAGAGGCGTGCAGCGGTTCGGCATGTCGTCCCATAGACGTTACAGGGAAATAATTGGATTAGTTGCGACACTCTCTCAGAGGTATACGTTGATTGCAACCGTATTGATCACCATCTCAGTCTGGTCATATTGGCAAGGAGCATGAAACAATGAGCGAGACCCTTGATTTCCAGGTTGAAGGCATGTCCTGCGGGGGCTGCTCAAGCCGCCTCGAAAAGGCACTGCTCGAGATCCCCGGCGTGACGGATGTCAAAGCCAGCCACGAGACGGGCGATGTGCGCGTCACCACGGACGGTGCGGCTGTGCCGCGCGCCGCGCTGGAAACGGTCATTGAGGAAACGGGCTTCGACATCGCACGAGGCTGACATGCTCGTCTATCGCCGCCCGGAGATCATCGAGGCCCATTTCGTCGGTTACAACACGGCGGGATGGGCTCAGCGGTCGTCGCCTTTCACGCGCCCGTCGCTTAACGAGCCAGCGGTTCAATCTGACCAACACTGGTCAAATGTCGGCATCCCGCACACTTCGGGCTGATGGTTGCCGGAGAATGGTTCAGCCGACGGTCCCTACGGGGCAGGCGGTAGTAGCTCTACGCGATGGAGCGGCCAGATAAGGGACGCCCCATCGGTAGAGGCAAGCGGTTGAAATGACCCTTTCTTTCAGTCGAATGAGAAATGATTCCATGAGCGCCAGCAGTCTTGATCTGGAAGTAACGGGTATGAGCTGTGCTGCCTGCGCGGCACGGCTGGAGAAAGTGCTCAACCGGCAGGATGGGCTGACAGCGTCGGTCAATTTTGCATCCTCGCGCGCGATCATCTCCCGAGCCGATGAAGGGCCAGACCTCACCGCCATTGAAAAGATCGTTGAGAAAACGGGCTTCGGTCTTGGGCATCAGGAAGCACGATTTGCCATTAAGGGAATGAGCTGCGCCGCTTGCTCTGCGCGACTGGAAAAGGTGCTCAACCGCTTGCCGGGCGTCAGGGCAGCCGTCAATCTCGCCACGGAGACCGCGCAGATCGACTATATCGCAGGGGCAGTCACTGAGGATCGTCTCGTCGAGGCCGTTCGCAAGGCTGGCTTTACGGCAACCCCCACAGCGGATCAGCAGGGGCACGAAGCGCCTTCGAAAGAACCTGCAACGGCGCAGCGGGATCTGGCCATTATCGCCCTGTTCTGCATTCCGTTTGCCATCGAAATGCTGGGTATGGCGGTTGGCGCCCATCACCTCGTGCCGCTCTGGCTTCAGGCGCTTTGTGCGAGTGTCGTACAGATTTATGGTGCCCGTCATTTCTATCGCAGTGCCTATCATGCGCTGCGAAGTGGCTCGGCCAATATGAACGTGCTGGTCTGCCTCGGCACGAGCATCGCCTACGGCTTCAGCATGGTTGTCACGCTTTGGGGGCTTGATCTGCCAGTCTATTTTGAAGCGAGCGCCTTTGTGATCCTCCTGATTTCGGTTGGAAGGCTTCTCGAGGCGAGGGCGCGTCAGAAAGCGGCTTCCGGTCTGGAAGCTCTGCTCAATCTGAGGCCGCAAACTGCCAACCGCGTAACCCCGAACGGCGTGGAAATTTGCGCTGTCGCTTCATTGCAACGCGGTGATGTGTTCGTGGTCCGCCCTGGTGAGGCCATACCGGTTGATGGCGAGGTTATCGAAGGCACAACCGAGATCAATGAGTCGATGATTACGGGTGAGGCTGTGCCCGTCCTGCGTCAGGTTGGCGATACGATTTTCGCCGGAACGCTCAACACGACGGGTGTCGTGCGCGCCCGTGCAACCTCGCTTGGAAGCGAGACCGCACTGGCCCGCATCGTGGCGATGGTCTCGCGTGCGCAGGGATCGAAAGCGCCAATCCAGCGCCTGGCTGATCGTGTTTCGGCCATCTTCGTACCCACCATCATTGTTATCGCCTTATCGACGTTCGTCATCGGTTGGCTGGCAACGCACGATGCGCAATGGAGCCTCGTCTCGGCCATATCGGTGCTCGTCATTGCCTGCCCCTGTTCACTGGGCCTTGCGACGCCGACCGCGCTGATGGTCGGGACAGGAAAGGCGGCCTCTGCCGGTATTCTGTTCCGCAATGCTGAAGCGCTTGAACGCGTTCATCGTCTCAAAGTGCTGGCCTTCGACAAGACAGGCACACTCACCAAGGGGCAGCCTGAAGTCGAAGCGATTTATCCCGCCGATGGGGTGACCGAGGCGGAACTTCTGGGGGTGGCAGCATCACTGGAGGCCAACTCGGAGCATCCATTGGCGAAGGCCATCATGCTGCGGGCAAGAGAAGCGGGGGTCACCTCCGCCCACAGTCTGGACCATTTCCGCGCCGTGCCGGGCAAGGGGATCGAAGCGGCAGCGAAGGGGGAGACCTTTCTGCTCGGGACACCCGAATTCCTGCAAGAACAGGGCATCGCCGTGTCGGCCCTGCCATTGGATGCCGAAACACAGAGCATCGCCTGTATTGCACGCGGGGGCGTCTATCTTGGCGCCATAACCCTGTCTGACGCTCTGCGCCCGGAAGCCGCGGCCATTGTTTCCTGGCTCCGCAAGCAGTCGATCGAAACGATCATGCTGACAGGCGATCGCGAGGCGGTTGCTGCGCGGGTTGCCCGGGAAGCAGGTATTGACGAGATCAGAGCCTCACTTCGGCCCGAAGGCAAGGTCTCCGCGGTGCAGGCGTTGCGCGGTGAGGGTCGTCTGGTTGGTATGGCTGGGGATGGCATCAATGATGCGCCTGCTCTGGCCGCTGCAGATATCAGTATCGCAATCGGCTCAGGCTCGGCCGCGGCGCTGGAGACAGCAGATCTCGTGCTCATGAGTGCGGATCTGCGTGCTATCCCGGATGCTCTGTCCATCTCCAGGGCTACTGTCGGCAAAATAAGGCAGAATCTCGTTTTTGCCTTCGGCTATAACGTGGCGGCCATACCGCTTGCAGCCTGCGGGCTACTCAATCCGGTGATTGCCGGCGGGGCCATGGCGCTCAGCTCAGTCTCGGTTGTCACCAACTCCCTGCTTCTCAATCGCTGGCGCTCACAACGATCCCTCTGATCGCTGCAGCGCCGAGCGGGGAAGCCTCAGTGTGTGATCAGGCTGACCTTGAGCGCACCGCCTTCGGGTGTCAGTCTGACGGCGCAATCGTCGAAGCTCGGCGGCCCGAAACGGACGCTCGGATCCCGTGAAAACCCTATGGGCTCCTTGGGTATGCCAATGAACGAGCGATCGAGCCGGGCATTGCCGTTGCGGTCCTGATAGGCCTGCACGGCATATACGCCTGCCGGTATGTCGGCAAAATTCACGGTAACGTCTGGCTTAGATGATTTTACCTCAGCATGGAATTTGCAGCTGGGCTTGAGGAACTCATCCTCCGTGCAGATCGCCACCCTGATGGTACCAACGTCATCGGGGACGTTTCCGATAACCGCCTGAACGGGGCCTGCCACGGCCACAAGAGGGGCAAGCGGCAGGGCCATAAGGGTGGCGAGCAGACCAAGTTCAGGTTTCATAATATCGTCCTTTCCAGGTGACGGGGCGTCCAAGCACATGCCTCAGGCGGGCGTGAAACTGGATGAAAAGCAGCATGAACACCCCGACCGGACTGGCGAGAACGGTGCGTAACCCCTGCTGACACCGCAGCGCCACCAGCAGGCGCAGTGCAAGGCTCGCCAATCGCGCAAACTGCATCGTCGGGGTGCCACGAAGCAGGAAGGGAAGGATATGTCCTCCGCCCAGCAGGAGCGTCCATATGGGCAGGGCGACAGGGCCGGCCAGGCCTTCCACGGCGTTCTTCATCAATCCTGCATAGACCTCGCGCCCATTGCGGTACATTCGGCATGTGGCGAGATCGGTGGCATCGAGCAGCCGTGTGCGAAAACCGGCCCGACGCATTTCGCGTGCCAGAGCAAGGCCGTCATGAAGCTTGTCCCGTATCTGCCCATGGCCACCGCTCTGGCGATAGGCCTCTGCCTTGACCATGACCAGCTGCCCGCAGGCTGCCGCTAGGGCAGGAGAGCGACCCTTGTCGAAAACGAGTGGCAGATAACCGAAAAGCAGGACATCAATGAAGGGCAGGAGAAGCCATTCAAAGCCCGAGCGCATTTCCTGACGTGGCACACCGCTGATCAGTGACGGGGCGTGTACGCCCTCGGTAAGTGCCAGCAGCCGTGGAATTGCGCGTTCCTCCAGCCGGACATCGGCATCGATGAACAGGAGCCATTCCTGTGTGGCGGCGGCAACAAGCTGGGCGCAGGCATGGTTCTTGCCACACCAGCCTTCAGGGAGAGGTCGTCCGTGCAGCAGTCGTACACGTTTGTCGGCAATGGCTTCGACACGTGCCGCGGTATCGTCCTGAGAGCCATCATCGAGCACCAGAACCTCGCGCACCGCAGGTCCGTTTGCGAGAACGGCCATGATGGCCGCCTCGATCTGTGCCCCTTCGTTGCGTGCGGGAATAAGCACAGAGATACCGGCGCTGCGGGCATTTGAACGTGAGGGCGCGCGGCTCAGGGCACGCAGGTTGAGCAACCCGACCAACAACGGAAAGGCTGCAAGGGCTGCGATGGTCAGTTCAGCCCGCGTCGGGGCTGACCGTTCAGCGCCCTGCGTGGCGTGGGTCATGTTTTTCCCTCCTCATCAGGCTGCTGAGTTTCTGAAGCTGGGCATACAATCCGCCCATGCCGGATCGCCCTTCGAGGAGAAGTCGGAAACGCGCATGGTCGCGTTTGATGACATCTGCCGCCAGCGCATCCTGTGTTGCGTTAAGAGCGTCCTCCAGAAACGCGTGATTGGCTGTGAGGCTACCGGGCAGGCTGGAATGAGGCACGGGCTGGCCGAAACGTATGAATACTTCTGCCCGACTTTCGGAGCCGTAGGCATATTCGATTGCAACCGGGATGATCACGCAGTCTGTCGCCTGAGTGGCGATATGGGCCAACCCCGCCTTGAGCCTGACGGGTCGCAGGCGGACATCAGTAAATTGCCCTTGTGCAGTGAGCCAGAAAACGCCGCCACTTTTCAGGATCGCTACGGACTGGTGCAGGAAGTGTCGTAGCGAGCCATGCGATGACGGATCAAGCGGCAGAAACCCGGCGCGATTGAGGGTGGGGTAACGCTCGAGCGTCCGGGCATCTATCGGGCCGAAGCCCGGTCGGCCGGGCATGAAATGCGACTGTAGCAACGCAAACAGGGCAGGGTCCCACCAGCCGGGATGGTTGCTGTAGAACAAAGTACCGGATGCTAGGGACGCGTCTGGCTTATGTCCCGACCACTGCACGGAGGCAAAATGACGGGTCAGGCGTTGCCTGAGGGCCCGCGTGATCCAATAAGTAAGAAATGGAGATCGGCCATAGGCCGTCTCCAGTCCCGGTCGCCACGCGTTACCACGGTTGCTGCGTGACAACTCAGCCGGCCGTGCTGCGTGATGCTGCACCCGATGGGGCTACGGGCACGGGGCTATCCTTATCGAGGCAATCGGCAGCGATCCAGCCCGACATGAGCGCCATAGGCATGCCGGGGCCCGGATGAGCGCTGCCACCCGCCATGTAAAGCCCTGCAATGTCGTCCGACCGGTTTGCAGGCTTGAAGCCGCCGCTCAGCTTCCCATGGCTGGCAAGGCCATAAATGGCACCCGCCTGGGGCGAGTATCTCGTATGGATATCCATTGGAGTCAGGTGGTGTTCTGCCACGATACGCTCTTCGATATCAGGCATACCGCCCGCCTTCTTCAGCTTGTCGAGGATGACCTGACGATAACCCGGGAACATCTCGGTCCAGTTCTGGCCGGGGCGCAGATACGGCGTGTGGACCAGCACATAAAGGGCCTCTCCACCGTCCGGCGCGGTTTGCGGCTCGGTCCTGGCAGGCGCAGCGAGATAGCAGGTGGGGTCCGGGGCAGGGCGGCCCTGGTGATAGATCGCATCGAATTCCTCTTCCGCATCGCGCGAAAAGACGAAATTGTGGTGGGCAAGGTGCTCATAGGCCTTGTTCAGACCCAGATAGAGCACAACGCCCGAGCACGCGGGCTCGCGAGACTTCCACTGGCGACGGAACTGGCGAAAGGCCTTTGGTGCGGCCTTGCGATCGATCAATTCATACATGGTACGCACGCTGTCCATGTTCGACACGACTGCCGATGCAGCGATGGTTTCGCCGGATTGGGTCTCGACACCATGGACCCGTTTTGCGTCGTGCAGGATGCGCTCGATACGGCAGTTGGTGCGAAACACGACGCCATTCTCTTCGGCGATCTTACGCAAGGCAACGGGTACCGCGCGTGTTCCGCCTATCGGATACCAGATGCCTTCATCAACCTGCATGTGGGCGATACCGGTCAGTACCGCCGGCGCCTGGAGGGGGTTTGAACCAACATATTGCGTGAAATGATCGAAAACCTGCACAGCCTGCGGGTTGGTGATGCGCTTTCTGATTTCCTGCCCAAGCGTCGAATGCATACGCAATGCAAGGACGTCTCGCAGCGTTTTGGGCGCAAAAGTCTCACCAATATTCATGGTGTCGCGCAGCCCGCCGACGGATTTCCAGAATACGAAACGCCGCGAGATATCATGAAGCCGCTCGCTGACCCTGAGCAGATCCTCATAACCGGCTCCATCGCCCGGCTTACGTTTTTCCAGCTCCTCTGACATGAGGGCAATGTCCTCAACGAGGTCGAGGGGTTGGCCTTCGTCAAAGAAGCAGCGCCATTGCGGATCCAGACGACGCAGGTCCAGACGATCCTCCATACGCAGGCCGCTCTCGGCGATGATGCGGCGAAGCACGGAGGGAAGCGTGAGAATGGTCGGTCCCATGTCGAAACGGAAACCATCCTGATTATGCTCGGCCGCCTTGCCGCCCGTCCAGTCATTGGCCTCGCACACGATCACCTCGTGACCGCGGGCGCTTAGCGTGCAGGCGGCGGCCAATCCCCCGAGCCCTGCCCCGATGATGACTATGGGTGCTCGCTTCGTCGTATTCAGCATGGAATTCTCTTCCGCTCAGGCGTGGCCACCGGTACATTCTGGCATCAGGTGCAGACCCGGAGGTGGGGTCTCGATAATCGTCGCTGGCGCCTTGGCCAGATCTTCGATGAGGAGCGTCGCACTGATGCGTGCCCCCTCGAAAATGACGGGCAGGCCACTACCAGGATGGGTGCCCCCGCCCGCAAGATAAACGCCTTTTACGTCTTCAAACCGATTATGGGGGCGTCGATGCAGCATTTGTCCAAGCGAGTGGGCCATGTTGAACACCGCCCCACGATGGACATCGTGTTCCTCCTGCCATTGCAGCGGGGTGATGGTTTTCTCGACCAGGATGCGCTCTTCTATATCGCCAAACCCTGCATCACGAAGACGCTGGAAGACGATCTGGCGCGCCTGCGCTGTGTTGGCCTCATCCCACGCGAAGCCATCCTCGCGCAGATTGCCGACCGGCATGAGAACGTAGAGAGCTGAGCATCCTTCAGGCGCCTGACCGGGATCTGTCACACACGCGTTCTGGATATAAAGGGACGCCTTGGACGAGATCTGTTTACCTGCCTCGATCTCGGCAAAATTGTTCTCATAGTCGCTGGAGAGGAAAATGGTGTGATGAGCGTGATCGGGCAGAGTGCCCTTGAGGCCGAGATACATCATGAATGTCGAGCAAGAGTATTTCTTGCTGGCGATATTCTCATCGCTCCATTTCTTGCGTGAATTGTCTGGCAAAAGGGCGGAGATGGTGCGGGCAAAATCGCCGTTGACGACAACGGCATCGACCGGAACGGCCCTTCCGTTCGCCACAATCCCGGTTGCCTTGCCCTTGCTGGTCTCGATTATCTCAACGGCACTGTTGAGCTCGATACGGACCCCCAGGGTCGTAGCTGCCTGCGCCATGGCGGCCTCGGTTCCACCCTTGGGGTGATAGATACCGAACTCGTGTTCCATGAAGCTCAGGATGGTAAAGAGCGAGGGACACCGGTAGGGCGACATGCCCAGATATTTGCTCTGAAACGAGAAGGCGAGACGCGTGCGCGGGTCGCTGAAGTAGCGTGACAGGTCCTTGTCGATGGAAGAGAACGGCGAAAGAACCGGGAGCGCCTTGAGCATGTCAGGCTTGAACAGGTCAAAGACAGAGCTGAAAGGCCGCTGAAGAGGCGCGATGAAACGCTCGAACTTATTCCTGTTATCGGCGAGGAAGCGTCTCACTTGTCTCGCATCCTGCGGCGAGATCTTGGCTATTTCCTCTTCAAGGCGCTGTGGATCGGTCGTCAGCGAGAGGTTAGGACCATCTTCAAAGCGCAGATCGTAAAGGTGATGGAGCCTTTCTAGCTCGACCATCTCATCGAAGTTGAGCCCACATTGCGCGAAAATCTCACGGATAATCTCGGGGTACAGAAAGAAGGTCGGGCCGGTGTCGAAACGGAAGCCCTCGAGCTCGATACATGACGAGCGACCACCGATCCTGTCACCTTTTTCGTAAATCGTGACATTGGCGCCGGCATGGGCGAGCAGCATGGCTGAGGCGAGGCCTCCCGGTCCTGCGCCAATCACAGCGACATTGCGCGAATGAAGCCGGTGGCGAGAATGCTGGGTGCCCGGGGAAGCGGTAGAGACCATGAGGCGCAGGGTCCTGACAGGATGACGGAATGGCAACATTCCGAGGCATTAACGAAAGATGATGATCCCGAGGTCGCACACCTCGTTATTTCGCTTGAAAGTTGTCCGCCTGCGGCGCGTCGCCCGAGCAGATGCCTCGGGCCTCTTCATCAACGGACCGTGATCGATCAGGTTTCGTTGTTAACGATCTTTATCTGCCATGCCATTGGCGAAGCCGCGGCAACAGGTGAAAGGCACCCCGTTTGCGTGTCGAAATGCTGACTGGTCGGGTGAGCGCCAGCAAGCCCTCGCGCCCGCGGGTGACGCCAAAACCGCTCCTGCGTGCCCCGCCAAACGGCAGCCGGGGATCTGCACTGGGAACGATGATGTCATTGATGGTGATCGTTCCAGCCGGAATGCGTCTCGCGATTGCCAGAGCCTCGCGTTCATTACCGAAAATGCTGGCGCCGAGGGCGTGTGTAGCCGCACCTTCAAGGCAGATCGCTTCCTCAACTGAGTGCGTCGTGATCACTGCAAACCAGGGTGCGAACAGATCGATATCAGCAAGTCTTGCCTTATGGGCGTTCAGGAAGATGACCTGTGTCTTGCCATAGACAACGACCTCTCCCCCTGCGCATTTTGCCGAGCAGAGAAATTGCGCAAGCTTTGATGAAGGATCTGGCGCGGGGTTATCCCCTTCACCGCCGAACACGCGATACAGTTCACGCTGCAAGGGGCGCCTCTGCCCCTCGCTGATGAACACCCTGCGGGGTGCGATGCACGTATGCCCGCCCTTGAGTGTCTGTCCGAAATGCAGCGCTCGTGCCACGAGGGCAAGATCTGCATCAGGCAGGACGAAGACAGGGTCTGCCCCGGATAGCTCCATGATGGTGGGCGTCAGGGTCTCCGCCGCTGCGAGCGCAACCTTGCGGCCTGTTTCAGCTGAGCCAGTAAGGATGATCAGGTCGTAGCCACTCGAGACTGCCTGTGGCCCGCTATCCTCACCGATCAGCTGCACGACCCCTTTCGGCACACCTGCCTGCTCGAGGAGCGCAACGAAACGGTGCAGGACTGCGGTCCGGCCGGGGGCTGGTTTCAGCGCGACGCTGTTGCCTGCCACGAGCGCCTGTAACGTCTGTATTCCTGCGAGCATGAGCGGGTAATTGCCGGGAGCCAGGATGAGGACCGCCCCTAGTGGCTTGCGCAGGACTGATGTCTTGATGCCCTGCAGCCAAAGCGGGCGCCCCAACCAGCTAAGCCTCCTTTCCTTGAGGAGGGATGGCGCCTCACGGCAGAGGAAACGCGACGCGGCCATGAGCGGAAGGATCTCGGCTGTCATGACGTCGAGCGAGGCATGATCGGCAATCAAACGGATTAGGCTAGGCGCGTTGAGAAGCATCAACCTGTTGAAACGACGTAACACCCTCAATCGCGCGCGCAGGGGTACCGCCGCCCATCGGGGCTGCATCGCCTTGAGGTCCCGGCAAACCTCCTGCGACGACGTTGAGCTCGATTTGTCCTCGCATTCATCGTGCAAGGAGGCGGAGGCCTCGAGACTCTCAGCTGGGCTGTGAGAATTGCGCGTAAAGGAGGTCGTGATGTCGCTCATGAAGGGTTCCGCTCATATCTCGAGTGCTAACCCCTCTTGATCGCCGCAGTTTCCCTGACCCAGTCTGTGCATCTTCACATCGGGGCCTGAGACACATCCCACCACCCTCAACAGGAAAACCATTGAGCGGAGGCAGATTGAAGCATCAGTGATGCTGGCAACCGGAGGCGTCACTCTGATCCTGAGCTGACAGCTGTCATGCGCTCGCATTGCTCGGATCCCGCGTTTGAGGAGAAGTGCCCGCTTGGTGCGCAGCATGGCGGCTGACGCCTTGCCCGGGAGATACATGCTATGCGGAGCATCATGATGCTGGCTAAAAGGCGCATTCAATGCGCGCTGGTAGGAACGGAGAGAAGCGCGCCTGCTGGCTCGTCCCGTTGGGAGGGCAAGCCCGAGGCCGGCCCCTTGGCCTCTCCGTCCAGGAACCGGAGGCAAAGGGCAACCTGTTCCCATGCCGCGTCAGACTCTCCGGCTCTTTACCTGAACAACCGGAAGATGCCGCCTAGACCAGCATCTTCCGTTCAGGAACTTTCACATCGCGGCTTCAAACACGCCAATGATCTGGGCAAGGGTCGCCTTGCGCGGATTGGTGAGCATGCAGGCATCCTTCTGCGCGTTCTCCGCCATCGTCTTGTGGTCTTCCGCCTTGACGCCGAGCGCGGTGAGACCCGACGGGATACCGACAGAGCGGGCCATCTGGGTGATGGCGTCGATTGCAGCCTCAGCCGCCTCATCGCGGCTCATGAGATCGGTCGGTACCCCAAGCAGGCGTGCGACGCGGGCATACCGATCGGCGGCAGCGATGAGGTTGAAGCGGCAGACGTGAGGCAACAGCACAGCGTTACAGACGCCATGCGGCAGGTTGTAAAAACCGCCCAGCTGATGCGCCATGGCATGCACATAACCCAGCGAGGCATTATTGAACGCCATGCCGGCCAGATACTGCGCGTAACACATGGCAACGCGCGCTTCCATGTTCTCACCATTGCCCACTGCCTTGGGCAGGAATTCGCCAATCAGGCTGATGGCCTTTTCAGCGCAGGCATCGGTGATCGGCGTTGCTGCAGTTGAAACATAGGCCTCGATCGCGTGGGTGAGCGCATCCATGCCGGTGGCAGCTGTCAGGGCAGGCGGCATGGCCACCATCAGGTTCGGATCGTCAATCGCGATCAGCGGTGTGCAACGCCAATCGACGATCGCCATTTTCACATGGGTCTGGGAATTGGTGATGATGCAGAACCGCGTCATCTCAGACGCTGTGCCCGCCGTGGTGTTGATCGCGATGAGTGGCGTCATCGGAACCTTGGATTTGTCCACGCCTTCGTAGTCGCGAATATTGCCACCGCCCGCTGTGACCAGGCCAATGCCCTTCGCGCAATCATGGGCGGAACCGCCGCCGAGCGAAACGATGAAGTCGCAGCCATTATCCTGATAGATCTTGACGCCGTCATGCACGTTTTTATCTGTGGGATTGGGCTCCGCACCGTCAAAAATGACAGTCTGCAAGCCATCCTCGAGCAGGTAGCCCGAAATGATATCTGCCACGCCCATTTTCTTCAGGCCAGCATCGGTGACAATCAGGGCCTTTCTGGCACCAAGCGCTTTCGCCCGGTCCCCGGCCTGCTTGGCACAACCGGGACCAATGAGGGTCACGCAGGGAATGAAGAAACTGTCGGTATGATCGGCAAGGGCGATATGCGCCATGTTTCTGATCCTTATGCCAGAGACGTTCGTATTGACTGGATTTCATCCCGCATAAGCGGTTTTATCCGGCTCTCCTTACGAAACGTTCCAATAGATTTATGGCTTCCTCAATAGAGGATCAATAAAACTCGATTATGAAGTCAATAAATTACAAATAGTACTACGCTGGTATAGAATCATTTACACGCCATGTTCTCGACATACCCCTCATGATCGCAGGCAGGATGAAGGTCGAACTACAAGGTGCGGGAAGCGTGTATGGTCCGGGCAGGGGCCGCAGGCCGTGCAAAAAGAGCTGATAAGCCTGGCAGCCTGAGCAGACAGCTCGGGCTGCTGCGCATGGCGCAATCTCAATCAGCTGAAGAGGTGAGCTGTTGATACCCTCTATGCGCAGAGGCGCCATGAGGGCGTGAGGTGTAGGCGCGGCTCAACGCCGCGCCCACCCTGATCTGCAAAACAGCAGAGATGACGGCTCAGAGAGCCGCCAGGAGTGCCTTTGTCAGTTCGGCCGTGCCTGTCTCGCCACCCAGATCACGCGTGCGCACGCCATCAATGCGGATGACGCGGTCGATAGCCTGATCCACACGTGTGGAAAGGTCCTGACGGCCGACATGAGCAAGCATCATGCTGGCAGCCATGAGCATGGCCAGCGGGTTGGCAACGCCCTTGCCGGCGATATCGGGGGCGGAGCCATGCACCGCCTCGAAAATCGCCGCATCGGGGCCAATATTGGCACCGGGTGCCATGCCCAGACCGCCGACAAGACCGGCAGTAAGGTCAGAGAGAATGTCGCCAAACAGGTTTGTCGTGACGATCACGTCGTACTGCCAGGGATCGGTGACGAGCTGCATTGCGCAGGCATCGACGATGCGCTCCTCAACAGCGACACGACCTTCATATTCCCTGGCGACCTTTCGACCTTCCTCAAGGAAAATCCCGCTGAAGATCTTGAGAATATTCGCCTTGTGGACCAGCGTGACCTTTTTGCGGCCATTGGCAACCGCGTAGTCGAAGGCGAAGCGCACAATGCGTGCACATTCTGCGCGTGAGTTGAAACCGGCGCCATAGGCCAGACCCTTAGGGTCGTCACCGACGGGCAGATAATGCTCCATCGCAGCATAGAGCCCTTCAATGTTCTCGCGCACAACCACGAGATCCACCTTGTCGAAGCGCCCGCCCGGAACAACCGTACGTGTCGGGCGCAGGTTGGCATAGAGGCCAAATTCCTGACGCATCGTCACATTGACGGATTTGAAACCCGCACCAACCGGCGTGGTGAGCGGTCCCTTGAGGGCAAGGCCGGTCTTGCGAATGCTGTCGAGGGTCGGCTGTGGCAGCGGCGCGCCGAACTTCTCAATGGCGCCAAGACCGCCGGATTGATGGTCCCATTCGAACGGGGCACCGACCTTGGACAGGATCTCGACAACAGAGGCGGTGATTTCCGGCCCGATACCATCACCCTCGATAAGGGTCGCGGGGATCATGTGATCAGCCATTCTGTCTTTCCTTTGTTCAGTTCGTGATTGGCGCGCAAGCGTCAGCAAGCCAGTTCCGGTCGTCCTCGTCCAGAAGCGGGCCGATATGGGCGAGCGTATCCTGATGATAGGTATTCAGCCAGCGCAGCTCTTCCGGTTCCAGTAACGATGCCATGATCAGACGGCGATCGAACGGCGCGAAGCCAAGTACCTCGAACTCGAGGAAGGGGGTCTGGCTGGAGACTGAAGCAGGCTTGACCAGAAGCAGGTTTTCCAGCCGGATACCGTAGGAACCGGGCAGGTAATAGCCCGGCTCGTCAGAGACGATCATGCCTTCTTCCAGCGCCACAGGGCGGGCAACAGAGCTTATATTCTGAGGCCCCTCATGCACGGAGAGGTAGCTGCCAATGCCATGCCCCGTACCGTGGTCATAATCGAGCCCGGCCTGCCAGAGCGCATAGCGTGCCAGAGCGTCGAGCCTATGCCCCGTCGTGCCCTGAGGGAAGCGTGCGCGGGCGAGAAGGATGTTACCCTTGAGCACTCGGGTAAAGGCTTCGCATAACGCTGCGGGCGGCGCATCGGGGCCATTCCAGATCGTGCGTGTCACGTCTGTGGTGCCGGCATCATACTGGCCCCCGCTGTCGATCAGATAGACCTGATTGGGCTGCAGGATCAGATCCTGACCGGGCAGGGCGCGATAATGCGGCAGGGCAGCATTGGGGCCGACAGCCGAAATCGCCGGGAAGCTTTCCCCATGATAGCTCTCTGAAGCACCGCGAAACCCGTTGAGGATTTCGGCAAGCATGGTTTCGCGTAGCCCCGTGCCCTCGCGGGAGACAAAATGGAGGAAGCGGCAAAGCGCGGCTGAATCGGACAGATGCACCTTGCGCGCGCCTTCCTGCTCGGTAGCGTTTTTGCACGCACGGGGCAGGGCACAGAGATCGTTGCCACGCGCCAGCGTTGCTCCTGCGTCAGCCAGTGTCTGGATGAACCAGAGCGATGTCTGGGCCGGATCGAAGCGAACGACCTGACCGGAAAGCGCCGTCAGACGGTCCTGAAGCTCCTCGGGGGGCAGGACAGAAACATTGCGGAACGAGATGGCCGCATCCGGGCTGACACGGCTGATATCGACGAACACTTCCAGAGACGCATCCTGATGCAGGATGCCGAAAGCGAGGATGACCGGCGTATTGGGAACGTCATCTCCGCGGATATTCAACAGCCAGGCGAGCGATGTCGGATCACAGACCAGCATGGCTTCCTGGCCTGCCTTGCGCAGCGCGCCGCCAATCTTGCGGCGTTTGGACAGGCTGCCTTCGCCGCTGAAGGCCTCCGGGTGATACTGCACGGCGCTCTCGGGCGCCGCCGGTTGGTCGGCCCAGACGGCATCAACCGGATTACGGTCGAGTGGGACAAAGCTGTAATCGGCTGAGGCCAGGGCATTGAGTTGTGCTTCACCCACCAACCTGGGATCATACCCGATTTTGAGGCCCCGCGCATTGTGGGCGAGCCACTCCGCCGCTGGCTGTTTTGTCAGATGCAGCCGCTCCCATTGAGTCCCATCGACCTGATCCTGCAACTGGCTGGTGTAACGTCCATCGGAAAAGACTGCGGCGGTCTCGCGCAGGACGATGGCAAGTCCTGCACTGCCGGTGAATCCGGTCAGCCAGGCCAGCCGCTCGGCGCAAGGGGCTACATATTCACCTAGAAATTCGTCCCCGCGCGGCAGCAGAAAGCCATCCACCCCGCTTGCATCGAGTTCATGTCGGACAAGTGCCTGACGTTTGTCGAGAGGGATGAGGCTCATGGCGTTTTCTTTCATCTCGGGCCCTGCAAGCAGGGCATTGCGGGACGTTTGTAACGAGGTTTCGGCCTGCTCAGACCGGGTGAGGCGGGCTTGTGTCGCTGTCGGGCGACGGCGTGTCCTGCATCAGTCCTGAATGCCCATCTTCCTCAAAAAGACGATACATAAAGACCAGATCAAGCCAGCGACCAAACTTGAAACCCATCTGAGGAAGGGGCGTGCTCTCGCTGAACCCTGCTGCACGATGAAGCGCGATCGAAGCGGTATTGCTGGCAGTAATGGCCCCGATCAGCACATGCATCCCGGCGTGTTCGGCATGAGCTGTTATGGCCTCAAGGAGCATGCGACCGATACCCTTGCGCTGCGCTGCACGTGCCACATAGATGGAATGTTCCACCGTGCGGGCATAGCCTTCATAGACGCGAAACGGCCCGTAGGAGGCGAAGCCGAGGATGGTCCCGTCTTCCACAGCGACGATAACCGGAAAGCCGGCAGCCTTCCGATCGGCCATCCAGCCGCGTCGCTCTTCCAGGCTGCGCGGTGACGTTGCCCATATCGCCTCGGAAGTCGCAATCGCATCATTGGTGATGGCGAGAATGGCGGGCAGGTCGCTTTCGGTCGCGTCGCGAAGTTCAGTCACGACGGCGCAGAACCAGCGTGGACCACTCGCCTTCGTAGTACTGCTTCTCGAGCACAAGTCCCTGTCGCCTGTGCGCGGCCAGCACCATACGGGCCTGAGTCGTCAGCAGGCCAGCAAGAATGACCGTGCCGCCCGGAGCAAGATGGCTACCGAGATCACGCGCCATCTTGCAGAGCGGGCGTGCCAGGATATTGGCGAAGACGAGATCGTAAGGGGCCTTGGCACGAACCGCCGGTGTCATCCAGCCATTGCCCAGGCGGGCATCGATCAGCGGGCCGATGCCATTGAGCTTCGCGTTGCTTGCGGCCACCCGGACCGACCAGGGCTCGATATCCACGGCAAGGATACGCTTGTTGAAAAGACGTGCCGCCGCCATGGCCAGAATACCCGACCCGCAGCCCATATCGAGGATACGGGCCGGTTTGCGCCAGGCCATGTCCTCCAGCGCCCTCAGGCAGCCACGGGTGGAACCATGCTCGCCCGAGCCGAAGGCAATCCCAGCATCCAGCGTGATGGTCAGGCGGTCACGCTTGTGGCTGGGGGTGAGGTGGGTACCCCGAATGGCGAAGCGCCGTCCGACATCCTGCTGCGGAAAGGCTTCATAGGTACGGGCAAGCCAGCCTTCTGCCTCGGTGCGCTCGCGCACAAGCTCGGCGTCCACGCCGGTCATGAGGCGCGCCAATGTCAGGGCGCGGGCAAGCTCCTCTTCGGCATGGCCCACATCCTTCACGCCCTCGACGCGCCAGATGTTCTGGTCCTCATTAGCCTCGAAAATGCCAACCGTGGTGCAAACGGTCAGAAAGGCCTGTTCGAAAAGCGGCACGGCCTCATCAGCGACGGTGACGGAGATGGTTTCAAGCGCCGAAGCGTGTCGTCTGGATGCGCTCACGAGACCTGTTCCACAAAATGGGCCATAATGCGTTTTTCGCCTGCCTTCTCGAAGTTGATATGCAATCGGTCGGATTCGACACCGAGCACGGTGCCATAGCCGAATTTCTGATGGAACACGCGTGCGCCCGAGGCAATTCCATGTGAGGCATCGGGTCGCACATCTGTCACGCGGGGGGCGGGTGTGCGGAAACGCCCTTGCGTGCTGCTCAGCGGGCCCGATGCAAAGATGGATGTCTGCGCGGCAGCCTGACGGCGCTCCTGCATGGCCTGTCCACTATGTTCGACCGTTTCAGCAGGAATCTCGTCAATGAAGCGGCTGGGCATGGAGTCCTGCCAGTTGGCATAGATGCGTCGACGGGCGGCATGAATAATGATCGCTCGTTTCCTGGCGCGGGTGATCCCGACATAAGCCAGCCTGCGTTCTTCCTCGAGGCTCTTGAGACCGCCTTCATCAAGGCTGCGCTGTGAGGGAAACACCCCTTCCTCCCAGCCGGGAAGGAACACTGTGTCGAACTCCAGCCCCTTGGCCCCATGCAGGGTCATGAGGCTGACCGTGTCGGCACTCGCCTTGTCCTCGGTCTCTGTGACGAGTGCCACGTGCTCGAGAAAGCCTTCGAGCGTGCCGAAATCACCGATGGCCCGAAGCAATTCCTTGATATTGTCGAGCCGCCCCGGGGCCTCGGGCGACTTATCGTCACGCCACATCGGCAGGTAGCCGCTTTCCTCCAGCAACTGCTCCATGGCCACCACATGGCCTTCGCTCTCACGGGTTTCGCGGGCGCGGGCGAAAGCCTCCATGAGGCCTGACAGCGCGTCGCGGCCTTTGCCCTTCACCAGGCCGGTGTCGAGGGCATGAGCAACGCCAACACTGAGCGGCGCATTCAGCCTGCGCGCCTCATGATGAAGCTTCTGCAAACCGGCGGCGCCCACACCGCGCTTTGGCACGTTGATGATCCGCTCAAAGGCAAGATCATCGGCGGGCTGGGCCAGAACACGCATATACGCCATGGCATCGCGTATCTCGGCGCGCTCATAGAAGCGCAATCCACCGACCACGCGATAAGGCAGGCCAAGTGTCAGGAAACGTTCTTCAAAGGGACGCGTCTGGAAGCCCGCTCGCATCAGAATGGCAATCTGGGAAAGGGGGTGCCCCTCGTTGCGCAGCCGCTCGATGGCCCCGGCAGCGATGCGGGCTTCCTCGTCCGAATCCCATGCGCTGATGATCTGCAGCTTTTCGCCCTGTGCGTCCTCGCGACCGGGCCGAAGCGTCTTGCCCAGACGGCCTGAATTATGAGCAATCAGCCCTGAAGCCGCGGCAAGGATCTGCGCTGTCGAACGGTAGTTACGCTCGAGGCGAACGATCTTCGCGCCGGGGAAATCCTTCTCGAAGCGCAGGATGTTTTCCACCTCGGCACCGCGCCATGAATAGATCGACTGATCGTCGTCGCCCACGCAGGCGATATTGGCCGGTCCGTGCTCGCGCTTGGCCAGCAGACGCAGCCAGAGATACTGGATCGTATTGGTGTCCTGATACTCATCGACCAGAATATAGCGGAACAGCCGGTGATACTGGGCCAGAACGTCTGGCTGTGTGCGCAGGATCTCAAGCGTATGCAGCATGAGATCGCCAAAGTCACAGGCATTCACTGCCTTGAGCCGGTCCTGATAGGCGGCGTAAAGCTTGCGCGCCTGTCCTCCTGCAAAATCCGTATCCTCGGCGGCCGTCACCTGTTCGGGCGTCAAACCGCGATCTTTCCAGCGCTGGAAAATACCGAGCAGGGCTTGAGGTGGCCAGCGTTTCGTATCGAGGCGGAACGGCTCCATGATCTGACGCACGAGCCGAAGCTGGTCGTCGGTATCGAGGATTGTAAAGCCAGTGGTCAGCCCGACATATTCTGCGTGACGGCGTAGCATCCGTGCGCACAGGGCATGGAATGTGCCCAGCCACAGCCCTTCCACACTCTCGCCAAGCAGAGCGCCAACACGCTCGCGCATTTCACGCGCAGCCTTGTTGGTAAAGGTGACCGCCAGAATCTGGTAGGGGCGCGCGCGGCCATCGAGCAGGATATGCGCAAAGCGTGTCGTCAGAACGCGTGTCTTGCCCGTGCCCGCTCCAGCCAGGATCAGAAGCGGTCCCTCGGTCGTCTCAATAGCCTCCCGTTGCTCGGGATTGAGACGTTCAAGGTATTCGGGCGAGGGGGATGGAATGAGGGATTGCGTCACCCGACCGATATAGAATGTAATGCCCTTATGGCCAAACGCTCATTTTCGCCTGAAAGCAAGAACCTGCTCCGCGGTGTGGGGCCTCAGGGGCATCGTGAGCGCATGCGCCATCGCGTGATGAGCGCAGGGGCGGACACACTCGCCGATTACGAAATCCTGGAGGTGCTGCTGTTCAACAGCATACCCCGGCGCGATACCAAACCCCTGGCCAAGGCGCTCCTGCAACGATTTGGAAGTCTCTCTGCCGTCTTTGCAGCCCCCGCCCAGGATTTACGATCGCTGGGCGTGAACGAGAAGGGGCTCTTGCTTCTGCGATTTCCCCCAGTACTCGCCGACCGGCTGGCTCTCGCGGAAGACCGGTTGCGTCCCCGACTGGAGAACTGGGACCAGCTCTGCGCGTATCTCTCAGGCGTGATGGCGAGTGCCGTACCTGAACAGTTTCGACTGCTCTATCTGGATAATCGCAACCGGTTGCTGGCTGACGAACCGGTGGATGATTTTTCCACTACCGCGCCAATTTTCCGCAGGGCACTGGCGCTTCAGGCTGTTTCTTTCATAGGCGTCCAGAAAACACTGACCACGTTTCATGCAGCAACCTCGCCCCTGCGTCGTTTTGCGGAGCGCCTCAGTCTTGAGGCCGGTGCTCTCGCCATGATTGTCCATGATGTCGTGGTCGTCTCGGAAAGGCGGCTCCCCTTGAGCCTGAGGCAGAAGGGGTTTTTTTAGGCGATTTTGCGCAGGCCGTTCCACATCAGCAGAGGCGGGAAAGCGCCGTAAATTGACCGTGCAGGGCAGGTGGCAGATCACCAGGTGAACCGACAAGAAGGTCGGCACCAGCCTCGGTCAGTTCTACCTCGCCACCATAGCCCCAAAGCACACCAATGGCGCGCAGGTGGTTGGCATGTGCCCCCGAGATATCGAATCGCCTGTCGCCAATCATGAGTGTCCGGGCAGGGGATAGTCCCTCCTGCCGCATGATGCGCGCGATCATCTCCGGCTTTTCGCCGCCGCTGTCATCATCGGCAGCGCCGTGAACATGATCGAAGCAGTCATCGAGGCCATGCTGACGCAATATCTCCCGGGCAAGTGAGGCTGGTTTGGACGTCGCCGTGAAGATCCTGACCGGCGAGCGCGCGAGCGCACGCAGGAGATCGGCCATGTGGGGAAAGACAGGCGTCTGGAACCTGCCAGATTTGTCGTAGAGGACCCTGTAAAGCGCTACCGCTTCTTCTACCCTGTTGTCCCCATAGACTCGAATGACCTCTTCCATCAGTTCGGCCAGAGGGGGGCCGACAACCCATGTAAGATCGATCGACAGATCAGGCTCGTGGCCAAGTGCCCGCACGACTCCATGAAGAGTGTCGATGATCCCGATGCGGGAGTCTATGATCGTGCCGTCAAGATCGAACAAGACAGAATGATCACTCGTATATTGGTCAAACTCTGACATACATCACTCGATTGATCTTGGCGGAGATGCCGTTGAAAGAAGTCATTTACGAGCATGGCGGCATGGATGTGAGATCGGGCGTGCAGCGAGTTGACGCCGCACAGGCTATGTTCGGCTCGATGGAATTACCTCACATGGCCATGACTGATGGGCAAGGGCCGGTGTTGTCGGACGAGGCGCTTCTGTATCTTTTTTGCGAAGGGACAGGCGTGCCCGCCGGGAAGCGAATACCTTTCTGCGAGAATATGCTGATGCGTTTTGGTTCGCTGGCTGCCATGTTCTCGTCAGAGCAGCGCACTCTTGCGGGAGTTGTCTCGCTGGATCGCCACCTCATCTGCACGATCACCCTCCTTCACGAGGCAGCCATACGGGTCAGTCGTGCACGAATGGGTGAGGGCGATATCCTCTCCAATCCCAGGTCAATGCTCGACTACCTGAAATCCCGTCTTTCCCGCGAGCCGATCGAGCAATTCCGTATCCTGTTTCTCGACGAGCACAATCGTCTTCTGGCAGATGAAGCACAGACACGGGGCACGGTGAACCACACACCTGTCTATCCGCGCGAAGTCGCACGACGCGCCATGGAGATCGGGGCAAGGAACATCGTGCTTGTCCATAATCACCCAAGCGGTGACCCAACGCCTTCCGACGGCGATATAGCGATGACGCATGACACACAGCGCGCCGCAGCCTTGATAGAGGTTCGGATTGCCGATCATATCATTATCGGCAATGGCAGCTATACCAGCTTCAGAGAGCTTGGCTTGATGGCCGAACGCTGATCAGTCGTCCGGCTGAGGGTCTCTGCCGACGCCAAGTGCTTCATCGAAGCGTGCCGCGATACCAAACGAACCCGGCAGCGCCCCGAGCGGGAAAAGCGCATTCACATGACCCATCTTGCGGCCTTCCCGACATGCGGTCTTGCCATAAAGATGCAAGGCGAGACCTGAACCCGAAAGAACAGCACTGCAGACATCCATGCCATCCTGACCGATCAGGTTTTTCATGACCGCATCACTATGGCGATAGGGATCAGGCAGAGGCAGATTGACTACCGCGCGGATATGCATTTCGAACTGGTCGATCAGACAGGCATCCATCGTCCAGTGGCCGGAATTATGCGGGCGCGGTGCAATCTCGTTGACCAGAAGCTCTCCCTTTGCCGAGACGAACATCTCGACGCCAAGAATTCCCACAAGGTCAAGTGTGACGGCAATGCGGTGTGCCAGCGCTTCGGCTTGTTCGGCCAGAAGTACCGGGATACGTGCTGGGGCTAGGCTGACATCGAGAATACCATCCCTGTGCTGGTTCTCTGTCACAGCAAAGCACATGGTGGCACCGCTCGCGTTGCGGGCGACCATCACGCTCAGCTCGCGCTCGAAATCCACAAACCCTTCGGCAATGAGCGGGAAGGGAAGATCGCGATTAAGCGCATCGAAGGCGGCCTGATCAGCGATACGAAACTGACCCTTGCCGTCATAGCCGAACCGCGCGGTCTTGAGCAGGAAAGGAAATCCCAGCGTGGTCGCTGCATCCTCAAGCGATGCAGCGTTCGGAACTGAAATCCAGGGCGCTACCGGGATATCACTGTCGCTCAGGAAAGTCTTTTCGAGGATACGATCCTGGCTGATAGCGAGAACGGGTCCTGCCGGATGCACCGGACAAAGGGAGGACAGCAGATCCAGACCAGCCGCGGAGATATTCTCGAACTCGAACGTGATGACATCGACGCTTTGCGCAAAGTTGCGTAGCACAGCTTCATCATCGTAAGCCCCGATGGTCACACGCTGTGCCGTTTCCTGCGCTGGCGGATCAGCCTCGGCGCTCAGGATATGCACGTGATAGCCCAGACGGGAGGCGGCTACCGCAGACATCCGGCCCAGCTGTCCGCCACCGATGATGCCGATTTTCGACCCCGGAGGGAGGGCTGTAACCTTCATGCTTCAGGGGTGTCAGCTACAGAGGCTGTCTGCATGGCGCGCCATGTATCCAGACGTGCCCTGACACCTTCATCCTGCAGGGACAGGATAGAGGCCGCAAGAAGCGCTGCATTGATGGCGCCAGCCTTGCCGATGGCGAGTGTGCCAACCGGCACGCCGCCCGGCATCTGGACGATCGACAGCAGGGAGTCCATGCCTTTCAGGGCATGGGATTCGACAGGCACGCCCAGAACCGGAAGTGTGGTCCAGGCCGAAACCATGCCGGGCAGATGGGCTGCACCGCCAGCCCCGGCGATAATGACCTGAAGCCCCCGACCCCGTGCGCTACGGGCGTATTCAGCCAGCCTGTCAGGGGTGCGATGGGCGGAAACAATGCGTGTTTCGAAGCTGATATCGAGCTCGGTCAGCTTCTCGGCGGCAAAATTCATGGTCGACCAGTCCGACTGGCTTCCCATGATGATACCAACGCGAGGTGTCTGGGCCAGATCGGTTGTCTGGCTGTATAGATCGAGGTCTTCGCTCATTCAGGCAATATCATCCGGTATAAGGCGGTTCTCGATAAAGTTGATTTCGTCCTTCAGAAGCAGCTTGCGCTTTTTGAGGCGCTGAAGCTGCAACTGATTGAGCGGATGCTGGACGAGACGATCGATCACCGTATCGAGGTCGCGGTGCTCGCTGCGCAGTTCATGCAGGCGGCGGAGCATGACTTCATGATCAACGAGCATCAGGTTCTTTCCGCTTTCATTTCAGCCACTACCCGCGAAATCCTACAACAGGGTTAATGGCCGGCGCTATCCCTACTTAGTTCTCTGTGTCGTCAAACTCTGACATTTCTGCGACGACAGGCACAGAATGACCTTCACGGGCGAGGCGCTCATTGGCGGCCTGTACCGCAGCGTTAAGGTCCGTCTGGCTGCACAGGCCCAGGATCACCGGATCGCGCGGCTTAATATTGGCGCTGTTCCAATGCTGGCGGTCACGCACCTTGGCGATGGTATCCTTGGTCGTGCCCAGCAGCTTGATGATCTGGAGTTCCGAAAGCTGGGGGAACTGGCGCAGCACGAAAGCGATGGCATCCGGGCGGTCATTGCGGCGCGCGATCGGGGTGTAGCGTGCGCCCTTGGCGCGACGGGCAACCGGGTTGGCCTTGGCCGAAAGCTTGAGGCGCAGATCCGGGTTGCCTTCGCAACGGGTGATCTGTTCCTGCGTCAGCTGGTTGTTCTTGACCGGGTCGTAGCCATTGATGCCCGCAGCAACCTCGCCATCAGCAATGGCCTGCACCTCAAGCGGATGCATGCCGCAGAATTCGGCAATCTGCGTGAAGGTGAGGGCGGTTTTGTCGATCAGCCATACTGCGGTGGCTTTCGGCATAAGCGGCAAGGTCATCTCGGTCCATCCTGCGTGAGGAGCATCGCTCCAGCAGGCACCGATTTGAATGTCCTTGCCCGGCGTACCGGGGAGATCTGCGCGGCACCTGCTGGATGCATAGCAAAGTCTGCGCTGATATGGTCTGCGAGAGCGGCAGGGGTCAAGCCCCTGCGCGCATTATTGGTAAAAAACCCGGGTGCAAGACCATCTCGCCTCGACACCACCCCGTGATGCAAAGCGGTGGATCAGGTCTGAATCAGGCCGCGTGGTTGACCGGAAGGGGGCTGGAGGCTGCTGACAAGCCGGAGGCCCTGACGCTGTTCGAGGCTGGCGTACCCTGCGAGATCGGAATGCGGCGCGGCTTGAGCGCCTCGGGAGTGACTTGCCGCACGGAAACGGTCAGCAGACCATTCACCAGTTCGGCACCACTAACCTCGATATGGTCAGCGAGCGCAAATCGTCGTTCGAACGCCCGGGTCGCAATACCGCGGTGGAGCAACTCGCCAGCTGCTGTCTTGCGAGGTACATGACCCTTGATGATCAGCTGGTTCTCGGCGAGATAAACCTCGACATCCTCAGGACCGAACCCGGCCAGTGCCATGGTGACCTGATAAACATCCTCGGCCGATTTTTCTATATTGTAGGGGGGATAGCTGGCATGGGCCGGTGCATTGGACACGGCATCATCAACCAGACGGGCCAGGCGGTCAAAACCGATCGCCGAGCGGAAAAGTGGTGCGAAATCGTAGGACATGAAGAACCTCCTTCAAGGCAGATCCGATACTGCGCCTCCGCATGGGCCGGCACAGAAACATGAAGCATTGTCGCAACCCCATATGGGCATTGTGACAGGCTTGATGTGGGATCGTTTCCGGGCGGGACAAGGCCCCGCCCGGGAAGGAGCGCCTGATATTACTTCTTGGCGGCGCGAGCGCCGATGCCGGCAAAACGCTTGTTGAACTTGGCCACCTGGCCTCCCGTGTCGAGCATACGCTGCACGCCGGTCCAGGCCGGGTGGGACTTCGGGTCAACGTCGAGACGCAGCGTGTCGCCAGCCTTGCCATAGCAGGACTGTGTCTTGAACTCGCTGCCATCAGTCATGATGATGGTGATCTCGTGATAATCGGGGTGAATGCCGGTCTTCATCTGTGCTGTCCTTGTTGCAATGCTCCGATGCCGACCGGAGCGGATGGCGGGGCTATAACGGAAAGAAACGGTCAGGGAAACGACAAAAACGCAGAAACTTCTGCGCCCCCATTGTTTTTTCTATCGGGCCGCAGGGTTTTATCCCAAAATCTGGGGTGCTTGACCATTTCGAACACGGGTGATGCCCGCGTCACGAACCGAGCCTGAACACGCTATCTACAATCCCTTACCTGAAGGAAAAAAACTCACGATGTCTGATCTACGTTCAAAGCTGCACACCCCCGGCTGGATTGCCGAATTCCAGAAGTTCATCATGCGTGGCAATGTCATCGACATGGCTGTCGGTATCATCGTCGGTGCAGCTTTCACGTCGATTGTCACCAGTCTCGTCAAGGATATTCTTACTCCTGGCATCGGGCTGCTTACAGGTGGGATCGATTTCTCGAACATCTTCATCACGCTCAAGGGCCCGGTTCTGCCTACCCTCGCCGAAGCCCAAAAGGCCGGGGCCGTTACAGTCAATGTGGGCGTATTCCTCAACGCCGTAATTCAGTTTCTGATCGTGGCCTTCGCTGTATTCTGGCTCATCAAGATTGTCTCCCGTTTCCAGCATAAGCAGGAAGCCGCGCCGGCGGCCCCGCCTGCGCCGACCAAGAGCGAGGTTCTGCTGACAGAAATCCGCGATCTGATCGCGAAGGATCCCAGATAAGCCAGTCTTTATCACCCTGTCTTGATGCGCCCGCTTGGCGGGCGCTGTTTCGTGGCGCATGATCTGTTCATGCGCCATTTTCTCTCATCCGCAATTCTGGTTTCGGCCCTGTCTCTTACCGCTTGTGCCGGAGGCGCAGGCGACCAATTGATGCAGAGCCGCTCACCGAGCGTTCTGCTCACAAGCTATGCTATTGCGAATGGCATGGCAGAGCACGGCATGATCGTGCGCATCATGCAGCACAAGGCGACGAAAACCGATATCGCACGCCTGATCGCGATCGATCACAATACGTGGCAATTGATACGGCAGGCTGCGTTCTCGCCCACGGACGCCAATTTCAGGCTCGCTGACGGTGGAATTATGCAGATTTTGGATTATGCCACCCCGGTGCCCCAGCCAGCCGCTGATGGTACAAAACCAGGGCTGGCGGCACCCTGACCTGATTCAGGCATCGGTCACGGGGCTAGGGGAGGCAAGCCAACCTCCCCGGAATTTTAGCCTCAGGAAGCCTTGCTGCGACGCAGACGCTTCTCGCCCATAAGCAGAAGCAGCGGTGCCGCAATGAAGATCGACGACGATGTTCCGACCACGATGCCGAAGAGCATGACGGTGGCAAAGCCTGAGAGGCTATGGCCCCCGAAGATAGCCAGCGGCAACGCAGCGAGAAACACCGTCATGGACGTGCCGAGCGTCCGGTTGAGCGTCTCGTTGATGGAGAGATCGAGCAACTCACGCAGGGGCATGGTGCGATACTTGCGCAGGTTCTCACGCACGCGGTCATAGACAACCACCTTGTCGTTGGTGGAATAGCCCAAAATCGTCAAAATGGCGGCCACCATCACCAGATCGAACTGGAAGCGTGTGATAGCAAGGAACCCGACCGTCTTGGTGAGGTCGAGCACCAGCGTGATCACGGCGCTGATTGCGAACTCCCATTCGAACCGGATCCAGATATAGACCAGGATCATGGCAAGGCTGAGCCCAAGGGCAAGAAGCCCGTTGCGAAACAGCTCGCTAGAGACCGAAGCGCCAACGGCGTCGGCGCGCAGGACCTGCGTACCCGGCTGAGCCTCGACAACTGCGTGGCGCACGGTATCGACCAGCTTTTGCGTATCGGCTTCCTGCGTCGGGCCGGCAGGTGGTGTGTCGAGCTGGATCAGCACATCGTTTTCAGCCCCGAAGCGCTGTAGCCCCGCCGCGGAAATATTATGGACGGCAAGCGCATGACGCAGCTTGTCGAAATCTGCCGGTCCCTGAGTCTGGGCCTCCACAACGATACCCCCATGGAAGTCGAGACCGAGCTTGAGGCCAGGCACGAAAAACAGAACGACCGAGAGAGCCGACAGGATGGCCGAGGTGGCAAGGCCGGCATAACGGCCCCGCATGAACGGAATATGCTTGTCTTCACGGACGAAGCGGAAAAGAGGACGTGAGAGCATCGCTTCAGACCGGCAGTTCTGTGGGGCGTGTAAGGGCGTACCAGCGAACCATCAGCAGACGTGATAGCAGCATGGTGGTGAAGAGGGTGGTGACGATACCGACCGTAATCGTCAGGGCGAAGCCGCGCACGGGCCCAGTGCCGAACACGAACAGCATGACATGCGCAAGAAAGGCCGTCGCATTGCTGTCGATGATGGTGGAGGAGGCACGTTCGAAACCTGTCTGCATGGCAGCAAGTGCCGTGCGTCCGCGCCCGACTTCCTCGCGGATACGCTCATTGATCAGGATGTTGGCATCGACTGCCATGCCGAGTGTCAGCAGCATACCCGCCATACCCGGCAGGGTCAGTGTGGCCTCGAACAGCGAGAGGATAGCCGTCATCAGCACCAGGTTGGCCAGCAGCGCAATGTTCGCATAGAGGCCAAAGCGCCCGTAGAACAGCGCCATGAAGACGATCACGAAGATGAAGCCAATAGCCAGGCTGATAGCACCGGCCCGGATCGAATCAGCACCGAGGGACGGACCAATCGAGCGCTGCTCGATAACCGCCAGCGGCGCGGGCAGGGCGCCTGCGCGCAGCATCACAGCAAGATCGGTTGCTGTCTGAGCGGTGAAGTTGCCCGTGATCTGGCCGTTACCCTGCGTAATGGGGGTCCGGATGACCGGGGCCTCGATCACCTTGTTGTCGAGCACGATCGCAAAGCGTCGGCCGACGTTTTCGGTGGTGGTCTGTGCAAATGCGCGGGCGCCTGCACGATTGAACGAGAAGGTAACAGCCCATTCGCCCGATTGCTGGTCGATCGATGCACCGGCATTGTTCAGCGCCGCGCCATCAACAGCAACATGATCCAGCACTGGCAACATCGCACCCGTGCTGATATCCTGCATGAGGGTGGATCCCGGCGGCGCGACGGCACCCCCTCCGGCCGAGTTGGCAAGCAGGCGGAATGTCATCTTGGCGGTGGTGCCCAGAAGACGCTTGATATGCTCAGGATCACTGATGCCAGGCAGTTCGACTACGATACGGTCGTCTCCCTGTCGCGTAATCTCGGGGTCCACTGCACCTGTGCTGTCGATACGGCGACGGACGATCTCGATGGACTGTCCTACAGCCTCGCGCGCACGCTGACGCAACGCGGCCTCATTCAGGGTCATCACGATGCGGTCGTGATCGATCGCGGCGGCTACGTCGCTGCCAGCGCCAGTGAGCGAGGAGAGAGCCTCAAGGCTGGATTGCTGCTCGCTTGCATCACGCGGGAGGAAGCTGAGGGTTCGTCCAGCGGCATCCTTGCGAAAATCGCGATAGCCAAGGTTCTTTTCAATCAGGACCTGCTTGGCCTGATCCTCAAGACCCTGAAGGCGGTCATCAACAAGGCTCTGCTGATCGAGTCGAAGCAGAAGATAGGAACCGCCACGCAAATCAAGACCCAGATGGATCTGATGCCAGGGCAGCTTGGCCGCAGGCGCACGCATGAAATTGGGCAGGCAAAGCAGGAGGCCGAGGAAACAGACCCCGAGAACTCCCAGCATGGTAGGCCGACTATAGTACATCATCGAACGGAGCGGCGTCCTTCTTGTAACGACCGGAGATTTGAGGCTACCGCAAGGCGGTCAGGCTGCGGGAAGATGCAGGCAGGCGCTCTGCGTTGCAACCTCCCTGTGCCCCCTGCTACACCAAAAACATGATTTCAGACGTGCACGGACCGGGAAAAGATATGCTGAAGGTCGGAATTGTGGGGGCTGGTCATTTTGGCCGCTTTCACGCGCTCAAGGCAAAGGACTGTCCGCGCGAGCAGCTTGTCGCCCTTTACGACCCGGATCAGGCGAGGGCACAGCTTGTCGCGAAGGAGGCCGGTTGTGCAGTGGCGGCAAGCCTTGAGGCCCTGATTGCCCAATCAGACGCAGTGATCGTGGCAGCCCCGGCGGAACAGCATTTCCCGGTCGCTTCAGCCTGCCTCAAGGCAGGGCGTCACGTGCTGGTAGAGAAACCCATCGCTGCGACCCTTGATGAAGCCAGAACCCTGGCGGTACTGGCGAAGGGTAATGGCGTGGTGCTTCAGGTGGGTCACCTCCTGCGGTACTCCTCTGAGCACAAGGCGATTTCAGAGCGTATCGGCAAGCCTCTGTATATCGAGGCGACGCGGATTGCCCCCTTCAAGCCACGCGGCACGGATGTGTCGGTGATTCTCGATCTGATGATCCATGATCTCGATCTGGTTCTCTCACTGGTCGACTCTCCCATCGAGTCCATAGACGCGGTAGGTGTTGCGGTATCGAGCGAGCATGAGGATATCTCCAATGCACGGGTACGGTTCGCCAATGGATGTGTCGCCTCCATCTCGGCCAGCCGTATCTCGCTCAAGACCGAACGTCGTATGCGTGTCTTTTCGGAAGAGGGTTATCTCTCGGCCGACTTCGTTCAGCAGGAGCTGACCATGATTGGCCGCAAGCGTGGCTTGCCTTTACCGGGCACGGGGGGCTTCCGGCGCGAGGCACTGCGGTGGAAGGACAATGACTGCCTTGCGGCCGAGCACGATGCTTTCGCAGCGGCATGCCTGGACGGCGCACCGATCCTTGTCGATGCGGAGGCGGGTATACGGGCGCTCGATGCGGCTATTCGCGTCAAGGCTAGCATGGATGACACGCGGGCGCGCATGGAGATGTCAGGGCTTATCGCATCAGGCGACAGCCTGTCTCCAACTGAGGCCTGAGCTGGAAGAGGGGCATTTTCCTGCTCCTTACCCCTCGAAGATTTCTGGTCCGGTGTTCAGGCGCCGGACTCGATTTCTTCTTTTTTCATTTCGAGCAGGAGCCATTCCTCCTCGGCAGAGGTAAGCGATGCCTCGGCAGAAGTGAGCTCGTCACTTACCCGGGCAAATTTCTTCGCGTCCTTGCTGTAAAGCGACGGATCTGAGAGTGTCTCACGCAGGGTGACGATGAGCTTCTCGAGACGATCGATTTCCGCAGGGAGTTTCTCAAGCGCCAGCTTGTCCTTATAGCTGAGCTTCTTGCTGTTGCGCTCTGATTTTGCGATACCCTTTTCCCGTGGTTCGGCGGTTTTGCTGTCGGGATTTGCATTGCGCTCAGCCGGGGCTTCGCCGCCAGTCTGGGCCAGCATATCGCTGTACCCACCGGCATATTCGATCCAGTGACCGTCGCCCTGCGCCACAAGAACCGAGGTGGCCACGCGGTCCAGAAAGTCGCGATCATGGCTCACCAGCATGACCGTACCCGGATAGTCGTCCAGCATTTCCTGCAACAGATCGAGCGTCTCAAGGTCAAGATCATTCGTCGGCTCGTCGAGTACGAGCAGGTTTGATGGCTGGGCCAGCGCACAGGCAAGGGCAAGCCTGCCACGTTCACCGCCAGAGAGAACACCGACCGGCGTGCGCGCCTGTTCGGGGCGGAACAGGAAGTCCTTCATATACCCAATGACATGGCGCTTCTCATCGCCCACCTGCACCATGTCGCCGCTTCCCCCGGTCATGGTATCCGCTAGCGTCATGGACGGGTCGAGGCTTGCGCGCCGCTGGTCCAGCGTGACAAGCGAGGTGGAGGGACCTACCTGTACGCGTCCCGTATCGGGCTGATCCTCGCCGGTGAGGAGACGAAGAAGCGTCGTCTTGCCCATACCGTTGGCCCCGACGATCCCAAGGCGATCGCCCTTGAGCACGCGCAGATCGAGATTCTTGACCACAACCCGCTCGTCGAATGCCTTGGTCACATCCTCTGCGACCGTTGTCAGCTTTCCGGTTGTCTGGGCTTCTGACACGGTCAGCTTGAGCGACCCACGGAACTGGCTCGCAATCTCCTTGCGGCGCGAACGCAGCGAGGCCAGCTCGGCCACGCGGCGGACGTTGCGCTTGCGACGGGCTGTCACGCCATAGCGCATCCAGTCCTCTTCACGGGCGATCTCGCGATCGAGCTTGTGAGCCGCAAGCTCCTCTAGAGCGAGAACCTCCTCGCGCCAGTCCTCGAAGCGGGCGAAACCCTGATCAAGGCGGCGAGTGATGCCTTGCTCGAGCCAGACGACGGCCCGCGAGAGAGTTTCGAGGAGGCGGCGATCATGGCTAATCACGATCATGGCTGAGCGCATGGAGGCAAGCTCGCGCTCGAGCCATGTGATGGTCGGCAAATCGAGATGGTTGGTCGGCTCATCGAGAAGCAGAAGATCCGGCCGCGCAGCAAGGGCGCGGGCGAGGGCGCAGCGACGGGCTTCACCACCCGAGAGTGTTGCCGTACTTTCATCACCTGTCAGACCCAGTTCGGAGAGCATGCTACGGGCGAGATAATCTTCCTCGGGCTGCAGATCCTGAGCAACGTAGTCGTAGCTCGTCCTGAAAGCCGAAAGGTCTGGTTCCTGCGGGAGATAAACGATCTTGATCCCGGGCTGCACGAAGCACTGGCCAGCGTCAGGAAGGATCTCGCCAGCAGCAATACGCAAAAGCGTCGATTTGCCTGAGCCATTGCGGCCCACAAGGCACAGCTTTTCTCCCGGGGCAACCCCGATTTCGGCACCGTCCAGCAGTGGACGACCCCCGAGAGTATAGGAGATATCGCGTAGATGAAGGATCGGTGCAGCCATGCGCCCTATGTGTCGCACCGGCTGCGTCGATGCAAGTCAGATCGCTTTGAGACCGCCCGTAACCGCCTGATAGGTCGTTATGGCCAGCGTGGTAGGCTCGAAGGGCTTGGTGATAATGAAAGATGGTTCTTCCTGCTCGCCTGTAAGCAGCCGCTCGGGATAAGCGGTCACGAAAATCACCGGTGCCTGATGGTCCTTCATAATGCGACCAACAGCGTGCATGCCGTCGCCGCCGCCACCGAGATTGATGTCGGCCAGGATAAGTCCGGGGCGTGTTTCCTTGGCCAGCCGCACGGCATCGGCCTCAGTGTAGGCAACACCAGCAATGCGATGGCCGCATTGTTGCACCACATCCTGGATGTCCATTGCGATGATGGGCTCGTCCTCGATGATCAGCACACTTGTCTCAGCGACCGAACGCAGACCCTCATTCGCCTTGGCGATATCAGCAAGGATATCGGCCTCTGTTCGCCCGAGGATCATGGCAACGGCGCTGAGGGGTACCTCCTCGAGCGAGGTGAGAAGCAGGACGAAGCGTTGCGTCAGGGTGAGGGATGACGGAGGATGAGCGCTGGCATTGGCCGCCTGAAAACAGTCGATGATCGACTTGTAAAGACGGAAGCGAACACTGATCTCATGTCCACCCTTGCGCGTAGCCATGTCGCGTATGGCAAGGGCCACAAGCTGATCACCCTGCTTCTGTGTGCCTTCAAGAGCTCTTGCAAAACGTCGCGCAAAGGGCAAGGCTTGCATGAGGTCTTGGCGCTCTGCATCGACCATAGAGAAACGAAGCTCCAGAAATTTTCCGCCAACACAACGCGGTTCGTTGCGTTACGATGGCACTTTTTCGGCGCTGAGCAAAGAGGAATGCAGTCATGTGCTACCGGGAGATCACAGGCTGAGCACCCACAAGCCAGACAATCCGCGAGAGGCGGGCGCGAAGGCTGACCCCGTCCGGCGGGGAATTGCCACGCACCTCATCGATCTGCGCGGTTTTGCACGCTACCTTACCAGAGACGCCTCCGCAGCCGATGACCTCGTGCAGGACACGGTTTTGCGTGCGCTGGCCGCGCGTGACAGCTTCGTTCCAGGGACCAATCTCAAGGCCTGGCTATTTACCATCCTGAGGAATGTTTTTTTTGAGCAGCGCCGTCGCAAGGTGAAAGAAACAGAGATTCTCGGCGAGATATCACGAGGTAGTGAGGAAGGGTTCGATGAGCGCGATCGATACAAGGATGGCGTCATGGATCTTTCACAGCTCTTGTGGCGTCTGCCTGAGCTTTTGCGTGAGGCGCTGATTCTCGTTGGCGCTCAGGAGATGAGTTACGAGGAGGCCGCTGCGATCTGCGATTGTCCAGTCGGTACGATGAAAGCGCGTGTGTCGAGAGCACGAGCCCAGCTTGCCGAGATCGCTTCACCATCTGCGGATCCCGCATAGAGAGACTGTGGGGAGCAGTAAGCGCTCTGCCTGACCGCCACAAACTGTCCTTGCGACGAGGCATTTCAGGCCTTTGACAAAATTTTTCAGTTTTTTGTCATTGCATGCAACCTCTTCCTCCGCCCGTTCATTGGTCCGTTGAAAAGCACCGAGCGAAGAAGGATTTTCGCATGACCAGCTTCCATGACCAGGTTATTCAGATTCTCCCCAAACTGCGCGTTCAGGCTCTGTCCCTGACACGCAACCGTTCCGCAGCCGAGGATCTGGTTCAGGACGCGGTATGCAATGCCCTTGCGGCTCAGGACAGCTTCATCCCCGGCACGAATTTTTCGGCCTGGATGCATCGTATTCTGCGCAACCGCTTCATTTCCGATCTGCGCAAGCGCCGTGAGACGACGGATATCGAGGATGTGCCCGCATCGTCCTTTGCTAGCAATGCGACGCACGAAGACAGTCTAGCGCTTAAAGATCTCTCGATGGCTCTGTCCCGTCTGCCTGCCGATCAGCGCGAGGCTCTCGTAATGGTCGTTGTGCAGGGCATGAGCTACGAAGCCCTCGCAGAAGCTACGGGCTGTGCTGTCGGAACGGCCAAGAGCCGTGTATTCCGTGCCCGTCGTCAACTCGAGGCCTGGATGACCGGCGACCTGCCCGCGAACGACAAATTGCGCGTTAAGGTTGCTGCTCTCCGCGCCACGCTGGATGATCGTCGCCGCAAGGGACTCAAATCTGACGATCTGTTCACGTTCTGATTATCTGTAGCGTAATCAGAAGGCCTTGATGCTGCGACATATTTGCAGAATTTTGAAGGGGAGTGAGGTAGCTCACTCCCCTTCAACGCGATTGGGTCTTTCCTTTTCTTCAAAATGCGATGATTAAATTTCGTTAGTGCAACTCGTCCGGCGACGCATTGTTAAGATCGCGTGGGTTGAATTTTTTTGTTGAGGTGAGGACATGACTGGGGGAAAGGACGGCACGCCGGAGAAGCCCCGCCAGGCAGGCCTCAGCAAGGAAGCCGATAATCCCTTCGATCTCTGGTTGAAGCGCGGGCTGCACCAACTGTTCGACGACGTGGCAAACGAACCTATCCCTGAAGAATTGCTGCGCCTGATTGAGGAAGATCGTGACGAGCAAGAGCCGTAGTCGCAGGCTTGAAGGGCAACCTCCCGCATTTACAGTATTGAGGGTATCACCTTGAAGATTCCCTCTATTTTCCCTCTCGGTGGTCTTCGGTCGCGCTCCGGGTTGCTCGACACTGTAGGCTCGCGCGTGATGGCGCTGATCATCTGCACTTCTGTGCCCCTGGCCTCGGTCGCCGGCGTGCTGGCCTGGCATGCTTACCTCACCACATCGGACAATAGTTTCGAACGCACGCGTGCGGATGCCCTGAGTGCTCGACATGAAATAGCCGCCGACCTCGGGCGTGCGCAGGGCGCTTTGGAAACCCTGGCTCAGATCACCCTGCATGAGGAGATTGCCCCGAGGGCGTTCCAGCTCGTGCAATCCATCAGTCAGCAGCATTACTGCTCGCTCGAGCTGATCGATCGATTGGGGAAGGTTATCGCGAGCAGCCGTGGTAACGAGCGGGATGGCAACCCCTGTCAGGCCAATCTGCTTGCTCTGGCCAGAGCCACGCATGACGTGCTGCTCTCTGGGCATAATTCCCCTGGTAGTCACGGCGCTGACGTTATCACCGCAGGTTCCATACTCCTCGTAAGGTCTGCGATCAGCCTGAACTACGTCGATCGAACGGGGGCGCTGGTACCGGGCCAACTCGTTGCTTTTCGCCCTCTCGTCAACCAGGAACTCGTAGCCAATGCACAATACGCCCATACGGCGAGTGATGCAGATGCCGGTGCAACCGACCTATGGCTTTTCACGGGCAACACGCCACCGATTGCCCTGACTGCCCGTCAGCGTGTCAATGATCCATTCTCCAAGGAGGTCACGGATCGCCTTCTTGCTGATTTGAAGGTGGGACGGCAGGCAGATCATTTCGAGTCCAACGACGTTTATTATACGCTCATTCCTGGGTACGGCCCTACAAGCATTGTCGCCATATCTGTTCGCAGTGCTGCTGAAACACGTGCATTGCAACTCTTCCTGGCGCGCGTGATGCTCATTGTACTCATACTCGTCGTTGAGCTCCTTCTGGTAGCGCTTGCTGCACAACGTTACCTTGTCGAACCCCTCGAGAAACTTGCATCGAGTGTTTCCGAATGGCGGCGGCATGGGCTTTTCCAGCCTGATCTTCCGAAATCTCTCCCTCTTGAGATTCGTCAGATGGAGCGTGCTTTTAATCGAGCTACCAGACGACTGGATCGTCACGAAGCGCGACTGCAAAGGGCGACGAAACAGCAGGATCTCCTGATCCGCGAGATTCACCACAGGGTAAAAAACAACCTCCAGATCGTGGCCTCGTTGCTTAACCTCCAGGCCAACCGGATCAAGCTGCCGGAAGCCAGGGAAGAGTTCCACCTTGTCAGGGATCGCGTCCGGTCTCTGGCTACATTACACCGCTATCTCTACCCCGAGGGCGGTTTGAGCACGTTGGATATACGGGCATTTCTGGAGGAACTGGCAAGCCAGATCTTTACCGCCAACAACCATGCGAACAGAGGTCGTATCAGCTTGTCGCTTGATGTTCACGACTTGCCGATAACTCCCGATCAGGCGGTACCGCTCTCGCTTATCGTGACGGAAATCGTGACGAACGCTCTTCGCTATGCCTTTCCGGAAGGAAGGACAGGCGCTGTTCGCATTCAGCTCAATCGCGTTGAGGATACGGCTCTGCTTTTGATTGAGGATGACGGCGTAGGGCTTGCCTTTCCGTCGGAGGGCGAGAAGCGCGAAGGTATAGGTCTACAACTCGTGCGCGGGTTTGCCCGTCAACTTGGCGCTACGCTCGACATCATATCGGAGCAGGGCACGGTCTACAGGCTCGTATTTCCGATTCATCTGCAAAGACGCAATCTGGCCTGACGAGGCTGAGCTGAGCGCCTCCAGGTACCTGGTGCGAGGCATCAAGGACACAGCCCTTAGGCAATCGACACCTACCTTGCATATGGCCGCCTTTGAGAGGTCCCTGGATCGACATTCTGGGCGTGGCGTTCGCAGCGCGTTGAAATGATATGAAAGACACTCGGGAGCGAGAATAAGCATTCGTTCCCCTGTCGGGCGGTCAATGGGACGGAGCGATAGCCAATTCGCAATATTTCCGAACGTATCATCTCCCGAATCTGGAATTTTCTCGTCTGGTCCAGCTCTTTGAGTTGCGGCAAAGGAAAATTTAACGGTAACGCGCATATTCTATATAGAGATATGTCAATAATGTTAAAATCACCCTGCAAATTGCTCGATTTTGACGAAACTCAACTCAACTATTGACGAAAACCGTTTGGAAATAGCAAGGTGTTGCTGTGTCTTGCCGCAACAATGCTGATATTGTCGAAAGATCGTTAATGTTTCGTTCCATGGTCAGGCGCCAGTTTTGCCGTGACTCAATTCTTGTTTCTGCGTGCCTCTCGGCAACTGGAAAGGCGTTTGCGCAGACGCAGGGTCTGGGTGATCCTGACTGGGAGCTTTACAAGAAGCGCTTCCTCCGTCCGGAAGGACGTATCGTCGATACAGGTAATCACGATGTTTCGCATTCGGAAGGGCAGGGATATGGCCTGCTCTTCGCCTCAACCTTCAACGATCGGATATCGTTCGACCGCATCTGGAACTGGACGCGCGAGAATCTGAAGCATCGGGATGGAAATCTCCATAGCTGGCGCTGGACGCCCACAGCTCCGCATGTGAGCGATACGAACAACGCAACGGACGGCGATCTCATGATCGTCTGGGCGTTGCGGCGTGCCGCCATTCTCTGGAGATCAGAAACCTATCTGGAGCAGGCGAAAGCGATCACGCGTGATCTTGCCCAGAAATGCGTGAGAAAAGTTGGTAGCAGGGTCGTCCTCCTGCCGGGCATGAAGGGATTCGACAGGCCGAAATCTGCCATCATCAATCTCTCCTACTACCTTATGCCTGCGCTCGATCGTGCTGCGCTTCTGGACCCGGATGGCCCTTGGAAAACTGTGATCGAACACGGCCAGCAACTGGTTCAGGCAAGCCGATTCGGTCTGTGGGGTCTGCCGCCTGACTGGCTCGCGATTGACCGCAGGTCGGAGCGCCTGGTCCCCGCACCCAATTATCCGCCCCGTTTCTCCTACGATGCCATACGCATCCCGCTTTATCTCAAGTGGGGGAAGCGCATGCCGACGACGCTCACTCAGTCGCTCTACGCGGTAAGTCAGAATTACTCGATGACTGCCTTGCCGGCTTGGGTGGATCTCATGACGGGTGAGCGCTCACCATACAATGCGCCTCCCGGCTTCAGAGCGGTCTATCTTGTTGCCCTGAACGGGGCAGATGCGCTGCCTGATCTACCCGAACTGAAGGAGAGCGATGACTACTACTCTGCTTCGCTCACCCTGCTTTCACGAATTGCATCCATGGAGCTAGTTTGATGCCTGATACCTTCAAAATACTTCATGAATCCTTTTCCGAGCCGGCACCTGTAACGGAGGATGAGGGTTTTCAGGATTTCAATGCCTTGTCTCGTATAGCGGCATCCGAGCCTCCAGCCGAGAACCCGGCGTCACGACCGGCTCCGGCTGACAAGAGCGTTTTACCGCGCCACTCCACTGAACAGTCTTCAGCCTTTGCGGCTTCTCCTGCCGTTGCGCCCGCGCAGGAGGCAGTCAAGCCGGTTCCGGAACGCGCGCAGCCCATGACCAGCCGCCCGGCTCCAGCGATGCAGACCAAATTACCCCCGATTGCACCGGGTGCGCCTGTCAGTGATGTTGCCACGAGCGAATCTGGATGGCGTGAGCTGCCTCTCGCTGACTTTTTCGGCCGATTGAGATCTCGCGCTCCGCATATAAGCGAACCTTCGAGGCGGCTACACGGAATGTTCCGACGCTGATACGATCTCAAACAGGTTTTCGGAAGCAATAAAAAAATATGACCCTTATCTGCATAGCCTCTCCTAAGGGTGGTGTTGGAAAGACCATGATTGCCGCGCATCTGGCGGACGAAATACGCCGCGCGGGAACACCCAACGTCGTTGCGATAGATCTCGACCCGCAAAATGCTCTTCGATTGCATTTCGGGGTTCCCATGTCGCACCGCTACGGACTCTCGGGGGCAATAGCCACGGGTCATTCATGGGATGGAGCAATGGTCCAGACCTCGAATGACATACAGCTCTTCCCGTTCGGATCGCAGCCCATCCATGCCCAGGCTGATTTCGATCACGCAGTAAGGCTCCGCCCTGACCTTATTGCTTCCGAGGTCGCACGCCTTTCTGAAAAAGACGATACAGTCGTTATCGTCGACACGTCACCGGGCTATTCTGTAGCCTTCGCTTCAATCCTGCCATTCACGGATGTCATCGTCTCCGTGATGACAGCTGAGGCCTCATGCATCTCACTATTGCCTGATATTCACTCCGCAAGTTGCTACGGCATTTCTCCTACGGAGACTGCTCATTTTACCCATAAGGTGGTCGTCAATCGGTTTGATCCCCTCAACCGCGTTGGTTCCATGGCCCTTCCCCAGATTGTGCGCCGCATTGGTGCGATGCATCTCGGCACAGTGTGTCGAGACGAGCATGTAGGCGAGGCCTTTGCCAGCCAGAGGCTTGTGCAGCATTACGCCCCTTATTCGCGGGCCGCCGCTGATCTGGAGTTGATCGGTACGCGGCTGGTTCAGACAATCAATAGCCTGAGTTGAAGCGAGAGCGCAGATGAAGCACGTCAGGCATATGGTCGCCATACTGGAATCATGGATTGATGACGCGGACCATTCCGCGGGACGGACGGCCGTCAAGACGGGGCTGGTCGCTTTCGCGATCCTGTGCATGATCATTGCTGCTTTCGTGCATCTCAATCTGGCAGGTCAAACACTTGTATGTGTGTTTGGCATTGTACTCTTCATGCTCGTCAACCGGCATCCAGGCCCGCGTGCCACGCTTGTGCTCAAGGGGCTGTCAATCATTGTGTCTCTGCGTTATCTGAGCTGGAGGCTCACCGAGACACTCAATTTCAGTACCTGGACGCAATCAGTCCTTGGCATCGTTCTTGTCCTCGCTGAAATCTACGCCTTTGTCATGCTCATCCTGAGCTATTTCCAGACACTCCATCCTTTGGAACGCAAGGTAACACCCATGCCCAAGGATGTTTCGCTTTGGCCGAGTGTGGATATCTATATCCCGACCTACAATGAGGAACTGCGTATCGTCAGGCAGACCGTTCTGGCAGCGATGGGTATTGACTGGCCCAGTGACAGGATCAATGTTTATCTTCTCGATGATGGACACCGTGAAGAATTCCGCGAATTCGCGGAATCCTGCGGTGCTGGTTACATCGCCCGTTCAGAGCATAACCATGCCAAGGCTGGGAACCTGAACCATGCAATGCAGCTGACGAAAGGCGAGCTGATTGCTATCTTTGACTGCGATCATATCGCTAGCAGAACATTTCTTCAGGAAACCGTTGCGCCGTTTCTGTTCAAGCCGCATCTCGCCCTCATCCAGACCCCTCATCATTTCTACTCTCCAGACCCGTTCCAGAGAAATTTCTCACATGGGGCAATCGTGCCACCGGAAGGAAATCTCTTTTATGGTCTGATCCAGGACGGGAATGATTTCTGGAACGCCACGTTTTTCTGCGGCTCATGTGCCGTGATCCGGCGCGCTGCGCTCGAGGAAATCGGGGGCGTGGCAGTTGAGACGGTCACGGAAGATATGCATACCGCCCTGAAATTGCAGCGGCGTGGGTGGTCAACGGCCTATCTCGCCAAGCCGCTCGCTGCCGGTCTCTCGACCGAGCGCCTTATCCTGCATGTGGGACAGCGGATGCGCTGGGCGCGCGGCATGCTGCAGATTCTCAGGCTTGATAATCCCCTTACCGGACCTGGCCTGAACTTCGCCCAGCGCCTGTGCTATTTTGCTGCTATCGCCAGTTTTCTCTTTGCCATACCGCGTCTGATCTTTCTGACATCGCCCATGGCATATCTGCTGTTCAATCAGACCCTGATTGATGCCTCGCCGTTTGCGATCGCAATCTATGCCGTGCCTCACCTCATCCACAGCGTCGTGACGTCAGCGCGCACGAACCGCAACTGGCGCTACTCGCTCTGGAGCGAGGTTTATGAAACCACGCTGGCGCCATTCCTGGCGCGCGTAAGCATCATGACGCTCATCTTTCCACGCCGAGGGAAGTTCAACGTGACGGAGAAAGGGGGATTGCTGGATCGTTCCTATCTCGATTGGAGCGCGATCTACCCGAATGTCTATCTTGCCGTGGCTCTTTTCGCGTCTTTGGGCGTCGGCCTCTTTCGGCTTGCCCATACCCATCATGATACGATCGTGACGAACGCGTTGCTGATGAACATCCTGTGGATCACGGTAAGCATCGTTATCGTGCTGGCTGCGATTTCCATCGGGCGGGAGTCCATGCAGATCCGTCGCAGCCATCGCGTCGAGATGGTTATCCCCGTCACCGTATGCACGGCTGATGGCCGCATGTTCCAATACACAAGTGAGAACATGTCCAGTGGTGGTGGGATGTTGCATGGCCATGCACCGGCTGAGGCTCTTCCCGACAACAGTCTGATCACCGTTATCGTCCCGGACAGAAATGAGACCTATGCGCTTCCTGCAAAGGTCATACGCGCCACATCGCAAGGCACGCTCGCGCTCAGTTGGACCACAAAAACAATTCTACAGGAGGCCCAGATCGTGCGAGTCATATTCGGTCGACGGGATGCATGGGCCAGCTGGGCCGATTACAGGCCGGACAGCCTGCCGCGTTCAATTCTCCTGCTTTTGCGCAGCATTGTTGATCTGTTCAAGCCGGCGACCTTTCGCAAAAGGAAGACAGTCGTTTCTCTCAAGCCGCGCACTGTCCAGTCTGTTCCTCAGAAAACGGCCGTTATCGTACGTCCCAAGGCGGGTCTGATAAAAATCATCGTCTTGAGTATGGGCGTAGGAACGATGCTCGCCGCACCCTGCGCCAAGGCACAGCAGAGCGCGGCCGATCTTCCCATGCCCACAGGGGTGGGCGCTTTGCCGGGACCGACACAGACAGCGGCGGCTCCCCCACCCAGTCAGCCGCCGGCAGGTACCGTCCCCGCGTCTCCGATATCCGCCGCTCCCTCCGCGCCCGAGCCGCCGCCTGTCACACCTGCGGCGACTGGTGGCTTGCTTCAACCCTCAGGCTCTTCCGGTGCCCAGGCAACTGCTGATATGCCCGGTACGGCGCGGGAGGAGCTGGAAAATGCAAGAACCACCTCGTGGAGTTTCAGCCAGCTAGGTAGCGCCGATACGCTGATCATGACGGCCTGGATACCGATCCAGGGTCTCAATTTTGGTGTGCCCTCATCAGAAGTCGTCACCGCAGCCACACTCACACTGCATGGCTCCATGTCGCCTGACATGTTGCCGGCAGGCAGCGGCGTGACGATTTTCCTGAATGATCAGTTCATCGGAGTCATACACCCTGACAAGGCTAAACCTCAGTTCGACGGGCTTGCATTCACGATCAATCCGCTTTTCTTCAAGGAACACAATGTCCTGACCTTCCACTTTGCCGGGCAGTACACACTTAGCTGCGGTGACCAGACGAGTGCGATGCTGTGGGCAAAGGTTCTTGGTCAATCAAGCCTTTCGATCACGTCGGCTCCGCTGCCGCCCTCACGTGATCTCGCTACCTTGCCAGCGCCGTTTTTCAATGAGGCTGTGCTGACGCCGGCACGGGTGCCATTTGTGATCGCACGTCAGAGTTCACCCCATACGCTGGAGGCGTCGGCTATCCTCGCGTCATGGTTTGGCGCCCAGAGCGATTATCGCGGCGCATCCTTTCCTGTGCTGTCGCAACTCCCACCTTCGGGCGGGGCTGTTCTCGTCGGACCGGCGTCGGGTCTGGGGCAGATGCTCGCCGGACAGGCGCCTGTGTCGGGGCCGACAGTTATCGAGACAGTCAATGCGAATGATCCCTTTGGGGCGATTCTCATCGTGACCGGGCGGACAGACGATGAGGTTCTCGCCGCTGCACGTTCTGTTGCGTTTTCCAGCAAAGGCTTCCCACACGAGTCCCGAATAAACGCGCCGCCGGTCACCATAGAGCCCCGCACCCCGTTCGATGCTCCTGGTTTCGTCTCGCGCGGTCAGCCTATCCGCATTGGTGATCTTGTTTCGCTCTCGACTTTGCAGGGGTACGGATATGTCCCGGGCACAATCTCTGTTCCTTTCCGTACAACACCTGACATCTACACCTGGCGCTCCCATCCACTGAGCATGCATTTCACGGTGCGGGGGCCGCTTGGTACCGAGATCGACCGTCAGCGGTCCCATGTCGATGTCAGCGTAAATGGGATTTACCTGAAGAGCGTCTCGCTCGCGCCGCCTTCCGAGCTGCCGGGGTGGCTGCGCCGTCTGTGGCCTGACGCGTCGCGCGCGCAGTCTGCTCATGTGTCGATACCACCCTGGGCTATCTACGGTGCCAATACACTGGGCTTCTACCTGGAAAGCCGACCTATCGGCCGGCGGGATTGCAGCGGCATGACGCAGGATCTGCGCATGAGCATCGACCCGGACTCGACCATTGATCTGACACGGGCCTATCATTACACCCAGCTGCCCAATCTTGCTTTTTTCGCGAATTCAGGTTTTCCGTTCACCCGGATGGCCGACCTTTCGGATACAGCAATTGTCTTGCCCGCCAATCACTCTGAAGGAGTCGAGTCCGCCTTTCTTGATCTGGTAGGGATGATTGGTGCCTCTACCCATTTCCCGGTTTCCGGCCTGACAGTGCTGCATGCAGATGCTGTGTCCGAAACAGAGAGCCGCAATCTGATTGTCATGGACACCTCGGTTTCGTCATCGGCAGTCGAACGCTTCCTGCGCGGCACGCCGTACAGTTTTTCGGGTACGACCCTGAATTATACACGGTCAGGAATTCTTGCGCCTTTCCGACTGCTCGCCCGCTCGATGACGGGAGGCGACGAAGGGGGCCAGGCAAGCACGTTGCAGGCACTGGGCGCAACAACGTCTCTCGGGGACGGGGGCGCCCTGATCGAGCGTCATTCGCCATTTTCGTCAAATGCGACGATGCTCCTGATGCTCAGCGAAAATCCCCAGGGTCTTGAGCGCCTCATTCAGGCAATGCGCAATTCAAAGACCCAGCCCATGATTCAGGGTGATCTCGCGCTGATCAACGGCACGCATATTCTCGCGACCCGCAATCTGCCCACGTATTCGATCGGTTCGGTCCCATTCTGGTTCTGGCCCGATCTCTACCTGGGTGATCACCCTTTCCGTGTCATTTTGCTCGCTGTGGTCGGCGTCGGGCTGGGTGTTCTGATCCTGTTCCCTGTTCTCACCAATCATGCACGCCGTCGCGCCAGGGAATTGCATCGTGATCGCTGACCGCCACAGATTTCGCAAGATCGCGCTGCGGGCAGCGCTTCTTGCCAGCTTCACTTCTGCTCAGGCGTTTGCTGATCCTGCGCCTGAACAGAATGGGATTTCGTCGGATACGGGGAAAATCCTCCCGGCGGTGGTCAAACGTGCACGTTACTGGTTCGAGCACGGGCGTTTGGATGATGCGCGCATCGCGCTGAATCAGGCCAGGCAGTTAGCGCCTTCCGACCCTGATGTCCTTGTTCTCGAAGGGCAAATGAGCCTTCAGGAAGGCGATATTGCCGGGGCGCATCGTATTCTCAAGCAGATACGAGACCACAGTAACGATCCCGATGCCGGGCGGCTGCTCGATATGGACCTTCAGGCACGTTCAGCACCGGGTAGCGATGTCCAGAATGCGCGAACCCTTGCGCAGCGTGGCGCGACGGCGCAGGCAGCTGCTGCCTATCTGAAGGCTTTCCCCGATCGCCCCCCTTCGCTTTATGCTCTCGAATATTATCGCACCCTGGCGGGTGTCCCCGATCAGCGTGCAAAAGCGCAGCAGGGGCTGGCAAAGCTCGTGTCAGGCGCGCCCAATAACGTCGAGTATCAGATCGCCTATGCTCAGTCCCTTGTCTGGGATGAAAAGAACCGTGTGACCGGCATCCAGCGTCTCGAGGCTCTGGCAAAAATGCCGAACCTTACCGAAGCGCAACGCCAGCAGATCAATTCGACGACGCGGCAATCAGTGCTCTGGCTTCCTGCTACGGCATCGTCCGATGCGGTCATCAGTTCCTATCTCGCCAGCCATCCGGAGGACAAGGATATCCAGGCGCTGCGCGGTCGCGCGCTGGGCAATACGCTGAAGCCTTTCGAGAGCGAGCGTCAAAAGGGCTGGGATGCACTGCGAGCCAATAATCTTCAGGCAGCGATCGTTTCCTTTCGCCAGGCCCTGACAACCGCACCTAATGATGCAGATACGCTTGGCGGGCTCGGTGTAACCCTGCTTCGTCAGCATCGCGACGGCGAGGCCAAAACTTACCTCGATCGTGCTATGGAAGCAGATCCTTCCTCAGCGGCACGATGGAAGGCTGCCGAGAGCGGCGCAGTACTCAATGATTCCTACGCCAGAGCGAATTATCTCTTCAGCCATGAGCGATATGCCGAAACATTGGCGTTGATCAACCCGATGATCAAACAGTCGCCAGGGCAATCATGGCTGAGGGCCATGCGCGCAGATATCCTCGAGCGGACAGGCCGACGCGATGAAGCCATCGCAGCCTACGAAGCACTTATTGCGGCCGAGCCACGCAACGTTTCCTACCGGGAGCGCCTTGTCAGGGCGTTAATCGAGGATCGCCGCTATGACGAAGCAAATACGGTTCTTTCCCAGAGCCCGCTCGAAAATCCACAGTTGAAGTCGCTGATCTACGACAGTCAGGCCGGACTTGCCGCCACCCAGACTGACCGGCTGGCAATTTTCCAGCATGCCGATCAGGAGAATGCACTCTCGCCGTGGTCACGACTGCACTACGCGCAGGCCCTGCTTGGCGAAAACCGTCGTGCGGACGCCGAACAGGTCATGGCGCCGCTGATAAGGGGCGACGGAGCGCGCGATCCAGCGGCTTTGCAAGCTGCCTTGTTCTATGCCGCACAGACGGGCGATGAGAGAACTGTCGCTCAACTGCGTGCACGGGTTCCAGAGCGGTCCATGACACCTGATCTGCGCAAGGTGCTGAGACAGGCCGATCTGCGGGCGCAGGTCGCCAATGCCCCGACAGATCCTGATTCTGCACGTTTCTATTTTGCGCATCTGCTCGACCAGGGTGATCCCGACGGTAGCCTTGCCCAGGTGATCGCCACCACGCTCTATGACCGCGACGACCGGGCTGGCGCATCGCAAATTCTCGATCTGCAGATTGCTAGAGCAGGGGGTCGGCTCACGCCATCGCAAAGGCTGGCCTATGCAGGAGCCTACCTGCATATGCACGATCTGGAACGTGCCCGACGGCTGTCAGCGTCGCTCAAGGGGGCGTCGCTTGATGCAACACAGGCAACGCAACTGGCACAGATCGACACCGGCCTGGCGGTCGCAACATCCGATCATCTCAATGATCAAGGCAATCGTGCCCGTGCCTATGAAGCGTTGGCTCCAGCGCTCAACAGGCCTGATCCACCGGTCGCCGCCAATCTCGCACTTGCGCGGCTTTACAGTTCGGGAGGGCAATACGCACAGGCCTATCAGATCACCCTGCAGGCAGTGCAACATGACCCCAGCGATCTTGATGCGCGGCTTGCGCTGATCCAGACCTGTGTCTCTATGCATCGATATGCTGAAGCAAGCGGCTATGTGCAGCAGATGAATGCCATCGCGCCGACGGATCCGAGAAGCTGGTATGCGGCGGCGCAGCTTGATCGGGCCAGGGGTAACATTCGCGCGGCTGTGCGCGAACTGGCCCAAGCACGCCTCCTGCGCGTGGAGCAGATCGCGCCCAGCCATGAATCCTATGTGCGACGTACAAACCCATTTGCGAGCGAAGATGTCACCCTGCAAAGTAACCAGACAGATCCGCTGATCCGGCAGATGGATGACGAGCTGACGCAGATCAGTGACAGCATGGCGGCGTCCGTAACGATCTCTCCCGGTATCGACAGCCGGTCGGGTTCCGGGCTGAATGGCCTGAGCAATGTCACGACAGATATCGCTGGATCGCTCCCTGTGGGCGGCGGTCATATCCGCCTTGCTGCCACACCAACCTTCCTGAGCAGCCGGTCCTATAACAGCGGCGACGTAAACGGGCCACGTGATATCGGCTATAATCCGTTGAATAGTGTTATTGGTGGTCCTCTGAACCAGAGCAGTTCCATGAATGCGACGGGCGTCGCACTTTCGGGTCGTTACGACTGGCGCTGGCTTACCCTGGATGCCGGTACGTCGCCGCTCGGCTTCGCAGTGACGAATGTTCTTGGTGGCGTAAGCGTATCGCCGAAGCTAGCCAGAAACACGATCCTCACGATTGGTGCCGAACGTCGATCAGTGCAGGACTCCCTTATCTCCTATTCCGGGCTACGTGATGCGTCTGGTGCAACATGGGGCGGCGTTGTACGTAATCGTCTTTATGCTCAGCTCGCCTATGGCGATGAAAATGCCTCGTTATATGCGCGTGGCGGCGGGTCTTATCTGACCGGGCGCAATACACGAAGCAATACCGGCTATGAGGCTGGAGCAGGGGGACAGATCAGGATCTGGAGCCAGGAGCGCCCCGATCTGCGTCATAATCTCCATCTCGGCATGGACCTTACGTGGTTCGGTTATGATCGCAACGAATATCAGTTTACCTTCGGTAATGGCGGATATTTCTCCCCCCAGAATTTCGTGGCGTTCACTTTTCCGGTCACCTATGCGGGGTCCTATAAACAGATCGACTGGCGTGTGATCGGTCGTGTAGGCTATCAGACCTACCACTCGTCGCGGTCTCAAACCTTTCCAGCCAATTCGGATACGCAGGCGTTACTGGCGAATGTTGCTCCGCTTTATGCCTATCAGGATGGAAATTCTGCCAATGGTCTGACAGGCGGAATCTATGGCGCTATAGATTATCGAATGACGCCTAATCTCAAGCTTAGCCTCAATGCAGATTACCAGAAGGCTGGGCCTTGGAATGAAGTAAGAGCTTTTGTCGCGGCCAAATATAGCTTTCTGGGGACGAAATGATTTCGCCTGACTTTTCCCTTTTCATCCACTCTCTCGCCACTGAACTTGAATTGCAGGCCGGAGCAGAGGAGAGTGATGCTCTCCTTTACAGCGTCGGCGCGCGTATGGCCGGACGTCTGCCCTTGCCGTCATGCAACAGCACGGCTTCCTTCGAACTTGAATGCAATGCCCTCCTTGCGCTCATCGGTTGGKGCAGGATCGAATTGGCTTACGACCAGCAGAAGAATATCCTGCATGTGCATCTGCACGATCATCCGACTGTCGGGGCACTGGGCAAACCGACAGGCGCCTGGTTCGCAAGCTTCTACGCCGGAATTCTGACCGGGTGGTTTGCTCAGATGGGTGAAGCTGTGACTCTTCGGCATGTGACACCAGCCGGTGGCAAGGTGCTGCTTTTCATGGTTGACGTTCGCGACTGAGTGCAGGAGAGGGTCATCGGCAGGGGGCTTTGTGATGCTATCGACGCGTCTACAACCCCACGCATCGCGCCATCATACTTCCGGATCCGGACCTGATGGATCAGGAGTATGACCTGCGTTTGCAGGAATGCAGCAGCGCGGGTATGGAGGCATGTCTCTGCACATGAGGCCCTGTCTCTTCATCTCAAGATGACGACCCAACGGCTTGTTATCTGACTAGTGTTTCCTTCACGGGAGGCCCGGTAAGGAGTCGCGATAGGCGTCGCCATTCGGATGATAACGCTGCGTCGTCATGGTTGCCTTGTGCCAGTCGCAGTGGATGTGGCCCTTATCACCCTATGCCCCGCTGCAAATGCTGTGGCCGCGCCATTCTGGCTGACCTCTCATGCTAGGGAAAACCCTTAGCCGACGCAGTGGACCACGTCTGCTGCGTCGCCTGAGCATTGATCTCGATATGTGCAGCGATCAGGCAGAAGGCTTCCCTGAAATCGATGCCAGGGGTCACGCCAGTGTGCTGGCGCCTATGATCAGGCCTTGCCGGTCCACCACCAGAACCCCGATCTCACAGTTTGGATAATCAAGCGTTTTGCGGGCGGTGGCGCAGGCCGCTTCGGCAATGAGGTTGCCCAGCCTTTCATCAGCGAGGGCGGCGTAGCCCTGCGCGATGGTCTTGGCTGCGTCGAGTTGTGCCATGCGGGAGGCGGATAAGCCCAGGGGAGCGGCAATGCTGCGTAGCGCGGCCGGATTGGCCAGGGTGCGGCTGGAATGCAGATCGAGATGGCCCTCAGCCAGCTTGGTCATCTTCGCAATACCGCCAGCGAGGGTCAGGCGCTGCACCGGATGCCGATGGAGATATTTCAGCAAGCCACCCGCAAAATCACCCATCTCGATGAGCGCGGCCTCACTCACTCCGTAGCGCAACCGCGCAGCATTTTCCGAGGTCGCGCCGGTGCTCGCCACGATATGGGGGAGGCTAAGAGCGCGTGCGACATCGATGCCGCGATGGATCGAATGGATCCAGGCCGAGCAGGAATAGGGTATGACAATGCCGGTCGTTCCCAGAACGGAGAGACCGCCAATGATGCCAAGGCGAGCATTGAGCGTCTGTCTGGCCAGCATCTCACCATCGGCAATCGAGACCGTCACGATGGCATCCGCCCCTTCTGGTGTGACCTGCAGGAGTGCTGCGCGGATCATTTGTCGGGGCACCGGGTTGATGGCGGGCTCTCCCGGCGGCAGAGGCAGGCCGGGCTGGGTGATGGTGCCAACGCCTTCGCCTGCGCGAAAGGTGACACCCGCGCCCGGAAAGGCTTGCTCTACCGTCACGCGCATTATGGCACCATGGGTCACATCCGGGTCGTCACCGGCATCCTTGATCACACTGGCCCATGCGGTTCGGCCGTCTTTCCCATGCCCGTTGAGCGCAAAACAGGCTTCCTTGCCGCCGGGCAGGCTGATCGTCACCGGGTCGGGGCAGATATCGTGCCGCAGCAGAGACCAGGCTGCCTTGGCTGCTGCCGTTGCGCAGCTTCCGGTTGTCCATCCGCGACGCAGGGCCGTGGCTTGCGTCATGACGGCGTTGGCTCCTCTCATCGCGGGGGAGGAAATACCTCCTGTTGCAGGTCTGTGTGTTCTTTACATAGACGGCCCCGCGCCGCCAGTGCGGCGTGATGGAGCAATAGCAACGGAAAGGCACACATCTTGTCTGGTGTGCTCAACAATGCGGACGTAACAATTCTCTCTGTATTAGCTGGATAACACGGCTATGGTTGGGGGCTTCTCCTGCAAGAAGGAAACACTGACCATTCCCGCGCCCGTTCTTCTCACCATTGTTGTGGTTCTCGCCCTGTTCCTCGTCTTCTGTCTGCTGTTCGGCGGGATCATGATCGTGCCGGGGCGGATGGTTTACGTCACCGAATTTCTCGGCAAGCCGCAGCGCAAGCTTCTCGAAAGCGGTATTCACTTCCGTATCCCTTTGCTCACACGCGTTTCGTACAAGGTGTCCCTCCAGCAGATGCAGGTAGAGACCTCTTCCGAGGTCAAGACGCTGGATGACGTGTTCATCGAGATACGCTGGGTGCTGCTTTACAGTGTCCGTGATGACAGCGAGGCCGTGTTCAACTACGCCTACAAGGTATCGCAGCCCGTCAAGCGTCTGGTCTTTCGGGTAGAGAATGAAATCCGGCAGATTGCGTCCACGATGACGCTGGCCGCGCTCTACTCGCAACGCAACGAGATTGCCCGCCGTGTCATTGCCGATCAGGTGGCCGATGCCCTTGAATCGGGTCTTGATATCCATGGCGTCACGATCGAGCAGCCCATGCCACCACGTGAGATTCAGGAGGCCATGAACAACAAGCTGGCCGCCATTGCGCGCAAGGACGCCGCGCAGGCTGAAGCCGAGGCCGAAATGGTGCGGCGCGTCGGTATTGCCCGCGCCGAGGCCGAGAGCAAAAAGCTACAGGGTGAGGGTATCGCCAATGAACGCAAGGCGATTGCGGCAGGGTTTGCCGAGGCGGCAGAGCTGTTTCGTCAGAGCGTGCCGGGTGTGAGTGAAGAAGCGATCCTGACCCTCATGCAGAATGTCAATCAGGCCGATATGGTGGTGACCGCCAGCCGCTCGGGCAAGGCAACCGTCATCTTTGTTCCAACCGACATGAATGTTGGTCAGATCGCTGCGGCCACGTCAGGGCAATTCGTCTCATCAATCGTCTGATCGGCACGCGACAAATGCGGATCATGGGGGTGTGGGGTGCTCCTGACCGTCAGCAGGGGCGTCGGTCAGGGTGTTGAGAAAATCCACAATCCTGTTGCGTTCGGCCTCCGTCAGGGCAGGTTTGTCACGCGGCCCGAAAGGCGCGTCATTCCTGTCAACATTGGCGCGGTATCGCTTGGGCAGATCGTCATAAAGGGCGATCGTTCCGTCTCTGTTGCGAGGATAGAAGCGCGCGGGCTCGATATCGCGCAGCACATAGAAATCCATCACCTCACGCAGGGAGGTGAACACGCCATTATGGAAAAAATGCCGACGCGTGGCGCTGTTGCGCAGTGAGGGAGTGCGAAAGAACCCGCAATAGCCAGAGGCAGCGCCGATATCGGTCCGGCCGGCAGCGCACAGACCCAGATCCACACTGCCGGGCAGGGCGAGTTTCTGTCGTGGCGCGGCAAGGGCCTCGTATTGATGATCGGTGAAAAGCGGTGGTCGCCCCTCTGCATCGACCGTGCTGAGATGACAGGCGGCACAATTTCCCTTTTGCGGATCATTGAAGAGCGTCAGACCCTCGGCTTCATGGGGTGTCAGACGCGCCTTGCCCTCAAGCCAGGCATCATAGCGGCTGGAGTAAGGGTGAAAGCCGGGCGATTCGATCTGGTATCGTGCAAGGGCAAAGAGTGCCTCTGCGACCAGCATATCATCGGAGGCTGAGCCACCGACCAGCGCCATCAATGAATTCGTGTACGGTGCATGACGCAGGCGCTGCACGACATCAGCCTGCGTGGCGGCCATTTCGCGCGGATCGAAAAGGGGCCCCGCTGCCTGCGCCTGTAGCGTATCGGCCCGGCCGTCCCAGAACAATCCGCCCTGAGGCACGAGGGCCAGGGCAGAGGCCGCCGTGTTGCCTGCAGATTTGGCTGCGCGCGGCGTCTCTGGGCCTGCCTGCGCAGGAGCAGGGGGTGCGGCCTCGCTGGTGGCATCATCCGGCCCGACACTGAAGGGCGGCTGGCGCTCCCGATAGGTGAGAGACGGCACCGCCCTCACGCCCGCAGCCTGCATCGTCCGTCCACCGCGGGCAAATACACGGTCATCATCGGGCGCGTAATGAGCCTTTGGCACATGGCAGGAAGCGCAGGAAAGCTGCCCCGACCCCGAAAGTTTGGGGTCGTTGAACAGATCGCGGCCCAGTCGGGCCATCGCGGAAAGGGGCGCTGTCACCGGACGCAGAAGCGTGACAGGGCAGGGATTGCTGCCATCGGCACGTATGCTGCATTCAGGCGCGGCGCTTTGCGGGGCGGACAGGGCCAGACCGGGATGACAGCCCAGCATCCAGACGGCCCCGATCCAAAGCGGGAATACTCGCTGGATCAGACGGGCACGCCAGCCTTGCACAGGCCTTGGTGCGTCAATGCGGGATGCAGTGGGTGCAGGCGATTTTTCAGAAGACCGTCGGCGCATCATGTAGGATCGAGCCGTCTCTGGGGGCAAGATAGAGCGGCGACAGGTCAGGCTGTCCCTTGAAGTCGAACAGCGTATCGAGGTCGTTCGCGTCCTGATCGAATGATCCGCCACCAAGGCGCGCCCCGGCAAGCCAGTTATTCTCGATGAAGCGCAGGACTGAACTCTGGGTCAGCAGGGTATGGTCAATTGCATTGTGGCGTGCCCAGGGGGAAAGAACCAGAAGCGGCGTCCTCGTGCCCGGACCGCATCGCCCGTTGACCGGTTTGCCCTTCACCCCGGCAGGGGCAGGCGCGTTGCCACACTGGCCAGGGCCATCCAGCTGATCGGCCTGCAGGTCATGAGAGCTGTGCTGGGGTTTGACGAAGGCATGGTCATACCAGCCATCGGAGTCATCATAGGCGATGATGATGGCCGTGTCCTTCCATTCAGGACGGGACTGGATGAAATTGACCAGACGTACCACACCTTCCTGCTCGTCCAGCGGGTTGGAATAGCCCGCATGGGCATCCTGAAAGGCGGGAAGTTTGAGGAACGACACCGCAGGCATATGACCGGCGCGTGTGGCGGTGATGAAATCCTCGAGATCATACTGGTGGTTGGCGGGGTCTTTCGTCCTGCCATCCATGCCAAGCGTCTGACCAATGGCCGCAACACCCGAAGGGCGCAAATGTTTGGGATTGGCGGTGGAGGGATAATACTGGAACCAGTTGTGATGAGGAATGTAATCCACCACTGTCTGGGCGACGATGCTTGAATAGGTGGCGCGCTGGCACCCGGTTGTTCCGTTGCGGTTGCGGGCAGACAGGTCGAACCCGGCCATGAAGCCGCCCCAGCTTACACCTTTTGCCGTCAACAGATCACCGATATTGCGGCCTTCCATCCAGACCTGCTCACCGGGAAGCGAACAGACGTCTCCGCTGGGGTCGATATCGTTGATCATGGTCATACGCCCCTGATCATCCGCTTCCGTCCCGCCATTGCCTGACCCATCGGGGATAAAGGGCGAGGGATGCTCGCGTGTGCTTCGTTTCTCGGCCGAGGCAGTGATATGCAGACCGTTGGTCTGACCCGAAACGATTTCGAGCGCACCGGGTGTGGAGGGACCATAGGTATCGGTGAAGGCATTGTCGCTCATGGCGAAACGCTGTGCGTAGCGCCAGAGGGCGGTAACCGTGTTGCCATCAAAATAGCCCATGACCTGACCGCGCGTGGCGAAAGCCCCGACACCGCCGGGTGAGGCCCTACCAGTGTGAAGCGGAAACAGATCGGCCTTGCCGCCATTATAGGCCATCTGTTCGGCCGTGTAGCCATGATTCTGGTCGGCCGTGCTGGCCTGCGTCCGGTCCAGCCGGAAGGGCAGCGCTGCGTCCGCACCATTCGCCGGGTTGGTGTTGGGGTTATGGGTCAGAAGATTGGCGCGCAGAAGGGTATTAGCGGGCGGTGTGCCAAGCTGCGGCAGGAAAATCGGCTCACCTTCGAGATTGGCTGCCTGGGGATAGGTGGCGAAATAATGATCGAAGGAAACGTTTTCATCGAAAATGACGACCACATGCTTGATGGGTGTCCTGGTCTGGAATCCCTCCGCCGCATCGCGGACAGTCTGCGCCTGTGCCGGTTTCGCAACAAGGCTCGGGCTCAGGCAGGTCAGGGCAAGGAGGGCGGCGGCGAGAGAACGTGTCGGACGAGTCATGATCAACGGCGATAACATCTGTTCAGCGAGGAGAGAAGCGGCCTTTTGTCTGAAGCGTGGGGCCGGATGTAAAGCGGGTCACGCCTCAGGTCTGGTCATCCTCACGCAGGGGCTCTTCATCAAGAGCCATGAGCGCGCTGCGACGCGATTGCAGGGAAATGGCTGTCAGACGGTGCTCCCGCCATGCCGCAACAAGCGTCTGGCGCCAGCGATCTGAAGGGGCTGAGGATCTGTCGTGCTGAAGCTGAAGTTCCATTGACCTGCTCCTTTTCCAGAAGAGTGCCGGGTTACGGCGCCTCGATAAAGGATTCCCGAGAGCCGGTGTGTGACCGTTCCATGAATTCGCCGCGTCGGAATGTTGCAGGCATTCGAGGCCGGCCTCTGGAGATTTCCCGGTTGGGAGACGGGCGCTCCTCCCAACCTGAAAATGTCACATTGGAAAAGGTAAAAACCGTGTTGAAACCTAGTTAAATCCTGCCGAAACACCGGCGAAAACGCCAAAGCCGTCGCCGGGTTGAAACACCGCGAGCTGCTTGCCTGCGGCGATGTAGCCCGGCACGACGATCGAGGCGTAATGCGTGTTGGCGAGGTTGTTGAAGGACAGAAAGACCTGACGATGCTTGTGCGGCCATTCATATCCAATGGTGGTATTGAAGATGTGGTAGGACGGTGCGTAATAGGTGTCGTCATAGGAGCCTGAGACTTTTGACGAGACCTGCGTGTTGAAATTGGCATAAAGCCCGTTCCTCAGGTCGAGGCGTATTTCCCCCTGGTAGAAGTGCGCCGGGATACCGGGTAGGGCGTTATGGCCGAACACTGCGTCATGCCTGAAGTGGAAATCCTGCCAGGTATAGGACTGGCGCAGGCCGAGCTTGCCACCTGACCATTTGATGAGATCGGTTTCCAGCGAGGCCTCGACACCCTGATGCGTCGTCGGGCTGGCATTGGAGTAGGTCGCCGCACCGTAAAGCTGGGAGAGCGGCGTCATGACAGAAAGCAGCTCATTGCGTACGTCTGAATAGTAATAGGAGACGCTCCAGCGATTGTTTTTCCACTCTCCCCGTGTGCCGACTTCATAGGTCGTGGCGGTCTGGTTATCGAGCTTCACCCCTGACGCATTGAGGCCCTGCGCCGGGCCGGAGGTGTAGAGCGCACCCGACAGAAGCTGCCAGTCATTGGGCGGCTGGAAGCTGCGGCTGACATTGCCGTAAATCGAGGCATGGGGCGAAATCACGTAGCGAAAACCGCCACGCGGCGTAAAGCCGAGCCCGGAGGTCCCAACAGAGCTCTGCGTGGGATAGGTCACCTCGGTCGAACGCTGCACGAAATCAAGCGCACCGGCCGCCGTCAGCCAGAAATTATGGAAAAGCTCAAAATTGTTCCGTATGTGAAAGTAATTATCGGTGCCACCATAATTCGAATGGCGCAGCACGGTGCCGAAGGGGATTTTGGCATAAATGCCCGTATTGGTGCGCGACCGGTTGGTCTGCCACGCTTCCAGATCGGTATAGGTATCGATGCCGAACAGCGTTTCGCTCTTGTGGCCCCATGCAGTGTCGTTGCGGCTGTAACGCAGCACGCCCGCGACTGTCTTGTAGCCCCAGCGCTGGGCGGTCGCCGTATTTTGGATATCGATCGGCGCATCCTGATAATCGAAACCGAGTTCGAGCTTCGAGCGGTCATCGATACGGATCGTGGTCATGTCGCCATAGAACTTGCTGCCGGGCTGGATGCGATGCCCGTGCAGCGAGGCATAAAGCGCCTGTGCCTGTTTGGGGTTGGTTTCGATCTGGTCGCGGGTCAGATACCCCGGATAGCCGTTCTGCGTCTGGCGGTAGCGAAAGAAGAGACGTGTCGAGACATTGTCATTGAAGCGATAGCCGTAATTGGCATTGACGCCGAAGCTGCTCGCTGCTGTCTGGGCCTGATACCCGCCGCGATAGGATTTGGTGAGGCTGATATAATAATCGGACTTGCCGATCACGGCGCCAGAACTGATTTGCTGCTTGTTGTAATTGAAGCTGCCCGCCTCGACACGCGCCTGGAAATGATCGGCCGTATAGCCCGTGGGCGCCACGTAATTGATGGCACCCCCAAGCTGCAACCCGCCATAATCGAACGCATTCGCGCCGCGCAGAACCTCGGTGTACTGGATGCCCAGCGTCTCGAAAAGCTCATAGGGCGTGCCGGCAGGGGTGGTGACGGGCAGCCCGTCGAACATCAGCAGAATACCGGAGCGGAAGTAGTTGGTGCCCGTCTGGATGCCGGAGCCACGAATGGAGAGGCGCAACCCGTCGCCGCCGCCAGAGCTTTGGGCAAAGACGCCGGGCTGGAAGGCCAGCAGATCGGCATTGGTCAGATTGCGGCTGCGAAGGACTTCCTTCGAACTGATAACGGATACCCCACCCGGCACGGTTTCGAGCTGGCGGCTTGCTGCTGCGGCCGGGGAGAGACGATGCTGTGAAACGGTAATCGATTCCGCTTTGCCGCTGACAGCCTTGGCACCCTGGCGTCGGTCGGGCGTCTGGACGCCCCTTTTGGCTCGATCAGTGGTTTTTGCCGAAGCTGCGTGTGCTGAAGCTGACGGCGACTCAGCGCTTGAGCCAGGCTGAGTGGCCGTGTGACCGGGCTGCACGGGAGCAGGGTTGCGGCTCGGTGAGACGGCGGCAAATGCCGTCGAGACGGGAACAAGGCTCACCCCGGCCAGAAGGGCGAGGGAATGAGTGCCAAGCGTGTTGCGACGCAGGAGGGGCAATTCAGATCGGTGGCGGTGTTTCATAAGGGCGATATCCGGGGAGGGTGATGAATGAACTGGAGGGCGTGCGAGAAGGCGGACATCGGTCGCGTGAGGGAATAAACGGCATATTTTCGTTGTTCATTATTTCACTCATTTAGAATCGTTGAATTTGGTCGCGGATCGTCCGGGCGCAGAGGGAGAAGCCCTTCATGCCCGGAGGATGAAAGAGGGAGCGATCAGGGGGCCTGGTTTGAGTGGCAGAGCGTCTGCCCCCTGTTTTCGTCGCGTGTGCGATACAGGGCATGACGCAGGGTCGGGTCAGCATCGGCGTCATAGCCGAACACCTCCCATCGCAGCGCCATGTGCAGCGCAATGCCGAACAAGGGGGCAATCAGGATGACCCAGAAGATCTGCATACCGAGTGCTGTATAGAGCGTGGGCAGGGCCCACATGCTCAGTGTGCCACTGAAGCCTGCCACGAAATTGGTGAAGCCAATGCCTGTGCCGCGCAATTCGGTCGGGTAGCTGAGCGTCGGATAGACCATCTGCTGGCATCCTGGCCCGAAACCCTGAGCGAACAGGAAGAGGGCAAAACCGCTCATCACCGACACGATGCCCAGGCTGCTATGCGGCGTACCGGTTAGGGCAAGCAACAGGATGCCCGCCACCTGCATGGCATAACCGGCAAGTGTGATCGGTCGCGATCCGAAGCTGCGGGTCAGCCTGACGCCAAGCAGGCCGCCACTGAAGGCAAAGACCAGATTGAGCAGGATCGACACACCCAGCACTTCGGTGCGTTGCAGGTGCAACATGGACGACAGGAGCCCCGGCAGACCAAAGGCAATCGCTGCATAGGAGGTGGCGCTCACGATCTTCATGCCAATGACAAGCGTGGTGCGCTTGAGCAGGGGTTTGCGCAGCAGGGCAAACAGGCTGGGCGGCGTCTGGCGCGGCGGCGCTACCGTGATATGCAGAACTGGGTCCACCCCATGTGTGGCGCGCAGGATGGCGGCGGCTTTTTCCAGATCACCGTGGCGGGCAATCCAGAGCGGCGATTCACTCATGTAGCGGCTGCGCACCAGAATGATGATCAGGGCAGGGACCGCGCCAAAGCCGAGCGAGGCACGCCATAGCCAGTCCGGGTGGCTGGCGGGCACAATGGCGTTGAGCGCAAACACGAGTATGAAGCAGGCTGAGGAGGCCGCATACCAGGTCGGGCACCATGCGGCAGCTCGCCCGGCCTTGCTTCCCTTGCCTGAGAGTTTCGAGAACTCGGAGAGAAACGCCATGGCAACGGGCAGATCCATACCAACGCCAAACCCCATGGCAAAACGGGCCAGGATGAGAATGCTCGCGGTTGGTGCGGCGGCGGCAACAAGGGCCGCAATAACGAAGCATGCCATGTCGGCCATGAACACGGCGTAGCGGCCGATACGGTCGGTCAACCATCCGCCCATGATACTGCCAATAATCGTCCCTGCGCTCATGGCGGCCGCGACCATCCCGGTTTGTGAGCCGGTCAGGCCGAAATGCTTCTGCACATCGCCAATGCCATAGGAGAGGGTCGTCAGGTCATAGGCGTCAAGAAACACGCCGCCCAAAGCCAACAGCACGATGATATTGGCATGACCCTTGCCGCTCGGCCCGCGATTGATCAGGGCCGCAATATCATCGGCCGAGCGGATGATCGGGCGTTCGGGCGCATGAGAGGGGGCGGCACTCATGATCGGACCTCATCGGGCAGACGTTGCGTTGCAGGAGAGAGGAGGGCTGCGAGATGGCGGGCCACCGCTTGCGCGTTTTCGGTCACTTCGGGCAGGCCCATCAATTCGCCGAACGTGCCGCGTGACAACGGTCCCGCAATAAAGACAGAGTCCACCTTGTGGCCATCAGACAGCGCGTGATGATCAAGGCTGGTGTGCAGTCCAAGGCCAGTCGGGTCCGGGGCAAGGGCACCCTGTGCTGCGAGCGAGCGCAGCACAGGCATGTGTGCGACAATGCTTGCATGGTCGGGGCCGGTAGTATTGATCACGTGATCCACCACAAGGGGAAAGGAGGGCTCCCCCAGCTTTGTTCCGTCCCGGGGCTGGATGCGCAGGCGCACACCACCTTCCGAAATTTCTGCACTCACGAGGCGTGCAGCACGCAGGCTGAGCGTTTTATCGGCCAGACGCTGTGTGAGGATGGTGTCGATCTGCGGGGCAATGCGGAAGCGATGCACATCCCAGAAGGGGCGCAGGTGACGTATCAGTCGTCGACGCTCTGGAAGAGAAAGTGCCGACCACAGAACAAATCCTTGCTTGCGCGCGGCATCAATCACTTCGTGCCATGACAGATCGGCATGATCGCGTAGTGCCTGTCGCACATGGCGCAGCAGGCCCCTTGCGGTCGGGGCCGGCGCAATGGGGAGAAGTTCAGAGAGCGCCGAGGCCTCGGCAGCATGAGCGCGCGGTCGTAGCCCACGCCGCGAGAAGGCGACGATGGGTCCTTGATGGCCGCGTGCGGTCAGGCTGGCCACGACATCGGCCATGGTAAGGCCCGTTCCGATAATGGCCACGCGATCCTGCACCCCGATGCGCGACAGCGCGTCGTCACGCCACGGGTTGGCAATCACGCGTCGGTCGTGGGCGAGTGCCCTGAGTGGCACCGGCAGGGCGGGTGAGGGATGGGTCAGGGCGATGACAAGCCGTTCCGCCAGAATGGGCGGCCCATCGCTGAGAGCGATACGCCAAAGCCTGTCGCGCGTGATATCGAGCGCCTCGGCGCGGATATGCCGCAACCGCCCCGAAGTGATCTCGGGGGCAAGGCGTGCCGCGACATAACGGCCAAACTGCGCCCGTGAGGGGTAGAGATCGCCAGAGGGTAGAAAGGCGTCAGGATCGGTGGCGGACAGGGCATCGAGATCGAGCCATGCGCGGAAATCTCCCGGCACGCTGGTATCGAGACTCATGCGCGACGCGGGCACATTAATCCGGCGCTGCGGGTCCTGCGTGCCATAAGCGAGCCCCGCGCCAAGCTGGGCACGCGGCTCGATAATCGCCACCTGGCCGGCGGCGAGGTCAGGGCGCAGCCGGAGCAGGTGATAGGCCACCATCGCACCTGAGGCGCCGCCGCCAATAATGGCGACCGGGTAGGAGGGGGATGCGCTGCCCATTATGACGCCGCGACCCGTCCGGGCCTGTGGCTTCCGGCAATGGTTTCGCCAAACGGGCCCATATTGCTGCTGGCCTGCTTCGTACGCACGGGATGGGCGGTTGGCAGGAGCGGCAGCACAAGTTCACCGAAGCGATAGGCTTCCTCCAGATGCGGATAACCCGAAAGAATGAAGCTGTCGCACCCTGCGCGACGGTATTCGTCCATACGCTCGGCAATGGTGGCCGGATCGCCAACGAGCGCCGTTCCCGCGCCGCCGCGAACCAGCCCGACACCGGCCCAGAGGTTCGGGCTGATCTCAAGCTTGTCACGCCGGCCGCCATGCAGGGCGCTCATGCGTGACTGTCCCACGGAATCAAGCCGCGAAAAAACAGATTGCGCCTCGGCAATGGTGGCATCATCGAGTTTCGAAATCAGCCGGTCTGCCTCTGCCCAGGCCTCTGCCGTCGTTTCGCGGGCAATGACGTGAAAGCGTATGCCAAAGCTGACCTCGCGACCCGCTTTCGCAGCAGCCTCGCGCACACGGGCGATCTTCTCGCGCACAAGGGCGGGCGGCTCGCCCCAGGTCAGGTATTTCTGTACCCGTCTTGCCGCAATATCGATCCCGACATCGGAAGAGCCGCCGAAATAGAGCGGCGGGCCGTTTTCCTGATGGGGCGGAAAGAGCAGCCGACCATCCTCGATGCGGAAATGCGGCCCTTCATGGGCGATCGTCTCGCCACGCAGCAGGCGCGAATAGATATCCAGAAATTCGTCGGTAATGGCGTAGCGCGTGGCATGGTCGTGAAACAGCCCATCGCCGCCATTCTCGCGCGGGTCACCCCCTGTTACGACGTTGATCAGCAGACGCCCCCCGGACAGGCGGTCGAGCGTTGAGGTCATGCGTGCGGCGAGCGTGGGTGACTGAAGCCCCGGACGCACAGCCACAAGGAATTTCAGACGCTCGGTCGAGGTGACCAGCGCGGAGGCAACAACCCAGGAATCCTCGCAGCTGCGCCCGGTGGGCAGAAGCACGCCATAATAACCCAGCGAATCAGCAGCGCGGGCAATCTGTTGCAAATAGGGCAGATCGACCGCACGACCGCCCTCGCTGGTGCCAAGATAACGGCTGTCACCATGCGTGGGGAGGAACCACAGGACGTTGATCTTGTCCGGGGTCGTGTGGGCTGCACCACCATCGCCTGAACGCCCCCCGAAAGAGGTGCTGTCTGCCGGTGCGAACGGGAGGGAGAAAGGGGGGCGGGTCATGGCAGGGCGCTTTCTTTCTGCACGGTCTCTTGCCGTGGACTGGTCTGTGGTCCCGATGCGGATTCTGGCGTGCGCCGAGCTGGCTGGGACGGGCTGATGGGATGTGCGTCGGGCGCTGGCGGGGTGGCCCAGAAGGCCGGGGGCTTGCGATAGGCGGCGGCGGGATGGGTGTCGGGCAGGCGGTCACGCCCTGTCAGGCGATGGCGCAGCGTTTCACCCTCTGTCGGGGCAGGCGGCAGCCTTCCGCGGCGGCGCAATTCGGGCGCGATCAGGGTGGCGTAATCGTCCAGCGTTTCGTGGCTGTGATATTGCCGCAGATTGATGCCATCGATGCCGTCCTCATCGAGCCAGGTCTCGATGGCATCGGCAATCTGCTCTGGCGTGCCGGCGATGAAAAAGCGCCCCTCGTCAAAGCTTGCGATCTGCGCGAGCGCCGCGCCAACTGTCTGATCGGCACCAAAGCGACGCCCCATATTGCCCAACTCACGCCCGCTTTGAGAAAGGGCCTGACCGATGGTGAGCGCCGGGTCGAACTGCCGCAGGTCGATTTCAGCCTGAGCATGGACCAGTGCGCCCTCCACGGAATACAGAGCCCGGTAGCGCGCCAGTTTGGCCTCGGCTTCTTCGGTTGTGCGGCCTGCAATGAGACCGGCCATCACATAGAATTTCAGCTCTAAGGGATCGCGCCCCTCTGCTGCGGCCGCTGCGCGGGTGCGGGCGATATGGTTGCGCACCTCATCCTGTGTGCGACCGCCAATGAATACGGCCTCGGCATGGCGTGATGCCGTTTTCAGCCCGCGTGGCGAGCCGGTGGCCTGAAACAGAACCGGTGTGCGCTGCGGTGTGGGCTGCACAAGATGCGGCCCCTCGACACGGAAATGCGTGCCGTCATGATTGATGTGGCGCACACGACCGGGATCGCTGAAGCGATCACCTTCGCGATCCGCAATGACAGCCTCCTCCTCCCAGCTGCCTTCCCAAAGCTTGTAGAGCACTTCGAGATATTCATCGGCGCGGTCGTAGCGGCTGTCATGTTCCAGCTCGCCATCCAGGCCGAAATTGCGTGCGGCGTTGGGCAGGTAGGAGGTGACGACGTTCCAGCCCACGCGGCCATTCGTGAGCAGGTCGAGCGTGCTCATGCGCCGCGCAAAGGCAAAAGGTGGTTCGTAGGTGGTGGAAAATGTCGCGGCAAAGCCGAGCGTGGTGGTAACGGCGGCCATTGCCGGGATGAGCGAAAGCGGATCGAGATTCGGAATCTGCAAACCAAGACGCAATGACGCATCGAGCCCGCCAAACCGGTCATAAATGCCGATCACGTCCGCCAGAAAGATGGCATCCATCCCCGCAGCCTCGGCCTTGCGGGCTGTCTCAAGCCAGAACGCCATCTCGCCGAAACGATGGCGCTGGTTGCCTTCCTCGCGCCACATGCCGTGGACGATGTGACTGACGCAGGCCATTTCGAACAGATTGACGTGAAGGGTCTTGCATTTGCCGGACGGTACCGCGCCCTGCCGATCGGGGTGAGGTGCAGGGCTCATGCTGCGTTCTCCCGGTTTTTGTCTGCTGCAAGGCGGCGCAGCCCGTCGCGATAGGGCGTCCATAATCTGGTGCCGTTGAGCGCCACATCGCCCAGTTCGCGCTGACGCTGTGCGGCGGGATTATGCGAGGCCAGCGTGCGGGCATTGCGCCAATGCCGATCGAGACGCCGTGTTTCGGAAGTGGCCGAAGCACCGCCAACCTCGAACAGGGTCGTGGCAGCTTCCAGCGTCTGCTGCGCGATGATCTGCTGCGCCTTGAAGATTTCCTCCTGGGCCTTTTCGATGGCATCGTCGTCATGCTGGCCCGCAAGGAAGAGCGGCTCGATCTCCTCAAGCGCCTGTGCCCCGCGATCGGCAAGCACAGCAGTCGAGAAGGCAAGAGAAGACAGACGCCCCACGACGCTCTGCACGATTGGATCGTTTCTCTGGATCACCTTACCCGGTACGCCGAATACCCTCTCGCGCGGGCGGACAAAATCCAGCGCATCGCGCAGCACGGCCTGGGCGATGCCTGCGAGGGTCGTGTTGTGGAATTGCTGGTAATATGCCCCAAGGAAAGGCTGGCTCGGCGGGGCGTCAGATGGTGAGCGTTCCACAATCTGCCAGGGCTGCAGCGGAACCTGCTCGAAAATCGTGGTGCCGCTGCCGGTCAGGCGTTGGCCAAACCCGTCCCAGTCGTCCAGTCGGGTAACGCCGGGGGCGTCTGCAGGCACGAGCACGCGCACCCTGTCGTTACCGAAAGCCGCCCAGACAATAATCCAGTCAGCATAGAGCGTTCCGGTCGAGTAGTATTTGCGTCCGTTCAGCCGCAGTCCTTCATGGGCCTCGGTAACCTGGGTGGTGACGCTCGTCTCGTTGTTGCGCTCGGCCATGGCCGCGCCCAGAACCCGGTTTTCGCGTATCAGGCCGCGCCACCGTTCGGCATCCGGCAATCCGGCGCGCAGTGTTTCAACAAAGGCAAAATGCGCCCGGAAAATCTGTGGAATATTGGAGTCCGCGCTGGCGAGGTCACGCAGGACCCTGAAGCTTTGAGACAGGCTCAAACCTGCCCCGCCTGCCGCCTTGTCCAGACGCAACCGACCAAATCCGGCCTGAGCCAGAGTGGCAACAGCGTCGTGCGCAGGGGCTCTTTCACAGTCGTGCTGCGCAGCATCTCGAGCAATAACGCGAAAAACTTCTGTGAAAATCATGACAAAATCCCTACGTCAGGACTGAATTTCTTGAATTCAACAACCGAAAATAGTTGTTATATCGACATAACAGAATGGAATGATATTTTTTGTCAACGGTGAATCACGTTAAATGCGTTAATCACTATTATATATCGTTATAATACACAGCCGACGGTCAGGCGTCCTGCCGAGTCTGGCTGACCCGTTCCATGCACCTGTCGGCTCTTCCTGCGCTGTCGCGTGAGGGGTAGAAACGGGTCCAGTTGATGCAGCATGGCGAATAGCGGGGCAGGGGTGGTAAATGGCAGGCGAAGCTTATCTCGATGAATGGAAAGCAGCGCTCAGCCGGGCGACGGGTGCGCTCTATCTCGTCATGGTCGAATGTATTGCCCATGCGATCCGCAAGGGGGATTTGCAGGAGGGTGAGAGACTCCCCCCTCAGCGCGAGATGGCTGCCCGACTTGGCACCAATCTCAGCACGGTGACCCGCGCCATTGGTGAGGCGCAAAAGCGCGGCCTGCTCGATGCAACGGTCGGACGCGGTACATTCGTCAGGATCAACGCAGGCGATGGTTCGTGGCGTCAGACCGGCGCCAGCGTGATCGATCTCACCATGAACTCACCGCCTCTTCCCCGCGACCCGTCACTACAGGCCATGATACAGGGCGAAATCGCCTCCATATTTCGCCATCAGGATGTGCAGTCCCTGATGTCGTACCGCGTGACTGGCGGAACGCAGCAGGATCGCCAGCTTGGAATCAACTGGCTGGCCCCTGTTCTGGGGCGCAGGCGGGCAGGTGAATTGCTGATTGTGCCGGGCGCCCAGGTTGCGCTGTCGGCCATCATGAGTTCCCTCGTCAGGCCGGGTGAGGCGATTGTCACGGATTATCTGACCTATCCGGGCATGAGGTCGATTGCCGCCCAGTTTGGCTATGTGCTGCTTGGGGTCGATCATGATGAGGAGGGCATGAACCCCGAGGCGCTGGAGGAACTCTGCGCGCAGCACAGGCCCCGGGTTCTTTATTGCACCCCGACCCTGCACAATCCGACCACTGCCACATGGTCAGTCGCCCGGCGTGAGGCCATACTTGGCATCGCTAGACGTTATCAGGTGCAGATTGTCGAGGACGATCCCTATAGTCTCCTCCTCAAGGCGCCCCCACCGACGCTGGCGATGCTCGATCCGACGCGTGTCATCTATGTCGCCACCTTGTCCAAAGTACTCAGCCCCGGTTTGCGCACGGCTTATATCGTCTTGCCAGGAGCCGAGATGACGCGGCGCATCACTTCCGGTGTGAGGGCGATCTGTCAGGCCAAGGCCGGCTTACTCGACGCGCTTGTGTCGCGCTGGATCGAATCAGGTCTCGCCATGACCTGCCTGCGTAACATCCGGGAGGAGCTTACTCAGCGGCATCAGGTACTCAGGCAGGTCATGGGACATCATCTTCAGGACCGTTCGCCCAGCCCGCATGTCTGGCTGCCATTACCCGAATGGTGGACCAATGCGGATTTTGTCGCCTTTGCCCGGCGGCAGGGGCTCGCGCTGGTTTCCAGTTCGGTCTTCGCTGTTACGGGTCATTCTCCCCCGGCCGTGCGAATTGCACTTGGCAGCGCGCCTGACCTGTCCGGATTGAGAGACTCTCTCATTAACCTGCGGTCCGTGCTCGATTACAGGCCTGCGGCAGGATTTTCGGACATCGTCTGAAGGGAAACAGGAGCATCCGGACATCACGAAAAAGAGAGAAAAAGTTCTATATTTGTCAGATGCTTATGCTGAGCAGCGCAATTTGTCCTGCACGGTGCGCTGCATTGTATGGTGCAATATGGCCATATTTGGCGCTGGATTAGAAATTGTCTTTATTGTCCCGATATATGGGCCATACAATATTTTGCATTCCCGGTCAGTTTCCGCCATTGTTTCTGTAGGGCTTGCCTGACCGCGAAGGTTCCAGCACTTAGAGCGGCGAAAGGTAGGCTATGTTGAAGTCAGTTACGGAATGGCGCCGGAGATCCTAGGTTCTACCGTCCACGCTTCTCCGTCAGGAGAGAGAGAATGACAACAGAAGTCGCCAATATGTCGCTGGAAGTGAATGAACAGAAGGCGCAGCGTCGCCTGCGTTACCGCATGATCGCCATGGTCGTTGGCGTTTTCATGTTCCATGTCTGCCTGGCATGGGCCATCGCAGGAACGTCGGTCGATATGCAGGACCACTTCCACACGAATTACTGGGCTTTGGGGGCGACGCTATTTTGGGCGATCTATGCTGTCTACAATATGAGCGTTTCCTGAGGAGATCGAACTGCGTGGCCGTTTTTACGGGCGGCCATGGCACGCTCGTATACAGCGAGGTAGCGATCTATCATCCTGTCTCGGCAAAACAAGGTTTCTGCTTGCTCGCGTGGCAGGATCCGGGGAATGGCGAGCGCCATTCTCGCGGCGTTGGCTAGTGCATCAATGTCGCCGGGTGGCGCAAATCGTCCGCTTGTCTCGCCGATGATTTCGCGTGCCGCACCTTGATCGAACGACGCGACTGGCAGGCCGCTTGCCATGGCTTCTACGGCAATCAAACCAAAGGGTTCATCCCAGCACGGCGTGAAGAGCAGTAACGCGGCGTTTCGCAATTCGCGCGAAAGTGCTGCGCCCTCCAGCATACCTCCATAAGTTACCTGCTCGTCGAGTTCGGGCGAGATCTCCTGGTCGAAATAGGCTCTGTCTTCAAGATAACCGAACAGACGGAGAGATAGCCCTGCACGCTTTGCTGCGGCGATAGCGAAATGAGGCCCCTTGTTGCGCGTTATTCGCCCGCACCATATTGCATGGGGGCCTCCAGAGGCCTCAAAGGGCCAGCAGGCCAAGTCGACGCCGTTATGCACGACAACGCTTTGCAGAGGAATGGCCTGCCCCCACCATGAGATGTTCTGTCGGGCAGATGTCACTGTGACATGATGGGTGTCACTCAGCGTATCACGCACCACGCCGTGTATGGCGTCGAATGGCGGGACATGCAGAGACGTCACGCAAGGCAGGCCGGTGCGTTTTGCTTCCTGCATCACGAAGCGATGGAGGGAGTTGTTATGAACAATGTCATAGTGTCCCGAAAAAATCCGGTGGCGGGCCGCGCCAAAGGCCTTGTCGAGAACGGTGTAGAGCTCCGGATGGGGGTTCGTATTTTCCCAAGGGTAGTCGCGGTCATAGTGAACAGGCAGTAAGGGGTCGATCGTAAAGGCGGGATTGCTGTCACCCGCAGCGAAAAGCATGACGTCATGTCCCCGCGCCATCAGGCCTCGCGCAAGATGAAAACTATGCGCCTCCATGCCGCCCTTGAATGGTTCGGCAATCGGGTGGCGCGGATGCGCCACCAGGGCAATGCGGAGCGGGCGGTTCATGATGACGACCCGTCACTCAGCCGCGATGGCGACAGGGTTCACTGCGTCGGGGCGTAAAGAGCCAGGAGGTACTGGCAGGGGCGGGGCAGTTTCAGTCGGTCGCAGCGCAGCGAGAGCGGCCTCACGTGTTGCCTGACGCTGCTCAAGAATTCTGATGACCGAGGCCGTATTGGCATAGGGCTGATGAGCCTGCTGTCCTGTCAGGGCCAGATCGTCTGCATTGGGTGCACGCAGAATACGGATAGGCTGTCCGGGCGTGTCATCGATCAGCCCCATGAGCCGGAAGGCGTGAAGCCAGTGGCCCATGGTCCGGTAGCCCCATTTGCTCTCGAAAATCTCGGCGTTCCGAACAACCGTCTCAAGATGGTGAACGGGCGGCATATGATGCGTGTGGTGCTGATGATAGACGCGTGCGCCATTGACCCAGGCCAGGGAATTGCCAGCGAGAGTGAAACCCTTGGCAAAATCCGTGTCCTCACCGCCATAGCCGGTAAAGCCTTCGTCGAACCCGCCTGAACTCGCGAAGCGTGTCCCGCGAATGGCGAAATTGAGCGACCAGAAGCAGCGATAATCCGGGCAGGCTTCCACCCCATAAGCGGGTGGCCCGCGTCGGTCGGAATGGCGCTCGCTGACGGCTTCGAAAGCGGCGTAGGTCCAACCCTCATCATTTGCCCCAGCGGGGAGGTACATGACCTCACCCATCAGCAGCCCGTCGCAGGTTTCCAGCGCATCGCGATAATCCCGCAGGCAATGCGGTGCCGGGATACAATCGATATCGAGAAATACGAGAGCCTCACCGATGGCTTCCGATGCCGCGAGATTACGCGCGGCAGACAGATTCATCACCCCGGCAGGGGCAAGGATCTGACGCACGGGAAAATCCACCTCTGGCAGGTTTTCATAGGGCGTATCCTGCATCACGATAACGATGAATTCGTCAGGCTGGACGCTCTGGCGCGACAGACCGATCATCATATTGGCCAGATGGCTGGCGCGCCCTTTGGCAAGAGTCAGAACCGAAAGCGTGTTCATGGCAGGAAGCTTTCATGCGCGGTGGCGCCGGTCATGGTGGAAGGGGGCTCATTCCAGAGGCGGGCAATCAGGCTCTCAAGCCAGTGCGCAACGCCCTCGGCGGAACGATCATCTATGGCGCTGCGCTGGATGCCGGGCCGATGGTGCGCATAGGTCTCTTCCAGCGCTTTTGCCCAGGCGAGCGCCGAGGCAGGCATGTGCTGGCGTATGACGGCCATATGGGCGGCTTCGAGGCATTCGGCCTTGCGACGCTGTTCATCGAAATAGCGCCATTCCGGGATAGCAAGCCATGGCTTGCCGGCGGCGAGAATTTGCTGGCAGGTCGTATTGCCTGTGCTCGCAATGATGCAATCGGCCGCGGCTATATAGTCTATCGCGTTCGATACCCACCCGCGATGAAGAATATTGCCAGGTTCTGTTGCGTGCCAGTCGCGTTCCAGTGCGCCGATTGTGACCCACAGGGCATCGGGGCGGTGGCGTGCGCCGACCGTGATGGGGGCCAGAGTGAAACCCGATCCGCCGCCGCCCGTCATGACAAGAATCATCTCCCGGTCGGGGGCGATGCCGATGCGCTGTCGGGCCACTTCCTTTTCTGGCAGGATCTCGGGCTTGCCGAGGCCACCGGCAAAGAAAATCTGCTGTAGCCGTAAGGTCGTCCATTCAGGTTGTGCAAGCTGGGCCGAAAACGGCGCCAGCAGACCGACCGCGCCATCATAGGCAGCCTGATGGCCCTCGTCGTCACGGTCGCCGTGTTGCAGAATCTTGATATGCGGCACACTGCACAGGCGGCAAAGCTGGGCAATTTCGGCCGACACATCACAAATCATCAGGGCCGGGTCTGCCTCGACAAACCACGCCACAATCTGCCCCATAGCCTGCCGTATGCCGGGCCAGCCAAGCGGCGCACAATGCAGGGTGCGGGGCGTGGGCATATCTGCCAGCGCCGCGTTTTCCGCCCCGGTCGCTTCGAAAAGCGACGGAATGACGGTCAGACTGACATGGGAGGGCAGGTCAGGAAACAGATCGGCGCGGGCACAGAAAATGCGTACCGGACGCGTATCGGGCAGAGCGTTGATGATCGCGAGGCAGCGCTCGGCATGACCGCGACCCTGATGATGCACGAAATAACCAATAGGGCGTGTCATGCGGACCATCCTGACAGTTGCGGCTGGGTTGCGCTGTCAATCAGCTGGGAAAATGCAGGCAAGGGAAGAACCGATGGCGCGATGCTGCCTGGCGGCAAGACAGTAGTTGCAAGCCTGCGCGGGGCAGGGCGTGCCAAACGCTGACGCTGGCGTCCAAGCTTGCGGTAGAACGCGACAGAGTCTGCGGCGTAGTTTTCCCAGCCTAGGAGCGCCTGATGTCTGGTGGCTGACCCTGAAAGCCGTGCCCATAGTTCGGGCGACGACAGCAGATGGTTCAGCCTGTCCGTCAGGCTGTCTGATGAATCAGGTGAAAAGAGCAGGCCATGCCCCAGTCTGGCGATGATATCGACCGGACCGCCGCGATTTGTGGCAAGAACGGGCAGTGCGACCGAGGCCGCTTCGAGCAGGGTAAGACCGAAGGGTTCGTGACGCGCCGGATTGACAAAAACGCCTCTCGTATGAGCCGCAAACCGGTAAAGGCTGGCAACATCATGCGCCTCATGAGCGGCAGGTAGAGCGAACTGCGCCTCCAGCCCGGCTGCATGACGGATATGATGCAGTTGTGCAATTACACCGGCTTCTTCCGTGCCGGGTTGCACACCGGCATGTTGCCCCGCGAGAATGACCAGATTGGCGCGCTCGCGCAGGCCGGGAACACTTGCATAGGCCTGAGCCAGGAGGACAAGGTTCTTCTTCTCGACAGCGCGGGCGATTGCCAGAATGACGGGGCGATCAGGATGGGCCAGATGGCGGGCGATAAAGGTCCGTCCTTGCGCCGCGGGTGCGGGATCGAGCGTGGGGACGCCGGGTGTGATCTGGCGCAGACGTGAGCGGTTGAGCGCGACGCCGTAGCGGGGGATCTGGTGGCTCGCTTCATCGCGGGTTGAAACGATGATGCCATCGGCCTGAGCGATGGCGCTTCGCTCCATGGCGATACGTGCGTGCAAAGCCGGGCAGTTGCGCCCTCCCGCCTGCAATTTATCGATGCCTAGCGCATGGGGTGTGTAGATGACGGGAATATTCAGCTTTTGCGCAAGAGCGAGACCAAGCTGGGCAGCATCGGCAAAATGCACATGAATAGCGTCGTAACGCTGGTCCGGGCGGCTGGCATGGCGCAGCAGGGCTTCAGTCAGGTCAGGAAGGTCCGCAAGAGCGGCATCTTTTTCGCGGTAAGGCGAGGCAGGAGCACCGATGCGCTGGATCGTGATCTTGTCCGAGACACATTCGATTTCCTGATCGTGGATCAGACCAAGCGTTTCATTGCGAAACCGTCTCGTAATGATCGTGATGTGATCAACGTCAGGACGGGCAGCCTGTGCATTGGCCGCCTCGAGCACATAAGCGATATGACCGCCCGTATCAGGCGTAATTCCGTAGGTAACCGGGGGCGCGCGAAGACAGCCACCCAGCGCAATGTGAAGTATATGCACGCGTCACCTCGCTCATGGGGCGGTGTAACGTTTTCGGGAGAGAACGGGTTGCGCCGCTTAGGGACTCATTCCGCGTCCCATTTCCGCGTGTGGCGCTTGAGAGACTCTCGTTGAATCACGAGCGGTCATGCAAAGCCGACTACGCATGGTTGCTGACACCAGTCCCACGCTGCAGGGCGTCCGGCGAGGATAGGGATGTCTATGCCCAAAGGAGTGGGCGACAGGCGTCATGGTTCGAGCCTGTCGCATCACGGAAAATCAGTCCCGGTTGATCAGGATATCAATTGGTGGGCGGCCATTGAGATAACCCAGTGAGAAAGCACCGGCCTCGGGTGCGATGCCGTCATGCAGCAGGCTGCGCCAAGTGCCCTGAACAGGTAGCATCGTCTCGCTCAGGCCACGATGGTGGACGCACAGACCTTCATCCAGAGCCAGCCCCATTGTCAGCCGCGGCGCAATGATAAGGCAGGAGCCTTCCATCGTTTGCCGCTGGAAGGCAATCACATGCTCTGCCAGAGGGCCGGTGGCCATGAGTGGCAGATAACGCCCGGAGGCAAAGAGATCCGTGTTCTTTAGGCGAAGAGACAGAACGGTTTCGATCAATGCCTGCTTGATGCGCCCATTTCTCCACCCGGCGCTGCTCTGGGAAAAGGGCAGGGCTTCCTCGAGCATTGACTGGTGGCCGGGATAATCGACGGGGCGACGGTTATCCGGATCGACTAGGCTGAAATCCCAGGTTTCGCGACCCTGATAAAGGTCGGGAACACCGGGGCTGGCCATGCGCAGCAAGGTCTGGGACAGGCTGTTGAGCGTGGCGGCCGGGCTGATGCGCTCGACATAGGATGACAGGCCTTTGCCAAAGTCCCCGGTCATGCAGCGATGGGCGAAATCCAGGCAGGCTTTTTCATAGGCTTCGTCAGGATTGCTCCACCCGGTCTGGCTGCCGCCTTCGCGCAGCGCCTTGGTCAGATAGGCGTCGATACGTTCGTTGTAATCGCTGAAACCAGCCTCATTCAAGGGCCAGGAGGAAATCAGCGTCTGAAAAATGAAATAGGCATCGGCTGGTATGGGTGAGGGACCATGGGCAGTCTTTTCAAGGAAAGCCTGGCTCTGGTCCAGCCAGCGCCGCGCCGTTTCAGGCCAGTCGGCCTTGGGCTCGCTGAGAACCATGAGCCGAGCCCGCCCATCCTCCCCGCGCTTGTGGTCATGCGTTGCGGTGGTGAGAAGTGCCTGGGGGTGGTTGGCCAGACGCTCGATGTTCAAGCTGTGAAAGCTCTTCACAGGGGCTGCGAACCGATCGGGGCTGCAACCGACATCGTTGCGCGAGAGTAGGCGGGCATAGCGATAGAACGCCGTATCCTCACCTGCCTTGGCCGTGAGAGGCGCTGTGAGATGTTCGAAGCGTTCGAGAATATCCTGCCTTTCCGTCGTGTCGATCCGGGCATCGGCAAGGTACTGGCAAATCTGGTCCAGTATCTCGTGCTGATAGACGGGCAAAATCTGCTGTGCTGCAAGACGTGCCCTGTCGATGGCACGGAAATCGGCACCGGAATCACCGCCATCGGCGAAATAGCTGCGATAGACCGGAAAGACGGTCAGAAGGGCGCGCAGGGCAACGCCGATGGCGTGCGGAGTAAGGTCACGGCCGGAAGGGAACTGCCCCGCAAGCCGTGTCGTCAGTGCGTCGAAATCACCCACAAACGAGGTGTCGAGTTTCTCATGCCGGGCCGCGTGCTCGACGGTTTCGAAATCAGCTGGTCCATAGGCGGACCATAATTCGGTCAATGGTGCCTCGCCACGTGGGTCATGAAGGGCGAGATCAACCTGCTCGAGAAAATCGTAGCCAGTCGTCCCCGTAACCGGCCATTCCAGTGGCAGGATTTCGTTCTTCTGGAGGATCTTCTCGATGAAGAAAGGTGCCTGATCGCGTAGACCTTCCGGGCGTTCCCGCCGCAGGGTGTCCAGACGGGCGCGGAGCCTCGTGCAGTATTCCGCCGGGCGAGCGAGGCCATCAACATGATCCACGCGCAAGCCGTCGATCAGGCCTTCACGATAGAGCTCGAAGACGAGCTTATGCGCGTCATCAAACACGTCCTTGCGGTCCATACGCAGGGCCACCAGAGAGGTAACATCGAAAAACCGGCGCCAGTTGACCAGATCGCCTGCAACGCGCCACCAGGCCAGACGGTAGTGCTGCGCCTCAAGCAGGGCTTCCAGTCTCTCCCGCCCGCTTTTGCTGTCAGGGGTGATTAGCTCATTGAGTTTCGCAAGGGTTTCATCGGTCATGGCCGATGTCCCGACGTTTCCGGCCTCGGCAAGTAATGCGGCTTCGCTTTGTGCGGATAAAGGATAGAACTGATCGCCGTAATGGATGGCGAGATGGTTGGACGCCTCGTGAAGCGCGATCTTCAGATCACCGCTCCTGATGGTGTCATCGAGGGGATCGCCGAGAAAAGGCAGCAGCACCTTGCTGTGCAGCATCGGGCTGGCTGGTGACCAGTCGATGTCGAAATGCTGGGCATAGGCGCTGTCGCGCCCGTGGCGCAGGACATCCATCCACCAGTGGTTGGCGCAGCCGACCCCCATATGGTTGGGGACAATATCAAGAATAAGCCCCATGCCTTGGTCACGCAGCGCCGCAACCAGATTCTTCAGCCCTTCAATACCGCCACGATCACGGTCGATCGTGTGGCAATCGACCGTGTCATAGCCGTGCATGGAGCCAGGGGTGGAGGACAGGAGCGGCGATGCATAGACATGGCTGATCCCGAGTTTTCTGAAATATGGAACCAGCGGGATGGCGTCATTCAGGGTGAATTCACGATGAAATTGCAGCCGCAGGGTTGCTGTCAGAGGCAGATAGGTCATGCGCGTCACTCCAGTCCGGCCACTAGACTGCCGGGTGGCAGTTCTTCTACGGCGCGTCGCGCTGCCGAGCTATAAAGGAGCGTGGCAGGTTCGGAAATCTTGCAGGTTTCATGGTCCGAAAGATTGATGGCGATCGACAGGATTGATCCATCGTCGAGTTTCCAGCGCGCTAGTACCGATTTGTCGCCGATCACGCTGGCATCGAGGCTGTGCACATTCGAGAGCCTTGGCACGAGAAAGCGCTTGCGCAGGGAGAGGAGAGTATGGGTGCGGTCAAGCCAGATACGCCCATCCAGCGTGGCGCGCTCATCACGATCCGGGCGCGATTGGTCGAAGGTCGAGAGCGCGTTGGGGTCAGGAATGGTCTTGCGCTTTTCGGGATCCTGAAACGAGGCGAATTTAGCAAATTCCTTGCGTCGGCCCTCGCGCACGGCGTCTGCCAGTTCATTATGAAAATCGCAGAAGAAAAGGAAGGGTGTGGTGCAGCCCCATTCCTCCCCCATGAACAGCATCGGGACCATGGGGCTCAGCAGCAAAAGAGCATAGGCCGCATGAAGGGCTTCGGGCGCTGCGAGTGAAATCAGACGCTCGCCCATGGCACGGTTGCCGGTCTGGTCATGGTTCTGCAGGAAGAGAATGAATTTGGTTGCGGGCAGGTCGCCGCTCGGCATGCCGCGTTTCTTGCCCGAATACGGGTTCATCTCTCCCTGATAGGCAAATCCCTCATGCAGCACGCGGGCAAGTATGCGAGTGGGGTTATCGGCGAACATCTCATAATAGCCCTCCTTCTCCCTCGTGAGCATGACATGCAGCACGTTATGGCCGTCATCATTCCATTGAGCGGTATAGCCATCACGCAGAAGGCCTGCGTCGTTGTTTTCGTTTTCGAGAATGAGATGCACGTAGCGACCGGGCTCGATTGCCCCAGTGACGCGCTTGCGCAGCTTGCCGAACCACGCATGATCGGTAATGGCTGAGGCTGCATCAATGCGCACACCGTCAAACCGGAATTCCATCAGCCAGTAGAGCACATTGTCAATGAAGAAATCGGCCACTTCAGGCTTGGCAAAGGCAATGCCAGTACCCCAGGTGGAATTGTTGTCGTGATCGAAAAACGCTTCGGCGTATTCGTGCAGGAAATTCCCGTCCGGGCCGAAATGGTTATAGACCACATCCAGCAGCACCATCATACCTTTGGCATGCGCCGTGTCGATGAGCCGCTTCAGTGAATCAGGGTCACCATAGGCCTGCGTCGGGGCGTAGGGCAGGACACCATCATACCCCCAGTTGCGCGTGCCGCCGAAGCTGTTGACGGGCATGATCTCGATGGCCGTGATACCCAGCGCCTTGAGTTCGTCCAGACGATCGCGCACGCCATCAAAACCGCCGAGCAAGCCGGCATGGAGCTCGTAAATGACAGCTTCGACCCAGGGGCGGCCAGCCCAGTTCCGTGTTTTCCAGATATAGGAAGACGGGTCTGTCACCACGCTCGGACCATGCACGCCATCCGGCTGGCTACGACTGGCCGGATCGGGAACGGCAAGATCGTCGCGTACGCGATAACGATAGCGGGCACCTGACGGACATGACGTTGTCAGGGTGAACGTACCGTCAGATTCGGCCTGCATGGGCAGGGGCGCCTGGTTTTCCAGTTCGAGGCTGACGGCCTCGCATGACGGTGCCCAGAGCGCGAAACGTGTTGTTCCGTCACTCTGGGGGGTGGCACCAAAACGGGTCTGGTAGAGATACGCTTCTGGCATTGGTGCCTCCGGTCGGGGAAGGGTCAGCCGTGTTTCGGGACGAGATACAGAACGGCGAGAGGAGGAAGCGTCAGGACGAGTGAATGTTCCATGCCATGAGCAAATTCTTGCCGCGCCATGACGGGATTGTCATGAGATACGCCAGAGCCACCCAGCTCGCTGCGGTCGGTATTGACGCGTTCGACCCACGCCCCACCACATGGCACGCCGATGCGATACTCGTGGTGGACCACTGGCGTCATGTTGCACACGACGAGAACAGGGTTAGCCCCCGGAGCCTGACGCAACCAGGCGAAAACCGTATTTTCGGTATCGTCTGCGATGATCCATCTGAAACCGTCATGGTGGTAATCATGAGCGCTGAGCGCGCGTTCCTCGCGATAGACCGCGTTCAATAGGCCGACCGTATCGTGCATACCCTTGCCAAGATGATCGTGCAGACGGTTCCAGGCGAGTTCACGGTCATTATGCCACTCTTCCCACTGGGCGAGCTCACCGCCCATGAAGAGCAGCTTCTTGCCCGGATAGGCCCACATCAGGGCGTAATAGGCGCGCAGATTGGCATGTCGCCGCCAGTCATCACCCGGCATGCGCGACAGGAGGGATCCTTTGCCGTGCACGACCTCGTCGTGAGACAGCGGCAAAATGAAATGCTCGGTATAGGCATAGACCATGCCAAAGGTGAGGTCTGACCCATGATAGCGCCGCCATAGCGGATCCTGCTGCATGTAGCGCAGCGTGTCGTGCATCCACCCCATATTCCATTTGAAGCGAAAGCCCAACCCACCGACCTCAGGAGGCGCAGTCACACCCGGCCAGGCCGTCGACTCCTCGGCAATCAACGCAGCGTCATGGCAGTAATCGCGTATGATTCCGGAGAGCTCGCGCATGAAATTCACGGCCTCCAGATTTTCACGGCCGCCATAGACATTGGGACGCCACTCGCCTTCCTTGCGGCTGTAATCGCGATAGAGCATGGAAGCCACCGCATCGACACGCAGGCCGTCGATGTGAAAATTTCTCAACCAGTAGAGCGCACTGCCGGTCAGGAAATTGCGAACTTCCGTACGCCCGAAATTGTAGATGAGCGTGTGCCAGTCCTGATGGTAGCCCTCCATCGGGTCAGAGTGCTCGTAAAGATGCGTGCCATCGAACAGGGCCAGCCCGTGGGCATCTGCCGGAAAATGCGCCGGTACCCAGTCCATGATGACACCGAGCCCCGCTTGATGGCAGCGGTCCACAAAGCGCGCGAATTCGGCGGGCGTGCCATGGCGCGAGGTTGGCGCATACATGCTGAGAGGCTGGTAACCCCACGAGCCCGAAAAGGGATATTCCGTGATCGGCATCAGCTCGATATGGGTGAAGCCGAGCTCGGTGACATAAGGAATGAGCTTGTCACCCAGATCATTCCAGCTCACATAGCCGGTCGGGCTGTTCAGGCGCTGCCATGAAGGCACGTGCAGTTCATAAATCGAGATCGGTGCCTCGAGCGACTGCCGTGCCGCGCGCTGCGCCATCCAGTCCTGATCCTGCCAGTCATGCTCGAGCGGTGGGGCCACGATGGAGGCTGTGGCCGGGGGGAGCTCGGCATAACGGGCATAGGGGTCCGCTTTGGCGGGCAGAATAACACCCCCTTGTGCCATGATCTCGAATTTGTAGCGCTCGCCAGACCCGATGCCCGGAACGAACAGCTCCCATATCCCTGCGCTATGGCGCAGGCGCATGGCATGACGACGCCCATCCCAGATGTTGAAATCACCGATCACCGACACGCGATGGGCATTGGGCGCCCAGACGCTGAATCGCACACCCGATACGCCGTCGATCTCACAGATATGGGCGCCCATAATCCGGTCGACATCGCGATGATTGCCCTCAGCAAAGAGGTAGAGATCAAGATCGCCAATCAACGTGCCGAAGCTGTAGGGATCGTGTGTTTCCTGCCAGCCATCAGCCCACAGAATGCGCAGGCTGTAGCGTGTGGAGGTCGCGGCTATGGTCGCCTTGTAGATGCCGCGCTCATCGATGCGGTCCATCTTCTTTTCGAGCGGGGGCTTGTTCTTGCGTTCAGCCAGCAGCCTGACCTCGACGGCATCAGGATAGAACACGCGTACGACCCCGTTACGCCCTTCGCGATGGCGCCCGAGGTACGAGAACGGATCACGGGCGCGCCCCTCCACAATCTCGTCGATCAGGTGCTGCTCCTGAGGCTTGCTGGCGTTGATCGCGGGCTTGGACGTTTCTGTTTCAGTCATGGAAAGTACGATCTCGCCTCGGCAATATGCAAGGATTTGAGGCTCTGCGGACCGGATGGCCCGAAGAGGGAAGGGAGAGAGTGCAGGCGGGGTAGCTCAGAGGCCAGTGCCGAAGCGCGGGAGATCGGTACGCCCAAGTCCGGGATTGCGTGGCCGGCTCTGCGGCATTCTGGCTGTACGGGTGAAGGCGCTGTTGGGAGCAGAGGGCGCGCCGATATCACTCAGTCGTGGCGCGATCTCGCCTTCTCCAATCGATCTGGCGGGTGCGCGGCCCGCCATCTCCAGCAGGAGACGCGCATAATGGGCGGCTTTCCCATGCCAGGAGACATCATGCAGCGAGCCATTACGCTGCAGGCGCGCCCATACCGACTTTTGCCTGTATAATTTCTGCGCATGACGGATGGCCCGATAAAGTGCATCACCCTTAGTCGGGGAGAAGAGGATACCGTTCGCTACACCTTCCTCGATGGCAGCCGCATTGGCGTCGACAATGGTATCGGTCAGCCCACCTACCCGTGCAGCAATCGGCACGGAGCCATAACGCAATGCATGAAGCTGTGTGAGGCCGCAGGGCTCGAAGCGCGATGGAATGAGTGATGAGTCCACTGCCGAGTGAAGTCGATGACCAAGCACCTCGTCATAGCGCAGATGACAGACCAGATTGCGCGGATAGCTCAGTTGCAGGGAACGGAAACTCTGCATGATGTCACTATCGCCGACACCAACTACGGCGAGTTGTATGTTGGCCTGAAACAGGCGGGGAGCAATCTCGGCGAGGATATCGACGCCTTTTTGCCGTGTGAGGCGGCTGACAATACCCAGCAACATCGCATTGGGATCTTGCGGCAAGCCGAACTCTGCCTGGAAAACACGTTTATTGGCGCGGCGACCTGCAATGTCACCTATTGCATACGGGAAGATGACCGCAGGATCGGTAAGGGAGTTCCAGTCATGCAGGTCGATACCATTGAGAATGCCGTGAAGGTCAGCGGCGCGGGCACCCAGCAGGCCCTCGAGACCCATGCCGTTCTCGGCCGTCTGTATCTCTTCTGCGTAGGTCGGTGACACCGTTATCAGCTTGTTAGCAAGCTGCAAACCAGCCTTGAGATAGCCGACCTTGCCATAGAATTCGACGCCATCGACATTGAAGGCGTGGTCGGGCAACCCGATGCGTGTCAGAACCTCGCGCGGAAAAAGGCCTTGGAAGGCCATGTTGTGAATGACATGCGCAACAGGGGGTGCCCGAAGATTGTCATAGCGCAGATAGGCGCTGACCAACCCCGCCTGCCAGTCATGTGTCATGACAACATCGGGCTGCCAGTTCGCAAGGCACCCTTGGGCGATGCAGGCTGCCACGCGCGAAAGCACAGCAAAACGCATGTCGTTGTCAAACCAGTCCCGCCCATCGGGACCCAGATATGGCCCCCCCGGACGATCGTAGAGTTCACTTGAATCGATGACGTAAAGATGCTGCCCCTGAGCCGTGCCCTCCCACAGGGTTACGCGATAGCCCAGCATGTCGTTGAATACATAGGCCTGCACTTTCTGCGTGAGGGCTCTCATTACTGCTGGATAGCCGGGCAGGATTGTTCGTGTGCGCACACCGTGATGACGCAGTGCCGTCGGAAGCGAAGCAGCTACATCCCCCAGACCTCCCGTTTTGACAAAGGGAAACATTTCTGCGGTGACAGAAAGCAGCTGCAAATCTGTCGGAAGCGCAACGATCTGTTCTGAGGGCATGACGAGCCTCGTTTTGTGGGGCGAAGAAGAAATTGCAGAGCCTTTTGGGATGCTAATACTTATGAAACGCTCCGCATCAGAAATCGTTAATAGCTCGCGTTTATGTTATCGGCACTTTCTCGTTCCATAGCGTTAGGCCCCTCGAACCCGGGTGCAGATAGGAAAAACGCCGGTCTATCGGGTCAGGATGGAAAGAAACCCATGAGTGATTCTTTTGCTAAACGCCTGAAGGAAGGAAGCCCGGCCGAGAGAGGCGCCGTCTATGACGGCAAGGGCGTCAATTTCGCAGTATTCTCTGCAAATGCTGAGGCAGTTGAAATCTGCCTGTTCGACCAGAACGGCGAGAAGGAAACAGACCGGATCCGCCTGCCGGAATATACTGATCAGGTATTTCATGGCTGGATTCCCGACCTTCGTCCCGGGCAGCTCTACGGCCTGCGTGTGCATGGCCCTTACGAGCCCGATGCCGGTCATCGCTTCAACCCGAACAAGCTCCTCCTCGACCCCTATGCACGTGAGCATTTTGGCGAGATCGAATGGAATCCCGCGCTCTTCGGCTACCAGATCGGCCATGCCGACAAGGATCTGAGCTTCGATGAGCGTGACAGCGCAGCTTACATCCCGAAATGTGTGATTACCGATCCTGCCGCTCAGAACCTGCGCCCGCTGGGAACGCGCTGGTCAGATACGGTGGTGTATGAAACCCATGTCCGGGGCTACACCCTCAATCATCCTCGCGTTCCACGGCGCCTGCGCGGCACCTATGCAGGGCTGGCCAATCGCCATGTGATCGAGCACCTGAAATCGCTTGGTATCACGACAATCGAATTGCTGCCCATCCAGAGCTTCGTCGCTGATGAGTATCTGGTGAACAAGGGCCTTACGAATTACTGGGGCTACAACACGATCGGCTTTTTTGCCCCCGACACGCGCTATGCTGCGGATCAGGATGATGCCCTGACCGAAGTGCGTCGCATGGTCGCCGCCTACCACGAGGCGGGCATCGAGGTGGTCATGGACGTGGTTTATAACCACACCGCAGAAGGCAACGAACTCGGCCCGACCCTCTCCTTCAAGGGGCTGGATAACGCGACGTATTACAGGCTCATGCCTGACAATAAGAGATTCTATATTAATGATACCGGTACGGGTAATACGTTCAACCTGACGAAAACTGCATCATTACAGTTTGTCGTTGATAGTCTGCGCTACTGGGCCAACGAAATCGGTGTGGATGGCTTCCGCTTCGATCTTGGCACCATCCTCGCGCGCGAGGTTGACGGGTTCGACAGTCAGTCGGGCTTCCTGCGCATTTGCCAGCAGGACCCGACCCTAACCCATCTCAAAATGATCGCCGAGCCCTGGGATATTGGTCCTGGCGGGTATCAGGTCGGCCAGTTTCCTCCCGGCTGGGCCGAATGGAACGACAAGTTCCGTGATACGGTGCGCGATTTCTGGCGCGGTGAGGCCAAGGCTGATGTGTTGGCGCCGCGCCTGCTTGGCAGCCCTGACCTGTTCAACCATCTGGGTCGTCAGGCCTGGGCCAGTGTTAATTTCCTTACGGCTCATGACGGCTTCACGCTGTGGGACTGCGTCTCGTATAACGAGAAGCACAACGAAGCGAATGGAGAGGACGGCAAGGACGGCACGTCGGATAACCGCTCATGCAATTACGGCGTGGAGGGGGAGACCGATGATGCAGCCATCAACGAAGTGCGCTGGCGTCAGTGCCGCAACATGATGGCGACCCTGATTTTCTCGCAAGGCACCCCCATGATCGTGGCGGGGGATGAGTTCGGCAGAACCCAGGGCGGCAACAACAATGCCTATTGTCAGAATAACGACATCTCCTGGGTTGATTGGCGTCTCAGTGAGGGGGGGGCTTGTCTTTCCAAATTCACCACGCGACTTCTCGCGCTTCGTCGACGCTTCCCGATCCTGCGTCGCGCCCGGTTCCTGACCGAGGCCTATAATCCTGAACTCGACGTTAAGGAACTGACCTGGATCAGCGCGTCCGGTGGCGACATGCAGCAGGATGAATGGTCGCTGGCGCAGTGCTTCGGGCTCATGCTGGATGGTCGGGCCCAGCCCAGCGGTATCATGCGTCGCGGCGCTGATGCCACGCTCTTGCTCATCCTCAATAGCTGGCATGATGTGGTGGAGTTCACGTTGCCCAAGGCCGAAGGAGACGAATGGAAGCTGCTGCTGGACACCAACCGGCCAGATGACGGCGAGGCGCTGGAATCCGAGCTGTTTGAGCAGGAGCAGGTTTATACCGTGACAGGGCGCTCGGTTCTTCTGTTCGAACTGATCACCAAACCTGAAGCAAGCTGAGCCTTTTCTGGCCTGGAAACTGATGATGGGCGGTGCCCTTGGAGCGTCTGTCCATCATCAGTGTTTGTATGTGTCAGCGTGGCTGTGGCGAAAGGCCTTGCCATCCTGCGCAATCATACAGGCATGTCACGATTATCGGCGATAGCCTCCATCGAGAGATAGGAGGTGACGGTGTCCAGCTCCACCTTGCTGATCAGCATCTGATAGATGCGGTCGAACGCGTTCATGTCCTTGGCGACGACCTTGAGCATGTAGTCATAATCACCCGCCAGACGGTGGAAATCCACGATATTGGGTATTGCCAGAACGGCCTCCCGAAACTGGCTCAGCCATTCGCGTGAGTGGTAGCGTGTGCGTACCATCACGAATACCGTCACACCTAGCCCTATGGCCGTTTGCGACAGCCGGACGGTCTCCCCCTCGATCACACCGCTGGCTCTGAGCGCATTTAGACGGCGCCAGCAGGCATTCTGCGACAACCCGACTTTCTCGGCCAGCCCCCGCTGGGAAAGCGATGAATCCTGTTGCAGGGCTCGGACGATAGCGCGGTCTATTTGATCCATGAAATCGAGGAAAACAGATCATTTGATAGAAAGAAAGCAGAATCTGCGATGAAATAGGGTGAGTTTTCCACCATTCCATCGCTCTATCCTGTGCTCATCCGACCACAGGAGCCTTTACCATGCTGAACCCCGATACCTGCCTCGATGATTTTGCCGTTTCGCTGAAGGGCGAAGAGGGGCTGGCAGGGCTTCGCAAAGGGGTCATTGGTGAGGGTGTGCCTGTGCCGGGGCCGTTTGGCGATCATCCGCTGCTCTATGCCGATTACGTGGCCTCGGGGCGCGCGCTTCAGCAGGTTGAAAGCTTCGTCCTTACGCAGGTTCTGCCCTACTATGCCAACAGTCATACCCAGGCGTCCTATTGCGGGCGCATGATGACAAGGCTGCGTGCCTCGGCGCGCGCTCATATCGCCCGGCTCTGCAAGGCAACGGAGGCATACAGCGTTGTTTTCACCGGCTCAGGTGCGACGTCAGGCATCAACCGTCTCGTCAGCCTTATGGGCATTACACGGGCCGTCGCTGAAGGCAAAAAACCGCTCGTTCTGATCGGGCCTTACGAGCATCACTCCAACATTCTCCCGTGGCGCGAAAGCGGGGCGGAAATCATCGAGATTGGCGAGGCCGTGCAGGGTGGGCCTGATGTGGCGGAACTCACCCGTGTGCTGGAAGCCCTCACCCCGGGACGACTGGTGGTGGCAGCCTTTTCCGCAGCCTCTAATGTGACCGGTATCCTGACCGATGTCGCGGCCATCACGACCCTGCTCAATGCGCATGGCGTGCGTTCGGTCTGGGACTATGCAGGCGGCGGGCCGTATCTCGCCATCGATATGGCAGCAGGCACGCCAGCCCAGATTGATGCGGTGGTCGTATCGCCCCACAAATTCATTGGCGGACCCGGCGCTTCAGGCGTGATGATCGTTCGTGACGCCGCTGTGGCCATCACACGCCCGAGCCTGCCCGGTGGTGGAACGGTGCGTTTTGTCTCACCCTGGGGGCATGATTATTCCGATCGCGTGAGCGACCGTGAGGAAGCGGGCACACCCAATGTGGTGGGCGATATCCGGGCGGCGCTGGCATTTCTGGTGAAGGACGCCATCGGTCAGGATTTCATGGATGAACGTCATGCCGAACTGCGCGCGCGGGCGCTGAAGGCATGGGGCGACGTGGCAGAGATCGAACTGATCGGCGCCTCAGCCGACAAGCCGGCTCTGCCCATCTTCTCCATGCGCATCCGCGATCATCAGCGCGGCGGTCATATCCATCAGCAGCTTTTTACTCGCTTGCTGTCCGATTGCTACGGTATTCAGGCACGTGGCGGCTGTGCCTGCGCCGGGCCCTATGCGCATCGTCTGCTCTCCATCGATGAGCCTGCCTCGGCAATCCTGCGCCGCGAGATCCTGTCGGGTCATGAAATCGAAAAGCCCGGCTGGACCCGGCTGAACTTCAGCGTTCTGATGAGCGACGAGAAGGTGGATCGGGTCATCAACGCGGTGGCGACGCTTGCGCGACAGCCATACCCGATGGCCGATATCTATCGTTGTGACGAGCAGACAGCCCGCTTCGAAGCGCTTTCAGCCTGAAGGGCAACCTCTGCGGGGGCGCATAAGGCAAACCCTGTGTCCCGCCAGGCTCTGGCCCGGCGGAATGGCCGTCAGGATATCAGGCGTCCTCTTCGGTCTCGTTCTGGGCAATCTGAAAGGCCCCGGCATTGAGCTTCGAGGCGGCATGATGCCCGAGCGATACCGCGCCAAGGCAGAGCACGGCTGAAAGAATGATGTTGAGCATGGCGCGGCCCCATGCATCGGCACGCATCAGATCCAGAGTCTGGAGGCTGAATGACGAGAAGGTGGTGTACCCTCCGCAAATCCCGACCATGACAAAGAGCCGCATGTTTTCCGAAACGGGAAAGCGGCCATGGGCGAGCGTCAGCGTACCGAAAAAACCGATGACGAACGACCCGACCGTATTGATGGCCAGGATCGTACCCCACGGCATGGAGCGGCTATAGGGCGCGGTCGCGACAGAGACGAGATAGCGCCCCAGCGTGCCAAGGGCCCCGCCGAGCATGACGAAAAGACAGGCGGTGAAGGACATGAGAGAGAATAGCTCCGGTCTGGTTCGTCGGGATCACCGCCTTATCATAGGGTGGCCGAGGCTTACAGGGCTGTCTCGCGCGGCATGACCTTCCTGAGCCGGTACAGGCCCAGTGTCTCGATGCTTGCCCCAGCGCCTGTCGCCTCAAGCTTGAGGAAGCTGAGCGGGTTGGCCGGAAAGAGCAAGGCAGTTCCTACCGAAAGGCCACCATTGGCGAAGACCTCAAGCGTGCAGGCATCAAGCACGAGACGTATGTCGAAATGGCGGTCATCGGCATTGAGAGGGGTTGAGAACTGCCCGGTAAAGAAAGGCTGCTTGAAACCATTGAGATCGGCTCGGTCAATCCAGAGCTGACCGCTGAAGGCGTCAAAACCGATGGTCAGGTTTTCGCCCATATCATTGCCGAACACGATAACGAACCGGCCCGTGCGCCCCTTGTCCCCCAGCGGCAGATTGGGGGGCATCTGGTCAACGGTCGCGTTCAGGACCAGTTCGAGCGCCACGCATTGCGGGAGGGGTACCGAGGCACTGGCACCGGCGGCCAGACGCTGGCAGGTGAAAGCGATGGGCGCTTCACGCAGGGTTTCCAGCCCTCTCGGGGTTTGGGCGAGGCGCAGCCAGCCGGCTGAGTCATGGCGCAGTGTCATGAGCCGGGGCAGGGTCATGCAGCCGCGCCAGCTCTGGGTCGGAAGTTCCTGACAGTACTGCCAGTTGCCCAGCCAGGCGATGGAGACGGCCTGCCTGCCTGGCATGTTCTGGTAACACTGAAGGGCATAGGCATCCTTGGCGAAATCCGTCAGCCCGATCACGGTGTCATCGGGGGTGAAGCGACTGCCATCGAAGCTGCCAACGAAATACTGGGTGATGCTGCCCCCCGTTGGCCCACCGGGATTGACCGAGATGAACAGAACCCAGCGTGACCCGCCGCCTTCAACGGGAATCTCGATCAGATTGGGGCATTCATAATCGACGCCATACAGGCCGGACGGACCAAAATCGCTGAGATGCACCCAGTGCCGGAGGTCGATGGAGGCGTAGAATGCAATCTGATGCAGGCGTGACTTTGCAACCACCATGACCCATTGCCGGGTGGGTTCGTGAAAGATCACCTGCGGATCACGAAATGAGTTGCTGCCGATATCGAGCACCGGATTCTGGGCGATATCATGGAAACTCTGTCCCCCGTCCTCACTGATCGCCAGATACTGTGACTGTTTCCTGGGGGTGGCGCGGGTGTAGAGGGCAACCAGTCCACCTTGCCCCTCCTTGAACAGCCCTGAACTGTTCTGTGCGTCCAGCACGGCGCAACCGGTAAAGGCCTCGCCAGCAGGCGTTTCATTGAGCGCAATCGGCTGATCCTGCCATGACAGCAGATCCTTGCTCGTCGCATGGCCCCAATGCACGTGACCGGCATAGGGGGCAAAGGGGTCATATTGATAATAAAGATGAAAAATCGACCCATCATGAACAAGCCCGTTGGGGTCGTTCATGAAACCGCTCTCGGGTGAGAAATGGATCGTAGGGCGATAGAGGGCATCGCTTTGCGTGCGAATGACCGGATGGGCGGTGGCTCCCGGCTGGTCGGCAGGGGAGGGATGCGAGGCGTTGGGCTCGGCCTTTCTTTCCTTGTCCGGTGCCTTGGGTACCGCCACAGGGCCGGGCGCAGCCTGCGCGAATGCCGCTCCCATCAGGCCACCACCGGTCGCTGCAAGCGAGGCAAGGGCCCGTCGGCGGCTCATTCCGGGGAAAACGGGACGCTCGGTCATCAGAACTCTTTCTGTCGGCATTGGGGGAAGGCCGGGGCGCAGCCCGATGGGAAATCAGCATAGGTCAGCCATGACCCAGCGCCAAACGCGGTCGCCACGGAGTACCCCGCTCCAGTGCCGTGCCAGCTCGCAAAGGCTCACTCCCAAATCGAAAATCACGGAGTGGTGTTCTGTTCACGCAAGAAATCATCATTTTTTGTGAAGAACAGACCTATTTCATGAGATCGTGTCGTTATATCTAACAGTTCTGTCATGTTCGCGTATCGCTGGAGCATGTCGGGATCTGCAAGGAATGACGAGATGGCACAGGCACTGGTTCTGGAAGAGCGTGGCAGACTGTCCCTGCGGGACATTGCCCTTGATGACACGCTTGGCCCTGATGATGTGCGTATTGCCATCCATACGGTCGGGATCTGTGGGAGCGATGTGCATTACTACACGCATGGCGCTATCGGGCCGTTTGTCGTGCGCAAGCCCATGGTGCTCGGGCATGAGGCCTCGGGGACAATCACTGCGCTGGGCAGCCGGGTTACGGGGCTGAAGATCGGTGATCGTGTGTGCATGGAGCCGGGTATCCCCGACCCGCAATCGCGTGCCTCCCGTCTGGGGCAGTATAATATCGACCCTGCCGTGCGCTTCTGGGCAACCCCACCTGTGCATGGTTGTCTGACCGCCTCTGTCGTGCATCCAGCGGCTTACACCTACAAACTGCCTGATCGTGTGAGCTTTGCTGAAGGGGCAATGGTCGAGCCGCTGGCGGTCGGCGTTCATGCCTGCGTCAAGGCACGCCTGCAGCCCGGCGACGTCTGTCTGGTTACAGGGGCAGGACCAATCGGAATCATGACTGCGCTTGCGGCGCTGGCCTCCGGGGCGAGCCGGGTTTTCATCAGCGATTTCTCGGCACCCAAACTCGCTATCGCCGGACGCTATGCCAATATCGTCCCGATCAATCTGGCCGAGGCGAAACCGGCCGGGCGTATTGCTGCCGAGTGCGGTGAGGGATGGGGCGTGGATGTGACCTTCGAGGCGAGCGGGTTCGAGGGAGCCTATCAGGACGCACTGGACTGCACACGGCCTGGAGGGCGTCTGATACTGGTCGGTATGCCTCCCAGGAAGGTCGCCCTTGATATCGTTGCGGCGCAAGCCAAGGAGCTGAGCATCGAGACGATCTTTCGCTATGCCCATGTCTATGATCGTGCCATTGCGCTCATCGCTTCTGGACGTATCGACCTCAAGCCACTGATCTCCGGCAGCTATCCGCTTAGCGAAGGTATTGCGGCCTTCGAGCGAGCGGCGGATGGTAGGCCGGACGACGTCAAACTCCAGATCACCCTCTGATCTTCTGCACAGGCGAGGCACGTCTCATGTCGTATCTCAATGGTATTTCCACCGGTCATACCTCTCCTGGGCAGAATGGACGAGGGGTGCAGAACCCTGCCATTCTGGAGTTGATACCTGAGCAGAAGACCGGCAGTTTCCGTTGGCATCAGCATGATTATCCGGCAGCCATTGCCTGCTGGAACTATCATCCGGAATATGAGCTGCATTTGATCACACGCGGCGCAGGCCGTGCGATGATTGGCGATTACATTGGTGCTTTTTCAGCGGGTCAGCTTGTGCTCATCGGGCCGGATCTCCCTCATGTGTGGTTCAGTCCCCTTTGCGAAGGCGAAGTGCTCCAGGGACGCGACGTGGTGCTTCAGTTCAGCCAGAGCTGGATTGAAGGAATGATTGCGCTCTGCCCGGAGTTGTCAGGGCTGACGCGCATGCTTGCAGAGGCGGTTCATGGGCTGGAATTCACTGGCGTACAGGCTCTTGCCCATGCCGAGGCGCTCGTTGCGATGGGTGCGCAAAGCGCGGGTCAGAAACTCGCCTCTTGCGTGTCCCTTATGTTTGCGTTGTCGCAATCGCCCTGGCGGCGTCTGTCTACCGGGCGCGATCGCCCTCTGCCGGGTGGGGTCGGGGTTTCGGGTGCTGCGCGCATCAACCGTCTGGTGCGTCATCTCCTGACGACCGATCCCGCTACAATCCGCCACGAGACCATCGCCTCATCCCTCGGCATGACGCCTTCGGGTTTCTCGCGCCAGTTTCGCGCGGTGACGGGTGAGACTTTCATGAGCTTTGTGCAGAAGCTGCGGATCGGTCATGCCTGCCACCTGCTCGCAACAACCTCAATGGCGGTGACTGATATCTGCCGAGAGGCAGGGTTCAGCAATCTCTCCAACTTCAATCGCGTGTTTCTGAGTCTGCGCGGCTGCACACCGCGTCAGTTTCGCCAGCAATCGCAGCAGATCACCGCGCCTCATCTCTTGGCGCATCCCCGTACCCTTGGCGCGCCGGGCGCGTCGCCTGCAGGAGGCATGAGCCTGTCATGACCGATCTCTCCACCCGTTTTTCGCTCAAAGGCAAGGTTGCCGTCGTCACCGGGGCTTCGCGCGGGCTAGGTGTCACGATCTGCGAGACGCTGAGCGCCGCAGGGGCTGATATTGTCGCCATTGCCCGCGACGAGGCGCTTCTGGATGAGACGCGCGCGCTCGTTACCGCGCAGGGGAGGACCTGTCTCGCCATTGCAGCCGATCTGCTCGATGCACGAGCGGCAGAGCAGGCTACCGCCCGCATGCGCAGCGAAATCGGCATACCGACGATCCTCGTCAATAATGCCGGGATGAGCATACCGAAATCGCTCAACGAGCAGAGCGTCGAGGAATGGGATTCGATCCTCAACCTCAATCTGCGGGCGCCCTGGCTCATGGCGCGGGCGCTGGTGCCGGGCATGATCGATGCCGGGGGGGGCAAGATCATCAATATTAGCTCGATGGCCAGCAGCGTGGCGCTGACTGATCACGGCCCCTATGTAGCGTCCAAGGCCGGTCTGAATGGCCTGACCAAGGTGATGACCGCAGAATGGGCGCCACATAACATCCAGTCCAATGCTGTCTGTCCCACCGTGGTCTGGACGCCCATGGGCGAGCGCGTCTGGGGTGTGGGTGACAAGCTTCAGCGCTTTCTCGAAAAAATTCCCGCGGGTCGCGTCGCCACACCTCAGGAGGTGGCCGACCTGGTGCTCTATCTCGCTACCCCTGCCTCGGGGATGATCAACGGGCAGGAGATCTTTGTCGATGGCGGCTACACCGCCATCTGAACCGACAGGACCGGTCGCCTCGACCGGTTGAGCCCGGTCAGGGCGTCGCACCAACAGAGCCTGTGCCCCGGATGACAGGGCATGGAAAACTGCACCGGGCAGGGAATGCCCCATTTCGATACGAGTTCAAAATGAACAAGTTTCTCAAGACGCTTCTCGCCTCGACCCTCGTCACCGGGTCTGCGCTCTCTTTGGCTCCCGGCAAGGCGTATGCCGCCGAACCGCTCAAGATCGGCGTGTCCTTTCAGGAGATGAACAACCCTTATTTCGTAACTATGAAGGACGCGCTCCAGGATGCGGCCAAATCCATCGGAGCCACACTGATCATCAGCGATGCGCATCACGACGTGTCCAAGCAGGTCAGCGATATCGAGGATATGGTGCAGCAGGGCGTACAGATCGTCCTGATCAATCCAACCGATTCAGCGGGCGTTGCCTCCATCGTAAAGACCGTGCACGACAAGAATATCCCCATAGTCTCGGTCGATGCCCAGGCCAATGGCCCCATTGATACCTTTGTCGGATCGAAGAACTACGATGCCGGTTTCAAGGCTTGCACATATCTGGGCCAGACTATCACCAAGGGTGATGTCGGTATCATAGATGGTATTCCCGTGGTGCCGATCCTTGAGCGCGTAAAGGGATGCAAGGCCGCCCTGGCGAAATTTCCCGGTATCAAGATCGTGAGCACGCAAAACGGCAAGCAGGAGCGCGACCAGGCTCTGACGGTGGCTGAGAACATGCTGCAGGCCAATCCCGACATGAAGGGCATTTTCAGCGTCAATGATAATGGCTCGCTGGGTGTGCTGTCGGCCATTGATTCGAGTGGGCATGACGTCAAGCTTGTAAGCGTGGATGGCGCGCCCGAAGCGATCAAGGCCATTGCCAAGCCCGGCTCGCATTTCATCGGCACGGCCGCGCAATTCCCGCGACAGCAGATCCGTCTCGCTTTGGCTATGGCGCTTGCCAAGTACTGGGGTGCAGTGCCGCCCGCCACAGTGCCCGTGGATGTGGAACTGGTCGACGCCAAGGGAGCAAAGACTTTCAGTTGGTGAGAGTGAGGCGGGGCTGAGCCTCTCTTATTACCGATCTTGAGCACCTATTGGGGGCGGCAAGGCATCATGACAGAAATACACTCTTCTTCTGCCCTGCCGCTCCTGAAGCTGCAGGGCATCACCAAAAGTTTTCCCGGAGTGAAAGCGCTCAAGGGCGTTTCACTGGACCTCATGCGTGGTGAGATTCATGCGCTGCTGGGTGAAAATGGCGCTGGGAAATCGACGATCATCAAGATCATAGGCGGCATCCAGCGCCAGGATGAGGGCGAGATGCTGCTCGATGGCGAAGCCTGCCATTTCACGAGCTATCGCGACGCCATCGCGCGCGGCATCGGCATTGTGTTTCAGGAATTCAGCCTGGTGCCCGATCTCGACGCGATCGATAATATTTTTCTGGGGCGAGAAAGGCGCAATGCGCTCGGGCTGAGCCGCCGTACGGCCATGGCGCGTCAGGCGGCTGGCCTTTTTGAACGCATCGGCGTGCAGATCGACCTGACCGTTCCCGTCGGACGGTTGAGTGTTGCCGAGCAGCAATTCGTGGAGATTGCCAAAGCGCTCTCGCTCGATGTGCGCATCCTTATTCTGGACGAGCCGACAGCCCCGCTGACCCCCAACGAGGCAGCACTGCTTTTTCGCGTCATGCGGCAGCTGCGCGATGAGGGCATCGGGATTATTTTCGTTTCGCATCATCTTGAGGAGATCTTCGAGATCTGCGATCGCATTACCATTCTACGGGATGGGGCGAATGTCGGCCTGACCCCAGTCGCGTCCTGCACCATGGATTATCTGGTCGAGATGATGGTGGGGCGGCGTATCGAGAACAGCTTTCCGCCCAAGGCCAATACGGCCGAGCGCAGCGTATTGCTGACAGCGCGCCATCTGCGCAGCCGAGGCGATGCAGCCATGAGCGATTTCGACCTTCACACAGGCGAAATTCTTGGTTTTGCCGGGCTGGTGGGCTCGGGCCGTACAGAGACCGCTCTTGCCCTGATCGGAGCGCTGCCCTGTCCGGGCAAGAGCGTGACCATGCATGGGCGTGGCGTCACCCTGTCCGATCCGGCGGCGGCGCTCAAAGCCGGGATCGGGCTTCTGCCTGAAAACCGCAAGACGGAAGGCCTGATTCTGCCATTCAGTATACGCGACAATATCTCGATCAATAATCTTCCACAGTATACGCGGCGTACAGGACTGATCGACCGGCGCAAGGAGCATGAGAAAACCGCCTCTCTCATGCGCGCCCTGCAGGTTAAGGCCCCGGATGCCGAGACGGCAACCGTCACGCTCAGCGGCGGCAACCAGCAAAAAGTGGTCATCGCGCGCTGGCTCAATCGTCGCTGCCCGATCCTGATCTTCGATGAACCGACGCGCGGAATCGATGTCGGGGCCAAAGCGGAAATCTATCGTCTGATGCGGGACCTGACCGGGGAGGGCTTTGCGATCATCATGATCTCATCAGAACTCCCCGAAATCGTCGGGATGTGCGACCGCGTCGCTGTTTTTTATCGTGGCGCCATCTCGACCATTCTCGAAGGAGACGCGCTGAATGCCGAGGAGATCATGCGTCATGCCACATCAAGCGGTACAAAATCCGTCGGACAGGGATATGCCTCTCATCAGTCCGCCGGGTCGGGAGCGTCGCTCCATGCGTGACTCCCTTGTGGCGCTATCACGGCGCTCGACCGCGTTTTTGCCTGCCATGGGGCTCATCGTGGTCGTCATCGGCATGATGTTTCTCAACAGCCGCTTCCTGTCGCTGGGCAATCTGGAGAATATCGGCCGTCAGGTCTCGATCAACGCCATCATTTCGGTTGGTATGACTTTTGCGATCCTGACAGGTGGGATCGATCTGTCTGTCGGTGCCACTATGGCTCTCACAGGTACGCTCACCGCAGGGCTACTTGCCAGCGGGGTATCAGGCGTCGTGGCCATCCTCGCGGGGATTGGAGCAGGCATGGTGTTCGGGCTCGGCAACGGGCTGTGCATTGCCGGTCTGCGTATGCCCCCCATCATTGTCACGCTCGCCTCAATGAGCATCGCGCGCGGGCTGGGGCTGATTTACACCAATGGCTATCCGGTTACCGGTCTGCCCGATTGGTTCGGCTTTCTGGGGCGTGGCACCATTCTAGGGGTGCAGACCCCTATTGTGATCATGGCGCTGACATTTGTGGTGGCCTATGTGTTGCTCGAGAAAATGCCGGTTGGGCGCTATATCTTCGCCATCGGCGGCAATGAGGACGCCGTGCGTCTCTCTGGTATCGATGCGCGTCGCTACAAGGTCATCGTGTATCTCATAAGCGGTGTGACAGCAGCGATTGCGGGGATCCTGCTCAGCTCGCGCCTCATGAGCGGCCAGCCCAATGCCGGTATGGGGTTCGAACTCGATGCCATCGCTGCCGTTGTGCTGGGCGGGACGGCGATTTCTGGCGGGCGCGGCTCGATCATTGGCACGCTGATCGGTGCGCTTCTTCTGGGCGTGCTCAATAATGGCCTCAATCTCATGAATATCTCGCCCTATGTGCAGAATGTCATCAAGGGCGCGATTATCCTTCTGGCTATCTTCATCAGCCGCCAGACCCGTCCTGCTGTACGTTGAGCGTTGGCAACTGCTTCCGCCAGCTTTCCCTATTCCCATTTGAGAAAAGGGTCCGGTAAATCGGCGTAACGACCGGGGTCGAAAGCGCCGGTATCGGGCGGTGTGATCAGGCACGCGTCAAGCGCCTGACGCAAGGCGGCCTCGTTCAGGTTGGCACCGATAAAAACGAGCTCCTGCCTGCGGTCGCCATAGCAATGGTCCCATAGCGCATCGAGTGTTTGCCGCCATTCAGCATCATTCGGCCAGTCTGCTGCAGGGATACTCACCCACCAGCGCCCGGCGGCCTGGTTGCGCGCCAGCGAGCCGGCAATGCTCAGCTCGCCCACCCAGTCGGGGCGGGTTGCCAGCCAGAAATACCCTTTGGCGCGCACAAGCCCCGGCCATGAGCGGGCGATCAGTGAAGCGAAGGCTTCCGGCTCGAAGGGTTGTCGGGCGCGATAGACGAAGCTGGTCACGCCATAGGCGTCGGTCTCCGGCGCATGCATGTGCGGGTGATAGAGTTCCTGAAACCAGCGGGCATGGCGATGGGCCCGCTCGAAATCGAAAAGGCCGGTATCAAGCACCTTCCGCGAGGCAAGACGGCTCTCCGAGGTTTCGATCATCCGGGCCTCGCTATTGAGGGCGTTGATGATGGAGCGTGCGACCCGGCGCTGCGCCTCGCTTGCCGTATCGATCTTGTTGAGCACGATGACATCGGCAAATTCGATCTGCTCCGTCAGGAGATCGACAAGGCTGCGGTGGTCATCCTCGCCAGCGCTCTCACCCCGCTCATGCAGGAAATCGGTGGAGGAGAAGTCATTGAGCAGATTGACCGCATCGACCACCGTCACCATCGTATCGAGCCGCGCCACGTCGCTCAGACTATGCCCTGCCTCGTCACGAAACTCGAATGTGGCGGCAATGGGCATAGGCTCTGCAATACCTGTTGACTCAATCAGCAGGTAGTCAAAGCGATCAAGGGCGGCAATGCGGCTGATCTCCGTCAGAAGGTCGTCGCGCAGGGTGCAGCAGATGCATCCATTGGTCATCTCAACGAGATTTTCCTTTGCACGCGTCAGATCGCTATGGCCAGCGCGAATGAGTGCGGAATCGATATTCACCTCACTCATGTCATTGACGATCACCGCTATCCGCAAGCCTTCGCGGTTATGCAACAGATGGTTCATCAGCGTGGTTTTTCCTGCGCCGAGATACCCTGAGAGGATGGTCACCGGCAGGCGCGTGTCACGGTCTCCCTTATTGGTCGCGAGGGTTTCGGCACTCTCGCCGAACAGATGAGCGGGGGAAAGGCTGGATGAATCGGACATGAGGCGCTCGGGCAAGGGAACGGGGAAGGATTGAAATCTTTGCTAGAACTGTTATGTTATAACATAACTTATTCTGAGGGCCACCCATGATTGATTCTTGCCCGACGCGACGTATCCTCGCCTTCCGTAAAAGCCCGCTGGCGGTCACACTCCCTTCCGGCGACCTGACGACGCTGCCACTGGGCTTGCACGCAGAGGTGCGCGATGCGGCCTATCGCTACCTTGCGACCCGTCCCGCCGTGATTGTGCTGCGCGGTACGCGTGATGAACTGGGGGTGAAGCTGGCCGATGCCATGCAGGGCACGTTCGACGCCTTGCGCGAGGATATCATGTCGCTTGTGTCGCTCTACGCGGATATGACGGGGCACTCTGTCATGCGAGTCAGGCTTGAGCGGATCGTGACGGATAGCTGCCGAAAATTCCATGTCGATCACCTCGCCTTGCGGCTGTTGCGCAGCTATGTCGGGCCGGGCGTGCAATGGACACGCGATGACGGCGCCCATATCGAGGATACCCCACCAGGGGCGGTTGTCCTTCTGGCAGGGACGGCCCATCCCGACTGGTCCGATCAATGCACGGTGCGACATCGGTCTCCACCGATGACAGCGGCACAGCTTCAGGTCGGGGGGAGGCTGCTGCTGACGATTGACGAGACCGTGCTGGGGCATGAAGGTCTGATTGATGCCTGCTGCGAAGAGGACCATGACATAGCTGATCGCGGCCTGACCCCGCAGGACGGGTACGCGCCGGACGACGATGCGGGGTTGCATGTTCGCCATTGAGAGCTGGCCCGACGGGCAGGATATGCTGCACGGGATGGCTTCCCTGTCAGGCCAGGTTCCCCATGTCCGCGCCGGTAATCTGGAGGACACACTGGCAAGCCTGACCCGTCAGGATCTCGATATGGTCATCTGGACGCGCCGACCTCCACAGAGCTGGGTGGAGGCCATGAGAGAGGCCTTGCCGCCTCTGGAGCCGCTCTCGCTCTCAGGAACGGTCGAACAGGTGATGCAGGCGGCTCAGGCTCTTGTTTCGGATGAAGGATATCCGGAATTCCTGGCAGAGGACCTTGCCCATTGCGCCTCGCTTGCCGCGGCTCTCTCAGGATCGAACCGGATCAGTCTGGTTCTCACCACGGGCGTGGCCGGGGGGCAGCCTGAGCCGGGAGGGCGTCTGTCGCTGTTCTGCGCCTATGGTCATGATGAAGCCGGCTGGAATTCGGGCGAGCCTTTCACAGGTCCGCGCCTCACCCGGTTCGCGCCGTTCAGTTTGGCTTTCATGCCAGTCCGGGATGAAAGCCGGGTGAGGATCGATCTGGACAAGGCCTCGCTCGGCGTCGTGCTGTTCCTGCGTGCCGACTGAGGGCCCAGCGTCAGGGGGTGATCAAAGCGAGATCTTTCCCTGACGATGCAGTGTCTGGATGCGGTCGGCGGTGCGCAAGGCAATGGCGGTAATGGTCAATGAGGGATTGACGCCCCCTGTGGTCGGGAAAATCGACCCGTCGCAGATCCACAGATTGGGGACGTCCCAGCTGCGACAATCGGCATCGACCACCGATGTTTCTGCCGTAAACCCCATCCGCGCCGTTCCCGCCAGATGGTTGGTATCGTTTTCCTGACGCCAGATATCTTGCGCGCCAATGAGTTCGAGTGAGCGCTGCATTTCGCCCAGAGCATGCTGGATCATGACCTTGTCGTTATCCTGCCAGCCATAGGTGATACGTGTGATGGGCAGGCCGTACTGGTCTTTCTCATCAGCCAGCGTCACGCGGTTATTCATGCTGGGAAGCATTTCCCCTACCATCTTGAGGCCGACCTGATGGTTGTAATCCATCATTTTCTGGCGCAGCGCCTCGCCCCACAGCCCGCGCGAGGATGAAACGGCAGAGGACCATTCCAGCGGGAGGGGACCCTGGGCCATCCAGCAATACCCGCCAAAGAAATCCTTCTTGTCCTCATAGTTCCAGTGCTCGGTGATGGTGAGAGAGGGCGGACCCTTGTTCCAGCGCACCGTCTCTTTCATCTTGCCATAAACAGCCTGATTGGACTGCACCATGAGGTTGCGCCCCAAATAACCCGATCGATTGCCGAGCCCTTGCGGAAAGCGGTCTGTGGCCGAGTTGAGCAATAGCCGCGGCGTCTCGATGGCATAACCGGCAACGATGACCTGTTTCGCCTTCTGGAAATGCCACGTCCCTTCGCGATGATAATGCACACCGGTCGCGACACCCTGCGCATTGGTCTCTATGCGTCCCACCATGGCAAGATCACGTATCTCGGCACCGGCCTTCAGGGCACGGGGGATATAGGTCACAAGCTGGCTCTGCTTGGCGTTGGTCGAGCACCCGACACGACAGAAGCCACGATAAACGCAAGAGGGGGAGTCGCCGCGCGGTGCCGAGACCGTGGCGAGAGGCGTTTCAGACCATTGATAGCCCATTGCCTCGGCACCACGCGCCAGCCACTCCGCCGCGCCGCCAAATTCATGTGCACGATAGGGATAGCGTGGCCGTTTTGGCCCCCAGGGGTAGGAAATCGGCCCGGCAATGGCGAGGTCGCGTTCGGCCTTGTCGTAATACGACCACATCTCGCGCCAATCGAGCGGCCAGTCGACCGCATAACCCATCTTGGTGCGCGACTGGAACCATTCGGGCCTGAATCGTAATGAAACCATAGCGAAATGGACCGTCGAGCCGCCAACAGCCTTGCCGCTGTTATTGCTGCCCATCTTGATCGGATTTGCCCCATCGATCAGACGCTCATCGGTCCAGTAAAGCTGGCTCTGACTGGTCTCGTCAGAAGCAAAATCCTCAAGCGGCCTGAAATACGCACCTGCATCGAACCCGATGACCGAGTAACCCATCTCAGCCAGACGGGCGATCAGGGGACCGCCACCCGCCCCAGTGCCAATCACCACGAAATCCACCGGCTCATTCTGCGCATATTCGCGCATGGGCACCCATTCGCCCTTGCGAAAGACATCGGGTGCGCGGCCATCGATGGCGCGTGGTGTGAGCAAGGGATTATCGGACATGGCGGTTTTCCTTGCGCACTTTCTCTACCGTTTTGGGCGTGGCTTCGATCGCCTCCCAAGGGTCGCGGCGGTCATTCTGCATACGGACGTAGCCCCGTGGGCTTGCTGGACCCCCAAACCCGATTTCGCTCCAGGCGGTGGGATGGGCGTAATAGGCGGAAAGGATATCGGTCAGCACATGCCCATTGAAGAAAAGCTGCATCTGCTCAGCGCTCCATCCGGCATGGCCCAGACGACCGGCCCCGGCCTCGCGCATCAGGTTTTCCTGATCGGCGGCGGATAGACGGTGGAATGAGGCGTCGTGGCGTGCGCGGGCTTCGGCTTCGAATACCGCCAGGCCGCTCTTCCATGTTTCGCGCTGGGGGGGCAGGGCTGCATCGCGAAAACCGGGGCGCTCATCCTTCAGCAGCTTCTGGTCAACATAGGCAGCAAGCGGAACGGGCGGGCGATCATTCGGCTGGGGCATAACCCTGTCGCAAAGGGCGCAAAGCGTCAGCCATTCCGCCTGCTCCAGAAAGCGCGCCTCACGTGGTACAGCGAGGCGCTCGTCAATCACGCGGCGCGTTGCATCGTTCCATGAAGGACCGAGGCGCTTATTGAGCACATCATAACCCGGATAGCGCTCAGACATCGCGGTCATCCTCCATCAGATCGAGCGCCGCCAGCCCGGCAAGGGCCAGTCCGGTGAAGGCGGGCGGGGCCGGGATAGGGGGGCCATTGAGTAGGTTCTGCTGGATGTTGCGCCAGCCATCCATGTCACGCCCGACGCCGATCGCATGGAAGACGGTGCCGGACACACCCATGATGGCGGTAGCGCGCAGCCACCAGCGTGTCAGGCGGCGGTCCGTCCGGGCATCGCCCAACGCGGCATGCGTGATGGCCACGGCAGCGGCAGGCGGCATGGCAACAGGCAGGACCATGAACGGATCATGGAAACTGCCGCGGAAGTGGAGCAACCCGGCCTCACCGGTCGTGCCGACCATGCCAGCGCCGGTAACCGCGCCGATGACGCGCCCCGCGGGCAGGCCGAACAGTTTCGGCACGTCGCCCGGTTTTGTCTCGCGCACTCGTTCAGAAAAAAAACCGAGAAGGCCAGAGAGCCCTATGGCCATGGGCGCACCGAGCGGTGCCCCGTAAAAAAGGTTTTGCCAGATGAATCGTCCCGGCTTCTGGACGACATTCCAGATGTGAAACCCGGTGCCTACCAACCCCACGAGCCCTGTCAGGGCATAAACCCCGTCACGGACCAGATGCGAATGAGCGCGTCTATCCGCCGTGCCATGCGCCGAGACGGCGAGGGCGAGGGCCGAGGTAACAAGGGGGGTGTACATCGCCTTGTTCGCAAAATCGCCCCGGTAGTGCTCGACGGCACTGTCGAAAAGAACCGAAGCGGCCAGTGTGCCGGCGGAACGGTTGAGGCGTCTCGCAGCGAGATTGGCGCGATCCGCCGAGGGAGGCGGCTCGGCCGCAAGGGCGGGAAGGGCGGATTTTCGTTTCATGCGCCCGCCCCGCGTTGCGGCAGCGAAGGCCGCCGCTGTGAGCGCGCCGGTCAGGCCGAGGGCCCAGCCAACCGCGCCACGCGGGCCACTATAACGCGGCATTCAGGATTTCTTCGAAGGCAGGAACGTGGCCAGCATTTCCTTCGCTGACCCGCGGATCACATCGAGCAGTTCCGGTTCGGTCGGCAGGGAAGAGAGGAAAGCCTTGGCCTGTTGCAGGGTGATGTGCGGTGGCAGGGGCGGCACGTCGGGATCGGTGCGAGCTTCGAGGATAACAGGTCGATCCGCGTTCAGGGCCTCTTCCCATGCACCGGCAATTTGATCGGGGTGATCGACCAGAATACCCTTGAGGTCGAGCAATTCGGCGTATTTGTGATACGGGAAATCGGGAATGGATTGCGTGGCGGTCGTCTTGCCCTCGCCAAGCTGGACGCGTTCTTCCCATGTCACCTGATTGAGGTCCTGGTTGTTAAGCACGAGAACGATCAGTTTAGGATTTTCCCATTGCTTCCAGTATTTGGAGATCGTGATCATCACGTTCAGGCCATTCATCTGCATCGCCCCGTCGCCCATGCAAGCAATGACGGTCCGTTCAGGAAAGGCCATTTTCGCGGCGACCGCATAAGGTGTGCCAGCCCCAAGCGAGGCAAGGCCGCCCGAGAGCGAGGCCTTCATGCCACGACGGATTTTCAGATCCCGCGCAAACCAGTTGGCGACCGAGCCTGAATCGGCGGTGATGATCGCGTTTTCAGGCAAACGGGGTGACAATTCCCAGAACACGCGCTGCGGGTTGATCGGGTTGGCGTCCGTCATGGCGCGGGCTTCGAGAACCTTCCACCACGTTTCGACCTCCTTCTCGATTTTTTCGCGCCAGCTCCGGTCGGTCTTGCGCTGCAAAAGCGGGATCAGGGCGCGCAGTGTAGCGGCGCTGTCGCCTTGCAGGCAGACTTCCATCGGGTAGCGCAAAGAGAGGTTGGAGCCGTTGATGTCGATCTGCACGCCGCGTGCCTGACCCGGATTGGGCAGGAACTCGCTATAGGGATAGGCCGATCCCACCATCAGGAAGGTGTCACATTCCTTCATCAGGTCCCAGGAGGGTTTGGTGCCGAGCAGGCCAAGTGAGCCGGTGACATATGGCAGTTCGTCTGGCACGGCGGCCTTGCCCAGAAGCGCCTTGGCAATGCCGGCGCCAAGCAGGTCAGCAATTGCAATCAGCTCATCCGTGGCTTCCAGTGCGCCTGCGCCAGCCAGAATGGCGACTTTTTTGCCGGAATTCAGAATTTCTGCGGCGGCTTGCAGGCCATGCATTTCCGGAACGGGGCTGATGACCGTCTCGCCAATGCCGGTATGAGTAAAGCCATGTGCGACAGGGGCTTCCTTGTAGGGCAGCTCCTGCAGGTCGTTGGGGACGATCACGATGGTGGGGGCACGTTTGTCGCGGGCAATACGCACGGCGCGATCAATGGCGTGCCTCATCTGCGAAGGTTCGGTAACGGTGACGATATATTCCGAGCCGACATCCTTGCAGAGCGATTGCAGATCGACTTCCTGCTGGTAATTCGACCCGATACAGGTGCGTGCCTGCTGGCCCATGATGGCGACGACGCCCACATGATCGAGCTTCGCGTCATAAAGTCCGTTGAGCAGGTGAATGGCCCCCGGCCCCGAGGTGGCGAAGCAGAGCCCGACCTGACCCGTGAACTTGGCGTGGGCGGATGCCATGAACGCGGCCATTTCCTCATGACGCACCTGAACATATTCCACACGCCCGGCATCGATTTCGCGCTGAAGCGCCACGTCGATACCGCCTGCACCATCACCCGGATATCCATAGGCCCTTTTCAGCCCCCATTCCTGAAGGCGTTTCCACATGAATTCGCTGACATTCATGGACATGGCTCTGATGCTCCGGCGATTGGCTGTGTGCCGAAGCAACGTCGCGTCAAGCAGGAATGTTCATTTTCATACTTTGTAAAATTATTTTATATTCATGAACCGGAATGATCAGAATTCGCTGTTTCCTGCGTTATCCAATGCTGAAAACGGGTTGGACCGGGATGGCGCTCATAATGTCACTTTAACGTGATAAGGACGCTTAAGGCCCACGAGCCTCCGGCCCCGTTTCTGTTCCATTGCCAGCGTATCAGCGCGAACCCTCGGGAGATCTCTTCATGTCCATCACGGCCAAACGGCGTTTGAAAGATATCTATCAGCTCACCGATTTCGAAAAGGCCGTCAAACGCTATCTGCCCAAGGCTGTGTATGAGTATGTGCGCAATGGCGCCGGGTCGGAAATAACCCTCCGCCGCAACCGGGCCGTCTTCCAGCGCTATCTGTGGCGGCCCTATCGGCTGCGCGATGTGTCCAGTCTCAACACCAAGATTACCCTTCTGGGCGAGACCTATGACCAGCCTTTCGGGTTCGCCCCGACGGGTGGTGCCGCCATGACCCGTTATGACGCAGACCGTATCGAGGCATCGACCGCGCGCCGCCATAACCTTTTCTATGCGCTTTCGGCCAATTCGCTCACACCTCTCGAAGAGATCATACGCATCAATCCCAGGGCCTGGTTTGCGGCCTATCTGCCCAGCGATATGGGCATCATCGATGGCATGATCGATCGTGTGCAGGAGGCGGGCTATCCTGTTCTTCTCATCACTTGTGACGTGCCTGTGCCCGCGCAACGTATTGCCGAGACACGGGCAGGCTATTCCATGCCAATCCGGCCCAATCTGCGCGCTACGCTCGGTGGCATGGCGCATCCTGGTTGGACCTTCGGCACGCTGGGCCGCACGATCCTGCGTGATCGCAACCCGAAGATCGTGAACATCCGTCCCCAGGGTGGGCCGGGCCTCTTCTCCAATGAGATTGCCGCTGTTGGCGGGTCGCCTCACTTCACCTGGGACCATATCCGCCACATCCGGTCGCGATGGAAAGGCAAGCTCGTGCTCAAGGGGCTGTTGCGTCCGGAGGATATTGCTGAAGCGGCCCGGATCGGGGCCGATGCGGTTGGCATTTCCGATCATGGTGCCCGTCTGCTCGACTCTACCATCGCCCCGCTTGAGGCTCTTGGCGACATCAGGCAGGCAGCGGGCGATATGGCCGTGATTGTCGATAGCGGCTTTCGTTGTGGCGGTGATGTGCTCAAGGCCCTTACGCTTGGCGCCGATGCGGTCATGCTGGGGCGTCCGTTCCTTCAGGCCTGTGCGCTGGCGGGCAGTGCCGGGCTCGACAAGGCCATTTCCATTCTCAGCACCGAAATCAGCCGGGATCTGGCCCTGCTGGGTGTCACGGGTCTGGAGTCACTCAAGGAGGATTTGCTCAAGGATCTGGGCGATGTCCGTTTCGCCGAACAGGCGACGGAAAAAACCTGACCGATTGGGCAGAGGGGGTATCGGAACGCGGGGCAGCTTGTGTCATGATCGCGCCCACCTCCCACCCCTGGCGTGAAAGACTGGGCTATGAATGCGACCGAACGCGGCATACGTGAGCAGTTCTCCTTCTGGCGGGCGCTGTCGTCTCCCGGTTCTTCGCCCGAGCCCGGTTTTACCCATGTGGTGATTGGCTGTGGCACTTCGGTGCATATCGCCGATAGCATTGCCTGCGCGCTGAACGAGGCCGGATTTGCCGCGCGTGCGGTGCCGGGCAATGAGTGGACGCGTCGTGCCTCATCCTATGTACCGGCCGGGACACCCACCCGTATGCTGGCGCTGTCGCGCAGTGGTGAGTCAACCGAGACCGTGGCAGCCGCCGCAGCAGGCCTCAGGGCAGGGCTTGATGTCTTGGGCGTTACCTGTGCGCCCGGCAGCGCCCTGACGCGCGTTTCGAGCGAATCCTTCGAGGCTGAGACCCACCCCGAAGAAGGGATCGTGATGACTGCCTCGGCCAGTCTGATGCTGATGACGGGCCTGCGCTATGCCGGGCTGTCCATTACGCCTGATACGATCGTCGCTGCCGAGGCTCTGCTAGAGGCTTCCGACCCGCATCTTGTCTCATTGATTCAGGGCCGCTCGCATTTCGTGTTTCTTGGCGGCGGCGCCTATTACGGCGTGGCCCGCGAGGGGGCGCTGAAGATGCAGGAAATGAGCCTTAGCCAGAGCGAGGCGCATCATCCGCTTGAATATCGTCATGGCCCGACCAGCCTGATCGATGAACATTCCTTTGTGGTCATGCTCTATCATCCTGATACCCGCGAAGAGGAAGAGCAGGTAGCGCGTGAGGTGATAGAGAAGGGAGCGGTCGTGCTTGGCCTTGGCGGTCTAGGTACGGTTTCCCTTTCCGTAGGCGGCGATCAGGGCGCGGGGCCGCTGGTATGTCTGCCAGTGCTGCAACTTCTGGGCGAGTACGTGGCGCGCGCCAACGGGCTCGACACGCTGGCACCGCGTCATCTGACCAAGGTCGTTACATTCGACGCCTGATCGGTCGATCCCAAGCAGGGTGCTCTTGGCCCGTATTGCATCCGATGGGGCAGCCATCCGGCCAAGGAGGGGGCTGCCGCAGGCGTGTCTGACACCGATGGCACGAGCCTATGGCAACCCGGACGGTCGCCAGACGCTGGGAGCGAGGAAAAATCATATTCCTCGCCCAGACCTGCCGGAGCCGATCGATGCGCGCACCCATCGCCTACCACCCCGACATCGAGAAAGGCTCGACAGATGAAGGGGCCACTCACGAGCAACTGCGTCGGACATTCCGGCGCATCATTACGGCGACGCATCGTGATATCGGCACGGCTTCGCGCGGGGTTCATGCCAAGAGCCATGCCCTGCTTGAAGGGACATTGCATGTGGCGGCCAATCTTCCGCCGGAGCTTGCGCAAGGGCTTTTTGCGATACCCGGTGCCTATCGCCTGACGGCACGGCTTTCAGCCATACCGGGCGATCCGCTGCGCGATGCCGTTTCAGGTCCACGTGGCTTTGCCCTGAAAATTCATGACGTGCCCGGTCCGCTGCTGGAAGACAACAAGGGGGTGGCGGTACAGGACTTCCTGTTTGCCAACGGTGCCGTTTTCGGGGCACCCGATGCCAGGGGATTTCTTAAGAATCTGCGCGTGCTGGCGCTGACAACCGATCGGGCAGAGGGCGCCAAAGCGTGGCTTTCGCGCACGCTGCGCCTGATGCAGAGACTATTGACGCGCTTCGCCAGGCCCAGTGCCACGCTTGCTGCGCTGGGTGGATTCACACCCACTCATCCGCTGGGCAACCGGTTTTACTCGCAGGTGCCGGTGCGTTTTGGTGATTATGTCGCGAAGCTCGATCTCGTGCCTGAGTCAGAGAGCTTTCGTCGGCTGACGGGCCGTTTGATCGATATCGATCATGATCCGGTTGCGATACGTCGGGCAATCAGGCGCGTCATGGCGCAGGAAGGTGGGCGCTTCAGCCTGCGTGCGCAGCTTTGCCGCGATGAACAGCGGCAACCTGTCGAGAATGCCGCAACAGAGTGGAGCGAGGCTCTCAGCCCTTTCCACACTGTGGCAACGCTCGAATTTCCGCCGCAGGATAGCTGGAACGAGGCGCGATCATACCAGATTGATGAATGTCTCTCGTTTTCACCTTGGCACGGGCTCGAGGCGCACAGACCGCTTGGCAATATCATGCGCGCCCGACGGGCGGCTTATCCTTTCTCTGCGGGATTGCGGTCCAGGCTAAACGGATGCCCGATGAAGTTATTGCCGTGAAGGACGGTTGATCGTGCGTGTGTAATCGAAGCGTTCACCATGCGAGCCTTTATCCAGGCGATAGTGGGGATCGTCTGGTATAAGTGCTTCGGTTATTGTTCTACTGATTTTTACGACAAAACATTTCTTTCGTTTGATTGCAAAAAGTTCACTTTGTCATAAAACAGTCATTCAACTGACTTATTGGGTCGTTTATAGCATCGCGCATACGGTCCAGAGGCAAAGTCAGTCAGATTCATGCGCGCGCGTTCCCTCACTTCCCTGCTGCTTCTATGCGGCGTTGTCATGCCGGAAACCGGTTTCGCCGCGGGGCAATCAGATGACATCGCCGCTCTGCGCCGTGAGATGCTTGAAATGCGGGCGCAGATGCAGGGGCAGATCAGCGATCTGCGTCGCGAACTGGCGAAGGAACGCACGCTGCGCCGTCAGTCGGAACTTGCGCAAAACAAGGCGGTGTCTAACCGTCATAGTCGTGTCACCGGCGTTGTTGGCACAGCCAGCTCTCATGATGTCGCTGATGCGCGACCGGGTTTGCATGTGACATCCGATGGGCCGCAGCATACCAAGCTTCACAAAAACGCACCTGGTGTTCTCACGGCATCAGCCGGGGTGGGCGGCGCTGTCGCGCAAACTGCTCGCACGGTTCAAACCTCGGCGTCTCCTTCTAGACCGGGGAGCGGGACCATATCGCCGGGCACTGCATCGCCCGGCCCTGCGAACAATTCTGGAGGGGAAGGCATTCAGCTGGCCGCGGCCCGGTCACATGGGGAGGGCAAGCCCTCTGACCCACAGGTAGCTTATGATACCCATCTGATCCCGCCGCCCGATCATGGTCTGAACATGTCACTGGCCGATTTCCGCCGGGCCACGAAATCTGCTGAAACGGTCGATATCGGCGGAATACGGATCGGCTTTCCTGCCGGGCGTCCGACCATCGCATCCAGTGACGGGCTCTATGCCTTTTCGGTGGGGCTGGTCATGCATCTGGATATTGGCGGTTTTCCGTCAACGGGCGGTACGGCTCAGGGGCAGACCGGTCGTTTCCCCAAGATGAACGAAAATGCCCGTCGCCTGCGTCTGCCGCTGACATGGCGTTATGGCAATCTTCTGGCCAACCTTACGCCAGAATGGGGGCGCACGGTCGACGGAACGGCTGGGCTCTATGAAGCCAATATGGTCTATAGTGGCATCCACAATTCGCAGTTCACCTTTGGCTATTATCAGCCGCGCGTGACGATGCAGGATTCAGAATCGTCCAACGGCTTCATTCTGATGGAGCGTGCCTCGATTTCGGAAGTAGTGCGTCTGATTGCTGCGGGCGATACCCGTATGAGCCTTGGTGGGCGCACGCATGAAAAGCGCTGGTATCTCGGCGCTTATCTGACGGGTCAGACTTATGGTGATCGCACCAATGACCCCACGGTGTCCGACAGCCAGATGGGTGGTTTGCTGCGTGTGGCAGGTCGCCCGGTGGCAACACCCAATGTCGATCTTCACCTTGGTATGTCCTCCACCATGTCTTTCAAGCGCAACCAGACATCGCAGGGACGTGTCCTCTCGCTCAGCGATCGTCCTGAGACACGCCTGACCAATGAGCGTCTCGTTTCTACCGGGACCATCGCCGATATCGGCAAGGTCTGGGCGATTGGTCCGGAAATCGCCCTGCGCTACAAGGCCGCGCTCATTCAGGCGGAATATTATCATATCGGTGTCGACCGTACCGCAGCTGCAAGGGTCAAGGGTCCTGCGCCCAATCTCGGCTTTGACGGCTATTACGTGGCAGGCAGCTACACCCTGTTCGGACAGCCGCGACGCTACAGCCCCAAGGATGCCGCGTTTTCATCACCCGCCCCGAAAGAGGATTTCGATATCTGGAACAACAAATGGGGCGCGCTCGAACTGGTCGGACGCTGGAGTGTGCTTGATTTCAACAGCAATCTGCGCGGCGATGCGCCAGCCTCGGTGACGGGTGGGGTGCGCGGTGGCACACAGACCGTCTGGTCGGGCGGGCTGAACTGGTACATCAACCGCCATTATCGCATCCAGCTGCAATACAGCCATATTGATGCCACGAGCTCCCAGACGGTCGGTACGGTCAATAACAAGGGTCGTTCGATCAACGCTGTGGGAAGTCGTATCCAGGCGGCTTTCTAGGTTTCGTCCCGCGATCGGGAGGGGGGGCGAATCCCGTCGAAATGGAGGCAGAATTCCAAGGCCGGCTAATCATCATTGCTACCGCCGATGACCTAATGCGTGAATTCGGCGTCTTTGGATCAGGGGTCATTGCCGTTGGTAAAAGCAGAACCGGCAATCCTCGGTCTGAGACCGCGGGGGACCAGAAAAGGCCAGGTCATCAATCCGGAATTCCAGTGTCCCCGCCAGGCTGTTCCGATATGATCCTTGGCGGGTCAGCGTCATTATCCTGAAGCAGTGTAGCCTGACGCAGTGATGAGCCGCCATGCCCATCGGTAACGATGACTGTCGCCACCAGACTGGTGGCACGGCGTTGCGCGCTGCCTGAGGCCGCAAGCGCCGTAAGATTTGCGCGGGCGAGCGCGCGTCGCACAACCGGGTCAGATACCGGGGCATGAAGTTCCTCCGGCTGAACGATTGAGAAATGCGGTTTGACACGAGATAAAAGCGCAAATGTCATGCCAGGCACGAGGACCAGCTCGCTTACCGACTGAAACGGTGCATGCGGCGGCAGATAGCGTAATCCCAGGGCAAGATAGCGCTGTCGCTCATTCGGGTCCGGCGCCTGGGCCTGCCTACGCCATGAAACCATCTCCCGGGCGATCATTGCCGCCTGATCGGGCGTTGCACCGCATTCCACGAGTAGCGCAGCAAGAAGTGGCAGGGGGGCAGTATTGGGATTGATCGTGGCGGCCTGACTTGTGAGGCTTATACTGAGCTTCAGACCATCAATCCAGCTGACATGCGACGTGCCATCGAGTGGCCAGCGTGTGGCGACTGGCCCGCTTTCGTGAAAGACTGCGCTGGCGATACCGCCTTCAGCGAGGGTCTCCATACGGGCCGTGTCGCGCAGCAGCCGTGTTTCACGCAAGGCCGAGCCTGCGCTGGCGATGGTCATGGCCGTCAGCAGTGAGAGCCCCGCCAATGCCCAGAGCACGATCACCAGCGCAAAACCGCGATCCTGTCTTTCCGTTGCTGACTGCCTTGTGTTCACCGATCCAGACCGAGTTTCTCGCGCAGGCGTTTTTGCGGGTCGGCGCTGCCGGTCGTGTGCATCGACTTCATCTCGTCTGGCACATCGGCAGCATTGGGGTGGGTATCGCGCAGATCTTCCATTAGGTTCACGGCATCGCGCTGGTCATGGATCACATGGGGTGTGATCAGGATCAGCAATTCGGTACGTTGACGACTATTATTCTGGCTTCCCGCCAGAAAGCCCAGAACCGGGATGTTCTTGAGCCAGGGGATACCGCTATTGGCGCGGGATGAGTTCTCGGTAATGAGCCCGGCAAGCCCCACTGTCTGCCCGTCCTGCACGACCACACGCGAATTGACCGAACGATCATTGAAAGTGGGATTGGCCGCGCTGCTGGTGTTGCTGGCTGCATTGGAACTGACAGAGCTCACCTCCTGTGACACATCCAGCGTGACGAGGCCGCTCTGGCTGACATGGGGGGTTACCTCCATGATCACGCCGGTTGGCTGATAGGTGAACTGGTTATAGACGGAAGTCCCGATTGTGCTGGATTGCGAGCCGATCTGCACGGGTACCAGCTGCCCGACCTGAAGCCGTGCTGCCCGGTTATCCTGTACCATGAGCTGGGGCGAGGATAGCACATGCACCGTGGTCACATTTTGCAGGGCATCGATAGCAAATGGCGCACCGCCACCACTTGCCCCGCCGATGATGAAGCCGGGCAGGGTGTGGCTGAAAGCAGCAGTAGCGAGTGTGCCGGCCGTGATGGTCTGGCTGTTGGTGCTCAGCACGCCATTGATGCCGCCGGATTTGAAGAAGAACTGCGTGCCGTATTGCAGGGCATCATTGAGCTGCACCTCGGCGACAACAGCGTCGATACGCACCTGAAGCGGCATGACGTCGATACGGCGCAGCATCTGCTCGATCGTATCGCTTTCCTGATCCGTGGCATGAACCAGAATGGCGTTATGCTGGGCGTTCGAGAGGATACGCAGTGTGTCGGTATTGTGGTCTCCGCCGCCTGAGCTGTCGAGCCCGCCCAGAAGCGGGTTGTTGAGAGACGCATTGCCGCCAGCCTGACCTGCAGGGGCTGCCGTGTTTTGCCCTGTCTGACCAAAGGTGTTCGTGCCGGTGCCCCCCAGACCTCCGCCCAGACCACCCCCCGTAAGGC
>NZ_UEGO01000015.1 GCF_900465345.1 Asaia bogorensis | reverse complement strand
GCGGGCAATTTCACGGCCATTCTGACCTTCGTGGTGGCGCTATGTGCGCTGATTGCGAGATTCTGGCCCCGCCCGGCTGACGGGTCGAAGTGGCTGCCCCTTTACCTGATCGTCAACAGCATTGGCATGAACGGCAAGCACGCCACCAACGCCGACGACGCCAAGCCCTGACTGACGACACCGGCAATCGGGCCGGGATCAGTCATCACCATTCAGAAGGAAAAGACCATGAGTGAATCAACGACCACCCCCACAGAAACCGCCTCGATTCTTCCCGAGGTCGAGACGTTGGGCATCAGCATGTTGCCGACCGTGGCTGCCATCATTATCAAGAAGCTGGCCCCGGATTGCGACGTGAATGGCGCTGTCTCCGCCGTCACAGGGATCGCCACCAATCTCAAGGCGCTGGAAACGGCTCTTGAGACCAAGACCTCACAGACCGCGTGACGGCTGACCTCATTGCCGGAGCCGTTGCGTTCATCGTTGCGGCTCTTGGAGCCCTGATCTGGCCCAACGACCGGGCGGGGAGAAACTGCGGCGTGGTGATGTCATGTCAAGTTGGGCACGATGGATGCGTGCGATGAGCGCATCCTGTGTAAACTGCAAGCAGCCTCGATTTCTAGGGGTGCACCCGGTTTTCCAGACAGGGGGTTAAGCTGTAGACCAGCCTGAGAGAGGACGGGTTTATGGTCAAGGTTACGTAGAAAACATATACGGGCGAGTTCAAGTCTCGGGTCGCGCTGGAGGCGATCCTGGGTGAGCATACGCTGGCGAAACTGGCATTAAAGCTCGGTGTGTATCAGACGATGATCGCCCAATGGAAGCGTCAGGCCATTGAAGGTATGGCGACGATGGGGCTGTGGGCGATCTGCCAGCGGCCACGCACGACCATCCTGCATCCGGTACATCGGAAATATCCCGATCTGCTGTGAGATCTGGTGATCAACCGCCTCAATCAGGTCTGGTACTCCGACATGACCGACATCTTGATGCGCAAGGGCTCTATCTACCTCGCGACGATCATCGATTGGTCGAATCGCAAAATGCTGTGGTGGCGTCTGTCGAACACGATGGATGCCGAATTCTACATCGAAGCACTGCAGGAGACCCTGATCCGCTCTAGCGTGCCGGAAATCTTCAACACGAATAAGGGCTCGCAATTCACGATGCCCCGGTTCATGGAAGTAATGGAGTAGCGCCAGATCCGCATCAGCACGCACGGGCTAAGCTGGTGGTTGGTCAACGTCTTCATCAAGCGCCTGTGGTGTTCCCCGAATTATAAATACGTCTATCTGCACGCGTTCGACCGGATCGGAGCTGCGAGCCGGGCTCACTGCATGGATCGAGCACTACAACGCGGAACATCTGCATTCCGCACTGGGTGGACGAACACCCGATGAGGCGTATCATGACGCGCCGACGCTCCTGGGTCTGGGGTTAACCCAGGGGCCAACAGGAACGCCGTCAAACAGGCGGCGAGACAAGAACCGGCTATAGCTTGTCAGGCTCGTAAAACTCTCCGAACGGAGGGGCTACCTCAATCCTTGCCCGAACGAATGGAACGCTCAGGGAATAAGGTTGCGGATATTGGCCGTCAGCGCGCCCCCTAGCCGGGTCTGCAAGGTGTCGGTGTAGTGACTCTGATCCGAGGCCAGTTCATCGGTGGCTACCTCGGGTTTTTGCGTGTGTGACGGCGTGCACCGTCACACGATCGACTGCGCATCGAATACGGCATAAGGCAGCCCGCTTGCCTGGCGAAACAGGCTACCCGTCGCAATCCGGTCATCTGAATCCCATTATCCAGGCAGACCCAGAGGCAGGGGCGTGACAAGGATCGGGAACACCCCCAGCGAACGGGCATAATCTGCCAGTTTGAGCGCCGATGCCCGTTGCTGCCCTGTCGCCTGCGCCCCTGCCAGGGCGCTTTGTGCCCCTGTATCGCGCACATAGTCGTTGGGGCTATCAACCGGGATGGTCATCACGCTGGGGCGCAAACCCGCCGCCAGCAGCGCATAGGCGCGAGCCTGCATCTGACCCGTGGTCTGGCCGGTCCAGGACGCATCAGCATAAGAGGTCGCAAAACCGGCAGCACTCAGCGCAGACGCTGCATGGCGGGCAAATCCGTCATAATCCGATGCCGTCTGCCACCCTTGCGTGAGGCTGTCGCCCACGGCCATCAGCGTGTAACTGCGGGTCGTCGTGTAATAGACCGCCCCCACCACGACGCCCCCCGCAAAGCCGGGATTACCCGACACAGAGGCAGAAGTCAGCGCGAGGGACTGCGTGACGTGATCGCCGCCGATATAGCCCCATTGTGCGGTGCGACCGCCATTGATCGCCGCCACGAGATTGGCGTCTGCGCTGCCCGAGCCGGTACGGGCAGCGAAGAAACTGACATTCCATGAGGCCGGGTCGGTAACGAAGCGCGTATAGAGCAGATATCCCGTGCCTGAATCAGTGCGCGGCACGGACTGGATCGGCACGATATCGCTCAGCGTGTAGGAGGGCAACCCGCCCCCCGGCGAGGCGGGTAGTCTGATGGTGCTCGACCCGTTGAGTGTGACCGTTGCCCAGGGCTGCGCAGTGCCTGCCGCCGTTACCGGATTGGCGATATCGGACCCACTGGCCGAGGGCGCGGCAATCATGCGCGGCAGTGTGACGACGCTCGTTGCGACATTGGCCAGGATCAGACGCACCCCCACAAAAGGTGCATCGAGCGAGTAATTCGCCAGATACGTGAACTGGCCCGACCCGCTCGCCGGTGTCAGCATGGAGCCAAAGATAAAGGCGTTTTCAGATCGCGCCTGGATTGTCGGGCCTGCCAGATCAGCCTTGCGGACAAACTGGCGCTCGGCGGTCTCGCCTTTGAGATAATCGCCCAGAGCAGAAGCAAGCACCGGCTGCGTGACCGCCTCACTGCGCAGATCGACCAAGCCCTGCGCGTTTGCCTCGATGCCGCGTTCCATCGCGTGCAGCGTGGTGCCCTGGGTGCCGACCGGCGTATCAGCCGATAAACCACCTGGCGGCATGAATTAGGGCTCTGCATGGGTCGCCGTGGCGAGCATGATCAGCCCGGCAAGAATGGAGGGGGCCAGAAGGGTAAAACGCTTCATGTCAAATCTCCAAAGCGGGTCGGTATGCCCGCATTATTGAACCAGCCGGACCCGCTTTCGAGCCGTGTAGTCGGGAGCGAGCGCAGCCGATATTGCCAGCCAGCCTCATCAAGACGAGGCCAGCGACGACTATCGCGCGCCGAAACAAGATGATGGGCTCGCCCGGTGGGCGCTACTTGATGAAATCGTGGCTATGATCTTGACCTGCCTTCAATCGAGAAGTGAGCAAGGCAAGCACGAGCTACGCTCTGGCAAAGATTCCGCCTCGATCGCCCGGGACCCAGGCTCATGGCACTGGCGCCCCACGCCATGATGTGATCTTCGGTAATCCCGTGGCAGGAGACCTGCCCGGATCAGGGCAGGAAATGGCTCAGCTGTTGAGCCAGATATGTGCGCCGTCATGCAGCGCCATGCTGAACCGGGTTGCGTCGTTGAAACCGCCGAGCGTCTGCACACTGGCCTTGGGATGTAGTTGAGGGAACATATGTGGCAACGCCGTGAGTTCTGCATCTCCGGGGGAGAAATACGACGAACCGATTATTGCAGGCAGTCTCGGCGCGGTGATTATCCAGCATTATCCTGTTTAGTTGGTGACGGATGAAGATAAATGCTGCCATTTGCGATGTCTTCGGGATGTCAATATAACATCATATAACAAACATATTTTGCGCACCACTATATTATATATTGTGTAGTTATCACGAATATTACTATAGAAAGCTTTTCTCTAATCCCACCTATTGCCTGGAAGAACTTCAGCGAAAGTCTGTTCCGGCCGCAAAAGGCGTGGCGCCTTGTACTGCACAAACTTTTGGATGCGTTTGCTCAGGCAGTCTGTGCCCCCTGCGCCAGCCTCGTCAGGCTTGATGATCTAGGGTGATGCGTTTCCTATGACCGTTTCATCCACGATGTAGATAAAGACCCCCGTAGCACTGCAACGCCTTCGGAGGGGTTCGTATGGACTGTATTCACAAGACGTATCAAGCCAGCGCCAGCCAATCCTCTTCACTGACATTACCCCATAAGGAACATCGCACTTTGCACATGAAGGTAATCAAGGCGATATCTGCCAGGTCACCTAATCGAGAGCCCGCACACGCGCTATTTGCTTGACCATGCGATGATGCGCTTCTGCATCGAAAATTCCTGACGGGAGTATGCCACACCTGCAAATCTCCTCGACAGCAACTTATGCGCGCCACAAGCCTGGACTAAAGGCGCATGTGACCGAGCTGATGCGCGATTTGGTGCCCCTGCAAAACTCGATAAAGGTCCCGTCGCTTGCTGAACTCACCGTATCTTCCAAGGAGCCCGATCGGGCAAGTTCATCGATCCGACACCCAGGAGGCCGTCTTTTCACGATATTTCAAATTTCATCAATCTGTCGTTAATTGTAAATTGACTTTCATAACAAATTTGTGATGCTGTGTGTCAGCGCTGGAGGCGTGTTCAGCCATCAGAGCTTGGAAGCACGGGATCACGATACGTGACGAGGCGGCAACGTTCCGGTCGCGCATCATGACACAATCATTCGAGGGTGACATGGCAAACAGGTTTCGAAAGAGAGCGATGCTCAATCTGTTGCTGGCCGGATCGATGGTCGCAACATTCACCAGCCAGGCGGCTTTTGCCCAGCTTAACCCCGACGCCCTGCGTGAGGCGTTCCGCGTTGCGCCTCGCCCCGGCATGATGCCGCATGGCGCAAAACTGTATCCGGGCAGTTCGCTGAATGGCGTGCCCGGCTTCCCGTTGCCCACCATCCATACCCAGAAAGCCTACGACCCGCAGGACAGCTTCACGGCGCGATGGACGCGTGCCGATGCCATGCAGATCAAGGCCCATTCCGACACCTCGGCCGGTGCAGGCAAGAATTCGCTTCCCGAGCAGCTCGTCATGCCTGATGTCCCAGCCGATTTTCCGGCAACCAACCCTGATGTGTGGGTCTGGGACACCTGGACGCTCATCGACAAGAAAGCCAATCAGTTCAGCTATAACGGTTGGGAAGTTATTTTCTGCCTGACCGCCGACAAGAACGCCGGTTATGGCTTCGATGACCGTCACACCCATGCCCGTATCGGCTATTTCTACCGCCGCGCAGGCGTCCCGGCGAGCCGTCGCCCGACCAACGGGGGCTGGATCTATGGTGGACACCTGATCCCTGAAGGGGCGCAGGAACAGGTTTTTGCCGGCACAACCTATACCATCACCGCCGAATGGTCCGGCTCGATGCGTCTGCTCGACCCCACGAGCAACAAGGTATCGCTGTTCTATACCGATATGGCATTCAACCGGAACGCAGCGGGACAGGATATCACCCCTTCACAAGCAGTGATCACCCAGAGCCTTGGCCAGATCCATGCCGATTTCAACCATGTCTGGTTTACGGGCTTCACGCAGCACACGCCGCTTCTACGCCCCGACGGCGTTCTCTATCAGAATGGCGCGCAAAACCCGTATTACAACTTCCGCGATCCGTTCACCTTCGAGGACCCCCAGCACCCTGGCACCAACTACATGGTGTTTGAAGGCAATACGCCCGGTGAGCGTGGGCTTGCCAACTGCACGGCCGAGGATCTGGGTTATCGCGCCAATGACCCGCACGCCGAGACCGTTCAGCAGGTGCTGAACACGGGTGCATATTACCAGAAGGCCGCTATTGGTTTGGCAGTCGCCGAGAATGGCTCCCTGTCGAAGTGGAAGTTCCTGTCGCCGCTGATCGAAGCCAATTGCGTGAACGATCAGACCGAACGTCCCCAGATGTATATCAAGGACGGAAAGTACTACATTTTCACCATCAGCCATCGCACGACCTATGCGGCCGGTGTGGATGGACCTGATGGTGTCTATGGCTTCGTCGGCAATGGCATCCGTAGTGATTTCCAGCCCATGAACTACGGAAGCGGGCTTATGCTAGGCAACCCGACCAACCTGAATATTGCGGCTGGCACCGACTATGATGCCAACCCGGACCAGAACCCGCGCGCCTTCCAGTCCTACTCGCATTACGTCATGCCAGGCGGGCTCGTGGAATCCTTCATCGATACGGTTGAAGGACGTCGTGGCGGTGCGCTGTCACCGACCGTCAAGGTTCGCATCCGTGGCGATGCGTCGATTGTCGACACACGTTATGGCAATAACGGCCTTGGTGGGTACGGCGATATTTCGGCCAATCGTGCTGATATCAATATCGTCGGGTTCATTCAGGATCTGATCAGCCAGCAAAAGCGGATCGGCCCGGATGTGAATGCCCGCATGAATGCCTTTCTGACCACACAACAATAAGCGTCTGGTGACCGGCCTGCACGGGGCAGGCCGGTCACTTTCCTTTGGGTATCCTCAGCTCCGGGTGATGATGTCACAGCGCCATGAACGGTTTTTTTCTTGCGCAATACTTTGCGCGTTCTCCGGGCTCATCGCGCCTCTGACGGCCATGACTGCCTGCCCTGCCGCTGCGCAGGAGTCAAACCCGACAGGCAGTAGCTCAAATACCACGAGTAAGACCCCGCAATGGCGTCCCGCGCTGCATTTTTCTCCTCGCACGCACTGGATGAATGACCCCAACGGGCCGTTCTGGCTCGATGGGACATGGCATCTTTTTTATCAGTATAATCCGGATGGCATGGTGTGGGGTCATACCTCATGGGGCCACGCGACCAGTCATGACCTCCTGCACTGGCATGAGGAACCCGTTGCGCTCGCCGCTTCGCCCGGGCGGGACATGTTTTCAGGGTCAGTCGTGGTGGATCGGGATAATCGCTCCGGTCTGGGCAAAAACCACATTCCGCCATTAATCGCGCTCTACACCACTGTTTTTTCACAGGATCCGGCCCACCCTGACGGTACGCAGGCACAGTCACTTGCCTATAGCCTCGATCGCGGCGCAACCTGGGAGCGCCACGAGCGCAACCCGATACTGACATTGTCTCCGGACTCACGGCAATTCCGTGATCCGTCAGTGGTGTGGTACGCGCCGGGGCAATACTGGGTCATGACGACCGTCGTCGCCGATGCGCAGCTGGTCAAGCTCTATCGTTCCCGCGACCTGAAGCACTGGGATTTTCTGAGCGATTTTCAGCCGAACGGTTATCGCAAGCCCGGCATGTTGTGGGAGATGCCCACGCTTGTCGCGCTCGATCTGGATGGAAATCGTAAGGACACCCGCTGGGTCATGATCGTCAGCGTCAATCCCTGGAGTATTGCCGGGGGATCCGGGGTGGAATATTTCACAGGCCGCTTTGACGGCACGAAATTCACAGCCGATCCTCTTCCTCCTGAAGGGGCCGATCCATCGGCCTATCACTGGCTCGATCATGGAGCCGATAATTATGCGGCCATACGCATTGCCAACACGCCAGATCTGTCGCCCCGCCTGATAAGCTGGATGAGCAACTGGGATTATGCGGACAAGCTCCCTACCGCACCCTGGCGCGGCCAGATGACCTTGCCAGTTGCGCTCTCGCTCAGGACACTGCGCGGCAAGCCGCATCTCTATCAGGTTCCGACACCCGAATACGACGCCCTCGTCGCCCGCTCTCCCTCCCACAGTTGGGCAGATCATGCGCTCGCCGCTGGTGTACTCTGGCCCCTGCCCGTGCAGCACGAGGTGGAGGATATCTCATTGACCCTGCACAGCGACGGCAAGGGGCAGGCAGGCATCACGGTGCGTCAATCTCAAGATGCTCAGGAAGGGACGCGCATCAGCTATGATTTCACCCGTCACCTGCTGTCGCTGGATCGCTCCCATTCCGGAGTGACCGATTTTTCAGGCAAGTTCAGCCCGATCCACATTGCCTCATTGCTCCCGCACAACAACACCATCACTTTGCACCTCGTGGTAGACCATTCCTCTGTCGAAATTTTCGCCAATGACGGTGAATTAAGGATGACGGATCTGATCTTTCCCCATGAAGGCAGTACGCACATCTCGCTGTTTGCGCAGGATGCCCCGGCACTGGTCGAGACTCTGCATGTAACCGGGCTCGATCATTGAACGGACGCTCAATGACCGCCATTCTGGAACAGAAGGCGTGCCGCACCCAGCACGCGCTGCTGATACGCCAGATTGAGCGCGATGGTATGCGAATGGTAATTCCCGACCGCCCTCATGAGATCACCATGAGATTCATTGAGATAGAGGCGCATGATAGCCCCCGCTGCACTGATATTGTAGCAGGGCTGGGTCAGCAGATTGCGGTAAACGCTTTGCGGCGTAGCATGGGTAAACTGTGCAATAGGCCCGAGCCACAGCGTGTTGACCTGCATTACCCCGAGGTCGTCCGTTCCGTTACTGTTATGACGCACCATGCCGTTGCGACCATTTTCCACCCCCAGAATTGCGGGAAGAACCCTGGGTGGCAAATGGTACAGGGAAGCAACAAAAATCATGCAGCTCGCATACGCAACGGCCATATTGCGCTACACTCCTCCCCGATTCAGGGCTTTTCATATCGGACACATTATTGATGCGCCTTTTTGATACGCTAGCACAGCCCCGTTGCGCCAAAACAGGCGAATGGTCCGTCCGGACCACGCAGCGCCCCGACCAGACCGAAGGCAACGATATCAGCATTCCTTCTGATACCGACGAGGCCGGGTTCACGCTGCTCGAATTGCTGGTGGTGATCGCCATTCTCGGTTTGCTGATCGGTCTCGTCGCGCCCGCTGCATTGCGTCAACTGGGTGGCGCACGCAATTCTGTTGCTCATCAATCCATTCAGCGGCTGGGCGAGGTTCTGGATCTGTATCGTCTCGACACAGGAAGCTACCCTAGCACTGAAGACGGGCTGCATGCGCTGATCGAACGCCCGCAGGACGCCGAGAACTGGAACGGGCCTTACCTCAAGGATAATGCTGACCCCAAGGACCCGTGGCACCATCCTTATATCTACAGCAACCCCTCGGAACGACCGGGCCATGATTATGACCTCTGCTCGAAGGGCGCTCATGAAGCGACGAGCGATCGCGCTGCCATGATCTGCAATCCCTGAGCGCCCCCATGAATTTCGCGCTCCCTCTCCATACAGGCCTCGTCATCGCCTCGCCGTTCATCGGGTCTTTTCTCGGCGTGCTTGCCTGGCGGCTGCCAGAGGGGCGCTCACCTTTCTTTACCCGGTCACGCTGCCCGAACTGCGATTGCGTGCTTGGCGGCCGCGATCTCATACCGCTGGTCAGCTACGCCATACGGCGTGGCAAATGCCGCTATTGCCAGTCGGCTATCGATGCGTTCCACCCGGCGATGGAGGTCGCGGCCCTGCTCGTTGCGGGGGCCGCTGACTGGGCCGTGCATATGGCGCCAGATCGTCTCGGCCTGACTCATCTCATGATTCAGGGATGCCTGTTTGGCTGGTGGCTCCTGTTGCTCGCAGCCATCGATTTGCGCAGCACAACCCTGCCGGATTACCTGACTCTTCCCTTGCTCGGTGTCGGGCTCGCCTTCGCAGCGCAGCATGGTCGCGCCGACTTTCATCTGCACAGTCTGGCTGCCTTGCTGGGCTGGGCCGCATTTGGCAGCGTCGCGCTGCTTTATCGCAAGTTGCGGGCGCGGGACGGGCTTGGCGGTGGCGATGCCAAGCTGCTTGCAGCAGGAGGCGGATGGCTGGGACCATTCATCCTGCCCGAGATCGTGTTTATGGGCGCTGTCGTGACACTGGCCGGCGCATGGCTGACGCGAAAAGCCAGCCTGAGCGCACAGACGCGTATCCCGTTCGGTCCGGGGCTCGCCTTTGCCCTCTGGGGCGGCTGGTTGCTCGAGATCATCGGGCAGTCCTATGGCTGAGCGTCAGCATGACGGCCGTCTCGAGGCGTTAGCTTCCCTGCTGGTCGACAGAGGATATTGCGACCATCGAGGGCTCGACCGCGCTGCACGTGCCGCAGAGCAGAGCGGTGGTCGCCTCGACCAGATCCTGCTGCAACTGGGTCTGGTGTCAGAAGCGCTCATGGCCAGAACCTATGCTGAGCTGCTCGATATTCCTCTTGCAGGTGCTGACCATTATCCGGCCGATCCGGTGCTGACCGGGCAGCTCAAGACGCGTTTCCTGCGTGATGCGCATGTTGTGCCGCTCTCGTTGGAGGGAAACACGCTGGCTCTCGCCATGCGCGACCCGCTGGACAGTTTCACGCCTGCGGCCCTGCAGGCGGCGACGGGACTGACCATCGCAACCCATGCAGCCCTCCCGGTTGAACTCGAAGCCGCGCTCGACCGCCTCTACCCGGATGAAAGCCGCGAGGCAGAACCCGAGCAGGCAGAGGGCAATGCCCTTGAAGACGATGCCGAACGGCTGAAGGATCTGGCGTCAGAAGCGCCCGTGATCCGTCTGGTCAACCAGATCATCAATCGTGCGGTCGAGACCAGGGCTTCGGATATCCATATCGAGCCCTTCGAGGACAGGCTGCGTGTGCGCTATCGCTATGACGGCATCCTGCATGAGGCGGAAACACTGGCGGCCCAGCTTGTGCCCGCCGTGCTCTCACGCGTGAAGATCATGGCGCGCCTGGATATTGCCGAACGACGCCTGCCCCAGGATGGACGGATCAAACTTGCCGTGCGCGGGCATGAGGTCGATTTTCGTGTGTCCACCATTCCGTCGCTCTATGGCGAGACGCTGGTCCTGCGCGTTCTCGATCGGTCGGGCGCGGTCTTCGATTATGCCACGCTGGGCCTGCAACCCGGCATTGTCGGGGGCCTGCGCAAGCTTCTCGAGCGGCCCAATGGCATCGTTCTGGTTACCGGGCCGACCGGATCGGGAAAAACCACAACACTCTATACGGGCCTCTCCGATCTCAATGCCGTCACGCGCAAGATCGTCACGATTGAGGATCCGATCGAGTACCAGCTTGGCGGCATCAATCAGGTGCAGGTCAAACCGCAGATCGGTCTGGATTTCGCCGCCCTGCTGCGCGCCATTCTGCGCCAGGATCCCGATGTGATCATGGTAGGCGAGATACGCGACCGGGAGACCGCCCAAATTGCCGTGCAGGCGGCTCTGACAGGGCATCTGGTTCTGTCCACACTGCACACGAATTCAGCATCCGCCGCCATCATACGCCTGCGCGACATGGGGGTAGAGGACTACCTCATGACCGCAGTGCTGCGTGGTGTTCTGGCCCAGCGCCTCGTGCGTCGCCTCTGCCCTCTGTGCAAGACGCCCTACACGCCACCTGCGGCGCTGATTCAGGAATTGCAGCTCGATCGTTTCACCTCGGGGGAGCCGATCACCCTTCATCACGCGGTGGGTTGCGCCTCCTGCCGCCATACGGGCTTCAAGGGCAGGCTCGCAATCGCAGAACTTCTCGAACCCGATGAGGCCATTGAAAAACTCGTTTTCGAGAAAGCCGATCATCTCGCGATAGAACGTGCAGCCGTCGCAGCGGGCATGGAAACCCTCTTTGATTCCGGGCTTCGTGCGGCCGTGGATGGCCAGACCACCATCGAGGAAGTCATGCGTAGCGTGCGCGCTGTCGGTTAAGTGTGGCGAGCGCAGCCCCCTCATGACGGAATTCCTCTACAGGGTCATTGACCGGCAGGGCACCCCACAGCAGGGCACCCTCATGGCCGACACGCAGGAAGACGCTGTCGCGAAACTGCGCCGCCAGGGCTACATGCCCATCCATGTCGATGTGGCGGAGAAAGGCGCAAAAGGGCGCACGATGTTTGCGCGCGCGTCTGGCACAGGAGCCATTCCGCGCTCTGGCGCACAGGGCTTCAGCCTGAAGCGACACGGCGTAACGCGCGGTGAACTGGCGAATCTGACACGCGAACTCGCTGTCATGCTCGATGCAGGGCAGGATATGGATCGTGCCCTGCGTTTTCTGATCGAGACCACGTCATCCCCCCGCATAGGCAGCGTCCTGAAGAGTGTTCGGGACAGGGTCCGTGACGGACAGGCGCTTCATTCGGCACTTGCCACGAGCCGGGGTGGTTTCCCCCCGCTCTATATCGGCATGGTGCGGGCGGCTGAGGCAACGGGAGATCTGGCCCCCACCATGGAACGGCTCGCCGGGCTGCTCGAACGCGAACGCGCGCTGATCAGCACCGTCCAATCGGCCATGATCTATCCCGCCATCCTCACCCTGACGGCTATCGGATCTGTCACATTGCTGCTCACGAAGGTCCTGCCGCAATTCACGCCGCTATTTGAGCAGAATGGCGCGACCCTGCCGGCCTCCACGCGCCTTCTGACGGAGGCAGGCGCTGCAATCGGTCATTACGGCCTGGCCATGCTGGTCATCATATTTCTGACTGGTTTAGGCCTGCGTCTGGCCATGCAACGCCCGGCCCTGCGTCGACCGCTCGACCGCCTGCTGCTGCGTATGCCAGGGCTCGGCCGTCTGATCTCGGAAATTCTGGCCGCGCGGTTTGCCCGTATTCTCGGCACTCTACTGGTCAATGGCGTTGCCCTGCTTCCGGCACTGGGGATCGTGCGTGATGCGCTGGGCAATCAGGCCGCCAGCGCCGCCATCGAGACAGCAGCCGAAAGCGCACGTTCGGGCGCGGGGCTGTCAGCAACACTGGGCGCCGCTGGCATTTTTCCGACAAGGCTGATCCATTTGCTTCAACTGGGTGAGGAAACCGCACGCCTCGGCCCCATGGCGCTCCGGGCCGCCGATATCCATGAAGATCAGGCCCGCATTGCCATTCAGCGCCTTGTTGCCCTTCTGGTCCCGGCCATCACCATCGTCATGGGTCTGATGGTGGCAGGCATCGTCTCCTCGCTTCTCCTCGCCATGCTGAGCCTTAATGACCTTGCCCAGTAGAGCGCAGGCCGAGTCCGGCTTTACCCTGATCGAGATGCTGGTCGTGCTGGTCATTCTGGGTATGATTGGCGCCATTGTGGTCCGACACGGCGCCTCGCATCCTGCACGGCTCGAACTGCGTAACGCGGCGCGACAGATCGCCGCCCTGATGCGCGAGACCCATGCCCGCGCGCTCTATACGGGGCGTGCCCAGGAACTCGATATCAACCCGCTTTCCGGAAGCTACGTCACCACCCCGGCAACTGTGGGAGTCCTGCCCGTCATTACGATCACGCCAGATACGAGGAGCGTGTTCCGCTTCTACCCGGATGGCAGCGCATCGGGCCCTGTGCTCGGGCTCAGCCGGGGGGCGAGCCGCATGACACTGGGCGTCAACTGGCTGACCGGTGCCATCGAAAGCCACGGCGGATGATGGAGGTAAAGGGCACGCATCCTGCTTCCGAAGGCGGCTTCACGCTCATTGAGGTGCTGATTGCGTTCATCATCGTCGCGCTGGCGCTCGAGGTCGTTTATCGCGGCATGCTGGATGGCGTTGCGGCAGGACACGTCGCCACCGCCACGCGCGAGGCCCTCTCACGGGCGCGGTCACATCTCGATGCCATCGGTCACGGCATGACCCCCGGTGCTTTTACCCAGAGCGGCGAGGACGGACATCATTTCCACTGGCGTATCACCATGACCCCACTGGAACATCGTGGAGGAACTGTCCTCTACCACGTTACCGTAACGGAATCCTGGCCTGACGCCTTTACCCTTTCCGGCCAGCGCGCCGTCACACTGAGCAGCCTGTGTTCCGGCCCGTCGGAGGGCACGCCATGACCCCGCGCCGCGATGAAGCGGCCGGGTTCACCTTGCTGGAGCTATTGATCGCTCTGGTCGTGTTTTCTCTGGTGCTGCTGGTCCTGCGCCAGGGTTTCGATGCCGCCACGCGCCTGTTCGAGCAGCAACGCCAGACCCTGGCTGCACAGGATGATCTGGATGCGGTGGACAGGTTTGTAAGGCAGGTGGTTGCCAGTGCCGATGCAGGTAATGGACGCGAGGGGCCGCTCCTTGTGGGCACGAACCATCGCCTCACATGGCGTGGCCCCGTGCCCCATGCCCTTCAAACACAGGCTGAGGCAATTTCCGGCGGAGGACGGGCAAACATGGCGCTCTTCGTGGATGACGCGCATCGGCTCGTGCTGCAGTGGTCAGCCTATCGGCATGTGATCGAACCCCCGACGCCTGTGGAACAACGGGTCTTGCTGAGCGGTCTCAAGGACGTGGAGTGGCATTATTACGCATCCGGGCACTGGAGCCCGACATGGTATGGCAATACCCTGCCCGAGCTGGTGCGCCTGCGTCTCGTGTTCGCGCCGGGCGATGCGCGCCACTGTCCCGATATCGTGGTGGCACCCCGCCTGAATCCTCTACCGTGAAGCTGAAGGAAAAGGAGACATGGTGATGCAGCCTTTCCTTGTCTGGTGGTGGCGCCAGATCCGGGCCGTTTTGCCGGAACGTGTCACGACAGCACTTGCCGCCGTTCAACGCCCGGTGGTTGAGGCCGTCGCCACTGACGACGCCCTGACACTCTATCTGCGCGAGGCGCGCAGCCGGATCATCATCGGAACTCTAGGGCAGTCGGAAACGCTGGATCTCGAGACCAGCGCGCGATATCGCGCCCTGCGCAAAGGCAAGGCACGCCATGCTGCCATCAGGCTTGTTCTGCCGGCAGGGCGCATCATGCAGCGCGATGTCACCCTTCCCCTCGCTGCGGAACAGGACCTCGCGGCCATTCTCGCCTATGAAATGGATCGCCTGACGCCGTTCGATGCCGAGGCGCTTTACTGGGACTTTATCGTACTCAGGCGCGACGAGGCGCTCGGACAGATCATGCTCCGTCTCTCCGTCGTTCCACAGGCACCGCTACGCCCCTTGTTCGAGCGTCTCCACCTGCTGGAAGCTCATCCGCAAGCCATTGCTGATGAAACCGGAGAGACCCTGATCAGACAGCCTGTTGCGCGTCCTCTCGTGACCCGCCTGAGCGACCCACGTTTTGCATTGCCTCTCGGCGCATGCACTCTTTTCGCCTGCCTTCTGCTGGGTCTATTGTGGCATCAATCGCGTGTTCTCTCAGGATATGAACGCCAGATTGACGCGCTGCGCGGCCCGGCGCTGGAGGCGAGCGCGTTGCGTCGCACGATTGAAGACAGGCGCATGGGCGAAGGGATCGTGAACAGGGCGAGGCAACGCCTTGGTGACCCGATGCAGATCATTGCCGCCCTGACCGATCTGTTGCCTGATGACACGTGGTTGACCGATCTGAGCCTGAAGCAGGGCCAACTGCTGATTAGCGGGCAATCCCGTGATCCCGCTGGGCTGATACAGGGGCTTGGCACGTCGCCGTTTCTTCGTAATCCGGGCTTTATCGCGCCCGTCACGCGCCTTGCAGGACAACATGCCAGTGCGTTTTCAATACGAGCCGAGATTGGTCATCCCGTTGGCACACCCCATGCCGGAGCGAGACCATGAGGACACGGCTCCCATTGGCGCTGATGCGTCTGTCTCATGATCTGCCAGAAGGACGCAGGGGGCGCGTGCTGGCCCTCATGCTCCTTCTGGTGGCTGTCACCCTTGTCTGGCTGGTTATCGTCGGCCCGATGATCGGGGTTTACAGCCAGTACGCCAGCCGCATTGCCTTGGCGCAGCAAACGGCGGAGCGTATGGCCCATCTGCAGGAAATCCTGCCCCATTTGCGTCAGTCTGCAGCGCACCGTCCGTCATCGGCTCCGCAACTGATCGATGGTGCGAGCGACACCATGGCGAGTGCCACCCTGCAGGACAAACTGGCGCATCTCGCCAGCCAGTCTGGCATCGAAATCAGCAGCAGCGAGACGCTCGCCCAAATCAGGGAAGGCAGTTACCGGCGCATCGGATTGCACATCACGCTGTCTGCTCCCTATCCTGCCCTAATCCATTTTCTCACTGACCTCGCACAAGCCTCGCCTGCCCTCGTCGTGGACGGGCTTCATCTCCATGCATCCGAAGATGAGGGTCGCAGCGCCGATGCCCTGTCATGCGACATGGGGGTCTTTGCCTATCGCCGTGACATGGCGCTACCGGCCCGTCTCGCGAAGGAAACAGCTCCATGACAGCCCTCCTGCTCAAACGCTGCGTCATGCTCTGTGCTTTTCTGATGATACCCCATGCCGGGTTCTGCGCCGGTCCAACGCAAGCCGATCGGGCCACCTGGCAGGACCATAGCCTCGCCCGTCCACTCTTTGCCCCAACGCGACGCCCTTCCCCGACTGGCAATGCCCTGGCTGGTACGCCCCGCCTGACAGGTATTATCGAAAATGGGGGAGTCAGCCGTGCCATTTTCATGATACCGGGTCAGGAACGTGGCGTTATCGTACCGTTGCAGGGTCATATTGGTAACTGGCAGGTTATTGCGATCGGAAAAGGCACCATCACCATTCGCGAGGCCGGTCAGGACAGGCTGATGCGCCCCGATCGTGACCGGTTATCCGGCCTGTCGACGCCTGATCATACCCCTCGAAGCGAAAACCCGCCCGAGACCTTCTCGCGCGATGAGCTCTCGCGTTTCGCCCCTCCTGCCTCATCTGACACTCCCCCACCAGGTATGCCGCAATGACCGTTCTGCCCCGCGCCTTTCCTCCCCACTTTCTGTCACGCGGCAGACAGAATGCCCGCAAACAGGATTCCCTGCGCCTTGGCCTCGTTGTCCTGGCCGCAGGCCTGACCCTTGGCCTGACCGGGTGCGACAAGCCGGTACCCAAACCCAAACCCCTTGGTGGCCCGATGCCGCTGGGTGGATTGCAGGATACTCCGCAGGAGGGACGCCTCTCACCGGCCGATCCGACTGGCAAGGCGCGCTACAGCCTCGCTCGCCCGAACATTCCCACCCTTCGCGGAAACGGCGACACGGAAGGTATCGGTCAGGTTTCGCTGAATTTTGCCGATACGGATGTGCGCGACGCCGTCTCGCAGATTCTCAACGATATCCTGCACGTCAATTACGCCATCGATCCTGCCGTGCATGGACAGGTGACGCTCAGAACCAGCGAACCCCTGACCAATGCCCAGCTTTTGCCAGCGCTGCAGGTGATCCTGGCGCAGGTTCATGCTGTGCTGGTTCATGGTGACGGCCTGTATCGTGTCGTGCCCAGCCAGTCGGCGCCGGGTGCCGCGCAGGGTGCGCTGGCGGGCATGGCTGACAGCCTCTCGATGGGTGGCGACCTGATGGTCCCGCTGCGCTACGCACAGGCCAGTTCTCTCGCCCATGCCTTGCAGCCCTTCGTGCAGGGTGGCGCTCGCGTTGCAGCGATAGACAGCAGTAATGCCCTTATGGTGAGCGGAGACCCTTCGGCCCGCAACGCGCTGGTCGAGGTCATTCATGCTTTCGATGTGGACTGGCTGAGCAGCCAGTCCTACGCGCTTTTACCTGTCGACTCAGGCAATGCAAAGGACATGGCAAGCGCGCTGCAATCAGCCCTGCACGGGGCCGGTAATTCGCTCTCGAAGCTTGTGGACGTCCTTCCCCTTGCACGTGTCAATGCTGTGCTCGTGGTGGCACGCAACGCGCGCTATATCGAGGATGCCAGACGCCTGTTTTCTGTCATCGAGCAGCATCGCAGAGCAACTGTAAGAAGCTGGCATATTTTCTATGTGCAGAATTCAAGCGTCAATGACGTGACCTATACGCTCCAGCAGGCCTTCACACCGGATAATGTGACAGCCACACCGCCCGGTTCGGGCAATGGCCAGACAGCACAGACCGGCATGGGAGGGGGATTGAATGGCGGCGGCCTTGGGGGCGCCGCCATTCAATCC
>NZ_UEGO01000010.1 GCF_900465345.1 Asaia bogorensis | reverse complement strand
GGGGGCGGGCATCCATGCGGGGGATGGTGCCAGCGCTGCCCGTCTCCTGGTGGTGGCCCACGATCATCATCCGGCGGCGGAGGCGGATGTCCGTCATCTCCTCCCGGAGGTCCCCTTCCGTCCCGTGGTGGAGGCGGGGGACGTTTGCAACGCTGTCCCTGCCCGTCCTCCGGCCCGGCGGATGAGGTGGCGCCATAACCGGGCGAGGCCGTATAGACCTGCCCGTTATAGACCGTATTGCTCTGCGCAAGCGCCGCAGAAACCGACCCGGCTGAAACGAGCACAAGCAATGCGGATGTCGTGATCCGGAGTATCATGAAAGGGCGTGATCCGTCTGGCGATTGTCCTGCTCATTCTATGGCAGGGCGCTTCATACCGGACGAGGAACGAAGCGAAAGGGAATGTAACCGCCCCATGTTTGCTCGCAGTTCATCGGGGTACGGGATGCGCGATGACCTGAACGATCTTTGCGAGCTTGCAAGGGCGGAACGCGATCGACCCGGACCGCACCCCCTTCGCAGCTCACGCCCAGGCTGGAGGGCCAAGCAATGAAAAGCCGCCTCTCACGCGGCCCATTTCATCAGGAGCAGGCCAGCGAGAATGAGAAGGGCCGCAATGCAGCGCAGAGGACTACCAGCCTCGCCAAAAAGCATAATCCCGATGATGAATGCCCCGATCGCGCCGATACCGGTCCAGATCATATAGGCAGTACCCAAAGGCAGGCTCTTCATCGCCCAGCCGAGAAGCCCGACACTCACCACCATGCCAATGACCGTGGCAAGGCTTGGCCAGAGGCGCGTGAAGCCCTCGGACTGCTTCATGGCCGCAGCCCAGAAAATTTCGCACATACCGGCAAGAAAAAGCGCAATCCACGCCATGACGGACCTCCAGAAACGGGTTTCGCCGGGCCGTCCCGGTCTTGAAGCTCGCATGGAGGCAGGAACGTCGTCGCTGCTGGGGTCATCATAATCTGGCTGGAGACAGAGTTCAAATCGGCACGACGGGACAACTTGCGTCGCGCCATGGCGATTAACTCACCGAGACAGCCGGCGGCCTATCGAGATTTCAGTCGCTTGGCCGTATGCCGGAACCGAAAAAAGATCGAACACATAACGGGAGGAAATTCTCATGGCAGCACGCATCACGCAGGCGGCACTGGTCGGATATGGTTACGTGAGCCGTGTTTTCCATGCCCCTTTCATCGACTCCCTGCCCGAATGGAACCTTTATGGCATCGTGTCGAGCCGGGCCGATGAGGTCCGCGCAGACCACCCTGACTGCCGCGTCTATGACGATCCGCAGGCCGCTTTTGCCGATCCGGCGATTGATCTGGTGGTGATCGCCACCCCCAATGATACGCATTTCCCGCTTGCTTGTGCTGCCCTGGCTGCGGGCAAACACGTCCTGCTGGAAAAGCCCTTCGCCCTGTCGCTCGATGAGGCGCGACAGATTATCGCAACGGCAGAAAATCATGGGCGCGAACTCTGCGTCTTTCACAACCGCCGGTGGGACAGTGATTTCCTGACAATCCGCGCCGCATTGGCGCAGGGTGTCATTGGCCAGGTCCGTCATTTTGAATCGACCATCGACCGGTTCCGCCCTCAGGTGAGGGATCGCTGGCGCGAGGGGAAAGGCGCTGGTGCGGGTGTCCTGTTCGATATCGGTCCGCATCTTGTTGATCAGGCACTTCAGATTTTTGGTCTGCCCGAGCAGGTTCAGGCCTCCATCGCCCTCCAGCGTGACGGCGCCCTCAGTGATGACTGGGCTCATATCATTCTGGAATATGGCCCGACACGGGTCATCCTCCATACGGGTTCACTGGCGGCCGGCGGGGCCGTCCGCTTTCGTGTGCATGGCACGGGCGGCACCCTGATCAAGACACTTGGCGACCCACAGGAAGGGCAGCTCCGTGCGGGGCTGAAGCCGGGCGATAATGACTGGGGACAGGACCCGGATCGCCTGCAGATCCACACCGATGAAACGAGCTTTCATGAAACCGACGCCCTGGCGGGTGACCAGCGCGAATTATATCGCCGCCTTGCAAAGGCCTTGTCAGGCGAGGGCACAAACCCGATCAGGCCAGTCGAAGCGCTCGCCGTCATGGCGGTGATCGAGGCAGCGGCCCAGTCGGCTCGGGAGAAACGGGCTGTTCCCCTCCCCCTAACGGAGGAGGAGAAAGCAGCTTACTGACCGCTCAGGGGCGTTCTGTAGAAGCAGGGGGCGGCAAGACTACTCCCTGCGGGACTTCAGAGCGTCGCTCGGCACATCGTCTTGTCGAGCGTATGGATCTCGAGCGTCTCGATCGTGAACCCTGTTCCCTCGGTCACAAGACGCAGGCGGTCAAGCGGTCTGGCCGGGTAAACGAGCGCCGTCGCCGTTTCCAGATACTCATTGGCATAGAGTTCGAAGGCGCAGCCATCGAGAAACAGATGCAGGTCAACGCTGCGGGCATCAGGGTAATAGGCCGTATTGACTGGCGCGGCGAAACGCCCCGTGAAGAACGGATGATCGAACCCGCGCAGCTTGCTGCGATCCAGCCAGATCTGCGTTGATGGCACGTCATAACCAATCGACAGCTTCTCGCCTTCTTCATTGGCGAAAGCCAGTTCGAAGCGATTGATCACAGGGCCATTCTGACCCGGTTCAGTCTGGCGATATTCATCGGCGGTCAGGCGAATGACAATCTCAATGGCCTTGCCTACCGGGAGAGGGATTTCCCGGCGTGTTGACACGGCAAGATAACGGTTCGCCTCGCTCAGAAGCGGGAGACGAAGTTTTTCCACGCCGCGTGGCTTCTGCACCAGGCGCGGATAGCCATTAGTGTCCTGTATGATGGTCATGCTGCGCGGCAGTGACATCGCGCCACGCCAATCCTGCGTCGGGAGCTCCTGACAGTACTGCCAGTTCCCCATCCAGGCGATATTGACCGCCTCGGAATCCGGCATGTCACTCCACACCTGCAGGGCATAGGCATCCTTGGCGAAATCGGTCAGGCGGAGGATCGCATCGCAGGGTGTAAACACCGCACCATCGAAATCACCGATAAAGTACTGCGTGACACTGCCCCCCATCGGGCTGCCCGGATTGATCGAGACAAACAGCACCCAGCGCATGGTGCCGGTCTCGTCCCTCACCTGGATGAGGTTGGGACATTCATAATTGACGGTCGGCAGTCCTGCAGGGCCAAAATGGCTGAGATGCGTCCAGTGGATCAGGTCATTCGAGGCATAAAAACCGATGCGATGATGATCGACCTCGGCAATGACCATTACCCATTTCTGCGTGGGCTCGTGAAAGATCACCTGGGGGTCGCGAAAATTCGGGCTGCCAATGTCGAGAACGGGATTACCCGCATATTCCTCAAAGCTCTGGCCGTTATTGTCACTGATTGCGAGATACTGGCTCTGTCGTGTCGGCAGGGAGCGCGTGTAGAGCGCTGCGATGTTCGTGCCATGAGCATTGGCAAACAGGCCCGACCGATTGTCACGATCAAGCACGGCACAACCCGTATAGGCCTGGCCGTCAACCGTATCAGGCACAGCGATTGGCTGGTCTTTCCAGCTCAGCAGATCCGTGCTCGTGGCATGGCCCCAGCAGATATTGGCTGAATACGCGGCGTCGGGGTTATGCTGGTAATAAAGATGATATTGCGTGCCATCGAAAACGAGCCCGTTCGGATCGTTCATGAAGCCCGTGGGAGGCGTGAAATGAACTGAGGGTCGATACAGCTTGCCCGCCAGAGCGACGGAACATTCGGTTTTCCGGTCAGTCATGTTTTTCCAAGATCTTGTTGAAGATTATTTATGAAAACAGCCCCTTTTTGGTCAGGGACGAAATATAGATAGTGGCAAAATGCCAATATGTCAATAATTCATGAATTAGCCGAACCTTGTTACCAGGCCAGCCAACGGGGCGGCGCGGTGTTTCCGCCCCTCTTGCTCTGCCTTTGACCGACGGTCAAAGGGCTACGATGCGCTTCTGCCTCGCCCCGCACGCCGCTTGGTGCCCTGCCCCGCACCCCGGCTCTTTTTCCGGTCTTTCGTTTCGCCAGTTACGCTAAGCCGGCCCGCATCGATCGCTGCGTTGAAGTCTTCCCAGTCCTTGCGCGTCTGGCCGGCGTAAGCCTCGGCAAAATCGGCTATCGCTTCGGCAAAGCTGTCGCTGCTGCCCAGATAACCCGCAATCTCCGCCACATCGCCCGATCGCGCATGAGCACGTGCCAGCGCCCTGCCGCACAAGGCGGCATAATCATCCAGCCCTTCCTGCGCCACATCTGCGCCAATAGCGGCAAGACGGCTATCCTTGAGGCGTCGGACATAGAACTGCCTGTTCGAGCCATCAGGCGCATGATTCGAGCGCTTGGTGTTCGTTGTATGGGTCCAGCCGAGGAACCTGTCTGAAGAAGCCTGCATCAGGCGCTGGCCCTCCACCACGCGTTGCCCCTGATTGTCGTAGTGAGGCCCCCCGCAATAAGCCGCGAGCACTGATTCCTGCGCCTCCTTGATCTGCAGCAGCAGGGTTTCGCCATCGGCCGTGGCAAACAGGCCAATCGCGCAATAAGTGCCGACGCTTCCCACCCCTACAACCTTGAACAGCACATCCTTCAGCCGGTACCGCGCCAGCAGCACAGCGCGTTCAGGGGGCTGGGTGGCGATGTAACGTGCGAAGGCCTGGTGGATGGTCTCGTCCTCGTCAGGCAGACGCACCACCAGCGGCGGTTTGACACGCAGGCTGGGTGTGTCCTTGTCGAATGAGACCAGACCGAAATGGTTGCGCGCGCTCTCCAGCCGTGCCTCCAGACGCTCACGCACACCCTTGCGTGTATGCTTGTCGGAAAAATCGGCTATGGCGGCTGCAAGATCAATCCGGTCGGACCAGATTTCCAACGGGCTCATTGGCGCGAGACGCGTCATCTCATCCTGATAGGTGCGCACCGCCAGAAAAGCGTTATGCCGCGCCTGACTGTCAGCCGCCCCTGCCTCCCCGCTTGCAAGAACCAACGACGTTGCAAGGCGCTTAATGTCCCACTCGAACGGGGCAGGACAGGTCTCGTCAAAATCATTGATGTCAAAAACGGCTATACCATCAGCCGAGGCGTAGGCCCCGAAATTGGCCATATGGCAGTCACCACAGCTTTGCACATACGGGCCGCTGGCGACGGTATGGGCCAGATCGGCGGCCATGACGATGGCGCTCCCTCGCATGAAGGCAAACGGAGACGCACGCATACGCTCATAACGGATTGGCAGCAGGTTCTGGATACGGCTCTCACCCTGCCTGACAAGCAGATCGACCGGGTCGACCCGATTTGAAGGCGGCTCCCATGCGGCGTGGGCGCTGCGGGGTACGGTTTTTCGCAGGCCCTGCCCCGCCTCGTGACGGGCATCGCGTGTCTCGAAAATGGATGTAGCGATGGAAGCGGGCGGTTGCGGAAGTTCAGCCATGCGAAAATCAGCCTCGTATCGGTCGGGAGGTCCCCAGTCTTCCAGATGACATCCAATGATACAATCCGCCTCTCACGCTACCGGGGGCGAAACATTCGCGCTCAGATCATCAGAACAAGCAAAGCGGCAATCAGGGCGGGTACGGTCAGCGCCATGCCAAAGCGCATGAAGCGCCCATAGTTCATTTCAAGATCGTGCTTGCGCAGGATAATCAGCCAGAGCACCGTTGCCAGAGATCCGCTCAGTGTCATGTTCGGCCCCAGATCCACACCAATCAACAACGCATCCTGAAAGGCGCTCCCATGGGATGAGAGCATCGGAGCAAGCTGGGCGGCCATCAGGCCCGAGGGCAGGTTGTTGATGATATTGCTCAGAATGGCCATGCCAAAGCCCGTCACCATGACGGCCTCAGTGCCGTGACCACAAGCGAGAATGAGCCGAACGAGCGACGCGATAACACCACTTTGCTCAACGGCTGCAACAAGCACGAAGAGACTGGCAACCAGCGGAAAAACCGACCAGGAAATCTCGCTGAGCCCGGGCAGAGGAGACTGGCGGCGGCACAGCGTTACCACGGCATAAAGCGCCACCCCTCCCGCAGCTGTGGCCCAGCCCAGCGAACCATGCATGAACGAAACGAGGGTCAGCAGCAGCGTGATGACAAACAGGGCCAGCGCACTGAAACGCGCCGTCGCATCCAGCTCCGGCAGCGGCTCCGACTGGTCGAACTCCACCTTAATCCTGTGTCGCATCATCCAGAAAAGCATCACAAAGCTGATCCCGATCGCCATACAGGATGGCGCGAGGAAACGCCCCAGCCAGGGCACGAGGCCTGGGGGAGCTCCTCCGTAAAGCACGAGATTGGCCGGATTGCTGATTGGAAGGAGAAAGCTCGCCGCATTGGCGACAAAGGCGCAGGCCAGAAGCGAGGGATAAGGATCGATCCTGGCCTTGCTGGCAACCGCAATGACGGGCGGTGTCAGCAAAATGATCGTGGCATCGTTGGAGAGAAAGGCCGTTGTGACGATTGCAACATTAAAGATGATCAGGAACAGTCTTTGTCCGGAATTTCGCGCCCGGCTCAGCGCAAAGGCCGCCAGCCAGTCGAACAGCTTTTCCTGCCGTGCCACTTCGCTCAGCAGCATCATGCCCAGCAGGAACAGATACACTTCCTTGCCCGAGGCGATTGCCCGGCCAACATCTGGCCAGGCAAGAATCCCTGCAAGCGGCAGGGTTATGGCGGCGAGTGACGTCCAGAGCGCCTCGGGCAATTGCCACGGCCGCAGCAGTAATCCCGCTACAGCGAAAAGACAGGCCCCCCACAGGATAAGCGCCTCCATGGCGGTTGTTCCTCAGGCTGCCACGGCAGCAGGGACGCCCTGCTCATCCGGGTCACGTGTTTCGGGCATGAGCGTCAGGAAAAATACCAGCGCCATTACAGCAATGACCGTGAGGGAGAGAAAGCCGGCGTGATAACCTTCGAGCTGCACGATGTATCCGCCGACGAGATTGCTCAGCCCACCACCGATGCCGACGCTCAGCGCCACCATGCCCTGGAGGAAGTTGAACCGCCCCGTTCCATGCGTCAGATCAGCCGCGATGATGATGGCGATCACGCCGAAGATACCGGCCGCGATACCATCCAGCACCTGAATGGCAATGATGGCCCCCGGCGCGTCGAACCACGTGAACAGTAAGCCGCGTATCGGCAGGATGGCATAAGCAAGCAGGAAGATGGGCTTACGCCCGATGCCTCGCGCCATTGCACGCCCAACCCCCCAGGCCACGAGCATCATGACGAACTGAGCGACGATCACGCAGGCGCTCAACGTAACGGTTTCGGAACCCGGATGGCTTTTGGCCATGACCTGACCGGCAAAAGGCAGCATGGCGGCATTGCCCAGGTGAAACAGCACGATGGAGCAAAGAAACACCCAGACGGGACGTTGGCTTACGAGAGAGCCGATGGAGACAGGCGGTTCGTTTGAGTCATCCTCGCTGCCACGCGCAACCTTCTGGTCAATCTCACCCGGTCGTATGAGCAGAAGCGCCAGAGCACTGGCCAGAGCAGAGCCGCAAACCAGATAGAAAATCCAGTTCAGCCCCCAGTATTGTCCGCAGAGCCCGGCCAGCGCCGCTGAGGCGAAGGAACCGAAATGGTTGATACCCTGGTTGCGACTGATACGACCGGGCAAGCGGCGACGTCCCACAAGCCCCAGTGAAATGGCGGCAAGCGCTGGCGGTATGACCGCGGCAGCCGCCCCCATCATGATCTGCGCTGCCAGAACAGGGGCCATGCCGGGTACCGCGATGATCAGGATGCAGCTCAGGGCCGTGATCACCGCAGAAATTGCCACGAGGGCACGTTTATAGCGGATCGAGTCCACCATCAGCCCCGCAGGGATCTGGCAAAGTGCTGTGGCGAGCCCTGTCATGGCCATGGCAACGCCAATCGGCCCCGCCTGCCAGTGTCGTGCACTGGCGAGATAGACGGTCAGGTATGGACCGACGCCGTCCTGCACATCAGCCAGAAAAAAGTTGGTTGCATCCAGCCCGGCCCGACTGCTGGCCGAAGGACCCCGCATCGTCCCGGCCTCTGCCGACGCCCTGTCCGCCTGTGCCTCTTTCACGTCTTCAATACCACCATTATAAAAGTAATAAATGAACTGGTCTTGCGATTAACAGTACTGAGCCATTAGATTGCCAGCCGTGAACTGCCAAGCGTCCGAGAGAGCCGGTCAGGATCGTTCACCCGGCATTGCCTCTCTCTGACGGCTTGTCCGCCAGTGGCAAGGTGCTTCATCATGTCTGTCAGATCATCGCGAAGGTAAAACATCCTGCGTGAACGGTCGCCCCTGCGAGATGTTCCAAACATGCCTTGGGGCGTTTCGCGACTGCTGCCAACTCCCCGGATAGAACGCATGTACGAGGGAGAAAGTCGTGAAATCCACCATCGCAAGATCGCTCTTCGACCTGCACATAATACGGCCGGTCTCATGGCTGATGTGCCTTGCCTTTATGTCGGTCGGGCTGATGCGCTGCTTCTGGTCCTCGCATGTCGGATTATTCGTCTTCCCCGATCATCACTGGGCATTCGGTATCGTGCGCGATATCGCAGGGGGACACGAATATGGCGGCGCGTCGATCACCCCTGTGTGCCTTGGCATCGCGGCTCTGCTGTTTCTGGTACTGGACAGATCGGAAGGAGCCCGTCGATAGAGGTTGAGTGGGTATAAGACACTCAACCGTAGACGCGGCCGCATCATGCTCCAGCGTTCCAACGCCCCCTCGGTAAACCCGTCACGGATCTGCCGAGCGCTCAGGTAACGGCTCCCTCAGACCACGCCGTAACGTTCAGCCCAGCGCGGAGAGATCCAGCGCGCGGCAAGGAACAGGCAGAGGGCGAAAATCATCACTGAGCACGCCACGCTGGCCAGAGCCGCCCCTGTCACACCGATGACTGACATGAGCCCCGCCAGCACGACAAAATAGAGCACCATGACGGCAAGCCGATATTTCAGGATGATTGCAAGCCGCCCCATAACGGTCAGCAATGTCTCAAGCGGAATGATGCACACCTCAAGCAGGGCGCTGCATACCATGAGAAGAATGATGAGGCGCTCATGGGCAAAACTGTCATGCAGCATGAGATGCAGGATCGCCTTGCCCCCGAACAGCGCCACAAACACCGCCAGTATCGAGAACCCGATAATCACCAGCGCCAGGCGTCGCGTGACATGGCGCAAGGCCTGCCAGTTCTGGCTGTCGCGAAACCGCACGAATTCCGGGTACAGGCTTGGGATCATCATCTGGGCAGGTTTGGCCAGACCATCGCATATCTGCTTGGTCACACGATAGATCGCAACATCACGCGCGCCGAGCACGGCACCGATGATGAGCGTACCACCCTGTCGGAACACGGCGTCCAGGATCTGATTGACGCTGACCCTGATGGTGAAGCCCCAGATGCCAACAATATCGGCGGCACAGAAAAGACAGGAGAAGAACCCGATATCCCGCCCCATATGACGGCGCAGAAGGATAAACCCACCAAGGCTCGTCACGACGAACAAAGCTGCCTGATGCAGGAACCAGACGAACAGGAAGAACTCCAGCGAGGCATGAAGCAGATAGCCGATCAGATAGCCGATCGTACGAACACAGGTCGAAACGAAATCGAACAGGGCTGCCAGCCCGAAACGGTTGCTGAGCCGGATCAGCCCCGTGGACCACCCCGTATTCATGAAGGCGACCGTGAGCATCATCCATGAGGCATCACGCTTGACCGCGTCCGACCAGCCCAGAAAATGCGTGCCCGCCACGGCAATCACAATCAGACCGCCAACCAGCCCTGCCAGACCGCTGAGCATGTCCGAGCGCATGCAATAGCCCAGTATGGGCATGAAACGCCTGCGATCCCGTGCCTCATATGACGCAGCGCCATAATGCAGCAGCGTTTGCCATGACTGAAGATGTGTCATGTCTGAAATGAGCATGACGAAGGTGGTGATCAGAAGCAGCACACCGAAGGTTTTCAGACCCAGCGTGTGCGCAGCCCATGCCACATAGGCGAAACTGCACAGCGCATTGATGATGCGGCTGGAAACCAGAAAGCCAGTATTGCTGAAGATGCGGTGCAGCGCCGAGCGTTGTTCAGAACCCATGATCAGGCAAAAGATTACGCGCGGGCCGTTTTGTCAAAGACTCGCCCAGCCGCCCCCGGACCGACAGGTCGTCGGGGCCGCGCCAGAGCAAGGAAAAGCCTGCCCCCATGCGAAACGTGAAAGTGGTCTACCAGACGCGCAAGTTCCTCATGGGGCGTGGGAGCCTCATCAAGCACATCCGCCAAGGCCTCGGCCAGTGCGGCATCATCACGCGTGGGCACGATCCGCCCGGCTGCGCGTGTGGCAATAAGTGCCTCGGCCGCCGGGGTACAATCTGTCGATACCACCTGGCGCCCCGCAGCAAGGGCCTCGATCAGGACCGCACCGAAACTCTCGCAATGAGATGTCAGGGCGAAAAGCCTCGCCTCTTCGAGATGGGCACGTATGGAGGGCACATAACCGGTGAGGGTTACCCTGTCGGCAAGGTCGAGCTGGGTAATCAGGGCTTCCAGCGTATCGCGCTCCTCTCCCTCGCCGCAGATCACAAGCTGCGCCTGTGGATGGCGGTCGAGGACGCGACGAAACGCCCGTATCAAGCCATCAAACCCCTTGATGGCGGTAAGGCGTCCGGCCGCAAGGATCGTCTTGTTTCCGGCGGGGACAGGCAGCGGCGGTGCCTCATCCCACAAGGCAGGGAGTGGCACCACATCAACCTGGGTACCCCGCAATATTCCGCGCGTCTGCTGCGCAAGGCTGTCGCTCATCGTCGTGACGCGGTCCGCACAGCGCAGCAAGGCTCGCATACGCCGATCGTAGCGTGCCTGAGCCGCAGGAGAACGACCTTCACGACAGACAGGTGAACTCACCTGCGCAACAATGGCAGGGCGCTTGCCCCGCGTGAGGGTGGCAAGCAATGGGATAACCGGCCAATGGCTGTTTCCCGGAACATAAACGAGATCGAACGCAAAGCGTGCAGAACGATGACGGGCGCACCACGCGAGAGCCCATACCAGAGCCCCATCATTCAGACGCCTAGTGATCGCAAAATCCACAATCGCCACGTTCCGCGCGACGAGGCCACGCAGAGGCCCGGTTCCACGCCCCACCATGATGACGACTTCCAGACCACAGGACGCCCAGAAATTGGCGAGCCCGACTGCAACACGCTCGCTCCCGCCAAGGCGGAAATCACGCAGGACAATACCGATGCGCGAGAGAGGCTGCTGTGTCGGCGGAAGCCGGAATGGCAAGGTGACAGACATGACGAGCTGGTTAATCCGCAGTGCTTGGATGATCAGCCCTGATTGTCATAGTTTGACACAAGATACAATACGTTACTTTAAAGTTACCGATTTATTAGCGCTCTTGGCCTGCACCAAGTCTTACTAAAGCACGAAGCCTCGCCATTACACCGTTTCAGGCGCAATAACGAGGCTAAGGACTTGTCATGAATGCAACATTTGATCGCGATTTGCGACTTCACGTGCTCTGTTCAACTTCCCCTGCCACCTGGAAGCAAACATATAAGGTCGACGCGAGAGACGATCTTGTTGACACCAGATGGCATCACTCCCCCTTCTGGTCGGAGGTGCACTCAAGAGGCGTTTTCAATTCTTCGGCGGCGGAGCGTCAGACGGGGCGGATTTTCCTGGCTGCGTCGAGTGTTCGACATCGTAAGCCGTAGCCTTCTCCTCATAGCTGCCCTTGGCGCCCGGATGCTCCTTGTCATAAGCCGCTGCCTTCTCCTTGGCTTCCTTGCGGTATTCATGACGGCGATACATTCCCGTCGCGCATCCGCCCACAGCACCCAGCACGCCGTGATTGACCAGATGGCCGCCTACGGCACCTGCCGCGCCATATTTCAGGCAGCCACCCGGCTCTGCCATAGCCTGCGGAAGCGTGATGATGAGGCTTGCTGCCATGAGCGTGCAGCCGAGAAGATGACGCATGGTATAATTCCTTCCAGTCTGGCCCCGTCGCATTACTGACATCGGGGCGAGGTGAGCGTAACGCCCTTCATCACTGAAGGGTCGCAAACATGTCAGGTCAGATCTCGACCTGATGGCCAATCTCGATCAGTCGTTCGCGTGGCAGGGTGAAGCGGTCAGAGGCCCGCACAGCGTTGCGATAGAGAAAACCGAAAAGGATACGACGCGGCGAGACCATTTTGGGTGTCTTGAGGTCAGGCACCACATCGTCATCACCAGCAAAGAAAACGACCGTGTCGAGATCGAGACCACAGCCCGCCTCCTTAGCCTGACCCAGCACGTAATAGAGGTTCGGTATCTCCACAAAACCGAAGCTGACATTCACGGTCCAGATACCGTGGCCGACATCCTTGACCGACATGCGCTCATCGGCGGGCACACGGGGCACCGTATCGAATTTCACGTTCAGGATAACGACGTGTTCGGGCAGGCAATGGAAATCGGCAACGTGGCGCATCACGATAGGTGGCAGGGCCGTCTCGTAACGCGAGAGGAATACGGCCGCACCTGGCGTGCGGATCAGCTCTCCGTCACGCAGCTTCTGCAGCACCTTGTCTGAACGCTCACCCAGGGGAGAAAGGCCAGCACGCAGCAGGGTGATACCGCGACGCCAGGTGGTCATGATCACATAGATGAACAAGCCGATCAGAAGGGGCACATAACCGCCTTTGTCGATCTTGAGCAGATTGGCGACGAAGAACGCAACGTCGACCACCGAGAAGCACAGCGCGATCGGCAGGGCCTTCCAGAGTGGCCATGACCAGCGTTCGCGCATGACATCGAAAATGAGCAGGGTCGTCATGAGCATGGTGGTGGAAACTGCCGTGCCATAGGCGCCGGACAGGGCATCCGAACTCTTGAAGCTGAGCGCGATAAGCAGCGTGACGATCATCAGTGCCCAGTTCACCACGGACACATAGATCTGCCCGTATTCCTCATCCGAAGTCTGGCGGATGTTGAGGCTCGGAAACCAGCCAAGCTGCATGGCCTGACGCGTGAGCGTAAAGGCGCCGGTGATGATGGCCTGGCTGGCGATGATCGTGGCGAAGGTCGCCAGAATGACCATGGGCAGCACGAGACCATGCGGCATGGAAGCAAAGAACGGATTATCCTTCACCTGCGGATGGCTGACCAGAAAAGCCGTCTGCCCGGCATAGCTCAGCACCAGCATGGGCAGCACGATCACCGCGAGGGCAAGGCGCACGCTGGGCCGGCCCACATGGCTCATATCGGCATAGAGCGCTTCGGCACCCGTCACCGAGAGGAAAACCGCCCCCAGGATGATCAGGCTGTTCGCGCCGTGCTCATACAGAAACCGCAAACCGTAAAGGGGGTTGAGCCCCACCAGCACGGAGGGATCATGCAGCAGGGAGGAGAGACCAATCCCACCAAGGGCCAGAAACCAGACCAGCATGATCGGGCCGAACACGGCACTGATACGCGCTGTACCGAGTGGCTGTATGGCGAAGATGCCAAACAGGATGACGGTGGCGATGGGCAGTATGTAAGGCTGGAGCGATTTCGTCACCACGCCAATGCCCTCTATGGCGCTGAGCACCGAAATGGCCGGGGTAATGGCGCCGTCACCGTAAAGCAGCGCTGCGCCGAACAGCCCGGCTGCGGCGAGCAACGTGCCGCGTGCATACCAGTGTTTGCCGAACGAGCCGCCAACAAGCGAGAACAGGGCGAGGATACCGCCCTCACCCCGGTTATCCGCCCGCATGACCACGGTCGCGTATTTGACCGCAACCACCATGATCATCGTCCAGACAAGCAGGGAGAAACCACCAAGCAAGGTCACTCGGTCGGTCGAGCCTGTGTCGTTCAGGACGGTCTGGAGGGTGTAGAGTGGACTGGTGCCGATATCACCAAAAACGATGCCAAGGGCTGCCAGCGCGCCTGGCAGCACCTTTCTGTGTTCTTCGGCCATACGGCTCCCCGTGCAAGAGACCCCGCGATCACTCGTGGCGAGGCGCGTCGGAGTCCAGAAGTTTGACGTCGATGATCATCGCGCCCGAGAAATACATGGGCTTGACGAGATGCTTGAGAATGTAGTGCCCGTCGCCCCCCTGGATATGTACTGGCACGGTGATGTCGTAGCCGGAGAGACGGGCATCGTAGGTTGCATCCGCACCATTAAGGGCCACGAGGGCGATCAGTTCATCGTTTGTCATAATTTTATCCAGAACCTTTCAGGGCCGGTTACAAATCGGGTTCCCTGATCAAACGATACCGTGCACCGCCCGGTTGCAGCCCGCGCCCGCTTAGGTGGAATACGATTTTGTCATCCGACGCGGGACGCTCCCCTCGTCTTGTCACATTGGCATCCCGCACCCGCTGGGGCGGTGCCCTGCTGTTACGCCCTCAGCCGGTCTGCCAGCCATGCCCGATGAAGGCGACGCGCCGGCCCACTGGCATGTCCTGCACCACGATGATCTGGCGTTCCTCCAGATAGGCGAGCTGCCGACGCGCCCTGCCGAGCGAATGCGTGCCATAGGCCTCGGCTATGGCCTCATCACCGGGGCACGGCGCCCCGTCCAGGGCGGCACGTGCTAGAAGCAGCACGACACCCTGTACGTCTTCAGGCACGGCCCGGGCTATATCGAGCGCCTGCTGCCAGGTCTCTTCCTGCGCCTGCTCGAAGCTCGCCCCTGAGCGCACACTCGCAAGCAGCAGGCGGAACGCGCCGAGATCCAGCACATTGCGGTTGAGCCGCTCAATGCGGGCGCGCAGCTGGAAATCCTGATAGAGCGTGGCCAGCGGGCGATAGGCCGAATCCGTCTCGGCAATCACCGCCTCGACCAGACGCCAGAGCAGTTCCGGCGCAGCATCGATTTCCGGCGCGACTTCCTCGACCGGCGCTGCGGCCGAATAGGCGTCAAGCTGCGCGAGCAGATCGGGCGCAGGCGTACGCCGCTCACGCGGGCGGGGCGTCGCTTCCACCACAGGTTCAAGAATGAGGCTGTAATTATCCTCGGCGGGACGTGCTTCGAACGGGGTCAGAACCGGCCCTGTCGCATGGCTGGCCGTCTCGACCGTGCCGATCGTGACCATGAGCGGCCTGCGGCTCAGCGCGGGGCCGAGCGCCATGAACTGCCCGCGCGCCAGATCACGAAACCCCTCTGCCGTGCGGCGCTCCATCCCCAGGAGATCGGCCGCGCGAAGCATGTCGATATCAAGGAAGGTGCGGCCCATCAGGAAATTGGAGGCCTCGGCCGCCACGTTCTTGGCGAGCTTCGCCAGACGCTGCGTCGCGATCACCCCGGCCAGACCACGCTTTCGGCCACGACACATGAGGTTGGTCATTGCCCCAAGGGACAGGCGCCGCGCCTCATCGGAGGTGTCACCACTCGCGACAGGGGCAAAAAGCTGCGCCTCATCCACGACCACCAGCACCGGATACCAGTGCGCGCGCGGTGCCTCGAACATGCCGTTGAGGAACGACCCTGCCGCCCGAAGCTGCATTTCTGCCTCGACCGATTCCAGATTGAGCACCACCGATGCCCTGTGGGCACGCGCGCGCTCACCGGCAGCGCGGAGTGTGGCCTCTGTCTGTTCCGACGCATCAATCACGAGGTGGCCGTATTTATCGGCCAGTGTCACGAAATCACCCTCGGGATCGACGATAACCTGCTGGACAAGCGTTGCCGTCTGTTCAAGCAGACGACGCAGCAGATGCGACTTTCCCGAACCCGAATTGCCCTGCACCAGCAGGCGGGTTGCAAGAAGTTCTGTCAGGTCCAGCTGGACATCCGCGCCGTCGCGGCCACGACCCATGGTAATCGATACGCTCATGGGGGTCTCCCTAGCGCAACTCGCCTCCAAAGTCAGCCATTCGCCGAGGCATGAAGGAGGGTTTTCAAGACCCCCGAGGCACCACGAATTCGCACTGACCCGGGTTCGGGACTCAACGATCAAAGAAAGAGGATCTGACTCACGCTCTGCCACATCGCGCCCGTCATGTGCCGGCCGGAAGCAAGACCTCCATCAGCTATACTGGTCCTTGCCTGAAGTCTGTACCGTTCACGCGTAATTGGGCTGACAACGATCCAGAGCCTGCACCGCGACCTCGCCGAATTCGAGATCGCTCAGATTGATCGAGGCGTGAAAGACCTTGCCGAAATTCTCATTGGTCCCCCAGGCGGAATGATGCGCACCGCTTCCACGAGAAGCGACCATTTCGACCTGATCCTCTTTGTCCTCCGGCCACCTTACGAAGACCATTGCCGATTTTGACATGGCAGTCAGGATATCCTTGAAACCAAATTCCTCCTGGATACGCAGCCAGAACTCATAAGACTTCTGGTTTGACTCGTCCTTTGCTGGGCGAGAGAGTTCACTCGGAATCGGCGTAGGCAAATGCGCTCCGAAATCCTCGCTGCTATACAGCGCCTTTTTGAGATTGGCCCCGATCCATTCCGTCGTGACCTGTTTGCGAGGAATGAAAATCGACCAGCCGGAGCGGGAGAAATGACCTCCTCCCCAGCGTTCCATGCAGATCACCGCAACATATTTTCTGGTGCGGATGACCTGGACACGACGGGTGGGGATCTGCCAGGAAGGAATGACGGTGCTCATGCGATGTCTGCAATCCTGAAATCGATGGTTTTACTGCCCGCAAAGTCAGCCGCAACGCGGATCTTCGCGCGTTTCACGCGTAATTCGGCTGGCAACGATCCAGAGCCTGCACCGCGACCTCGCCGAATTCGAGATCGCTCAAATTGATCGAGGCGTGAAAGACCTTGCCGAAATTCTCATTGGTACCCCAGGCGGAAAAGCCACCGCCGCGACCACGCGTTGCGAGGATCCGCACCTGATCACCCTGGTCTTCGGGCCAATCGATATAGATGCCAGCCGATTTGGACATGGTCGTTAGGTTATCCTTGAAGCCGAAGTCCTGCTGGATACGCAACCAGAACCCACGAGATTTAGCGTTTGATTCTGGCTTCATCGTGTCAAAGGGTTCGTCCGGAATAGGTCGAGGCAAGTGAGCACCGAAATCTTCGCTGCTATACAGCGCCTTCTTGAGATTGGCGCCGATCCATTCCGTCGTGACCTGTTTGCGAGGGATGAACGTCGACCAGCCAGAGCGGGAGAAATAACTTCCTCCCCAACGCTCTGTGCAGATCACGGCCACATATTTTCTGGTGCGGATGACCTCAGCTCGACGGGTAGGAATCTGCCAAGAGGGAATGACGGTGCTCATGCGATGTCAGCAATCCTGAAATCAATGGTTTTGGAGCTTGTTTGAGGGTCAGCCGCAACGCAGATCTTCGCGCGTTTCACGCGTAATTCGGCTGGCAACGATCCAGAGCCTGCACCGCGACCTCGCCGAATTCGAGATCGCTCAAATTGATCGAGGCGTGAAAGACCTTGCCGAAATTCTCATTGGTACCCCAGGCGGAAAAGCCACCGCCGCGACCACGCGTTGCGACGATCCGCACCCGATCACCCTGGTCTTCGGGCCAGTCCATATAGATGCCGGCGGATTTGGACATGGCGGTCAGAATATCCTTGAAGCCGAATTCCTGCTGGATGCGCAACCAGAATTTATGCGACTTCCAGTCTGATTCGTCATATGCGGGCTTTGAGATTTCACTGGGGATCGGCCGAGGCAAGTAAGCCCCGAAATCCTCGCTGCTATACAGGGCCTTTTTAAGGTTCTCTCCGATCCAATTCGTCGTGGCCTGTTTGCGGGGAATGAAGGTGGACCAGCCGGAGCGAGAGAAGTGACTCCCGCTCCAACGTTCCTCGCAAATCACGGCTACATATTTTCTGGTGCGGATGACCTGGGCACGACGGGTGGGGATCTGCCAGGAAGGAATAACGGTGCTCATGCGATATCTGCAATCCTGAAATCGATGGTTTTACTGCCCGCAAAGTCAGCCGCAACGCGGATCTTCGCGCGTTTCACGCGTAATTCGGCTGGCAACGATCCAGAGCCTGCACCGCGACCTCGCCGAATTCGAGATCGCTCAAATTGATCGAGGCATGAAAGACCTTGCCGAAATTCTCATTGGTGGCCCAGGCGGAATGGCCCGCGCCCCTACCGCGAGAAGAAAGCATTTCGACCTGATCCTCTTTGTCCTCAGGCCAGTCTACAAAAACCATTGCCGATTTTGACATGGCACTCAGAAGGTCCTTGAAGCCGAACTCCTGCTGGATACGTAGCCAGAACTCATTAAATTGGGCTCCCGATTCCGGCTCCATGGAATCAAAGGGTTCATCCGGGATAGGCCTAGGTAAGCGAGCCCCGAAATCTTCACTGCTATACAGCGCCTTCTTGAGATTGGCCCCGATCCATTCCATCGTGACCTGTTTGCGGGGAATGAAGGTGGACCAGCCAGAGCGTGAGAAGTAACTTCCCCCCCAGCGTTCCATGCAGATTACGGCTACATATTTTCTGGTGCGGATGAGCCGGGCACGACGGGTGGGGATCTGCCAAGAAGGAATGACGGTGCTCATGCGATGTCCTGCTTCGGTGATTCGATATCCGCAATTCCAAAATCGATGGTTTTACCGCCCGTCGAGTCAGCCTCCACCCACCCCCTGGCAATCTTGAGAGTCTTTGGCGCTTAGCGAAGTATCAGAGCGTTCAGGTTATCATCGGATAGCATCACGGAAATTGCACGTGGTGAACGGGTCACATTATGGAGCGAGTCAGAAGACAATTCGTCCCATGCGATTACCGCCATTCTCGGACCAGAATGTGCGCAGACTCTATGGTCCCGCCTCCAGCCACGACAGTACCCCATCGCCTGCCGCCCGACCGGTGGCGAAACAGGCCTGAAGCAGATAGCCGCCCGTTGGCGCTTCCCAGTCCAGCATCTCTCCCGCCACGAACACGCCGGGCCGCGCCTTGAGCATCAGCGCCTGATTCACGGCATCGCGCCGCACACCGCCCGATGTGGAAATGGCCCGGTCGAGGGCATCCGTGCCGCTCAGCCCCAACGGACAGGATTTGATGAGCGCGGCCAGCCCGTCAGCGGCCCCTTCCCCCTGATTTTCAACGCAGGACCCTGCGGGTTGCACCCGATTTTCGAGCGCCTCGCGCAGCAGCCACCGGGCGGGTGCGGAAAGGCCAAGGCGACGCAGCCTGTTCGCCTGGCTCTCCCGCGCACGGAATTTGTCCAGACGCTGGGTGAGTGCGTCACGGGTCAGGCCGGGGCGGAAATCGATCCTGATGTCGAGCGGCACCCTCTCCGCCAGCGCGTCGCGCCATGCTGCCGACACGCGATAGACTGGTGCCCCTTCGATGCCGCGCTGCGTGATGGTCACATCACCCCGTGCCTGCACGCCCGCCCCACTGATGACGACCGAATGGAGCACCTCACCGTGGAAGCGCTCGTGAAAGGCCGCAGGACAGCATGTCTGAAAGCCGCAATTGGCTGGCTGGAGCGGGGCAACGCTCTCGGGGGGCAGGTACTCAACCCATCCGCCATCACTCCCCAGACGAGACCATGATGCACCACCCAGGGCCAGAACAACAGCGTCCGGGGAGGCACTGGCCACGCCTTCAGGCGTGGAAAATTGCAACCGTCCCTGTGCGTCCCATCCGGTCCAGCGGTGGCGCAAAGCAAGCCGCACGTTTTGCGCTGCCAGACGCCCGAGCCACGCCCGCAAGAGCGGTGAGGCCTTCATGGCATGAGGAAAAACGCGACCGCTGCTGCCCGTAAAACAGCTCTGCCCCAGCCCGTCGGCCCAATCGCGCAGCGCCTGCGGAGGAAAGCGCTCGATGAACGGCGCGAGCCATGCCTCTGCTGCACCATAGCGCGTCCGGAACACGGAAAGATCTTCGGCATGGGTGAGGTTCAGCCCGCTGCGCCCGGCCATCAGGAATTTACGGGCCGGGCTTGGCATATGGTCATAGACCACCACATCGTGCCCGGCCGCCGAAATCCGCTCGGCGGCGGCAAGTCCGGCCGGGCCCGCGCCAATTACGGCAATCGTTTTCCTGTTCGTCATCGGGGCGGTGTAATCCTCCTCACCAAATAGTGCCATAGACAGTCCGTTTTATCGCTTGAGGGATATCAGGGAACCGCCACATCATCCGGCGCGCTGCACTACAGATTGCGTGGCCGAACGAGGCCATGCCCGGACTGTTCCGGCATTTTTCCATCCGGGGCAGGACGACCCCAACGCCATTGTTGTGATCGCGAAAGATCACACCCAGGATAGCTCATGATTGCTCTTTCCACAGCAACTCTCCCGGCCCTCCCCTCCAGTGTCGAGACCTTCTCCTATGATCGCGACGCCCTGACAGCCGGGATCGTGCATCTGAGCGTGGGCAATTTCCACCGCGCTCATCAGCTTTGGTACATGGACAAGCTTCTGCACGAACCGGGCAACAGCCATTGGGCCTTCTGCGGCGTCGGGCTGATTGATGACGCCACCGAACGCCTCAAGCTGGAGGCCTTTCCGGCGCAGAACGACCTGTACACACTGACGCGCTATGCCCCTGACGGAAAGACCCGCCATCAGGTGATCGGCAGCATGATCGCCTATCTTTTCGCCCCGGCCGACCCTGAGGCCGTTCTGGCCCGCATTGCTGCTCCTACGACGCGCATCGTCTCCATGACCATCACGGAAGGCGGCTATAATCAGGATCACGCCACAGGTGCCTACCGTCTGGAAGCCCCTCTGACCCAGCGTGAACTGGCCGATCCGGCCCGACCGGAATCGGCTTTTGGCTTTATTGTCGAAGGGCTGCGCCGTCGCCGTGAGGCGGGCATTGCGCCCTTCACCGTGCTATCCTGCGATAACCTGCGCGATAATGGCGTGGTGACGCGCCGTTCCGTTCTGGCCCATGCCGAGGCGCTCGACCCCGATCTGGCGGCCTGGATCGCCCAGGAGGTGTCATTTCCGAGTTCGATGGTCGATCGCATCACGCCAGCCGTGCTCAAGGAAGACGCCGAGCGGGTCAATGCGGAATGTGGGGTGATTGACCAGCTGCCCGTGATCTCGGAAGAATTCGCGCAATGGGTCATTGAGGATCATTTCGTCAACGGGCGCCCCGAACTCGAAAAGGTCGGCGCGCAGCTCGTCCCTGACGTGCATCCCTACGAGCTGGCCAAGGTGCGTATGCTCAATGCCTCCCACTCCATGCTGGCCTATCCCGGCCAGCTTGCCGGGCTCGACACCGTGCGCGATGCGATCACCGATCCGGGCATCCATGCTCTTGTCGATCGCTTCATGACGCTGGACGTCATCCCGCATCTTACCGCGCCTGCCGGTATGTCCCTGCCCGATTATCGTGACCTGATCGTGGCCCGTTTCAGCAATCCGGCCGTGGGCGACAGGCTGGCCCGCATCACGGGTGATGGCGGCAGCAAACTGCCCGTCTTTCTTGCGCCGACATGGAACGTGCTGATTGAAAAAGGGGCTGACATACAGCGCATCGCCTTCGTGCTGGCCTGCTTCATTCGCTACCTGCACGGCCGTACCGATGCCGGCGCTCGCTTTGAGCCGTTCGAACCCGCCATGAGCGACACCCAGCGCGAGCGGGCCCTGTCATGGGAGAGCGTTTTCAGCATGACGGTGTTCGAGAGCTTCACCCTGAGCGAAGCGCATCGCAGCCTGATACGTGAAATGGCAGAGAGAATGGAACAGAAAGGAACCCCCGCCGTTCTCGCTGAACTTCTCGCAGCGACGGGTTCCGGCGACTGACCTGACAGGCCCCGGAAGCACGTTGCCCCTGCCCGAAAAGGCCTGTTCATGGCTCAGCGCGCTTCCGGTTCTTTCCATCCTCTCTCAATCCAGCCTGCCATTGCGCCGCGCAAAGCAGCCCGGTTCCGGTTCGGGTCGGCCCTGCCACCTGTCCCCCACCTTGCGAAGATGCGTCTCGCCCTGGGCGGCTTATGCTTCGCCCTGGCGTTCGGGGGGGCCATTACAGGGGCAAAAGCGGCTCCGCTCGACTCATTGAGTGGCGCCACCAACTGGCTGAACTCTGCGCCGCTCACGGCGCAGGCGCTTAAGGGCAAGGTGGTTCTGGTCGATTTCTGGACCTATTCCTGCATCAACTGCCTGCGCGAAATGCCTTATGTCGAGGCCTGGGCCAATAAATACAAACCCTACGGGCTTGTCGTGATTGGCGTCCATGCGCCCGAATTTGCCTTCGAGAAAAACCTCGAAAACATCGAGAAAGCGGTCGCGCGCTTCCACATCACCTTCCCGGTAGCCGTCGATAACGACCGCGCCATCTGGAACGGCTTCAACAACGAATACTGGCCTGCCGCCTATTTCGTTGAAGGAGATGGCAAGATACAGGCCCATCATTTCGGAGAAGGTGATTACGACCGCTCCGAACATCAGATTCAGGCCATGCTGCGTGATAATGGCGCGAAGAACGTGCCAGATGACCTCGTTCATCCTGTGGGAACGGGCGAGCAATCCGAAGCCGATCTCTCTGCTATCGGCTCCCCCGAAACCTATATTGGCTATGAGCGCGCCAGTCATTTCATCTCGACCGGGGGCGCCGTTCAGGACTCACCCAATGACTATGTCATTGAAAACAGCCCCGCCCTCAACGAATGGGGCCTGAGCGGGAACTGGACGATCGGGCCTGAAGCCGCCCGCCTTAACAAGACGGGTGGTTCAATTACCTTTCGCTTCCATGCGCGCGACCTGCACCTTGTGCTTGGTCCAGCGAAAGACGACAAACCCGTCAGGTTTCGTGTCACCCTCGATGGCCAGCCCCCGGGTGCCATGCACGGAACAGATTGCGATGCCGACGGCATGGGAACGGTGAGCGGCCAGCGTCTCTATCAGCTCATTCGCCAGGGTGAGAACAACGTGGGCGACCATCTGTTTCGCATCGAGTTTCTGTCACCCGGTGTCGAGGCATTCTCCTTCACCTTCGGCTGACCTGCAAAAAACGCCCCGCGCTTCGGCCGGGGCGTTTTCGATGGTTCTGCCTTGAGCGAGCTCCACTCAGAAGCTGGTGGAGACCGTTCCTGTCATGGTGAAGCGCGCAGCCGTCATGAAGGAATTGCCATAGCCGGTATAGGGCGCGAGGCTGCCACTATAGACCGTGCTCGGATCCTTCGCGCTATAGATCGCACCCATAGCCCCCGTTCGCACAATCGAGCCCGTCACATTGGCGAAGTTCAGCTTGATGGTCGGCGACTGGACGATGCCGATTGGCTTGAAGCGATAGCCCAGTGAAATCGTGTTCGTAACGAAGCCGGGCATGCGTTGATCGCCTGCGACACTGACCGATTGCGGGCCCGTATAATGCAGGCTCGCATTGCCGAAAAACCCGGCATATTTGTAGGTCAGACCGAAATTCGCGAGCACACGCGGCGCCATGATGGCCTGCGTGCCCTTCGAGTTCAGCATGACATTTGTATAGGGGTCGAACACATTGCTGTCCTGAACAGCATGGAGATATTCGACCGAGGCATAGGGGCTGAATCCATGAATCGGGCGGCCCGAGATCATGAAATCGAAACCACGCATATGCTGGTTACCGATCGAGAACGGCTTGAACTGGTTCATGCCCAGATACTGATTCACGATACGGTTGGTGACGTTGTAGTTGAAGAATGACGCATCAACGATGATGTGCTGATCATGATAGCGATAACCCAGCTCTTCCTTGATGGAATACTGGTTCTTCGGGATCGGTACGCTGGTATAGAGCCATCCCAGATCCACGGCGCTCGGCTGACGGTAATCCCCTTCTGCATTCAGGTAGATCTGGCTATGCTCGTCGATGGTATAGCCGACAGAAAGCTGCGGCAAAGGGGCGGTCCGATTGTTGGACATGCGCCCGTACAGATCCTTGTTCCAGGTATTGGACATGACGAATTTGAATCCGGCCTGGATATCAAGCTTGTCATTCAGATATTTGGCATGATCCTCGACAAACAGGCTGTGGATTTCCGTCCCAGCATTTTGCTGATCGCCCGCGTCGATCCGATAGGCTGCCCAGTTGGGGCTGGGGGCAGCACCGTTATCCTGGGTGTAGCTGGTTGGGTAGGATTGCTGGGTGTAGTTGTTTTCGTACCAGTAGCCGACAGACACATGGTTGTGGCGATCCACATCGATACCAAGCTTTGCGGTCGCCCCACGGCGCTCAGTCGCTCCCTGCAGGAAGTAGCTGGTCACGTTGCGGGTGGTACCATCAGCCTGTGTTACCGTGCCACCTGGTGACGCATCCCAGCCCCGTCCAAGGTTATAATAAGGCTGAAGATCGAAGGCGATGCGGCGAGTCAGGACAATATGGATCGGAGCAGAAAGATAGACCTGATTCCAGTAATCGGTATTGTTTTTCCAGTAGTTGATATTGTTCGAATTTGCCGAGCGGCCGTAGCCTTCACCCGTATGCTTGTATTTATAGAATTCCTGCTGGGTCGGATAATTGTCGATCGTGAAGTCTTCCCAGTTCCACGAGACAAAGGCCTTGGCAAACGAGCCATTCTTCCACTGCTTGTTCAGGCCGAAATCAACATGACGACGGTCATTGATACCCGCCCCCATCCAGCTGCGTGTGTGGGTGTTTGAAAACGAGACATAGCCGCGCACGCCGCTATGGCCGATTTCGCCGGTTTCCAACCGGATGAATTCGCGCGACAGATTGTTCGTGCCATAGGAAAAATCGACCAGACCGCCAAACTTCCTGTCAGGCGTATGGGTGGTCTCGTTCATCGTTCCGCTGGCCGCCGACATGACGGGCAACGCGGTCTCGGAACTGCCGGGCGTCAGCGAGACGGATTCGACGTTCTCGGTATCCACATTCTCCGTGATGTATTTGGCGGCCGCAGCGGGCGCGCCATCGACCAGAAGCGCCATGTCGAGATCGGTCAGGCCGCGTGTCTGGATCTGACCGCCCTGCATACCGTAGGGGTCGGGCGTGCTGATGCTGACGCTGGGAAGGTTCTGGATCAGATCGAGCGCCGTGCTCGATGGGTTGCGCATGGAGATATATTCATGATCGACGGTCTGCACATTACGCGGCGCGTGCTCGATGCGCATCATGCCACCACCGCCATTGAGGGCCTGACGTGAAGTCGTGACCGATATCTGCTCCTCGCCCTTGGCCTCGACAGCCTTCTTGCGACCCGCGTGCTGCACAGGTGCCGTTGCTGTCTGGCCAGGCCGGGCCACCGTATGTTTCGGGCTACCATGACGCGCGGTCCCGGCTGAAGCCGGCGCACTGGAGGCCGCATGGGCGAAATTCTGCGACAGACAGGTGGCCGAGGCTAGACAGATTGCCAGCCCGATTTTCAGTTTCGCACGACCAAACACATACGCCATCGAGACCCTCTTCCCAATTTCCGAAAGTTTTCGAGTTTATTACTTGTGAGACATAAAGTTACATCTCACAAGTCCCGCTTGCAGTTTTATATCTTCGTGCACACAAGCAGGTATACAAGTCGAAATCAAGTCGTAATGTGTCGTATATGGAACGTTTCTGTTCGGGTCTGATGCATAGGGGCCACCCGGCCCTGCCTGGAAGCTTGATGAATTTATGCGTTCCAAGGCTTGGCTTGTCTGACCTGCGCCCACTCAGAACGCGCTGAGAAGGCCCTCCCTCCCGGAAGGCCGACGATCTCTCGCCTTCAATCGACCGTGCTGGCATGCGCAGGCCGAACAGACCAGAACGCAAACCGTTCTATGCCGGATAGCGCTCGCTCATGTGCAGCACCGATGAATCACTGGGGTGCGGTCCTGCTTCCCCCCTGCCCGGAATGAGGGTGGAAGCAGGAGAAGGCGAGATCGTTACAGATCGATATCAAGCCCGATATCGAGAGCCTTGACGCTATGGGTCAACCAGCCGAGGGAGAGCACATCCACCCCTGAAGCCGCGATGGCTGGCGCGGTATCAGGCGTGATGCCACCGGAGGCTTCTGTCAGGGCGCGGCCCTTCACCATCTCCACGGCGCGCCGAAGCATGTCGGGACCCATATTGTCGAGCAGATAGACATTTGCCCCGCCCGTCGAGAGGGCCGTTTCGAGCTGATCGAGCGTGTCGACTTCAAGCGCGATCGCCATCAGATGCCCTGCGCGCTGCCTTGCGGATTTGAGCGCCGAAGCCACCCCTCCACACAAGGCGATATGATTATCCTTGATCAGGATCGCATCATCGAGACGATAGCGATGATTACTCCCGCCTCCCGCCTTGACGGCATATTTCTGAATGGCTCTCAGGCCCGGCAGGGTTTTGCGCGTGCAGCATACGCGAGCTTTCGTACCGTGGATGGCGTCCACAACCTGACGCGTTGCGGTTGCGATGCCGCTCAGATGGGAGAGCAGATTGAGCGCTGTGCGCTCTCCCCCCAGGACGACCTCCGCAGGCCCCTCGATCTCAGCAAGGATGTCCCGCGGCGCGATGCGGCATCCATCCTCCTTGAGCGCTGTGAAATTCGCATTCGGGTCAAGCAGGGAAAATGCCAGCCTGACACCTGCCATTCCAGCCATAACGCCTTCATGACGGGCGCGGAATACCGCGCGCAGGCGTTGGCCGGGCCGGACAATGGCCTGTGACGTGGCGTCACCCCCGGTGCCAAAATCCTCGGCCAGACCGGCCCGTATGACAGGTTCCCACAACAGATCGGGCAAGGGAGGAATGAAAATTGTCATGCGTGCACAAAGCTCCTCTGCGCATGGATCATGGGATCCGAACCCACCGCGGCGATATCGCCCGACCCAAGGCCGATTTCGGCAAGGGTAAACTGGTAGCGGCCGGTCTGAGGCGCTTCGTCTCCATCGAGACGCCAGTGGCTTCCACGGCTCTCCTTGCGGCGTAAGGCAGCTTTGGCGATGGCAGCACCAACCAGAGCATGGTCATCGCGCGCGGCAAGCGGGGTGAGAAAGGCCGACAGACCCTCCAGCCCGTCATGATCCCGCAGGATCCCTGCCCCCTTATCCATGCGCGGCCCAAAACTCGCCGCACCAAAGCGCACAGGCTCTGTGGGATTCTGGCAGGAATGGCGCTCGCGCGTGGCATTGTTCACATCCCACGCCACGGCCCGCCCCATCACGAACGCCTCAAGCAGGGAGTTGCTGGCCAGTCTGTTCGCGCCGTGCAACCCGGTGCAGGCGACCTCGCCACAGGCCCATAGCCCCGCGAGGCTTGCCCGGCCATGCAGATCTGTCGCCACACCGCCCATGTGGTAATGAACCGCCGGCCTTACCGGAATGGGCTCACGGTCGGGGTCGATACCGTGCTGGGCACAGATGCGCGCAATACCCGGAAACTGGCGTGAAAAGACCTGCCGCAAACCCGTCGCCTGCCCGGCACCCTGCCGGTTGCCGCGCGCATGAGGCCCATTGTAGCGTGCATCGAGAAACACGCGATGCCCCAGTACCCGATGGCGCGCAATCGCGCGTGATACGCGATCACGGGACTGCAGCTCGTCCGTAAAGCGGTTGCCGGTTTCATCCACGAGCACCGCTCCCGCCCCCCGCACAGCTTCACTGATCAGGGGCGAACGTCCACCCCCTGTCTCGACATCGAGGGCAGTTGGATGAAACTGGACAAATTCCATATCGGCCAGCCGGGCGCCGGCTCGCGCGGCGGCTGCCAGACCCCGGCCCGTATTGCTGGCAGGGCTCGTTGCACCGACATAGAGCGCCCCTGCCCCGCCACAGGCCAGGATACAGTGGTTGGTTGGAATGAACTGACCCGTGTTGAGCCATACGCCACGCACACGTCCGTCGAGCACATGGAGGTGGTCCAGTGTCACCCCATCGAGCACCACAATGCGCTGGGAGGCTTTGACCCGCGCTATCAGCGCCTCCATAATTCCCGCACCACTGCCATCACCACTCACATGCGCAATGCGCGCGCGCGAATGGGCCGCCTCCAGATGCAGGTCCAGATCGCTGCCGCCGGTACGGGTGAACGCTACCCCCCAGTCGAGCAGGGTCGCTATGGCAGAAGGACCCGCCCCGATAATGGCCTCGACGGCACGGGGGTCACACAGCCCGTCACCGGCATCGAGCGTGTCGCGCATATGAAGCGCCACGTCATCATCATGACCGACAGCCGCTGCGAGGCCGCCCTGCGCCAGCATGCTGGCCGCTTCCGTCCCCAGAGGGGACGGGCTGAGCACCACACAGGGCCGATCGAGATGCAGGGCCGCCGAGAGCCCTGCAAGACCCGCACCCGCAATGACGGGCCAGCCTGCGAAACGGGTGAGTGTCATCATGGCTCAGGCCCTCAGACCGCAAGCATCCGCTCGACCGCGCGCCTGGCCTGCGGGAAGAGCGCATCGGGAATGGTCACTTCCTCCTGCATGGTCTCCAGCGCACGACGAATGGCGGGCAGCGTGATGCGTTTCATATGCGGACAAAGATTGCACGGGCGAACGAACTCGACCGCCGGGTTGAGTGCTGCGAGGTTGTCGCTCATGGAACATTCCGTCACCAGCAGCACCTTGGCGGGCTGCTTGACCGCCACAAACTCCATCATCCCCGCCGTCGAGCCTGCATAATCGGCTTCCGCTACAACTTCGGGCGGACACTCCGGATGGGCCAGCACCACGACACCGGGGTGCATACGCCGGTACTGCCTGATCTCGAGGGGCGTGAAACGCTCATGAACCTCGCAATGGCCAGGCCAGGTGAGCATCTCGATGCCGGTCTCGTTCTGGATGTTCTTCGCCAGAAACTCGTCAGGAATCATGATGACACGCGGCACACCAAGGCTCTCGACCACCTTCTTGGCATTGCCCGACGTGCAGCAGATATCGGTCTCTGCCTTAACGGCAACCGAACTGTTCACATAGGTCACGACCGGAACACCGGGATAAGCCGCCTTGAGCGCCCGGACATTGTCAGCCGTGATGGATTCCGCCAGCGAGCAACCCGCCATCGAGTCCGGTATGAGCACCGTCTTCTCCGGGTTCATCAGCTTGGCTGTTTCAGCCATGAAGTGAACGCCGGCCATCACGATCACCTGCTCCTCACAGCGCTGGGCTTCGCGGGCGAGCGCAAGACTGTCCCCGCGGATATCGGAGATGCAGTGGAAGATTTCCGGGGTCTGGTAATTATGCGCGAGAATGACTGCATTGCGTTCGCGCTTCAGCCGCAGGATCGCCCGGATATCATCCTCGAAATTACGCTCCCAGTCCTCCCGCGTCATCAGACGTGAAACGGGTTCGTACAGGGCATCGCCACGATCTCTGACGAGGGTCATCTGATCCATCGGATCCTCTCCGCTTAGTTATGCTCTATATGAGCATAATAGGGACAAAACTGTTGAGACCCATACATTGGGTGCCTCCCTGATGTTTTCAAAGCCACAAAGCCGTGATTGTCAAAAAAGCACGGATGGAGGCCATCGGAGATCACACTGACCGGGCAATCGGTAACTTGGAGCCCATAAGCTGTCGGGCACCGATCACCTCGCGCCTGAAGCGATAGAGCCGCGCGGGGCGTCCCTGGGGCTGGTTTTCCGCCTCGCCCGTTTCTTCCACAAGGTCCTGAGCCAGGATCAGCCGCCTGAAATTCTGCTTGTGCAGCGGCCTTCCCGCAATGGCCTCGACCGTGCGCTGCAACTGCCAGAGCGTGAAGGTCTCGGGCATGAGCTCAAACACCACGGGGCGATAGCGTATCTTGGCCCGCAGACGTGCCAGGGCAGTCGCGAGGATGCGCCGACGGTCTGACGGCATGGCACGGCCGGGTACCACCCAGGCGCCTGGCCTGCGCGATTCCGGCAGAAGATCGGCCTCCCACAGCAGCTCATAGCGGTGCAGAACCAGCTCATCATTCCAGGGCTGCCCTTCAAGCCCGAAGGTCTCGGCGCAGCGCCATTGCCGTGCCGGATCGCGCCCGGCCCAGTTTTGCAGCGCCCGACCGATTTCGCTCTCGATCAGTTCCGCTCCGCTGCCCCGCAAATTCTCCCACGGGAAATACTCGTACAGCCCGCGCCAGCCTTCCTGCGCATCCTCCAGACGGGTCAGCCCCATATAGGAGATACGTATAAGACGCGGCGCGTCTGCGCTTGCCTGCCCTGCATCCGCCGATCCCGCTTCACCGCCCGAAGCCTCAGCAAAGGTATAAAGCTGCTCGATATGGCCGAGGTGACATTGCGTCTGCTGCTCGACCCAGAGGCGCATACCACGCTGCAAGGAGCGATGCGCCGTTTCCAGCGGTCCGGAAGGCAGGTTGCGCCCCTGGTCGAGTGTCAGCACAAGAGGCTGCTCATCCTGCACCGCAAGGAGCACCGCCACCAGTTCGGTCTCGATATTACTCATGCATTCACGATCCGTCCGGTCGTCAGCAGAAGCAGGGCACGCAGGATTTCCGCCGGGCTGGGTGGGCAGCCACGCAGGGCCACATCGCATTGCCGCACACCGGCCAGACCCGCCTCCATGATACCGCCCAGCACGGCGTAATTCACCCCGAACGGCCCCATACCGAGCGCACAATCACCGATCGCCACAATGCCCTTTGGCCCCGGCATGGCCTCCCAGCGTGCCTGAAGCCCGGGCAGCATGGCGCGCGTCACAACGCCGGTGACGAACAAAAGCTCGGCATCATGGGGTGTGTCGACAAAACGGATATCGTGACGGATCAGATCATAAGCCGCGCCCTGGAGGGCCTGTGCCTCGATACGACAGCCATCGCAGCCACCGCCTGCCACGATATGGAGCGTGAGTGGACGCGGCGCGGGTGGCAGGGAATCACGGGGCCGCCATCTATTGGCGTCCAGCAGGGCGCGCAGAAAAATCATGGACAGTTCCGGTCATCTGGTTCGTTGTGAGTAAAACCATAAACCGGCTCAAGGAAAAACCCCGCATGGTTCTGGCCTTTGCGTCTCATATTCCACAAGACTGGCACGACGCCATTGCCAACGCACCCCATGTGCGTCGCTGGATTGAGGGCGTGGAGCGCGAATTCGAGGTTTCCTCCCTCATGATCCGTGATGCCGTGAAGTTCGGCAGCCGGATCGGCTTTGTCTTTGCCGAGGCGCAGGCCCGTCATGAGGGGGTTTCCGTACCCCGCTATGCCTTCCTGCGCGGGGACTCCGTCGGTATTCTTGTCGTGCTGCGTCATCCCGATCACCCGCCGAGAACCGTGCTTACCTGCGAGCCACGCCTCCCTATCGCCACCGCAGAGTCCCTCTCCCTGCCCGCCGGAATGGTCGATGACGGCACAGTACAGAGCACGGCGCTGCGCGAATTTGCCGAAGAGACGGGCATCACACTGGCGCTTGCGGAACAGGACCTGATCTCGCTCGGCACCGTCACGCTTTCACCCGGTGGTTGTGACGAACGTCTCACGCTTTATGCGCTGGAAATCGATCTGGAGCCGTCGGAGCTGGCCAGTCTCGACAATCGCGCAACGGGGCTGGAGAGCGAGCACGAGCATATCAGACTTCGCGTGTTGCCCCTTGCTGCCATACCGACCCTCCCGCAGCAGGACGCCAAGCTTCTGCTTGCCTTCCACCTGTATGGCGCCCGCCCTAACGGCTGACGCACCGACACGCGGGGCGTGCTCAGGCAAAATCCAGGCCGGACAATAGCGACGCGCAAAACAACGCGTCAGCGCCTCTTTTTGCTCATGACGATATCCTGAACTTCGGGTAAGCCGGATCCATGACCCAGACCGAAGCCCTTCCCCCTGATGCTGAAGCCCTGCTTGCCCTCGCCGCTCGCCTGGCCGATGAGGCCGCCACACTTATCAACGAAATTCGCGACCGGGGCTTCGAGACAATCATCAAGGCGGACCAATCGCCGGTAACTGAGGCCGATCAGGCGGCAGAGCGCCATATTCTGGCAGGGCTGCGTGCCGCTCGCCCTGATATACCGGCTGTGGGTGAGGAGGAGATTGCCAATGGCGCCTTTGCGGAGCCGGGCGAGATCTACTGGCTTGTCGACCCACTTGATGGAACGCGCGAATTCGCCGCAGGACGTGACGACTTCACGGTCAATATCGGGCTGATCTATCGCAACCGGGCTGTTCTCGGGGCGATGGCCCTTCCCGCTTATGGGCAACTCTATACCGGTCTTGTGGGGCAAGGTGCATGGCGTCGTGACAGCAAGGGGATGACCTCCATTGCTGCGGTCGTGCCGCCCGAGAACGGGCTGCGTATCCTGGCTTCGCGTCACTACGCCGATGACCCGCGCCTCAAGGAATGGCTTGCCGGACGAAAAATCGGAACGCTAGGCAATATCGGCTCGGCCGCCAAATTCGCGCGTGTCGCAGAGGGTGAAGCCGATTTCTATCCCCGCCTTGGCCCGACCATGGAATGGGACACCGCCGCCCCGCAGGCAATTGTCGAAGCCGCAGGCGGCCATGTGCTCGATGAAAAAGGCGCGCCCCTGCGCTACGGCAAGCCGGGCTGGTTCAATCCGCCCTTTCTCTGCACCGGACGCCACGCCACACAAGGGCAGGACGCATGACAGAAATTCTCAAGGCCGATCCTGACGCCATCCAGCGCGCCGCGACACTTTTGCTTGAGGGCAAGCTCGTGGCTTTCGGGACCGAGACGGTTTACGGCCTGGGCGCGCTGGCCACGTCCAACGCTGCCGTTGCTCATATCTTTGCCGCCAAGAACCGGCCGCGGTTCAACCCGCTCATCAGTCATTTCGCCAGCGCGGAAGCGGCATTCGAGCATGTCGAGGCCAATGACATGGCCCGCCGTCTGGCCGAGATCTTCTGGCCGGGCCCCCTCACCATGATCCTGCCGCGCAAGAGCGGCTCAACCATCTGCGATCTGGCGACGGCCGGTCTGCCAACCATCGCGGTGCGCGTTCCGCGCGGCAAGACCGCTCTGGCACTGCTTCAGGCTGTCGGCCAGCCGGTGGCAGCCCCTTCGGCCAACCCGTCGGGGCGTGTCAGCCCTTCCGATGCCTTTCATGTGCTGCGCAACATGCATGGTCGTATCGACGCCATTCTCGATTCCGGCCCCTGCTCGGTCGGGCTCGAAAGCACCGTCATCGACCTCTCTCGCGAGGTGCCTTTCCTGCTGCGTCCGGGCGGCATCACGCTGGAACAGCTCGAAGCCGTATGCGGCACGATCCGCAATCCGGACGATTACGCTACCAAGCTTCCCTCCTCCCCCGGCATGCTTGCCTCGCATTATGCGCCCGGCCTTCCGGTCCGTCTGAGCGCCGAAAGCGTGGATGAGCATGAGGCGCTTCTCGCCTTCGGCCCGGCCCTGAGCGGCGCGGGGCTGGTTTACAACCTCAGCGAGCGCAGCGACCTTGAGGAGGCTGCTTCGCGCCTCTTTGCCGGGTTGCGCTTTCTGGATGGCGAGGGACAAAGGCGTGGCCTCAAGACCATCGCCGCCATGCCTGTGCCCCGCCAGGGCCTTGGCCTCGCCATCATGGACCGGTTGCGCCGCGCTGCCAGCCCACGGCCGACAGCGTCGGGTGATGACGATGATGATCTGGAGAGCATGATCGGCTGATGTCCGGCTCGTTCGACCCCAAGGAACTCAAGGTTCTCTCGGATATCCTCGCTCTGGTTCTTGAAGAACAGGAAGGGCAGTCCATCGCCGCGCTCAATGCGCTGCGCTCGCGTGCGCGCAAGAGTGGCACGACAGGCGGTGCCCTCAAGAACCTCTTTGTCGCCATTGCGCCCAACCCGCCACCACGCGCCAAGCCCAGGCCACGAACCACCAAGGCAGAGAGCGGCCCTGACGTACTGGCGGCCAGACAGCAGATTGTGACACTCACCAACAATCTGCGTCAGATGGACCTTGAGTTGCGCAATTCACGTGCCCGTCTCGAATCCGTGCGGTCAGAGCTGTATCAGACCCAGCAATCTCGCGCTGAAATCCAGTCCAAGCTATTGGCACGCGATGCGCGCAAGCCTTTCTCCAGTACCCTGATCTGGTGCGGCTTTGCGGTCGGCATTCTTATCGGCATTGCCGGAACGCAGTTCATCCATTCCATAGTCGATGTCCCACGTGTCGATCGCTCGGTCTTCCTGCGCTAGGCTCTACAAGCGGCAGGATCGAAAGCGAAACAGCCCAGCGCTGCGAGATGTCTCAGGCCATTGCGCGTATAGACGCAACGCCCCTCACCAGATTTATGCACGATAAGGCGCGTCGGCCTCAGCCTTCAGCGGGGCACATGCGAGAGGGAACATTTCTCCACTCGCGTCTTGTGCTCGAAATGCCCCTCCTGATCGGCATCCTTGTGAATTCTTGCCGGCGTTCCACATTCCGGGCAGGCATAGATATAGCCCTTTTTCCCGGTCCTCTCTCGATAAGCGATGGTATCCGCAGCGCTTATCGGCTTCCCGTCTAGCTTGGCCATTTTTATTATTCGGATCTCCAGACTTATGAATGGAGAAACTCTACCTTATACTGAGGCATCTTTTCATAGCGAGTGAGATCAACATTTTTTTGTCGTGATTTACCTGAACAGTTCATCCGCTCAGTTTTCGCCGACTGCATACTGATCGCAACGCATCCAAGCATCACTCTCGATTGCGGCAAAATCCCAGGATCCAGTACATCAAATGCGGTGCGTCAGTGACTTAACCGCACTGTGCGGACGTGAATTCGCTCAGTCCTGCCCCCTAATCCTGCACACCGCCCATGATGGGGGTCAGATGGGCGCGGCTCTTGCTCGTGCGGCGTGCCGGAGGGCGTGGCTGGCAGGAGACGAAATAGAGCCCGATCACGAAAATTAGGTTGGTAATGTTGATGAACAGATCGACCAGCATGATCAGGCCGCTGCCCGACACGCCATTCCACAGGGATACCCCCAGCCAGACGATACCGAGCGGCCTCATGCCCAGCAGGAAGCTGCGCAGCGGGTTGGCCTGACCAGCACGTACCAGCGGGCGCATGCGCTGGATCGCCATGTAGAAGCAGACGAACAGCACCCAGTTGAGGATGTTGAACATCGACCCGCTGAGTGATGTGGCACCCGTGAAGATCAGAATGGCAATGGCTGCCAGAAAGAACAGGATCGCACCAAGCTGAAGGCTCATCCCCAGTTCGGCAGCAGAAAGCCGTTCGGGCAACCTGTCGGATACAGGCTGGAAGATCTTATCGAGCAGCCAGAGATCGGCCTGATTGACGCGTTCGACAAAGGACATGACGCTGACTTACCGCGCCGCTCCGGCGGACGCATCTGTTTTCTTCGCCTCACCGTGCAAGGTTACGACTACAGGGTGAAGTGCGCCCTCTCACGCTGCAAACAGCGCTCCGTGTCGCAGCCTGAAACAACCCCAACCGTAAAGCAGACCCGGGCAGACACAGGCTCACTCTGGCGCGCGTCATGATCACAATCGAGTAGAATACGCTCATTCGTCCGGTACAGATCATCAGCCATATGGCAAGTTCAGGGCGTGGTTCGCCTGGACATAAGTGGCCGGGAGATGAGCCTCTGCCCGAAAGCCAAAAGGCCCAACTCCTGCTCGATGTTCAGCCCGTGCACAGGAGGCGTGATTTCCAACAAACCGGCTCAACCGACTCCATTTATCGGTTTTCTAACGGAACAATATGGAACAAGATCGCAGTCAATCGACGCTATACAGGGTGGCCGGATCGTCATGTTTCCAGTTGTGATAGAGAGTCTTTCCAAAAGCTACGGCGCAAGGCGCGTGCTGGATCAGGTCTCTCTCAATCTGGAACAAGGCAGTATTACGGCTCTGCTTGGCCCCAACGGCGCAGGCAAGACCACCCTGATTGGCTGCCTGCTTGGCTTGCTGCAACCGGATTCCGGATCGATCAGGGTCTGGGGCCATTCAGCGGATGCGCTTACCCCATCACTCCGTGAGCGGATTGGCTTCGTTCCGCAGACAATGACCGGCCTCACTTGGTTTCGCGTTCAGGAATTGCTCGACTATCTGGCGGCCTTCCATAACAGCCAACCACGAGCAGACGCAGGCAGTACAACGCAGCCATGCGAGGATAAAAGCTGGTCGCAATGGGCCAGTCTTGATCCGAAATCGCGTATCTCGGCTCTCTCAGGGGGCGAAAGACAGCGTCTGGCCATCGTGCTGGCCTTGCGCTTTTCACCCGATCTTATTGTGCTGGATGAACCCGTTGCCAGCCTCGATCCCCTCGCCCGCCACGATTTCATCGCCCTGCTGGCAGAAACCGTGAAGCAGCGCGGCGCAACAGTGCTGCTCTCTTCGCATATCATCTCCGATCTGGAGCGGATCTGCGATCGCTTTGTGACGCTCAACAAGGGCCAGATCATCAGTACGGTCGATTCCTGCCAATTCAACAGCCATATCCGCCATCTCGCCCAATGGCCCGACGCGCATCACGGACTTCGCGTTCTTGTCGATCTTCCTGACGGAAGTGTCTGGGTTGAAGGCTGGACACCCGCCCATGAAGCTCTTGGCCTGCCAACGCTACCCGGCGATCTGGAAGCCTTCTTTCTGGCAATGACGCGATGAGGGATACCCTGCGCGCCATGAGGCTCTACGCCTCACCGATTTTCCTGCGCGAAAATCCCATGGTTCTGCTCGGACTGCTTTATGCCGTCATATGCTATAGTATAGCGGTCTGGCTCCGTCTGGCGCCACCGCATGTCGATGGCCTGCCGGTGCTGGTCAACCTTGTCATGTCCGCATGGTGGGTCTTGCTGCTGAGTGCGTTCAGTTCCGTCAACACCCATTACTGGCGCCAGATACGCTCACCCGTCACGTTCATGCTGCCTCGCCTGCAACACGGTGAGTATTGCGCCGTCCACGCAATTATCGCCATCGCCTTCACCGTTCTCTGCGCCCCGCCCCTTTTGATGGGGGCCCAACTCCTCAACACGCTTTCCGTCGAGGCATTGGCTCTGGCCCTGTGGTCGGGCGCGGATCAGACAGGCCCCAAAGCGATGCGGCGCGCCACGCGCATCATGCGGCGTATTGTCTCGCGTATCGGGTTCATTCTGCTGCTGGTCCCAAAAATCCAGCTTCTGATCTTTACTGCCCCCTGGCCCGTAGCGCTCGGGTTGCTCCTGGCTGGTCTGGGCATTGCCCTGTACGAATACCGGTTTCGCGATTACCGCCTGGACCCACTGCCGGAAACCGGCTTGGTCGGTAGGGATCATTTCCCAAGGCTGCTGCAGCCTGTCATTTCCTGCCTCATGTGGCGGCCAGGCTTTCTGCCACATATCCCGCTGCAGGACCAGTTCCTGACAACACGACCTGTGATCGTCGCCCTCGTCCAGATTGGCGGCACCCTGATTTTCGCTGCGCTGAGCGCCATTATGCTTTTGGTCATGGACGGTCATCTTCCGACAATTGATGCGTTCCGCCACAGCCTACCCGGCTATGCCCGACAGGCCACGCTCCTCGTGGCCCTTGGTCTTTGCCAGAAATTCCAGAAGCGCACGGACTGGCCCTTTCTCGTTGCGCTTTGCCCCTTTGGCGACAAGGCAGCCTTTACCCGCAAGCTGCTTCAGCTTCACCTCATGACGGCCGTCTTTGCCGGAGGCGTGTCCGGCCTGTGGCTTGGGCTGGTGAGCTGGTATGGCAAAAACCTTCCCCTCTTCCATTCCCTGATATGGGGGCTTGCCGCGGGTATTCTTCTGGTTGGGACCGTATGCGTGCCATGTCTTGGCCTGCTCTCCGCCCGCCTTAACCGGCCTGCCGTCAATATGGTTCTCACGATCAGCGGCGTTGTCATCGTGCTTCAGGCCTGCACAGCTTTAATGATCGAGAGTGCTTTCTGGTGGCGTGGGTTGCTGCCCCTGGGCGCCATCGTTGTCGTGGCCCTGCTCTACATCATAACGCCGCATGCGCTGGCTCGGCAGGACTGGCCACTGGAACCGCCGCGCTGACCAGGCGGCCCGCCAGACGCCCATCACTGGGCGGCACCACACAGGCACACGGCATGGACAGATCATGCCAAGCTGTTACGCTGCGTCCGTTACATAGTGTCATTCCATGTCGATCCGCCTGACTGAACGAGACCCCAAGGGAGTTATGAATGTCCGTGCTGCCCCCATTGCGTAAGGCGCTACTGGCGTCCAGCCTGCTTGTTGCCCCGACGCTGTCTGTCGCGGTTTCAGCACCCTCGATGGCTGCCGAAGCGACGGTCCAGCAGGGCGCTGCTACCGGCGCCTCCCCGAGCGGGACATCTGCGAGCCGCACCGAGGGGACACCAACCTCGCATGGCGCGACGGCAATGGATAGCGCAGTGCGTGAGACCCTCTCCAACGGTCTGCGGGTTGTCATCGTGCCCGACCGTCTGGCCCCTGTCGTTCAGACACAGGTGATCTACCTCGCGGGCTCCGCTTCTGCCCCGGCAGGCTTTCCCGGTACCGCTCATGCGCTCGAGCACATGATGTTCAACGGGTCGAAAGGGCTGAGCCGTGACCAGCTTTCGACGGTCAGCGCCCGTATCGGCAATGTGAGCAACGCCTTCACCACCGAGGATACAACCCAGTATTATTTTCAGGCCCCGTCTCATTATCTGGATGTGCTGCTCAGGATCGAAGCCGATCGTATGCGCAACGTCCTGCTGAGCGACGCTGACTGGTCGCATGAGCGCGGTGCCATCGAGCAGGAAGTCGCGCGTGATGTGTCGATGCCGTTCGAGCGCTTTACCATCCAGCAAAACCTCGCCCTTTTCGCAGGCACACCCTACGAGCATGACGCCCTTGGCACACGCGAGTCTTTCGACAAGACCGATGCCAAACTGCTGCGCGGCTTCTATGACAGCTGGTACCAGCCGAATAACGCCATCCTGCTGATCGTGGGGGATGTCGATCCCAAGACCACGCTCGAGAAGGTAAAAGCACAGTTCGGTGCCATTCCAGCGGGCAAGCTGCCAGCACGCCCGGTCATCACCCCGGCCCCGGTCAAGCCCCGCACTATCACGCTCGATAGCGATTATGCCACGGGCATATTGAGCATCGGTTTTCGTATGCCCGGTGCCGGCAGCCCCGATGCGGCAACGGCACAGATCCTGGCCGATGTGCTTGGCAGCCAGCGTGGGGCGCTTTTTGCGCTTGTGCCACAGGGCAAGGCGCTGGCTACCGAGTTTTCCTATAATGCCCGCAAGCAGGCAGGGGTTGGCAATGCGCTTGCCGCTTTCCCCAAGGGGCAGAACCCCGAGGCCCTTCTGGGCGAAATACGCTCGATCCTCTCAACCCTGCGCAGCAAGGGTGTGCCTGCCGAACTCGTCGAGGCCGCCAAGCGCAAGGAAATCGCAGCGCTCGAATACAACGCCAACAGCGTAACCGATCTGACCCAGAGCTGGGCCAGTGCCCTCGCCTATAATGGCCTGGAATCCCCTGCCGAGCTGGTCAAAGCCTATAACGCCGTCACACCCCAGATGGTGAATGCGCTTGCGGCAACCATCCTCGACCCAGACCATGCGGTGACCGGTATCCTGACGCCGTCTGGAGGGAAATCGCCCAATATCAGCAGCAACAAGGGACCCGAATCCCTCCTGCCGCCGCCGGGCAAGAACATTGCCCTGCCCGACTGGGCCGCGACAGCACTGGCCGATCTGCCAGCCCCCAAGCCGCTTGCCCAGCCGACACGATACACGCTCAGCAATGGCATCACCCTGCTGGTCCAGCCCGAGCATGTCAGCCATACCATCGTGCTCTATGGCAGCATCCGCCATAACAACGACCTGCAACAGCCCAAGGGCAAGGACGGTGTGGCCGGTCTGACGGGCGATCTGTTCCTTTATGGCAGCAAGACCCATGATCGCCTTGCCATGGCAGCAGCGCTGGATGATCTAGCCTCCGATGCCGATGGGGGCACCTCCTTCTCTCTCAGCACGCTCACACCCAATTTCGAGAAGACGCTGTCCCTTCTTGCCGAGATGGAGCTCCATCCGGCTTTCCCGGCGCAGGCCTTTGCCATTCTCAAGCAGCAGGCGGTGGCGTCGCAGGCCGGGGTGATGCAGTCGCCCGGCTATCGCTTCCAGCGCGCCCTGACCAGAGCCCTTGCACCGGCAAACGATCCATCACTGCGTGAAACCACCCCACAGACGCTGTCCTCCATCACGCTTGCCGACGTCCAGAATTTCTACAAGGCAGCCTATCGTCCCGATCTGACGAGTATCTTCGTCATCGGTGACATCACCCCCGAAAAGGCGCGCGATGCGGTCGAGAAGGCCTTTGCAGGATGGAAGGCAACCGGCCCGAAACCTGCCGTCGACCTGCCGGACCGCCCGCTGAACAAGCCGTCTCAGGCTGTCATTGACGATCCGGGCCGTGTTCAGGATTCTGTCTATCTCGCCCAGACCGTTCCCGGCGGCATCCATAACCCGGACCGCTATGCGCTTGAGGTCGGCAACGAGATTCTCGGCTCCGGCTTCTCCTCACGTCTCATGCAGGATCTGCGCGTGCGCACCGGTATGGTCTATACAACCGGGAGCGATTTCGGCTGGTCGGTCAATCGCGGCGCTTTCGTGATCACCTACGGTTCCGATCCCGACAAGACCCTCAGGGCACGCGATGCTGCCCTGCGTAACGTCCGCGATATGCAGACCCATCCCGTAAACGATGATGAGTTGCTGAACGCCAAGGCCTCGATCCTGCGGGCCATTCCGATGGAACGGGCCAGCTTCGGGGGCATTGCCGGGCAGTATCTCTCACTGATCGGTCTCGATCTGTCGCTGGACGAGCCCGATAAGCGCGCTCAGGCCGTTTATGACATGAAGTCCGCTCAGGTTCAGGATGCCTTCCATCACTGGGCGAGACCGCAGGATATGGTGCAGATAATCCGCGGCCCCGCACCGCTCAAGAGCACGGGGAAATAACATCCTGTGTCCCTTGCCCTCTTCCCCTGCTCATCACCGGTGGGAGAGGACCATCACGTTCGCTCTACCTGTGTACGGCGGGGCGGAAGACAAAAAAACCTGCCCGGATCGGGCAGGTTCAGGAACTCTCCATTAAAGGTGCTGTCAAAAGCCTTCGGGCGCCTCATCTGACGCTTCGGCAATTGCTTCGGCTTCTTCCTGAAGATAGGTCTCCAGATCACCATTGGCCGCGTCGTTCAGATCACGCGGGCTGATGCCGCTTTTTTCCGCAGCGGCGAGACAGGCCGCGACAGCCTGCGAGGGCTCACCCCAGCTCTGGTGGTGGGCTTCGATCCAGCTATCGAGCCATTCATCGATATCTTCGCCCGTCATGCTCAGCGTGTCCCGAAAAGACGATCGCCTGCATCACCGAGCCCCGGGCGGATATACCCTTTTTCATCCAGCCCACGATCGACGGCACATGTCACGATACGCACATCGGGGTGGCGTTCATTCAGGCAGATCACCCCCTCGGGTGCAGCCAGAAGGCAGACGAAGATGATCTTGCGCACGCCGCTCGCCTTGATGCGATCAATGGCCGCTGCGGCGCTATGGCCCGTCGCCAGCATCGGATCGACCACGATACATTCGCGGTCGGCCACGTCCTCGGGCAGCTTCATGTAATATTCAACGGCTTCGAGCGTGTCGTGGTCGCGATAAAGCCCGACATGGCCAACGCGGGCTGCCGGGATCAGGTCCAGCATCCCGTCAAGGATGCCATTGCCTGCACGCAGGATGGACACGAAGCAAAGCTTCTTGCCGGAAAGCTGACGGCCTTCCATGCGCTCCAGGGGCGTCTCGATCTCGACCGGTTCGGTGCTGAGGTCGCGCGTCGCCTCGTAGCACATCAGAAGGCTGAGCTCGCGCGTCAGCCGCCTGAAGCCTGCAGTCGAGGTCGACGCCTGACGCAGGCGCGTCAGCTTGTGTTGAACGAGCGGGTGGTCAAGCACGACCAGGGAGGAAGGAAGGGCAGTCATGAGGCGTTCCTTAGCGTGAATTCGTTGCGCTGTCAGCTTGGTTCAAAGCGCAACGCCACACCATTCATGCAAAAACGCAGCCCTGTCGGCTTTGGCCCGTCTGGAAACACGTGGCCAAGATGCCCCTTGCACTTGGCGCAATGTACCTCGATGCGTGTCATGCCATGGGTCTTGTCGACCGTCGTTTCAGTCATGCCATCGCGGGGTTTGAAAAAGGACGGCCACCCGCTGCCGCTCTCATATTTGGTATCTGAATCGAACAGCGCCTCGCCGCAGCCTGCACAGTAATAGACACCCTCACGCTTCTCATCATTCAGCGGGCTTGAGCCGGGGCGTTCAGTGCCATGCTCACGCAAGACGCGATGTTGTTCGGCGGTCAGGGGCAGGCCACAGCTGGGCATTGCGCTGCTTTCTCGGGTGTCGTCGGTCATGGGGACGCTTCCTTTGCAAATCATCGGCCATGCGGGAGAAATCCCGCTCGGGCCCACAGGATATGGCGTCTCAACGCGCCGCTTCCAGGGTGTTTCATCCAACCGCACTGCCAGTTGCCTCAGACCGCCCTCCCGGCTTGAGGCTGCAGGGCGAGTGCGCTGAAGGATACGCGGTATCATCCGCCTGCGGGCCATAATGCCGCCTTATAACTATCCCCACACGGAACACTTTCCGGACCACAGCCGAAGGTCTTCGCAAAGTTATCCATGCCTGCCCTCGCTCCATTGGCTTAAGAGCGGGGGACGCAAGCCGTGATCGCGCAAACGCGTCTTGGCGGGCGCTGCGTGCAGGGTTTTTATGGTGCCATCAGCAAGGAGCAGGCATCATGAGCCGCAACAATCCGCACTCTCTCACAGGCAACGCCGAGGAAACAGGGGCCGCCCCGCTCGATGCCTATGACGTGCTCTACACGCTGGAAACCGATCCGCCCCAGATCACGGCGCTTCTCACGGAGACGGGTGTTGTCGTCTCACGGTGCGATGCGCGATGGGGTACGCCCGACGGCATCTGGCTCGACCGGACACATATCTACTGGACCAATATGGGCGCCGATTACAATGTCGCCGATGGCACCATAGAACGCGCCCGTCATGATGGCAGCGCTCATGAAGTCCTGGTTGGACACGGGCTTGTCGTCACCCCCAAACAGCTTGCGGCGGACCCGCAGGCGGGCTGGCTTTACTGGTGCGATCGCGAGGGCATGCGCATCATGCGCAGCCGTTTCGATGGCGCCGATTTGCAGGTTCTGCTCCAGAACGGCACCTACCCCAGAGACACACGCGATATCACACGCCATTGCGTGGGCATTACGCTCGACCCTGAGCGCCAACACCTCTACTGGACCCAGAAGGGGCCACCCAAGGGAGGCAAGGGCCGCATATTCCGCATGGCGCTCGCCCTGCCCGAAGGGGCCGATCCTGCTTCACGTGACGATGTGACCCTTCTGGCCGATCACCTGCCTGAACCTATCGACCTGCATTTCTGCCCGGCTTCGAACTGTCTCTACTGGACGGATCGTGGCGCGCCGCCAGACGGGAACAGTCTCAACGTGGCCGAGGTGACTGCCGATGGCCTGTGCAATCACAGGGTCATTTTCCGTGGGCTGGATGAAGGGATTGGACTGGCCATCGACCCACAGGAGAAAACAGCTTTTGTCAGTGATCTGGGCGGGAACATACGTCGTATTGACATCGCGAGCGGTGAGGCAGTGATCCTGCGCCATCAGTCCTCCACAACCGGTGTCTTTCTGGTTCCCCGGCGCTGACGGGGCGCGCCTCATGACGAGCCACCCTGGCCTGATGCTTCAGCATGCGAATACCGACAGGGTGGCCACCATTCGCTACTCACAGCATTCTTAGCCAGAAAATGGCGTGAACCCGCCGGGGGAGAGTTCGCAGAGCACACAAAATGCGGCATCATGGGCGCAAAATTGCAGGAGACTACTCATGTCCGCATCCCCTTCCAGCGTGCCGCGCCCGGTCATGCTCGTCATTCTCGACGGTTTTGGCGATAGCGCCACCCGCGAGGACAATGCCGTAGCTCTGGCCAATACGCCGAATTTCGACCGTCTCTGGGCAGGCTCCCCTCATGCCTATCTGAAGGCGTGCGGCGAGGATGTCGGCCTGCCGGAAGGGCAGATGGGCAATTCGGAAGTCGGTCACCTCAATATCGGTGCTGGTCGCGTCGTCATGCAGAACCTGCCACGCATCAGCCGCGCCGCGCGCGATGGGTCGCTGGCCAGCAACCCGGCCCTGTGTGCCTTGATCGACGCGCTCAAGGTTAGCAAAGGCACCTGCCATCTGATGGGGCTGGTTTCCACGGGCGGCGTCCATGCCCATATGGACCACGTCATTGCGCTCGCCCAGATCGTGGCACAGGCCGGTATTCCCGTGGCCGTGCATGTGTTCTCCGATGGGCGCGACACTGCACCCGATTCCGGCGACGGATTCATCCGCACTCTCGCTGCCGCCCTCCCGGCTGGCGCAAGCATCGCCACGGTCAGCGGCCGTTATTACGCCATGGACCGCGACAATCGCTGGGAACGCGTCAGCCGCGTCTATGATGCGATCGTCTCCGCAACCGGCAATCACGCAGATGACGCATTAAGCGTTCTGCCCGCCAGCCAGGCCCAGGGCGTGACAGACGAGTTCGTCGAGCCGACCGTGATCGGGTCCTACGCTGGCATGAAGGATGGCGATGGCATCCTGTCCGCAAATTTCCGTGCCGACCGCATCCGCGAATTGCTCGATGCGATGGTTTTCCCCGATTTCGATGGCTTTGCGCGCACGAAAACCATCAAATTTGCCGCTGTATGCGGCATGACCGCCTATAGCTCGGCTCTGGCACCGTTCATGAGCGTCATGTTCCCCAAGGAATCGATGGAGCACCTGCTGGGCGATGTCGTTTCACAGGCTGGACGCACACAGCTGCGCATGGCCGAGACCGAGAAATATCCGCACGTCACCTACTTCCTCAATGGCGGTCGCGAGGCTGTTCTGCCCGGTGAAGAGCGTATTCTGGTCCCCTCACCCAAAGTGGCCACCTATGACCTGCAACCGGAAATGTCTGCCCCGGAACTGACTGACAAGGCCGTGGCTGCCATCGAAAGCGGCAAATTCGACCTTATCGTTCTGAACTTCGCCAATCCCGACATGGTGGGCCATACCGGCGTGCTGGCAGCCGCCATCAAGGCGTGCGAAACCGTGGATACCGGGCTCGGCCGTATTGTCGATGCCATCGACAAGATGGGCGGCGCGCTGATCGTCACAGCCGATCACGGCAATTGCGAGACCATGCGCGACCCGGTTACCGGTGGCGCTCATACGGCCCACACCCTCAACCGGGTGCCGGTACTGCTGCACGGTGCGAAGGGTGTCACCGCCATCCATGACGGACGTCTGGCTGATCTGGCTCCCACGCTGCTCACCCTGATGAACCTGACCAAGCCTGCCGAGATGACCGGCAAGTGCCTGATCAACGGCTGAATCTACCATGCCGGTCGCGAGCCTCTTCCTGACCGGCTGTTCAGCCCTCGGTAAAATGCACTTCACAGGCGGGCGGGTTCATCCTGCCCGTCTGAAAGACCGTCGGGGAGAAAAACCCCGCGAGACATCAGGTCAGAGCGGGGGCTTGTCTCAGGATGCCTCCCACTCGCTTTCTGTTCCGATTTCCTCCGACTGGCGATGCACCATCGCCCTCTTCGCGCCTCTGCACCCCTTAGGGCGAGATACATCACGAGATGATTCCTCTTTTCCTGCCGATACCCACCATGCCGCCGCGCCTGAAGCTGCGCCATTCGGCGCAACACGTTTCACAAGGGCGTTTTGCCTTGTCAGCGTGACGCTGGGCTTTGGGCTCGCGCTGGCCGCGTTATCGCCAGCAACGGGGGCGACACCCCATACGAAACAGGGCAATGCCAACCAGAAGGCTCTCGACAAGGCCATTGCAGACAAGAAGGCCCTTATGGCCCGCCAGGCCAATGAGGCGGCCCTTATCGAGACCCGCCGCAAGGATCAGGCGCGTGCCGCTCAGGAGGCGACGTTGCAGGCCCAGAAGGCCCGACGTTTCTCTGCCCTGACCAACCAGGCCGAGAACGAACTGGACGCAACGCAAAAGCAGATCGACGCCCTGACAGCCGATATCGCCTCACTCACGGCAAGACAGAACGAGCAGCGTCTGGCGCTTGCCCGACGCCGCGCCGCCCTCCAGACCATTCTGCCTGTCGCCCTGCGCCTTGCCCGCTATCCCGGCACGTCTGTCGTTGCCCTCTCGGGGCAGGCCGATGATGCGGTTCAGGGCCTGAGCGTGATTGCGGGGCTGACACGACTGACCACCCGGCAGGCGGAGGATTTGCGCAGCCAGAAAACACTTCTTGACCAGACAGCTCACGAACTTGCAGACCGCAACACAGCGCTCGGAAATGCGAGCCGCAAACTGGCCGCTCTACGCGATCTCAACGCCAGCCGGATGGAAACCGCCACCCACCAGCAGGCAGAGGCCGAGGCACGAGCCCGTCAGGCTCATGATGAAATCGCCGCCGCAACAGCAAAGGCCGCGACGCTCGAGGATGCGCTGACAGCTATCGACAAGGCGCAGGCCAGCATCAAGGCACGAATGGAAGCCGAGGCCAGAGAACTGGAAAGGCAGAACCAGCAGGCAAAGGCGCGTGCGCTCAGCACACAGGCCCGCGCCCTGAGCAGTTCGGGCAATGGCGTAACACGGGGCGGCGGACATGGCCCCGTAGCCGGTCGTGTGCTGACTGCGTGGCACCAGACCACCGAGAGCGGCCCGGCGAGCGGCATCACCTATCAGGCAAGCGCCGGAAGTTCTGTCAGCGCGCCCTGTGCCGGGCAGATCGACTTTGCCGGCCCGTTCCGGTCATTCGGCAACATGATCATTCTCGATTGCGGGCATCATTACCGCTTCGTGCTCTCAGGATTGGGAGGGCTTTCCGTCTCGACGGGGCAGACTATCAGCCGCCATGCTGCGCTCGGCACGATGGGCGGTGGCGGCGGGGCACTCTTCGTGCAGTTGCGCTCAGGAAGTAAAATCATCGATCCCGGCCCCTATCTCTGAAGGGCAACCTTACAGGACGCCAGAACCCCTCTTGGCGATTCTGCATTGTTTCGACAGACTGCGCTAATATCGTTATAGATTTCGGTTCTCAATGCGGTGGAGACCCTGGTGTTCAGGCTCCGCTGAAAGACAGACGCTAACAGGATCGGCACCGGGCCTCAGGCTCCGCACCGGATTCAAGGGATGAATTGCATGAAGCTCCGCACTGGTCTGCTGCTCGGAACGGCATTCCTGGCCGGAATCACCGCCGGTCCGGCGTTGGAAGCCGCCATGGCCCCGAGCCTTGGGCAGATGATCAGCAGCAAGGCCTTCGCCAAGGAAGTCGCGGCCGACCCCGACAACCACAGCGAAACCCTGCGTCTGCTCACCTTGTTCGGAACCGTGCTCGACCTTGTTCGGGCCGAATATGTCGAGCCTGTCAGCGACAAGGACCTGATCAACAACGCCCTCGATGGCATGGTGGGCGGTCTCGATCCCCACAGCTCCTACATGAACGAGAAGCAGTTCAAGGAGATGCAGATCCAGATCAGCGGGAAGTTCGGCGGTCTGGGCGTGCAGGTCCAGCAGCAGAACGGCCATATCCGCGTGGTCTCGCCCATCGATGGCACCCCTGCCTCGCGTGCAGGGCTCAAGCCGGGCGATTACATTACCGAAGTCGACGGCAAGTCGCTTGAGGGTCTGACGCTCGACCAGGCCGTGACCAAGATGCGCGGCGATCCGGGCACCAAGATCACCCTGACCATCATTCGCGCGAAAGAGCCCAAACCGCTCAAGGTCACCATGACCCGCGAGGTCGTGCATGTGCAGGTCGTCCGCTCGTCGCTTTATGGCAATATCGGCTATATCCGCATTTCCGAATTCGACGACGATACCGAGACCGCACTGCATGAGGCCTATGACAAGTTGAAGGCAAAGTCGGGCAACAAGCTGCAGGGTCTTGTGCTCGATCTGCGTCTGAACCCCGGCGGCAAGCTCGATCAGGCCATTGCTGTCAGCGATGATTTCATCCCCGAAGGCGAGATCGTCTCGATCCGTGGGCGTCACGCCGAAAACAACCGTCGCTGGGATGCCAAAGGCACCGATATCACGGGCAAGCTGCCGATTGTCGTGCTGATCGATGGCGGATCGGCCTCGGCCTCCGAAATCGTGGCCGGTGCGCTTCAGGACCATCGCCGCGCCGTTCTGGTGGGCGAGAAATCCTTCGGCAAGGGCTCCGTGCAGTCGCTCATCCCCGTGCCGGGCCATGGTGCCGTGCGTCTGACAACGGCGCGTTACTACACGCCATCGGGCCGCTCCATTCAGGCTTTGGGCATCGCGCCCGATATCGTGGTCAAGGAAAGCAAGGACGACGATGGCTACGGCTATCGTGAAGCCGATCTGGCCCATATCATCACCAATACGGGCGGTAACAAGAACAAGGCCCCGACACGGACCGACCTGCCCTCCATCTCGGCCAGCATCCCCCACGCGCCTGCGGATAACTGGCCCCGTTTCGACCCGGCCAAGCCGGCGACGGACTTCCAACTGCAACAGGGGCTGCGTGTAGTCCGCGCCATGGCATCCCTGCCTGATGAAGCCCTTCCTCTGGGGCAACCGGCCGCTGACAAGGCTGCTGCAAAAACCGCCGATGCGAAGCCCCCGGAAAAGGCGACTGACGACAAGGCCGCCGGGGAAAAAGCGGCGGGCAAGGATCAGAAGCCCCCTGCTCCGGCTTCTTCTTCCACGCAGCACTAATCTTTCTTGGCACCGGCCCCTTTCGAGGGGCCGGTTTCATATCTTCCGCTTGACGCTTCAACTCCATCCGAGCCCTACGCCATGATCGATCCGGCCACGCTTCCCTATCGCCCCAATGTGGGCATCATGCTGTTCAACCGCGAGGGTGCCCTCTTCCTCGCCAGACGGACCGATCTGCGTGATGTCTGGCAATGCCCTCAGGGCGGGATTGACGAGAACGAATCTCCGGAAGAAGCGGCCCATCGTGAGTTGCGTGAGGAGACCGGGCTTCGTCACGCCACCCTTCTGGGCAGCTATCCCGGCTGGCTGCCCTATGATTTGCCCCCCCATCTGATCGGCAAGGCGCTTGGGGGACGATATCGCGGTCAGACGCAACGCTGGTTTGCCATGCGCATGGCCGAACCCGACAGCGCCATCAATCTGGCAGGAGATGGCACGGAACCTGCCGAATTCGACCGGTGGGAATGGGTCCGGCCTCAGGACGTGACAACCTATAATCTGGGCTTCAAGCGCCCGCTTTACGAGCAGATCCTGCCCGCCCTAGCGGCTTTGGCCCCTCCAGCGGTCTAGAAACTTCAACAGAGCCCAGCGCAGACAATAAAGAGCCTGAGCGCCTGAGGCAGTCATCGGGGGAAACAGCGCCCCCGGCTCACACCCGCCCCCTCAGAGTAGACAAGTGCCTCAGGGTGCGTCGATGATCTCGAGCGTTGCGGCTTCCAGCACGACCTCCGGTGCGGCCTCAACCAGATCGAGCGACTGGTTGCGCACAAGGCGGGCATAGAGCCCCCCCTGCGCCTGCAACTCGGCATGGGTACCCATTTCGACGGCCGCGCCTTCGCTCATGACAATAATCAGGTCAGCACTCTTAACCGTCGACAGACGATGCGCCACAATGATGGTGGTACGATCACGGCGCAGATCGGCCAATGTTGCCTGAACCTTGGCCTCGCTCTCTGAATCCAGTGCGCTTGTGGCCTCATCCAGCAGCAGCAGACGCGGATCACGCAGCAGCGCGCGCGCCAGCGCGACGCGCTGCCTTTGCCCACCCGAAAGACGCTGACCACCCGGGCCAACCCGTGTATCGAGCCCCTGTGGCAAGGTGTCGGCAAAATCGACTGCCGCCGCAAGGGCAGCCGCCTCGACTTCTGCACGGCTGGCCGTGGGGCGACCGATGCGAATGTTCTCAAGCACGGACATGTCGAAAAGCGTGGTGTCCTGGCTGACATAGGCAATGGCGTCGCGCAACTCGGACAGCTTCAGATCACGCAGATCCACCCCGTCGAGCAAAATCTGCCCCGCGCTGACATCGTGAAGTCTCGGAATGAGCGACAATGCCGTAGATTTACCGGCCCCGGACGGACCGACCAGCGCCACGGTCCAGCCCGGTCGCACATCAAAGCTCAGGCCACGCAAACCCGTGCGGCCATCGGGATAGACGAACCCGGCCTGATCGAACACAAGGCGTCCATGCCCCGGCGGCAGGAGACGCGCATCCGTACGTTCGGCCACGGCTGGCGGTTCGTCGATGACCGAAAAAACACGCTCCAGCCCACCAAGACCTTCCTGCAGGGCCGCATTGAGCGACCCAAGGGCGCGCAAGGGGCGCGAAGCCGCAAAAAGAGCGGCGATGAAGGCCGTGAAATCGCCCAGCGTCGCGCCACCCATCGCGGCACGCCAGCCGGCGAAACCGAGCACCGCAGCAATAGCCGTGCCACCCAGCACCTCAAGCACAGGATCGACACGCGCCCGCCCGCGTGAAATCCGCCAGAAAGCGTTGTGCAGCAGATCCAGCGATCCATCCACACGTCGTGCTTCGCTATCCTCCATACGATACACGCGCACCTGACGGGCCAGCGCAAAGCTCTCATTGAGCAATGTCGCCGTCTCACCGATCTGCTCCTGCATACCTCCCGAAGCACGACGGACACGCTTGCCAAGTTTCTGTATCGGCACCGCGGCGACCGGATAGAGCACGAGCGCGATCAGGCTCAGCTCCCAGTCGGTATAGATCATGGAGGCGACGAGACCGACCACGGTCACGACATCTCCGAGCGCATTGACGGCGCGGATCATGGCTTCACGGATCGAGACCGCATCGGTGGTAAAGCGCGCAGCCCACTGCGCGGGTGCTTCCTTTTCGATACGGGCGATATCGGCTGTGAGAGCATGGGCGAACATGCGTGACTGCAAGCCGCGTATGACCACGAGAACGAGCCCCTGTACGGACAGGGTCTGGCCATATTGCGTGGCGGCCTTGAGCCCTGTCACCAGCACCACCAGAGCAGGCACCTGATAGAGAATACGCGGGTCATGCACCGCAAACATATCCACCGCGCGCTTGATAACGAGCGGATACAGGGCCGTCAGCCCGGCGGTCAGAACCGTAAGCACCACGACGGCGGCCAGACGCCCGACATGGTGACGGACTTCCTCACGCCAGATGCGAAAAATCATCTGGCGTCCCTGCACCCCCTGCGGGTCGATGCGTCGCAAAGGGGTCTGGGCTGCAGGCTGCGCTGTTTTCATTCCTGCGGTTTACCCCCCTGCGCCTTGTGACGAAAGAGGCAGGCGCGTTTTCAGTTCGGCAAGACAGGCCATCCGGTCGGGCAGACAGCCCTGGCTGCGCCACCAGGCAGCCAGATGGGCGAGAGCCTCCCCTATGGCCGGCCCCGGTCGCACACCAGCGGCCATCACATCGCGCCCGGCCAGCGGAAAAACCGGACGCTCAAGCTGTGCGAGCCTGTCTCTCAATGTGTTCCACGCTTCGGACGAGACATCGGCTATCCTCTCGGCCTGTGCAAACCAGCTGCGGTCGGTCAATGTCTGTCGGTCATGACAGGACAGCAGCATGCGAAGCTCGTGGTCACCCAGTGAGGGCGCGAGGATCAACGGGTGCTGCGTTTCATACCCTTGCGCGTCGAAACCATGCAGCAGGGTGGACGGGCTCATACGGGCAAGGCGCTGCGCCTGTTTGCCAGACAGCCGAAGCCGCTCGGCAAGATCCGGCGTATCAGCCAGCAACCCAAGACGCAGGATGTCATCGGGCGGCACATCGGCATCGAGTGCTCGGGCCAGACGCGGCAAGTCTGCCGAAGGCAGGAGGCGAGGCAGGATACCGGCATCGGCCATCAGATGCAGGCTGCGCATGAGATTGGGCCCTGTGAGAATACGCAGTATCTCGCTGGCCACACGCTCGGCGGAGAGCCCATCGATCAGGGCGGCATGGCTGGTGATTGCCCGTATCGCTTCCGCATCGGGTCGATCCTGCGGGCCGGTGCCCCCGAAACGCGCCTGAAAACGGAAAAACCGCAGGATACGCAGCGCATCTTCCTCAATGCGGCGGGCGGCATCGCCCACAAAGCGCACATGACGCGCTGCAAGATCCTCAAGCCCCCCGAAATAATCATGAATCTCGCCATGACGGTCACAGAAGAGCGCATTGATCGTGAAATCGCGTCGCGCTGCGTCCTCCTGCCAGTCTGTCGTCCAGGCAACCTCGGCATGACGTCCGTTCGTTTGCACGTCACGCCGTAAAGTCGTGATTTCATAGGGCACATGATCGATCAGCGCTGTAACGGTGCCATGAGCCAGCCCGGTCGGTATCGTCTTGATCCCCGCCGCTTCAAACAGGGCCTGAACCGTCTCGGGGGGCTCCGGGGTTGCCAGATCGAGGTCATGCACCGCGTCACGCCCGATGAGCAGATCGCGCACCGATCCACCAACGAGACGCGCCTGCGGCAAGATATGCCAGAGGCGATCAAGGCCCGAACGATCAGGCAGTTTGTCGAGAAGGCTCAAATGAGACACGGCTGTTGATCAGATTCCGGAACAGAATAAAAAACGGCTGTCGTGCCCGCTGCCCCACGCCAAGCCCGATCAGGGCATGGGGGCCAGCGGGAAGAAGCGATTATGGCTCCATACGCCCATGCAGGGGCGACAGCCAACATGGCCGGGCACAGCAAGTGCCACGAGTTCATAATAGACCGGGCGCGACAGCCGGGCGAGCACGGGCTGGTCGCCCTCGCCGCGACGGACCTGCACATAGGGTATGGCCGCGCAATCTTCTGATGGCGGATGGTCCCAATCGACAATCAGGGGATGGGCGGGCCCAACGCAAAGCAGCTCATCCATATTGGTGCGCAGACACAGATTTTGCTGACGGCCGCAGCCACCACGAAAATCGAGTTCCCTCACGATAAACGGCGCGTCTTCCACCTGTATGACACCGGACTCAGTCGGCGTCCTGAGCCAGAACTGCCCCTGGGCGTCACGTGTCAGCATGGAGCCAAACAGACACAGCATTTCCTTGCGGCGTATGGGCGAGCCCCGATACAGCCACGTCCCATCGCGTCGGATGACAAAAGGCAGGGCACGGGGTGCCTGCTCGCCCCCTGTCCTTTCCAGCGGGGCAAGCCCGATATCGGACGCGCCCGGATCTGCGCTCCCTTGCGCTCGCATCGCGCCGGCATGATCCATGCCGGAAGGAACAGAACCAGCGGATGACCGGCCCTCGCAACCTGCACGGGTCGGGAACCCGGCTTCATGAGTCGCAGAACGCTCTGCGCCGTCTGTCGCCTGTTTAACCACGCCGTCCTTCAAGGTTCTCTCCGCTCACGGTCCAAAAAATCTGGTCTCCTGCTGCAAGTTGGGTCGTCTTATGGCTTGATGAAACCCCCGGAACTGTCAGATTGGCAAATATGAGCCAGAACGATCTCTCTTCCTTCCCCGCCGGATACCGCCCGGATGAAAACCCGGCCGATCTCGCTTACGTCGAGCAACTGACCGCCCAGCTGGGTGCCGTCAGGCAGGCCATAGGCCAGGTTGTTCTGGGTCAGCGCGATGTTATCGACCGTCTGCTGGTCACGATCCTCTCCGGGGGTCACGCGCTTTTGATCGGCGCACCGGGCCTCGGCAAGACGCTTCTTGTCAGTACCGCAGCCCGCGTTCTGGGCCTCGATACACGCCGCGTGCAGTTCACGCCGGATCTGATGCCATCGGACATCACGGGCAGTGACATCCTCGACGAAGACGAAAACGGCCGTCGTTTCTTCCGCTTCGTCCGCGGGCCGATCTTCACGCAGCTTCTCCTGGCCGATGAAATCAACCGTGCCAGCCCGCGGACGCAATCCGCCCTGCTTCAGGCCATGCAGGAATATGAAGTGGCCCAGGCAGGCACAAATCACCCTCTGCCTCGCCCTTTCCACGTTCTCGCAACACAGAACCCCATCGAGCAGGAAGGCACCTACCCCCTGCCTGAAGCCCAGCTCGACCGCTTCATGCTGCGTATTGCGCTCACCTTCCCCGAGCGCGATGCCGAGCGCGACATGCTGCTTCAGACGACTGGTGCCGTAACAGCGAGCGCCCCGACACTTCTCACCCCGGCCGATCTGATCGAGGCGCAATCCCTGGTGCGGCGTCTGCCCGTAGGGGAAAAAGTCCTTGAAGCCATCCTGACCCTCGTGCGTGGTCTGCGCCCCGAGACGGCCTACAAGCCCGAAATTGGCACGTCGCTGCTCTACGGGCCGGGCCCGCGCGCAGCGCAGGCGCTCATGCTGACCTGCCGTGCCCAGGCGCTTCTCGATGGGCGTCTGGCACCCAGCCTCGATGATGTGGCGGAACTGGCAGAGCCGGTTCTTGCCCATCGTATGGCGCTGAGCTTCCCCGCGCGCGCCGCGGGACAGAAGGTGGAAGCGCTGATTGCCTCTGCTGTCGAGGCGCTTCTCTGATCGTGAGCGGTTTTTTCGGCAAATGGCGGCGTAGCGAGGCAAAGCCATCTCCCGCTGCGCAGGCCGGGTCATACCCGGAGGCGGAAGCCCTCCTCCCGTCCCTGGTCATCGAGGCAGAGCGCATCGGGCGGCAGTTGCGTGCCGGCGTGCATCATCAGCACCGCGCTGGCGCAGGTGAGGATTTCTGGCAATACCGCCCCGCCCATGACCATGAACCGGCGCATCGTATCGACTGGCGTCAGTCCGCCCGCAGCGACCAGCTCTGGGTCCGTGAGCGTGAGGCCGAAGGGGCACAGATCCTCTCCCTCTGGTGCGACCCCTCGCCCTCGATGAACTGGCGCTCACGCCCCGAATTGCCGCTCAAGACCACGCAGGCCCAGCTTGCCACTCTGGCGCTGGCCTCCGCCGCGCTGCATGGTGGCGAGCGCGTGACGCTGCTCAATGGGCCAGAGCAGGGACGCTCCGTCAGTGGGCCTCACTCCCTCTCCCGCCTCGGGCAGAATCTGGCGTTTGCCGCCTCGACGCCCCTGCCCCAGCTCGACACGCTGCGCGCCTACGGACAGCTCGTTCTGGTCAGTGATTTTCTGATGCCCCCCGAAACCTTGGACCGGATCCTGCGCGATATCGCAGCCCGACCAGCCCGTACGGAGCTTCTCTGCATCCTCGACCCCGCCGAGCGTAGCCTGCCTTATGCGGGACGGATCAGCTTTGACAGCCTTGAGGATGAGGGAAAGCTTGTCCTGCCAGCAGTCGAAACTCTGGCGGAGCCCTATGAACGTGCCATGCAGACCCATCTCGATCAGCTGGCGACCCTGGCAGAGGCGCATCGCGCCGGCTTTACCCTTCATCATACGGACCAGCCGCTCATGCCCGCCCTTCTGGCCCTGCATGCGAGGTTGAGCGGGGGCCATACGGGCGGGGGAAGCCTGCGTCCATGATCTTTCTGACCCCCCTTGCCCTGGCGGGGCTGATCGCTCTGCCCCTGCTTTACTGGTTGGTGAAGGCGACCCCACCGCCGCCGAAGGATCTGGCTTATCCCTCGCTCCAGATCCTGCGCCGCCTGCAAGCCAGAAACACCGATACGGCGCGCTCACCGCTCTGGCTGCTCCTGCTGCGTCTGCTCGCTGTTGCGCTGCTTATCCTCGGTCTGGCGCAGCCCGTCTGGCTTGGGCGCGAAATCAGCGCGGGCGGCGGGCATGATCTGGTTCTGGTGCTCGATAATGGCTGGGCCGCCGTGCCGCACTGGCAGGAGCGCGTCCGCGCAGCGCGCAGTCTGGCCGAGCGCAGCTTTCGCGCAGGACACGCCGTCACGCTGGTTCTGACTGCCCCTGACCCCGATGGGACGTCCCCTGCTCCCTTCACCACACACGATCGCCCGCGTTTCGAAGAGCGTCTTCTTGCCCTTGCCCCCCATTCATGGCCCACGGATCGCGTCCATACGGCCAGCCAGATCGATACCCTGAGCCACAGCGCCGCGCTGACACAGTCCGATCTCGTCTTCATCTCGGATGGCGTAGCGACAGGCAGCGATACGAGCCTTGCTAAGGCGCTCGCCAGCTTCAACGGCACGGTGAGTGACATGCGCTGGCCTGGCTGCGACACGATGATGCTGAGCGTTCATCGCGCTGCCGATAATAATTTCACCGCGACCACAAGCGGGTTGCCCTGCCCCGCCACAGCATCGGGCGGACTGCAAATCAGGGCACGGTCGGAGAATGGTGGCACGCTCGGTATTTTTCCGCTGCCCACCGGTCAGACCACACCGCTGGACTTGCCGCTGCCCCCGCTTTTGCGTAATCGCGCCGCCCGCTTCGTGCTCGAACGCGATGCCACCCCTCTTCCCGGTCCCGCCGCCATTGCCCTGCTCGATGCTGGTGAGCACCGGCATCCGGTCGGTCTGCTCACTCCTGGCACGCAGGATACCCCGCTGACGGGACAGGGTTTCTTTCTGTCTCAGGCCATCAGTCAGGTAGGTGAATTGCACCGTGGCGCTGCTGATGACCTGCTACGAGGGAAGCTCTCGGTACTGATCGCGACAGATGGCACTCTTGCCGATGAGCAGACACGCCAGCATGTGGCGGAATGGGTGCGTCACGGTGGGGTGCTGATCCGTTTCGCCGGGCCCGTTCTGGCGGCCGATACGCAGGCCAGTGCACATGACATGGCGCGTACCCTGCTGCCGGTGGCGCTCATGAGCGGCATGCGCCAGCTTGGTGGCCCGATGTCATGGGGCAAGCCACAGGTCCTTGCCGCCTTTGCCGAACATTCCCCCTTCGAGGGTTTGCCCCTGCCGCATGAGGTGACAGTGACGCGACAGGTTCTGGCTGAGCCCACCGCCGATCTCGGTGCGCATGTCTGGGCCCGACTGAGTGACGGCACGCCTCTGGTGACGGCCAGTCCGTTCGGACAGGGAGAACTGGTCCTTTTCCATGTTACCGGCACCGCAGACTGGTCGAGCCTGCCGCTTTCCGGTCTGTTTCCTGCCATGCTCGAACGTCTGGTGGAGCGCTCGCTCGGCCAGCAGAACGAGATCGCCCTGCGCCAGCTTGTTCCGTTCACCATGCTCGATGCCAATGGCCAGCTTGTTCCCCCCCCCGAAGCTGCCCGCCCTCTCGATGTGGGCACGCTCGCCACGACGCGTCCCGACGCCCAGCACCCGCCGGGTTATTATGGTCCGCATCTGTCGCGCCGGGCCTTCAATCTGGGCGATCATCTGCCCCCGATCGCTGCAGCGCCTCTGATGGGGCGCAGCCTCACCCCCGACCATGTTTCGCCCGACCGGCCTCTTGCGCCGTGGCTTCTGGGCATGGCTCTGGTGATGCTGTTGGCCGACTGCCTTGTGGCATTGTGGCTGCGTGGGCTGTTGGGTGGCCGCCAGGGCCAGGGTCAGGGTCAGGGTCAGGGCCAGGGCCAGGGCCAGGGCCATGCCGGAAGCAGAAACCGCACTGGCGCGAAAGGCGCAGGACTTACCCTGTCAGCCCTGATCCTGCTCGGCGCTGTGTCTGCCTGTCCGGCGACCGCGCAGGAAGATGACGAGAGCCCGAAACATGCCGGGGTGACCCACGGTGTCGTTCCCGGTGCCGCGCTTGAAACACGGCTTGGCTATGTACTGACGGGTCATGACGATATCGACGAGGCCTCCCGTGAGGGTCTGCAAGGCCTGTCCAACTACGCGTCCGATCGCTCCTCCGCCGTGATGGGCCATCCGGACGGGCTGGTCCCCGGCAAGGATGATCTTGCCTATTATCCCCTGATCTACTGGCCCATCACCGACGATGTGCAGGAAGATTCCAGACGCTCGGCGGCCCTCAACAGCTTCATGGCGCATGGCGGTATTCTCATGCTCGACACACAGGGCACGGGCTCCGATCTTTCCACGCAGGATGAAGGGCAGATGCGCTCGGCCCTGCGGCGCGCCACGGCAGGTCTTGTGGTACCCCCACTGTCAAAGCTCGATGATCATCACGTTCTTGCCCACAGCTTTTACCTGCTGCACGATTTCCCCGGCCGTGTTCAGGGCCTGCCTGTTTGGGTGGCCCGCAGCGGCGATGACAGCAATGACGATGTCAGCCCCATCATTATCGGTGCCGGTGACTGGGCTCATGCCTGGGCGATGGATGCCCAGGGCAACACCCCCTACGCCGTGATCCCCGGTGGTGACGAGCAGCGTACACAGGCCTATCGCTTTGGCGTCAATCTGCTGCTCTATGCCCTGACCGGCAATTACAAGGCCGACCAGATGCGCGTGCCCGAACTCCTGAAGAGGATGGAGCAATGATCCATCTCACCTTCATGCCGCTCCTGCCTTTCTGGCTGCTGACAGGCTCTGCCGCGCTGGTTGTGGTGGTCGGCGCCTATGCGCTTTTTCGTGGCGCACCGGGCAGTGTGCCACGCCTGCTTGCGCTTCTCCTTGTGCTGTTCTGGCTCAGCGGCCCACGGCTGAGCCGGCCATTTTTCGAGGCAGCCCCGCAGGATGTGCTGCTGGTGGTGGATCATTCGCCGTCCATGGCCCTTCGTGGCCGCATTGACAGCGCGGACAAGGCCGCCCGCACACTGCAACAGGCAGCCCACGACATTCCCGGCCTGACGTTGCATGTTGTCGATGTTGCGGGCGGTTCAGGCCATGGCACACGCCTGTTCGATGCCATCGCCCAGGCCGATCTGCCGCCGGGACGGTTCAGCGGTGCCATCATGGTCACTGATGGCATGGTGCATGACATCCCGTCAGCACTGCCTCCGCTTTTCACGCGCGATGGCAAGACCCTCCCGCTCCATGTCCTGCTCACGGGCAAGGGCGAGGAAACGGATCGGCGCCTGCGCGTATTGCAGTCCCCCCCCTATGCCCTTGTCGGCAAGGAAGCACAGCTGCGCGTCGTTGTGGATGACCTCGGTGTCACGGGCAGGCAGCCTGTCACCCTCACCGTGAATCAGGGCGATGAGCCGCCCCGCCACATCGACGCCCTGTCAGGCGAGCCCATCGATATCGCCGTGGCCGTGCGGCACCCCGGCGAGACACTGGTCACCCTCGATGCCTCGCCACTGGCCGGGGAGGTCAGTACACGCAACAACAGCACCATCGTGCGCATCAATGGCGTGCGCGACAGGCTGAAGGTGCTTCTGGTCTCGGGGACACCCAATCAGGGTGAGCGCGTCTGGCGCAGGCTGCTGAAGGCCGATCCCTCGGTCGATCTGGTGCATTTCACCATTCTGCGTCCGCCCGACAAGGATGACGGCACCCCGCTTTCCGATCTCGCCCTGATTCCGTTTCCGATCAAGGAGCTGTTTCAGGACCGCATCAAGCAGTTCGACCTGATCATTCTGGACGGGTTCCACAATGCCGGGATCCTGCCACAGGATTATCTCGCCAATATTGCGGATTACGTGCGCGAAGGGGGGGGATTACTGCTGACTGCCGGACCGGAATTCACCGAGGACGGCACACTTCAGGACACGCCTCTTGCCGATATCCTGCCTGCCCATGTGCCTGGCGATGGTGTGATCAGGGAGCGTTTCGTTCCGCAGCTTACGCCATCGGGCAAGCGTCATCCGGTGACGGCAGGGCTGCCGACCAATTGGGGACCCTGGTATCGGGCGCTGGCCTCCGACCGCATCAAGGGCACCCCCCTGCTGACCGGGCCGGAGCAGCAGCCACTTCTGGTGCTCGATACGGTACAGAAAGGGCGCGTTGCGCTGCTGCTTTCCGATCAGCTCTGGCTCTGGTCACGCGGTGAGGGCGGCGGCGGCCCGCAGGCCGAATTGCTCAAGCGTCTGTCGCACTGGCTCATGAAGGAGCCGGACCTGGAAGAGAACCAGTTGCGTGCGACAATTAGCGAGGACAGCCTGCACGTCGAGCGTCACAGTGACAGCGAGCGTCTGTCGGGACCTGCCATGATCACGGCACCCGATGGGCGCACCTCCCCCCTGATGCTCAAGCCGTCGGGCAATGGCGTATTCGAGGCCCGTTATCCCGTCACGGGTCGGGATGGGCTCTGGACCATCCGGCAGGATGGTCTCACCGCCTTTGCGGCGCAGGCCAGCCGCAACCCGATCGAGGATGCCGATCTGCGCGCCACTGCCCTGCGCCTCTCGCCTCTGGCGAAACAGTCACATGGCGCTGTCCTCTGGCTTGGCCCTGATACCGCCACCCCTGCGATCAGGCAAATTGCCGATGCTGGCCGCGGTACAGCCATGTCTGGCGCGGGGTGGATCGGTTTTCCACGTCAGATGGTGCCTGTTGCCTCGTCGAGCCGCCTGACAGAGATTGTCCCGTCCTGGCTCGCGCTGTGCGGGGTTCTGGCGCTTCTCTTCCTGGGCTGGTGGCGCGAAGGGCGGCTTCGCCGCTGATAGGGAGTCGCCAGCTTGTTAACGATCATTTATAGTCAACCCATGCGCCACTCGAGACTTCACATGAATGTCCCACGATTCTTTCCCCTGATGCTGACGGCTGCCCTTGCGGCAACGCCAGTCCTCTTCGTTCCCTGGCATGCTGCGCATGCGCAGTCTGCAGATGATGCGGAAGCGGAACAGGAGGCCGAAGAGGCGCAGAAGAAGGCTGAAGCCCGTCGGGCCGCCAAGGCGGCAGCGCCGCCTTCCGCCCTGCCTGGCGCTGACTCTCAGGAATCCGATGCGGGCCACGCCAATGTGGACCTGAACCCGACCGACGCCCTGTTCGATGCCATCAACCGTGGCTCGCTCAATGCGGCGAAGGAGGCTCTCAACCGCGGTGCGGACATGAATGCCAAGAACGTCCTTTTCCAGACACCGCTGGACATGGCGATCGACCTCAACCGCAAGGATATCATGTTCCTGCTGCTGTCGATGCGGACCTATGGCGATGACAGCCGATTCGCTGCAGAAACGACCCACTCGCAGATCGAAACCGATGCCAAGGGGAACGGGCACCTGACCATCAAGGGCAAGGGTCGCAAGGGGACTTCGGCCGTGGCCGCATCCACCAAGCCGCGTTTCGATGTTTCCGGAGGCCAGGCCCAGCCGGATATCGGGTTCCTCGGCTTCGGCGGTCGCTGATCGCTTCCTGCCCCCGCCTCGACGAGCCTCTGCACCAGACGATCCTCTGGTCGGGCGCACGAACTGCAAAAAGCGTATCGGTCTCCCGATACGCTTTTTTTGCGACCGCCCTCATGTCAGCAGAGAGACGAAGCCGGATGTCTCATCCGGCTCCCACCCTCACTCGCGCCTGAGCATCAATCGATCGCCGCTTCATGACGCAAGGGACGGACCCATTCATCGAGCGCCAGGCTTTGTCCGGTAATAGGCGTCACCGCGTCACGACGCAGATCGAAACGATAGCGCCCCGCCTTGCGCACCCAGTTTTCTCCCTCGACCCGCGCCAGCAAACGCGGCTCCAGCGGCACCTGCACTTCCTCCGTCTCGCCCGGCGCGAGCATGATCTTGGCAAATCCCACAAGGCGGGGCTGGAACGAGAAATCACCTTCGAGGGTGGCATAGATCTGCACGACTTCTGCCCCGGAAACCGGCCCGGTATTGGTGACGGGCAACCGCGCCACGAGTGCCTGCGGGTCGATCGTCACATCACCATGGTCGAAATGCGTATAGCTCAGGCCGAACCCAAACGGATATGCGACGGACTTCCCGGTCCGTGAGAACCAGCGATATCCTGTATCGGCACCCTCAATCGCGTAGTCGCGATGCACAACGGGTTTGTCGACGGGCTCGCCGGGATTGGAGATGACCGTCTGCGGATCGATCTGTCCGGGGCGTGGCAGATCGCTCTCACTCAGGGGAATGGTGAAGGGCAGACGTCCTGAAGGATTGACGCGCCCGAACAGGATGGACGCCATTGCCTCTCCCCCGCCAGACCCAGCGTAGAATGCATGCAGGATAGCAGGCACCTTGTCACGCCAGGGCATGAGAACCGGGCCGCCGGTTTCAAGCACCACGACCGTGTTGGCATTGGCCGCCGCCACACGCTCGATCAGGCGTTCCTGCTCACCGGGCAACGAAAGCCCCTGCACATCCTGCCCTTCGGTGCGCCACAGCTCCGCGAAAATGACCACGATATCCGCTGCCGCTGCCAGACCGGCAGCACGGTCGATATCCTGACCGTCATCATAACCCAGATGCGCCTGCGGCGCTGCAGCGGCGATGGCCCGCATGGGAGAGGAAGGATGATAGACTTTTTCCAGCGGTACACCGGCAAAAGTCGCGCCCTCCATCTTCAGGCTGCCCTTGGGCGTGACCGAGGACGAACCACCTCCTGAAAGAACACCCTGATCAGCGCGGGCACCGATCAGCAGAATATTCTGAGCCGCCGCCTTGAGCGGCAATAGGGTGTTTTCATTACGCAGCAGGACAATACCGCCCTCGGCGGCACGCTGAGCGATCCGCTTATGCGCCTCAAAATCAATGCTCCCACCCGGCTCGGCAGGATCGTCAATGGCTCCCACGGCGAAGAGACTGCGCAGCTGTCTCTGAATCGACTGATCAAGACGCGCCCGCGGCACCTCACCAGCGGCTATTGCCTCGTCCAGCAGCGCACCAAAGTACGGCTTGGGGTCGATATTGGCGCCGGACTGCACATCGAGCCCTGCCGTAATGGCCTTGACCGTTGTGTGGGTGGCTCCCCAGTCCGACATGACCCAGCCACGATAGCCCCAGTCCCGACGGAGCACCTCGCTGAGCAAAAAGGTATTTTCTGACGCCCAATGGCCGTTGACGAGATTATAGCCAGGCATGACGGCACCCGGGCTGCCGATCTCGATGGCAATCTCGAACGCCAGAAGGTCGCTCTCCCGCAGGGCTGCCTCATCGATATCCGAGCTGATCATCACCCGACCGGTTTCCTCGGGGTTGATCGCATAATGCTTGATGGTCGAGACCACCTTCTGTGACTGGATTCCCTCAATGGACGCACCAGCGATCTGACCGGTCAGCAGGGGATCTTGAGATATATATTCGAAAATGCGCCCTCCGCGTGGTTCGCGCACAAGATTGGCACCCCCACCGAGCACGACATTGAACCCCTTCGCGCGTCCTTCGCACCCAACCACGCGGCCCGTCTCGCGGGCAAGCTCAGGGTCAAAAGAGGCACCGAGCATAAGGGACGATGGCAGCGCCGTGGCGTTGTCATTGGGGCGGACATTATTGAGATTGCCTATGCCCAGGCTTGCATCGCTCTGCTGCTGAGCCGGAATACCCAGATCTGGCATCGCCGGAAAATAGCCGGCAGAACCGATAGCGCCGTCGGGTATGCTCTCATCGCCAATCGGGATTGCCATCGGGCCGGCCATCCATGACATCTTCTGCGCATGGCTCATGGCTTCGGTGGCCGCACGGGCGCGCGTATCGGGGTCCAGCGTCGGGTCGAGCCACAATGGCCTACTCTCTCTCGACCGTTTGCCCGTGTCAGTGCCCGGAATGTTTGCGCGGGATGTCGTCGTATCCATGATCGATATCAGCCTCATCATCTTCAGCGGATACTCGCAGGACGGAAAACGCGCACACCCTCCCTGATAGATCGGCATTGCGCTCCAAAGACGCTTGCCCGCGAGCCTGATCTATAAACGCGTCAGCATGTTACAGATGCAAAGTCACAGTAACGCGACATAATTTGTCAATAAAATCAACGAATACACAAGCGCTGGCTTGCACCGGCCTGATGCCGGTTCTGTCTGCACAATCAGGGTGCGACACCTTCCCAAGCCCTTTGACGTGCCGCAATGCCATCAGCACAAGCGGCGTGCCGGGCAGCGTGAACTTGCCCGACTTTACAAATCAGACCCCATGGACGCCGAGCCGTCCAGCAGGACGGGCGGACCTAGCCGACGTTACGCAGGGGCGTCTGCGCCATTTCGGTGCGCAGGATATCAATCTGAAGCACCTCGCCCTGACGTTCAAAATACCAGAACGTCCAGCCGTTGCAGGATGGGGCGTTGGTCAGCAAGGCGCCCATCTTGTGAATGGAGCCGCGATGCGAGCCGGAAACGAGGCTACCATCGGGCATGACAATCGCGCTGATACGACGCTGGCGGTCGAAGAGTTCGGTCCCGGCGGGCAAGGCTCCCTGCTCGACAAAACTGCCAAACGGCACGCGCGGCATCTCGCGCTTGGCCGGGGTGATCGCCAGTTGCTCGTCGGAAAGACGCACCTCGGCTTCGACACGGGCGCGTGCCGCCTCGATATAGTCGGGGTGCCGCTCGATACCGATAAACCGGCGCCCGAGGCGCTTTGCCATCGCCGCTGTCGTTCCGCTACCCGAGAACGGATCAAGAACAATATCATCCACGATGGTGGACGCAATCAGGACGCGATGAAGCAGGCTTTCCGGCTTCTGGGTCGGATGCAGCTTCAGCCCGTGCGCGTTGCGCAGGCGCTCATTGCCGGTGCAGAGCGGCAGATACCAGTCGCTGCGCATCTGCATGTCATCATTCAGCGCCTTCATTGCCTGATAATTGAAGCGATATTTGCTTTCAGGCCCGCGCGCGGCCCAGATCAGGGTCTCGTGGGCATTGGTGAAACGACGCCCCCTGAAATTGGGCATAGGATTGGCCTTGCGCCAGACGATGTCGTTCAGGATCCAGAACCCCAGATCCTGCATGATCGCGCCCAGCCGGAACACGTTGTGATAGGACCCGATTACCCAGATCGTCCCATCCTTGGTCAGCAGGCGACGGGCTTCGGTCAGCCATTCACGCGTGAAATTATCGTAGGTCGCGTAATCGGCAAATTTGTCCCAAGCATCGTCCACACCATCGACCACGCTTTCATCCGGGCGGCGCAGTTCGCCGCGCAACTGCAGGTTATACGGCGGATCGGCAAAGATGCAGTCAATGCTGGCATCAGGCAGGCCACGCATCGTGTCGATGCACTCGCCACACAGGATCTGATCGAGAGGAAAATCCTGCATTAGATGGCTCCGGCCGAATGGGTGGCACCCGCAATATGGGCACGTATAGGGGCAAAATCGCGTCGGTGATGCGGCGTGACACCGGCTTCGCGCAGACCGGCCATATGGACAGCCGTGCCATAGCCCGCATTTTTCTCCCAGCCATAAGCGTTATGGCGTTCCGAGAGGCGAGCCATGAGGCGATCCCGCTTGACCTTGGCGATGATCGATGCCCCGGCAATGGAAAGGCTCTTGCGGTCGCCGCCAATGACAGCGATGGCAGGGCAGCCCAGCTCAGGCAGGCGATTGCCATCCACAAGGGCGAGGTCTGGAACGGCACCGAGATGCGTCAGGGCGCGCTGCATGGCAAGGTGGCAGGCTTTGCCGATATTGATCTGCTCGATTTCAGCCACCGATGCCGCGCCAAGCCCGATCCGGACTGAAGGCTGATCGATCAGCGCCGCATAAGCTGCTTCGCGACGACGGGCGCTCAGCTTCTTTGAATCATCGATCAGCATAGAGAGCGCCGCATCGGGCGGCTCGAGAAACATGAGTGCTGCCGCGATGACAGGTCCAGCAAGCGGGCCACGGCCCACCTCGTCCAGGCCAGCGACCCTCTTCTCCGGTGCCCCATTGGCAAGTTCGAGAGTGTAGTCCGGCATGGTGCAGTTACATGATCCCTGGCAGCGTGAAACAAGACAGACTGCCCGAGTCGCACAGTCCTGCGAATCGCTTTTGAATCACCCGAATCGCGCTGTAAACCCCTGTAATGCGTGAGCGAATCATTTTTGCCCGCAAAATGACAAAAGGGAGACCACATCGCTGCGATCTCCCTTCCCCCATCAGGCCGAACCCTGAAGCCTTACTTCTTCTTGGAGCGTCCGAAGAAAATCGCGCCCAGAATGGTGCCGACCAGAATGGCGACGCTGAGTGAGATAAGCGGGCGGTCCTGCACGAAGGCAGTCGCCTTTTCCAGAGTGGTCTCGGCATCGTCGTAAAGATCTGCGAATTCCTGCTGGGCCATGCCGGAAAGCTGATCGATCTTGCCTTCAGCCTGAAGCTTGGCATCGCCTGTCAGACCGCCGGCAGCGTCCTTCAGACGGCCCTTGGCTTCATCAAGCAGACCTTCGCCCTTTTTTTCTACTGCATCGGCCATTGTCATAATCCTTTCACTTAACGGTGCTCTAAACATCCGTGACGTTAGGACGAACGGCGCATGAGCAAAACGGTTTCCTCGACATCTTCGCCAAATTCCGTCTTCCCGAGCGACCGCATGTAACGTGGGATATTGTGAATTGTTTCGTGTTTGAACTAGAATTTAGCTGACGTCATGTTACGGCGGCCTCAAATAACGTATGTCTCAAACACCAGTAGGCGCATGTGTCCGCCTTTGGTTTGGGTGATGGAAGACGAGAAGAGATGACTGATCAGACGGGCCCTGACCGGACCCAGCCTGCGCGCCATGCTGCGCCCCACCCTTCCGCCTCGCCCGCGCCGGCAAGACCCCGGCGCAAGCGGCGCCTGCTTTTCATTATCGGCGGTCTGATTGTCCTGCTTCTTGCCGTCGCCTTCCTGCGCCCTCATTCACGCACGCATCATGCCGGTCGCGGTGGCCATCGCACCGGTGCCACCGCGCAGGGCAGCAGCGAGGCAACACCTGTCGCCGTGGCTGTGGTCAAGACGGGTGACATGCCCGAGGTCCTGACGGAGCTCGGTACCGTCGTGCCGATCACCAACGTGACCGTGCAGGCCCGCGTAAGCGGCTACATCATGAATGTGGCCTTCAAGGAAGGGCAACACGTCAAGGCTGGTGACGAGCTGGTGCTGATCGATCCGCGCCCCTATCAGGTAGCGCTGGAACAGCAGCTTGGCACATTGAAGCAGGATCAGGCCCAGCTGGCCGATGCCCGCATCAATGCCGGGCGTTACGACAAGCTGATCAAGCAGAACTCGATTGCCGCCATGACGGCCATCGATGCGCAGTACAAGGTCCAGCAGCTTGAGGGCACCGTCAAGCTCGACCAGGCCAATGTCGATAATGCCCGCCTGAACCTCTATTACTGTCACATCATTGCGCCTGTTGATGGTCGTGTTGGCATCCGCGCTGTCGATATGGGCAATTACTTCACGGCGGGACAGTCAGGCGGTCTGACCATCCTCACGCAGATGCAGCCGATCTCCGTGATCTTCACCCTGCCGCAGGATCAGTTGCCGCAGGTCATGGACAGGCTGCGCGCTGTGGGCCAGCTTCCTGTCGATGCGTGGGATAGCGCGAACCTGAACAAGATCGCCTCCGGCACCGTCAAGGCGCTGGACAGCCAGATCGATACGGCCACAGGCACGGTGCGTATGCGCGCCATCTTCAGCAATGAAGACGAGCACCTGTTTCCGAACCAGTTCGTCAATGCCCGTCTGCTGGTTGACACGCTGCATAACGTCATCCTGCTCTCGTCCAACGCGCTCCAGACTGGCCCGGACGGCCAGTTCGTCTATGTTGTGAAAGACGACAACACGGTTGAGGTCCGCAACGTCACGACCGGCATTGCCAGCAATGACGTGACGGTCATCAAGACCGGGCTCAAGCTGGGCGAGCGCGTGGTGACCGATGGCACCAATCATCTGCGCCCCGGCGCCAAGGTGAGCATCCCTGCTGACAATGCCAATGCGTCGGATAACGGGAACAAGGGCGACACCAGCGCCACTCCCCCTCCTGCCGCCAAGCCCGCGCAGTAAGCCCGCCCATGAATCCTTCTCGTCTCTTCATCGATCGCCCGGTCGCCACATCGCTCCTGATGCTGGCGATCATGCTGACCGGCCTGCTCGGCTATCACTTCCTGCCGATCTCGGCCCTGCCCCAGGTGGAATATCCGACCATCACGGTCTCGACCTTCTATCCGGGCGCGGGTCCGGATGTGATGGCGACATCGGTCACGGCCCCGCTCGAAACGCAGCTCGGACAGATGCCCGGCCTCGACCAGATGACCTCGCAGTCATCGGGCGGCGCTTCGGTCATTACGCTGCGCTTCGGGCTCGACATGTCGATGGATATTGCCGAGCAGGAAGTGCAGGCGGCCATCAACCAGTCCAACTCGCTTCTGCCGACCGACCTTCCGGCCCCGCCGATCTATGCCAAGGTCAACCCGGCTGACACCCCCGTCCTCACGCTGGGCATCACCTCGCGCACCATGCCCCTGACCGAGGTGCAGGATTATGTGAACACGCGACTTCAGCAGCGTGTCAGCCAGATTTCGGGTGTGGGTCTTGTCACGCTCTCGGGTGGTAATCGCAAGGCCATACGTGTTCGGATCAACATCCCCAAGCTGACCTCCTATGGCATCGCCATCGACACGGTGCGCACCACCATCGGCACGGTCAACATCAACTCACCAACCGGTACGTTTGACGGGCCGCACCGCTCGACCACGCTGCGCATCGACGGACAGATTTCCTCTGTCGACCAGTTGATGAACCAGATCATCGCCTATCAGGATAACGGCCCGATCCGCCTGCGCGATGTGGGCACCGTGGTGCAGGGGCCCGAAAACGACCAGCTTGCCGCCTGGTCAGACAAGACACCGGCGCTGATCCTGAACGTACAGCGCCAGCCCGGTGCCAATGTGATTTCAGTGGTCGACAACGTGCTGGCGGTCCTCCCGCAGCTGCGCAAGACCCTGCCGCCCGGTATCGAGATCACACCGCTCACCGACCGCACCACCACCATTCGCGCCTCGGTGGCAGATGTGGAATTCGAGCTCGGCATGGCCATGCTGCTCGTGGTGGCCGTGATCTTCGTGTTTCTGTTCAACGTGCCCGCCACCATCATTCCAAGCCTGAGCGTACCGCTCTCGCTTATCGGCACGCTGGCGGTAATGTATCTGCTCGATTTCTCGCTCGATAATCTCTCACTTATGGCTCTGACCATTGCGACGGGCTTCGTGGTGGATGACGCCATCGTGGTGATCGAGAACATCGCGCGCTACATCGAGATGGGTGAGGACCGCTATACCGCAGCCGTCAAGGGCTCGCAGGAGATCGGGTTTACCATCATCTCGCTGACGGTCTCGCTGATTGCGGTGCTAATCCCGCTGCTTTTCATGAGCGATGTGGTCGGTCGCCTGTTCCATGAGTTTGCCATGACGCTGGCGATCACCATCGTGATCTCGGCCATCGTTTCCATCACGCTCGTGCCCATGATGTGCGCCCGTTTGCTGAGCGAGCGCGCCCATGACGAGCATGCCACCACCCGCTTCCAGCGCGTCGCCGCACGGGTTGGCAATGCCATCGAGCGCCTGATCGCCACCTATGCGCGCTGGCTCGATTTCGTGCTGCGTCACCAGACAGCGACCCTGCTCGTGGCGCTGGGCACCTTCGTGCTGACCGTGTTTCTTGCCGTGATTATCCCCAAAGGGTTCTTCCCCCGTCAGGACACAGGCGTGGTGCAGGGTATTACCCAGATGGCGCAGGCCATCTCATTCGACAGCATGAAGAAGCATCAGGAGGCGGTTATCGCCGCCGTGCTTGAAGATCCTGACGTTGCCAGCGTGTCGAGCTTCGTCGGTATCGACGGGCAGAACATGACGCTCAATGTCGGGCGTATGCTGATCAACCTCAAGCCGCTGGACCAGCGCAGCAGCGGGCTTTCTGCCATCCTCAAGCGTCTGGCCGAGCGGGGAAGCTCGACACCCGGTGCGCGGCTGTTCCTCCAGCCCGTGCAGGATCTGTCTCTGGATTCCACGGTGTCCGCCACGCAGTATCAGTTTCTGCTCGAGAACCCGGATTACGATACCTTCAAGACTTGGGTGCCCAAGCTGCTTACGGCCTTGCAGCAGGAACCCGCTCTGGCCGATGTCACCTCCGACCTGCAGGCCGAGGGGCTGGTTGCGCATGTCGACCTCGATCGTACCAATGGCGCGCGCTATTCCATCACGCCGCAGACCATCGATAACCTTCTTTATGACAGCTATGGCCAGCGCCAGATCTCGACCATCTATACCCAGTCCAACCAGTATCGCGTGATCCTCGAAACAGAGCCGCGTTTTCAGCATGACCTGGCCAGCCTCGGCCAGCTTTACCTGCCTGGCATCTCCAGCGAGGCTGGCCAGAGCTCGTCCGGCCCGACCCGTCTGCCCACCTCAGGTCTGGTGCCGCTGCATCAGGTAACCACCATCACAAAGGGCCTCGCCCCGCTGCTGATCACCCATTTCGGACAGTTCCCGGCAACCACAGTGTCTTTCAACGTGGCCGAGGGCTATTCGCTGGGTGCAGCAACGAATGCCATCGACCACGCAGCGTCGAGCATCGGTCTGCCTCCGGCTTTCCAGACGGCGTTCCAGGGCACGGCGGCGGCGTTCCGCTCCTCGCTGAGCAATGAGCTTTATCTGGTGATTGCGGCGCTTGTAGCGGTCTATATCGTGCTGGGCGTGCTCTATGAGAGCTTCATCCATCCGATCACCATCCTCTCCACCCTGCCCTCTGCCGCCATCGGCGCGCTGCTGGCGCTCTCGCTTTGCGGCATGGATCTGGATGTTATGGGGATCATCGGCATCGTGCTGCTGATCGGCATCGTGAAGAAAAACGCCATCATGATGATCGACTTCGCGCTCGAGGCCGAGCGACTGGATGGGCTGGCGCCTTTCGACGCCATCCGTCGTGCAGCGCTGCTGCGCTTTCGCCCGATCCTGATGACCACGCTGGCCGCCTTCTTCGGTGCCCTGCCACTGATGCTCGGCCATGGCGTAGGGTCCGAGCTGCGTCGCCCGCTCGGTGTGTCGATTGTGGGCGGGTTGCTGCTGTCGCAGCTTCTTACCCTCTTCACCACACCGGTCATCTATCTGATGATGGATCGCATCGCCGCCGCAACGCGTCGTCGTTTCGGGCTCCGCTCCATGTCTGAGCGCCTTGCGGAACAGGGTGGCGAGTGAATATCACCCGCCCCTTCATTCTGCGGCCCGTTGCGACCTCGCTCCTGACGGCCGCCATGCTCATTGCCGGAATGCTGGCCTACACCATGCTTCCCGTGGCCGATCTGCCCAATGTGGACATGCCGGTCATCATGGTGCAGGCGCAGCAATCGGGTGGCTCGCCTACCGAGATTGCGAGCACGATCGCAGCGCCGCTCGAGCGTCATCTGGGTGCAATCGCAGGGCTGAGCGAGATGACCTCGCAATCCATGGTCAATCAGGCCCGGATCATCCTGCAGTTCGATCTGTCACGCGACATCAACGGCGCCGCGCGCGATGTCGAAGCGGCCTTGCAGGCCGCCCGTGCCGACCTGCCCACCACGCTGCGCACCAACCCCAGCTATCAGAAGGCCAATCCGAACGGCGCGCCCATCCTCGTGATGGCGCTCACCTCCCCCACCAAGACCCCGGCCATGCTGTACGATCAGGCCACGAACGTTCTGCAGCAGCAGCTCAGTCAGGTTCAGGGTGTCGGCGAGGTGGAAGTCGGTGGCGGTGCCCTCCCTGCCGTGCGTGTCGAGGTCAATCCGCTCCTGCTCTACAAATTCGGAATCAGCTTCGAGGATGTGCGTGCATCGCTGGCCTCGGCCAATGCCCATACGCCCAAAGGCTTCATCGATCAGGGCGGCTATCGCTTTACGCTGGACACCAACGACCAGGCTGAGAAGGCCCAAGCCTATCGCGACCTGATCATCGCCTATCGCAATGCCCGCCCAGTTCGCCTGTCGAGTGTGGCCGAGGTCAATGACAGCGTGGAAAACCTGCGTACGCTCGGCGTCTATAACGGACAGCGTGCCGTGGTGGGGCTGGTCTTTGCGCAGGCAGGGGCGAACGTGGTCAAGACCACCGACGAGATCAAGGCGCGCCTGCCTCTCATCCGGGCGGCCCTACCCCCCGATATCGACCTGCATATTGCCGTTGATCGCTCCAAAACCATTCGCGCCGCGCTGGATGACACCAAGCTGACGCTCATCCTTGCCGTCGTGCTGGTGGTGCTGGTCGTGCTGGTGTTCCTGCAATCGGCCCCGGCCATTCTGGTCCCGGCGATTGTAGTGCCCACCTCCATCATCGCGACCTTCGCTGTCATGAAACTGCTGGGCTACCAGCTCGACAACATGTCACTCATGGCGCTCACCATCTCCACCGGCTTTGTGGTTGATGATGCCATCGTGGTGCTCGAGAACATCACGCGTTATCTGGAGCAGGGTCTCTCGCCACTCAAGGCGGCGCTGATCGGCGCGGGTGAAGTGGCCTTTACGGTCGTCTCCATCACCCTCTCGCTTATTGCGGTGTTTGTGCCGATCATCCTTCTGGGTGGGATTGCCGGGCGACTGTTCCACGAATTCGCCATGACCATCTCGATCACCCTTGTGATCTCGATGATCCTGTCGCTGTCACTCACCCCCATGATCTGCGCCCTGCTGCTGCGCCCTGCAAAAGAAGGGCATCAACGCGCACGCATCGCCATCTTCCTCGATAGGCAGATCACCCGTGTTACCGATGGCTATGTCGCCTCGCTCGACTGGTCCCTGCGCCATCGCTGGCTGATGCTTCTGACCCTGCCAGCCACCCTGTTCATCGCAGGTGCGCTTTTCGTGAAGATGCCCAAGGGCTTCTTCCCGGATGAAGATACCGGCATGATGATGGGCCATATCATCGGCGATCAATCATCGTCATTCAGCCAGATGAGCGGCAAGACCTATGAGGTAGCCAGGACCGTCTCGAAAGATCGCGATGTTGCCGCCATCGTCGGTTTTCTGGGCGGTCGTCAGGCCAATCAGGCCAATCTCTTTGCCTCGCTCAAGGATAAATCCGCTCGCAACGATACGGTCACCCAGACCATCGAACGCCTGGGCCGCAAGTTCAGCCATATGGTGGGCGCCGAGATTTTCTTCATGGCACCCGGTGCCGTAAGGGCGGGTGCCCGTGGCGGCAATGCCTCCTACCAGTATGCCCTGCAGGGCCCCGATGCCGATGAGCTTTTCACCCTCACCCCCAAGGTGGTGGAAGCTTTCCAGAAAATCCCGGGGCTTATGGATGTCTCCTCCGATCTGAGCGAAGGCGGCTCGGCGCTGGATGTGAAGATCAACCGCGACCTGTCGTCGCGTTTCCAGATCACCCCACAACTCGTCTCGAACATTCTGTTCGATGCCTATGGCCAGCGTGCTGCCTCGGTCATCTACAAGCCGATCAACCAGTATCGTGTGATCATGGAGGCAGCGCCACGCTTCTGGCAGGACCCCAACACGCTACAGCAGGTCTGGATAAGCACCTCGGGCGGTACGGCCTCCGGCAGCGTCGCATCGAACCGCATCCGCGTTGTCACGACCAGCACGGCCTCAAGCAGCGTCTCGACCGCCGATTCCAACTACCAGAACCAGATGGCCAACAGTCTGGCCGGCGGTAGCAATGCCTCTTCGGGCTCGGCAGTTGCGACCAGCGCAGAGACTATGGTGCCGCTCAGCCTGACCTCGCATATCATTCCGGGCACCACGGCCCTGAGCGTGAACCATCAGGGACAATCGGTGGCTACCACCATTTCGTTCAACCTCAAGCAGGGCGTGTCGCTGGGTGATGCGGTGACGGCCATCAATGCTGCACTGATCAAGCTGCATGTGCCCTCAGACATTCAGGGTGGCTTTGCCGGTAATGCCGCCCTGTTCCAGAAATCGGTCAATGACGAGCCCCTGCTCATCCTCGCGGCCCTGGCCGCGGTCTATATCGTGCTGGGCGTGCTCTATGAGAGCCTCGTACACCCGCTTACCATTCTCTCCACGCTGCCTTCCGCCGGGGTCGGGGCCATTCTGGCGCTCCAGATCTTCGGCGAGGAGTTCTCGCTGATCGCCATGATCGGCGTGATCCTGCTGATTGGCATCGTCAAGAAGAACGCCATCATGCTGATCGATTTCGCCATGCAGGCCCAGCGCGACGGCGCCACCCCCGAAGAAGCCATTCGTCAGGCCAGCGCCCTGCGCTTTCGCCCCATCATCATGACCTCGCTCGCCGCAGCGCTGGGTGCAGTTCCGTTGATCATTGCCAATGGCTATGGTGCGGAATTGCGCCGCCCTCTGGGTATTTCCATTCTCGGCGGTCTGGTCGTCAGTCAGGCCCTCACCCTTTACAGCACGCCTGCGGTTTTCCTGACGCTCGATGCGATGGGACGCAGGATTTCACGGTTTTTCCATTCCATCTCCATGCTTTTCCGCCGGCACCATCAGGATCAGACCCAAGGATGACTCTCTTCCCGTCTCGCTCAGCCCGACGCCTGTCCCTCCTTGCTGCATGTTGCACGCCCCTGCTTTCAGGATGCTTCATGGTGGGGCCTGATTACCATCGTCCCCATGCGGTGATTTCGGCCAAGTTCAAGGAAGCCCCAAAGCCACCTGCGGGCTGGGGCGTCGCCCAGCCCCAGCTGGCCGAGGCGCCGAAAGGGGCGTGGTGGGAGGTCTATCATGATCCCCAGCTGAACTGGCTTGAGTCGCAGGTCGCGATCTCCAACCAGAACGTCAAGCAGTATGAGGCGCAGTATCGCAAGGCCGAGGCAACCATCGACTCCATTCGTGCCCAGCTCTTCCCCACGCTTTCCGGCTCGTTCAGTTTCAGCCGCAATGCCCAAGGTAGCGGCTCACGAAGCGCAAGTTCCGGGTCTGTGGTCAACTACTCGTCTACCACCACAGTCAATACATGGAATACCGGGCCGTCGGCTTCCTGGACACTCGACGTATGGGGTCGCATCCGTCGCCAGATCCAGCAACAGGTGACGGCCACTCAGGCCAGCGCGGCTGATCTCGCCAATGCGCAGCTGTCTTATCAATCCCAGTTGGCCAATGCGTATTTCAACCTGCGTTATCAGGACAGCCTGAAGAAGCTCTACCTCGATAATGTCGGCTATTTCCGTCAGGCTCTCAGCATCGTGCAAAATCAGGTCGATGCCGGCGTAACGGACCCGAGTTCGCTCTGGCAGGCGCGATATCAGTTGCAGCAGACCGAGGCGCAGGCCACCCAGGCCGGGATCACACGGGCACAATACGAACACGCCATAGCGGTGCTGATCGGTCGGGCACCTGCTGATCTGACCATTCCTGTCGGGGCTCTTCCCCTCACCCTGCCCACAGCGCCCAGTGCCGTGCCGTCGGTGCTTCTGCAGCGCCGCCCCGATATCGCAGCCGCCGAACGCAACATGGAAGGGTATAATGCCGAGATCGGCTATTATATCGCCGCCTTCTATCCGGAGATCTCGGTTAGTGCGAGCTACGGGTATAGTGGCAACCCACTCCAGACATTGATCCAGGCAGCCACGCGCTTCTGGTCACTCGGCGCGTCATCGACCGAGACCCTGTTCAATGGCGGCGCACGCAGCGCGGCCGTGCTCAGCGCCCGGGCCGATTACGATGCCTCGGTGGCGACCTATCGTCAGACCGTGCTGAGCGCACTGCAGGGCGTTGAGGATAATCTGTCGAACCTGCGTATTCTTGAAGAGCAGCTGGCTCAGCAGGATGTCGCCGTCAAGTCAGCTCAGGAAGCCGTGCGTGTTTCGCTCAATGAGTACATGGCCGGCACTCAGACTTACACGACCGTCCTGACCAGCCAGCAGAATGCCCTCAATTACGAAGTTCAGGCTCTCGGCATCCATCAAAGCCAGGCTATCGCCCATGTCGATCTGATTGTGGCCCTCGGCGGCGGCTGGGATGTCTCGCAGCTTCCCAGCAAGGCTTCGCTGCAGACCAATAATCCGCTGCTGCCGGAATTCCTGTCCAAGACCAAGCAGTAAGCCCTATGCACCGTTTTCGGCTCGGCACTACGAGCGAATAAAAAAGGGAGAGCCTTTCGGCTCTCCCCTTTTCGTTGTGTCGTCTCTGATGAGCTCAGGTCACGGCCTTGCCGACAAAGACGGCAATGACCAGAAAAAGCACAAACAGGGCGATGAAGAGGAAGAACAGGATTTTCGCGATTCCCGCCGAAGCTGCCGAGATACCGGTGAATCCGAAGAGCCCTGCAATCAGGGAGATGATCAGGAAGAAGATGGCGAGCTTTAGCATAGCGAAACCCTTTTTAGTTCTGTCCGGGGTCAACGCGAAGTCGCAACGAAAGTTCACCCTGCCGCCGCACTGGTGACAGACGCAAGGTCAGTGCGTGTGTGGAAACACGAACACGACAGCAAACTCCACGCACCATAGCTCCATCGTCTCACTGAACTGGTTCAGACGACGGAAATAACGCTCATGCTCGCCCCGCCAATAGGCGAAGCTCCGGTCGCCCTCGCCTTCCTTGGCCGCGAAAGCCTCGTCCACGTCACAATAGCGTCGTTTCTCGATAGCCAGCGTGCGAGTGATGACACGAGGCTGGTCCCTGCCGTCACAGATGACGCTCAACTTCCCGATATGGGTTTGCTGCCCGTCGCAGGCGGCCCAGCATGTGCCGGTCTTGATCCCGTGGATAACGAGGCCAAGGAGTTCATCAGCAAGAGCGGGACTGTCGCCGAAGGAAAAGCGATCGAAGCTTTCCCATCCTGATGGTGGTGAAGAGACAGGGTTAGTCATCCAGAAAGAGAAAAGGCGCCGTCGACAGATGTCAACGGCGCCTCGCCAAGTCTGTAAAGGAGGATGTGAACCTTTAGTGTCCGACGGCCGTCATGTTCTCACCACGGGCAAGCGCTTCCTGCGTATAACGACGCGCCTCGTCCGAGATACGAAGCGTGATCGTCATACCGGCGGCTGCCAGATAGATCAGGGCAAAGGCCCAGATGATCCCTTCCATGCCAAAACCGAACACGCTCTCGCAGATGCCGGCAATGGCCGGGCCAACCCAGGTGCTCGCACCGGCACCCAGACCAAGGATCGACAGCGCGGCCGCCTTCTCCTTGGGGCAGATCTGCGGCATCAGGCCGGAGAGCGGCACGAAGGCAGCGACGGTCGCGCCGTAGAAAATGCCAACAGCCGCAGCAGCGGCGAAGTTACCAGGATACCAGACCGGGATATAATAAAAGAGCGGGATCGAGACAAAGCCACCAATGCCGCCGAACACCGAGACGATGAAGCGGTGTCCGAGTGCATCGGCCAACATGCCCGAGACGAGATTGAACAGGATATTGCTGAGGAAGATCAGCGACAACAGGTTCAGCCACTGGCCTTGGGTGAAACCAAGGTGATCGATGAAGAACGCCGGCATGATCGCGAGGAACGCGTATTCCGACGACGTGTCGATGGTGCGCACGATACCAGCGATCAGTGTCTTGGGCTCGCGCCACATGATGCTGATCGACCCGAAGAAAATGTCACGCGTGCTCACATGGTCGGGCAGCAGACGCTTCTTCCCGGTCGGTTCATGGGTAAAGAGCAACGCCACCAGACCGCCAAGGATCACGAGACCAAGCGAGCACCAGAACGTGGCCAGCTCGCCAATTGCGGGGATGGCGTAACGGGCAAACTGCGAGCCGAGCGTCGGCAGACCGGCCGAGAAGGAAAACCAGAACCAGCCAGCCGCCGAGCCCAGCATCGTAGCCGGTGTCGCCGCCGCAATCCAGACGAGGAACCCGTAGGCGAAGAGCGGATACGCGAAGCCGCGCAGCGTGTAGAAGACGAGCGTCATTGTGAAGTTGTTCGGGCCAAGACCCAGAGCAAGAAGCCCAACCTCAAGCACGGACCAAAGGATCAATCCGATCCACATCACACGCTTTGGACCATAAAGGTCTGACAGCGGCCCGGAAAACCAGGCCGAGATCATGACCGTGATACCGTAGGTCGTGAACAGAAGGTTCACGTCGCCCTGGGTATGCCCGTTATGGAGCATGAATGTATCAAGGTATCCCGCCTCGACACCGTCACCGATCATGAACAAAAGCAGACCGACGAAGCCGAAAAAGAGAGGGCGTGGAATACCGAGGATCTCTGCGATCCCGCGTCTCTGGGTGGTGCTTGCCTCAGACAAAGAAGCTCTCCTGTATCTACACGCAGCGCGAGCGTACCGGGCCTCATTGCCCGGATCGGCATGGGATGCGTGGTGACTGGTCCTACGAGAGTGCTCGGACCGTGAAAGAAGCCAGATCTCGCCAACGCGAGAAAACGTCCGGATATTCATGTAGAATATCGAAACTGGCCCCCCGACCCCGTGAAAGGAAGGATCGGTATCGAAACTGATCAAAAATCCTGCTCTTCGAGGTAGGATTGATGTGTTTACGCGTTGGGAGGTTGTTTAAACGATTGGACAGAATTTTGTAAGTCCAAATGAAAAAGGCCGGGCAGTTTCCTGCCCGGCCTCCTCATCAACGTGTCGATCCTCTGGGATCAGGCAGCCATCGGCTCTTCACCGGACTGGTTGAACACCGGGCCGCTATCCTTGCCCTTGGCGTCAACATCACGGTCAACCATCTCGACAACGGCCATGTCAGCGTTGTCGCCGTAGCGGACGCCGGCCTTCAGGACGCGGGTGTAGCCACCCGAACGGCCCTGATAGCGCTCTGCAATGGTCGAGAACAGCTTGGTGACGATGGTCTCGTCGCGCAGCTGCGCAAAAGCCTGGCGACGAGCGTGCAGCGTGCCACGCTTGCCGAGGGTGATCAGCTTCTCGACGATCGGGCGAATTTCCTTCGCCTTGGGCAGCGTCGTCGTGATCTGCTCGTGCTTGATGATAGCCACGGCCATGTTGCGGAACATGGCTGCGCGGTGGGTCGAGGTTACGTTGAGCTTACGCCCAGCAACACCATGACGCATGATCGGGTTTCCTTACTCTGCTTTCTACCGGATAGGGCTCAGAACGTCTCGTCGAGACGCTTTGCCAGATCCTCAATGTTCTCGGGAGGCCAGGCCGGAACATTCATGCCCAGCGACAGACCCATGGAAGTCAGGACTTCCTTGATTTCATTCAGCGACTTACGACCGAAATTCGGCGTACGCAGCATTTCCTGCTCAGACTTCTGAACCAGATCGCCGATATAGACGATGTTGTCGTTCTTCAGGCAGTTGGCGCTACGCACCGACAGCTCGAGCTCGTCAACCTTGCGAAGCAGGTTGCGGTTGAACGGCAGATCGTCACGCGGCTCTTCCTGACGCACCGGACGCGGCTCGTCGAAGTTGATGAAGAGCTGGAGCTGGTCCTGCAGGATGCGGGCGGCCAGAGCCAGGCTGTCTTCCGGGGTAACCGCGCCATTCGTCTCGACCGTGAGCAGCAGCTTGTCATAGTCGGTGACCTGACCCACGCGGGTCGGCTCAACCTTGTACGACACCTTGCGCACCGGGGAATAGATCGCATCGATGGGGATAAGCCCGATCGGCGCGTCTTCCGGACGGTTGGCAGCAGCCGGAACATAGCCCTTGCCCATGTTCACGGTGAATTCCATGCCCAACTTAACGCCGTCATCGAGCGTGCAGATGACCAGGTCGGGGTTCATGATTTCGATGTCATGACCGGCCTGGATCTGGCCTGCACGCACTTCGCCGGGGCCCGTAGCCGTCAGCACCATGCGCTTGGGGCCTTCGCCGTGCATGCGCAGGGCAAGCTGCTTGATGTTCAGCACGATGTCCGTCACGTCCTCACGGACGCCCGGCACGGACGAGAACTCATGCAGCACGCCGTCGATCTGGATCGCGGTGACGGCAGCACCCTGCAGCGAGGAGAGCAGCACGCGACGGATCGCGTTGCCGAGCGTCATGCCAAAACCACGCTCCAGCGGCTCGGCAATCACCGTGGCTGTCTGCGTGGGCACGGAGCCGGGCGCGACTTCCAGCTTTTCCGGCTTGATAAGGGACTGCCAGTTCTTCTGGAGGACCAATGTCGTGGCCTTTCAAACAACTTGTCCCGCTGGGGACCAACGGAACATCAACCGCGCCGGAGCGCGGTCAGAACGTGCCGGTGGCCTCTCCCTAGAGAGAAACCACCTACGGACGGGTGGTGACAGACAACCGGCCCCCGAAGGGGCCGGAGCCAATCAGACGCGACGACGCTTGCGCGGACGGCAGCCGTTATGCGGCACCGGGGTCATGTCGCGGATCGACGTGATGGAGAACCCGACGGCCTGAAGGGCACGCAGGGCGCTCTCACGGCCCGAACCCGGACCCGAAACTTCGATTTCCAGCGTCTCCATGCCGTGGTCGCGTGCCTTGCGGCCTGCGTCTTCAGCGGCAACCTGTGCGGCATACGGCGTGGACTTACGCGAGCCCTTGAAGCCCTGCGCGCCAGCCGAAGACCATGCAATCGAATTGCCCTGGGCGTCGGAGATGGTGATCATGGTGTTGTTGAACGTCGAAAGAACGTGCGCGACACCGGAGATGATGTTCTTGCGCTCCTTCTTACGGATACGCGGAGTTGCGGCCTTGGCCATGATGAGGTCGTCCTGTCAAACTTGGCAATGAGCGAAGGGCAGAGGACAGCCTGAGGGCCGCCACTCGCCACGATCCGCCTAAGATGCGCGAATTAGCGCGTCGCTTTCTTCTTACCGGCAATCGCCACGGCCTTGCCCTTGCGGGTACGGGCATTCGTGTGCGTACGCTGGCCGCGCACCGGCAGACCACGACGGTGACGCAGACCACGGTAGCAACCAAGGTCCATCAGACGCTTGATGTTCATCGCGGTTTCGCGGCGGAGGTCACCCTCGACGCGGTAATCGCCGTCAATCAGTTCGCGGATCTTCACGATCTCATCGTCGCTCAGCTCGTTGACGCGCTTCGCTTCAGGTACTTCGAGCTTCGAGCAGATTGCCTTCGCCGTCGACGGACCAATGCCGTAGATGTAGCTCAGGGCAATGACTACCCGCTTGTTCGTCGGAATATTTACGCCGGCAATACGCGCCACGCCACTCACTCCCTGCCTGACCGGAAGGTCAGGCTCTCTTTCTGCTTCGACCCATGTCATGGGCCAGTTCAATCGAAACTGTTCAATCCGCCAAAGAATCGAACGCCTCACGGGCGACGATTAACGCGACTGACAGCACCTGTGTCGAGGGCGCGCAATATATCGAGCACCCCCCTTGAGTCAAATAAAACCGTTCACTTTTGCGTGATCGACCCTATCCGACTTATTTTGTAAGCCCAAGAGCCGCGACGATAGCCTGATGCACCGTCTCGACATTCTGCATACCATCAATGCGACGCAGACGCCCCGCATTCTCATAATAGGGCAGAATAGGCGCCGTCTGGTCACGATAGACCTGTATACGACGACGGACCGTGTCAGGTTCATCATCGGCACGTCGTGAGCCATCCGGCGCACGTCGTTCGGCCAGACGAGCCACGATCTGCTCGGCATCGACCTCAAGCAGCAGCACCGCATCGATCTTCATATCGCGCGAGGCCAGCATCGCGTCCAGCGCCTCTGCCTGGCTCTCCGTGCGCGGGAATCCATCGAGGATGAACCCATTCGCGCAATCGGCCTGCAAGGTGCGGCTTTTGATCAGGTCGATCATCACCGGGTCCGGTACGAACTGCCCGGACTCGACGATCGACTTCACATTGAGACCCAACGGCGTTCCTGCGGCCATCTCGGCGCGCAACATATCGCCCGTCGAGATCTGCTTCAGTCCGTATTCCTGCTCGAGACGCTGGGCCTGCGTTCCCTTGCCCGCACCAGGCGGGCCAAGAAGGATGATGTTCATCGACGGCGCACTCCCCTGCCAGCCTCAGCCTTGCCGTTTCCGCGACCACGCTGCTTGCGGATAAGGCCCTGATAGCGATGAGCGACCAGATGCGACTGTACCTGCGTCATGGTGTCGATCGTGACTGACACGATGATGATCAGGCTCGTGCCACCGAAGTAGAAAGGCACGTTGTAGCGGCTGATCAGAATTTGAGGCAGCAAGCAGACCGCAACGAGGTAGAGCGCACCGATGGTCGTCAGGCGCGAGAGGATACGGTCGAAATAACGCGCCGTGTTCGAGCCGGGTCGAATACCTGGCACGAAGCCACCCTGCTTGCGCAGATTCTCGGCAGTCTCTTCAGGGTTGAAGGTGACCGCTGCGTAGAAATACGAGAAGAACAGGATCATCGCTGCGTAGAACAGCATGTAGAGCGGCTGCCCCTGCCCCAGTTCCTGACCAAGTGTATTGAGCCAGCCCGGAAGCCCCTTGCCGTTCATGAAGCCTGCAATTGTCACAGGGATCAATAGAACAGAGGAGGCGAAGATGGGCGGGATCACGCCTGCCGTATTGACCTTGAGCGGCATGTGCGAGGAATCGCCGCCAAACATGCGGCTGCCGACCTGACGCTTGGGATACTGGATGACGACCCGGCGCTGCGCCTGCTCCATGAACACGATGAACGCAATGGTCGCCCCGGCAAGCACCAGGAACAGCAACACGAAGAACGGCGAGAGCGCGCCCGTGTAGCCAAGCTGGAACAGGCTGGCGAGCGCGTGAGGCAGGTTGGCGACAATACCAGCAAAGATAATCAGCGAGATGCCATTACCGACGCCACGCGACGTGATCTGCTCACCCAGCCACATCAGGAACATGGTTCCGCCCACGAGGGTCACCACGCAGGACAGGATGAAGAACGGGCCAGGCGCCACGACAGCCAGGGCACCGGTCTTGCTGGTCATGTGCTCGAGCCCCATGGCGATGCCATAGGCCTGGAACAGGGCGATCAGCACAGTCAGGTAACGCGTGTAGGCGTTGAGCTTCTTGCGGCCCTGATCACCCTCTTTCTTGAGTGCCTCAAGCGAAGGCAGCGCCGTGGAAAGCAACTGCACGATGATCGACGCGCTGATGTAAGGCATGATGTTCAGGGCGAACACAGTCATACGCCCAAGCGCACCACCGGTGAACATATCGAACATGCCGATGATGCCGCCCTGATTCTGGTTCAGGAGCTGACCCATCACGGTCGCATCGACGCCGGGAACCGGGATGTAGGTTCCCAGACGATAGATGATGAGCGCGCCCAGGGTGAACCAGATGCGCTTTTTGAGCTCGGTCGCCTTGGAGAACGAACTCAGATTGAGATTGGCGGCAAGCTGCTCGGCTGCGGAGGCCATCCACCGGTCCTTTCAACAAAAACAGCGTCGCCGCAGGCGCGGGACGCTGTTCAGGATTACCGTCGTTCGTCGCGCACGAAAAGGTGCGCGATGAGCGTTTCGGGCGATCAGGCTTCTGCCGGAGCTTCAGCCTTGGCGGCAACCTTGACAGAGCCACCAGCCTTCTCGACAGCCGCAATCGCGGTTGCCGAAGCGCCGGAAACTTCAACGGTCACGGCCCGGGTCAGCTCGCCCTTTGCCAGTAGACGGATACCGGCATACTTGCCAGTGCCCACCAGACCAGCGGCGCGCAGAGCCTCTTCCGTGATCGTCGCGTCTGCCTGAAGCTTGCCATCAGCCAGTGCACGGTCGATCGCGCCCAGGTTCACAGGAGCAAATTCCTTGCGGAAGATGTTCTTGAACCCGCGCTTCGGCATACGACGATACAGCGGAAGCTGACCACCCTCGAAGCCGTTCAGCGAAACGCCTTCACGGGCCTTCTGACCCTTGACGCCGCGACCGGAGGTCTTGCCTTTGCCCGAGCCGATGCCACGGCCCAGACGCTTCTTGCGGTAACGCGCACCGGCGTTATCGCGCAGTTCATTAAGGTTCATATCAACCCTCCACCTGAATGAGGTGGGCAACCTTGCGGATCATGCCGCGAACCGAAGGCGTATCCTCCAGTTCACGAACACTGCCGATGCCGCGCAGGCCCAGACCCACGAGGGTCTCAGCCTGGCCGGGCTTGCGCCCGATAGCCGAAGCGATCTGCTTGACGCGAACAGTCTTGTTCTCAGCCATTGGTCGCCTCCACTGCCTCGTCAGACGATGCATCACGCTTTGCGAACAGCTCAGAGGCCTTCTTGCCACGGCGGCTTGCGACAGCGCGGGGGCTGCTGCAACGCTCGAGAGCGGCAAAGGTCGCCTTGACCATGTTATGCGGGTTACGGGTCCCGAGGGACTTCGCAACAACGTCATTCACGCCCAGCGATTCGAAAACGGCGCGCATCGGGCCGCCTGCGATGATGCCGGTACCGGCTTCAGCTGCACGAACCACGACCTTGCCAGCACCGAAATGCCCGTAGGAATCGTGATGCAGCGTGCGGCCTTCCTTCATCGGAACGCGGATCATCGTGCGCTTGGCGCGCTCGGTGGCCTTGCGGATTGCTTCCGGCACTTCACGGGCCTTGCCCGCACCGTACCCGACGCGACCCTTCTGGTCACCAACGACAACCAGGGCAGCAAAAGCGAAGCGACGTCCACCCTTGACCACCTTGGCCACGCGGTTGATCGTTACCAGCTTGTCGACCAGATCGTCGCCTTCGCGTTCCCGCTCGCGACCACCACGGCCGCCTTCTCTTGGCTCACGTGCCATGTGTGATCCTTCCTTAGAACGAAAGGCCGCCCTCGCGGGCAGCTTCGGCCAGCGCCTTGACGCGACCATGATAGAGATACGCACCGCGATCGAACACGACCGCCGTCACGCCAGCGGCCAGAGCGCGCTCTGCAACCAGCTTGCCGACAACCGAAGCCGCATCGACATTTGCACCCGTCTTGCCAGACTCGCGAAGAGTCTTCTCGAGGGTGGAAGCGCTGGCGAGGGTAACACCCTGGGCGTCGTCGATCACCTGTGCGTAGATGTTCTTGCCAGAACGGAAGACCGACAGACGCGGCCGGCCACCGCTCTTGCGGCGAAGCTGGAAGCGAAGCCGCTGACGGCGCCGTTCCTGCAATCCATGCTGCGTAGCCATTATTTCTTCTTGCCTTCCTTACGACGGAGAACTTCGGTCTCGTAACGCACGCCCTTGCCCTTATAGGGTTCCGGCTTGCGGAAGTTACGGATGTCGAGCGCAACCTGACCAACACGCTGCTTGTCGTTTCCTTCGACCGTGATGGCCGTGGGACGAGGCGTGGTGATCTTCACGTCGGCGGGGATCGGATAGACGACGTCGTGGGAATAACCCAGGTTCATCACCAGGTTCGAACCCTGCACGCTGGCGCGGAAACCCGTACCGGTGATTTCGAGCGTCTTGCTGAAACCTTCGGAAACGCCCTTGACCAGGTTGGCGACGATGGCGCGGGTTGTGCCCCACATCGTCCAGGTCTCACGCGAACGGTTACCCACCGGAAGGATCGAAACCTTGCCGTCTTCCACCTTCGCCTGAACGAAGCGGGTCAGAGGCATGCTCAGCGAACCGCGCTTGCCCTTGGCAGTCAGGGACCCATCAGCAATGGACACGTCCACGCCAGCAGGAATGACGACCGGATACTTGCCTACTCGTGACATGTGATCCTCCTCAGAAGACGCGGCAGAGGACTTCGCCACCGACATTCGCGGCGCGAGCCTCGATATCCGAAAGGATACCGCGCGGGGTGGACAGGATCGACACGCCGAGACCGGCATACACGCGCGGCAGTTCCTTGATCTTGGAATACACGCGACGGCCCGGCTTGGACACGCGGTGGATTTCCTTGATCACGGGCTGGCCGTCTGCATATTTCAGCTCGATGCGCAGCTGGGAGACGCCGGCGCGCAGCTCTTCCGTGGTGTAGCCACGGATATAACCTTCGCGACGCAGCGCTTCCAGAACGTTCGCACGCAGCTTGGAAGCCGGCGCGATGCAAGCCGCGTGACGTGCACGCTGGGCATTGCGAATGCGGGTGAGCATATCACCCAACGGATCGGACAGGGACATTCGCTTCTACCTTACCAGCTCGACTTGACCATACCGGGGATCTGGCCGGTGGAGGCCAGGTCGCGCAGGGCGATACGGCTCAGCTCGAACTTGCGATAGTTCGCGCGGGGACGTCCCGAAACCTTGCAGCGCAGACGGAAACGAACGCGCGACCCGTTGCGCGGCATTTCTGCCAGCTTCAGGGTTGCGTCGAAACGCTCCTCTACCGGAAGGCTCCGGTCCTTGATGATATCTTTCAACGCGGTCCGCTTCGCCTTATCGCGCGTCGCCATGTAGGCGCGCTTGGCGTTGCGGTTCACGGCGGAGATTTTTGCCATGCTAAATCTTCTCCCGGAACCTGTCGGGCCAATCCCAACGGTTTTCCAAACAGCGTGTGTATATAGGGAGCCGAGCTTCCTTTGAAAAGGAAAAAACCCGGCTCAACCCGATAAATCAGGCAGTGAAGGGCAGATCGAACGCCTTGAGCAGCGCTTTTGCCTCTTCATCGCTCTTCGCCGTGGTGACGAAGATGATGTCCATGCCGCGTACGGAGTCGATCTTGTCGTAGTCGATTTCCGGGAACACGATCTGCTCCTTGATGCCCATGGCGAAATTGCCACGACCGTCAAAGCCCTTGTTGGGGGGCAGACCGCGGAAGTCACGAATGCGCGGCATCGCGATCGTCACGAGACGATCGAGGAATTCGTACATGCGTGCGCGACGCAGGGTCACCTTGCAGCCGATCGGCAGGCCTTCACGGATCTTGAAGCCTGCGATTGCCTTGCGGGCAACCGTCTTGACGGGCTTCTGACCGGAGATGGCTGCCATTTCGGCAACGGCGGCATCGAGCTTCTTCTGGTCGCCGGCGGCTTCGCCAACGCCCATGTTCAGCACGATCTTTTCCAGCTTGGGAACCTGCATGGCGTTCTTGTAGCCAAACTGCTCACGCAGCTTGTCACGGAGAACGTCATTGTAACGCTGTTGCAGGCGCGGCTGGATGCGGGTAATGGTCTCGCTCATTGTCGCCCCCTTAGCCTTCGATCACTTCGCCGGTCACCTTGGCGACACGGACCTTGCGTCCATCCTCAAGCTGACGGAACCCGACGCGAGTCGGCTTGCCGCTCTTCGGATCGACGAGCTTCAGGTTGGACAGATGAACCGGCATTTCCTTGGCGATGATACCGCCTTCCTGGTTCATGCGGGTCGGCTTCTGGTGACGCTTAGCCACGGCAACGCCACGCACGATGGCCTTTTCGACCTTCGGCAGAACGGCCAGGACTTCGCCACGCGTGCCGCGCGACGAGCCGGAGAGGACCAGAACCTGGTCACCCTTCTTGATACGAGCAGCCATTATAGCACCTCCGGAGCCAGGGAGATGATCTTCATGAACTTGCGCGCACGCAGCTCACGAACCACCGGGCCAAAGATACGCGTGCCGATCGGTTCCATCGACTTGTTGATCAGCACAGCCGCATTCTTGTCGAAACGGATGGCGCTGCCGTCAGCACGACGAACGGGGTAGGACGTGCGAACGATGACGGCCTGATGCACGTCACCCTTCTTCACCTTGCCGCGGGGAATCGCTTCCTTGACGGACACGACGATCACGTCGCCGACCGAGGCGGTTTTCCGCTTGGAGCCGCCCAGCACCTTGATGCACTGCACCTGACGTGCGCCGGAATTATCGGCGACGTCCAGATTGGTCTCGGGATGGATCATTTCTCAGTCCCCTCTTACGCTGACGCCTGAGCCGGTGCCGCCGCTGCTGCCTCAAGGGCCGCACCGTTGCGGGTAATCACCGTCCAGGTCTTGCGCTTGGAAATCGGAGCGCATTCTTCGATGCGCACCGTGTCTCCGATCTTGCACTCGTTCAGCTCGTCATGCGCCGCGTACTTCTTGGAACGACGAATGAACTTCTTATAGAGCGGGTGCATGATACGACGATCAACAAGAACGGTAACCGTCTTGTCCATCTTGTCGCTCGTCACTCGCCCTGTCAGGACGCGCCTTGGCATCGTCCGTCTCCTCTCAGGACTCTGCGGCGGACGTTTTTGCGCCCGCCTTGTTCTTCGATTGATGCGCCACCGTCTTGATGCGAGCAATCGCACGACGGAGAACGCGAACGCGTCCGACTCCCTCTGACTGGCCCGTGGCAGCCTGGAACCGGAGGTTCAGCTGCTCACGCTTCAGGTCCAGAAGAAGGGCCTGCAGTTCATCAGGGGACTTGGCGCGAAGATCGGCTACCTTGTAAGCGTCAGCCATTCTTATGCCTCCCCGATACGGGTGATGAACTTGGTCTTGATCGGCAGCTTCGCTGCGCCAAGAGCCAGGGCCTCACGTGCCACTTCGGGCGGCACGCCTTCGATTTCAAACAGCACGCGGCCGGGCTTCACGCGGGCCACCCAGAACTCGGGCGAGCCCTTGCCGGAGCCCATGCGGACTTCGGCAGGCTTCGTGGAAACCGGCAGATCCGGGAAAATCCGGATCCACACGCGACCGGCACGCTTCATCGCACGAGTGATCGCGCGACGCGACGCCTCGATCTGGCGTGCGGTGATACGTTCGGGTTCAAGAGCCTTAAGGCCGAACGCGCCGAAATTCAACGTCGTTCCGCCCTTGGCCAACCCATGAATGCGGCCCTTGTGGGCCTTGCGAAACTTAGTCCGCTTCGGGGAAAGCATGGTGTCGTATCCTCATGCGCCTCGCGGCGCTTGTCATAATCTACTGCTCAGCGCTGCGGCGCTTGTTCCGCTGCACGACGGTCCTGAGCCATCGGATCATGGGCAAGGATTTCACCCTTGAAGATCCAGACTTTCACACCGCACGTACCATAGGTCGTCTTGGCAGTGGCGATACCGTAATCGATGTCGGCGCGCAACGTGTGAAGTGGCACGCGACCTTCGCGATACCACTCGATACGGGCGATTTCCGCACCACCGAGACGGCCGGAGCAGTTGATTCGGATACCCTGCGCGCCAAGACGCATGGCAGACTGAACCGCACGCTTCATCGCACGACGGAAGGCCACGCGGCGCTCCAGCTGCTGTGCAATGTTCTCGGCAACCAGGGTTGCGTCGATTTCGGGCTTGCGGATCTCGACGATGTTCAGCGCCACGTCGGTCTTTGCCAGGCGGCTCAGATCCTTGCGCAGAGCGTCGATGTCCTGACCCTTCTTGCCGATGACGACGCCCGGACGCGCTGCATAGATCGTGACGCGCGGCTTCTTGGCCGGACGCTCGATCACAACGCGGGAAACGCCTGCACCCGACAGCTTGCGACGCAGGTAAGCGCGCAGCATCAGGTCTTCATGCAGCAGACGGGAATAGTCGTTGCCGGCGTACCAGCGGCTATCCCAGGTGCGGTTTACGCCGAGCCGGAGCCCGATCGGATTGACTTTGTGTCCCATATCAGGCTGCCTTCTGCTCTGCTGCGTCCTTGCCCTTGCCCTTCGGCGCAGGCGCTTCGTCTGCAGCGCGCTCGGCAACGACGATCTTCAGGTGGCTGAAGAACTTCTCGATGCGCGAGGAACGACCACGGCCACGAGCGTGGAAACGCTTCATGACGATCGACTTGCCAACTTCTGCGGTCTTGACCACGAGCTGATCGACATCGAGCTGATGATTGTTCTCTGCATTGGCCACGGCGCTCTCCAGGGTCTTGCGAACCTGCTGAGCGATACGGCGACGCGAGAACGTCAGCGCTGCGATTGCCTTGTCTGCCGGCTGGTTGCGGATCATCGCCGCAACCAGGTTCAGCTTGCGCGGGCTGACGCGGATGTTGCGGGCAACAGCCTGCGCTTCCGTATCAGCGAGTGTGCGAATGTGCTTCGGCTTGCTCATGATCAGCCCCGCTTCGACTTCTTGTCGGAAGCATGACCGGGGAACGTGCGTGTCGGCGAGAACTCACCGAACTTGTGCCCGACCATGTTTTCCGTCACCTGCACCGGCAGGAACTTGTGGCCATTATAAACGCCGAACGTGAGTCCGACGAACTGCGGCAGGATGGTAGAACGACGCGACCAGATCTTGATCACCTCATTACGACCCGAAGCGCGCGACGCTTCAGCCTTGCCGAACAAGTACCCGTCAACGAACGGGCCCTTCCAGACGGAACGTGCCATCTCTGTTTGCCCCCTTCTTACTTGCCGGTCTTGCGGCGACGGATGATCAGGCTGTCCGTCTTCTTGTTAACACGAGTCTTGTAGCCCTTGGTCGGCTTGCCCCACGGCGTAACCGGATGACGGCCACCAGAGGTGCGACCTTCACCACCACCATGCGGATGGTCGACCGGGTTCATGACGACGCCGCGGTTATGCGGACGACGGCCGAGCCAACGGTTACGACCGGCCTTGCCGAGATGCTGGTTCATGTTGTCGGGGTTCGAAACCGCGCCAACCGTAGCCATGCATTCGCCACGGACGAGACGGAGCTCACCGGACTGCAGCTTGATCTGGGCGTAGCCAGCATCCTTGCCGACCAGCTGGCAGTACGTGCCAGCCGAGCGGGCGATCTTGCCGCCTGCACCGGGCTTCAGCTCGATGTTGTGCACGATCGTACCGACGGGCATGGAGCCCAGCGGCATGGCGTTGCCCGGCTTCACGTCAGTGCGTTCGCCAGCGATCACCTGATCGCCAACCTTAACGCGCTGCGGTGCCAGGATGTAGGCCAGCTCGCCGTCTTCGTACTTGATCAGCGCAATGAAGGCGGTGCGGTTCGGGTCATATTCCAGACGCTCAACCGTGCCGGCCACATCGAACTTGCGACGCTTGAAGTCGACATAGCGGTAGGACTGCTTGTGCCCGCCGCCACGGAAACGCGACGTGGTACGACCGTGGTTGTTACGGCCGCCCGTCTTGTTCTTGCCTTCGGTCAGCTGCTTGACCGGCTTGCCCTTGAAGAGCTCGCTGCGGTCGATCAGTACCGTGCCACGTGTGCTCGGCGTCGTGGGATTAAAGTGCTTGAGTGCCATGGTATCCTATCCCGCGTCAGCCCAGCTTCGCGGTGAGGTCAATGGACTGACCTTCCGCAAGCTGGACATACGCCTTCTTGATGTCCGAACGGCGACCAGGACGGCCCTTGACCATCTTGGTCTTGCCCTTCTGCACCAGCGTGTTCACGGAGACGACCGTGACGCCGAAAAGCGTCTCGATCGCAACCTTGATTTCCGGCTTCGCGGCGGTCATCGCCACGCGGAAAACAACCTGGTTACGCTCGGAGAGGGCCGTCGCCTTCTCGGTGATGAGCGGCGCGCGAACGATGTCAAACATCGCTTCACGCGTCATGCGCTGCGCCTTTGTGCGGCGCGCAAGAACGATGCCCGTGGTCATGCCAGGCGCTCCTTGAGACCCTCGAGCCCTGCGCGCGTCAGCACGAGAACATCGTGGTTCAGAATGTCATAGACGTTGGCGCCGATCGTGGGCAGCACGTCGATCTTGGGCAGGTTGCGCACAGCGCGACCGAAAGCCACATCAACGGCACCGTCGACGATCAGGGCGGAGGACCAGCCGAGAGCAGCCAGCTTTGCAGCGGCTTCACGGGTTTTGGTCACACCAGCAGCCTGGTCGATAACGATCAGCTTGCCAGCGGCAGCCTTCTGCGACAGCGCAGAAATCAGGCCGAGGCGACGCACCTTCTTGGGCAGGTCATAGCCGTGGTCGCGAACGACCGGACCATGAACGACGCCACCAGTGCGGAACTGCGGTGCGCGCAGCGAGCCCTGACGTGCCGAGCCTGTGCCCTTCTGGCGGTACGGCTTCTTGGTCGTGCCAGAAATCTCGCCCATGCCCTTGGTGCGGTGCGTACCGGCGCGGCGCTTGGCCAGCTGCCAGTGAACAACGCGTGCCATGATGTCCGCGCGCGGGGTCGCGCCGAACAGTTCCTCTGGCAGGGTCACCGTTCCGGCGCTGCCATTATCGAGGGTTTTGATATCGTATTCCATCGCCCTCAGTCCTTAACCGGCGGCCGCCGCAGTCGCTGCCGGGTACGGCGCATCTGCATGGCGGGCCTTCTTGATCGCATCGCGGATCATCACCAGGCCATTCTTGGCACCCGGAATCGAACCACGAACCATGATCAGGTTGCGTTCGGCGTCGACGGCTGCCACTTCGAGATTAAGCGTCGTGATGCGCTCGTCACCCATGTGACCGGCCATTTTCTTGCCCTTGAAGACCTTGCCCGGATCCTGGCGCTGACCCGTCGAACCATGCGAACGATGGCTGATGGACACGCCGTGGGAGGCTTCAAGACCAGCGAAGTTCCAGCGCTTCATGACGCCGGCGAAGCCTTTGCCCTTGCTGGTGCCGGTGACGTCGACCTTCTGGCCAACGACGAAATGGGCCGCAGAGAGCTTCGTGCCAGCCTCAAGCACGGCATCTTCTGCCACGCGAAACTCGACAAGAGTCTTCTTCGGCTCCACCTTGGTGCGAGCATAATGGCCACGCATCGGCTTGGTGACGTTCTTCACCTTTGCCTTGCTCATGCCGATCTGCACTGCCGTGTAGCCATCACGCTCCTGCGTGCGGGCGTCCACAACCTCGACCTCGTCGAGATGCAGCACTGTGACCGGCACATGTGTGCCATCTTCCTTGAATAGCCGGGTCATACCCAGCTTTTTTGCGATCAATCCGGTACGCATCGTCTGGACCTTAAAGTTTGATCTCGACATCAACGCCAGCGGCGAGGTCGAGCTTCATGAGGGCGTCCACGGTCTGCGGTGTCGGCTCAACAATGTCGAGCAGGCGGCGATGAGTCCGAATTTCGAACTGCTCGCGGCTTTTCTTGTCCACATGTGGGGAACGGTTCACGGTGAACCGCTCGATATGCGTCGGTAGCGGGATAGGACCCCGAACCCGCGCACCCGTACGCTTCGCCGTGTTTACGATTTCCTTCGTGCTGTTGTCGAGCACGCGGTGATCGTACGCCTTTAGGCGAATGCGGATGTTCTGGTTGTCCATCTTACCAATAATCCAACTCGTTGGGGTTCGGGTCTTACCCTGCTCCCTCCTGGTCCCTTCTAAAGCCGACCCCGGCCGGATTACTCCGACCGGGGCCAGCCAATTCAGGGCCCGTGCTTACAATCAGGCGCTGATCGAGGAGACCACGCCTGCACCGACGGTGCGGCCGCCTTCACGGATAGCGAAGCGGAGACCTTCGTCCATGGCGATCGGAGCAATAAGCTCGACGTCCATGGCAACGTTGTCGCCCGGCATGACCATTTCCGTGCCTTCCGGCAGCTGAACGACGCCCGTGACGTCGGTCGTGCGGAAATAGAACTGCGGACGGTAGTTTGTAAAGAACGGAGTGTGACGTCCGCCTTCTTCCTTCGTGAGGATGTAAGCCTCAGCCTTGAACTTCTTGTGCGGGGTGATCGAACCCGGCTTTGCAAGAACCTGACCGCGCTCAACGTCTTCACGCTTTGTGCCACGAACCAGCGCACCGATGTTGTCACCGGCTTCACCGCGGTCGAGCAGCTTGCGGAACATCTCAACGCCCGTAACGGTCGTCTTGACGGTGTCCTTGAGGCCGACGATTTCGACTTCGTCACCCACGTTCACAACGCCGCGCTCAACGCGACCCGTGACAACCGTACCACGACCCGAGATCGAGAACACGTCTTCGATCGGCATCAGGAACGGACGATCAACCGGACGCTCCGGCTGCGGGATGTAGGTGTCAACGGCTTCCATCAGTTCGAGCACGCGGTCTTCACCGATTGCTGCGTCGCCGTCTTCAAGCGTCACCAGAGCCGAACCCTTGACGATGGGGATATCGTCGCCGGGGAACTGGTAGGACGACAGAAGCTCACGGACTTCCATTTCGACGAGCTCGAGGAGCTCGGCGTCGTCAACCTGGTCAACCTTGTTCAGGAACACGACCAGCGCAGGAACGCCAACCTGGCGAGCGAGCAGGATGTGCTCACGCGTCTGGGGCATCGGGCCGTCAGCAGCGGACACAACCAGGATCGCGCCGTCCATCTGGGCGGCACCCGTGATCATGTTCTTGACGTAGTCAGCATGGCCCGGGCAGTCGACGTGGGCGTAGTGACGGTTCTTGGTCTCGTACTCAACGTGAGCGGTGGAGATCGTGATGCCGCGAGCGCGCTCTTCAGGAGCAGCGTCGATCTGGTCATACGCACGGAAGGTCGCGCCGCCGGACTTGGCGAGCGTCTTCGTGATTGCAGCCGTCAGTGAGGTCTTGCCATGGTCAACGTGACCGATGGTGCCGATGTTGCAGTGCGGCTTCGTCCGCTCAAATTTAGCCTTAGCCATCATTCTCTCCATAACCCACCGCCGAAGGTGCGGCGGGGAAGATTGCTAATTCGTACCAGGCACCCCCGAAGGAGGCACCCGGGAAAACCGGTTAGCCTTTTAAGCTTACCAACGATAGTGGCTGAATGCTTTATTTGCTTCAGCCATGCGATGCGTGTCTTCGCGCTTCTTGACGGCGGAGCCGCGATTGTTGATCGCGTCCATCAGCTCGTTGGAAAGGCGTTCCTGCATCGTGTTCTCACCGCGCTTGCGCGAGGCGTCGATCAGCCAGCGGATGGCGAGGGCCTGACGGCGCTCGGCACGGACTTCGACGGGGACCTGATAGGTCGCACCGCCGACGCGGCGGGAGCGAACCTCTACGGCCGGCTTCACGTTGTCCAGAGCCGCATGGAACATGGCGACCGGGTCGGCCGTGGCACCGCCACGACGACGCACGGACTCAAGCGCACCGTAAACGATACCCTCGGCTGTGGACTTCTTACCATCGTACATCAGGGCGTTCATAAAACGCGTGATGACGACATCTCCGAATTTCGGATCGGGAAGGATCTCACGCTTTACAGCGCGATGACGGCGACTCATGCCTGAATTTCCTCTTACTTCGGACGCTTCGCGCCATACAGCGAACGGCGCTGACGACGCTTGGCGATGCCCTGCGTGTCAAGCACGCCGCGCAGGATGTGATAACGCACACCCGGCAAATCTTTTACACGGCCGCCGCGGATCAGCACGACGCTGTGTTCCTGCAGGTTATGGCCTTCACCCGGAATGTAGCTAACGACCTCATACCCGTTGGTCAGGCGCACCTTTGCCACCTTACGCAGGGCCGAGTTCGGCTTTTTCGGGGTAACCGTATAGACGCGCGTGCAAACGCCGCGCTTCTGGGGGCAACCCTGGAGGGCCGGCACTTTATTCCGCTTGGCGGCAGGCTCACGGCCCTTGGCGATCAACTGGTTGATGGTCGGCATACGCCCTTCCCGATCCTTGCTCACTGCTAGACCGAGCGACGCCCGATCTGCTTGCTTCCAACAAAATTCAGCGCGCGGCAGAATGCCGCCCGCTTTTGACTCTTTCACTACCGGCCTGAGCCTCACCCGAAGGCGGCGGCACCGTTAGCGTTTGATGCTGTCTATCAACGGCTCAGACGCCTTAGGAGACGGGGGTAGCCGAGGGCGCGGACCCTATGACCGTTCTGAATGAAAGTCAAGCATACTCTAGTGTTCTGCCCGATTCTCGTTCGATTCCCGTCTCGAATCGCCGGATACGAAATCGGGCGGGTATTACCCCGCCCGATCTCAAACGTAAACTAGTTTTTCCAGGACTGGAGCGGGGTCTTACTCCGCTGCGTCGTCCGTTACCTCGGGAGTTGCCCGGCTGACACGCTGACGATCCTGAGAGGCCGCCATGGCGCGCAGCTTGTTCATCACGCTGCCCGTACCTGCCGGGATCAGACGCCCGACAATCACGTTCTCCTTCAGGCCGTTCAGTGTGTCGACCTTGCCGGCTGTCGCCGCTTCGGTCAGCACACGTGTCGTCTCCTGGAAGGAGGCTGCAGAGATGAACGACTGCGTCTGCAACGAGGCCTTCGTGATGCCCTGCAGGATGGGCATGCCGCGTGCAGGTTCCTCACCCATCTTGACGCGCTTCTCGTTCTCGACCTCGAACTCGATGCGATCCACCGTCTCGCCAATCAGATACGTCGTATCGCCTGGCTCGAGGATTTCCACCTTCTGCAGCATCTGACGAACAATGACTTCGATGTGCTTGTCATTGATCTTCACGCCCTGCAGTCGATAGACGTCCTGGATCTCGTTAACGAGATAATCGGACAACGCCTCTACACCCATGACCTTGAGAATGTCATGCGGCACGCGAGGACCGTCGACCAGCGGATCGCCCTTCTGCACGAAGTCGCCTTCCTGCACCGACACATGCTTGCCCTTGGGAATGAGGTAGTTGGTCTCTTCCCCGGTCTCGTCGTTCTTCACGATGATGCAGCGCTTGGACTTATAGTCCTTGCCGATCTCGATCCGGCCTTCGGTTTCCGCAATGATCGCGTGATCCTTCGGGCGACGGGCTTCAAACAGTTCGGCCACGCGCGGCAGACCACCCGTAATGTCACGGGTCTTCGAACCTTCACGCGGGATACGGGCCAGCACGTCACCGGCATGGACCGTAGCGCCATTCTCGATCGACAGCAGCGAGTCGGGCGACAGGAAGTAGCGCGCCTCGTTACCGTTCGCGAGTCGGACCACATTGCCCGCCGCATCCTTGAGCTGCAGGCGCGGACGCAGGTCCACACCCTTGCTGCCCTGCTTGTAGTCAACGACCACCTTCGAGGTCAGGCCCGTCACTTCGTCCATACGCTCGACGAGCGTGATGGAGTCGATCAGGTCGAGATATTCGACCGTACCGGCCTGCTCGGTGATGATCGGCAGGGTGTAGGGGTCCCACTCGGCCATCTTCAGGCCGCGCGTCACTTCCTGGCCCTCATTGACCATCAGACGGGCACCGTAGGGCACGCGGTAGCGTGCACGCTCGACACCCTTCTCGTCCGTCAGCAGGATTTCGCAGTTACGCGACATCACGATGGTGACGTTCTGGCTGTTCTGGACCACGTTGCGGTTGCGGATGGTCACCTTGCCGTCACGCGACGCCTCGACCATCGACTGCTCTGCACCACGCGTAGCCGCACCACCAATATGGAAGGTACGCATGGTCAGCTGCGTGCCGGGCTCACCGATGGACTGTGCAGCGATAACGCCCACGGCCTCACCAATATTGACCGGCGTACCGCGTGCAAGGTCGCGGCCATAGCAGTGACCACACACACCAACGCGACTGTCACAGGTCAGCACCGAGCGAATCAGCACGCTTTCGACGCCTGCCTTCTCGATGATCTCTGCCTCGGCTTCCTCGATCAGCGTGTTGCGCGGGAAGAGAACCGCACCGCTCACCGGATCCGTCACGTCAGCCGTGAGGGTACGACCCAGGATACGCTCGGAAAGCGAGGAGATCACCTCACCACTATCCATGACCGCACGGATCGTCAGGCCACGCTCGGTGCCGCAATCGTTCTCGACGATGATGCAATCCTGCGCCACGTCGACGAGACGACGCGTGAGGTAACCCGAGTTCGCCGTCTTCAGCGCCGTATCCGCGAGACCCTTACGGGCACCGTGGGTGGAGGTGAAGTAATCGAGAACCGAAAGGCCTTCCTTGAAGTTCGCGATGATCGGCTGCTCGATGATCTCGCCCGAAGGCTTGGCCATCAGACCACGCATACCGGCAAGCTGCTTCATCTGGGCTGGCGACCCACGCGCACCGGAGTGGCTCATCATCCACACCGAGTTCGTCGGCTTGCCGATAACCTGGCGGGAAATCTCCTTCATCATCGCCGCCTGGACTTCGTCCGTGCAACGCGACCAGGCATCGACCACCTTGTTATAGCGCTCGCCAGCCGTGATCAGACCGTCCTGATACTGCTGCTCGAATTCCTTGATCTCGGCCTGTGTGCGCTCGACCAGTTCCTGCTTCTCGACCGGGATGATCATGTCATCCTTGCCGAAAGAGATACCGGCGCGCGCGGCATGGCGGAAACCGAGGCCCATGAGACGGTCGCAGAAAATGACCGCTTCCTTCTGGCCGCAGTGACGGTACACGGCGTCAATCACGTCCGATACGTTCTTCTTGGTCAGCTGCTTGTTGACCAGCGAGAACGGGATGGCGGCATTGCGCGGCAGGATCTGCGCGATCAGCGCACGGCCCGGCGTGGTCAGCATGGTCTGCCGAACGGGCTTGCCGTCGGCATCCAGCGTATCCATGCGCAGACGGATCTTGTCGTGCAGTTTGAGCGTGCCCTCGTTCATGGCGAGCTCGATCTCGGCCACCGACGCATAGGCAGACGGACCGGCCTTAACCAGACGCCCTTGTGCATCATACTCGGCCTGATCCGGCGTCGTGTGATATTCGGGAACCTCGAGGCTCAGATAGTACAGGCCAAGCACGATATCCTGCGACGGCACGATGATCGGCTTGCCGTTCGCGGGGCTGAGGATGTTGTTAGTCGACATCATCAGCACGCGGGCTTCAAGCTGGGCTTCGAGCGACAGCGGCACGTGAACAGCCATCTGGTCGCCGTCAAAGTCGGCGTTGAACGCAGTACAGACCAGCGGGTGCAGCTGGATCGCCTTGCCTTCAATCAGCACGGGCTCGAAGGCCTGGATGCCAAGACGGTGAAGGGTCGGGGCGCGGTTCAGCATCACGGGATGCTCGCGGATGACCTCTTCAAGGATGTCCCAGACTTCCGGACGCTCCTTCTCCACCATGCGCTTTGCAGCCTTGATGGTGGTGGCGTGACCGTATTTTTCCAGCTTGCTGTAGATGAAGGGCTTGAACAGCTCGAGCGCCATCTTCTTCGGCAGGCCGCACTGGTGCAGCTTCAGCTCGGGTCCGACCACGATGACCGAACGGCCCGAATAGTCGACGCGCTTGCCGAGAAGGTTCTGGCGGAAGCGGCCCTGCTTGCCTTTCAGCATGTCGGAAAGCGACTTCAGCGGACGCTTGTTGGCACCCGTAATGGCGCGGCCACGACGACCGTTATCGAACAGTGCGTCAACGGCTTCCTGAAGCATGCGCTTTTCGTTGCGGACGATGATGTCCGGCGCACGCAGCTCGATCAGGCGCTTCAGTCGGTTGTTACGGTTGATCACGCGGCGATAGAGATCGTTCAGATCGGACGTCGCGAAACGACCGCCATCCAGCGGCACAAGCGGGCGCAGCTCGGGCGGAATGACCGGAACGAGGTCGAGAATCATCCATTCCGGGCGTGAACCGCTCTCGGCGAAGGCTTCGAACAGCTTCAGGCGCTTGACGAGCTTCTTGCGCTTGGCTTCCGACGTGGCTTCACGCAGGTCTTCACGCAGCAGATCGCCGTCAGACTTGTCCTGATCGCGACCGTCACGGTCGATCAGGCCCGGACGATCGGTTTCAGTGGAAAGCAGACGGGCCTTCCACAGGATCTTCTTGACCGCTTCGGCGCCGATACCGACTTCCAGGCCTTCATCGGCATAGTCGTCCATGGCGTCGAAATACTGGTCTTCCGACAGCAGCGAATAGCGCTTGAACGGGCTCGTGCCGGATTCGAGAACGATGTAGCTCTCGAAATACAGAACCTTTTCGAGGTCCTTCAGCGTGATATCGATCATCGTCGCGATGCGGCTCGGCAGCGACTTAAGGAACCAGATATGCGCAACCGGCGATGCCAGTTCGATATGGCCCATACGCTCGCGGCGAACCTTGGCGAGCGTGACTTCCACGCCGCACTTCTCGCACACGATGCCGCGGAACTTCATGCGCTTGTACTTGCCGCACAGGCACTCATAGTCCTTGATCGGGCCAAAGATACGCGCACAGAACAGGCCGTCGCGCTCAGGCTTGAACGTACGGTAGTTGATGGTCTCCGGCTTCTTGATCTCGCCGTAAGACCAGGAGCGGATCTGCTCGGATGAAGCGAGCTGGATTTTGATCTGGTCGAAAGACTGGGTCTGGCCCGTCTGACCAAGGATCTTCATGAGTTCGTTCATGCGCCGAAATCCCATTTCACGGAGCGGGCCGGAAGACCGGCCGCGCCCGCGTTAGCAACAAACACGGAGGAGGCAGAGACAAAGCGCATCAGATTGCGCTCTGCTCCAGATCGACATTCAGGCCGAGCGACTTCAGTTCCTTGATCAGAACGTTGAAGCTCTCGGGGATACCGGCTTCGAAATCGTCCTGCTCACGCACAATGGCCTCATAGACCTTCGTACGGCCGGAAACGTCATCGGACTTGACCGTGAGCATTTCCTGCAGGGTGTAGGCGGCACCGTAAGCTTCAAGAGCCCAGACTTCCATTTCACCGAAGCGCTGGCCACCGAACTGCGCCTTACCACCCAGCGGCTGCTGCGTGACGAGCGAGTACGGACCGATCGAACGGGCATGGATCTTGTCGTCAACAAGGTGATGCAGCTTCAGCATGTAGATGTAGCCGACCGTGGTGCGACGCTCGAAAGCCTCACCCGTACGGCCGTCGATCAGCTGCGACTGACCCGACTTGTCCACACCGGCCTTCACCAGCATGTCCTCGATATCCGGGATCGACGCACCGTCGAACACCGGCGTTGCGATCGGCACGCCCTTGCGGAGGTTACCGGTCAGCTCGAGGAGCTGCTCGTTCGGCAGGGTCGCGATATCGCTTTCGAACACGGCATCGCCATAGACGTCACGCAGGCTCTCAAGCAGTTCGAGCTTGCGCTCACCCGTACGCTGGTAATCATCGGCAATTCTGCCGATGTTCTGGCCGATATTGGCACAGGCCCAGCCCAGATGGGTCTCGAGAATCTGACCGACATTCATGCGCGACGGCACGCCCAGCGGGTTCAGCACGAGATCGACCGGCGTACCATCCTCAAGGAACGGCATGTCCTCAACCGGCACGACGCGCGAGACGACACCCTTGTTACCGTGACGACCGGCCATCTTGTCACCGGGCTGCAGCTTGCGCTTCACAGCCACGAAGACCTTGACCATCTTCATCACGCCCGGCGGCAGCTCGTCACCGCGCTGCAGCTTCTCGACCTTGCTGTCGAAACGGGCCTGAATCTTGCCTACGGCAGCGTCGTATTCGCGGCGCAGCGTTTCCAGCTCGGACATCACGCTGTCATCGCTGACCGTGATGTTGCGCCAGGCGCCACGGGGATGCTCGTCCAGAACCTCGTCGGTGATGACGGTGCCTGCACGGATACCCTTGAAGCCGGCAGCCGCCGTCTGGTTGAGCAGACGCTCACGCAGACGGGCTACGAAGCTGCGCTCCTGGATGGCGCGCTCGTCGTCACGATCCTTGGTCAGACGCTCGATCTCGGCGCGTTCGATCGCCATAGCGCGCTCGTCCTTGTCCACGCCACGGCGTGAGAAGACGCGCACGTCAACGATCGTACCGCTCGTGCCCGGGGGCAGCTTGAGCGAGGTGTCGCGAACGTCGGAAGCCTTTTCACCGAAGATGGCGCGCAGAAGCTTCTCTTCCGGCGTCATCGGGCTCTCGCCCTTCGGTGTAACCTTACCGATCAGGATGTCGCCCGGGTTCACCTCGGCGCCGACATAGACGATACCGGCTTCGTCGAGGTTGCGCAGAGCTTCCTCACCGACATTCGGAATGTCACGGGTGATTTCTTCCTGACCGAGCTTGGTGTCGCGCGCCATGACTTCGAATTCCTCGATATGGATCGAGGTGAACACGTCATCACGGGCAATACGCTCGGAGATGAGGATCGAGTCTTCGAAGTTGTAGCCATTCCAGGGCATGAACGCGACGAGCACGTTGCGGCCCAGAGCCAGTTCACCCAGCTCGGTGGACGGACCGTCAGCAATGATGTCACCGGCATGAACCGTGTCACCCACGCGCACCAGCGGACGCTGATTAATGCAGGTGGACTGGTTCGAGCGCATGTACTTGCGCAGACGATAGATATCGACGCCCTGTGTCGAACCTGCTTCGTCGGTAGCCCGCACGACGATACGCGCACCGTCGATCTGGTCGATCACACCATTGCGCTTGGCAACGATGGTCGCGCCCGAGTCATGGGCCACAGCAGCTTCCATGCCCGTACCGACCAGCGGCGCATCGGCGCGCACCAGCGGCACGGCCTGACGCTGCATGTTCGAGCCCATCAATGCGCGGTTGGCGTCATCGTTCTCAAGGAACGGAATGAGCGCGGCGGCGACCGAAACAAGCTGCTTGGGCGACACGTCGCAGGCCGTGACCTGCTCGGGCGGCACAAGGCGGAAGTCACCCGAACGACGGACAGAAACGAGTTCGTCGGTCAGACGGCCCGTGCTCTTGTCCTGCGCGGCATCAGCCTGGGCAACGATCAGCTTGTCCTCTTCCATGGCGGAGAGGTATTTCCAGCCGGCCTGCAGCACACCATCCTGAACGAGGCGGTAAGGCGTCTCGATGAAGCCGTACTTGTTCACCTTCGCATAGGTCGAGAGCGAGTTGATCAGACCGATATTCGGCCCTTCAGGCGTCTCAATCGGGCAGATACGACCGTAATGCGTCGGATGAACGTCACGGACTTCGAAGCCAGCGCGCTCACGGGTCAGACCGCCCGGACCAAGCGCCGAAAGACGACGCTTATGCGTGACTTCGGAGAGCGGGTTGGTCTGGTCCATGAACTGGCTGAGCTGCGACGAGCCAAAAAACTCACGTACGGCAGCAGCAGCAGGCTTGGCGTTGATCAGGTCATGCGGCATGACCGTATCGACATCAACCGAACCCATACGCTCGCGAATGGCGCGCTCCATGCGGAGCAGGCCGACGCGATACTGATTTTCCATCAGCTCGCCGACGGAGCGGACACGACGGTTACCGAGATTGTCGATATCGTCGATCTGGCCGCGGCCATCCTTGAGCTCGCACATGATCTTGACGGTACGCAGGATGTCTTCCTTGCGCAGCACGCGCATGGTGTCCGGTGCATCGACTTCAAGACGCATGTTCATCTTGACGCGACCCACGGCCGAGAGGTCGTAGCGGTCAGCATCGAAGAACAGGCCCTGGAACATGGCTTCTGCCGTTTCCGGGGTCGGCGGCTCACCGGGGCGCATGATGCGATAAATATCGATCAGCGCTTCATCGCGGCGGTTGTTCTTGTCCACGGCGAGCGTGTTGCGAATCCAGGGGCCATGCGAGGAGTCGACGGCAAGCATCGGCAGCTCGGTGACGCCCGATTCCTCGAGCGCTTCGAGGCGCGCTTCGGTCAGCTCTTCGCCGGCCTCGGCGTAGATCTCGCCGGTGTTCTCGTTGACGAGATCCTGCGCGATGAAGCGGCCCAGCAGATCGGCGCGACCAACGAGCACGTCCTTGGTCGTTTCCGCGATCTTGCGGCACATGCGCGCGGTCAGCTTGGCGTCGGCCTCGGCCACCACTTCGCCGGTATCGGCGTCGTAAAGCGGCTCAAGCAGCTTCATGCCACGGAAAGCTTCGGGGTCGAACGGACGCGCCCAGCCCTTCGGCATGCGTGTGAACGGCACGGTGCCGTAGAAATAGGCCAGGATTTCGTCCTGATCCATGCCACGGATGCCAAGCGCCTCGACATCACCACCCTCGGCAGCCTTGGCAGCGCGGGCAGCGATGGAGTGCTCGCCCTCAAGGGCATAGAGCAGGGTCGTGACCGGCAGCTTGCGCTTGCGGTCGATACGCACATAGATCAGGTCCTTGGCGTCGAATTCGAAATCGAGCCATGAACCACGGTACGGAATGACGCGGGCAGCGAAGAGATACTTGCCGGAAGAATGTGTCTTGCCCTTGTCGTGATCGAAGAACACGCCGGGGCTGCGATGCATCTGGCTGACAATGACGCGCTCGGTGCCATTGATGATGAACGTGCCGTTATCGGTCATGAGCGGCATGTCGCCCATGTAAACCGGCTGCTCCTTGATATCGCGGATCGAGCGCGAGCCCGTATCCTCGTCCACATCCCAGACGATCAGACGCAGAATGACCTTCAGCGGCGCGGCAAAGGTCAGCCCGCGCTGGATGCATTCCTCGACATCATATTTCGGCTCTTCGAGTTCATAGGAAACGAACTCGAGACGGCCACGTCCCGCAAAATCGTTGATCGGGAAAACCGACCGGAACACTTCCTGAAGACCCGTCTGCTGACGGCTGTCAGGCGCCACGTTCATCTGAAGGAACGTCTCATAGCTTGCGCGCTGCACGTCAATCAGGTTGGGCATCGGCGCCACTTCGGGGATCCGCCCGAAGCTCTTGCGAATCCGCTTGCGTCCTGTGAACGATTTGGTGATTGCGTTCATCTATCCCTGCCCTCTCGCACCAGACCTTCGGGTCGTCCACATGCCAGGAGACCTGTCATGGCGGGCGACCGGAACGACCGGTACCGTGAATTCAAATTGTTGTTGCGTGACAACCGGCCCTTATACAGGGTTTGTCCGCAACGGCAAATCGGGCGGAAACCCGAAAGGATTTCCGCCCTGACCTGTCTCAATCCACAACCGGCCCCGCCCGAAGGCGAAGCGCGGTCCGTGGGCTTGATTACTTGACTTCGACCTTGGCGCCGTTGTCTTCGAGCAGCTTCTTGATCTTGGCTGCCTCGTCCTTGGAAACGCCTTCCTTGACGGTCTTCGGTGCGCCTTCGACCAGGTCCTTGGCTTCCTTCAGACCCAGACCCGTGATGCCACGGATTTCCTTGATCACGTTGATCTTCTTGTCGCCGGCTTCGGCGAGGATCACGGTGAACTCGGTCTGCTCTTCAGCAGGAGCAGCGGCAGCGGCCGGGCCAGCAGCAGCAACGGCAACCGGAGCAGCAGCGGAAACGCCCCACTTCTCTTCGAGCAGCTTCGAGAGTTCAGCAGCTTCGAGAACGGTCAGAGCGGACAGTTCGTCAACGATTTTGTTCAGATCGGCCATGATGATGGTCCTATATGGTAACTGGTTTTCGATTCACAACCCGCGCTCCTAAAGAGGAGCGGTGCTGCGTAAGACAATTCAGGCGGCTTCGCCGGTCTTGGCATAGGCGCCGAAAACGCGAGCAAGCTGGCCGGCCGGAGCCTGGACAACGCCTGCGATACGCGTAGCGGGGGTAGAAATCATACCCACCAGCTGCGCACGCAGTTCGTCCAGCGACGGCAGTGCGGCAAGAGCCTTGACACCATTCGCATCAAGCGTCTGGCTACCAAGGGCGCCACCGAGCACCACAAGCTTCTCATTCGTCTTGGCGAACTCGACGATCGCCTTCGCGACTGCAACCGGATCCTCAGACCACGCAAGCGCGGTCGGGCCCTTCAGCAGCGGAAGAATCCCGTCGAATTGGGTCCCATGCAGAGCGAGGCTGGCCAGCCGGTTTTTCGCAACCTTGTACGTCGCACCCGCCGCACGAACGCGTCGACGCAGCTCCGTCACATCAGCTACCGTGAGACCTTTGTTTTCGGTCACGACAACCATGGACGTGCTGTTGAACACGTTGGCGAGGAATTCGACGAAGGCCCGTTTTTCCTGACGGTCCAAATCCATTCTCCTCGTCAGTCCGGAAACCTTGGCTTCCAGACCGGGTTACCCATGGCACTTCCCCGCAATTGGAAAAGTACCGCTCGCCTGTCCATTCAATCGGAACCCAGCATTCCGGCAGGTTGCCCCACCCTTGTCTGCTGGCGCCCCGTCTCCCGCTCGCGGATCTCTCTCAAGATCCCTTAGACTGCCCCTTGGAACAGCACGCCCGGTCTCGGACAGGTTCGGAAGCGGGGGAATTTCCCCCGCCCCTGCGCCGCCGCACGGTCAGACCGCGCGGCGTCATCTCTCAAATCAGGCCGTGAACGACGCCACGTCGACGCGTACGCCCGGACCCATCGTGGAAGACAGGGCTGCCTTCTTCAGATAGGTGCCCTTGGCGCCAGTCGGACGAGCCTTCTGGACGGCATCGACCAGAGCCTTGATGTTCTCGACCAGCTTGTCTTCACCGAAGGAAGCCTTGCCGATACCGGCATGGATGATACCGGCCTTCTCGGCGCGGTACTCGACCTGGCCGGACTTGGCTGCCTGAACGGCACCCTTCACGTCCATGGTCACTGTGCCCAGACGGGGGTTCGGCATCAGGCCACGCGGGCCGAGGATCTTACCCAGACGACCGACCAGCGCCATCATGTCCGGGGTCGCAATGCAGCGATCGAACTCGATTTCACCGTTCTGGATCTTCTCGGCCAGATCTTCTGCACCAACGACTTCCGCACCGGCTGCCGTGGCTTCTTCAGCCTTCGGGCCGCGGGCGAACACGCCTACGCGCAGGGTCTTGCCCGTGCCGTTCGGCAGCGAGATCAGACCACGAACCATCTGGTCAGCGTGGCGAGGATCGATGCCGAGGTTCAGCGAGATTTCGATGGTCTCGTCGAACTTGGCCTTGGCGTTACCCTTGACCAGGGCAACAGCTGCGGACAGGTCGTACTGCTTGTCGGTGTCAACCGTCGCGCGGGCGGCGTTCAGCCTCTTGTTCTTGGCCATAGGATCAGCCCTCCACCACGTTCAGACCCATCGACTTGGCCGAACCGGCCAGCATGCGCACAGCGCCGTCGATGTCATTCGCGTTCATGTCCTTGAACTTCTCTGCAGCGATCTCGCGCAGCTGCGCGGTCGTGACAGAACCAACAGCGGCAGCCTTGCCGACTGTCTGACTGCCCTTGGAGACCTTTGCGGCCTTGAGCAGGAAGTAGGTGTTCGGCGGGGTCTTGGTGACGAAGCTGAACGTACGATCCGCATAGGCCGTGATAACGACCGGGATCGGCATGCCAGGCTCGAGGGTCTGCGTCTTGGCGTTGAACTCCTTGCAGAACTGCATGATGTTCAGGCCGCGCTGACCCAGGGCCGGACCAACTGGCGGCGACGGATTCGCCTTGCCTGCCGGGATCTGCAACTTGATGTAGCCAACGACTTTTTTGGCCATATCCGGGACTCCTTGATGGTTTGCCCGAACCGCGGTTCCAGTGAGGCGTTTGCGATCTCGCGACCGCTCATGCCTCTCCCGCGTTCCGAATGGGAGCGGCCCCTTAACGCCCCGCGGTCGGGGCTGTCAAGTCTTTCGTCATCGCGTGGTGCCCGTTGCCGACAGGGGAGTCACCGCCGGAACGGCGGGTGTCGCACCGGTCAGGTTCACATCGCTGGCGCTGTTGCGCGTATCCACATCGCCTGCGGGTCGCGGGTGATGCAGCCCGTCATATTGCAGCACACCGAACGGGTCGATGGACTTGACCGAAGGCAGGGCCGAACGATCCCAACCACCGCCAAGCGCCTTGATAAGGCGGACACTGGCCTGAAGCTGAATGGTCTGGGCCTGAACCGCATCAATACGCGCCACAAGGGCAGCCTGCTGCGCCACAACCACGTCAAGATAATTGGTCAGCCCGCCCGTGTAGAGCGCCATGGTCATGCGCTGCGTCCGCAACGCTGCGTCCACCGCGGCATATTGCTGCTTCTGCTGGTCAGCAAAGGCGCTTGTCTGCGAGAGGCCGTCTTCCACATCCTGAAAAGCGGACAGCACGGTAGAGCGATAATGATCGGCACTTTCGCGATACTGGGCCCAGGCACGCTGCAAGGCCGCACGACGCAAGCCCCCGGTAAACAGCGGCTCCACGGCCTGCACGCCGTAACTCCACATCGAGTTACCAAGGCTTGCGAGGTCGAAACCATTGTTCATGAAGCCACCATTCAGGCTGAAGGTGACATCCGGGTAGAACGCGGCCCGCGCAACGCCAATGGCGCGGCTATTGGCTGCGAGATTGCGCTCGGCAGAGGCAATATCAGGGCGGCGCTCCAGAAGCTGCGAGGGCAAGCCGCTCGGGATACGCAGGATGGAATACGGCAGAACCTGCTTGTTGGTCGGGGCGATCTGGAAGCTGCCCGGAACTGTGTTCACCATCACCGCTATGGCGTGTTCCAGCACCTGACGCTGGGCACGCACATGGCTCTGCGAGGCCATCGTGGCGTAGAGCTGGTTCTCGGCTCGGGAGACGTCGAGCCCCGCCGCAATTGCTCCGGCCTGACGAAGCTGGGTGATCTTTACCGCAGTCTGGTAATAACGAATCGAGTCGTCATACACGGCATACTGGGCATCCAGCCCGCGCAACCCGAGATAATTCGATGCCAGCTCCGCCTCGAGCATCAGGCGCAGATTAGCGTAGTCGGCCGCACTGGCCTGCGCCATGTTTTTTTGCATACGTGTGGAATTGCGGATGCGGCTGAAGAAATCAGGCTCCCATGTCGCGGCACCGCTATAGAACACGCTCGATTCGGTTGTCGGCGAATTGGCATTGGCCCCGCGCCACAGACGGGTGAGCGACGTCTTGTTGTTCGACATCCCCGCTGAGCCATTGAGCTGTGGCGCCAGTTGCGCCTCTGTCTCCCGCGCAATGTCGCGTGACTGCGTGAACACCTCCGCCTGAGCCTGCAGGTCAGGATTGGAGGCCAGCATCTTTTCCTCAAGGGCGTTCAGCTGGGGGTCATGAAAGACCTCCCACCATTTACCCTTGGGCACATCGTCGGCCGGCTTGGCGTCCACCAGAACGCCCTTCCCTTTCCATCCATCGGGATAGATGAATTTCGGGGCCTGGTAGTGCGGCGCAAGATCGCAGCCGGAAAGCAGGGCGAGGCTGAAAACCGCGCTAGCAGCACTGCCACGCAAGGCGCGGCGCCTGGATCCTGCCCTCATCGACGCGCCCCGTTCTCGTTGGTGCCACCATCGTCATCTTCCGGAACCGGCTGATGCGGCGCAGGGGCCACGTTCTTGCGCGGTGCGGCTGTCGCATCGTTATAGCCGCGCGTTGCAGGCACTACCTTCACCTCGTCACCTTCGAGCATATCCGCCGTGGGATTGGCCACGATCTGGTCCTTGGCTGCAATGCCGCCAAGGATCTGGATCGTCATGCCATAGTTGATGCCCGTTTTCACGTCGATCAGATGAATACGGTTATCGACCACCGTGGCGAGCTGCGTGCCCTGAGCGCGAAAGATCAGCGCATTGACCGGCACGATCAGGACACCGGGCTCGCCGGGAGCGGTGAAATGGGCGGTAGCGTAGGAATCCGGCCAGAGCGACCCGTCCTTGTTATCAAGCTCGAGCTCGGTGGTGACCGTTCGCGTCGAGGCATTGAAGGCCTGCGCAGTGGCCAGGAAGCTTGCATCGTAAACGCGACCGGGGAATTGCGGCAGGGTGAGCTTGGCCGCGAGCTTGTCGGAAATCACAGCTGCATAATCCTGCGGCACCGACACGAAAACACGCATGCGATGCGTATCTGCCACTGTAAAGAGCTCGGATGCACTTCCGCGGGAGTTCAGATCACCGCCGCCTGCATTCACGTAATCGCCCACATTCACCAGACGTGACGTTACGATACCGTCGAACGGTGCCACGATGCGCTTGAAGTTTTCCAGAGCCTCAAAGCGCTCGACCTCGTGCTGTGCCTGATCGACCTGCGCTTTCTGTGCCGCCGCGTTGGCAGCCTGCACATCCACTTCCTGACGCGACACGGCCTGGGTGTCACGTAGATCAGCCCAGCGCTTGGCTGTGATCACGGCCAGTTTGTAGCGGGCCAGAACCACGTTGTAATTCGCCTTGGCGGCCTCGTACTGGGCATCAAGGCTTGGCGTGCTGATCTCGGCCAGCAGGTCGCCCGATTTCACATGCGCGCCGTAGTCCTTGTACCACATCTTCACGTAGCCAGAGACCTGCGCATAGATCGGCGCCTGATACCAGGCGGCCAGATTGGCTGGCAGATCCAGATGCCGCTCGGCCGGGCCGGCCTGCGGGTTGATCAGACTGACACGCGCCCGGGCATTGTCGTCTGCCTCCTCGCGCAGGGTGCCGTAATGCATCGAACGCTCGACGATTCCCCAGACGGCCAGAAGAACGGCAACCCCCAGAACGATGAGAATGATCAGGCGGCCCCGCTTGCGGTTCGGCTCGGCACCTTGTTTTGGGTGCTGGGTCATGCGTGGGCTCCCTCATCTCCGCGTTCACGCGGCTTTCTGTAATGGACAATGGCAAAAACACAGGGGACGAACAGGAGTGTCGCCGCCGTCGCCACCAGCAGGCCACCGATCACGGCCTTGCCGATCGGGGCATTGTCGGAATTGCTTATGGACATCGGCACCATACCGATAATCATGGCCAGCGCTGTCATCAGCACAGGGCGGATACGCTCATAACCTGCTTCGAGCGCCGCCTTGAGCGCATCACCATGGATCTCCATCCGCTCACGCGCGAAGGAGATGACAAGAATGGCGTTGGCCGTGGCTGTACCCATGCACATGATGGCGCCCGTCAAGGCGGGTACCGAAAGCGAGGTATGGGTCAGGAACAGGCTCCAGGCGATACCACCCAGCGCTCCGGGAAGCGCTGTGATGATCACGAACGGATCCAGCCAGGACTGGAAGTTCACAACGATGATCAGATAGACGAGCGTGATCGACATCGCGAGGCCGACGATCAGCTGCGAATACGCATCCGTCATCGTCACCGCCTGACCACGAACCACCAGATGCGAGCCGCGCGGCAGCTCCGAACGCATCGAGTCCGCAACGCGCTGTACGGATTTGGCCACAGTACCAAGATCGATATTTTCGTTGGCTGCGTAGATATCGAACACCGGCATGATGTTATAGTGCGCAACCTCCGCCGGGGTGCCTGTCTGCTCGATTTCGGACAAGGCGCCCAGAAGCTGGGGCTGGGCATTTGTCGGGTTGCCGTCACCGCGGTCAATCGGCACGGTCTTGAGATCATTGAGCGTCTGCAGATAATTCGCGGGCGTCTGCACGTCGATCAACTGGGCGACGCCTGAACTGTTCAGGAAGTACACCTGCCCGACCTGCGCCGAGCCCGAGAGCACGACGAGCGCGTTCTGGGCGATATCCTGCTCGGTAATACCGGTGCCCAGAGCAAAGCTCCGCTTCGCGTTGATGCTGAGCGTAGGCTGCGTCATAGGCTGCTGGATCGAGACATCGGTGATGCCCGGTATCGTGGCCAGCTTGCGGCGCAACTTTTTGGCAAAGGCGAAATTGCCGTAAAGGTCACGGCCCACAACCTGCACGTCCAGCGGGGCTGGCAAGCCAAAATTTAGGATCTTGGCCGTGAGGTCGGCAGGCTGGAACGTGATCTGTGTGCCGGGGAAGGCCTCGATCAGGCCCGCACGTATCTTGCGACGGTACTCGGCGGTCGGGCTCTCGTCATTCTTGAGCGAGACGGTGATATCGCAGTCTTCGGTCCCTACGGTGGGGGTCGGGATGAAGGCCTGGTTCAGCTGCGAGAACGGCAGGCCGCAATTATTCAGCACGGCGTCGATCTGCCCGGGCAGGATCTCGTGCATCTTCTTCTCGATCAGCACGGAAATCTTGCCGGATTCCTCCAGACGCGTCCCGATGGGGGCACGCATATGAAGCTGCAGTGTGCCGGACTTGATTTCAGGGAAGAAATCCTCACCCACGAAGTAGTAGAGCCCGGTGGACAGGATCGACACGCCCATAAAGAACGGGACGAACTTCACACGCTCCTCGATCAGACCGGCAAGCACAATCTTGTAGCGCTCGCGAAAGCGAAAGAACCCGCTTTCGAAGCCACGCTGGAAGCGGCCGAAAAACCCCGGCTCCTTGCCGTCATCACCATGCTCATGCGCAGCGACCTGCGCCGCCAGCATCCAGTTGGCCATGGTCGGCACCAGCGTTCGCGACAGGATAAATGACGCGATCATGGCGAAGATGATGGCCTCGGCCATCGGCATGAACAGCCAACCCGCGACGCCTGTCAGTTCGAAAAGCGGGAGCCACACAATGCAGATACAGGTTGTCGAAACGAAAGTCGGGACCACGATCTGATTGGCCGCATCAATGATGGCCATTTCCAGATCCTTGCCCATCTCGAGATGGGCATCGATATTCTCGATCATGACGGTCGCATCATCGACGAGAATACCCACCGCCAATGCAAGACCGCCAAGCGTCATCACATTGATGGACTGACCCGCAAGACTCAGCCCGATGACCGAGCAAAGAATGGCGAGAGGGATAGAGGTCGCGACAATCAGGGTGGAACGCCATGACCCAAGGAAGAGCAACACGGCAAGAGAGGTCAGAAGCGCGGCGATGATCATCTCGCGCACTACGTCCTCGACCGAATCCTTCACGAAACCGGAGGCGTCGGTCAGGATCTTGATGCTCGTTCCCTTGGGTAGTGTATCGATAACCTGAGGCAGCAGTTTTTTGACGCCTGCCACCACATCGAGTGTCGAGGCATCGCCGCTTTTCATGATGACCATCATGACGGCCTGACGGCCCTTCACCAGCACCATATTGGCCTGTGGCGGGCCACCGCGATGCACGTAAGCCACATCACGCAGATAGACGACTGAATTGCCAACCTGCTTCAGCGGCAGGTTGTTGAAGGTCTCCACCTCGCGGGGCTGCGCATTGGTCCGCACCATGTAGTCGAACGGCCCGATACGCTGATCGCCCGCTGGCAGCACGATGTTCTGCTTGTTCAGCGCCGTACTGACGTCCACCGCGGACAGGTTATGCGCCATCAGCTTGGAGGGATCGATATCGACGGTGATGTAGGGCGCCAGACCACCATAGGGATTGGGTATCGAGACGCCGGGTACGGAAACGAGTTGCGGCCGGATCAGGTTGGATGCCATGTTGTACAATTCGGAGCCATTGAGCTTGTCCGAATTGATCTGCAACGTCAGCACCGGCACCGAGGAGGCGTTATAGGCCAGAATCAGCGGTGGCGTCGCCCCGGTGGGCAACTGCTTGATAACCGTCTGTGAGACCGAGGTGATCTGGGTCTGGGCCACCGAGGTATCGGTACCGGGCTGGAAATAGACCTTGACGATACCGCGGCCGTAATAGGAGCCACTCTCGATGTGCTCGATATTATTGACCGTCGTGGTCAGGGTTCGCTCGTAATAATAGACGACACGCCCCGACATATCCTCCGGCATCAGGCCCAGATAGGACCAGACGATCGCCACAACCGGGATATTGATGTTCGGAAAAACGTCTGTCGGCGTCTTGAGAACCGAACGGACACCGAAAATGACGATGAAGATGGACAGGACAACGAAGGTATAGGGCCGCTTGAGTGCGGTGATGACAACCTGATTCATGCAGTCGCCCCATAACGCAGTATGGAGACCGCCCCTCGCCTGTGCTGATCACCCGGCATGAGGAGTCCCCATCCGTTTCCCGATATCATCAAGGAGATTCCTTTTCCTGTTACGGCCAGAAATACAAATACCCCGGGGGGCGACAAGGAAAATTCCTTTTAAGTTCCGTTCTGGAACAACCTTTCACGTGACTGTCACAGAGCATGGTCAATGATAGTACGCCTGCGCCAGCATGGATGTGTCACCCCGCGCCTTAAAGGTTTTTCCCTAAGGGGAGCCTAATCATGACGTGCCTGGTCATGGCGTGGCGTGCTTTCGCCAATGCCCTCAGCAATCGGTCCTGCAGCGAAAGCGCAGATATTGTCAGGCAGATTCAGACGGCTCTGAGACCTGAAACACCATCTCGAAGGCACACCCTGGGCGATCAGCTGTCCCGTCACCATCCGCAATCGCAAGATCGATTCCATGCAACCTCAATATAGCCATGACAAGACTGAGCCCCAGACCGCTACCCGGCACATGACGACTTTTGTCAGAACGATAAAAACGTCCCAGAACAGCCTCTCGTTCCGCTTCCGGAATACCAATGCCAGTATCGGCCACACGCAGACGGATAACCCCAGGTGCCGGCGAGGCTGAGATCGTGACGCACCCGCCAGCAGGCGTGAATTTCATCGCGTTGTCGAGCAGATTGGCCAGAACCTCCACAAGCAGGTCGCGATCACCAAAGGTAATCATCGGGTCAAACGCACATTCGCCGGAGCGCAATGAAGACGAGGATGGGATTGATGGCTGAACCGCGTTGGTGAGTGTCAGACCGTTGGTTTCTGCAATTGGCTCATAGAGATCAACGATATCGGCCACGAGATCCGCCAAATTGACGAGCGCAAAACCTGCGCGACGCCGGCCATTCTCGATCTCGCCAATACGCAAGAGAGCCGTGATGACTGAAAAGCACTGGTCCAGATCCTGCGTTGCGCGCTCGATCACCGAGTTCAGATAATCAGCGTCGTGTGGGCTCGACGTCGCGCGCTCAAGTCTCGCCCGAACGCGCGTCAGCGGCGTGCGCAGGTCATGGGCAATGTCGTTACCGACATCGCGTATCTCATCCATCAGATATTCAAGACGGTCGAGCATCCGGTTGACCGAACCGGCCAGACGTTCAAGCTCGTCGCGCTCGCGCGCTGCGGGCAGCCGCTCATGCACATCGCCCTGCATGATGCGATCAATGGCCTCGTGCATGGTCTTGACGCGGGCCAGCGCCCGATGGCTGAGCACGACACCTGTCAGCAGCGCAAACATGACAACCGGAAAGACCGACAGCAGGGCGCCACGCCGTATCATGTAGTGAAGTTCGGAGAGCAGATGCAGCGAATGAGCCAGCACCAGTATGCGGCCGCCCGGCACCTTGACCGCCAGAAAACGCATCTCGTAGGGCGCGTCATCTGTGGGTGAGAGCGTCAGGCGGTGAACCTTGCCATCCACCTCCAGCCCCTCGGGCCAGGCTTTCAGATCGCCTGCAATATGATGATAATGGCCATCGAACAGACCAACCCAGTTGATCACCACGCGCAACTCGTTGCTGGCGCGTTCGCGAACCTGATATTCGAGCCGCTCCGGCGTTTCCTGCACCAGAACCTCAGCCTCGCGATGCAGGATACCGCTCGACCGCTCAGCCTCGAAATGCGTCATCTGCACGAAAAGCAGGACGAATTGCAGCACCATGCCGCCAATGATGGCGGCCACGAAAGCCAGCGTCAGGCGGAAGGTCGCCGTGCGAAAAACGCCGAAGCGTGGATTGTCAGAGAGCGACACGCAGCATGAACCCCGATCCCCTGATGCTGTGGATCAGCGGTGTCTCACCGGTGGCATCGACCTTGCGACGCAGCTTGCCGATATGCACGTCAACCAGATTGGTCTGGGGAATGAACCGGTAGTTCCAGACATCCTCCAGCAGCATGGTGCGGGTGAGCACCTGGTTAGGCCTGCGCATCAGATATTCCAGAAGACGGAACTCGCGGGGCAGCAACTCGATATCGCGCCCCTCGCGGGTCACGGTGCGGTCGATCAGGTCCATATCCAGTGGCCCGACACGCAGCATTGTCGCGCGCGTGTCATTGGGGCGCCTCAGCAGGGCCTCGATACGTGCCACGAGTTCATCCATGGCGAAAGGCTTGGTAAGGTAATCATCGCCACCGGCCTTGAGACCGGTCACACGATCATCCACCGCCGAGAGCGCCGACAGAACAAGCACAGGTGCGTGGATATTCTGGTTGCGAAGCTTCTCGATAACAGAAAGCCCGTCGAGCAGGGGCAACATGCGATCAAGAACCAGCAGATCATAGGCGTCGCTCGTTGCCGCTTCGAGTCCGGCCTGACCGGTGGAAACATGCGAGACTGCAAACCCACGCGCCGCCAGCTCCTCAACAACTTCCCTCGCAAGCGTGTCATCATCCTCAACAAACAGGATGCGGGCTTTTGACGACAGATCTGGCAAAGCAGAAGAGAGACTATGATCCGGTTTCATGATGTCATTTCTGCCTAATCCTGCCCCGCTTCGATAGTAAAATTCAGCTTAAAGCTCATCCAGTGTTTCAAGGTCGTCACCCGGCCCCTGCCCGTCAAGCCCACGAAGCTTGCGCCCCAGAACACGGGTGCGCCGCCTTGCTTCATCAATCGTATTGCTCATGGCACCCGCGCCACGTGAGAGTTTTTCAAGCACGCCGTCCATGCGCAGCATTTCCTGCCGGGTGAGCCCCAGAAGCCTTGCGATGGCGTCCGTGCGTTCCTCCAGCGCCAATGTCACATATCCGAGATGGACTGTACGCAGCAGGGCGGGAATGAGGGAAGGCCCCATGATGATAACGCGGTGCACACGCCCAACCTCGTCGATCAGCCCCGGTATACGCGCAACCTCCATGTAGAGCCCGTCTGTTGGCAGATAGAGCACGGCAAACTCGACGGTAAGCGGCGGGTGGATATATTTCTCGGCAATCTTGCGGGCCTCAAGGCGCACCGCATTGTCGAGGGCGCGGCGCGCGATACGCTCTGCCGCCTGATCGGCGCGATCCACCGCATCAATCAGACGCTCATAGGCTTCGGTGGGGAATTTGCTGTCGATGGCAAGGCGCGGCGGCGTGGCGCTGCGCACCGGCATGCGAAGGGCAAACTCCACAACTTCACCACCATCACCAATCCGGTAGTTACTGTCGTAGGATTCCGCGGGCAGAATATCATCAAGTATCGCGCGCAGCTGAGCTTCCCCCCAACCCCCACGCGTCTTGACGTTGCCAAACAGCCTTTTCAGATCGCCAATCTGGGCTGTCACGGCGGAGACTTCGCCAATGGCCTTCTGCATGGCTGAAAACTGCTCGACAACGCGCTGAAACGAGGTCTGCATCTGTTTTTCGACGGTAACGTGCAACTGCTCGCTGACTGAGGCCCGGATCTGGGCGAGCTGCTCTGCATTTTCGCGCATCATGTCACGCAGCATTTGACCCTGAGCAAGCCTTGTTTCGGCAAGCTCCTGACCGAGGCGATGACTCAACCCGGCCAGACGATCGCTCATATCGCTGCGTTGCTGTTCGAGACGCGCAGACAAGACCCGCTCGGTCTCGATCAGGGCACTACGATGGAATTCGCTGTCGCTGCCACGTTCTGCTGCGTCACGCTCAAGCAGCACGTAGATGCGTGAGAGAAGATCCCTGTCGGTCCCACGGCGCGAGAGCCGTGACCACAGAAACACCGAGACAGCCAGGGCGATGACAGCCACCAGCCAGGGGAAAAAACTGAAAAAATCCTGCGACAAATCCGGCTCCGCTTTACCTCTCCTCTATAGGAACAAAATAGGAATAGCGGAAGGTGTTTCGCTGCAAGCCTTTCTGCCTCAGCCTGCAGCGGCCAGATTGATTACAACAGAGACAGAGCCCCCCTGATGCAGATTACCAGCAGGGACGCCCTTCAGTTGTGATCAGTGGATATTGCCGTAGGAGGCAGCACCAATACCCGGGCAGGAACACGGGTTACCAAGCGGCACCTGTGTCGGCATCTTGCAGGTATAGATGCCTGCCTTACAGGTATAGCCGTAGCCAACGACCTGCGTACCCGGCGGCGTAGGACCGGGTGCCGCCGTTCCCTCACAGGCGGCAAGCATGAGCAATCCGGCAAGGCCGCCTAGAACACGGGCAGAACGTCTGGAGTTTGTCGGGTTTGTCATGGTTTACACCTTTCTTGTTTGCTCGCGGCTCCGAAGGTCGCCGGTTTTCTCATTGGTCAGAACGACGCAGAAACAAGGCAGTTTTCAGGCGGATTTGTCACGATATTGCGCCACCAGCGCCTCGCAGAATGCCGGAAGATCGTCGGGATTGCGCGATGTGACCAGATTGGCATCGACCACAACCTCGCGATCCACCCAGTTTGCCCCGGCATTGAGCAGATCCGTCTGGAGTGACGGCCACGATGTCAGGGTGCGGCCTTTGACGCCACCCGCCTCAATCAGGGTCCATGCACCGTGGCAGATGCTCGCAATTGGCTTTCCCTGAGCAACGAACCCGCGCAGGAACGCAATTGCGGCCTCGTTGATACGCAGCGCGTCGGGATTCGTTGTCCCGCCAGGGAGAAGGATGCCAGCGAACTCCATATCGGCAGCTTCGCCGATGGTCGCGCCAACCTCGATGGTCGAGGCCGGGTGCACGTCGCCCTTCATGGACTGGATAGTGCCTTTCTCCGGGGCGACGACCAGCGTCCTGAAGCCATTTGCCTCAAGAGCCTGGCGTGGCTGGACAAGCTCACATTCCTCGACGCCATGTGTGGCGAGGATGGCAATGCATGGATTCATGAGATCATCTCCTGATACGACGCGCCCACAGCCCGGCATTGAGCCCTGTCAGCGCATGATGTTCTGCCATGACGCTGCACAGGCTCGAGGGTTCGCTATTCAGCGCCTTGCGGCAATCGCCCGTCCGGCGGCCACGCCACTCGACCACGCCCACTGGAAATTATAGCCGCCAAGCCAGCCGGTCACATCCACCGCTTCGCCAATTGCGAAGAGACCCGGCACATCGCGAGCCTCCATGGTCTTGGACGACAGTGCGCGCGTATCGATCCCACCCTTCATGACCTCGGCCTTGGCGTAACCCTCTGTACCCGACAACCGGGGGCGCCAGGACGCAATCCGGGCAGCCAGCTCGGCAATGCGTTTGTCTGGCAGGTTTGCAAGGGTGCAGGTCACATCCGCGAGGCTGATCCCCGCAATATGACGCGCCAGACGTTGCGGCAGGTCCGCCAGCAGCGAGGCAGGCTCGGCGCGAGGTCGTGCCTTCTTGATGGCACCCAAAGCCTCGCAAGCATCCTTGCCGGGCATCATGTCGATCAGCGGCGCATCGAGCGGACCGTCCTGATAGGAGGAGATCTGCAATATCGCCGGGCCGGAAAGACCTCGATGGGTGAACACCATCCCATCCGTGAAGCCGGTTTTGCCAAGGCTTGCGCGCACAGGCAACGACACGCCGGCAAGATCAGGCAGCGGTGTTTCCAGCGTGAGAGGCACGAGGCCGGGCACAGTCGGCACAACATCCAGCCCGAACTGCCGTGCAAGACGCAGCGATAGATCGGTCGCACCAAGCTTGGGGATGGAAAGCCCCCCTGTCGCCAGTACCAGATTGCGGCCTTCGATCTCACCCCGGTCTGTCCTGACGATAAAAGTCTCGCCTTTGGTGACCGCCTGGATGCGCGTGTCGAGATAGAGCGCGCAGCCCTCGGCCTCGCGCAGGAGCAGTGTCACGATGTCACGGGCCGACTCGGCACAGAATAGCTGACCTTCCGCCTTCTCCTGCCAGCCAATCCCGTGGCGCTCGACCAAGGCCAGAAAATCACGCGGTGTGTAGCCTGCCAGAGCGGAGCGCATGAAATGACGATTGGCAGAGAGAAAGTTCTCGGCGCGCGCATCGAGATTGGTGAAATTGCAGCGCCCACCCCCTGAAATCAGGATCTTGCGGCCGGGCTCGGACGCATGGTCGAGAATAGCCACCGACGCCCCACCCTTGCGGGCCGCCGCCGCCGCCATGAGGCCGGCAGCGCCGGCGCCGAGAACGACCGCATCAAACACATTGCTCATCTGATACCCTGCGTCGCTCAGAAATCGAGATCGGCATAATGCGCGGGCGGATTGAATCCGTTGACCCGGTCATTGAGCAGGGAACGAAAGCTGGGGCGTGATTTCATGCGTGCATACCAGTCCTTGGCCGCAGGCGCCTTCGACCAGTCGATATCCCCTATATAATCGAGGCAGGACAGATGCGCCGCCGCCGCAAAATCGGCCATCGAGAGCATGTTACCTGCCAGCCAGGCGCGTGTTTCGGCCAGCCACCCGATATAATCGAGATGAAAGCGCATATTGGCATAGCCCGCGCGCAGCGCTGTTCCGTCCGGATTGCCGCGCCCGGCCAGACGCTTGTCGACCTTTTCACCCAGAAGATTGCGCGAGACTTCATGGCCGAACTTGCCCTCGAACCATGCCATGAGGCGACGGACCTCGACGCGCTCTGCCAGGGTGCGCCCCATGAGCGGCGTGTCGGGGTAAGCCTCCTCCAGATACTCGCAGATCACCCATGCATTGGGGATGGAAAGGCCGTTCTCCTCCACCAGAAGCGGGACATCGCCCGCCGGGTTCAGGGCGAGATATTCAGGACGGTTTTCCCAGACCTTTTCGGTCTTGGGTTCATAGGGTAACCGTTTCTCGGCAAGAACGAGCCTGACCTGACGGCTTTGCGGCGAGAGCGGCAGATGATACAAAATGCGCATGCAGTATTCTTACGCATCTGCCATGCCGTGAAGCAAGAGAGCTGCAGCGTTCCTTTGCGCCATTTTCTGCCCCATTTTCGATCCTGATCCCTCAGGGTCTCCCCAGAGCGTCCCCCGATCATGACAGACCAGATAACCCGCGCTGAAACCGACCTTGCCGCCGCTGCCGCACCCATGCGCATTCGGGCGCGTGGCCGCTCTTTTCTCGCCCTTGTCCTGTCACCTGAGGCGCCGCTTGCCGACTGGCTTCAAGGGCTGGACAACCAGATCGCCCGCTCTGTCAGCTTCTTTGCCGGTCGCCCGGTCATCCTCGATCTCGGTCTGCTCGCCCCCGAAACGGAAGGACTGGGCGACCTGCAACAGGCTTTGCAGGATCGCGGGATACATATGATCGGTATCGAGGGCGCCGATCGCAGCTGGGAGCAGCTTGGGCACTGGGTCTGGCCTGCCACGCTTGAAGGCGGCAGGGCCAGCGGCGCGGTCGAATTCCCCGAAGCCGAGAGCGATACCCCTCCCACTGCCATGGCCCCGGTCCAGCGTGCCGAAAGCCTTATCATCGACCGCGCCATCCGTTCCGGCCAGAGCATCATGCATCTGGATGGCGACATCGTGATTATCGGCTCTGTGGCCTCGGGTGCTGAACTCATTGCCGGGGGCTCCATCCATGTTTATGGGGCGCTGCGGGGCAGAGCCATCGCCGGTGTGGGCGGCCAGCCCGGCGCACGCATCCTTGCCAGCCGTATGCAGGCAGAGCTGCTGGCGATCGACGGATTCTACATGATTGCCGAGGAAATCGACCCGGGTCTGTACGATCAGTCAGCTCAGGCCATGCTGTGCGAGGATCGCGTAAGTGTTACCCGTCTGGGCTGACGGGAACTATTTGCGATCTGGCGATTGCAGCGCGAACCTATTCCTCAGTAGTATCGAGTCTGGTCGCCTGACGAATGCGCGGCCGTTTCATGGAAGTTTGGTGGAGCGCACATGGCTAAGGTGCTGGTAGTCACATCCGGTAAGGGCGGGGTTGGCAAGACGACCACGACAGCAGCACTGGGTGCCGCACTGGCCCAGTCGGGTCAGAATGTGGTGGTGATCGATTTCGATGTCGGTCTGCGAAATCTCGATCTCGTCATGGGGGCCGAGCGTCGCGTCGTTTTCGACTTCATCAATGTGGTACAGGGCGATGCCAAGCTCTCGCAGGCGCTGATACGTGACAAGCGTGTCGAGACCCTCTCCATTCTTCCGGCATCGCAAACACGCGACAAGGATGCCCTGACCTCGGAAGGGGTTGCCAAGGTCATTGAAGAGCTCCGCGAGAAATTCGACTGGATTATCTGCGATAGCCCGGCCGGCATCGAGCGCGGCGCCCAGATGGCCATGTATCATGCTGATATCGCAGTCGTTGTGACAAATCCCGAAGTTAGCTCCGTCCGTGACAGTGACCGTATCATCGGTATGCTGGACAGCACGACTGAAAAGGCCAAGAACGGCGAGAAGGTCGAGAAGCACCTGCTGATGACGCGCTACGATCCGTCGCGTGCGGCCAAGGGCGAGATGCTGAACACCGAAGACGTGCTCGAAATCCTCTCTATCCCGCTCCTGGGTATCATTCCGGAGAGTGAAGAGGTCCTGCGTGCTTCCAACGTTGGTGCGCCTGTAACCTTGTCGAACCCGGAATCCGCTCCGTCTCGGGCTTATTTCGCCGCGGCAAGGCGCCTGCAGGGTGAGAAAATCGAAATCCAGATCCCGCTCGAACGCAAAGGCCTGCTCGAGTGGCTGTTCAAGAAGAGGGTCGCATGAGCCTGTTCGGACTGTTCACCAAGCGCAATACAGGCGCTGTCGCGCGCGACCGACTGCAAATCCTGCTGGCGCATGAGCGCTCTGGAAGTGGCAACTCTGAACTGATCAGTCAGTTACATCGCGAGATCCTCGAAGTGATCAAACGTCACGTGGCGGTTGATCAGGACAAGGTTCAGGTCAAGCTCGATGGCGGACATGACGGATGTTCCGTGCTCGAAATCGATATCGAGATGCCGCAAATCGACAAGGAAACACGACGCTCAGCCTGATTTTCTGGCGGGGCACGAAGTCTGGAGAGAAGGTTTGAGTGGTTTTTTTGGATCAATGATCAATTCCGCCCTTGGGTCCGTGGGCGACAAGCTCAAGGAAAAGCTGGGCGGCAGCATTGGCGAATATCTCACCAGCGAACAGGGTATCCAGACACTGGTGGAGCAGGCTCGCAAGGCCGGCCTTGAGGACAAGGTACGTTCGTGGATCGGTTCGGGTGAAAACCTCCCCATCTCTGCTGACGAACTGCGCGCTCTTTTGACAGATGAACAGATCCAGATGCTCGTTTCCAAAACGGGCCTACCGGCAGGGGCGCTCCTTCCTGCCCTCGCCCAGTTCATTCCCGGTGTGGTCGATCATCACACTAGCGAGCAGGATCAGCCCCCGGCCGCTGGCTGAAGCCTGACAACTCTACTTTTCAGCGCGTCTGCATACCGGCCGGATCATCACATGTTCCGGCCGTCGTCCTTTCTGCATCATCAGACATTACTCAACCCGCCTCCCCTGGCATCGCATTGAGCGGCGCTGACGCCTCAACCGGGAAGCGGATCAGCAGATAGGGCGGCTCGCGTCGGTTATGGCCGTCATTGAATAACGGCAGGCGATTCCACTGCCCCAATGTGCAGTAGATCCAGTCACGCGTAGCACAGATGCCATCAGGTGACAGGATACGGGCATCCCTGACAGCCATCGCAAACGACCCGTCAGGATCACGGCGCAGGATGCAATCATGCTCGTAATTCGTGGTGTAGAGCCGGCCATGCTGATCGAAACATAGGCCATCGGCTGTGCCCTTTTCGCCCTCATCCCGTATCTGGGCAGCCAAGGCCTCATCCGACAGGCTTTGATCGGCCAGTATGCGCGTCGGTATGCTGTAAAGGCGCCGGCTTGTCAGCGGTGCGTAATACAGGCGGGATTCGTCAGGCAGCAAGGCAATACCATCCGCCCCCCCTGACACCATCTGGGGATGATGCGGCACGTAGCGTCTGGGCTCTCCTTCCACAATTGCCATGAACCCCGGTACGGCCTGGGTCGAAACATGATGCGCCAGAACCCGCTTGGTCTGGCCAGTGGCAATATCTGCAACAAGCATGGCAGGCTCATCGCCGAATGAGGAATCCGTCACGAAAACGGTTCCCTTGGCACCGACCGACAGGGCAACGCGCAGATCATTCATATGACTGTTCGGCAGCATGACCGGGGATTTGAGCAGGATCTTGTGCGTGACGCGGTTGCTAACCGGGTCGATGCAAATAATCTTGGCGGCGCCCTCAGGAATGTCGTGGCCCGCGAGCTTGCCATCATCGATCACCCATAGCCGCCCGGCAGAATCATGGGCGATGCCATGGACAGACATCAGGCGATCTGCCGGGGCCCTGTCGGATGGGAGGCTGAGCTCGGCTGACGGATAGGGCACCACCACGCCCCCCTTGACTTCACCCAGTGTGGCACCGGCATGGTTATCGGCGTGACGCGGAAAGCTGACAAACATGCGGCCATCGGGCAGCACCGCAACGCCAGATGGCCCCGGCCCGACAAACTTGGCGACAATGTCGAACTCACCGCTCGAACTCGTCCCGTCATCAGCATTGCCTGAGGCGAGGGCCGGACCAGCCACCCCCAGCAGCGGTGCAACGGAAGCAGCAGAAAGAAAGGACCGGCGTTTCATGGCGGGATTCACCTCGATCAGGACGGGACGACCTGCTTGAAACGCTATGCGACCGATGCGGCTTCGTCCTTAAAATGCTTTTCATGAGGGAGGTTGAATCCCCCCTTGGGCTACCTCCTCACCTGTCGCCAATTTGTCACAGTTCGCAACAGAGCCAGTGGACAGAGATTAAGAAAGAGTTGTTATGTTATATCATACAGAATAGGAACGAAGGCGATTTGTTCCGCCTTCAACCTGTTGGGTAGTCATGATGTCATCCCGATCCCTGTGGTCGTCCAGCCTGTTCCTGTCATGCTCGGTTCTGGCGCTCACCACGCCCGTTCATGCGCAGACTGCAGTGCCCTCCTCAACCACGACGACCCCGGTTGTGACGCCCGTGACAACCCAGTCTGGCACGCCAACGAGCGACCAGGCGTCCAGAACCTCCTTTGACAGCACAGGTGATACAGCTTCGCAGGGCGTGAACGCCCAGAAGGAAGAGCACATCATCGTCAATGCGCGCCTCGATGAAATCCGCTCCTCTCTCCAATCCTCCACGGGTGCGACAACCTATCGCTTCACCCGACGTGATATCGAGAATAACCCGGGCGGCGATAATGCGCCGCTCAACACACTGCTTCTTCAGGCACCCGGCGTCGCGCAGGACAGCTTTGGTCAGATTCACGTGCGCGGCGATCACAACGAGGTTCAGTTCCGCCTCGATGGCGTCCAGCTTCCTGAAGGGCTGAGCGTTTTCGGTCAGGCGTTGATGACTCGCTTTGCCCATTCCGCCTCGCTCACCACCGGCGCGCTGCCCAGCGAATATGGTTTTCTGCAAGCCGGTGTGATCGACATCACCACCAAGAACGGCAGCGCCGATCCGGGTGGCGATGCCTCGATCTATGGTGGTGCGCGCGATTATTTCTTCCCGTCGTTGCAATATGGTGGCCATGCCGGGAAGTGGGATTTCTTTGCAACCGGTGACTTCGTTCATAACCGGGTCGGTGTTGAAAACCCGACATCGAGCTTCAACCCGATTCACGATCTGAGCAACCAGTATCATGCGCTCGGTCATCTGCGTTACACGGCTGATGCGAATACCCGTATCAGCCTCACCGGAGGGGTGTCGAACGCTCAGTACCAGCTGCCCAACAACCCCGGTCAGCAACGCCAGTTTGCCAATCCGAGCTTCCTGGATTCAGCGCTGTCACAACAGGTTTATGGCAGCGTGGACAGTGCCAGTCTGAACGAGCGCCAGAAGGAGATCACCGATTTCGGCATCCTCTCGCTTCAGAAGGACATGGGCAAGGTCAGCCTGCAGAGTTCGGTCATCACGCGCTACTCGTCGCTCGGCTACTCGCCCGATCCGCTGGGTGATCTGGTCTATAACGGAATCAGCCAGCACGCGGCGCGTTCGGTCTTCTCGACGGGCTCCCAAACCGATGTCACATGGCATGCCAACCGACAGCATACGGTGCGCTTCGGTTATCAGGTCTATGTCGAGCGCAACAGCTCCAAGACGGATTCCATCGTCTATCAGCAGACGGGCGCCGAGGATGACGGCACGCCAATCTATGATGGCACGACCACCAATGTGCACGATGGCAGCGGCCGCACTGGCTGGATGTACGGGCTTTACGCTCAGGATGAGTGGCGCCCGGTGCGTGATCTGACCATCAATTACGGTCTGCGCTTCGACGGTGTCGATGAGTACACGCACTCGAAACAGGTCAGCCCGCGCATCAATATCGTGTGGCGGGCATGGCGGGGTGGCGTGGTTCATGCCGGATATTCGCGCTATTTCACCCCCCCGCCCTTCGAACTCGTCGCCAATACCTCGCTCAGCAAATATGTCGGCACATCCAACGAGCCGCAGACCTTGCAGAACAATACGGTCAAGGCGGAGCGCGACCACTACTTCGATGCTGGCGTAACGCAGTCCATCCTGCCCGGCTGGCACGCTTCTTTCGATGCCTATGTGAAGCTCGCCAAAAACATGATCGATGAAGGTCAGTTTGGCGCACCGATCATCCTCTCGGCGTTCAATTATCGTCGCGGGCAGGTGAATGGCTACGAGCTCTCGACGAATTACGAGCATGGCCCGCTCTCGCTCTACGGCAACGCGGCCTGGTCGCGGGCGATCGGCAAGGACATCACCACCGCCCAGTGGACGATGGACCCTGATGATCTTGCCTATGTCCAGAATCGCTGGATCCATCTCGATCATGACCAGCGCTGGACGGCGTCCGCAGGGGGGAGCTATTCCTTCTTCTACCACACGGGCCACCCCACCCGTGTTTCGGCCTCGATGGTCTATGGTAGCGGCCTACGTGCCGATGGTGTGGTGCCCAATGGCCGCTCTGTCCCGATCTATGCCACGTTCAACCTCTCGCTCGTCCAGTCCTTCAAGGATCTGTTCCGCGTGCCCTTCCTCAAGCGCACTGAACTGCGTCTCGATGTGCTGAACCTGTTCGACAAGAGCTACCAGATCCGCGACGGATCAGGCATCGGCGTTGGGGCGCCCCAATATGGCCTGCGTCGCACCATCCTGACCGGTATTTCGCAGAGGTTCTGAGCCCCAGGCCCTTGCCTGCCAGAACGGGCAAGGGTCGGGACATCAGTCTCGCCCTGCCAAGGGTAGGCCGCTCCCGGTGCGCCGAGCCTATCTAGCAATCAGCTGGCGGGGTTGCCATCATGCAGAAGTGGGAAATGGCACGCCGCACTGCGCCCTGCGCCGTAATCCGTAAGGATCGGCCGCTCAATTGCACAACGGGCCCGGGCAATCGGGCAGCGCGTGTGGAAGCGACAGCCCGGTGGCGGGGAAAGAGGACTTGGCACATCGCCCTGCAAGGGCGCCGCCAGCGGTTTGCCCGGTTGAGGCACGGCCTCTACCAGCGCCCTTGTATAGGGATGGAGCGGTCGCGAGAGCAGGGCGAGCGTCTCTCCTTCTTCGACAATCGCGCCCACATACATCACCGCCACGCGGTCCGAAATCTGTCTCACCACCGCCAGATCATGCGAGATGAACAGACAGGCCAGACCCATCTCGGCCTGGAGCTGGCGCAGCAGATTGACAATCTGCGCCTGTACGGAAACGTCCAGCGCCGAGACGGGCTCGTCCGCGACGATGACCTGCGGTGAGAGCGCAATGGCGCGGGCAATGTTCAGCCTCTGCCGCTGCCCGCCAGAGAGCGCACCGGGATAACGGGATAGATAATCCGCCGACAGCCCCACGCGTTCAAGGAGTGCCGTCAAGGTGGCTCTGGACCACTCACGCCGATGGATGCGAAACGGCTCTGCCAACGTATTACCGATTGTCCAACGCGGATTGAAGGACGATCCAGAGTCCTGAAAAACCATCTGCAGATGGCTGCGCAGATCGCGCAGGGCGCGTCTCCCCATTTGCGCCATATCCTGTCCGTCGAACAGGATCTCTCCCTTGTCAGGACGATCGAACCCCATCATGAGACGGCCCAGTGTGGATTTGCCGCAACCCGACTCACCGACGAGGGCAAGGCTCTCTCCACGCTTCAGAGCGAGCGAGATGCCATCGACGGCCCGGAGTGTCCTACCTCGCCCAAGCTGATAGGTCCTGGCGACATCCTGCGCTTTAAGCAGTTCCGTCATTCGTAGAGCACGCAAGCCACCTCATGGCGCTCCTCTTTCTGCGCCTTGGCTGAGGCGGTTGTCATCGTGCCGAACAAGCCATCGATGACGGGACGCATCGCCGGGCGCACTTCACAAGGCTGCGTGAGATGGGGGCAGCGCGGCGCGAAAACGCACCCGCTGGGGCGTGTCTGTGGCGAGGGAGGAGCACCCGCGATCACGGGCAATCTGTCAGGGCGTGGTCCTTCGAGCGGTGGTATGGCCTGCAACAGGGCCTGCGTATAGGGATGGCGCGGGGCTGAGAGAACAGCCGCCACCGGACCGGTCTCGATGACGACCCCGGCATAAAGAACGGCGACATGCGTGCAGCTTTGCGCCACCACCCCCATGTCATGGGTGATCAGCATGACGCTCGCCTCACGTGCACCGATCTCACGCAGCAACGCCAGAATCTGCGCTTGAACCGTGACATCGAGCGCCGTCGTCGGTTCATCAGCGATCAGCAGATCCGGCTCACAGGACACAGCCATCGCAATCATGGCGCGCTGGCGCAGCCCGCCAGACAGTTCATGCGGAAAACGCAAAGCGGTTTGCGCGGGAGACGGCACGCCCATACGCCCGAGCAGTGTCACCACACGCTCATTCGCCTCGCGTTTCGATACAAGCTGGTGCAGCCTGATCTGCTCGGCAATCTGGGCACCGATACGCCGAACCGGCAGAAAAGCCGTCATCGGATCCTGAAAGATCATAGCGGCCCGTCTGCCGCGAAAATGCTGCCACGCCCTCTCGGTCTGGGATTGCAGATCCTGCCCGTCGAAAATCAGCTCGCCGGACAGGATGCCGGGAGGCTGCAGCCCAAGCACGCTCAACCCGGTCAGGCTTTTCCCCGAGCCTGATTCGCCCACGACCCCAAGGATCTGCCCACGTTGCAGCGAGAGGGTCACGCCATCGAGCAGATAACCGGCTCTGGGGTGTTTCAGCCGCAGGTTGCGCAGGGACAAAAGCGGCTCAGTGCCCATTTTTCCCTCCCCCGATGCGCGGGTCGAGCAGGCGATACAGCCCGTCGATCAGGGCGTTGGCAACCACCACGAAAAATGCCGCATAGAGCACGGTTGCCATGATAAGCGGCAGATCCAGTGTGCTCAGGCCCTGATAGGTCAGATGCCCGACACCGGGCAGCGCAAACACGACTTCCGTCAGCAGGGCACCGCCCCCGAGCAACTGGGCGAAATCGAGGCCGAACAATGAGAGCGCGCTCAGACCGGAAAGGCGCAAGGCGTGGAAGAACCAGAGGCGCCACGGCCCTGCCCCTTTCGCACGTGCTGTGCGCAGCGCGTCTTCCTGCATGGCCGAAAGCAGGTCCGAGCGTAGAACCCGACTGTAAAGGCCGATGAAAGCAACAGCGAGCGTCAGCGCCGGGAGGATCAGACATTTCGTCCACCCGAGAACGCTTGTGGAGAGTGGCACATAGCCCAGTGGCGGCACCCAACGGAACAGCCAGGTGTCATGCAACCGGCTCTGACTCACCAGATTGACCATCTCGCCCAGCCAGAAAACCGGGATGGACAAACCAACCATAGCCAGCACAGAAAGGAGACGGTCCAGGGCACCGCCCTGAAACGCCGCACCCATCATGCCAAACACCAGCGCGCCGCTCACCCAGAACAGCGCCGCCCAGAGCACAAGCGAAAGCGTGACAGGTGCAGCAGCAAACACCTCCGAAACCACATTCTGCCCGTGATTGACGTAGGACGTCAGGTTTCGCGAGATGAACAGATGATCCATCATTGTGAGATAACGGACAGGTAGCGAGCGATCGAAGCCATAGGCATGGCGAACACGTTCGATCACCTCCGGGCTCGCGCCGCGCCCCGCAATACGGGCTGAGGGGTCTGACCCCGGCGTTGCAAAGAACACGGCAAAGACGAGTACCGAAATGCCGAACAGCACGAGCAGCATCTGGCCTAGGCGGGAGAGAAAGCCCCTCATCTGCCGCCCCGCTTGCGCAACGCCGTCTGCGCAGCGTCACCCAGCGTGTTGAGGGCCAGAACAGTCACGATGATGGCCAATCCCGGCGCGATGGCAACGACCGGGCGGCTATAAATCAATCCCTCGCCATCATGAATCAGGCTCCCCCACGAAGCGGCAGGTGCCTGCACACCGAGGCTGAGAAAAGACAGCGCGGACTCCGCAAGGAGGCAAAGCGCCATAATAAGCGGTGCCAGCACAAAGACGGTTTCCGCCAGCAGAGGCAGGATTTCGCGCAGAATGATACGCAGGGACGACGCCCCCAGCCCACGCGCGGCCAGAACGAAGCCAGCATTTTGCAGGCTTTTCGTCCGGGCCCGGATAGGCCGCGCCGCATAGGGCACGTAGATGAGCGCGATAATCAGAATGGGCAGAAGCAGTGAGTCCGCCCGCAAGTGGAGCGGGCCAAAGGAGAGGTCATGGCCAATTGTCACCACGCTGAGGCTGATGGCGAACAGATAAACCGGCACTGCCCAGAGAATATCGAGCCCGCGCGACAGGACCAGATCGACCCACCCCCCACAATATCCGGCTGCCAGACCACAGAACGTCGCAGCAATCAGGCACAGACAGGCGGCTGAAAAAGCGATGACCAGCGAGGATCGCGCCCCGTAAAGCAGTCTCGCAGCAATGTCGCGCCCCTGTGAATCGGCCCCAAGGGCATAAGGCCCCCAGCGCCATGACGGGCCAATGGGAGAGAGGCCCAGATGGAGCGGGTTGTCATTGGCCTGCATGATATCCTGCGCATGGCCGTTGCGCATGACGGTGCCGGCCAGATTGGAAGCCATTGCATCGACCCCAACCACTCGCGCATAGAGCGGCGCGGCGACCGCGCCAAGCACCAGAAGAAACAAGGCACCCATCGCCAGCAACACCGCGATATTCCCGTGCCAAAGGGCTGAGCCTCTCGTGTTTTTCATTGGCTGTGCAAGCGCGCATGCGGCGGCGGAATGACCTGCCCTGCGAGAGCCATCGACGGGTTGGCCGGCAACGCGCCGATCACCATAATCGCTTCTGGGTCGCAGGTCGAAATCCTCATCACACCGATCGTGGCAAAACGACGCGATGATTTCAACGCTGGAATGATCTCGGTCCGAGACAAAGCTGGGCAATCAGACGACGTGACAGCGCCAGATCAGGGCTGCCCGTCTGCTTGCAGGCCAGCTCGAAACCCTGCACGGCATCGCAGGCTCTCCTGAGACCTGTGCGATCCCAGCGCTCAAGGGCTTTCGTGAAGCTCTCGGTTTTCTTGAAAAACACCGGGGGGCGAAGCATTTTCATGGCTTCCTGACGCGACTTGCCCTCATCCATCCAGTCCAGCACCCGCAGCAACCGGTTCATGAGCGACAGACAGGCACGCGCCAGAGCAATGGGAGACAAACCATCGGCAAGCGCACGCTCCAGCGCAATGTCAGCAATGGCTCGATCACCAGCCATCGCAGCACTTGTCGCATCATCCAGCGTAGCACTGGCAGAATCACCGATACATTCCTGACAGTCATCGAGCGTCAGACGGCCACCTTCCCCGGCAAAAAGAACGAGCTTCTCGACTTCGCTTCGTATGGCTGCCCGGTCGGCTCCCATGACGGAAGAAAGCCAGAACAGGGCGTCACGGTCGATCGTGACTGAGGCTTCACGAAAGAGATCCGCCAGTGAGGCGATGAGGGTCTTGCCCTCCTCCGGATAGCAACCGATGGCGGCAATTGAGGCATGGGCTTCAAGCGAGGTTCGCAGCTTGGCGCGTGAGGCAAGCCCCGGTGCTTCGATGACCAGAACCGTATCGCTGTCGATCGCAAGCGCCGCCATGACTCTGGGCAACACCGCGTCCTGTGCATCGCGCACCCATATGGCACGACGCCCCCCGATCAGTGAAAGCGCGCCCATCTCCTCTTCGAGGCGGCCATGCTGCTCCTGATCGAGCACTGCGACACGGAACGGGTCATCCAGAGACTCTGCCACCAGCTTGACGCACTGGGCGGCCCGCTCGCGTATCAGGCCGAGATCATCACCATAGAGCAGGACCCCGCGCCACTTGCCAATTTCAGCGAGTGTGCGGGAAGTCGAGCGGGCATCGATCTTCATGCGCGATCAGTTATCCGTACTGTTGAGATCCGTACGCCCCGTTGCCGCAGCCGGGAAGCCATCAGGGCCTGCCTTCTCGTAAGGCTGGCCATTCTGGGTCGGCATGGCGTTCGGATCGAAATAGGAAGGCAGATCCGCTGCATTATTACGCGATGGCTTGATCTGGGTCTTGAACCAGATGGCAATCTGCTGACGGATTGATCCCGCGAGGGTCTGGGCGATACGGGCCCGCACAGTCTCGTCATTCAGGGTCTGGGCGAGATACTGCTCGAAGGTCGCATTGAAACCATCGAGTTCATTCACGTCGCCCTCAGCCAGAAATCTCGGAGAGGGTTCGACAGTATAAAGACGCCAATGCGCTGTCCCCAGTTCGCGATAACGGCCCGCAGTATTATCGCTATGAATATCGATGACCGAAGCATTGACGCCGTAGCTTACATTGAGCGTGTACCCGTCTGGTGCCTTGGTGCTGCCACTGCCCAGCTGCTCCTGAAGTGCAAGCCGCAACTCCTGCCCCTGGCGCTCGGGTATGTTCGAGACATAGATACGCTGCAGCTCGTGCATCACGCGGGCGCCGCCATCTCCGTTGCTTCCATAAAGCGGCTGGAACCCGCAACCGCTCAGAGCCAGAGAAGCAAGCAGGATAAGACGACGCATCGGTTCAGCCTGCCACTACGAAATTGACGATACGGTTGGGCACATGGATACGCTTGACGATACGCTTGCCTTCCAGCATCCGCGCCACATTCGGCTCGGCCTCGGCCAGCGGAAGAACCATGTCAGACGGCGCGTCGGGTGGCACCTCGATTGTGCCACGCAGCTTGCCCATGATCTGTACGCCCAGCGTGATGCTGTCACGCGTGAGGAACGCGTCCAGCGCCTCCGGCCAGGCGCGCTCGACGACCATAGCCCCCTCAGGCTCCAGCAGGGCCACCATCTCTTCCGCCAGATGCGGCATCATGGGGGCTACGAGCAGAGCCAATGTGAGAGCGGCCTCGCGACGGGCTGCGCCAATACCGTCCTCGGTCGATTTCTCGGCCTCCGAAAGGGCAGCACTCAATTCATGCAGGCGCGCCACGGCGACATTAGGTGTGAAGCCCTCAAGCGCCTCGGTCACAGCCTTGATGGTGCGATGCGTGGCCTGACGCAGGCTGCGACCGCCCTCAGTGCAGGGCGCTCCCTGCGGCACCTGCGCCGCGACATTCTGCACCAGACGATAGAGACGCTGACCAAAACGGGCTGAAGCGGCAACGCCGGATTCGGTCCATTCCATATCGCGCTCTGGCGGGCTGTCGGACAGAACGAACCAGCGTGCCGTATCCGCACCAAAGCGCTCGATAATCGCCGTAGGCGAAACCGTATTGCGCTTGGATTTCGACATCTTCTCCAGGCGACCGAGCTGCACGGGCTGGCCATTGTCACGACGCACATAGCCCTCGCCCGAACGCACCACATCCTCAGGCGCGAGCCAGCCGCTCTCATCGCGGTAGCTCTCATGGGTGATCATGCCCTGAGTGAACAGACCATCAAACGGTTCATCGACGTTCAGATGACCCGTCTCGTGCATGGCGCGCGTGAAGAATCGTGCATAAAGCAGATGCAGGATCGCGTGTTCGATACCGCCGATATACTGATCGACCGGCAGCCAGCTATTCGCCGCAATCGGGTCAGTCGGGGTACTGGCATGGGGCGCGGTAAAGCGCGCGAAATACCATGAGCTATCGACGAACGTATCGAACGTGTCAGTCTCGCGACGCGCCTTGGCACCGCATTGCGGGCAGTCGACATGCTTCCAGCTCGGATGGTGATCGAGCGGATTACCTGGGCGGTCGAAGGTGACATCCTCGGGCAGTTTCAGCGGCAACTGGTCGTCCGGCACGGGCACTGCACCACAGCTGTCGCAATGGATGACCGGTATCGGGCAGCCCCAGTAACGCTGGCGCGAGATACCCCAGTCACGCAGGCGCCAGTTCACGACACCACGGCCGATCCCCATACCCTCGAGACGCTCGATGGCCTTGCGCTTGCCTTCAACAATATCCAGCCCGTCGAGGAAGCCAGAATTGATGAGCGTGCCCTCACCCGTGACGGCGGTCTTGCCCACCGTAAAACCGGCTTGCTGCTCGCCTGTCGGCAGAATGACCGGACGCACCGGAAGGTCATATTTGCGGGCAAAGTCGAGATCGCGCTGATCGCCACAGGGGCAACCGAACACAGCGCCCGTGCCATATTCCATCAGAACGAAATTGGCGATCCAGACCGGCACGGTCTCGTCAGGCGCAAACGGGTTGCTGACACGCAATCCGGTATCGATGCCGCGCTTTTCGGCCGCCTCGATCGCTTCCTCGGACGTACCGAGACGCTGACATTCCTCAATGAAGCTGCGTACGGCTTCGTTATCCTGACCAACCTTCGCAGCCAGCGGATGATCGGCAGCAATGGCGACGAAGCTCATACCGAACAGCGTATCCGGACGGGTGGTAAACACCTCGACCGAATCCAGGTCTGTGTCGAACCCTTCGGGGGGTGCATGAAGCGCAAAGCGGACGCGAGCCCCTTCCGAGCGGCCGATCCAGCGCTCCTGCATGACGCGCACGCGGGCCGGCCAGCGATCGAGCTTGTCGAGGCCTTCGAGCAGAGGTGCTGCAAAATCCGTAATCTTGAGGAACCACTGCGACAGGCGCTTTTTCTCGATCAGCGCACCCGAACGCCAGCCACGCCCGTCAACCACCTGCTCATTGGCGAGCACCGTGTTGTCCACAGGGTCCCAGTTGACCGAGGATTCACGACGCTCGACCAGCCCCTTGCGCCACATATCCAGAAACAGCTTCTGCTGATGCCCGTAATATTCCGGCAGGCAGGTGGCGATCTCACGCTCCCAGTCCAGCGAGAAGCCAAGGCGCTGCAGCGTGCCGCGCATGGCCGCAATGTTGTCCAGCGTCCACTGCCCCGGATGCACACCGCGCTCACGCGCTGCATTTTCTGCCGGGAGGCCGAACGCATCCCAGCCCATGGGATGCAGAACCGAGAAACCACGCGCGCGCTTGTAGCGCGCCACCACATCGCCCAGCGCATAGTTGCGCACATGGCCCATATGGAGCTGACCCGACGGATACGGAAACATCTCGAGCACGTAATATTTCGGCTTGTCGGCAGCGGGATGGTCATCGGCGGCGAAGGCACGCACGCCATCCCATTTTGCCTGCCATTTGGGCTCAGCCTTGCCGAAATCGTAGCCGAGTGTCTCTTGTTCCGTCATGATCTTCTGTCGTCTGTTCGTGTCACGTGATCTTCAGAGCGGGGATATCAGTCCCGGTTGCCGTTATCGGCACGAAGCTGGCGCGCACGGGCGAGAATACGCGTGGTAATGTCCGACGTGGTATTGGCCGCAACGGGGGTATCGACCCATTCGCTTCCCTGCTTTTCCTGACGGAACACGGATACGCGCAGCGCATCCGAACGCAGCCGGCGATCAAGGATATAGGCAGCGATCTTGAAACGCTCATTGGTGCTGGCAGGCGGCTGGTACCAGTCCGTCAGGATCACGCCGCCATTGGCATCGGCAGATGCGAACGGCATGAACGACAGGGTGTCGATAGCACCACGCCAGAGATAGGCATTAACCCCACCCTGAAGCTGGTCGTCTCCACCGGTCGCTCCACGATCGACGCCGAGCAGATGGTTGCGGGGCTGTGTCAGGCTGTCGGGATCACGCCCACCGCCACAGGCGCTCAGCGCCATAAGGGCGCAAAGCGGCAGAACGGGGAGGAACCGTCCCTTGAATGACAACGCCTTTGTGGGCGCGTTGGGAGGGGCGATCGGCTGCAAACGAGGTGTCATGTTGTCCCTATTAGACTGGCACTGGCCGCGTGTCGAAATCCCCGATCGCGGTACCCGCGTCCGGCTTCAACATCGGTTCATATCGCGCCCGCCCGGTCCCGCCAAGCGGGGCATCCACTTATCCTTGCGGCAGGCTCACTCGCGCAAGCATTTCACGCAACCGCGCCTTCATGCATTCCGGCAGGAAGTCATGGCGCGAAAGCACTCCGGCGATGGTAATATCCGGCACAAGCCGCAGAAGATGCCGTTTGACGCGCTCGGTCTCCTCCCCCATTCCATGGGCTGAGAGCGCCACGAGATAATAGAGCACACCAGCTGCGCTACGCGGATACAGACTGACGAAGGCAGCGCCAGCCTGCCTGGCCTCCTCGTTATTGCCAGATGCTTCGAGAACGAAAATGCTGAACGGCTCCGACAGAACAGCCAGAGGCTGTGAGGCCCTCAAGGCCCGGAACTGCTGTATTTCCTCAAGCGCAACCGCCTTGTCGTCGGATAGCAGGGCCTGTGTAGCCTTGAGCGCATGAATGGAAGGTGAAATGGCGATGGCAGGAAACACGCCCCCGGCCCCGGTATATTCCGCAGTCAGCGCCTTGGCTTCATCGAGCTGACCAGGCGTGAACGTGCGCGTCATCATCGAGAGCCACACCCCGAGTGGGTTGGCTCGCAGCTGGATCGCCACATAACCTGCTGCGGAGGCGATCTCTTCGATATCTTCCTGCGGAGCCGACGACCATGTCTCCAGGTACAGGAAGAACCGGATCAATGAGCGCACATAAAGCACGAACACCGATTCCTGATCAGACTGATAGGCGCGTTCGACCAGGTCACGCAATTCGGCGGCAAGCGTGACATCGCAGCGCAAAAGCAGCGTAAGGGCGCGCACAGCCATCTGGAAAGCCGATAGTTCGGCAATCGGCCGTGACATCATACGCTGCCCCTCCGAAACGAACAGCGACCACTGGAGCGATTTCATCACATAGAAAAGCAATGCACGCTGGGCCCGCGTATCCCTTGGCAGCTCGAAACGATCCGCCCAAACCACGCATCCTTCCTGCCGCAGGCTCAGAAGACGGATGATGACATAACCCTCACTGGTCTCCCCATGCTCAACATTCGCACGAACGAGGCCCGAGATGACATAATCGGTACCGGGGTTATGGGTATTGCCCAGAAGCGGTCCGGTTTCGCCCTGAGGCGTTTCCGGAAACGGCACAACGGTGAATGTCTGCAACCCTACGAGCTTGACCTCCAGACGCTCGGTCAGCTCAGCGGCCAGGGTTTCGGCATGCGCACCACCTGCGGCCTTCAATGGCGCGACAGCGATCGATCCCAAAGTGCGCGAGGAGGTGCCTGACGCCAGGAGATGAGGCTCCGTAACACCTCCGGCAAACAGCTTGACGTTTTCAGCGTGCGTATCCCCGTGAACAAGTCCGGGGTCACTTGCAACCGAGGTACCGTGATGCGTCTTGGCGTAGGAGTCAAAAGCGATTCGCTCCTGCAGACTGCGAACAAGACCCATCGTTGCGGGCCCGGGCACCGCGCCAAGCTGATCCTGGAAAAGCTGCACGACCTGATCTCCGAGTGTCGCAGCCTGGGCATACTCGCCCTTGGTCACCCATGCCTGGATGCGGGCACGCCATGCCGCCTCGTTGAGCCCGTCGCGCATCAGCAGATGATCAGCAGTCTCAAGAATGGCATCAGGATCCACCTGCGTGCGTAGCGCGCTCTCGAAAAGCTGATAGATATGGCGATTGAGGCGTGTACGCTGCCCCTCGATCCATTCATTGAACGCCGGATCAATGCCGTTGAGTTCGCCCAGCAATACTTCGCTCGGCGGCGGCAACTCGCGCAGAATGGACTTTCCTCCGTTGAGGATACGCTCGACATCGACAGAGGTCAGGGCGGGCTTGAGCGCAAGCGTATGCCGCTGGACATCAATCACGTCGACACCCAGAGGACTCAGGGCATCAAGCAGACGATGGATCTCCTGACGCAGGGAGGCGCGCGCGAGATCATCGGGGCGGCGGCTCCACAGCAATTCGGCAAGATGTGAACGGGCAACAGGCTTGCGGTCCGAAAGCGCGAGGATGGCAAGTAGTCCCTTCGTCTTCCCACCCACTGGAAGGACGCTCTCACCCGTGAGCGTTGTCGCTTCCATGCGACCGATCAGTCGCAGACGCAGCAGGGTGGAATCGGTTTTTGCAACACCACGAAGGGCCAGATCGAACATTACTTCACGCTTTCTTTTCTCAAGGCCTTGTATCACATCCCTATCTCGGTTTTTTTTACGAAACGTATTCTCTTCCCTGGCAACGCTTGCAGTTGAAGGAAGATTAACATGCCGAGAACGTGTTTTGCCGCCTGCCGCCTTTAGGGAAAGGATCAAAGTAAATCTCAGGGCCAGCCAGCGTAAATAAGGGCAAATTTCGCATTCCTGGCAGGCATACAGACTTACTAACAAAAGCAATCTTAGAATGACTTGCCAGTATTGCAACCGATCCTATGGTACAGAAAAAATTGAAACCGGCCCTCTTGCCTGTGTCACACGAGCTCCCTAGAATGGAAATGATTGTCCGCGTAGCTCAGCAGGATAGAGCACAGGATTCCTAAAATTGGGCGCCATGCTTGGAAACATCATGGTGGATCTGCTCAAATTCGGGGAACGCTCTGGCGTCTAGCCGTGCCAATCCCGAGCCAAACATGCGTCCGCAAGGTGGCATGGAGGTGTAGAGACTGTACGGGCAGCGCCTGTCGTCCGGTTTTCCGGGCTATGGTGAAGAGACAGTCCAGACCACAAACGGTGCGCCATGCGTACCGGCGGCGAAAGCCGAAGTGGTATGAATCCTGGGGCCGTGGGTTCGAATCCCGCCGCGGACACCATCACACTCATATAATACCAGAGATATCTCCCGGCACTCGCGCCCTTTGGCCGCGACGCCGTGGCGCGCTGGGCTTGTCATCACCTTCCCCGGCCGATCTGGCATCGCGCCTTCGCCCTCGGCTGATCATCACCCGCACAGGGTAACGGTCCGGCCTCCCACTCTGGAACGCTAGATCGTGACGCCCGTCATTTCCGGCGCAAACAGCGCATGCAAAAGCAGGGCCAGCAGCACAATCGCGATCAGCAAACCAAACAGCTTCCCGAACAGACGGAAGGAGATAACAACCAGAAGAAGCAGCAGCAGTGCCAGAAGAGACGTCTGCACCTGATGAGGGACACCAAGTGTCTGCAACCCTCTGCGGGCGGCCTCCTCAATAACGGCAATGATGGATACAATAAGGGAAAACAGGCCGATAATCAGGCCAAGTATCACCGCAATAGCACTCTGAATCACGCTTCTTTTCCCCCGGAACGCCGCAAGGTCTGGCATCTCGCTAAGGTATGGCACACGAAGCTGCCCATACCTGACCCTGCCATCGCTGCATGCGATGCGAATCATATGACCGAGATCATATCGCGCGACAACGCTGCAAGACGATGCCGGATTGCTGCGCGTCGCAACATCTGACCCCGGAGGGCGGGAGAGCCGACAGGGCCTGGCATGGCGCTCATGAGACAAGGTGACTGTTCCAGATTTGATATGACAGGGTGTTATGGCCTAGACCCGGGCTTCCCCCGCCGTTTTGGAGCTGCCTCAATGAAGCGCATGAGCATGACCACACTCATCATCATCGCGATGCTGCTTGGCATTACGGTGGGTGGCCTCGCCCATGCCTGGATCGCCGATTCCGTGCAGCAGCAGCATTTCGCCCATTACATCTCCATCGGCTCGACAGTCTTTCTGCGCCTGATCAAGATGATCATCGCCCCGCTGGTTTTCTCCACCCTCGTGGTGGGTATTGGTCATATGTCGGACGCGGCTTCGGTTGGTCGTGTTGGCGCAAAGGCCATGATCTGGTTCGTGCTGGCCTCGCTATTTTCGCTGACGCTCGGCATGATTCTGGTCAATCTCTTTGGCCCCGGTGTCGGGATGCATCGCCTGCACGGCATCACAACATCCCCCATCGCAACCGATGGCATGTCGCTCGACAGCTTCGTCAAGCACATAGTGCCGGATTCCGTCTTCCGCGCCATGACGGATAACGAGATCCTGCAGATCGTCGTGTTCTCGGTCTTTTTCGGCGTCGCCTGCGCCTCCATGCCTGAAAAGGCCAGAGTGATCATGGAATGGACAGAGAGCCTGTCACAGATCATCCTCAAGGTAACAGGCTATGTGATGCTCCTGGCCCCGCTGGCCGTGTTCTGCGCCATGGCTGCGACCATCACGACCAATGGACTTGGCGTGCTCATCAATTACGGCAAGTTCATGGGCGAGTTCTATATCGCGCTCTTCCTGCTCTGGTGCTCCCTGATTGCGGCTGCCTTCGCCATTCTCGGTCGTCCGGCGCGTCGTCTGATTCGACTGATGCGCGAGCCGTTCCTTCTGGCCTTTTCGACAGCAAGCTCGGAAGCAGCCTATCCTCTGATGCTCGACCAGCTTTCGCGGTTTCCCATTTCGCGCCGCATCTCGTCATTCGTCCTGCCGCTTGGCTACTCGTTCAATCTCGACGGCACGATGATGTATTGCACCTTCGCCAGCATCTTCATTGCACAGGCCTATGATATCAGCCTGCCCTGGAGCACGCAGATCATCATGCTGCTTACCCTGATGCTGACCAGCAAGGGCGTTGCAGGCATTCCCCGCGCGTCACTGGTCGTGATCGCGGCAACTCTCAGCCAGTTCAAACTCCCCGAAGAGGGCGTTCTGCTGATCCTTGGCGTCGATACTTTTCTGGATATGGGCCGTTCGGCCACGAATGTCGTCGGCAACTCCCTGGCGACGGCCGTGGTGGCCAAATGGGAAGGGCAATTGCCGGCAGAACCTGCCCAGTCCGGACGGGACTGAGCAGGCCGTCTCGTTTGATCAGGCTTTCTTGCGGCTCAGTAGGATCAGTCCCCAGCCACCGGCGAGAAGCACCGCAATGAACGGAATGGCACACACCGTATAGGTGCCTTCAGGGTAATCCAGACCCATCATCACGACCACAAAGCCGAGAAAGCCCAGCGTCAGCCACGAGGTGAACGGCGCACCCGGCATACGGAATCCGGCGCTTTCGACCTCGCCACGATTAACGAGCTGGCGCAGGCGTATCTGGCAGATCAGAATGAAGCTCCAGGTGCTGATAATACCCAGAGCGGCGACATTGAGCACGATCTCGAACACACGGGACGGGATGAGATAGTTAAGCCCGACCCCGACGAGATAGACCGCCACCGTGGTCAGGATGCCAACATAGGGCACAGACTGCCTGTTCATCCGCGCCAGAGCACGTGGCGCCGAGCCTCCCATGGCGAGGGCACGCAGAATACGCCCGGTCGAATACAGGCCCGAATTCAGGCTCGACAGGGCCGCGGTGAGCACGACGATGTTCATGACCGTATCAACATGCGGCACACCAAGGGCCTGGAAGAAGGTCACGAACGGGCTGACACCCTTGTGGTAGGCATTCCACGGCAGAAGGCAGACCAGCAGGATCACCGAGCCGACGTAAAACAGGCCGATACGCCAGATCACGCTGTTGATGGCACGCGGAATGATTTCACGCGGATTGGCGCACTCACCTGCCGCCGTACCCACCAGCTCGATGGCCGAATAGGCGAACACGACACCCTGCATCAGGAACAGGGCCGGCATGATGCCGTGCGGGAAGATACCGCCATTTTCTGAAATCAGATGAAAGCCGGGGACACTGCCTGCCACGGGCATCTTGAGGCCCAGCACGACGCAGCCGAACACCAGGAACAGGGCAAGCGCAATGACCTTGATAAGCGAGAACCAGAATTCCAGTTCGCCGAAATAGCGCACACCAATCATGTTCATGGTGCCGACAATGCCCAGCGCCACGAGCGCGAACACCCATTGTGGAACATGATCGAACGTGCCCCAGAAATGCATGTAGAGCGCGACCGCCGTGATATCGACGATACCGGTCATGGCCCAGTTCAGGAAGGAGAGCCACCCAGCTGCATAGGCCGCCTTCTCGCCCAGAAACTCACGGGCATAGGAGACGAAGCTGCCAGCGCTGGGGCGGTACATCACCAGTTCGCCAAGCGCGCGAAGGATGAGAAAGCAGAACATGCCGCAAACGAGGTAATCGAGCGCGAGAGCCGGGCCCGCCTGCTGTAACCGCGAGCCGGCACCAAGGAAAAGCCCCGTGCCGATGGCCCCGCCGATGGCGATCATCTGGACCTGTCGACGCCCGAGATCCTTGTGATAGCCCTCATCGACTTGCGGCGGGGGATGAAGATGCGACTTGGATGGAATGTCCAAAATTCTGTAATCCTGACCCTGTTGACGAAAATTCTTGTCTAATCGTAACGAATTCCCGGACTGCTGCCAATCGTTTCGATCAGCCTCCGAACCGGATGCAACAATCCGGAAATGCACGGCAGCGCACCGGTTGTGTCAAGTCATTGCCCATATTCAGGTGACCGAGTGCGGCAGTCGGCACTTCTTCACAACCTGTTGAGCCTGAAAGATAACAGAGGGGTCGTTGGCACTGATCCGATGCGGCCAATGGACCCATACCGCCCGAACAGCAACGCAGAGGCGCGATCCTTGCCACCCGCATGCCGGTAAATCACGCCCGATCCCGCAGGAATGCGATCAACGTCACATCAATGTGTCTCTTTTCACATAGAAATGTCATGTCCTCCGACCGTTGACGATTCTAGCCTGACCCAACCGAGCGATAACAGGGGCCGCCACAGCCCCGCGATCAAGGCGGAGTTCGTCCATGAAGCGCTTTTTCAATTCCCGTGACACAATCGTAGCCGAAGGCATTGAGGGGCTTCTACGCTCTTCAGCGGGGAGCCATCTGTGTCGGCTTGACGGTGCCGACGATATCCATGTCGTCCTGCGGAAGAACTGGGCGAAAGATCGCGTGGCCATCATTTCTGGCGGTGGTTCTGGACACGAGCCCGCCCATGCTGGCTTTGTGGGGAAAGGCATGCTCACGGCAGCGGTTTGCGGTCAGCTTTTCGCCTCGCCGGGCGTCGATGCCATTCTTGCGGCCATACGCGCCGTGACCGGTCCGGCCGGGTGCCTGCTGATCGTCAAGAACTACACCGGCGACCGGCTCAATTTCGGTATCGCAGCCGAACAGGCGAAGGCGCTCGGGCTTGATGTCGAACTCGTCATCGTAGGCGACGACATTGCCCTTGGCCACACGGCCAAGGCACGCGGCATTGCCGGCACCGTTCTGGTTCACAAGATCGCTGGCTACGCTGCCGAGACTGGGCGCCCGCTTGCAGAAGTCGCCACGCAGGCGCGCAATGCTGCGGGTGCGCTTCGTTCCATCGGCCTCGCCCTGAGCGACTGCAATGTCTATACGCCCGACCAGCCGCCCCGCCTTGGCGAAAACGAGGCCGAACTCGGGCTCGGCATTCACGGTGAAGCTGGTGTCGAACGTATTCCGATGGCCCCTCTCGACAAACTGGTTGCGCTCGCAGCAGACCGGCTCCTGTCATCCCTGCCAGAGAGCGATGCCAAAGACACAACCAGGCAGATTGTCCTGCTCAACATGCTGGGCAGTGTACCGCCCCTTGAGGCTCTGGCACTTCTCGACGGTTTCTCCCGCACATCACTGGCCGCCCGGACAGCATGGATTGCCGGCCCTGCCCCGGTCATGACGGCGCTCGACATGAACGGCTTCTCCCTGACGACGCTCCCTGCGGAACCCGCCTTTATCGAGGCGCTTGCTGCACCGGTCGAGCCTCACGCATGGCCCGGTCTGGCCGCTTTCGGCCCGGTCGCGACCCTGCCCGTGCCCGCGCTGCCCGAAACGTTTACGGATGCCCCCTCTGACAATCCGTTGCTCAGGCACCTCATCACTAGCGGCGCGGATGCGCTGATCGGGCATGAGGCCGCCCTCAATACGCTCGATGCCAAATGCGGTGATGGCGATGCAGGCTCGACATTTGCCGAGGCCGCGCGACAGGTTCTGCGCGCCATCGACCGCCTTCCCCTCGCCTCGCCGCAGGCGCTCATGGCCACAATCGGACGCCTTCTGGCCCGTCACAGCGGTGGGTCGAGCGGCGTTCTGCTGTCCATTCTCATGACCACGGCGGGGCATGATGAAAACTGGCGCGAAGGATTGCATAACGGTGCCGCGCGCATGCAGGCCTATGGCGGGGCAAAGCCAGGTGACCGCACCATGCTCGATGCGCTTCTGCCTGCCATTGCTGCGTTGCAATCCGGTCAGTCACTCACGCAGGCGGCGGTCGCAGCGCGCAAGGGGGCCGACGCGACACGGAGCATGAAAGCGCGTGCCGGCCGCGCTTCCTATATCCCGCCCGAGCAGCTGGCCAATATCCCCGACCCAGGTGCCGAGGCCATCGCCGTGCTCTTCGAGGCCCTGGCGGCATCAACCTGAAAACTCACCCCCCTGTTCCATCCCGGGTCATTCCCGCGAACGGGACAGGAGGCATTAGCGGGCAAGCATGATATCGGGTCGCGCTCAGCTGGCGCCGACACCCATTTCAAGCAGGCTAAGGTTGCTGCGTACCTGGGCTTCATACGCATCATAACGCATACCATTACCGCGCCATGACGCCGGGCGCACCCGCAACAGGAGGCAAGCTGGAGCCGAATGCGGCAAGCGCTGCGCTCCTCGCAGCCCGTGCCTTGGGCTGGACGCCATCGGTCATTGATCTGCTCACGCCCGAAGAACAACACTTGTGAATCAGCGAGGGTTTCAGACTTTAGAACCCGCGCCGGTCATCGGCCTCATAGCTCCAATGTATCAAGCAGGCTTTGCACAAGACCGAGATAGGTGGCCCCGAACAGACGGTAATGCACGAGCGCAGGCCAGAGACGATAGACATTGATGCTGCGTTCATACTCTTCCGGCAACGGACCGTAACTGCGCCAGAACGCCTCAGGTGGAGTCGCAAAAAGCGTCAGTATGGCGAAATCCGCACTCGCATCGCCGATATAACAGGCGGGATCGATCAATACGGCGCGTATCCCGCCCTCAGGCGCGGGCGAGGTAATGAAATTGCCGGTCCAGAGATCACCATGCAAAAGCGTGGGGCGCGGGGCCGAGGGCAGAAAACGATCAAGGGTTTGCGACAGGTGATTGACCCGTGCCGCCACTTCCCTGGGGAGGCTATTGAGGAAGGGCCTTAACCGGCAATCCCGCCAGAAGTCACGCCAGTCGAGCGTCCAGTCATTGATGATAGGCACCGTGCCAAAAGCGTAATCCTCGTCCCACCCATAACGCGGAGGCTGCTTCACCTCATGCAGGCAGCGCATCGCCTGCCCAAGCGCCGACCACGCCTCGTCGCCTTTCCCGCCACGAGGCACATAGCCCAGTGCGAGCAAATCACCCTGCACCGCCAGAACGGGCGGAACAGCGACACCTGTTGCCGCCAGCGCATCGAGCATGGCCGCCTCAGTGGCGACATGAGGCCCATTCTTGACGACGACACGGCGCCCGGACGCGAAATCGAGCTGCCAGATATCAGAAAGATCGCCCCCACCGAGGGATCGCACCTCAAAGGCACCCTCTTCCCCGATCAAGGCCGCAATCTGCGCAAATCGGGACGCGGCTTGTTGAGCGGGGTCAGCTGTCATCAGGGGAGCCCCTTCTCAGGAATCCAGCGTGAAACTGGCCAGATGCGCGCAGCCTAGAGCAATTTCCTGCCACGCCGTCTCGAAATCGATGTCCTTGCCATAGAAAGGATCAGAGATTTCCTCACCAGCACGCTCAGGCACATAATCCATCAGCAGGCGGATACGCTCCTGTTCCGCTTCCGGGGCAAGGCGACGCAGGGCACGCAAATGCCCTGAATCGAGCGCGATGATATGATCGAAACGCGTGAAATCGTCTTCCTGGACCTGCCTTGCGACATAGGTATCGATATCGAGCCCGTGTTTCTTGGCAACGCGTCGCGCACGGCTGTCCGGGGCTTCGCCCACATGCCAGACACCGGTCGCCGCCGAGTCGATATCCAAAGTCAGACCACGACGGGCCGCCTCGGCGCGCATGGCCGCCTCGGCAAGGGGAGAGCGGCAAATATTGCCCGTGCAGACAAAAAGAAAGGAAGGCAAAGGCATAGGATCATTCCCGCAGAATCTCTGGTGCCGTTCCAAAACCGGCTGTTACTCACCGGCCTTGGAAGGATCTGAACCAGAATAGACAGCCCGTGACGCTTGGAAATGCCATGGCCTATCAAGACTTTGCTACTGCGTGGCAAGGGAACTTTCAGCCCCCGGCCCTATCAGGCGTCAGAGAGACCCTTTCACGAAATCTGCGCCAGTCGTGTCGGTTCGTGCAACGTTCCGGCAGCCAGGTTCAGTGCGGCCAGCCAGCCAGAATATCGTCACGCACCGCCTCGGGCACAGTGATGTAGTCGAGCTTTCGCGCTTCCTGCTCACCCTCGCGCAGGCCGATCTCGAAGAAACGCTTCGTTTCCGGCTTCACCCCGATCGGCACGATGGCGTAGGTCGCGCTCATGATCGGCCAGGCATTGTCGCCCGCACTGTCGAGCAGATCCACCACATGGTGGCTGGCATGGGCCCAGTTGGCCTGCGAAGCGGCGGCCATGAAGCTTTGAGGCGAGGCCGTGACATAGGCCCCGTCATGGCTTTTCATACGCGCCATCGGAATGTGGTTGTGGCTGGCATAGGCATATTCCACATACCCGATCCCCCCCACGGTCTCCTTGACGCTGGCCGCAACACCATCATTGCCCCGTGCTCCTGCGCCATCACGCCATGCCACGGAGGTTCCCGCGCCAATATGGGCTTTCCATTCAGGCGAGACATGGGAGAGATAGGAGGTAAAGACGAAGCTCGTTCCCGAGGCATCGGCTCGATGGATCGGTGCCACATCCGCATCTGGCAAATTCAGCCCGGGATTTTGTGCCTGGATTTTCGGGTCATTCCATTCGGTGATGCGCCCGTCATAAAGGGCAGCCAGGGTCGGCCCATCGAGTTGCAGCGCCCCGGCCGGGATACCGGGAACATTCACGATGACCACAATCGCCCCAAGCGCCGTGGGGAACTGGTAAAGGTGATGGGCATCGAGCAGGGCAGTCGCTGCAGGCTTGTCCGACGCGCCGAAATCGACCGTACCGGCCACGACCTGATTGAGCCCTGCGCCCGAACCCACGCTCTGGTAGTTCACCCCGAGCCCCGCCTTTGCCTTGGCGATTTCGCCCCAGCTTTCATAAAGCGGTGCTGCAAAACTCGACCCGGCACCGGTCACGCTCTGGGCGTGTGCGGCAGGAGCGGAAATGACGGCTGCCAGACCGAAAAGCAGAAGGGAGCGGGAAAGCGAAATCATGACACCGATCGATTTTCTGTAACCACAATGCCGCTCTTCAGGATAGCCTGAACGAGCGGGCTGATGATACGATACCATATCCCGCCAACAGGCCTAATACCGCATCGGCCCGACAGGATTTCAGGAGCGACTCCTTCCATGCAACCGAGCTTTACACAAACCTGGCCTGCTTCGCCCCGAAGCGACCGTGCAAGACGCTGGGCCTGGATCGTTCATATCCTTTTCATCGCCTCGTTCTTTTTCGGCATCACCAGCATACCCGGTGTGATTGTTGCCTATCTCAAACGCGGTGACGCGGTGGGGACGATCTATGAGAGCCATTTCATCTACGCCATCCGCACATTCTGGCTCGGACTCCTGGGGGCCATCGTGGCAGGGCTGCTCTGCCTCGTGATGATCGGTTATGTCCTGCTTGGTCTGCTTTTTGTCTGGTGGCTGGTCCGCGTCATCCGCCCCATCGTCGCACTGGTTGACGAAGCACCGATGCGCAATCCGCGCGGCTGGTTCTGAGATCGCGGCCGCAAGGCCGTTTATGATGGCGCATATACCCCCCGCCTTCTTGTTCTAGAGGGAGGCGGGCCCCGTTTCGGGGCTGGTCCACGTCGCTCACTGAGGAGGCCCCATCGAGGCACCGCGCCCCAATGAGGTAACTCACCCCTGCCAAAGAGGCGCTCTCCGGCATCTGAACCGGGCAGCCTCAGCCATCGTACCGGATTTTCCGCCCTTCACCGTGTACCTGACCGGGCCTAAACCAGCCCGCTGCCGCTCAGCTCGTTCGGGGCAGCCAGATGCGGCAGGTCATGCCCTTGCCCGGTGCGCTTTCGATACGCAGGCGGCCGCCATGCCGATCCACGATATGCTTGACGATGGCCAGTCCGAGCCCCGTGCCTGATTGAGAGGCAGTGGCGCGCCCCTCGACACGATAGAAGCGCTCGGTCAGGCGTGGCACATGCTGGCTATCCACACCACGGCCATTATCCGCGACGGTAATCTCGATACCCTTGCCGTTCTCTGCGGTGATCCCGACCCGTATCTCGATGGCGGGGCCGCCATATTTGAGGGCGTTTTCGACCAGATTGAGCAACACCTGAACGATCTGGTCCTCATCAGCCGGGAAGAAAAGGTCATCCTCGGTCGGCAGGAGGATCAGTCTGGCATCGGATGACCGTATCAGGATCTGACTGTCTTCCAGCAGACGATCCATAAGGTCCTGTGCGGACACCATGTCATGAGGCCGCATATGTTCGAGGCGCTGCACACGCGACAGATAAAGCAGGCGCTCGATCAGCCGCTCCATACGCGCAGCCTGCGCCGCCATGATGGCCAGAAACTGCTGCTGTGCCGCAGGGTCATCGGCCGCCGGCCCCTGAAGCGTTTCGATGAACCCGATGAGCGATGCCAAAGGAGTGCGCAGTTCATGGCTCGCATAGGCCACGAAATCGGCGCGCATCCGATCCACGACCTCGAACTCCGAGCAGTCTTCCAGAACGGCGAGCACGCCCTCTTCCCAGCCTATGGCGCTGGCAAAGCGCTCCGGCCATTTCCGGAAGGTCACCTGCACGATCCGACGCACCGGCACGTCAAGTTCGACACGCGTGACGACACCCGTCTCAGGGGTCAGCGTTGCAAGGACAGATTGCACCGCAGGATGCCGGATGACCGCCCCGAGCGCATCACCAAAGACAGCGTGCGCCACACGATTGGCATGGAAAATGCGCCCGCCTGCGCCAAGTAACACAGCGGGAATAGGCAGGAGTTCGCAAAAGACCGGGGCCTTAGGAGCCTCCCCCGGCTGGGTGTTCACCAGTGCGACAGGGGTCGGCAGACGGGCGAGGCGCAAACGTGACTGTCGCCATGTAAGCCCCCACCCAAGACATGAGCAACCAAGAAGGATTGCAAGCAGAGCCGTCAGGGTCGTGGTCTCTCAGGCCTGATCGTCAAGGGCATAACCGGCAGAACGCACGGTTCTGACGTAATCGAGTTCCGTGTCGAGATTGAGCGCCCGACGCAATCTGCGGATATGCACATCGATGGTACGCAGTTCCACATGCACGTTGGAGCCCCATACTTTCTGAAGCAGATCCTCGCGTGAGAAGACCCGGCGCGGATGACGCATCAGAAATTCCAGCAGGCGGAATTCGGTCGGGCCGAGAGTCAGGGCACGGCCATTGCGCTCGGCACGATGGGTCTGCAGATCAAGTGTCAGATCGGCAAAGCTCAGGACATTCTGCTTGACGGGCTGCGTACGGCGCAACAGGGCGCGCAAGCGGGCGTCGAGCGCCTCGATGCTACAGGGTTTGGCAATATAATCATCGGCGCCGCTATCGAGCCCGCGAATACTGTCCTGCTCGTCGGCACGCGCCGTCAGCATGAGCACAGGCAGATCGTGCAGCGAGGCTGTGCCCCTGATGCGACGGCAAAGATCGATGCCCGACATACCCGGCAGCATCCAGTCCAGCACCATCGCATCCGGACGCGAGCGAGAGATGAACTCCCAGGCCTGCTCGGCCTCAGGGAAAGCCGATACGTCATAACCGAGCTTGTCGAGGTTATAGCGGATCATGAGTTGCAGGGAGGGATCATCCTCAACCACAACGATTTTCACCAGTGAGCCACTCATCGCGAAACCAGATCATCCCCGGCTGCCAGACCACCGCGCGGGCGCACCGAAGGCAGGTTCTCCCCCGTCACGGCGTAGTAGACGCGCTCGGCAATATTGGTGGTGTGATCGCCGATGCGTTCAAAATTCTTGGCAATGAACAACAGATGGGTGCACGGGCTGATGTTGCGCGGGTCCTCCATCATATAGGTGACGAGCTCGCGGAACATGGCGGTGTAATACTCGTCCACCTCACGATCGGCCTGCCAGACTTCGGTTGCGCGGTCGGCGTCCTGCTGGGTCACGGCATCGATCACGCGGCGCAGGTTCTCCTGCACCAGTCGCCCCATGCTGCGCAGACCCGAAAGCGAGATCTGGCGATCGACCAGATCGAAACGCTGGCTGCGACGGGCGATCGAGGCGGCATAATCGCCAATACGCTCAAGGTCGCCGGTAATCTTCAGAGCGGCCACGATCTCGCGCAGATCGCCCGCCATCGGGCTGCGCAGCGCCAGAAGGCGGATTGCCAGCGCCTCGACATCACGCTCAAGCATATCCACCTGCGGGTCCTGCGCAGGGGCCGCCTGCGCGGCATCCTCATCATGTTCGGTCACGGCCGCTACGGCCTGCGCCACCTGACTTTCGACAATACCGCCCATACGCGCCATCATGGCGCGCATCCGGTCCAGTTCCTGCTCGTAGCTCTTAACTGTGTGAAGGCTGTCCGCTGGCATAATTGCGTATCCCTACCCGCTTGGGGAAAACTTAACCGAAACGCCCGGTGATATAATCCTGAGTCTGCTTCTGACGCGGATTGGTGAACATCCGGTCAGCGCTGTCCATCTCGATCAGGGAACCCAGATAGAAAAAGGCGACCTGATCCGCGCAGCGTGCCGCCTGCTGCATGTTATGCGTCACGATGGCGATCGTGAAATCCTGCTTGAGCTCGTCAAGAAGCTCCTCGATACGCGCGGTCGAAATCGGGTCCAGCGCCGAAGTCGGTTCATCGAGCAGCAGCACTTCGGGTTTGGTCGCAATGCTGCGGGCAATGCACAGACGCTGCTGCTGCCCGCCCGACATGCCCGCTGCGGGCTCCTTCAGACGATCGCGCACTTCCTTCCACAGGGCCACGCGAGTCAGCACGTCCTCAACACGCGCATCCATTTCCGAGCGCGAGAGCTTCTCATGCAGGCGCACACCGAAAGCGATGTTGTCATAGATCGACATCGGAAACGGGGTGGGCTTCTGGAACACCATGCCGATACGCGAGCGCAGCATGTTCAGGTCGAGCGCCGGATCGAGGATATCGGCCCCGTCGAACAGGACCGATCCTGTTGCCTTCTGCCCCGGATACAGATCGTACATCCGGTTGAAGATACGCAGCAGCGTGGACTTGCCGCAGCCGGAAGGACCGATCATGGCCGTCACGTTCTGCTTGCGAAAATCCATCGTGATGGATTTCAGGGCCTGTTTCTCGCCGTAGTAGAAATCGAGTTCGCGCACCGCCAGAGCCGCCTCCGGCGTGGCCGGAGCGGACGATGTATGGGGGAAATCCTGCAGGGCTTCGCTCATGAGCGTGTCGTCCTCTTGCTTATGACTGTTTGCTGCGGAAGCCGAACCGCACGATGATATTGATACCCAGAACGCCAAGCGTCACCAGAAGCGCTCCCGTCCAGGCCAGACGCACCCAGTCATCATAGGACGCGCCAGCATACTGGTAGATGGCGATGGGAAGGCTCGCCATGGGCTTGTTGAGGCTGAACGACCAGTTCTGATTACCAAGCGAAGTGAAAAGAAGGGGCGCGGTCTCTCCGCTCACGCGGGCAAGCGCGAGCAGGATGCCTGTCAGAACGCCCGGCGCTGCCGAACGCAGGCACAGGAAGAGCACAACGCGCCAATGAGCCGCCCCAAGGGCCGAGCCGGCTTCACGCATAGCCACGGGCACGAGGCGCAGCATATCCTCGGTCGTACGCACGATGATCGGGACAGCCAGAATGGCCAGCGCCACCGATCCAGCGAGCCCGGAGAAGTGGCCGAAAGGGGCCACAAGCACGAGATAGACGAACAGCCCGATCAGAATGGACGGCGCCGAAAGCAGCACGTCGGAGACGAAGCGCACCGACATCGCGAATTTCGAGCCGCTGCCGAACTCTGAAAGATAGATCCCGCAGCCAAGACCGACGGGTGTTGCGATGATGAGCGCCACTGCTGTCTGGATCAGGCTGCCGAGAATGGCATTGGCCAGACCGCCATTGCTGCCCGGCGGCCCCATGGGATGAAGCAATGCCGCCAGAGACAGCCCTGCAAGACCGTTCCAGAGCAAAGTCCAGAGAATGGAAACCAGCGCCAGCACGAGGATGCCCGTTGCGGCAAGGCTCATGACAGTCGCCAGACGGTCCATCACGAGGCGCTGTGTGGCGCGCGGGTCCTTGCGCCATCCCGCTCCCATCGCCTTGCTCATGCCCGTTTCTCCCGCAGCAGCCAGCGTGCAATCGCGAGCGTGGTGAAGGACAGCAGCATCAGGATGAAACCCAGAGCCAGAAGTGAGGAGAGCTTGAGGCTGCCTGCCGCACTCTCGGGAAATTCGAGCGCTACGAGAGAAGCCACCGTGTTGCGTGGCGCAAACAGTGACCAGCCGATCGTATTGGCATTGCCGATGACGAAGGTAACCGCCATGGTCTCGCCGAGAGCTCGACCCATGCCGAGCACCACACCACCGATCATACCGGCGCGCGACCAGGGCACGATCACCCGGCGCATGACCTCCCAGCGTGTGGCGCCCAGCCCGTAGGCGCTTTCCTTGAGCATGGGCGGCATGACTGCAAACACGTCACGCATCACGGCCGTCACGAAGGGTGTGATCATGACAGCCAGAACGAGCCCACCCGTCAGCAGGCCATAACCGAACGGTGCGCCATGCACGAGCCAGCGTATGCCAGGCACATGGCCGAAATGATGCCGGAAGAAAGGCTGCACATGCTGCGCCATGAAGGGCACGACAATGAAGAAGCCCCACATACCGAAGATGATCGAGGGTACCGCGGCGAGAAGCTGTACGGCAGTCCCGACCACACCTGCCACCATGGGCGGTGCAATATTGGTCAGCCAGAATGCCGCCCCGAAGGCCAGCGGCACACCGATCAGGATGGCGATGAGCGTCGAGCCGATTGTGCCGAATACGGGAGCCAGGGCACCGTATTCATTGGTGACGGGGTTCCACACATCGTGAAAGGCAAAGCCTGCACCAAAGGTGCTGAAGGCCTTGCTGCCTCCCATCGCCATGGTCAGAACAAGCCCGCCCAACGATACGAGCACCAGCAGGGCGCACGCCCCCACCAGCAGCCGGAAGAGACGATCGCCCTTCCAGAACGGGGTTTTCCGGGCTTCCTGGAGCGGTGCAGGCTGGGTCCGCGGCGCGGCAGCACTAGTCATACGGTCGTTGCGTCCTGGCTCAAACAAGGCGGTGACAGAGGTCAAAGGCATCTTCTGCCAGTCTGTCGTGTAGCTTTCCAGCCCCTGTGAGACAACAAGCCTGTTCATGGCAGGCCTGTGAATATTTCATGACAGGGTCAGAAGCTGCGCCCCTCGGCCCAGCCGTGAAGCAGATAATGCATCAAGGGGCCGGGAGACCAATCCATCACATCAGGCTGTGATACCATATAGGCCTCGCCTGCCCAGGGCTTCGTCATGGCGTGATCCTGAAACAGGATCGGCCCGTTCTCCACATGAACCGGGAGGGAGGATGCTGATTTTGCCCATGGTATATAGACATGAAGGAGCCCCTCATATCGGGCCAGAAAGTGCCTCTCATCTTCCAGAAGCACGTTTACAAGGTGGCGTCCGGGCAGATTGGGTGTTGCCGCGTAGCGCAGCAAGGCACTGCGATCATCGGGGTCGAGAAGTGAATTCGTGAGCTTGCGTCGCGCACGGCGTTGCATCTCACCATAATCGTGATTGTGCCAGTGGAGATAGGTAAAGCGTGTCAGGGCATAGCCTGGCGCCATGAGTGATGACGGATTGTGCTGTCCATTATCAACCACTCCGACGCAGCCTGCAGGCACAAAGCCCTTGAAGAAACCGGAATCGACAGCAAACCAGCCAGGTCTTCCAGGAATATTAAACAGGGACGTAGCAATACGCAGAGCCCTTTTCTCACCGATATGCCTCGCAAATTCCCGTCTGATGCAATCCGGATCGGTCGAGAGACCCTCGTCGCCCACAACCGTCAGGAATTCATCGCAGTCGACAGGCAAGGCGAAATCGTAGGATGAACTGCGATCCCACTCGCGTATCTGCTCCGCAAAATGGAGACCCTTGCCGTGGAAATCAGCCGGGTCATCACGGTCCCGTCTGACGGTGACACCGCAGCGTTGAGCCTGTGCTAGGAGATGCAATGTCAGGGGATCACGCGACCCGTTGTCGAAGATCGTGAGATTCGGAAGACCGAACACCCGACCATAATACGACAGCCATGCCATGAGCATGCTTCCCTCATCACGCTGCATCATGACGACGCGTATCCTGGGAAAGAATGTAATGAAACATCTCCTAGATAACTAATGACAGGTATTTACCTAGCCATGTCGGTGTAACTGCGGCATTGCTGACATCAATGACCGCCATGAGGTCACCGATGCGACTTGCAAGAGAAACAGACTATGCAAACTGCCCCACCCAACAGCCCTTTTATTGGTTACTGTGATGGCCTCCAGAACGAGACCATAATTGGCTGGGCCGTCAATCGGCTCGATCCCTCGACCCCCGTGCGGCTTCATGTCCTGATCGACGGACAGGAAATCGCGCAGATTCTAGCGGATCAGTCACGCAGCGACGTGCAGAATGCCTTGAGAACACCGCACGATCGACTGGGTTTCACCTTCTCCATTCCTGCAAGATTCATGGATGGCGCACAGCATGAATTATCCATACGCTTCCAGGATCGGTCATCATTACCCATACAAGACGATTCTTTACAAGAAGGAAAAGGTTTAGTTCATAAATTTACTATAAAAGCCAGACCTGAATACACAAGCTGCGTCGATGGCATCAAGCAGGGAGCTCTCAAGGGCTGGATCCTGCAAAAGATGCCGGAAGATGCAGAGTGGCGCGGTGACTGCATTGTTTCGGTGACAGCCAATAATGTCCTGGTCGCACAGGTGCGTGCCGATCGGTATCGTGGTGACGTTGCCGCCGCCGTGGGCTGCAATCCGAATTGCGGCTTCGAAATTCCCATCCCGCAGCGCTTTCGCGGCTCCTCCCCCAGAAGCTTTTCGGTCAAGGTCATGCCCGAGGGTGAACACCTCATGGGCAGCCCGTTCACAAGCTCGATTGCCGATGACGCGCTTGAGACGCGCCTTCTCGATATTGCCGAGACAATCGACCGCCTGCACCGCGAACTGACCAAGCTGCGCACCGAGATACGCGCTGCCATCCCCCAGGCAGGATATAATCTCGGCAATTATGACCGCTGGGCCTCGCTCTATTACCCGGCCCTGCGCGAACGTACAGCACTCATGCGCGTCAAGGCCCCGCTGGCAGATGAACCGCTGATCAGCATCCTTTGCCCTACCTACAAGCCTCTGAAGGCAGACTATGTCACCGCCATCAACTCGGTCCTGAACCAGACCTATCGCAACTGGGAACTTCTCCTGATTGATGACGGCATGGTCTGCCCCCAGACGACAGCGCTGATGGAGGAATATGCCGCCAGGGACAGCCGTATCCGCGTTCTCCCGCTTGCGGAAAACCAGGGAATTTCCGGCGCTACCAATGCTGGCATGGAAGCTGCCAGGGGCGCCTACACAGTGTTTTTCGACCATGACGATATGCTGGTCGATGTTGCGCTTGAAGTCATGCTGCGCAAGGCACAAGAGAGCAATGCGCTCATCATCTATTCAGATGAGGACAAGGTTGATCTGGCCAATAACTGGCAATCCCCCAATTTCAAGCCTGATTTCAACTACCGCTACCTGCTGGGCTGCAACTATATCTGCCATCTCACGATGGTTGAAACCGCGACCATGCGCGCCATCGGCCCATTGCGCGCCGAATATGATGGTGCGCAGGATCACGATTTCATGCTGCGTGCCTGTGAAACCGTTCCTCATGATCGCATCGCCCATGTGTCAGAACTGCTCTATCACTGGCGCATGACGCCCAATTCGACCGCGGTGACGGTGGGCAACAAGAATTACGCCATTGCCGCCGGGGTGAAGGCCGTCTCGGACCATCTGACACGTCGGGGCTTCTCGGCCGATGTCTCATCCATCAATGGCCTTACCCTGTACCGGGTGGACTGGCGGCTCGATGCCGTCCCCAGTGTCTCGATCATCATCCCGTTCAAGGATCAGATCGACATCACGCGCCGCTGCCTGGAAACCCTGCTGGAACGCACGGATTATCCGGATTTCGAGATTGTCCTGATCGATAACTGGTCAGTCACGCCAGAGGCACACGCCTTCATGCGTGAGTTTGGCAGCCATCCCAATATCCGCTTTCTGACAGTGGAGGAGCCTTTCAACTATTCGAGGCTCAACAACCTTGCCGCGGCCGGATGCCGGTCCGACTATCTTGTGTTCATGAACAATGATGTGTTCGTCGAACACCCCAACTGGCTGCGCCTGATGATGAACGAGGCACTGGCCGATACGGGCGTTGCCGCCGTTGGGGCGCGCCTGCTCTATCCCAACCAGACCATACAGCATGCCGGTGTCGTGGTTGGCCCTGCTGGCGTGGGGGCCCATGCCCATCGCGGCTGCGGCCCCGAGGATTACGGCTATATCGGTCGTATCCTGCTCAGCCATGAAGTTACGGCGGTCACCGCCGCCTGCATGCTCGTGAATCGGTCGGTTTTCGAGGAGGTCGGGCAGTTCGATGAGACCCATCTGAAGATCGCCTATAACGATGTCGATCTTTGCCTCAGGATCCGGTCGGCCGGTCATCGCATCATCTATTGTGCCGAGGCACTGGCCTGGCACCATGAGAGCGTCTCACGAGGCTCGGATGATGTGCCGGAGCAGGAAGCGCGCTTCTTCGAGGAAGGGCAGGTCATGCAGCAGCGCTGGGCCGGACACCCGCTCTATGAACGCGACCCCGCCTATCCGCGCTTCTTCACCGTCGATCTCCAGCCCTTCTTCGATCTGGTCGATCCCCAGCGCACCTGATCGGGACTACCCGCATGAAGGGCTCGCGCCCGTGACAAGGCGCTTGCCCGCGAGAGAGGGTGTTCCCCTCTCCCGCCCCGGCTCACACGCGAGGTATGTTGTTCTTCTTGGTCCTGAATTCGTCGGCAATGCTCAGCACATAGATGCCGAACCCGCCAAGCGAGAGCGCGAGCCCCACCCACCCAACTGACGTCCAGCCAAGCCCAGCCGAGATGGCAAGTCCACCCAGCCATGGTCCGACCGCATTGGCGATGTTGAAAGCACTCTGGTTCAGTGCGGCGGCGAGACCTTCCGCGCCAACCGCCACAGTCAGCAAGCGCGCCTGCACCACAGTGGCAAGACCGCCGCTGGCACCGATCATGAACACGTTGATGGCGAGAGGCATGAATTTATGCGCAGCCTCAGGAAAGCCCGCCATCGATGCCGCCCCCATGAGCAGCACACCCGCAAGGGTTGGCATCATCTTGTGATCGGCAAGCCAGGCACAGACCAGCGTGCCGATTGTCATGCCCACACCGAAAACCGCCAACATGATCGGCACATAGGATTCCGGCACCTGCGTGACGTTGATCATGATCGAGGCGAGATAGGTATAGACGCAGAACACGCTGCCGAAGCCCACCGCACCGATGGCGAGCGTCAGCCAGACCTGTCGCAGCTTGAGCGCCGTGAATTCGTTGAGAATACTGGCATCCTTGCGCGGCGCATCCTTGGGAGCAAAGATACTCAGCAGAACGGCAGTGCACAGCGCCAGAAAGGCAATGAGGGCGAAAGCCCAGCGCCAGCCGACAATCTGGCCGATACCATTCGCCAGCGGCACACCACCGATGGTGGCAATGGTCAGGCCCAGAATGACACGGCCCACAGCCTGGGAGCGCTTGTTAGGCGGCACGAGTGATGAAGCCAGAATGCCGGCAATGCCGAAATAGGCGCCATGCGGCAGACCACTGATGAACCGGCAGGCCAGAAACAGCAGATAGTTCGGTGCGATCGCACTGACACCATTACCGATCATATAAAGCAGCATCATGCTGATCAACATGGTGCGTCGGCTGATCCCGGCGCTGAAAAGGGCAATGGTCGGCGCCCCGACGCACACGCCTGCCGCATAGAGCACAATGGCATGACCCGCCTCGGGATCGGTCACCCCAAAGCTATGGGCAATCATGGGCACAAGGCTCATCGCGGCAAATTCTGCCGTGCCGATTGCAAAGGCCCCGAGCCCAAGACTAAAAAATATGATGCGAATGTCGCGCATCGACCGAGCCAGATCGCCAGATCCCAAGCTGCTCATGCCACCCTCAGCCAGTATGAAGAATGATTCCCGTGAATAAGGGCGCGCCCATGGACCTTACCGCATACCCCGAGACGATTTCTGCCCTTACCCTAGCTTCGGACCAATACGAAGAGGCTCTGGCGCAAAATGATGTCACCACCCTTGATGCGTTGTTCAGCAATCAACCGAACGTGATCCGCCTCGGCGCGACTGAAAACCTTTTCGGACCGGAAGAAATCGCTGCGTTCCGCCGTGAACGCACAGGTGGCGCTCCCCCCCGTGAACGCCTGCGCCGCGACATCATTTCTCTTGGTGCCGATGCGGGTTGTGTCACCATCGTGTTTCGCAATCTGCGCAACGGGCGCATCGGACGTCAAAGCCAGACCTGGATCAGACAGGACGCTGCGTGGAAGGTCATTGTCGCGCATGTCTCGTTTCTCGCGTGATCTGCCTGCATCAGAGCGTTGAGTATTCGAGGTATGAGAGACGGGACCTGGTTCGGAAAGCATCAGGAATTACCGTGATTGACGACCGCGTCCCTCACACCATGATGAACTATTCGACATGAATAAGAGCCCCAGTTTGACGAGGCTTTAGCGCAACCGGCTCCCCTCAGGCACGTTTGGAGTTCATCGCTTTGCGCGAATGTCCGACATCAAACTTGTTAGGGTAGATCAATGACCACGAAACACGCGATGCATACGACCCAGAATGCTCTGAAGTCCAACGCCAAGACCGTGTCGATTGAAACGCTCAATGCCCGCCTTGCCGATCTGATCGACCTGGCGCTGATCACGAAGCAGGCACACTGGAACCTCAAGGGGCCGCAGTTCATCGGCGTGCACGAAATGCTCGATGGCTTCCGTGACAGTGTTGACGATCTGGTGGACAAGGTTGCCGAACGTGCCGTGCAGCTCGGCGGCACCGCCTACGGCACAGTGCAGGACGTCTCCAAGAATTCGGCGTGCACGCCCTACCCCACTGACGTTTACAAGATCGCCGATCATATCTCCGCCCTGATCGACCGCTACGCAACGGTTGCGAACAACGTGCGTGAATCCATCGACGTGACGGATGAAGCCGGCGACGCCGATACGGCCGATCTGTTCACCGAAGCCTCTCGTGCCCTCGACAAGCATCTGTGGTTCCTTGAGGCCCATACGCAGGAGCCGACTGGCGAAATGCGCGATGGTGATCACAAGGGCGCACGCTGAGTATCCACCTTCCTGTCCACGGGAAGAGATACGGAGACCCTGTCGCGTTTTTCGCGGCAGGGTTTTTTCATGACGGATGAGTCAAGAACAGTATAAAATCAGCCTCGGCGCCGAAAATGATGAATTTTCGATAAATATATGAGTGTTATTCCGTAATTTTATGAAATTTAACGACTTCACACCCTTTCTGAGCATTAAAAATCTAAAAATAACGTAACTGGCCTGGTTACATGGCGATCTTTAACGAAAACTCCTAGGACCCAAGAGCTTCCCTATGGAGAATTAATCGTTTGAGCATTGTTACAATAGTAGGTACATCCGGCACGGCTATCCAGGTCACTGTCGGGGGAGGCAAGGCGCAAGCGCTGGCGCAGACCTATGCGCAGCAGATGGCTGATGCCTATACCCGTAACACTCTCACTACGGTGCTCCTGTCTGAGTCGACGAACCAGACGGCGACTACGAGCGGCGCATTGCTTGAGGGCCTGATTACGACCGGTGGCAGCTTCGCCCCCCTCGGCACCTATGATTTCATTGGCGTTGGTGGATGGGCCGGTTCTGGCAGCCAGCCTGGCCAGACATTGCTCAACGACCGTGTGACCATTGACGGCGCGGGCCTGACGCCAACAGCAACCCTCTCTGTCCTGGGTGGCAGCACGGCGGGTCTGACCTACGAGGCGGGCAGCGGCGATGGCAGTTTTCTCGGTCTGTCCGGCGACAACTATTTCAACGGCAACACAAGAAGCGCCAGCTGGACTATCGTAACCGGCACAGGCAACGACACCATTCTCGCCACCAATGGCGTCAACTCGATTGACGCTGGAACCGGCCGAAACCTTATCCAGCTCCAGAAAGGCGTAAACACTGTCTATTCGGAAGGAGAGGATACGGTAACGGGACAGGAGGGCGGCAAGACATCGCTCACACTGACAGGTGGGAATTCGGTCGTGACGCTGGGAAGCAACAGTCTTGTAAGTGATCAAGCCACGAGCGGCAGCCATATCACGGTTGGGAATGACAGCACCGTACAGGCTGGCCAGGGGTCAACCATCATTTTCTCTGGCAATAACGGCACGATCTCGGGTGCCCATAACGATACTGTCTCAGCCTTGGGCAATCTCTCAGTTCTGAATGGCTCCGGGCAGACCCTGAGTGTCGATGGTGCGCTCCAGTTTATTGCCGGTACCGGTGCGACCAATATCACAGCAGATCAGGCAACACTCTGGGGTGCTGATGGCCTTAATGCTCAAGTGGATGTCAACAAGATCTCGCTTTGGACTGGCAATCAATCTGGCAGCAGCAGCGCCGAAATGATCAATGCTTCATCTTCGAAGGGATCGTTCGAAGCCTGGACGGGTGCAGGTCAGCAGACAGTCATCGGCAGTGAAGCCTCGGATCACTTTGTGTTCGGTACCCAATATAGTGGCAATGACGGGATGACCTTTGCCACTGTAACCGGCGGTAGTGCCGCTGCAAACACGTTTGGGGTGCTGGCTGGCCATACGGCGGGTGATATCACGATCACGGATTTTGCAGCCGTCAATGGCAACAAGTTCTTCATGTATAACTACAAGCCCGCAGATGCCGCCTCTGCTGTGCAGAGTCTTCTGGCCACGGCAACGGTGTCGGGCGGCAATACCTCCATCATGCTCGACAACAACATGAAAGTGACGTTCATGGGCGTGACCGATCTCAAAGCCAGCAGTTTCGACATCAGCTGATTTCAGACCAAGCCGGAGCCTTGCCCGCGCATGAGTGAGATGCATCTTGGGTTCCCGCAAGCCGATGTGACGCATTTGCTCTCGATGACCTGTGCGCTGCTCAATGCGGGTCGCCCGCGAAGTCATTCATGACCCGCCAGGCTGATCAGCGATCAACCAGCGCCATATTGGTCGTATTATAGCGCTGCCCCGTAACGGTCCCGGCAGTAAGGGCCCTGTCGAGCGCAGCAATATCCTCATCACCAAGACGCACATCCAGCGCACCCAGATTCTCGTCCAGATAGCTCTGCCGCTTTGTACCTGGAATAGGCACGATGTCCTGTCCCTTTGCCAGCAACCACGCCAGGGCAATCTGGGCCGGTGTCGCATCATGCTGGCTGGCAATCACACCCACAATCTCGGCTGCCTTCTGATTGGCTGCAAAGGCCTCACCCTGAAAGCGCGGATCAGTATGACGGAAATCGGTCGCAGGATAGGACTCTGCTGGCTTCGCCGTCCCGGTGAGGAAGCCACGGCCTAGCGGGCTGAACGGTACGAAACCGATCCCCAGTTCGCGCAGGGTAGGCAGGATATCTGCCTCGACATTACGCTCCCACAGCGAATATTCGCTCTGTACGGCTGCGACGGGATGCACGGCGTGAGCTTGTCTGATGGCCGTTGTGCCAGCCTCAGAAAGGCCGAAATGCAGAACCTTCCCCTCCTCGACAAGCCGTGCCACCGCGCCCGCTACATCGGCCATGGGCACGGTCGGGTCCACACGATGCTGATAGAGCAGGTCGATATGGTCGGTCTGCAGACGTCGCAGCGACGCCTCGACCACTTCCCGGATATGATCGGGGCGACTATCGACGCCGCAGGATTTTCCATTGTCGATCTTGAAGCCGAATTTTGTGGCGAGCTTGAGGGCACTGCGCCGTCCTGCCAGAGCGCGGCCCAACAGCTCCTCATTCAGAAATGGCCCGTAGACCTCAGCCGTATCGAACAGGGTAATGCCACGCTCTATCGCGCGGTCGAGTGTGGCCAGGCTCTCGCGTTCATCGGCAGCACCGTAGGACTGGCTCATCCCCATGCAGCCCAGCCCCAAAGCCGAAACACGCAGCCCTGATGCTCCAAGAACGCGATATTCCATAGACCGACCCCTTAACCTGCAGAATTTCCAATCCGGCAGACACAAAGCGGGGCGCGGGTCAGGGTTTCGTGCGTGACGATGGTCTTTTGGCAGGTTTGTCAAGCAAGCGGCTCAGATACCCCACCATGAGCGCCTCATCGGCGCTCAGGCTGGTGCGTGCGCTCTCCTGTTCCAGCAGGGTCTCGGCCTGACGAGCAAAGGCTTCGCGCAGGCTTCCGTCTAGATAACCGGTCAGGATCTGCGGATGGATATAGCATTTGCGGCACACGGACGGGGTGTTCCCCAGTTGGGACGCGACATGCTCGATCGTGCGCAGGATGTTTTTCTTGGCCCTGGCCCGGCTGTCGCTTGCCTCGAGGCTGGACAGCGTCAGCGCTGCCAGATGGGTCGCCGCCCAGGTTCGGAAATCCTTGGCAGTGATATCCTCTCCGCTGATTTCCTGCAGATAGGCGTTCACGTCCTGGGAATGGATCTCGTGCGGTTCGCCCTCATCATCGAGATACTGGAACAGTTTCTGTCCGGGCAGATCCTGCAGCCGTGAAATCACGCGGACGAGTTTGGGGTCACGCACGTCAAGATGTGCCTCGATCCCGTGTTTACCCCTGAAATCCAGCGCCAGCTTTCCTCCCTCGATATGCGCATGCCTGTGCCTGAGTGTGGTCAGGCCAAAGCTGCGATTATCCCGGGCATAGGTCTCGTTGCCGATACGCGCCATCGTGCGTTCCATAAGGCGCACCACGGCAGCCAGCACGCGCGCCCGGTTGAGGCTGGGATGTCTGAGGTCGTCATCCACGCGCTGTCGTATCAGAGGCAGCTTGTCGCCAAAGACCAGCATACGCGCAAATTTGTCCTCGTCACGGATCAGGCGCCATCTGGGGTGGTAGCGATATTGCAGCCGGTTCCGGCTGTCCTTGCCCACCGCCTGCAGATGCCCCTTCGGGTTGGCGCAAATCCATACGTCCCGATAGGCAGGAGGAATTGCGAGCCCCTGGATGCGTGTGAGTTCCTCCGGGGCGGTGATACGATCTCCCGAAGGGTCGCGATAGAAAAACCCCTTACCTGCGCGGTGGCGGGTGATACCGGGGCCGGAGCGGTCCACATAGGTCAGGCGAGCGGACCGGGCATGTTGGCGTGCCTCCTGCTCGGCACTCGCTGTTGTCTGGCTTTGCATGGCGCCCATTCTCCCGCTTCGCGCGGGTTGGTCCCCGTGCATGGGTGGAGAAAAGCGCAACAGGGGCAGGAGGGTTCCCCCTCCTGCCCCCGCCCTGCAAGTCCACGGCCTGACCCGTGCCCGATTGTTCCCACAGGCGTTACTCGGCAGGCAGACGGATCAGATAGTCGAAGGCGGAAAGGGCGCTCTTCGCTCCCTCGCCCACGGCAATCACGATCTGCTTGTAGGGCGTCGTCGTCGCATCGCCTGCGGCAAAGACGCCCGGCACAGAGGTTGCGCCGTGATCATCGACCTTGATCTCGCCAAAATCGTTCAGTGCCAGCGTATTGCGCAGCCACTCAGTGTTGGGCAGCAGCCCGATCTGGACGAACACGCCTTCCAGCTCGATCCTGTGGTCCTTGCCATCGCCACCGCGATAGGTCAGGCCGTTGACCTTGTTACCGTCACCCTCAATGCGGCTCGTCAGCGCCTCGGTCAGAACCGTCACATTGGGCAGGCTGCGCAGCTTGTCCTGCAACACCTTGTCGGCCTTGAGCTTGGAGCTGCGCTGCAACAACGTGACATGACCGACGATACCTGCCAGATCGATGGCCGCCTCGACACCACTATTGCCGCCGCCAGCCACGGCAACACGCTTGCCCTTGTAGAACGGGCCATCGCAATGCGGGCAATAGGCCACACCCTTGGTGCGATACTGCTCCTCACCCGGCACACCCAGCTGACGCCAGTGAGCTCCTGTGGTCAGAATGACCGTGCGGCTGTGCAGGATCGCCCCGCTCTCAAGCGCGATGCCATGCAGCCCACCCGGTCGCGCGGCGGGGAAGAGTTCCTTGGCACGCTGACCGGAGATGATCTCCACATCATAGCTGCGCACATGGGCTTCGAGCTGGGCAGAGAGCTTGGGTCCCTCGGTTTCTTTGATCGAGATGAAGTTCTCGATCCCAGCCGTGTCCATGACCTGACCACCGAAGCGGTCAGCCACAAGCCCCGTCCGCAGTCCCTTGCGTGCTGCGTAGATGGCAGCTGACGCGCCAGCAGGGCCGCTGCCGATGATCAGCACATCGAAGGCAGGCATGTCCTTCAGACGCTCTGCCGCACGACGCGGGGCGTCGTCATCCAGCTTGGCGAGGATCTGGTTCACATCCATGCGGCCAGAACCGAAGGCCATGCCGTTCAGATAGACCTGTGGCACAGTCATGATGTTCTTCGATGCCACTTCCTCCTGGAACAGGGCACCGTCGATGGTGGTGACATTGATGGCCGGGTTGAGCACGCTCATGGCGTTCAGGGCCTGCACCACATCAGGGCAGTTCTGGCACGACAGCGAGACGAAGATCTCGAAGCGGAACTCGCCTGCGAGCCCCTTGATCTGCTCGGCAATTGCCGGCTCGATCTTGGGCGGATGGCCACCCGCCTGAAGCAACGCCAGCACGAAGGAAGTGAATTCATGCCCCATCGGGATGGCCGCAAAATTCACGCCATGTCGGCTGTCGCCACGACGGATCAGGAAGGACGGACGACGCTCGCTGACACCGTCTTCCGAATAGGTCACTTTATCGGAAAGGGCAGCAACTTCCTGAAGGAGTTCACCCATCTCCCGCGCTTTCGCGCTCCCGTCGAGGGACGCTTCAAGCACGACCGGGTGGCCCAAATTGGCGAGATAGGTCGAAAGCTTTGACTTGATGGGGTCCTGCAACATCAGGCTGATCCTGCTCTTTCCGAAAAACTGCGCCGGATGATCCCGGCGGGGTTGGCCCGGCATGAAAGCCGGGCCAGACGACCTCAGATCTTGCCGATCAGGTCGAGCGACGGAGACAGGGTGGCTTCACCCTCTTTCCACTTCGCAGGGCAGACTTCGCCCGGATGCGACGCTACATACTGGGCTGCGCGGATCTTCTCGATCAGCTCGGCAGCCGAGCGGCCGACGCCACCGGAAGTGACTTCGATGTACTGGATCTTGCCTTCCGGATCGATCAGGAACGTGCCGCGATCGGCCATTCCGGCTTCCTCGATCATGACATCGAAGTTGCGGCTGATCGTGCCCGTCGGGTCGGCCAGCATCACATACTTGATCTTGCCGATGGCTGGCGACGTGTCGTGCCATGCCTTGTGTGTGAAGTGCTTGTCGGTGGAGACCGAGTAGATCTCGACGCCAAGCTGCTTGAAGGTCTCGTAATTCTCGGCGAGGTCTTCAAGTTCGGTCGGGCAGACGAAGGTGAAGTCAGCGGGGTAGAAGAAGAAGACAGACCACTTCCCCTTCACATCGGCTTCAGACACCTTGATGAACTTGCCATCATGATAGGCGTCGGTCTCGAAAGGCTTCACGGTCGAATTGATGCGTGGCATGCGATATGCTCCCTTTTCACATCTCTGTTTGATGACGGGCTCTTTGTCCCACGAACACGAACGCCCCGGAAATCGTTTCTGTCAATGGCAGATATAGGCAAAACCGCTTTCACAAACCGGTCACATTGGTCTTATCTATGGATATGACCTATATTCCTCTTTCCGGGCTTTCCCTGCGTGACATCGAGTATGTGGTGGCTGTCGATGATCTTCGCAATTTCTCGCGTGCCGCCGAACGATGCGGTGTCAGCCAGGCCGGATTGTCGGAACAGGTCCGCAAGCTTGAAATGCTGCTCGATGTCACACTGTTCGAGCGCTCACGCCGCCATGTAGCCCCTACGCCTGATGGTATCCGGCTCATCGCCATGGGCCGCGAGGTTCTGGCCTCGGCCCGCGCGATGATCGAGGCTGCCCGTGCCCGCACGGGTCCGCTGGAAGGATTGCTGCGCATCGGCGTTATCGCAACGCTGGGCCCCTATTATGTGCCGAGCCTCCTGCCCCTGTTGCGCCGGTCCTATCCGGAACTGAAATTGCAGCTGACCGAGAGCCTGACCAACACGATGCTGGCCCGCCTGCGCCAGAACGAGTTGGATCTCGTCTTTGCAGCCTTGCCCGTTTCGGGAGAGAGCTTCGAGACCGCGCCACTGTTCGAGGAGCCCTTTCTGGCCGTGTTCCCTCGCACGCACCCATTGGCAGAGCGCGAAACACTCGCCATGCAGGATCTCGCGGGCGATCATGGCGAGAACGGCTTGCTACTGCTCGAAGACGGCCATTGTCTGCGCGATCAGGCGCTGGCTGTCTGCGGTATGATGCCCATGCGCGACCAGCAGCGCCTTGCCACCAGTCTGGAAATGCTCTGGCACATGATCGGTGCCGGCGAGGGCTATTCGCTCATTCCGCAGCTTGCCCTGCGCAACCGTGCCGAATGGGACGAACTCGTGGTCACGCGCACGCTGCCTTCAGCCAGCCGACAGATCGGCCTGGTCTGGCGCAGCTCCGATCCGCGTGGCCCAGCTTTTCGTGAGTTCGCCGCTTTTCTGGCGCGTCATATTCCTGAAGGATGCCGCCAGGTTGGCGCTGCCTGAGACAGCGCCCGAACATCATGGGCCGCCCCCCTTCTCATTACTGACCGGGATCGAGGCCTCGCAGGAGGGCAGAACCAGTCTGGCGGCTTCAGTACAATGCAAATACACCGCTCAGATCTGCCATCCCTATCAACCACACGGAATGGATCTGATGCAGGATATCTAGAAAAGCCAGCTCCAGAATCCCTTGTCCTTGAGGTCGTTCTCACAGCTGGCATATTGCGCGGCATAGACGTTGGCCCGTGCACCTACCTTGCGCGCGACGGTCATGAGCCACCCCTTGCTGGCATAGGATCGCTTGCGGTACCCGCCCCAGCCCTCGTGATAGGCCAGATATTGCCGCATCCCATCCGTCACGGGCACTCGGTTCTGCTTGCGGGTGTTGGTTACGTACCAGTTGATGAAATCGAGCGAGTCGGCGAAATTCTCACGACTGGCGCTGGTATCGGTCGCCTTCTGATAGTCCTGCCAGATATCCGTCTTGGCCTGCGGGTACCCGTAAGCCGTGGTGACGTAGCCCCAGGGGATGAACCACAGAATGTAGGTGCGCTTCGTATGCAGGTTACTGTGGTACCCGGATTCCTGATACATGATCGCCATCGGAACGGAGAATGGCACATTCCATTTCTTCTCCTGGCGCAGCGCCGCATGATACCAGCCCCGCTTTTCGTGAAAGACCGAGCAGATATCATCAGGATGCGCAGGCGGCGCGGGCGTACAGGCAGCAAGGCTCAAGGGCACGAGGCAACCGCCTGCGAGGCCAAGACGCCTCACCGATTTTCTGGACGACAAGATCGACACCACCCCTCGGAATCTGCTGCCACACCACGCCCCGACATGCCGTCCGGGCGCTTCTCTCATAGCACAAATTATGTCGGGCTTATGGTTGATCGGCTGGCACAGCACCGCCAGGGGAATCGTCCGGTGCCGTTCGGTACACTGGAGAGACGCTGACCCGATCGCCCCGCCTTTCCCTCATACAGCACAAAGGCGTCAGACACTGACACCGGCATCGGGTATCGGGTATCGGGTTGTATCGAGTGGCGAAACAACGTTCCCCTCAGGACTCCGCCGTTCGAACAGGGCTCAGGAACAGGGGTTCAGCATCGCGTGATCCTGCGGAGCTTATTGCAGCAAAGAAAGCGGCCGAACCACAACATTTGAGAGGCGCCACCCCGGTACAAGACAAACCCTGAAAGCTTCTGCCTCCTTATAGAAAAGCCCCTGCCCTGACCGACGACATCAGAAGCTTCAACGCCCTGTCCATGTTCATGACCCGACGAGACGATCCGAATCCCTACGCTGAGGTCCGGGTTCTGGGTCTGAAATATAAGGTCTGACCTTCGCGCCTGCCTCAAAAACGAACCACTGCCTCCCGATCAGTCTGAGCCGACAATCGGGGAGGCTCACTGCGCGGTTCAGCGCTCCGTCGTGACGCCGCGCCATTCATCACGGGGGACGAGCGAGAGATCAGCAGCGCAGCTGCCCACCATGTAGCGGTCTGCGTCCCAGGACCAGATTTCAGGGGCGTTTAGCGGCTCCTCGCCGCCATAGGTGGGAAGCGAGGATGTCAGGCCAACCGCGCCAGTCTTTATTGCCTCGTACAGGCTGTCCAGTGTCGGATACATCATGGGATTTTGCCTCCTTATCGGGCCTTTTTGTTCATCCCCGGTATTGTTTTCCGGGTTGGATGCAGAACCAGCAGCAGGCTTCGGGGTTTCGGTCAGACCCACTGCGGAATCCCTCACTTTTCCGACAACGTCACACAGGGGGATCGTCGCACGCCACCCTTGAGCAGTAATGAAAACCATGACCAGAGACCCAGCTTCCACGAACTCGGCCTCCGCCCATGACACCGTTCATTCTGAAGGCCAGAAGAGCAAGGCCGAGCGCGATGAAGCCGAGCGGCAACGTCGGCTCGGGCTGCTGATCGACCGGCTACCCGCACGCCTCGCAAAAACCGTGCGCTGGTTGCTCGCGCCGTCGAGGATCTGGATCCGTATTCCGGCGGGGCTTCTCTTCATGGTCGGTGGCTGCCTGGCTTTCCTTCCTGTTCTTGGCGTCTGGATGCTGCCTCTGGGCTTTTTTCTGCTGGCGGAGGATATCCCCCTTCTGCGTCGATGGAGCGGCAGACTTCTTGCCTGGATCGAGCATCGTCATCCCAGCTGGATGGGGCTCAATTCCTGAATGACGCCTCGCCCACCCAGGCTGGGTGGGGCGTTCATTCCGCTCATGGATAATAAGACTGTCCGACCATCAGCAGGCGCATAGCCCGATCGCCGGAACAAACTCAGTGCGTCGGGTTACCCGCTGGCGCCGGTATGGGGTTGGTACGCACGCACGCCGTCTGCGCCTTCGCAGAAGGATCGCAGAGCGGCAGTTTCTCGGCGGTGGGAATGGGCCAGAACAGCCTTATGCCAAGCGAGATCAGCACCAGAACAAGCGCAACGATCGCCCAGGGCATGATCGAGGGGAGTTTGCGCTGCGGATCGGGGTCAGGCACCCCGTCCTTCATGATGCGGTGCAGATCGTTCACCGGGTCAGCCCTTGACCAGAACGGCCTGCATTTCGTCCCATTCGCGCTTGCTCAGCCCTGAATCGGCCTGTGTCACAGTCTCACCGGCCAGCTGGCGCTGCAGCACGGCAATCATGCCTGCCGAGAAGGTGAACGCGCCCAGTCGATAGTCCTCGAAGGCCGATGCCGTGATGGGCACCCAGGCACGCAGGATATCGAGCATCGCCTCGGCATAGACCCGGATCTCATACTGCGCGTGGCTGTCAGCACGCAGGCTCAGGAAGTGCAGCAGGTTGTGGAGGTCAATCTTCCAGTACCACTGCGTGTAGGTGTTGAGCGTCAGGTTCATGCGCGCAAGTTCACGCGCCAGACCATAGCCCTCGGGGTCGAGCATCGTCTCGTAATTGTCATAGCAGCGCGAGGCGTCCTGACGCAGCAGGTCGAGCACCTCGGCGGCCTTGTCGGGCGAAAGCGCCTCAGCACGACCCTGACGGTTGGAAACGCTCTGGGCCGAAACCTGCTCGGGATCGGGCAGATAGAATTCGCGGTCGAGAATCGAGTAACGCGCCGAATACTCGTTCACGTTCGCCATACGATGGCGAATCCACTGACGCGCCACAAATACAGGCAGCTTCACATGGAACTTGATCTCGCACATCTCGAACGGCGTCGAATGACGATGGCGCATCAGATAACGGATCAACCCGGTATCCTCGGATACCTTCTTGGTGCCGCGCCCATAGGACACGCGCGCAGCCTGTACCACCGCGCCATCATCGCCCATGTAATCGACCACACGAACGAAACCGTGGTCGAGCAGCTCGATCGGATTGAAAAGAATCGCCTCCAGGGCAGGCACGGTCGGCCGGCTCGTCTGAGAGGGCGTAAGGCGGGAGGCGTCGATCTCGGCGCGTTGTTCTGGTGTCAGCGGCATGGGCCGAGGCTTACCACAGGAATGCCGGCTTAGACACCTGCACTTCGCCTCGCGAGACAATTTGTCCGCTTCTGACACCCCTACATATCAGGCGCCATCAGGAAACGGGCACTCATGGTTCATCACGATTCAACCGGCTTGGTATGACGCGCGGAATGCGGTGACAAACCACCCCTTGCCGGGCGCACAGCAACACCCTATATGCATCGGTGCCGGAGGGCTTGCCCTTGGCTATGGCGATAAACGGTAAGTGGAATAATCGTTACGGACCCGGGGGCAGTGCCCGGCGTCTCCACCATTCCTTCCCGAGGGCTCTGCCCGACGGAAAGTCAGGGGACGAAACAGGCTCGACGTGCGTGGTAAAGACTTATCTTTTGCCCGGCATTGTACCGCCGTTATCGGGCTAAATCACAAGTGCCAATGATAACACAAAGGTGCTCGCTGTCGCTGCATAAGCGATAAGCGCGGTTCGGGAGGGCACCGGGCAACAGAAGCCCTCCCACTTTTCAGATCAACATGGACTCCAGATAGCAACGTCAGAGGCAAGTTCTGCCTGAACAGCCGTCGTTCGGGCTTTCGGGTGTTATGCGCCTCCGCCCGGAAACGTCCTATCGCGCTGCCTAACCACGCCATGCAGTCGGGGCGGGTTCAGCCCGCGCATGGGTGAAACACTGCGCTTCCCTGCAAGGCCTTGCCATCCCGCATGAAACGTCGCATCCCTGCGTGATCAGTTTTCGCAAGATGGATCTTCCAGAATGAATGATGATCAGGGTGACGGCATGGATCACGAGCTGCCAGAAAGCCTGCTGCCTTACGATGAGTGGGTTGAAGACGCCTATCGCGAAGTCATGCTGCGTGCTCTCGATTATGCGGGCGCCGAAGGACTGCCGGGCGAGCATCATTTCTATCTCACCTTTCTGACCGATTATCCGGGCGTCATCATTCCCGATCGTCTGCGTGCGCAGTATCCGCATGACATGACAATCGTGCTGCAACACCAGTTCTGGGATCTGAAAGTAGACCGCGATGCCATGACGGCCTCCGTCGGCCTCTCCTTCGGGGGGATCGGCAGCGTTCTGGTCATTCCGTTTGCCGCCATCACGGCTTTTGCTGACCCGCATATCCGTATGGCCCTGCGCTTCACGGTTGCACCGGGCGAGATGGCGGCTGAAGCCGAAGAGCCCGAGGCTGAACCCGAGGAGGCCGAAGCCACCCACCCAGCAGCCAGCGAGGATGGCCAGGTTGTCAGTCTCGACGCTTTCCGCAAGCGCCCTCACTGAACGCGGCTACCGCGCTCTGACGACACCATCCCAAAAGGGCGCCCTCGCGGCGCCCTTTTGTCTTTCAGTCGTTCTGACCAGCACGGCGGTAGACCGGCCTTGTCCCTCAAGCCGCATTCACAAGCCCCAGAACGAGCTTTTCCATTTCCGTTCTGACATCCCTGTCCGCCTCGCTCCTGACCAGTTGAGGGGCAAGTTTGAGGAGATGCAGCAGCACGACACCACGAGCAGCGGCACTGGCTTGTGCTCTGGGTTCTGCCTTCTCCAGAATACGCACCACGCGGCCCTGAAACTTGGCGCGCCACTGCGCCGTATGGTGCTCGGCGTCGGGTCGCGCCGCCAGAAGCAGCGTCGTGTAATCGCGCTCCTCGCGCTTATCCAGCCAGACATCTAGCAGCGCACGGGCCAGTTCTCCCCCCGCTCCGGGCCGGACGGTCTCGCAAAGCTGATCGAGCACGGCAAGGCGGTCATGGATGAACCGCTCAAGAAGCGTCGCGGCAATGCTCTCCTTGGTGGGAAAGAACCGGTAGAGCGACCCGATGGCCGTGCCCGAGCGCGTGGCGATCTCGGTCATGGTCGTCCCATCGACCCCTTTTTCGGCAAAAACCGCCCCGGCAGCATCGAGGATACGCGCCACTCTCTCGCGCCCGCGCTGCCTCTTGGGCGCAATTGCGTTTGACTTATGCGAGGATTCCCTCGCATAAGTGGCGGGTGACGTTTCCATCAGAGAAGGGTTCTCCCATGCTTGCTCTCGATCCCAAGACAACGGCGCTCGTGCTGATCGATCTTCAGAAAGGCATATTGAGTATGCCCGTCACCCCCCATACGGGCCAAGAGGTTCTGTCGCGCAACATGAAACTTGCGGAGCAGGCCCGTCAGGCCGGTGCCCCGGTCATTCTGGTGCATGTCGGCTTCGCCCCGGATTTTGCCGATGCGCCGCCCCATAACGTGGACAAGCCTCTCGCCTCCTCCAGCCCCCTGCCTGCCGACTGGAGCGACTTTGCCCCGGACCTCCAGCAGCCCGGTGATCTTGTCGTACTCAAGAAGCAATGGGGCGCCTTCACAGGTACCAATCTTGATCTGCAACTCCGCCGCCGGGGCATCCGGACGATCATCCTGGCCGGTATCGCCACGAATTTCGGCGTGGAATCGACCCTGCGTCACGCCTGGGAACTCGGCTATGATGTGGTCGTGCCCGAGGATGCCTGCACCTCGCTCAATGCCGATCTGCACAACATGGCGGTAACCCATGTCTTTCCGCGTCTGTGCCGTGTCACACGCAGCGACGAGATCGCGTTCGACGCATGAAAGGTAGGGCGTCGCTCTGGCTGGGGCTGATTGCCCTTTCCGCTTTGCTGGGTGGCGGGCTCACCCTGCTGGGCCTGCCCGCTGCCCTGCTGATCGGCGCGATGGTCGCGGCCATTGCTGTGGCCGTTTCGGGCCGTGTCATACCGCTGCACCGCACGCTGCCTGTTGTCGCTCAGGCGGTCATCGGGCAGCTCATGGCGCATAGCCTGACCCTTGGCGTTCTGCGCGAGATCCTGTCCCAATGGAGTATCTTCCTGGGCGGGGTGTTCTCGGTCATCGTCATGAGCTTTGCCCTCGGCTGGGTGCTGGCGCGATTGCGCGTCATGCCCGGCAGTACGGCCCTGTGGGGTGCCTCTCCGGGGGCTGCCACGGCCATTCTGCTACTGTGCGAGGCCTATGGCGCGGATCAGAGGCTTGTGGCCTTCATGGTGTATCTGCGCGTGTTGCTGGTAACGCTCACCACATCGATCATTGCCCATATCACCAGTGCACACCGCCCTGTGCCGCATGATGCCAGCACCTCTCACGCCAGCCTGACCAGTCAGGTCGGGATACCGGAAACAGCCCTTCACCTGATCGGCCATGAAGCCGCAACGCTGTGGCCCTGCCTTGCCGTCATTGCCTGCGCGGTTCTGCTGGCGCGTTTCGTGCGTCATGGTGCCGCGCCTTTGCTGCTGAGCATGGCGGGCGGAGTCGTCCTTCAGGCTGGTTTTGGCGTGCATTACGCCCTGCCCCATTTCCTGCTCGTCCCGAGCTATATGGTGATTGGCTGGATGGTCGGGCGACGCTTCACCCGCGATGTCATGCACCATGTCTGGCGCACCCTGCCCGCCGTCACGCTTTCGACGCTCATCCTGATTGGCGGTTGCGCCCTGCTGTCCTGGCCCCTTGCCCATATTGCCCATGTGGATGTGCTGAGCGCCTATCTGGCGACGAGCCCCGGCGGTGCTGACTCGATTGCCATTATCGCAGCCTCGACACCCATCAACATGCCCTTTGTCATGGCCATGCAGGTGGCGCGCTTTCTGTCTCTGCTGGTGATTGCGCCGCGCATTGCGACAACACTGGCCCGGTTTCTGCCCCCCGAGCCCGATGCTGTCTCTAGTCAGACGGCCCGGAACACTGATAGTGCTTGATATACGCCCCCGCCAGCCGAGGTTCGATCCTTCATGCGCTTCACTGTTGATCGTCTAGACCATATCGTTCTTACGGTTCGTGACCGTGCACTCTCCGCCAACTGGTATCAGCGTGTGCTCGGGATGGAAATCGAGGAATACGGTCGCAACAACCGTGTCTCCCTGAGCTTCGGTGGCCAGAAGATCAACCTGCGCCCTATCGATTCAGAGGGCTGGACGACAGCGGAATCCGCTGCCCCGGGTGTCAGCGATCTGTGCTTCACCACCGCCATCGACTCGGAAAACATCATCCGTCATCTGGATAAATGCGGTGTGGCGGTCATTGAGGGACCTGTTACCCGTATCGGCGCCCTTGGGCCCATTACGTCTGTCTATATTCATGATCCTGACAGGAACCTGATCGAAATTGCTTCCTATCAAGGGTGAGACCTCACCCTTTTGCCAGGTCATGACTGCACGTCAGGACACTGGCCATCATCGGCCATGCCCTGACATGTAGATAGTGCCTTACCAGTTCTTGCTGATCAGCCAGAACTCTTCCGAGGTAAGGGTCACGAGCCCACCACCCGGCAGGCTGGTCTCGGCAGCGGCGCTGGCCAGCGCTTCGATACGCTCGACCATGATCGTCTTGCGGACATGGGTTTCGGACTGTTCCTTCACCTGACCCAGCGCAGTGAGGGCGGATTTGGACGCCTTGGCGACACGCGCGGCATCGAGAGCAGCATAGGACATGGTTTACCTCCGTAAGAAACGTTCCCCCAATCTAGCGGAAAACAGCCATCACTCCACCCCCCGATACGGGGGTGGTTTTCCACGCTGACCTAGCGGGAAGGACATCGCGTCTGACGCAGGCAGCAGCAACCCGTTTAGAGGTACCGCGACCTCAGCCCGCGCGATGCGCTGCCAGATCGAAAACCACCGACACCTCGAGCGCCACCCACTGCCCTGTTGACCACGGCCCCTGCCCCACGCCGAAGCGGCTGCGCAGCAGATCGGCATGGCCTTTCGCATGAGCGGTCTCCCCTGTGACATCCAGGGTGAAGTCCAGCGTCACGGGTTGCGTGACACCGCGCAGGGTGAGTGTGCCGCTGGCCTGATACTGATCGCCCTGAACACGGCGGATTGCGTTCGACACAAAATGGGCTTTGGGGAACGTCGCGGTGTCGAACCAGTCCGATCCGGGCAGGGCCGTGTCACGTTGCCTGTCGCCGGTTTGTGCGCTGGCCAGATCGATTGTCATGTCGATCCGCCCTGTCTCAGGGTGGGCAGGGTCGAGCGCGATCTGGGGCTCATACTGCGCGAAGCTTCCCTCAAACGGCGTCCCGGTCTGGGTTCCGGTAAAACCGAACCGGCTATGTGCCTTGTCTACCACCCAGCTTGTGGACAGCCCCTTCGTAGAGGGTCCGGTGACATTCTGCGCACGGGCGAGGGTCGCTCCTGCCATGGGCACAAGAACTGAAAACAGGGCAATCATCTGCCGCACAGGCAAGGCGCGAAACTGAAAATTCATCGACGGGATCTCCGCAGAAAATTCGGCAGCATGCGGGCAAGCACCTCATCATGCAGCACGAAATGGTGGCGCAGGGCCGCAAACCCGTGCAGCACAATGAGCGCCATCAGCAGATAGGCCCCATAGGCATGGATCGCCGAGAAAACAGCCTCGACCGGCTTCTTGTCAGGCAATGACGAAAGCCATGGCAGATCCGGCCAGGGGATGACGCCAAACAATACGGTCGGGATGGCAAACACCGAACTCGATACAACGGCCCAGCCCGTAAGCGGCAGCCCGATCATCTCGGCATACAGGGCAAGATGGGCCAGCCCTGCGAGACGCCTCTCGCCCGGCGCCATGTCAGGGGGCAGAGGCGGTGGCGGACGAACGAACCGCCACATCAAGCGCAGACAGGCGGCGATCAGGATCGTGATGCCAATCGATTTGTGCAGCTGATACAGGGCAAATAGTCGGGATGGGCCAAGCGTGCCATGGACCATGACAAGCCCGATGCCGATCAGCGTGAGGATACCAAGAGCCATAACCCAGTGAAGCGTTACGGCAACCGGGTCATAGCGCCGCCTAGGCCCCGCCCCGTCTGCGGGGCGGCTTGTGCTCTGCGATGCGTCGCGACGAGTCATCTTCTTCTTACCCAACTGACCTGACCCATGCCGGCGTCATGCCGTCCGATCGGGGAGCGGCACCGATCCACTCCAAAGGGCCCGGATATCCCGGGCTCTCGTCAGGCACGTTATCCGGCATGGGCATCGGGCCTGACCGAGGGGCGTTATGCCCCGCTCAGGACTGGCGCTCGAAAGCCGCAGCGATGTGCAGGGTTACGGCATCGCCCACCAGCGGGACGTAGCGCGACACACCGAAGGCGCTACGAGAGATTGTCGCATTGCCTTCAAACCCGACCGTCTCCTTCTTGTCGAGCGGGTTGACGCCACTGCCGATCAGCTTCGCCTTGAAGGTGACAGGACGCGTGACGCCATGCAGGGTGAGATCACCGCTGATGCTCGCCATGCCTGCGCCATTGCGTACAATATGCGTCGAAACGAAATGCGCCGTCGGGAACTTGTCGGCATCGAACCAGTCTGTGCCCTTGAGTTCACCATCCAGCTTGGCCACCGTGGTCTGGACCGAGGCGATCGGCAGGGTCACATCGAGCTTCGCGGCATCGATATGAGCCGGGTCGAGCGTGAGCGACCCCGATGCCTGCGAGAAGAACCCCGAGAAATTGGTGAACCCCATATGCAGGAGCGTAAAGCCGACTTGCGTGTGATAAGGCTCGACCGCATAGGTGCCGGCCTGCACGGCCTTGGGGTCGGGGGTCCCGCCCTTTTGGGCATGAGCCTGCGGCAATGCCGCCAGAGAGGTGACGAGCGTGAGACCGGCGAGGAAAGACTTGTTCACAACCGATGATCCTTGCGTGAGGGTTGACTGATCAGAAAGAAAGGGCGGCGATCTCGGCCCGGGCGGCCTTGAAGGCGGCCTCACGGGCTTCCGGCCCACGGCTCAGACCTTCGGCACGGATCCAGGTGATGTCTTTCAGGCCCAGAAAGCCCAGGACCGCGCTCATATAGGGCTCCTGATGGTCCATGACGGCAGCCGGGTTGCCCGGTGTGTAATTGCCGCCGCGCGTCGAGATCAGCACGACTTTCTTGCCCTGCGGCACAAGGCCGGCGGGGCCGTTCTCGCCATAGCTGAACGTCTTGCCTGCCACCACGACACGATCAATCCAGTTCTTGAGCTGGGCCGGGACGGTGAAATTGTACATAGGCACAGCAATGACGATCACATCGGCGGCAAACAGCTCATCCACATGGGCATTACCACGCGCCAGATCGGCCTGAATCGTCTCGTCGGTCACCTCAGCGCCGAATCGCGCTGCAACATGACCGGCGCTGAGCACCGGAATCGGGTGCGCAGCCAGATCGTGATAGGTGATTTCAGCGCCGGGATGCGACGCCTTCAGATGGGAGATCGTCTCGGCCGTCAGGACCCGGCTGGCCGAATTGTCACCAAGAATGCTGGAATCGATGTGAAGAATCTTCATGGACTACGCTCCTGAATACAGCTTCGATGAGTCGACGGGCGGCCCGTATCGAGCCTCACCAGCTGCCGTGAGGAGCGCACCGTCCCATATGTTGATCCATCTGGACACTTGATATATTCCGATAGATAGTATCGCTTCAGGTTATGGATAATCAGTCAGGGAAGAGGCGCAATGCTCGACCGTATCTCGCTCGATCAGCTACGCGTTTTTATTGCCGCCGCCGATGATGGCAGCTTTTCCGCCGCAGCCAGACGCTTCCGCCGGTCGCAACCCGCCATAAGCGAGATGATCGCCACGCTGGAATCCCAGATGGGTGTCGCGCTTTTTGACCGTATGGGGCGCTACCCGCAGCTCACCAAGGCAGGCGAGACCCTTCTGGCGGACGCACGCGGCATCGTACTGGGCGTGGATCACATGAAGGCACGCGCTTACGGCATGTCATCGGGGATCGAGCCTGAATTATCGGTCGTGGTCGATGTGTTCTTTCCCATGGATCGCATGACGCGCGTGGCACGTGGCTTTCGCGAGACCTTTCCCCACACGCCGCTGCGCCTTTATGTCGAGGCGCTTGGGGGCGTGTTCGAGCCGATCCTCGATTCACGGGCCCGTATCGGCATTGCAGGCCCCCTCCCCGATCTGCCCGACGCGCTCTCCTCGGAAGTTCTGGGCGATATCCGTTTCATGATGGTGGCCTCGGCCGAGCACCCCCTGGCCCGTCACGAAGGTCCCATTCCACGTGAGGAACTTGCCCGGCATGTGCAGCTTGTGCTGACGGATCGTACCTCCCTTTCCGCCGGGCGCGAGCGTGGCATTTTCTCACCCTCGACCTGGCGTCTGGCCGATCTCTACGCCAAGCATCACTTCCTGCTTGGCGGGCTTGGCTGGGGTGGCATGCCGGTCCACAGCATCAGGGCCGATCTGGACTCCGGCAGGCTTGTCGAACTCGATATTGATGGCTTCATCCCCGGCGGATCGGCCATGCCCATGACCGCTGTCTATCCAACAGCCGAGCCGCCCGGCCCGGCGGGGCGCTGGCTGATCGATCACCTCAAGCTCTGTCCGGGCCATCAGGCTGAGGCTGAGAGTACCGGCTTGCCCCGAAGCGGTCACACACGCTCCGAGGAGCAGCTTCAACCGCAAATCACGAGCGGGGCCTGCCGCTCCACGCAGCCGGTTCTTCCCTGACGACGCACGCGACGGCGGGGAGAGGAAAGGATTATTTGCACTGGCATTTCAGGCCGGATCTGGCCTAAACGAAGCCGCCCATGCAGATATCCGATTTCGATTTCGATCTTCCGCGCGAGAATATCGCTCTGGAACCCGCCCGCCCGCGTGACAGCGCCCGCCTGTTGCGTGTTGCTGCCGGTCAGCCTTTGGCCGAGACGCGTATCAGCGATCTGCCCAGCCTGCTCGAACCCGGCGATCTGCTGATTGCCAATGATACGGCGGTCATCCGTGCTCAGCTCGCGGCACGACGCGGTGAAGCCAAAATCGGGATCACGCTCGATCGTATCCTGAGCGATGGCAGCTGGCATGCGCTGGCGAAAAACGCCCGCAAGCTGAAGCCGGGCGACACACTGCATTTCGGCACGGATTCCGTAACCGCTGAAGTGGTCGAGAATGAAGGCGATGGGGCAATCTCCATGCGCTTCTCCGCCGAGGGCGAGGCCTTTGACGACTTCCTCAAACGCGCTGGCGTTCTTGCCCTGCCGCCTTATATCGACCGCCCCACCGGCCCGACGGCGCAGGATGATAGCGACTACGCCACGATTTTCGAGCGCTACAAGGGCGCCGTTGCGGCACCCACGGCGGGGCTGCATTTCACGCCCGAGGTTCTGGCCGCCCTCGATGCGCGCGGCGTAAAGCGCCACACCCTCACCCTGCATGTGGGAGCGGGCACCTTCCTGCCCGTGCGTGACGAAATTGCCACCCACAAGATGCACGCCGAATGGGGCCGCATCGACGCCCAGACGGCACAGCTCATCAACGACACCCGCGCCAGTGGCCGGAAAATCGTGGCCGTGGGCACGACCAGCCTGCGTCTGCTTGAGAGCGCCGCCGATGAGCGGGGCGTCGTGCATCCGTGGGAGGGGGAGACCTCCATTTTCATCAAGCCAGGCTATCGTTTCCGTGCGGTCGATCGGCTGATGACCAATTTCCATTTGCCGCGCTCGACCCTGTTCATGCTCGTCTGCGCCCTGGCCGGAACCGAGACCATGCGCGAGGCCTATCGTCACGCGATTGCCGAGGGCTTTCGCTTTTATTCCTACGGAGATGCCTGCTTGCTGGACCGCGCCCCATGACCGAATCCGCCACGAAAATGCAGTGGAAGGCCGAGGCCTGTTGCGGTCAGGCGCGTGCGGGCCATCTGCATACCGCCCATGGCACGATCCCGACGCCTACCTTCATGCCGGTCGGCACGGTGGGTACGGTCAAGGCCATGACCATGGATGCCGTGCGCTCGACGGGTGCGGGTATCATTCTGGGCAATACCTATCACCTCATGCTGCGCCCCGGTGCCGAGCGCGTGCGCAAGATGGGCGGGCTGCATCGCATGATGGACTGGTCAGGCCCGATCCTGACCGATTCAGGCGGGTTTCAGGTCATGTCGCTCGGCGCGCTGCGCAAGCTCGATCAGGACGGGGTGACCTTCAACTCCCATATCGACGGCTCCAAGCATCGTCTGACGCCAGAGAGCAGCACCGACATCCAGCACGCGCTGGATGCCACCATCACCATGTGCTTCGATGAATGCCCCGCCCTGCCCGCCACGCCGGAGCGCCTCGAATCCTCCATGGAATTGTCCATGCGCTGGGCGGCGCGCTCGCGCGAGGCCTTCGTGCAACGCCCCGGCTATGGCCAGTTCGGTATCGTGCAGGGCGGCACGGAGCGCGATCTGCGCGCGCGCTCGGCCAAGGCGCTGACCGATATCGGTTTTGAGGGTTATGCCATCGGCGGTCTGGCGGTGGGTGAAGGTCAGGAACTCATGTTCTCGACGCTCGATTTCACCACCCCGCTCCTGCCGCAGGACCATGCACGCTATCTGATGGGCGTGGGCACCCCCGATGATTTGCTGGGCGGTGTGGAACGCGGTGTGGACATGTTCGATTGCGTCATGCCCACACGTGCAGGCCGCACGGCGCGCGCTTATACCGAGCGCGGCACGCTCAATCTGCGCAATGCCCGCCATGCCGAGGATAATCGCCCGATCAGCCCGGACTGCGATTGTCTGGCCTGTTCACGCCATAGCCGCGCCTATCTTCATCACCTGTTCCGCGCCAATGAAATTCTCGGCCCGATGCTGCTGACATGGCATAATCTGGCCTATTACCAGCGGCTGATGCGCCAGATACGGGTTGCCATTCTAGACGGCACCTTGCCGCAGAAAGCGCTTGCCCTGCGTGCCGGCTGGGCTGGGGGAGACTGGACGCAGGACGAATTCCCCCAGCCGGACTGGCCACCCGTCCCATGACGCCCCTCACCCCATGAGCAAAAGCATCGAAGACCGCATTGCCGATCATGCGCGGCATCTCGGCTTCGATGCGATCGGGTTCTGCGACGCCACCCTGCCCGAAGAAGCCCGCACGCGCCTGCGCCAGTTCGTGGAAGACGGGCGGCACGGCACCATGAGCTGGATGGAACAGCGCATCGACCAGCGTGGCGACCCCAAGGCCCTTTGGCCCGAGGTTCGCAGCGTGATCTCACTCGGCCTGTCTTATGCACCTGAAGCCGATCCCGCCGAAACGCTCGACCAACCCGATACCGGCACGATTTCAGTCTATGCCCGCCATCGCGATTATCATGATGTGCTCAAGGGCATGCTCAAGCATCTGGCGCAATTCGTGGTGCGTCAGGATGTCGGTGGCGACGGCACACAGGTGAAGGTGTTTGTTGATACGGCGCCGGTTATGGAAAAGCCTCTGGCTGAACAGGCCCAGCTTGGCTGGCAGGGCAAGCATACCAATGTCGTCTCCCGCGATCATGGGTCATGGCTGCTTCTGGGTGAAATATACACCACGCTCGACCTCACCCCGTCACCACCACGTGCCGGGTCATGCGGCAGCTGCACGCGTTGCCTGACCGCCTGCCCCACCGATGCTTTTCCGCGCCCTTATGCGCTCGATGCGCGACGCTGCATTGCCTATCTCACCATCGAGCATGACGGGCCGATCCCAGTCGAATTTCGCAAGCCCATGGGCAATCGCATCTATGGCTGTGACGACTGCCTCAATGCCTGCCCGTGGAACCGTTTTGCCGCCACCTCGCGCCATATGAAGCTTCAGCCCCGTGCCGATCTGATGGCGCCCCGGCTGGAAGATCTGGCCAGGCTGGACGATGCCGGATTTCGCAGCTTTTTCTCCGGCTCGCCCATCAAGCGCATTGGCCGCAACCGCTTTGTGCGCAATGTTCTGATCGCGCTCGGGAATTCGCACAACACTGACCATCTGGCCCTGATCGAAACCCTGACCGGGGACGAGAACCCGATGGTGGCTGAAGCGGCAGAATGGGCACGAGCTGAGTTGCTGGGTAACGAAGACATTGAGTGATCTCGTCAAACGCAGCTTTACGCTGTCACGCCACCGCACCAGCATCGCTCTGGAGCCTGAATTCTGGGCCGTGCTGGAGGAAATGAGTGCCGGCAATTCGCTGGCTTCCCTGATCGCCAGTATCGATGCAACCCGCCCGCCGGAACGCCCGCTCGCCTCGGCACTGCGCGTCGCATGTCTGGCCTTTCTACGCGGTTTCTGAGCGCGATCCGGTAACGCTCAAGGCGTCCCGAATTGTCACGACTGCGAACACTGCCTGCTGTATCCTGCGGAATTCAGGCCTTGCGGCAACTCATCAACGCACCCAGCCCTGTCACGATGACATAGGCCAGTATAAGGCTGACAAGCATCATGGTCGTCATGATGATGCTGGCCTGGCTCAGACCCAGGGCAAGAGCGTCATTGACGTAAAAAACGGGCGACAGGATCTTCCAGCTTCGACCCGACCAGGCAAAGTAGTGATGGGTCGCATTACCCAGAGCGAGATAGACCAGAATGGCGACTGGCAGGGTGACAAGCGCTTTCATCTGACGTCCAGCGTCCCGTAAGACCGCATCCCGTTCACATAGGCCGGCGATTGAGCGAGCAGGAATTCACGCAGGCGATAGAAATCATGGGTGTCAGGCAATGTAATGCATCCCTTGCTGATCCCCCAGAACCCAACGGGATGCAGCCGGAAAGCCCCGCGTCTGATGCCATCTATCGATGTCTGATCGTCTATGATGCCGTCATCACGGTAGAGGGCAAACCAGTCCTGACGATGGGTACCTGCGAAGAAATCACCGACATGATCCCTGACGACGCCCAGTCGACCTCCGCACCGCCGGTCAAGGATATGGTAGAGCCCCAGCGGGAGAGGACCATTATTTCTGTTACCGGCCGCCGCGGGACGGTTGGTGAAGTCGCCAGACCCGGAATAGGCAGGAAAAGAGCCGAACCCAACGCAGGTAAGTACCGAAACGTCTTTCTCGTTGAGGTAGAATACGCAATGCGCGGGCAAATGAGTTGTTTCCGATATCAGGCACAGAGCGATCTGCTCGAGTAATCATCTCTTTTACACTTTTCGGGAGGCAGGGCCATTGCTGCACAACCCCGCAAAGGCGGCTGCCGGCGATGACTCAGGCGTTCCCACGATTGTTGCAACGCCTTTCACCTGACCGTGAGCAAACCTCTAGCCAATGACGATCGTTGTCGATATTTAACGACAACATCATAATGCTCACCTTCGTGATGCTGGGGCTTCATCGATCCATGACGTCTTGCCCATCTGGCACTGCCTTTTCTCCTGACAGCCTCGAAGCCTTTATCGAAGCCGAGATCACGCGTGGCAGCTTTGCGAGTGAGCGCGCCATGATCGAAGCTGGCCTGACCCTGCTGCGTGAGAAAATGGCCACTTCCGCCAGGCGGGAGGGAGTCGCCTTTCCGCCTGCTGGTGGTCAATGTGGTGCGCTGATCCGTGGGCTGGACTGGGCACAGCATGCCGTTGGCCCGACATGCCGATGGTCTGATCCGCTACGGGCAACGATAACCAATATCGTCAATTCCCCCGTGGCCAAGATGCTGCTTTGGGGACCCGAGCAGATCCTGTTCTACAACGACGCCTTCAGTCTTATCGCAGGCGACCGCCACCCCTACGCACTTGGAACGCCACTCGCAAACGCCTTCCCGGAACTCGATGCGTGGACAAGACCCGTCCTCGAAGCCGGACTGCGCGGGGAAGCCGCAAGTTTCCAGAATCGCAGGATCAGGCTCAACCGGCAGGATCAGGTCGAAACGCTGATTCTCGATTTCTATTTCACCCCCGTCTATGAAACGGGCGAAGCGCCTGGCGGCGTCTTGTGCACCATCGTTAACAACACCGAGCGCGTTAACACCGAGAAGCGTCTGGCCTCAAGCGAAGCGGAATTACGGCGCGTTACCGATGCGACGCCCATGCTCGTTTCCTATGTCGATCAGGCGCATGTCTATCGCTTTGCCAATGCCGCTTATGAATCCTGGCTTGGCCTGCCGCTTGAGCGCATCGTCAACTGCCCCGTCATCGAGGTTCTGGGGGCGCGCGTCTATGAAGACAGGCGCCCCGATCTGGAAGCCGCGCTCTCGGGCCGGTCTCTCACCGCTGAGACTCTCCTGCCTCATCAGGACGGCACGGAGCGTCATACAGAGTTCCGCTACGTGCCGCATATCGACGAAGATGGGATAGTGCACGGCGTGCATATTCTCGGCATCGATATTGAGGACCGGGCACGGCGTATCGCCGAGGTCGCCGCGAGCGACAAGCGTTTCCGCACCGCGATGGAAGCCGTTCATGGTGTGCTGTGGACCAACAGCGCCGATGGTCGCATGATGGGCGAACAGCCGGGCTGGGCTGCGCTGACAGGCCAGACAAGCGAGGAATATCAGGGTTTCGGCTGGGCCAATGCCGTTCACCCGGACGACGCGGCCGCCTCGGTTGTCGAGTGGAACGCCTCCGTGTCGTCACGCAGCATGTTCGTGCATGAGCATCGCGTACGCAACCGCGACGGGCAGTGGCGCAATTTTGCCATACGCGCCCTGCCCATCCTCGATGACTCAGGCGAAATCACTGAATGGGTGGGGGTTCATACCGACATCACCCATCAACGCGCCGCAGAAGCTGCATTGCGCGATCACGCAGAAGACCTGTCCCGTCAGGTACGCCATCGCCAGCGGGCTGAAGAACAGCTGCGCAAGCTGAACGAGACGCTCGAAAACCGCGTGATCGAGGAAATCACGGAGCGACGTCAGGCCGAGACCCGACTGGCTCAGGCGCAGAAAATGGAATCCATCGGCAAGCTGACCGGCGGCGTGGCGCATGATTTCAACAACCTGCTTCAGGTGATCAGCGGCAATCTGCAACTGCTCGGCAAATATGTGATGGGCAACAGCCGGGCCGAGCGTCACGTCAGCAGCGCAATGGGCGGCGTGCAGCGTGGTTCACGTCTGGCCAGCCAGCTGCTTGCCTTTGGCCGCCGTCAGGCACTCGAACCCAAGATCGTGAATGTGACCCGCTTCGTGCGTGGCATGGATGAAATGCTGCGCCGTGCGATTGGTGAAGGGATCGAGATCGAGACCATCGTCTCGGCTGGCCTGTGGAACACGTTCATCGATCCAGCGCAAATCGAAAATGCCCTTCTGAATCTTGCCATCAATGCCCGCGATGCGATGGATGGGCAGGGCAAGCTGACAATCGAACTCGGCAACACCCATCTCGATGATGCCTATGTGCGTCAGCATGACGAGGTCAAGGCCGGGCAATATGTGCTTCTGGCCGTCAGCGATACCGGCACGGGTATGACACCCGACATTCTTGCCAAGGTGTTTGAGCCGTTCTTCTCGACCAAGGCAGAAGGCAAGGGCTCCGGGCTTGGCCTTTCGATGGTCTATGGCTTCGTCAAGCAGTCCGGCGGTCACATCAACATCTATTCCGAGCCGGGCGAAGGCACGACCATCAAGCTCTATCTGCCCCGTGCGATGGACGCCGAGGATGTCGAGATCGAACATCACATGGCCCCCGTCACCGGCGGCAGCGAGACTGTGCTGGTGGTGGAGGATGACGACGAAGTGCGGGCCACCGTGGTCGAGATGCTCTCCGACCTCGGCTATCAGGTTCTCAAGGCCACCGATGCCGCCAATGCGCTGGTGGTGATCGAAAGCGGTATGCCCATCGATATCCTGTTTACCGATGTGGTCATGCCCGGAACCCTCAAGAGCCCGGAACTGGCCCGTCGCGCCAAGGAGCGCCTGCCGGACATCGCTGTGCTTTTCACTTCCGGCTATACCGAGAACTCAATCGTGCATGGCGGCCGCCTGGATGCCGGGGTAGAGCTGCTTTCCAAGCCCTATACGCGCGACGCGCTGGCGCGGAAATTCCGCCATGTTCTGGCCAATCGCCAGCAGCGCGTGCAGGCAACAGCGACGCGCCAGCCGGACCCATCGGAAACCTCGTCTGCCAGCGCCGGACAGTCGGCCCTCATTTCCGGGGCGGAGTCCGTCGGAATGGGCAACGCCCCGGCCCGCACGCTTTGTGTGACGGTACTGCTGGTTGAGGATGACCGTCTGATCCGTCAGGCTACCTCGGAGATGCTCAAGGAATCGGGCTTCCTGACCGTTGAGGCCGCCGATTACGACGAAGCCCTGATCGTGCTGCAAACCATGCCGGTTGATGTGTTGCTGACAGATGTGAACCTCCCGGGCCTTTCGGGGAAGGATCTGGCTGCGCAGGCGCGCCTCCTCAGGCCGGATATCGGGGTCGTTTTCGCTACAGGTGATGTTCATGCCGTCGAGGGCGATCCGTCTGTCGTCGTGCTGTCCAAACCCTATGACCTCTCAACGCTCACTGCGTCCCTCTCGCGCAGCCTCCCTCGCCTCCCGCCGCAAGCTCAACCGGCTGACGACACGGTTTCGGCCAAGGATCGCCCCGCCACTGTTTGAACTCTCCCCTGTGCTCATGCTACCGGTAGGGAATGGCATTCTGGGGAAAGATGTTTGGTGGCGTGGCCGGTTTCGCTGTTGGCGGACCGATGGGCGCGCTCATGGGTGCGGCGCTGGGCCATGCGGCCGATCGCGGCTCGCTGCTTGAAACACCAACCGGGGGATGGCACGAGCACTGGCGCACCAAGGGACAGCCTGACCCCAATGGGGCCGCCTTCATGGCAGCCGCCAAGATGTCCACCCTGCTTGGCAAGACCGATCAGCTTTATGCCATCGGTCTGGTTGCCCTCTGCGCCAAGATGGCCAAGATCGATGGTCCAGTGAACAAGGCCGAGATCAGGGCCTTTCGCTCGCTCTTCCAGTTTCCGGCCGATAACATGCGTGAAGTGGGCATGTTGTTCGATCGGGCCCGTGACCGCACGGATGATTTCGAGATGTATGCCCGCGAACTCGGCAAGGGCTTTACCAAGGACCGCGCCCCGCTTGAGCAACTGCTGATGGCGCTCTTCGTCATCGCACGGGCGGATCTTCCCCCCGGCGCCGATCTGCATCCTGCTGAAACGGCTTTCCTGAAAAAGGTTCATGCGGCTTTTGGCCTGCCGCCCGGAGCCTGGGACAGGGCCGAGACGGGTCGCTCCGGGTCAGCCAGCAACGAGAATGATGCCTATGTGGAGCTGGGTCTCACCCGTAGCGCCACCGATCAGGAAGTCAGGACGCGCTGGCGTGTGCTGATCAGGGAGCATCACCCCGATGTTCTGGGTCAGAAAAACCTCAGCCCCGATGCCCTGGCCAAGGCTGGAGATCGCGTTGCCCGCATCAACGCGGCGTGGGACCGGATCAAGCGCGACCGCAAATTGTAGCCCCTGCCTGCGCCATGCCCCGCCTCTATCGCGTCGACCCGCAAGCGGTACCACACAGGCGGACCTCCCCGACATGATTTGATAATTTGTTGAGAGTAATTCTCATATAGAAAAGACCCTCATGAGCCCGGCATACCCTGCTTGCCGGTGCGCCTTGCGGAAGCGGTTTCCCGGCCATGATGGTTTTTCTGCTCCTTTTCTGCCTCTCCTGTGCTGCCTTCACGATCTCCTCCGTTGCAGGCGGGGGCGCTGGCCTCGTGATCATGCCCGTGCTGGGCCTTGTGCTGGCCACACCCAAAATCCCGGCAGCGCTCTCCATCGGCACCATGTGCAGCACGGTCGGGCGCATCGTCACCTTCTGGCAAGTCATCAACTGGCGGATTGTTCTGTTTTTTACCCCGGCCGCCCTGCCAGCTGCCGCGCTGGGTGTGTTCTGCCTGCGGCTCATGCCACCGGTTTATCTTGAGCTCGTTCTGGGCCTGTTTCTGAGCGGCAATGTCTTTCTGCTCCTTCGCCGCAGCCCGCCCCTAGAGGCCGATCAGCGCCAATGGCGCTATCTGCCTGCCATAGGGTTCGCGGCGGGGTTCGTTTCTGGATTCACCGGTGCGACAGGCCTCCTTTTCAACCGGTTCTACCAGAGACTGGGCCTTCAGAAGCAGGCACTGATTGCCACGCGCGCAGCCAATGAGGTGCTGCTTCATGCCATCAAACTGGTGCTTTACGCGCAGTTTGGCCTGTTTGATCGCGGGGTCTTTCTGGCTGGGGTTTGCGTGGGTGCAGCAGCGCTGGCCGCAATCAAGGTGACACAGTGGGTCCTGCCTCGGCTGACCCACGCCCAATTCTGCCGGATCGGCCATGCCGCGGCTGCGGTGGCAGGAATTCTCATGCTGAGCGGTGCTGCCCACCAGATTGTTCAGAAGGATGCGATGTCACTCATCTACGGGCGCGCCCATGGCGAGACGGAACTGGCCATGACATGGCGCAGTCACCGGCTGGCGCTGGAATTCGAGCGGCCTCTGGAACTCGAGGTCAAACATCGGGTGGCCAGCGTGATCGACCCGCAGACAGGCCGTTCAGGCGCGCGGCTGACGGTGCTGCATCTCGCGGCCAATCGTGGCCTGTTCATCACACGGCGCGACCTGCATGGCGACCGTGAGTACGGCTTCCATCGACGCCACCGGCATGACGCATAGCGACGTGCCACGGCGTGACGGGACCAGATCAGGTTTCCTGAGACCGCGAAAGCCGTGCCCCGAGGCCCGATGGGCGTAGCACCAGGCGTAAAAAAACCCCGCACGCCCGGAGACGTGCAGGGTTCTTTCGGGTCGGGCCGCAGGAAGCTTAACGGGTACCGAGCTTGAAGATGGTCGTGTAGTCGAACTTCTGCCCCGGACGGAGTTCCGTGGTCGGGAAGGACGGGTGGTTCGGGCTGTCGGGATAATGCTCGGCTTCAAGGGCCAGTGCGTCGGTCTGGCGATAGGCCCGATGGGAGATACCGGCATATTTCCCGGTCAGCGAATTGGAGGTGTAAACCTGCAATCCGGGCTGGTTGGTCGAGACCTCGAGCGTACGACCCGAGGCCGGATCGAAAATCACCGCAGCAGGCCGCGGGGCTTTGCCATAAGCGCCATCGACAATCCAGTTATGGTCATAGCCACGAGCAATCAGCATCTGCGCAAAGTCGCTGCGCAGATGGTCACCGATCCGCATGGGCTTGCGGAAATCAAGCGGCGTTCCCGCCACTGTGGCCAGCTCGCCCGTCGGGACCGAGGTGCCGTCGGTCGGGGTATAACGCTCGGCGTTGATCTGCATGACCTCGTTCTCGATCGAGCCTGAGCCTTCGCCATTCAGGTTCCAGTAGGAATGATTGGTCAGGTTCAGCACGGTCGGCGCATCGGTCGTAGCCTGGTAGTGCAGGCTGAGCGCGTTGTTTTCATCCAGCGTATACGTCACGTTGGTCGTGAGCGTGCCGGGAAAACCCTGATCGCCATTGGGGCTGACGAGACGCAGCGTGACCGAAGCACCCTTGGCGTTCTTTTTCGTGTCCACCAACGTCCAGACATGCTTATCGAAACCGATTTTTCCACCGTGCAGGGCGTTTGGCGGGTCGGTCAGATCCGTATGATAGCTCTTGCCATCAATGGTGAAGGTGCCATGAGCCAGACGATTGGCGTAGCGGCCGATCATTGCCCCGAAAAACAGGCCGCCCTCAGCCGAATCCTTCGTATAGCCCTCAAGCGTGCCGAACCCCAGGACCAGGTCCTGCACATGACCTGCGCGGTCCGGCGCTTCCACAGACTGGATGATGCCGCCATAGGTGATGACACGGACCGTCATCGCATGATCGTTGGTCAGGGTGATGATTTTGACATCCTCACCGGCAGGAGTCTTGCCCCAGGGCTGGACCGTAACTGCTGGCGCAGCCTGCGCCGCACCGTCCATTATCCCCGCAAGCGCCACCAGACACACGGCGCTCTTCACTAATGCTTTCATGGACAAGGTGTTTCCATCTGTTGATTCGCCGCCACACTGATCGGAGAAATGATCTGTGTCAAAGTATATAAAGTTCATTTTCCTCAACCGCAGCCCACCTCAAACGCTACGCATACGGCATGAGTTGGCATCTACGGTCTGGCGTCTGACAGACATCGTGCTAGAAAACCACGATGCTGCGTCTCTCGCGAGACAGCACGGACATTCTCTTCCCGCCGGAGAGGATGTTTCCTGCTGAATTACGGGTGACGCGATGAGGTAACAGGACCGGAGTTGAGTGACGGCTCCGGATAAACGATCGTGAGCAGGTGCGCAGTATGTGGCGCGACCGAGCGCGCTGACACGACTTGGGGATTGCGATGACCGCACCGCTAGGTGATTCCGATAACCGGCCAACAGCCGGAACTGCCGATTCAAGCCGTAAGAGACGGCGCGAGCAGCGCAAGGGCGGCCGTGTTCTCATCGGGCTGAGCGCCCTTCTTTCCCTGAGTGCCTGCGCCAGCTGGCGCAACCCGCCGCCGAAAGACCCCGAGGCGCTGGCAGACTACAAGGAAGCCAACGACCCCTACGAGCCGGTTAACCGCAAGATGTATGGCATCCAGATGTGGGCCTATCATCACGCGCTGCGTCCGGTGGGCAAGGCCTGGGCCTGGGCGGTACCCAAGCCGATCCGCAACTCGATCGATAACCTGAACCAGACATGGTACATGCCAACGGTCTTCTTCAGTGATGTCGGCGCTGGCAAGCCACGCCGCGCGGGTGATGACTTCATGCGTTATGTCATCAACATGACACTTGGCGCTGCCGGGTTCATCGACGTTGCAACGTCGCTGGGCTATCCGCATCATGACAGTGATCCGGGTCTGACACTGGCGACATGGGGTGTACCGAGCGGTCCCTATCTCTTCCTGCCGGGCCTCGGCCCCAACACGCTGCGCGACGCTGGCGGCTACGCCATCGCGCAGGGCCTGTCGCCCATCAACTATGTGCCACGCGGCTATGGCCTGCTGACGTTCAACTGGGCCTATAACGTTGCTGGCGTGCTGGGCGGATTCTCCTCTCATATTGACGAGATCGATCAGGTCGAGCAGGATTCACTCGATCCGTACGCGTTTATTCGTAGCGCCTGGCAGCAGAACCGCGCCAGCCAGGTTGACTCGCTCCGCAACGACCACCGGGCGACCGTGCCGGACTGGTACAATTAAGGACCTCCCGACATGTTCAAAACCTGCATCTCCTTCTCCCGTCGCGCAGCTCTTGGCGTTCTGACCACAGCGCTCGTTTCCGTCGCAGCCCTGTCCACCCCGGCCCATGCTGAAGATGCACAGGGCTTCGTGACGGCTTTCGGTAGCAAGCTCGTTGGGATCATCAACAGCGACAAGGGTCTGGCTGAAAAGAAGGCCGAAGTTCTGCCCCTGCTGCAGAGCAATGTGGACATCGCCACCATCGGCAAGTTCTGCCTTGGACGCTACTGGCGCACGGCCACCCCTGAGCAGCAGGCCCAGTACCTGAAGCTGTTCCATCAGGTGCTGGTCAATGCCGTGACGGACAAGATCGGTGACTATCGCGGCGTGAGCTTCAAGGTGACCGGCGAGACCAACACCCCCAACGGCGAACTCGTCAGCGCCCAGATCATGCGCCCCGGTCAGCCGGTTGCCGATATGGGCCTGCTGATTGCCCATGATGGCGGCATGAAGATTGTCGACATGATCGGCGAGGGAACGAGCCTGCGCCTGACGCAGCGTCAGGATTACAGCTCCTATCTCGCCCGCAATGGCGGCAATGTCGCCACACTGATTAGCGCGCTGGAGCGTCAGCTCTCGCATCGTCACTGACGACACATCCTTTTCGTCGGGAGTTGTGACGCTCCCGACGAAAAGACCTGCTTCATGAAACTAGCCGTCCTTTCGGACATACACGGCAATCTCACCGCACTCGATGCCGTCCTGGCGGATTGCGCCCTGAACAGCGTCGACCAATTGGTCATTCTGGGCGATCATTTCCCTGGTCCGCTCCTGCCCTTCGAAACAGCCCAAAGACTGATTTCCCTCGCCCCGACTGTCATAGCTGGCAATCACGAGTGGCAGCTTCTCACGCGATCATTTCATGAGATGGGGGAGTCCGACCGCTTTACCTACGGACCCTCGCCCCTCATCATTTCGACTGGATGACGAGGCTTCCGACAACGCTTCGGCTGGGAAGCGATATCCTGCTCGTTCATGGCACCGCCACCAGCGACCCCGCCTATTTCCTTGAAACTGTCGCGGTCGGGAGCCTGCGTCCCGCTACGCGGGCAGAAATCGTCGCCCGCCTCATCCAGTGCGATCATACCCATATCCAGCGCATGGTGGCCTTCGGAAAAGGGAGACTGGTACTCAATCCCGGCAGCGTGGGCCTGCTTGGCTGAGAGGATGACGAACCGTTCCCTCATCAGATCAGCAATGCCTCTCCACACGCGCGTTACGCGCTGCTCAACGGCGCAAACGGCAACTGGACTGCCAGCTTCCATACAGTCACCCATGACTAGGAACAGGCGGCACAAACTGCAGAAAGAAATGCGGCCAGACTGGGCCAAGGCACTGCGTACCGGGCGCCTTTAGGCCAGAGCAGGTTGCTTATCCTGCCTGATTTCGTAAACGAGCATCAGATAACCATCGCGCTCGAAGCTTTCCACATGGTGCATGCCGATACTGCCTAGCACGATGCGTGAGGGCATGTTGTCCTCGCGGGTGACGCCCACCACGCGCTCGACGCCGGCATCCAGCGCAAAACGCAGTGCAGCGCCCGCTGCCTCACGCGCGATACCACGCCCGGCGGCCTCGGGTACCAATGCGAAGCGCAGGCCGAGACCGCGCCCGTCCGGACGCTCATGCAACCCCGTGATGCCCACGAAGCGATTATTTTCGCGAATGGTGAAAATACCGATGCCGCGCTTTGCCCAAAAAGCGAGGTCATCGGCCATTTCGTCCTCAACCTGCCGGAGCGAGCGGACACCCCCCAGCATACGCCCGAATGAGGCGCCATTGGTCTTGAGGCGAATCATGTCCTGCATGTCGTGCCAGCTCACGGGCTGGAGCACGAGTCGCTGGGTCCGTATCTGACGCCCAAGCGTCACGATGCGTACCCAGTCATGACATCGGCAAGAGAGATGTCAGAGAAGAACCGCTCCGACATCTTCATCCCTTAGCGTGCGATGGGGCGATACTTGATACGGCTCGGTTCGGTCGAATCCGGGCCGAGGCGACGACGCTTGTCTTCTTCATAATCCTGGAAGTTACCCTCGAACCATTCGACATGGCTATCACCCTCGAAGGCGAGGATATGCGTGGCCAGACGGTCGAGGAACCAGCGATCATGCGAGATGACCACGGCGCAACCGGCGAATTCGGCCAGCGCGTCTTCGAGCGCACGCAGCGTGTCGACATCGAGATCGTTGGTCGGTTCGTCGAGCAGAATGACATTGCTGTCCTTCTTGAGCATCTTGGCCAGATGCACGCGGTTGCGCTCACCGCCCGACAGCACGCCCACGCGTTTTTGCTGATCGGAGCCCTTGAAATTGAAGGCCCCGACATAGGCACGCGACGGTACCGTGCGCTTGCCCAGCTGAATGACATCCGTGCCGCCCGAGATTTCTTCCCACACCGTCTTGCTGTCATCGAGCGAGTCGCGCGACTGATCGACATAACCGAGCTTGACCGTGTCGCCGATCTTGAGCGCACCGCCATCCGGCTGATCCTGACCCGTGATCATCTTGAACAGCGTGGACTTACCCGCACCGTTCGGCCCGATCACGCCCACGATACCACCCGGCGGCAGCTTGAAGTTCAGGCCGTCGATCAGCAGGCGATCGCCAAAGCCCTTGGAGAGGTTCTCGGCCTCGATGACCGTGCCACCCAGACGGGGGCCGGGGGTAATGACGATATCAGCCGTGCCACCGGCACGCTCCTGACTGGCGGCCAGCATTTCCTCGTATTTGGTGATACGGGCCTTGCTCTTGGCCTGACGGGCCTTGGGTGAGGCGCTGATCCATTCCTGCTCGGCGGCAAGAGCGCGCTGGCGCGAACTCTCTTCCTTCTCTTCCTGGGCAAGACGCTTGCGCTTCTGGGTCAGCCAGGAGGAGTAATTGCCTTCGAACGGATAGCCACGACCGCGCTCGATTTCGAGAATCCAGTTCGTAACATTGTCGAGGAAGTAGCGGTCATGGGTGATGACCATGACGGTGCCCTGATAATCGCGCAGGGTCTTTTCGAGCCAGGCCACGCTCTCGGCATCGAGATGGTTGGTCGGTTCGTCAAGCAGCAGCAGGTCGGGCTTTTCGAGCAGCAGGCGGCACAGCGCCACGCGACGGCGCTCACCACCGGACAGCATGGTGACAGGGCTGTCGGCAGGCGGGCAGCGCAGGGCTTCAAGAGCGATCTCAAGCTTGCGATCGAGCTCCCAGCCATCGCCGGCGTCGATCTTTTCCTGCAACTCGGCCTGCTCGGCCAGAAGGGCAGTCATCTCGTCATCGGTCATTGGCTCGGCAAAAGCCATCGAGATTTCGTTGAAGCGATCCACTGCGTGCTTCAGGTCACCAAAGCCGAGTGCCACGTTCTCACCGACGGTCAGAGAATCGTCGAGCTTGGGCTCCTGCTCAAGATAACCGATGCGTGCGCCTTCAGCGCCCCAAGCCTCACCGCCATATTCCTTTTCGATACCGGCCATGATCTTGAGCAGAGTCGATTTACCGGCGCCGTTGACGCCGAGCACACCGATCTTGACGCCGGGAAGGAAGGACAGGGTGATGCCCTTGAAGACCTCACGGCCCCCGGGATAGGCCTTCGTCAGGTCCTTCATGACATAGACATACTGATAGGCGGCCATGACGGATCTCCTGATGGAATGGTCGGACGGAATAGGACGAGAACGCGGCTCGAGTGCGCTCCGCATAGGAGCGTAAAAACCCCTGCGCCCGGCAGGACTCGAACCCGCAACCAAGCCGTTATGAGCGGCCTGCTCTAACCAATTGAGCTACAGGCGCACAGGTTGTGCAGGAAATCGCGCAATTCGGCCCCATTTGCAAGACGACATGACAAAGAAATAGGTCTGTTCGTCATTTTGTCTGTCATTGCCTGTGAGAGGTTTGCCGCCGCGTCACAGGCCTCTCCTTAGCCTCGCTCGATCGTGGTGCTTCAGGACAAGGGTATTGCACGAGCACCATGATATGACTGGTTTGCCCCCTGCCCCATCCCTAAATCTGCCCACACATCAGAAGACGACCTGATCTGACGGTCATCACAGGGACGATACCGATACCGATGCCAGACAACACGACAGCACAAAGCCCCATGCCGCTCCCCTCTTCCCTCCCCTCGGCCAGGATACGTATCGCGATACGCTACTGCACCCAATGCAACTGGATGTTGCGCTCCGCCTGGATCGCCCAGGAATTGCTGCAGACCTTCGGCACTGAGTTGGCAGAAGTCGCCCTCATTCCCGATACCGGGGGTCACTTCAGTATCATGGCGGGTGATCATCTGATCTGGGAGCGCAAGCGCGACGGGGGTTTCCCCGGCCCCAAGGACATCAAGCAGCGCGTTCGCGACGTGATCGCCCCGGAGCGTGATCTGGGTCATGTTGATCGGTGAATCACGGGCAAACCGTATGATGCCGATCACATCTGATCAGAACCGTGACCAATAGAACAACATGGACGGTACATAACGTTACGGCATCTGTGCAGGGAGGAAACGAGGGGTTAAGATGAGGCGATCAATTCACCCCCACCAGGACATGTAGTGATGGACGTCAGCAAGATCTCCCCCGGCAAATCCGTTCCCGATGACATCAATGTCGTGATCGAGATCCCGCAGGGCTCTTCGGTCAAATATGAAGTGGACAAGGAAAGCGGCGCCGTTTTCGTCGATCGCTTCCTTTTCACCCCGATGTACTATCCGGCCGCGTATGGTTTCATTCCGAATACGCTGGCTGCTGATGGCGACCCGGCCGATGCACTGGTTCTGGCACCGGGGCCGATCGTTCCGGGTGCGGTCATTCGTGCGCGCCCCATTGGCATGCTGAAGATGGAAGATGAGAGCGGACAGGATGAAAAGATCATCTGCGTGCCTCACGACAAGATCCACACGCAGTATACCGATGTAAAAACGATTGACGATCTGCCTGAAATCACTCTGAAGGCAATCGGCCACTTCTTCGAGCGTTACAAGGATCTCGAGCCTAACAAGTGGGTCAAAGTCTCGGGCTGGGCAGGACCAGAAGAGGCCAAGAAAGCGATTATTGCTGCTCTTGAAGCCGCCAAGTAACACCACTACGCTGTAATAAACAGTGACCGGAAAGACACAGCGTCTTTCCGGTTTTTTATATCACAGCGCTGTGAGCCCAATTCAGCTTTCTGCCCCATTGCCAAATCTAAATTAGATGTAATAAAAGGGTCATGTTGGGATAAGGAATGAAATACCTCATCCCGGAAAGTCACGGAACCTCGCGTTTTTCATCCGACTGGCGGATTGCCCTCATGTCTCTTCCCCGTATCTCCCCCAAGGCGCTGGGTGTCGTCACCACAGCTCTCGCTACCCTTGCTGCCATGCCGTCGGCCCAGGCGCAGTCGCCTCTGGCTGGGGGTGCGCCCAACGGCACAGGCCTTGCACCTTCGGTGCGTGTCTCTAGCCCGATCGGCACGGTCAATTTCCAGAATTCATCCGTCCCGCCCCTGCCCCATCCGGAAGCCATCTTTGACGATCCATGGGGATGGAACACCTGGCTGCGCCAGCATGGCGTCGCGATCCTTCTGGATACGACCAACGAATTCGCAGGTGCCATCACGAGCCCGACCAAAGGACTGGGCCTGAGACAGGGCAGCAGCAATGCCGGTCAGTATGGCTTTGAGAACGATATCGACTGGGAAAAGCTTGCCGGTATTCGCGGCTTCTCGACCCACGCCGTGTTCGTAGGACGTTACGGTATTCCTGCCAGCCGCATGTTTGGTGACAACCTGAACCCCAGCCAGGAAATCTACGGCGGTGGCGGTAACGTGGTCGTTCACCTTGTCTATATCTACGGTGAAGAAACGCTGTTCAATGGTCACCTCGACATTGCCGCCGGTCGTATTCCGCTGCTGACCGACTTCTCGTCGAACCCGCTGTACTGCAACTTCATGAACAATGCCTTCTGCGGTAACCCGAAGGCTTCTTCTGACAATACCAGCCATTCGTCCTACCCGGATTCGAACTGGGCAGCGCGTATCCGTGTCCGTCCGTCGCAGTACACCTACCTTCAGGCCGGTGTGTACTTCAACACGATGGGCATTTACGGCGTGCAGCAGATGCGCACGGGCTTCAAGTGGAACGGCGCGGATATCAACGGCGAGGCCGCACCGGTCGAGTTCGGCTGGGAGCCGATCTTCGGCAAGGACAAGCTGCCGGGTCACTACAAGCTTGGTGGCATTGTCGATACGGCACCCCATCCGGACGTGCTGTATGATATCAACGACAATTACTGGGCTGTAACGGGCCAGGCCCGCAAGGTTCACAACAACTCATGGTCTGCCTATGCCCTGGCCGATCAGATGATCATGCGCCACAAGGGCAATGGTCCCGATGCTGGTATCACCCTGCTTGGCGTGTTCTACAACAACTCGCCTGTGACCCAGACGCGTGAACGTCAATACTCGATCGGCGTGCTCGATCGTGGTTTCTGGAAGTCCCGTCCGCTGGACGCCTGGGGTGTGAACTTCAGCTACATCCAGGTCTCCAAGAAGGTCAAAACCGCTCAGGAAATTCAGCAAAGCCTGGGTTATCAAACCCTGCTTAACGGCTCGTTCTTCCCGCAGACCAACGGGATGGTCATCGAAGCGATGTATCAGATCCGCGTCTGGCGCGGCATCACCTTCGCTCCTGATTTCCAGTACTTCATCCGCCCGGGTGCCCAGCAGGGCCTGAAGGATGCAGCAACGCTCGGCTTCAAGTCGCACATCGAAATCTTCTGATCCTTCTCGCCCCTGCATTGCAGGGGCCTCGATCAGCCTGCACTATGCACGCCCTTATTGCCTTTTCATCCCACGATGGAGGCGATCAGGGCGTCGTAGTTTTCGAGATAGCCCTGAAGCGACAGCTCGGCTTCCGCATGTCGACGGGCTGCCCGGCGCAAGCGGGCCGCCAGCTTTCGGTCCTCAAGAATTTCGAGGATAGACTCCGCAATGCGATCGGGTTCGAGAAACGGGGTCAGCAGTCCTGTCCGTCTGTCCGTGATGAACTCTTCCACCGGCGCTGTCTGGCTTCCCACAATGGCGCACCCCGTTGCCATGGCCTCACGCAAGGACCATGAGGCGACAAAGGGATAGGTCAGATAGACATGCGCATCAGAGCGGCGCAGCGTAAGCCTGAACGTGTCGTAATCGACCTTGCCCAGAAAATGCACCCGATCGGCGTCGATACGTCCCGACACTTCCTTCAGGAAGATATCGCGCCAGCTTCCCGCATCTGAAGGAGGCGGCGCACCATAGCTCGTTCCGTCGCCACCGATCAGGACGATCCGTGCGTCGGGGCGTTCATCGAGAATACGCGGGAGCGCCCGCATGAAGCTATGGATCCCGCGATAAGGCTCAAGGTTGCGCGCCACAAAGGTCACGAGCTTGTCCCCGGGGCGGATGACATGGTCGCCAATCGCCACATCGCTTTTGAACACCGCTTGATCTGGTGCACAGAGATCGAGATTGACCCCTTCGCGCAACAGATTGATGCGGCTATGCGCCCAGTCGGGATACGTGCCTTTCTGAAAAAGCGTGGGAGTCTGACCGTGCTGGTTCAGGTTCAGGGCAAGAAGATTGATGGCATTCTTGACACGAACGCTTTGCGCCAGTTCAGGACGAGGTGGGAATTCCGGGTCGAAATCTACATCATTCTTATCTGTATGATAAAAGAACTCGAAATACCCAAGTATAGGTGTTGAGGGATAAACATCGACCAGGTTCAACAACTCACCCCAGCCATGATGCCCGATGATGATGTCGGGAGTGTAACCAAGTCCCTTGAGTGTCTGTGCTGCACGGGCGACGGCTTCTGCACGACTTAGCCCCATCTCCAGTTCGCGCAGCGAAGGATGGGTATGAGGCGACACCATACGTTCCTGACGGTAGAGAACGCGCCTCACACCAGGCAGATAGCCCTCATTGGCCTCGGAAATAAACACGATCTCATGACCACCCTGTTCATGAAGATGCCTGACCAGATGCAGAAACTGACCGGGGAAATTCTGATGCACGAACAGGAAACGCAAGACGCAAAAGCCTCTGGCTAGGGAGAGAACAAAGGCCGTGACAAATTGATGGTGGGCGCCGCCGGTGCGACTGTGCCTCAACGATACGACCAACCGCAATGGGCCTGAAAATCACGGCAAAAAAAGGGCTCCGATACCACCCGGTATCGGAGCCGCTTGTAATCAGGCGTCGGATGCCTTGCGCCGCGATGCCTGTTTTTTAGCTGATTTGGCGGCCGGCTCCTCTTTGCCTGCCTTCCCTGCGGCGCCATCACGCGGCACGACAAGCAACTGGAAAGCCTCCAGCGGCGCGAGCGACTCTGCTTCGAGTGTTACGCCCCCCGCGACAGGACCAACACGTGTGCCATCGGTGAAGGTTGCCGTAATGGACAGATCATACTTCTCTTCGGCCCCGTTCTTCAGACGGACACAAAGGCCAAGGATAGGGAGCGCCATACCGCGCGAGCCGCAATACTGGCCGGCTTCTGCCCAGGGAGAAAGCCAGCCCTTGCCGAGAACGGCCTGATATTCGATATCTTCAGGCGCAACGAGCGACTGCGGGGCAATACCAAAACCCTCGATCCAGTTCTGGCTCCCCGGCTCTCCCATCCAGTCTCCGATCTGGGCGAGTACATCGCCACGTCGCTGGATATGCGCTGCGAGTTCGGGTTTGAAATCGGGGCCAGGAGCCGCGACAGGAGCGGACGTCGCATCAGGGGTGGCCCGAGCCGCGGGCGCTGCTACGGTGGGGTCACCCGACAGTCGCGCTACCTGAATACCGGGTGCGGGCAATGTGCTGTCAGGCGCCTGGTAGGTTGTTACCATGACCTGCGCAGGCCCGCGCGACACGCGCACAAGGGCTGCACCAGCACCAGCACCGTGACTGCTGCTGATGATGCCATCATCTTCAAATGTCTTGATTGTAACAATGCCGCTCGGCATGTTCGGCGCTTGAGTGATCGTCACCGCGGGATAGCCATTGACACTCTGAACTGCATTTTCGGGGGGCAGGAATACGCAGAACAGACCGGCGTCAAAAGTCATCAGAGAAGCGTGAACCTTGAGCTGAACAACCTGCTCCGTCCCTGAAGAACTCGCGGAATTAGACATCTATATCAACCCATCTTCGATTTGTATGTGCAGTCGGAAATTTTGCACAATGTGACTAAAGAACGATACATAGGAATAAATTCAGGTATATCACTATAAACTACTCAGTAAAAGCTATATCATTTGATGTGAAGAATGTAGCAAGACATTACTCAGTAGAGACAGGGGCATTCCGAGAGGCACCACAGTTCCCCGGCCCGATCTCTGTATTCGTTCTGACTGCGCACCCAAGTCGAAACTTACCGCAGGTAAACGCGCATTCCACAAATTTGACAGGGCAAAGCACCAGGTTTCAGGCCAGATGGAGGGAATGAGACCTATATCGCAATTGCACGATTCGATAAGGCTTATGGCTTCTTCCTCGCGATACTCCCCCATTATCTGCACATGTCCTGTCGCCATCAGGCGATCATCATCAATTGTATATCCAGCTATGACATAATCGAGGGGCAGATTACGGCGGGCCGCGTCCTCCGCAAGTTGAAGAACAATGTCATAGCCTTTTTCACGCCCGATTGCGCCTGGTATGCATATGCGTCTTCTCGATCCGTCAGGCGGCCTCATGGTTTTCAGTGCGGGATAATTCTCGGATTCGAGCGGCCGCAATTCTATCTCAAGTCCCGTAAAATGCCGTTTGAAACGCCGCTGCAAGTCCAGGGATCCCGCAATCACCCGATTGGCACTGCGCAGGATCCGGTCTGACTGCGCTACAAGCTCAGCCACCGTCAAATCGCCTTCTACAAGCGTCCCCTGCTGCGCCACACAGGCCTCACAGCCCGCCAGGGCCGGTTCGCCGCAATAATGATCATTCGGCCCGACCAGACAGATTCGCGGGCAGAACCAGATATAGTCGTGCAGGATTATATCCCAACGCATGTCGAGTGCTGCTGCCAGATCACGCATCACGGGCGCATGGCCAAGCAGATGATGCCATTCGATGCGTCCGGCTTTCATGCGGCGCAGGACCGAAATGAAGTCCAGCCATTCGCGTGGCAGATCAAAAACGATGTTGACCGTGTCACCGCCACAATCTTCTATCCGGCAGCCTCTCTCATGGGGGCGCAGGATGAGAACCTGTGCCTTTTCAGCCTCGGCCTGGCGCCAACGTTGATCAATCACCCGCTCGACCCCGCCACCGGAATCATGGGTTACCATGATCAGACATGAAGCCGCCGATTTGCGGCGTGCAATCATGCGAACAAGACCGGCATTACGACGTACAAGCCGCAAGGGATCTTCGGCAATAAAGGCGCCGACGCGTTCATCATAGCCAGGATGCAGAAGGTTGAGCAGACGAAGATTACGCTCCAGCAGCAGGCTACGCGTCCGGCCAAACGACACTGTACCGACATGCCTTACAAACAGGTCAGTCGCTGCCACGTGACGCCAGCCAAGCGCAGAAGCACGACAGCAGAAATCATTCTCCTCGCCATAGCCCTGCGCAAAGACGTCGGCGTTCAGAAGTCCCGTCTGCGCAAGACAGTCGCCTCGTATCGCCATGCAGAAACCATTACCCGTCGGCAGGTCGATGAGCCCGGATCCCGGCAAGGACCTGAAGATACGGTCTGTCGATATGGCCATGCGGTAATCGGGCACCGGATTGGGCCGGGAAACCGACGGGTAGGAAAGAATACTCGCATCATTTGAGAAGGGGGTCGCTGTGCCGACATTCTCATCTCGGTCCAGCCAGGCCCGGAGACGGCCAATACCGCCTGCAGGGAGGATCGCATCGCTATTGAGCAGGACAACATCACGCCCTTGCGCGCAGGCCAGACCCGCATTGGCGCTGATCGTGAAGCCACGATTCCGCTCGTGCCGGATAAGCGTGATATCACCACGTTCGACAAATGCGTCCAGCATGGTGCGCAGAGCCGGTTCAGGAGAGTGGTCGTCAATGACCAAGCATTCCACATCCTCGGCCCCGTCCGCCAGAACAGCCTCGATACAATGTCGTGTCAGTGCATGATCACGATAGGCCGGGATGACAACAAGGCATCCAGCCTTCCTTGTCTGACCAAGCCGGTTTGCCTTGGCTGCGGGCATGGTGCCCCCCGGAAGGGCGGCATGGCTCCCTGCACCTTCATCCCCCTCAAGCAGGGCGATCGCAGTCGGGCCGAGTGGGCTGCCCGTGAGAAACTGTCCGTACCTGTCGAACAGACGGATCTCGTCTTCAGGCAATGCGTCGAGCGGCAGGGAGAAATGGCGTGGGCGAGCCAGCGGCTTGTCAAGCAGCGTTTCCTGCTCAACCCGGCTGGCGACCACTTCGAAACGTGCATCGCCTGCCTCAACCACAACATGAGGCGTGAAGTCCGGATCAGCCGGATACCAGATCCAGCCTTCGAGAGCGTGATGCCGGACAGAAACGAAACCCTGCATCTGGCGTATCATCGCAAGGTTGATCGGCGCCCCGTAAAGATCTCTCTCCGCGCAACTGACGCTCAGGGTAGAAGCCCTTTTCCATGCCTCGGGCAGGATGAAAGGCAATGTCTCGCCTGACGCGATCACGTCACCATCAAGACTGATCGTGACGAGGCCCTGAGCCTCGCCTCGCAGGACACCCTCATTACTTGTCGAACACCAACCAGGCGCGCCGGATTTTGCAGCAAAGAACCGTGTCCACGTCAGCACTTCCTCTGCGGGTGCACAGCTTGAGAGCATCTTGCCAAAGACGGAAACCGCCTCGTCGGGACGACCCAGATTCGACAAGGCTATGGCCTGACCGACAAGCGCCTTTCGCATGATAAAACGCTCGGCGATCCATGAAAACTGTCTACATGCCTCCTCCCAGCGTGAGGCCGATAGGAGCGCCATGCCATAGGAGAAGATGACGTTGGGATCATGACGCGCCATGCGCGCGGCACGTCCCAGCCAGTAGAGAGCTGCGGGCGCATCGCCCATGTTTGACGCATCTGTGCCGCGACGATAGGCATTCTGTGCCTTGGCATCATGCCACCTCTGCCAGTCCGCCCGGTCCTTTGCCGTAACCACATGGCCATAACCCGACTCGACAGGCGGCGGACGACGGGACGAGTGGCTGCGCCCCTCAGCCACGTCCGCCCATGCGCCGCTCGAGTTTGACGAGCTCTGCCGAAGCATCGTCGACACCTTGCGCGTGGGCGCGCTCAAGCCAGACCCGCGCCTCGACCGGGTTCACCTCACCAGCGAGACCACGCTTGAGATAACGCCCCAGCATCAGCTGACCCAGAGCGTGCCCGCGCTCGGCAGCACATCTGAACCATGACTGTGCCTCACGACGGTCGACGGCAACATCATGACCACCGCCAAGCATGGCCCCTGCGGAGAACATGGCATCGACATATCCCAGTTTGGCCGCTTCTCGGTACAGATCGAGGGCACGGGGATGATCCTTCCCCTGGGGCGCACGTCCAGAGACGAGTATCTGCGCCAGAAGCGTCATGGCTTCTGGCATTTGTGCCTTGGCTGCCCGGTCGAGCCACTGTAGGGCAAGTGTCATGTCCTGGGGTACGCCCCGCCCCTCAAGATACATGCGACCAAGCCAGTATTGTGCGTTTACAACGCCATCAGCGGCGCGCTGCATCCAGAAAGCCGCTTGCGTATCATCACGGGTGATACCCACCCCTTCGGCGTAGCACACACCCAGATTGAACGCCCCGACCAGATCGCCCTTTTCCGCAGCCTTGAAAAAGCGTTTGCGCATCGCCTCGCGATCCTGCTCGGATCCGATGCCGGTCAGCGCCAGATTGCCCAGATCGGCATCTGCCACACGATCCCCGCACTCGGCAGATATGCGAAACCACTTCGCGGCTTCATCCGGATCGCGCTGTACGCCAATGCCGGTCAGATAGAGGAGCCCCAGCCCGCGTGCGGCAGCACCATGCCCCATTTCGGCAGCAATCTGATACCAGGTTGCCGCTTCGAGATAATTCGGGGCCATCTCCTCGCCGCGGATATGCAGGTCACCCAGAAGTGCCGCAGCTTCGGCATCCCCTCCCATGGCGGCTCGACGAAGCCAGGTTTCCGCACGGTCCAGCCTGCGTGCAACGCCTTTGCCCTGAAGAAGGTAAAGAGCATAACGTGTCTGGGCCTGGACCACCCCACGTTCGGCCGCCTTCTCGAAGTAGCGCGCAGCGGTGGAGAAATCAGGTGCCTGGCCTATTCCCTGTTCATTGATCCAGGCCAGGAAATAAAAGGCCGTAGCCAGTCCCGCACGCGATGCCAGTTCAAGTTCGGCAGTTCCGCGGGCAATATCTTCCTCAGACCCGGGATTGGTATGCAGCGCCATACCGAGCCCTAGATGCCCCTGCGCCGATCCTGCAGCAGCGGCTTTTTCATACCACTCCCGCGCCTCCACCGCGTCACGCAGATCGTCAGGGCCGTTTGTCAGGACATAGGCAAGCAATGCCTGGGCATCGGGCTGGCCTTCAATGGCGGCAAGGCGACTCCAGTGAGCAGCCTGCCGATAGTCAGGAACCCGCTTGAGATCGCGTGTGTTAACCAGAAGGGAGGGGCGGTTTTCGTCAAACCCCTCGGGAAAGCCCACAAGGTACAGCGTGGCCAGCATGAGGCGTGCCTGCACATGACCACTCTCGGCGGCCTTGCGCATCCACTTCGTCCCATCCTCCAGGCTGGGTGGGGTACCCCAGCCTTCAAGATAGGCCTTGCCGACGCGGTATTGCGCTTCGACATTTCCCTGTGTAGCCAGAGGGGCAAGCAGGGCGAATCCCTGCACGGCATTTTCACCGGACTCGATCTGGGTGATGCCATGCCTGAGCCTCGCATCACGCGAAACCATTGATGCAAGACGTGATTTCAAAGCCACCCTGCTCTCCTCCGTGACCGTCTTGCAGGCTCAGTTCGGCTCGCGCATGCCGTTCGACATGGCAGGAATAACCTTGCTGAACAGATACTGGATCATCGTACGCTTGCCGACCTGGATATCGGCAGAGACAGACATGCCAGGCGTAGGATGGAAGAAGCTCGGCACGCCGTGAAGTGTGTACCGATCAATCCTCAGTCTTACGCGATAATACCCACTCTGTGAGGGATCCTCATCTCCTGCGGACATCTGCCCCATCGCACCGCTCTTGGCATCAGAGGCTGTAAAGGCATCCGCACTGATGAGGCGTACTGTTCCTTCAGCACCACCATACTGGGTGTAGGGGAATGTCGCGAACTTCAGCAGGGCATGATCTCCAAGCTTGACGAAACCGGCATCGTTTCCTTTCAGAACTGCCTCGACCTCAAGAGCCGCGCCAGTCGGTACAATCGACATCAGAACCTGGGCAGGTGAAATGATCGAGCCGACCGATAGCTTGGCAATGTTGAGCACAACGCCTTCATCAGGAGATTTGAGCAGAACCAGCTTGTTGCGCAAGGCTGCCTTCTCATAGTCACCCACTGCCTCGTCCAGCCGATGCTGAACCTCGGCAATCTGGGTATAGACCTGTGCCTTCCAGTTCTGGATATAGGCATCGCGCTCGGCCTCAGTCGCCGCAAGCTTGGATTTGGTCGCAGCTGCTGTCTGCTGTGCCTCGATCTGGGCTCTTTCAGCTTCCATCAACTCACTCTGCGCTGCCAGGGTTGAAAGCTTGCTTCCAACCTGGTCAGCCTGAAGCCGACGGCGCATCTGAAGGACCTCATTGGCCACGCGCCCGCGGCTCTGATGCATCGCCGCACTTGCGAGCGATCCATTGATCTGGCTCTGCATCGCCGCGATTTCCTGATCAAACTGACTGATCTTGGCTGTATATTCAGCCTTGCGCCGGGCATAGGATGCCGCTTCTCTCGCCGCAGAACTGTCATTCAGGTCAGGCGCATAGTTTGTTCCATCCGCCTCGGCATGCAGCCGCGCTATTGTTGCCTGATAAGAATCACGCTGGGCCTTCAGATTGACGAGATCGGCCTTCGTGATTGTCGGATCCAGATGCGCCAGCACCTGGCCCTTCTTCACATATTGACCGAGTTCGACATCAATCGAGCGGATGATGGACATCTCCATGGGCTGGATGACCAGATTATTGTTCACCGCAACCAGCCTGCCCGGCGTGCTGACGACCTTGTTCAGCGGAAACACACCAGCCGCGACCAGCCCGGCAATGAACATGGCCCCGACCAGCCAGATGATATAGCGCGCCGATGCCGTAGGAGGCAGATTGACCAGTGCCGAGCTTGGCGAATGGAATTCGAGCAGGGCCAGGGGCAGACCCTGAGGCGAGAACGGGTCATCAGCCTGTCTGGGAACATGCTGCTGGATCTCGGTGCTTTCGTCTTTCCCGTTCCCGGGAACAATATCCTTGTCGCTCATGGCTTATTCCTCATCCATCAGCATGGGATCGTCATTCTGATCGGTATTTTTGGCGTTATGGGCCGAATGCTCATGGCGGTTCTGTTGCATCCACAGCATGCGATAGATTTCGCAGCGTTCAAGCAGCACGCTATGCGGCGCCACATCGACAACCTTGCCCTTGTCCATGACGCAGATCTGATGGCAATCGACCAGCGAGGACAGACGATGGGAGACGATCACCATCGTACGCCCCTTGCCGATACGCTGAAGATTCGCATTGACCAGTGCTTCGCTCTCAGGGTCCAGAGCCGAGGTGGCTTCATCCAGGATCATCAGCTTCGGATCACTGATGACTGCGCGGGCAATCGCCAGTCGCTGCCTCTGGCCACCCGAGATGTTGGTCGATCCTTCCTCGATCGGCGTATCATATCCGGCGGGCATACGGTCGATGAATTCCTCGGCCCCGGCCAGACGGGCTGCACGAATCACGTCATCCATTGTGTAACCCGGTCGACCCGCGGTGATGTTGTCACGCACCGTTCCACGGAACAGGAAGTTATCCTGAAGCACCACACCGAATGAACGGCGCAGATGGCTAAGGTTGATTTCCCTCAGTTCCACTCCGTCAAGGCGCAGATACCCCGTATAGCTGCGGCTCACACCTTGAAGCAGACGGGTAACAGTGGATTTGCCCGAGCCTGAGCGCCCGACGAGACCCAGCATGGTTCCGGCAGGAATTTCGAAATTGACGTTGTTGAGCGCCTTGATCGTGGTGCCCGGATAGCTGAAATCGACCTGCGCAAAGGAGAGCGCCCCTTTGATTGGCGGTCTCAGCCCCGAAGTAAGGGCCTTGGTCTCGGTTGGCTGGTTCAGCACCAGACCCGCCTCACCAAGAGAGGTCATGACCTCGTTGACGTCTTCAAGGATCTTTGCCAGCCCCACGAGAGGTGCCGCCACACGACCACCCAGCATCATGAACGCCATCAATGCGCCGGGCTGGATGCTGCTCGATCCGGTCAGGATCAGATAAGCCCCGACCAGAATGATGCCGCGATTGATGAACATGTCGAGTGGCATAACCAGCGTGCTGGGCCAGTTCTGCATGCGCCCTGCCGCCAGCTTCCACCGGATGACCTCTGCTGTCGTCTCGTCCCACTTTTCGCGACGGACTGGCTCAAGAGCCAAGGTCTTGACTGTGCGGATACCAGCAACCGTTTCATAGAGAATGGAGCTGCGATCCATCTCTGCCTGAACCATCTTGTTGTAGACACGTGTCATCGGTCCAAGGAAGATCACGATGATCAACCCGATAAGTCCTGCACAGGCCACCGTCATCCAGGCCAGGGTCGAACTCATCCAGAAAAGAAGCGGCAGGATGACAATCAGCGTGAACATATCGAGGAATGTCGACATGAGCTTGCCGGTCAGGAAGTCACGCACCCTGTAGATCGACATGTAGCGGCCGAGGATGCGTCCTGTCTGTTCACGCTCATAGAACTCAAGAGGCAGCGCCAGAAGGCGATTGAAGGCATGAAGCGAGATACGCGTATCAACGCGCGTGGTCATGACCAGGGTCAGCTCGCGGCGTCCATAGGTCAGCAACGTTTCGTAGAAACTCAAGATCAGCACGATGGCCGTGATTGAAACAAGGGTGGACATCGAGTGGTAGTTCACCACCCGATCAAGCACCTGCATGACGATCATGGCCGGGAAGATCTGCAGCACCGAAAGCACCATCGATGCAAACAGGATATCACGCAGCGACTGCTTCTCGCGCATGACCACGCGCGCGAACCACATCAGGTCGAACGGCGCATCGGCCTCCGACATGTCGCGACGGCGCTTGACCAGCAGGATGTCACCTGTCCAGACCTGGGTCAGCCGCAGTTCATCCACAGCGACGGGAACACTGCCCTCATCCCCGAGAGGATCGCGCAACCAGACGATATTCTTGTCGGGATCGGCCCGCACCATCAGAGCGGCAGAACCATCGCGAAACATCAGGACAATCGGCGGCGTGTTCTGCATGCGCACAAGATAACGCCATTTGATACGCATCCCCTTCGCCACGGCACCATTCTCGTTCAACCATCTGGCCAAAGACGCAGGCGATGGTGACTCTTCCCCCGGCTCGGCCGCGAAGTCACGCATATCGAGATCGAGCCCATGGTACTTGGCAGCAGCCATGGCGGCGCGCAGTCGGATATAGACGGGATTATGGTTTTCGCTGTCCGCAGCGACGCCATCACGATGCTTCACGAAGCTTCCTCTTGTGTTTCACTAAGCCGCTGAGACTTCAGGGGGCTCGAATAGCGCGAATACCCTACCCCTTGTCGAGCGAGAATTCCGTGTTTTTATCATAAGTCATAGAAATCGCTTAACTCGACACGAAAACCCCTCATATTCTGGAACAGTTATTATGTAAATTCCGAAACAAGCCTGCAAAAAATACATAGAATTTAAATTCTGTAACGTGCTCTGAACACCGTATCTTGTTGCAGCAACTCCCGAATGCCCTCAACTCGACAGGACTCACAGGCGAGGATGACGTAGGAAAATTGCGGACAGATGCCCCGCACCCGATCGAGAAACAACTGATTGAGGGACGTGACAAGGTCACCCTGCCCGACACAGCAGGGACAAAGGCCGCCATGCCTCCTACTGCCAATCGGGGCGGCCGCGATGTGACGATAGACTGACCATCCAGCGTGCCTGTCCACTCCGACTGCGAGGCAGGCGCCCTCATCACAACGGTCAGCCAGATCAGACGGCATCGCCTCTTCGTCACCCAGTATCGTAAAGGGGATACGTCCATCTCCCGTCATTCGCACCTCCGCGCATCCTGTATCACGCACCGAGCATATGGCTCGCTGAGGAATGTGTGAACCTGACAGATGGATCATAAACTAGCGGTCGGCAGCCAGGACATAAAGCGGCTTCACCATCGCTAGCGTTACTCTGGCAGTGCATCATACTGGACAGATGCGGTTGCCTCTGAAAAAAGGCAGGCAGCCGTAGCGCCCAGTCGCGGCTTCGCATCTGCGCCCGACCCATAAAGCGAGACTGACTGCCATCATGACACGTCCCCATCTTCTCGACGCCCTGCGTGACCATGTCCTGCTTTGCGACGGCGGGATGGGCTCACGCATCCAGATGCTCGATCTGGAAGTCGAGCGCGATTACTGGGGGCAGGAGAACTGCACCGAGATCCTGACGCTGTCGCGCCCCGAACTGATCCGCGAGATCCACCGCGGGTATTTCGAGGTCGGCGCGGATATGGTCGAGACCAATACATTCGGTGGCTCGATCGTCACTCTCGCCGAGTTTGGCCTTCAGGACCGCGCGCGCGAGATCAACCGCAAATCGGCCGAGCTGGCGCGCGAAGCCGCCGAGACCTTCAGCGACGGGCGTCACCGTTATGTTGTGGGCTCCATTGGCCCGGGCACCAAGCTGCCCAGCCTCGCCAACATCGATTACGATACCCTCGAAGCCGGAATCATCGAGCAATGCCGCGGCCTGATTGACGGTGGGGTCGATGCCTTTCTGATCGAGACCTGCCAGGACACGCTTCAGATCAAGGCTGCTGTCAATGCCGCCAAGGCTGCACGGCGCGAGCTGGGCTCTGACGCCCCCATTTTCGTGCAGGTGACGGTAGAGACCACCGGCACACTTCTGGTCGGCCCGGATATTGCCGCAGCCGCCACCACCATTCACGCGCTGGACGTGCCGCTTATCGGCATGAACTGCGCCACCGGCCCGCAGGAAATGGCGGAACACGTGAAATGGCTGTCCGAGAACTGGCCCGGCCTGATTTCCATCCAGCCCAATGCAGGCCTGCCCGAGCTGGTGAACGGCACCACGCACTATCCCCTTACCCCCGGTGAGATGGCTAGCTGGGTCGAGCGCTTCATCGTGGAGGATGGGCTCAATCTGGTGGGCGGATGCTGTGGCACCTCCACCCCGCATATCCAGGCGCTGGACGGGATGCTTCGCAGGCGTGGCGGGACCGGTCATCGTCCCGCTCCGGTCAAGCGCATCCATCACTGGGTGCCGTCTGTAGCCAGTCTCTATACCCAGACGCCACTGCGACAGGAGAACTCCTATTTCTCCATTGGCGAGCGCTGCAACGCCAACGGGTCCAAGAAATGGCGCGAGTTGCAGGAAGCTGGCGATTGGGATGGCTGCGTTGCCGTCGGGCGCGAGCAGGCCGCTGAAGGCTCCAATGCGCTCGATCTCTGCACGGCCTTTGTTGGGCGCAACGAAATTGCCGAGATGAATGAGGTCGTCACGCGTTTCACGTCTTCCGTGAATGCACCTCTGGTGATCGACTCAACCGAGACCCCTGTCATCGAGGCTGCGCTCAAGCTGCATGGCGGCAAGCCCATCATCAACTCGATCAATTTCGAGGATGGTGAAGGCCATGCCCAGGACCGCATGATTCTGGCGCGCAAATTCGGCGCGGCAGTAATTGCGCTCACCATTGATGAAGTGGGCATGGCCAAGACGCCGGAAGACAAGCTGCGCATTGCCGAGCGTCTGGTCGATTTCGCCTGCACCAAGCACGGTCTGCCGCAATCCGATCTGATGATCGACCCGCTGACCTTCACCATTGCCACGGGTGTGGAAGACGACCGCAAGCTGGGTGTCTGGACGCTCGAAGGCATCCGGATGATCCGCGAGCGCTTCCCCGATATCCAGATCATTCTCGGTCTGTCGAACATCTCCTTTGGCCTCAATCCGGCGGCCCGCGCCGTTCTGAACTCGGTCTTTCTCGATCATGCCGTCAAGGCGGGCATGACGGGTGCCATCGTGCATGTGAGCAAGATCCGCCCGCTGCATCTGATTGCCGCTGAGGAAGTAAAGGTGGCCGAGGATCTGATCTTCGACCGACGCAGCGAGGATTATGACCCGCTCCAGAGACTGCTGGAACTCTTTGCAGGCCGCAAGGCGGCTGATGCCGTTCAGAAGCGTCGCGCCGAGACGCCAGCCGAACGTCTCAAGGATCGTATCGTCGATGGCGATCGCAAGGGCATCGAGGATGATCTTGCTGCGGCAATGGAAGAAATGCCGCCGCTCGACATCATCAACACCGTGCTTCTGGATGGCATGAAGGTGGTGGGCGAGCTGTTCGGCGCAGGCAAGATGCAGCTGCCCTTCGTGCTGCAGTCGGCGGAAACCATGAAAACCGCCGTAGCTTGGCTCGAACCCTATATGGAGCGCGTAGAGGGTCAGGCACGCGGCACGATGGTGCTCGCCACCGTCAAGGGCGACGTGCATGATATCGGCAAGAACCTCGTCGATATCATCCTCACCAATAACGGCTATCGCGTCATCAATCTCGGCATCAAGGTGCCTCTGGCTGACATGATTGCCGCCGCGCGCGAGCATAATGCGCAGGCTATCGGCATGTCCGGCCTGCTGGTGAAATCGACGGTGATCATGCGCGAAAATCTGGAGGAAATGGCGCGACAGGGCATTGATGTTCCGGTTTTCCTCGGCGGTGCGGCGCTGACACGCAATTATGTCGAAGACGAATGCGCCCGCTCCTATGGCATCGAAGCACCGGGTCGTGTGGCCTATGCGCGCGATGCCTTCGATGGGCTTTCGCTCATGGATAAGGTCGTGAACGACCAGTTCGACGACTATCTGAGCGCCATCCAGACACGTCGGGCGGGCAAGCAGCGCAAGACCGAACGTGCGCCGGAGCTGGCCGAGACACGCGGCTTTGCCCCCATAGACAAGGAGGCCGCACGCGCACGCCGCAGCCGTGTTGCCGGTGGCGAGCCGGTACCCGTACCGCCTTTCTGGGGCTCACGCGTCGTCGAGGCCACGCCTGCTGCCGTGCTGCCCTTCCTGAATGAGCGCTCACTTTATCAGTTCCAGTGGGGCTTCCGTAAGCAGGGACGCTCGCTCGAAGAGTTCATGGTCTACGCCAAGCAGGAGCTCCGCCCCGTGCTCAAGCGTATGCTGGCACTTTGCGCGGAAGAGGCCATTCTCAAGCCTCAGGCCATATACGGCTACTGGAAGGCTGCCGGTGAAGGCAACGACCTTGTGCTGTTCCATGAAGATGGCGTGACGGAGGCCGCGCGCTTTGCCCTGCCTCGCCAGCCGCGCGAAGACGGCGAATGCATTGCGGATTTCGTGCGCGATATCGACGATGCCCAGCGCGACGTGGTGGGACTTCAGGTCGTGACGGTCGGTCAGAAAGCATCGGATCTGGCGCGGGACTGGTTCGAGGCCAATCGCTATCAGGACTATCTGTATCTGCACGGGCTTTCGGTGGAGATGGCCGAGGCGATGGCGGAATATACCCACAAGCGTATTCGTGCCGAGCTCGGCTTCGCCGGCGAAGACGATCGCGACATGGAAAAGATGCTGGCGCAATCCTATCGCGGCTCGCGTTACTCCTTTGGCTACCCGGCCTGCCCACGCCTTGAAGATCAGGAGCCCATTCTGAAGCTGCTCGATGCCGAACGCATTGGCGTGTCGCTTTCGGACGGCTACCAGCTCCATCCTGAGCAATCGACTTCCGCACTGGTCATGCTCAATCCACGCGCCAAATACTTCACCGTCTGACCTGAGTGTGATGCCGCGCATTGCGGCATCGGGTCTTAGAATGAAGCGCGTTCAACCCGTGCTTCCCACCATTGCGGGAGGCATACCCCCCGGCTGGCTTCCCCCTGTACCGGCTCTTGGGGGCCGATACCTGTGGGACCGAGATGACACAGCCTGATTTTTCCGCTCTTCAACGACCAGAAATCAGGGAGGCGGCAGATCGCATTGCTGCCTATCTGGCCTTGACCAGCGTCGACGATGCGCCCGGCCGGATCGATCTCGTCTGTCTTGCGGGCAATGGCGTACTGGCCTGCGTAGATCACGCGACCAGTCTGGCGCGCCAGCATGACTGTCTTTTGCTGATCACGGGCGGAATAGGCCACTCTACACCGCCGCTGCTAAGCGCTATCGCCGCCCGTCTCGGCTGTCGGGAAGCTGCGCTAGCCGGGCTTGGAGAAGCGGAACTTCTGGCGAAACTGATTGCAGCGGATTCTCTTCTGCCCTCAGACCAGATCATACTCGAAACGCGCTCGACCAATACGGGTGAAAACGCAGCGTTCAGCCAAGCCATGCTCGAAGAGATGGGGTTGAAACCCCATCACATTGTCCTTGTGCAGGACCCCCTGTTACAGCGCAGGACCGATGCCACATTTCATCATGTGTGGGCAGATCACCCTGCACGGTTTTTTTCGTCTCCGCCCTTCATGCCCCAGCTTGATGCTGCGCTTACCGCAGAATCATGGACTATCGAGCGCTATCTCTCCCTGATCTTGGGCGAAGTTCCACGCCTCCACGACACGGTCGACGGCTACGGTCCGAGAGGGAAAGGCTTCATCGGCCATGTCGATATTCCGCATGACATTCTGGAAGATCACGCAGTTCTCGCGCAGGCTTTCGCGGCTCAGGCAGGGCGCTGAGCCGCAGATGAGCCGCAGATGAGCCGCAGACGAGCCGCAGCATACCCTGCGGCTCCGCAAGGCCTTAATAGGCGTAGGCAAGTCCTGCATGCAGGGTCAGGCCATTCTGTATGCCGCTCGATGACCCGCTATCGAAAATCTGTCCTTCGCTGATCGTCTGATAGCGTTCGTGGTAGGCATCATGGCCGTAAGACGTATAGGCATAATCTCCCCCGGCAGTCAGATGCCAGTGGTGGGTCATGCGATAATCCACACCTAGACTGCCTTCCCATCGCGGGCGGGTGGTCGAACTGCTGACACGGTAAGTCGTGGTATCGAGGATTTCGGCCCAGCCGAAACGGCCACGCAGCACGAGGCGATCGGTCAACGCGTAATCCGCATTCAGGCCCAGTCCAACGAAGAACGCATTCTGTCCGCCGAAGGATGAATAGCCGTAGCTGTCGTAGCCGCCCTGTACAAAAGGCGTTACGAGCGCCTTGTCGTTCAGGAACAGAAATCCTTTACCGATTTCTCCGCGTGTATAGGTTGAGCGCGCATCATCCCCGCCTCCCACTTGCCAGGAATCCTGACTGTAGGTCGATGCATAGGTATGGGCGTATTTATTGTTGCGCGTTCCCGAACCAAGACGGAACAGCGCAGATGCATAGAGGTTATGCACGTGCCCGATATCGACCATGCTGGATGCATCGAGCTGAAAGCCGGGCACCCATCCGATACGCCGTGACCGGGACTGCGAAGTATAGCTGTACGGACGGGACCACTGACCGCCAGTGCTTTGCGACCGCACCCCATAGCCGCCGACCATGTTGTCGAAAATCCCCGCCATTGAAAGGCCGATTTCGCGATTGACCGCAACAACGGGCACGGGATCGGCCAAAGCGGATCCCACCGACAGGACGGAGAGAAGCGAGGCGACGAGTACGGGGAGCTTGCTCATGAAAGTTCCAGAAAGAAACGAATTGTATCTCTCTGGAACCCAAAGCCACCTCGCCGTCAACGTTTCGCCGAGGCAATCAAGCGAATGTCATCATTCGTTATAAAACGGATAATCCGTATACCCCTCGGTCCCACGACTGTACCATGTCTTTATATTGTCCTGCTGAAGAGGAAGATCCTTCTCCAGACGACGTGGAAGATCAGGATTGGCGATGAATTTACGCCCGAAAGCGATGGCATCGGCTACGCCATTTTCAACGGTTTCAATTGCCTCTTCGCGTGTATAATCCTGATTCAGGACCAGGGGATGAGTGAATACCTGGCGAATGGGACCATGAAGCTTGGGCTGATCGGTTTTGCCGAATGTGCCGTTCTGACCGGGCTCGCGCAGTTCGAGGAAGCCGATACCAAGATCGTTCAGGAGTTTTGCCGCCGGGACGAATACCGTCTCGGGTGCGCTATCGATGCAGCCTTGCGTGTCACCATTCGGAGAGAGACGGACTGACGTGCGATCCGCGCCTATGGTGGCAATGACACGTTCCGTCACTTCACGCAGAAAACGAATGCGGTTTTCCGGCGATCCGCCGTACTCATCCTCGCGATGATTGGTTCCATCACGCAGGAACTCATCAATCAGATAGCCATTGGCCGCGTGAATCTGCACGCCATCGAACCCGGCTGCGATAGCATTGCGCGCAGCAACTTCGTATTCGCCCAGGATGCGCGTGATATCGGCCTTGGTGAGTGCGCGTGCCTGCTCGGGATCCTGCTTGCCGTCATAAGTGTGCAGCGGGCCGGGCGCAGAGGTAGGTGAGCTGGAAACCGGCTGCTGACCCGTTACGCTGGAATGGACCATACGACCCATATGCCAGAGCTGGACAACAATCTTGCCCCCCTTGTCATGCACCGCCCTGGTGATCGGCTTCCAGGCCTCTACCTGCTCCTGCGACCAGATGCCGGGCGCATAGGGCCAGCCCAACCCCTCACGACTGATACCCGTTGCCTCGGAGATGATCAGACCTGCGCTGGCGCGCTGGGCATAGTATTCTGCCATGACCGGCGTCGGCACATGCTCACGTGTGCCACGGCCACGTGTGAGCGGTGACATCAGGATCCGGTTCTTCGCGGCAATAGCGCCAAGCTGGATCGGATCGAACAGAGTTGTCATAATGCTAAGTCCTCATGAACCCATGGGGTTTAATTCGATTTTGATCGAACAATATCAGGAATGGGGATGCGTCGCCGTGACGACAACCCCTTCCCTCCTGTTTTTTGGAACCGGACAGCCCAGATGCCTGATTACGATCATCCCCCTGTGGAGAGCCTCACCCTGCTGGGAGTCCTGCGAGGGCTGGCAGATCCGATCCGTCTGGAAATCGTCCAGCACCTCGGTTCGGTTCCCGAAGCAAGTTGCGCCGCACTGCTTGGTGATCGGCCACGCTCAAGCATGTCCCATCATTTTCAGGTACTGCGTGAAAGCGGCCTGCTTCATACGCGCATACAGGGGGTGCAGCATTTCAACTCACTTCGCAGAGAAGATCTCGAAGCGCGTTTTCCCGGATTGATGCAAGCCGTCCTCGCTGGATAGACTACCCGCAATATGCGCTGGCATTGATGCCACCATAGCAATGCGTGGAGGCCGCGCCATCACGGCCGGAACAGGACGGGGCTTCTGCGCGATCTGGACAGCGAAGATTTTGCGCCAGTGGCGATGACCGCCACAAATAACAGCGCGGTGGTTCGCCATGAAGGGGTCGGTGCAGGCATGTCCTTTTTCAGCGAAAGACCTCTCCCGCCCGTCATGGCGCAAGCGCCGAGTAATGGCATCGTCAGTGACTATCCTGACGTCAAACCGACCGACTGACGCATCGACCAATATGTGCTCTCAGGCGTCTGTCACCTGCATATTGCGCCGCACCGGGCGACACGACGTGTCGAAGTCATGAATGATCCGCCACCGCTCGCGGTGATGCCGCCTCATCTGGGCATGGACAAGAAAAGCTTCAGCCCGGAAACGGGACTTGTCGAGATAGGGTCTGTCTATGAACGCCTTGTCCTAGAGGCGGGGCGTGCCGAAACTCCTGTCGTACTGACCCGGCCAGAAATGATGGGTTGACTAGCGCCCGTCGTATCGCGTGCCAGCTCATGCCCCCGAAGCGCTCATTTTGGTATATCTCCCAGGCTCCCGGCGCGGGAGGGAAATCAGCTCAGGGAGTAAGAGCGAAGCGCGCCATCACACGATTGGACTCAGGGCTCCAGATGACAATCTGCTCGCCTTCGGGGGTCGCGATCAGCAATGACAGACTACCGTCGGGGCGTACGGTCTGTGAGAGCACATGCCCGCCACCGTGAAGGGTGAACACGGCTGCCCTGTCACTCCCTTTCTGACCGGCCCTGGGTGCCACGATGTCGCTTTCCCCCGGCATAGGGGAAGAAGGAAGTCGTGTCTCGTGCAGGGTTGCCTGGTGGGGATGCATGGCACGATGGACCACAACGCCGATCAGCCCGGCCGTGCCGATGACGATCATCACGCCCATACCGATAACTGCAGCCATCAGAACACGTGAAACAGGGGGTGGCGGCGTAGTCATGGCGGCAAGTGATCCTAATTGCTAAAGGGGCACATGACCGATGCCCATGCCCCCGATGAAAACCGATTCGAGTTTGTTGTCACGCCAGAGCAGGCAGGGCAGCGGCTCGACCGCTTTCTGGCCGATTCCATCGGCACGCTCTCTCGCTCACGCGTCAAATCCCTGATCGAGGCCGGGCAGGTTTTCTGCGACGGCGCCATCATACGCGAGCCTTCGGAAACCACCAGAGCAGAGCGATGCTTCACGCTGGTCGTGCCGCCTGCCGCCCCCGCTCGCCCGCAGGCCGAGGATCACGCCCTGCCGATCCTGTTCGAGGACCGCGACCTGATCGTGCTGGACAAGCCTGCCGGTCTGGTGGTGCATCCAGCACCGGGTAATGAGACAGGTACACTGGTCAACGCCCTGCTCGGTCATTGCGGTGAGGATCTGGAAGGAATCGGCGGCGAAAAGCGCCCCGGTATCGTGCATCGTCTCGACAAGGATACGTCGGGGCTGATGGTCGTCGCCAAGACGCCGCTTGCGCATAATGCGCTTTCCGATGCCTTCGCCGCTCGTGATATCGATCGAGCCTACAAGGCGCTGGCATGGGGGCTTCTGCCAGCCACCATCAGTTATGATGGTGCGATCGGGCGGGACAAGCGCGACCGCAAACGCATGACAGTCGTCACCCAGGGGGGCAAGCACGCCCTGACCCATGTGCGCTGCCTCGAAGCCTTCGACGCCTCCGTAAGCCTGATCGAATGCAAGCTCGCGACGGGTCGTACTCACCAGATACGCGTGCATCTCTCTCAGGCTGGCCATCCGCTGCTTGGCGATCCGGTCTATCTGCGACGCATCCCCGCGGCCGCACGTGGGTTGCCCGAGGCAGCAAGAAGGACAGCGCTCGACTTCCCTCGTCAGGCTCTTCACGCGGCGCGGCTCGGCTTCACCCATCCCCGGACAGGGGAGAACCTCCTGTTCACCTCGGAGCCGCCAGAGGATTTCCAGTCACTCCTGCGTGCGCTGCGGGGGCGTTGATTAAAGCGCGTTTTCGCCCTGCTTCAGGCTAGATAAGGACTTGCGCACCCCGTGGACTATCGGCCGGGTTAAATAGGAGTAATGTAGTACGTTTTCTTGACTCGGAAAAAGCTGTATGATCCACTCATAGCCAATCCGACGAGCTGACGCGCCGCCGGAACGGACGTGCCGCCTGATATCGCTCAATGGGAGGGTATCGCGCGGTGACGTAAGTCCTTCCTTATCCATGCGTCACCCGCCAGCGGGAACCAACAGGGTAAATACCCGTATATCTGGTTCCTTCTCTGTCCGGGCGAAAGGAGTTGCAGCCCAATGGCCTCTTCCGCCGTCATGTCTATCGGCCCTGAAAACAACCTCACGCGGTACCTTCAGGAGATCCGAAAATTCCCCATCCTGTCACCGCAGGAAGAAGTCGAACTTGCCCGCCGCTGGCGTGACAAGGAAGACGACGCTGCTGCCCACAAGCTCGTTACTTCCCATCTGCGCCTCGTTGCCAAGATTGCCATGGGCTATCGTGGTTATGGCCTGCCGCTGAACGAACTGATCAGCGAGGGCAATATCGGCATGATGCAGGCCGTCAAACGCTTCGATCCCAATCGTGGCTTCCGCTTAGCTACCTATGCCATGTGGTGGATCCGCGCAGCGATGCAAGAGTACATCCTGCACTCGTGGTCGCTCGTGAAAATGGGCACCACTGCGTCACAGAAGAAGCTGTTCTTCAACCTGCGTCGTCTGAAAGGCCAGATGCAGGCCATTGATGATGGAGACCTGAAACCGGAGCAGGTCGACAAGATTGCCACAACGCTTGGTGTGCCCGAGCAGGATGTGGTGTCGATGAACCAGCGCCTCTCGGCACCGGATCACAGCCTCAATGCCCCCCTCCGCAGCGACAGCGAGGGCGAGTGGCAGGACTGGCTGGTTGACGATCAGGAAAGCCAGGAAACGACGCTGGGTGAAGCGGAGGAAATGAGCGGACGTCAGGCTCTGCTGACCGAGGCCATGAAATCGCTGAACGATCGTGAGCGGCATATTCTGACCGAAAGACGCCTCAAGGACGATCCGTCGACACTTGAGGAGCTCTCACACGAATATGGCGTATCGCGTGAGCGTATCCGCCAGATCGAGGCGCGTGCGTTCGAAAAGCTTCAGAAGGCGATGGCCGCCGAGGTTGAACTGCGCCGCAAACAGGACGAAGGAATCTCCCTGCACCATCATGTGCAGGCCTGATCCGACCCCGCTGGGTTTGCAGTTGCTCTGCAGCCCCGGCGAGAGAGCCGTTTCTTTCTGTCCAACCTGCTTAGCGCCACGCATCACCCGAGTATCAGGTGCAATGTCTCAGTGTACCTACGTCGAGAGCACCGTGCCGCCTTTTCGGCACCCTCTCGGCGGTGGCATGTCAGTCACGACAGGATCCGAGTAACGGGTGTATTCCACCGCACCCGCATTGGTCGCAGCATTTCTGGCGTCGCCTGACGCGGTCTACTCCCATCCGATCGGGCGTTATCATCACGACGGCAACAACCTGTCCCGAAGAGGTGTGAAGCCATGACGCCCTCCCACCCTATCCCCGCAAAACCCCTCCTGCTCCGGACGCTGCGTCTGAGCGAATTTCTCGCACTCTACGGGGGTGGCCCGCTTCTGGTGCTGGCCCTGCGTCAGCCGGGACTTCTATTCGCCGGGTTGTGGATTGGCGCAATCATCGCGTGGCTGTCCATACGTGGACGTCTTCCCGTATCCTATAGCGTGCATCACGAAGTACGTGCCGTGTTCGTACGCTTCGGGATTTTGGGGAGTGCACTGACAATTCTGGCCTTTTTTCTCTGGCCCACCCATTTCCTCGACCTCCCCCGACACCGCCCGGGCTTCTGGCTGGTTGTTATGGGCCTCTATCCCCTGCTCTCCGTCTGGCCACAGGAAATGCTCTACCGGGGCTTCCTGTTCCATCGCTATCAGTCACTGTTCGTGACCCCAACGCGTCGGATACTCGCCAGCGCAATCACCTTTGCCTTCGCTCATGTCATCTTCCTCAACTGGATTGCCATAGCCCTCACCTTCGCTGGCGGCTTTCTGTTTGCCCGCGATTACGAGCGTCACCGCTCGTTGCGCCTCGCTTGTCTGGAACACTCCCTTTATGGCTGTCTGATCTTCACCATCGGAATGGGGCGATTTTTCTACACGGGCGCGGCCTGGCATCACAGCTGAGACCACACTTGCACCTGACATGCCGGGAGGGGCGCGAAATTCGCCATCCGGCTGCCCCTCCTCTGTCAACTCAATCGCGCTTGCGCCCTGCTTTCACCTGCTCCTGCAACACCACGAAATCTCTTGCCCCGTCGCCTGCCTCGATAGAAGCAGCAAGACGATCGCGCACGATGTCGGCATAGGGCAGGTCCAAACCAAGCTCATGCCCGGCTTGTAGGAACATTTTCACGTCTTTCAGGCCCAATGTGACAGGTGCCCCCGGATAATCATAGGCGCGGTCAACCATGAGCTGACCGTAATTTCTGTGCACTGGGGCATTGCAGAAGCTGTTGGTCATGATCTCGAACACCAGTGCCGGGTCTGTCCCCACCTGCTCGTTGAGCGCAAAGACTTCCGCCATCTGCTCAATGGTCGAGTAGATCATGAAGTTGAGACTGAGCTTGACGAGATTGGCCTGCACCGGGTCATTCCCCACCCGGAAAATCCGCTGGGTGAACGCCTCCATGACTGGGGCCACGCGATCCAGCGCGGCCTGCTCACCGGCAATCATGGCATAGAGTTTTCCAGCCTCGGCGGCGGGCGGCCGACCCAGCACATTGGCGCTGACATAATCCTGACCACGCGCCGCATGACCATCGCGCAGCCGACGCGCCTGATCGAGTGAGAGCGTGCTGCAACAGACATGAACGGCGCCTTCACGCATGGCTTGCGCAAGTCCATCTGGTCCAAAACTGGCGTCCTGAGTTGTGGCATCGTCAAACAACATGGAAAATACGACATCTGCCTGCCTGGCCACCTCTGCGGGTGTGTCTGCCACCACGGCACCGTGCGCGACGAGGGCGTCGGCCTTTGAGCGGGTGCGATTATAGACCACCAGATCATGTCCGGCCTCAAGCAATCTCATGGCCATAGCGTGCCCCATGGCACCAAGGCCGATAAAACCTGTCTTCATAGGCGTGTCTCCCGAATGATCACCTCATGACACCCAAAGGCGAATAAGCTGAGCCTAGCGGCTTATTTGCTGGCGTTCCTGCGCCTGTGCGCCATAAATCAGTGCATGGACGCCAAATGCAGCATGGTCCCGCACGAAGTCACAGCGCATGACGCCCCCTGGATTCTCGGGGGCCATATGGGACAGGGCGAGCGCCGTGAGGCCCGTCCGCATGTCCATGAACGCGGGCAGATTTTCGGAATTGCGAGTGGCGTCATGGCGCTGCGCACGCAGGCAGCCCAGTGGTTGATCGGCCCTGGGCAGCTGTTATGGCTTCCGCCATCCCTGAGTCACGAGGCTCGCTCCCACGGCGCGGTCATGGGCTGGAGCCTCTATGTCCATCCTGAGCGATGTCAGGCCCTGCCAGTGTATCCATTTTTGTCGCGCGGGAGCGATCTGCTCAATGCCCAGGCCGTGCGACTTGCCCGCGTAGCACGTGGGGCGTTGTGGTCACCCACCGTGACACGACTTGCAGAAAGCTTCTGGGATGAGTTTCTCTCGATGCCCCAAGACACGGGCGCCCTCCCCTTTCCGCAGGATTCAAGGCTCAGGCGCGTGGCACAGGCACTGACAGATAATCCTGCGGACCAGCGCAGACAGCCCGACTGGGCCAGACTGGCCACGATGTCGGAGCGCTCCTTCGTTCGTCACTTCAGACAGGATACCGGCCTGCACTTTTCAGCCTGGCGACAACGCCTGCGCATCGCCCATGCCTATGAGAAACTTGGCCAGGGAGAGAATGTGGCCAGTGCAGCCCTGAGCGTCGGCTATGACAGCTTTGCTGCCTTTTCGAAGGCATTTGCAAGCCTGACCGGCATGCGACCTTCCACAATCAAACGCCGGACGGACCCCACCCGGCAGTGAGAAGACGCCCCTGCCCGGCCTTTCCGGGCAAGTCCGATGCCGTTCGTTGATCCGGCACATCGGGTTCTGTACGGCGCGCCTGGCCTGTCGACAGCAACGCCGTCAAACAGACACAGGCGAGCACCTCCTGACAAGTCTGTATGTCAGGCTGTCAAGGCAATCTGCTGGGCCTCAGAAGGCTCATTCAGATAGGTTGCGGTATCAATCACCTCAATGCTCAAGATGATCGGAGACATGCTTTCATGAGAAGCCAGGGGTAGCCATCCGTAGCCGTCTGTCCAGCGTACGCCCCCTTCTTCCGAATGCCATCCTGGGAGCCACTCGCCCGTCAGATGCGCAGTGACGACGAATTGTCCCTCACATGAGAACCCGTCAATGGCACCGACCAACACGCCCAGACGTCGGCGGTCATCGACGTAAGGCCCGATGCTGTCACAGGGACGCGCAGCGCGGGACGCAATATGGACCCCTGCCGTACCGGGAGGAAGCCGGAATACATATCGCGAACCGTCACGGCGCACCGGACGGATGTCACAACCAGCACCATCGACAAGACGCAGATCAGGCTCGCTTGTCAGGTTGGCCGTATCCTGCGCAGCGACACCCTGGGCAAAACGCTCATACAAAGCCTGCGCAAAGTCACGCTCCACACAAAGCGGCAACGCGTAAGGCTGTACAGGAGGTGCCCCCAGCGAGACGACGTTATGCGTTGCGTTGAAAAGATGCCTGTTGCCCGTGTCGATATAGCTTTCGGCAGGCGTATTTTCGGCAAGAATGATCGAATGCTCTGAAAGCTCGATATGATAATACTCGTAGCTCTGCATCGAGAGATCATATCGGATGGTCGTACCATTCACGAGCATACGGATCGGCAACATCTTGCCATCAAAAGCGAAACAGTGTTCCGGTGTTACGAGCAGGTCACGGGATGGCACACCCGGCTCGAAGGCATTTTCCTCAATGCGTACCGGATATCCCGCAAGGTCGGCAGGCTGCCAAGGCTCAAGCCGGTTGAACCGCTGGCCAATCCAGATGATCGGGCGGAATACGATTTCACCCTCTACCTTGCAGGCAACAGGCTCACCAACCTCGAGTTCCTCGACGCGTACCTCCCCACGAGCAGTCAGGATATGCGTTCCCTTGAGGAAGCATATTTCGGTTACGGCTTTGTCAACAACCAGATAGGCACCATTCCCTACTGATGGGTCCCTGACAACCGATCCCGACATTGCCGACATGGTACCGCCAGAGGCCACCTGACCGCTGATAAGCGACCCGCCAGCCTGTATCAGCGCAATATTATTATCATAACCGCTATTGTAGAAGGTATCGTTGACCGAACTTCCACCGGAATATATTGTTACAGGGTCAGAATTGAATTTATTACTTTTCGTCGTGCCGCCAGAAGATACATAGACGGCACCATTAGCTATGTAAGAGCTAGCCAACGTGCCGCCATTCTGAACGTAGATATAATTGCCGTAGCCCGAGAGACCCGTGGCTACTGCCCCACTGGTCACCCACAATATGGCACCATTTCCTAAAGTGGCCGGGGCCTGTACGGACGAAAGGCCATTTGTATAAACCGTGGTACCACCTGAATTGACCGCGCTCCATGTCCCATTAAGCACGGTGCCCGTTGGTGATGCCGGCGTTGCTGGAACGGTGACAGTGCCGCCAATCGACGTATAGGTTGCGAGATAAGTGCCAGGATCTGCATTGTAGCCGGAGAGATTGACCCCGGAACCAAACACTGCAGACCCTCCGGAGGCAACATGCAGACCGTTGATCGTGGCCCCGGTTGCGGCGCTGATTGTCGTGTTGCTGGTGACATTTGCATGAGTGACTACCGCACCACTGGCCACCTTGACGCTCTGAACAGCGAAACCATACCACGAATATGTATCATCGGTGGAGCGTGCTCCCGTGCTCAGGGTAACGTCACACCCGTCGAGCCGGTTGTTGCTCAGCGTCGCACCGCTATCAACACGCACGTAGGTGCGGGTGATATGTGAGTCTGTGATACTACCGCCTGCATAGACGCTGATTGTAGGGATTGTTCCTGAAATGCAGGTCAAACCTGAGACCACTGCACCGCTGCCGACATAAAGCGTCGCACCATTCAGGATAACAGGATCGCTGACGGTGGTAGTCCCGTTCTGGTAAACCGTCTTGCCATTTACATTGACCGCAGACCAGACACCATTCAGCACAGCGCCTGTCGAGACGACGTCGCCATTCCCAAGATATCCGGAAAAGGTCATTACTCCTGACTGAATATAACCACCATTGAGCGCCTGAATTCCGGTTGTGGTACCCGCAGCAAGCGAGGCGGAACCACCGTTGACAGCCGAGATATTGGTGCCGACTGCGCCCGTCTGTAATTGAAGATATCCACCGCTTCCCACCGTAGCGCCCGAGACAGTCGCGCCGTTCAGCGCATAGCTCCATGTTACGCCGGTACTGCCTTTGACATAGGTATCATTGATCGACTGAGCACCTGAACTCAGCGTGGTGCTAACGCCACTCAGGTTGTTCCGGGTCAGGACGCCTCCACTGGCGACTGAGAGCGTGCCGCCATCCAGATTGGCACTCGTGACGGCACCGCCTGTCTGAACCGTGATCGCCAGGGAACTGCCCGAGAGCGATGTAACAGTCGCACCGCTCATTACCGTGATCGATGTGTTGGCCGCAAAGCTTGCAGGCTGGCCAACATACGTTGTCCCGCTCTGATACATAGTCTGACCGCTGACATTCACAGCCGACCACCAGCCGGACAAGATTGTTGCCATTGTGGCACTCCTCGAATCTATGCGCGTCCTGACAGCAACGGGAAATTTCAGTCTGGAGAAAGTGCCATTCAGGCGAAGCTTTCTCTTCTGGCTTCCCGCGCGCATGTCAGATTGCGCTACCTGCAGGGAGGCCTATTTGTTTTAGAAAAACATGTAAACAGTTCCCTAATTGAATAACTATAAGTAACTATATATCGGAATGTTTTAATATAATATTAACGTTTAATTATTGTTTATGTCAGATCCTATATGTATCATTACCTTTTATGACTATGACCGTGCGTTACGAGTCCTCTATTCGCGCATTACAAACCTGTTTGACAAAGCGCGTGGCACGGACTGGCGACCGCCTAGCCGAATAAATGGATATGACATGAAAATGACGCTGAAGCGTCTGGTCGATATTATACAGAGCCGCACACGATACCACGCCCAGTATCGAGGTTTTCATATCGCGATGTTCGACCATGGAGGAGGCTCGCGCAGGTAAGGCGGACCGATCTGGAAGAGCGCAGCAGAGCAATCGAGCGCATACACATGCGCGATCGTGCTGCGATACGTCTCTGTATCTACCAGGTTAAGAATGAACGACCCGGCGAAAACGAGGCTGGCGGCCAGCCTTTGGTAATCACGCAGAAGCAGCGCAATTACTCGGAACATTCATGTCAGGGCCCGCAGGGAGCAAGGTCTCCCATCAAGATAGAGAGACCTTGCCCTTTTGCCAGACATCAAAAGCGGGCCTTGAGGCGTTATGCTTGCTCAGTCCTCGAAAGGATCGCGCATCAGGATGGTGTCATCACGCTCGGGGCTGGTGGAAAGCAGCGTTACCGGTGCCTCGATCAGTTCCTCGATACGGCGAATATACTTGATGGCTGCCGCAGGCAGATCGGCCCAGCTACGCGCCCCGAAGGTCGTTTCCTGCCAGCCCGGCATGGATTCCAGAACGGGCTTCAGCCTTGCCTGAGCGGCAGGGCTGGACGGGAAGGAGGTAATCACCTTGCCATCAAGCTCGTAACCCACACAGATCTTCACTTCCTCGAAGCCGTCCAGAACGTCGAGCTTGGTCAGGGCGATACCGCTGACACCGCCCACACGGGCTGCGCGACGTACCAGCACAGCATCGAACCAGCCGCAACGACGGGCACGCCCGGTGACCGTGCCAAATTCACGGCCGCGTTCGCCAAGATCCTGCCCGACCTGATCGAACAGCTCGGACGGGAAGGGCCCCTCACCCACGCGGGTGGTGTAAGCCTTGGCAATGCCGAGCACGAAACCCACCGTGCCAGGGCCGACACCGCTGCCACTGGCTGCGACTGCTGCAACCGTGTTGGAGCTGGTCACGAAGGGATAGGTGCCATGATCGACATCGAGCATGACAGCCTGCGCCCCTTCAAACAGGATACGACGGCCTGCACGACGGGCCTCGTCCAGACGCTCCCAGACCGAACAGGCGAAGGGCAGCACGCGCGGGGCCAGCTTCGCCAGATGATCCAGGATTTCCTGCTTGGTGAAAGTCGGCGCGCCGAGACCAGCAAGGAGCGTGTTGTGATGAAGCAGCAGCTCGTCCAGCTTCCAGTCCAGCGTCTCGGGCTCGGAGAGGTCGCACAGGCGGATGGCACGACGGGCCACCTTGTCCTCATAGGCCGGTCCGATGCCACGCCCCGTGGTCCCGATCTTGCGATCGCCGCGTGCGGCTTCACGCGCGCGGTCGGTCGCAACATGCAGCGGCAGGATGAGCGGCACGTTGTCGGCCACCCAAAGTGTCTCGGGATTGACCACAAGCCCCTGCGCAGACACGCGGTCGATTTCAGCAAGCAGCGCCTCAGGATCGACCACCACGCCATTGCCGATCACACCGGTCTTGCCGCGCACGAGGCCGGAAGGCAGCAGGGAGAGCTTATAGACCTGATCGCCCACCACCAGCGTATGACCGGCATTGTGACCGCCCTGGAAGCGGACGACGATATCCGCACGGCTGGCCAGCCAGTCCACGATCTTTCCCTTGCCTTCGTCACCCCACTGGGTGCCGATGACGGTGACGTTGGACATGCTCTTTTCCTTTTACAGCGTGATGAGTTCGTCAGCGACGAAAACAAAGGGGCAGTTCAGACGACGCGCTTCAGCAGCCAGATCCTCGACACTGTCGAGACCGGCGACCGTGGCATAGCCCTCCCTGCGCAGTCGTGCCGCTCCCTCGGAATCCTGCGATTCCGGTGCGATATAAACGCGCGGACGCAGCGTGATTGGCCGGGCCGCCCGCAGCAGGACCTCCGGGCGGAATGTCAGACCGCAGGCAGGCTCCTCACCTTGCGCCTGGTAACGCCCGCCACGGCCCAGCTCTTCGCGCTGGCTCCGGGCAAACACGGTCATGCAGACACCGGTGTGATACTGCCAGCCCCGGAATTCAGCAGGGTCGACGGTCAGGCGCAGCCCCGGTGCACGGGCATGAATGGCGCGTACCACAGCCATCAGACGCTCGGCATGGACCCTGATCTCGGGCGGCAATTCGAGCTTTTCCAGAATAGCCAGCGCCGCATCGGATGGGCCACAGGCCTCGACCAGTGCCGTCAGCACAGCAGCGACCGGGCCGCCCAGCTCCGCAACAGCGGCCATATCCTTGCGATCGAGCGCATGAACGAGTGCAGCGCGCCGTGTGCCGGTATAGCCCGAGAGCTGGACAAGCGCCTGAACAAGGGCGGGGCAGGAAAGATCGAAGGAGTAATCCGCAATACCCAGCCGTTCGAGCGCCTCGGCGGCAATCAGCACGATCTCGCAATCGGCCTCAACGGAATCGATCCCGATCAACTCGATCCCGGCCTGGCTGATCTGACGCTCGCCCTCTCGCCCGGGCGTGCCGACCAGAATACAGGCCCCAGCATAGGACAAACGCAGCGGGCGCGCCGTTCCGGCAAGGCGTGTGGCCGCAATGCGGGCAATCTGGGTCGTCATGTCAGGGCGCAGGGCCATCATGCGACGGGACTCAGGGTCCATCAGGCGAAAGCTCTGTTCCTCAAGCGCCTGACCGGCACCATGGAGCAGGGATGTTTCGAATTCGAGCAAAGGCGGTCTGACGCGCTCATAGCCATGAGCGGCAAACACATCCATTACGGATTCAATACCCTGCGCCTCGGCCTCGGCCTCGTGCTGAAGAAGGTCGATAAATCCCGAGGGCAAAAGAGCGGTATCAGGCTCGTCAGTCATTTTCATGCGGCGTATTCCATGCAGACCGTCTCATAGGCCCAGTCGAGCCACGGTAGAAGAGCCTCGATATCGGCGGCGTCGATCGTGGCGCCCCCCCAAATGCGCAGCCCCGGCGGTGCATCGCGATAGGAAGCAAGGTCAAAGCCTGCACCGGCTTCAGCCACGAGGCCCGTCAGCGCCTTGACGATCTTGTGCTGGGCTTCGACAGGTTGTGCGGCAAACCAGGGCGCAACAATACGCAGGCAGATGGAGGTGCTTGAACGCTGCGCCGGATCAGCTGCCAGGAAGGCCACCCAGTCGGTGCGCTCGACCCATTGGGATACAATATCGAGATTGGCACGCGAGCGAGCCTTCAGCGCTGGCAGCCCGCCGATGGACTGAGCCCATTTGAGGCTGTCGAGGGCATCCTCGACGCAAAGCATGGAGGGCGTATTGATGGTATCGCCCGAGAAAATGGCGTCGATCAGTCCCTTGCTGTTGGTCAGGCGAAAGATCTTGGGCAGCGCACGGGGCGTTGCAGCCTCAAGGCGGGCCACCGCGCGGGGGCTGAGGGCCACCATGCCATGCGCGGCCTCACCACCAAGGGCCTTCTGCCACGACCATGTCACGACATCCAGCCGATCCCAGGGCAGATCCATCGCAAACGCCGCCGAGGTAGCATCGCAGATGACCAGCCCCTCATGCACTGCCGGAACAGCCTCGCTACCCGGCAGGCAGACGCCCGAGGTTGTGCCATTCCAGGTCAGCACCACGTCATGCGACCAGTCGATGCGCGTCAGGTCGGGCAATTCCCCGTAAGGGGCTTCATGCACGACGAGATCATCGAGTTTGAGCACATCGCGCAGGTCCTGCGCCCAAAGCCCCGAAAAGCTCTCGAAAGACAGCACCTCGATCGGCCTGTCACCCGCCAGCGCCCAGAGGATCATTTCCACAGCACCGGTATCGGAAGCCGGCACGATGCCGATCTTCCAGTCTGAAGGTGCACCCAGCACCTTATGCGAGCGATCAATGACGTCCTTGAGCCGTGCACGCCCTTCCGGAGCACGATGGGACCGGCCGAGCAGCGCGCCATCAAGCGCGTTCAGCGTCCAGCCCGGACGTTTCGCGCAGGGGCCCGATGAGAAAAAAGGGCGGGCGGGTTTTCTGTCAGGGCGTTGGGGCATGATCGGTCCGGTAAACTGGCAGGCAGGCAAACTGAAAGAAAGTTTGCGAGATATGCCGGACCCGGACAGCAAGGCGCAAGTCACGGCCCGGTCAATAGCCTGTTTTCAGCCTGTTTTCGGTGAAAAATCTGGTACGAGAGGGGGGATTCGAACCCCCATGCCTTGCGGCGGTCGATTTTGAGCCGACTACGTCTACCGTTCCGTCACTCTCGCCTGATGGCCGGATTGTTAGCGAGTATCCGGACAAAAGGCAATCTATACCCTGCTTCCTCGTGTGTTACCTGACAAGGCGCGGGAACCCTTTGTCGCGAAGGGCGGTCACGGTATCAGCGAGCGTCCTTCAGAGAGCAGTCGCGCAAAGCCACTCGATACCACGGGCGGGGAAAACAGATATCCCTGCCCGATGGGACAGCCGATGCGCTGGAGAATAGCCAGCTGGTCAACGGTCTCGATCCCCTCGGCCACAACCTCGACCGAGACGGCCTCGCCGAAGCGGATGATCGCTTCCACAATGACCTCCATCGAAGGCTCTGTGCAGATCTGACGGACAAAGCTGCGGTCAATCTTGATCGACGAGATCGGGAAATCACGCAAAAAGCTGAGCGAGGAATAGCCTGTTCCGAAATCATCCAGCGTGATGCGCATCCCCGCGCGGCGCAGCACAGTCAGGGCGCGATGCAGATAATGCTCGCTGTTCTGATAGAGAACATGTTCGGTCAGTTCGAGTTCGATCAGCCGGGCCGAGAGACCGAACCTGTCCAGACGGGCAAGCAGTTTCTCGGCATAGTCATCCTGCATGAACTCAACCGGGGCAACATTGATCGAGATATGGGGTGGCTCAAGGCCCGTCCTGCGCCAAAGGGCGATGTCCTGGAACACACGCTCCTGCACCCTGGCCGACACGCGTGTCGCGAGATCATAGGAGCGGAAGATTTCCGGAAAGGCTTCCGGCCCGCAATCCACCACACCGTCACGGTACCAGCGCATCAGGGCCTCGGCCCCAACGATATGCCCGTCAGTCAGACTGACCTTGGCCTGATAGGCCGGGTAGATCAGATCATCGCGCAACATGCCGCGGATCAGGTTTGATTGGGCGGTCACGCCATCGCCAAGCCTGATCATGGATGGATCGAAAAGCCTGTATCCGCCGCGTCCACGAGCCTTGACGTCATTGACCGCCAGCAGGGCGTGGTGCTGAAGCCGCCCAAGCGTGTCGCCGTCGCGAGGGTAGAGCGAGGCACCGATGCTGAGCCCGAAGGTGATCTGTTGCGTTCCGATACGTACGGGCAGATCAACGAAACTCAGGAGCGCCTGGGCATGCGCCGCCAGTGTTGGGGCGTCCGCTCCACCTGTGACGAGGACGGAGAATTCATCATCACCACTCCGGGTAATCAGCCCATCCCCGGCGGCCAATAGCGTCAGACGATCAGCAACGAGCCGCAGAACAAGATCGCCAATATCGCGCCCGTAAAGATCATTAAGATCGCCCAGATAATCAATATCGACCAGAAGAAAGCCCAGGGCTGCACCGGCTTGGGCTGCGTCATCAAGATACTGACCCGCAAGGTGCTCAAACTGGCGCCATGTGGGCAACCCGGTAAGCTGGTCGTAATCGGCCCCCTCATGGGTGCTTTCTGCCTGAACGTCTGACGCGATGGAGGCCGACTTGTCGGCGCGCGCCCTGATTGTCGCCTGCCGGATTTCGTTATTCTGCCGCAACGGCGAGGCGTTCTCCGGCAAAAGAGGCATGGAGAGCCCCGCCATGTCATGTCCCGATGATGCAGATGGCAGAAGGCGGCTCGCGTCGATGCCTGCGTCGGGCTCGGAAACGAGCGGCCCATATGTCCTTCCCTGGCTTGCGAGGTGGGACGCAACAGTATTCAGCAAGGGAAAATCGGCTTCCGGATGACCAAACAGAATCCAGCCACTCCCTTCATTCATGCCAAGGCGCTGCCAGTGAAGGTCCGTCGCTATCGAGATGCCGTCATGATGGCGCAGGTCCACACGGCGCTGCACGCAGTAATCCATCGAATCCGGGCAGCGGCACGGTATCGGATGCTCCGACGCATCAATCAGATCGGTCCACAGAAATGGCGCACCACGCCGATCAAGACCCGAAAACTGCAACCAGTTCCTGTTGAGATAGGAGACCCGACCATCGGGATCGACGTGGCATGCCAGAAGTGGCAGCCAGTCCAGTACATGGCTACCGGGGGGGAGCGCGGCATTGACTGCGATCTCACTCATGCCTTCTTCACCATCCCGGTCCGGTGCTGAAGCATGACCCACCATTTTCGCCCCTCACGCAGGCAAGGCCTGCCTGCGCAGCAAGATCACGAGAGAAACGATCGACTCGGTGTGGGATCATCTGGATATCACGCCTTGAACCGGTGACGAACGCGCGGCCAAGGGTCAGGGTTCGGCGCACGGCATCAGGATTACAATGCGTTATTTCTGCTGTTCAGCCCACACATGATAGCCACATTTTGTAACGCTGCTCCGGAAGCCCCTTTGCCAAGATTGTCCAGGCGTGCCGTCAGCAGCACATGCCGCCATGTCTCGCTGCCATGAACGCGCAGTTCCATATCGTCCCGATTGGCCAGGGCTGCGGCATCGAGACGGGCCAGGTCCGCAGATTCAATGTGGATCCGGGACGAGGCCGCATAATGCTCTCGGAGGCATGCTTCGATATCGGAAATGCGAACGTAGCCCGGCAGATCGGCCAGTTGCAGGGGGATCGAGACAATCATTCCCTGCGCGAAATGCCCAATGGAAGGCACGAAAAGCGGACGACGGGTCAGGCCGGCATAATGCATGATCTCTGGCACATGCTTGTGTTCGAGCCCCAACCCGTAAAGCTCGAAGGCCGGGCCTTCGTTCTTTTCATGCGCCTCGATCTCGGCACGTCCCCCGCCACTATAACCGCTGACAGCATTGATCGTGATAGGATGATCGGCTGGCACCAGCCCCGCGTCGATCAGGGGACGCAGCAACCCGATCGCCCCGGTCGGGTAGCATCCCGGATTCGCTACGTAGCGTGCCGTCGCAATGCGCGCCTCCTGCCCGGCATCGAGCTCGGGAAAGCCATATTCCCAATGCGGGGCGATACGATGCGCGGTGCTGGCATCTAGAAACCGGACCTTGTCGAGCCCTGCGGCCAGGGCAACTGCCTCACGGGCGGCATCATCAGGCAGGCAGAGAATCACAAGATCGGCACTCTGCATCATTTCCAGTCGTGCCTGCGGGTCCTTGCGTTTGGCAGGATCGATCGAGAGAACCTCGACAGGCAGGCCACGCAGGCGATCCCTGATGCCCAGTCCTGTCGTTCCAGCCTCACCGTCGATGAAGACCCGTGTCATCAATTCATTCCTTCTTTAAAATATTCCATCTGGACGAAGTAAGCATTTACATGGCTTTGTCCAACATATGATGGAAAAAGATAATCTTTCACACCATGGATTTTCGCGCGAGGGTGAGCCGCCTCTTTTGCATGGCGGCAAGCTGAAAGACCGACATATTGCCATGATCGCCCTTGGTGGCGTGATTGGCGCAGGGCTGTTCATCGGCAGTTCGGCCGCCATCGCGGCGGCGGGTCCGGCGATCCTGCTGACCTATGTTGGCACAGGTCTCCTCGTCGTCATCGTCATCCGCATGCTGGGCGAGATGCTGCTTGCCAGACCCGGCATCGGCACGTTCATCGACTGCATCCGTACAGCACACGGCAACTGGGCCGGGTTTCTCTCGGGCTGGCTCTATTGGCTCTTCTGGGTTGTCACGATCGGCTCAGAGGCGATCGGCGGCGCCATTGCCATGCAGGACTGGGTGGCCCTGCCCGTCTGGGTGTTGGCACCCGCACTCATCATAGCAGTCAATCTCATCAATCTTGTCTCGGTGCGCGTTTTTGGTGAATGCGAGTTCTGGCTCTCGCTGATCAAGGTCGCAACGATCATTGCCTTCTGCGCCCTTGGATTGCTCAGCCTGAGCCATTTTGTCGGCCCGCATCCACGCATCGTGCATAACGTGTTCAGCCATGATGGCTTCTTCCCGCATGGCTGGGGTGCCATTCTGGCGACCGTGCCGACCGTGCTCTTTTCCATGATTGGCTCCGAGTCCGCCACCGTGGCTGCGGCAGAATCGGAAAATGCCGAGGAAAACCTGGCTCGTGTCACCCGCACCATTGGGGTGCGCGTCACCCTGTTCTATGTTCTGTCGGTCGTCCTGATCCTGACGCTTGTACCCTGGACAGCCATCGAGCCGGGTTACTCGCCTTTTGTGACCGTCATGCGCCATCTTGGCATACCGGGCGCCGCCACTCTCATGCAGATCGTGGTTTTCACAGCCATTCTCTCCTGCCTGAACTCAAGCATCTACATCACGTCGCGCACCCTGCGTGGCCTTGCGGAGTTGAATGATGCGCCGGCCTGGTTTGCCGCGCTTTCCAGTAGCCACGTTCCCCAGCGTGCCGTCACCTTTTCCAGCGTTATCGGTCTGATCGTCGCTTTCTGCTCGATCCTGTCGCCCAAGCTGATCTTCGCCTTCCTGCTGGGAGCAACAGGCGCTGTCATGCTGCTCATCTATGGGCTGATCGTTTCATCCCATCGCATCCTGCGTCTGGAGGACCCAACCAACAGGGCGTTCACCCTGCCATTCGGCTCGGCGCTCAATCTTGGCACGCTCGGCGCTATTGCCCTGGTCGTGCTCGCCATGATGGCGCAGGCCGCGCAACGCCAGACCATTCTTGCAAGCCTCGCCAGCGTTGCGGTGATCCTTGGTCTCTATGCCTTGTGCAGACGGGGCAGATAAGACAAGATTCACCCTCTTCGGATTCCATGTCTCCGGCGTGGACTTGGCAGATTTTTCGCTCCCCTGCCCCGCGCCCGAACTTCACTGACAGGATTATACCCATGAAGGTTTCCCCTCTGCGACGTGGTGCCTTCAGGGCATCGATCCTTATCTTGGGGAGCGTGCTTGCATCGGGCGCCCAGTCATTGGGTACCCCTGTACTGAGTGGCATGGCCTTTGCCGCTGAATCGTCAGGCCGGGGACAGGTCGCCCTGCTCAAGCCTGATGCAGGTCTGCTCGCCTCGCCCGCTCGCCCCGATGCCGATCGTGCACGCGACGCACTGCGCAAGCCGCTCGATCTGCTGGCACTTGTGCCCATGCCCAAAGGGGCCGTCGTTGCTGACCTCATGCCCGGCAGTGGCTATTTCACCCGCCTGCTGAGCCTCGAAATCGGGGCGTCGGGCCATGTCTTTGCAGTTATCCCTGCTGAAATGGCCGCACGTCATCCCCAGCTTTCCCAGACAGCGCAAGCCATCGCTACCAACCCAGCCTTCAGCAATGTCTCGGTCGTTGTCACCCCGATCGTGGATTTTCACGTTTCGCAACCGCTTGATCTGGTCTGGACGTCGCAGAACTATCACGATGTGTATGGCGGCATGGGCCCCGAGACAGCACTGCGCATGGACCAGGCCATATTCCAGGCGCTCAAACCGGGCGGATATTATGTGGTGATCGACCATGTCGGCCTGACTGGCACCGGCATCGTGGCGCCGACAACATTGCATCGCATTGATCCTGCCCTGATCACGAAACAGGTCGAAACCGCCGGTTTTCAACTTCTTTCCAGCAGCTCTGTCCTGCGCAACCCTGCCGATGACCACACACTCCCCGTATTCGACAAGACCATTCGCGGTCGCACAGATCAGGTTGTTCTGATCTTTCAGAAGCCGTCGCCCAAGGGTGGTGGAAACTGATCAGGCAGGCCCCTATGATCCGGTGAACCAACTCACCGGACTGGAGCCAGTCTTTGAACACCCCTACACCATCCGACCAGTCCGACAGCCAGAAAGCCACGGCAGAACTCGATCGCCTGATCACCATCATGGAAAGGCTGCGCGATCCACGTACTGGCTGCCCCTGGGACAGGGTCCAGACCCATGAGACCATTGCCCCTTTCGCCATAGAAGAGGCCTATGAGGTCATGGACACGATCGCTCGCGAGGATTGGGAGGCACTGCCCGACGAACTTGGCGACCTGCTGCTTCAGGTGGTTTATCAGGCGCGCATTGCCCAGGAAGCAGGGCGTTTCGATTTCGCCGATGTTGCACGGCTGATCAGTGACAAGATGGTGCGTCGCCATCCCCATGTATTTGCCGAACAGACGCTCGACCCCGATCTGTGGGAGCGCAACAAGCAGGCCGAACGCGCCGCCAAAGCCGAATATGGGTTGCTGGCAGGCATCGCCCCAGCCCTGCCTGCCTTGATAAGGGCCGAAAAGCTGGGGAAGCGCGCGGCACGGGTTGGTTTCGATTGGGACACGCCGGAACAGGTGCTCATAAAGATCGAGGAAGAACTCGACGAGGTCAGGGCTGAACTCGCAGGCGGTGACAAGGCACGCCTCAAGGACGAGGTCGGTGATGTGCTTTTCACGGTAGCCAGTCTGGCACGCAAGCTCGGGCTCGACCCGGAAGCCTGCCTCAGGCACGGCAATGACAAGTTCACCCGTCGTATCGAGACCATGGAGTCCGTACTGGCAGAAACCGGCAGCACACTGGCCGATCTCGATTTGCCGGCTCAGGAAGCCCTATGGCAAGAGGTCAAGATCCGTCTGGCGACACAACACATGGCCTGACCTCCCGATCCGTGCCGCCGGACCGGAAATAACCAACCGGAAGGGCGGCCATCTTGCAGGGTTGTGCCCTTTTTGGCGCAAACGTCTTTCACACCGGAAGCAACATGATGGGGGAGAGCGGGACCTCTCCTCTTTCGCAATGCGATCTGCATCCGAGCGCCTTGATGTGACTGCTGCCAAGATATCTGGCCAGCGATCATCACCTGTCGCTCATGAGCGGCACGATAATAATCTTAAAAAATCGCAGCACCTGATACAGTCCAGACCTATAGTCGGTCTTTAACGATCAATAACGTTAAAGCATTACTTAAGGGCCATTAACGAAACTAACGTTAATGTGTTCACATTAACAAACGATTTATTGACGAAAAATTATCTCCGTGGAACTAAAGCTTCCATCTCGGTGGGGGTCATGTGCTCGCCCTCTCGCAAGTCATGACTCACTCGTACTCGGCGATGTATTGTGCTGGATTCTTCTCAATGGCTTTCATCTCTGAACATATTTATAGATGAGAAATGGTAATAATGTTATGATAATAAAAAATTTCCTTTATATTGTTTTTCATGGAATATACACTTTATCAAAAAGAAAATACTCTAGATCATCTATAAAGATCATAGCTTTTGCCATCTGCCTGCTTGGATCATCCCTGTCCAATAAATGTCATGCACAAAGCCAGTCCTATACGGGAACGATTGGTGTATCACTGCTCCTGAAAGCCGCCTGTCAGATTGGCGGCACGACACTGGCTGGCAATACCAATCTTGGCGTCCTCGCTTTTGACGCCCAGACGACATTTTTCAGCCAGGTGGATAAGCAGGTGCTTTCAGATGGGTCCAATGGCGGCGGCGCGATCACCATGACCTGTTCGCCGGGTGTCACACCGGAGCTCGAAGTCACAAGCGGCAATCATGATGACCAGAAGAGTGGGGGCCATAACCATGCTCTCGCCAATGGCACAACCTATATCGCCTACGACCTGTATACTGATTCCAGCTTTGCCCAAGTGGTACAGAACAACACGCCCATTTCCCTGTCCGCCAATGGCACAACCTACACAATCGGGCTGTTCGGACGCGCCTTCGGTACAGGATCTGCCTCAACCCTGCCGGCAGGCACCTATACCGACACGATCAACGTGACCCTGTCATTCTGAGCAGGCTGACATGCGCCTATGCAGCCCGTCCTTGATTCTGACCATTCTCGGCAGTCAGATTTCAACGGCCAGCGCGGCGACATCAACAACCATGTCAGTCAGTGCGCAGATTGTGGGGGGGTGCACGATAAACGGCGTTGTTTCCTCTCCCGGCAGGTCGGTCGGGTCGTTCGGCACACTTGATTTCGGCTCGGTCTCATCGCTTTCGCGCAATGCCGTGAGCGCCCGCCTGGATACCGGCTCGGCCATCACCCTGAACTGCACTCCGGGCATATCGGTCATGATGAGCCTTGATGACGGCCTGCACCCGCTCAATGGCAGCAGGACAATGATGCGCAATGGCGGAACAGAGCGTGTCTCATACAGCCTGTATGGCGACAGCAGCTACAGCACGGCCCTGTCGCCCGGCACGTCATTTGCACTCGACACCAGCCACTCCCCGGCTCCTCTCAGCTTTCCGGTCTACGGGCGCGCGATGCCGGATGGCACATCTCCGCCCGGCCAGTATTCCGATACAGTGACGGTAACGATTCAATGGTAACTCCCCTGCGCAAAGCCTGCGCTTTTGGCCTCCTGGCATTACTCCTGACCCGTCAGGCTCCGGCATGGGGCGCTTCTTCTGTCACCATCTGGCCAGTCAATCCGCTGCTCGGTCGTGATGTCGAGGCAAGCGCTCTCTGGCTTGAAAACAATGATCACAAGCCTGTTCTGCTACAGATCCGCGTGTTCCGCTGGACCCAGGATCAGGGTGAGGATCATTATGACGACCAGACGGACATCATCGCCAGCCCACCCATGTCGAGTGTGCAGCCCGGTACGCGCCAACTCATCAGGCTGATGCGCACAGGTGACAAACATGCCGATGTCGAGACGGCATATCGCGTGCTGATCGACGAAATCCCGACCCCGGATGCACAGCAGGATACCACCAGAAGTGCCTCCCGGATTGCGATACAGCTTCGTTATTCGATCCCGCTTTTTGTCTATGGCACGCGGGCCGCTGACGATGCCGCCAATCCTGCCCTGTCGAGCGATATGAAGACAAAGCCGATCCTGCTTGCGCATCTGGACCATCGCAATGGCAGGGCAAGGCTGATGATCCGCAATGATGGTAGCATTCACGCACGCCTCAGCAAGGTGACCCTCGGCCATACCAGCATCTCGGCCGGACTGCTCGGCTATATTCTACCAGGTCAGGAAATGGCCTGGCCTCTGCCGGCAGGTGTCTCCACCGGCCCTTTGCAGGCATTGATCAACGATTCCCGCATGATCGAGACCATCCCGCTTCGCCTGTGAGATGCCCGCACTCCATTATCATGCCTCGTCATCATTCCGGCTCTTCCGGTCTCACCCGCGCCTTTACTGGCCTTCGATGCGCCAGTCAGGCCGATGCAGGGTCACTGCGCATTGGGCTTTTCCCTGTCGACCAGAGCTGTGCGTCATGCTGATGCTGGCCCTCTGTCCAAAACAGGCAAGAGCCGCGCTTCCACCGCCACCACGTGCGACCGATCTCCCCTCTCTGCTCGAGAGAATGACACTCCACCTCGACGTCATCCTGAACGGGCGTGATACCGGTCATGTCGTGCCTGTCACCATGCAGCAAAAGCGTTATGCGGTCAGTCACGCGACATTGCGTCTTCTCGGCCTTGGCATGCGCATAACCGACCACACGCCCGATCCGGTCGACCCGACGGAAATCGGCGCTCTCGTTGTCCGCTATGAACCCGCCACCCAACGCCTGATACTCGATGTGCCACCGCAATGGCTCCCTCGGCAGATTCTCACACGACAGGGACAACGAAGCCCGACCAAGGCACAGGCGAGCCTCGGGGCGATTGTCAACTATGACGCCTATGCGACTCAGGCAGCCCATTCTGACAGTCTCTCATTATGGAGCGAGCAAAGGCTGTTTGGTCGTTTTGGCACGCTATCGAATACGGGGGTGATGCAGTTCGGGGCAGCACACGGTTTTTTCCACGGTGAAAGCGATGTCACCTATCACCGCTATGACACGACCTGGAGTTATTCAGACCAGAAGCGGGTCGCGACAGCAGAGGCAGGCGACATTCTGACCAAGGCGCTCGCATGGTCGAACACAATGCGGTTGGGCGGCCTTCAGATCTCGCGCAATTTCGCGATACGCCCGGATATCATCACCTATCCGCTCCCGCAGTTTTCTGGACAGGCCTCAGTGCCGACAAGCATCGACCTGCTGATCAACGGTGTGCAGACAATGCACGACAACGTGCAGCCCGGCCCGTATAGCCTCACGAATATTCCCTATATCAACGGCGCTGGTGAGGCGACGGTGGTCACCACCGATGCGCTGGGCCGCCGAACGGAATCCAGTATCCCGTTCTATGTGGCCAGCACGCTGCTCCGTCCTGGTTTCAGCGACTACACCCTGTCTCTCGGTGCCCAGCGCAGGCGTTACGGTTTGAGTGATATGGATTATGGCCCCCTCAATCTCGATGCCTCCTACCGGCGTGGAATACTGCCGGACCTGACGCTGGAGTCACATTTCGAGGGTAGTGCCCATCTCGCGCTCTCGGGGCTGGGCATACTTGCGCGGCTAGGACCACAATTCGGGGTAGTGAACCTGGCAGGCAGCGTCAGCCACAGGCCCGACAATACCGGTGCATTCGATGAGGGCCGCCTACCCACGAACGGCCATCAGCTTGTCGTTGGATATCAATACACCCATGGACGTATCACACTTTCGGCTCAGAAAATCTGGCGCAGCCGGGGTTTCGCTGATCTTTCAACCTATGAACCCGGGTTGATACGTCTTCCGCGCAGAAGCCTGCAAGCCAATGCCAGTCTTGTGCTGCCACATTTCGGTTCGTTCAGCGCAGGGTATTTCGATGTTGCCCCGGCTGCGGGAGAAAGAACCCGCTTTGCCACACTGGGCGATACACTCCCGCTATGGCGCAATGTCAGCCTGTCACTCATGGCCAATCGCTATCTTGGCGGTCAGGGATCCCGGGAGAGCGGCTGGGCAGGCTATGCCCAGATCGTCATACCCTTTGGCACTTATGGAACGGCCAGCGCGGGCTGGAGCCGCCAGGCGGAGGGGAGCAGTCTCGCGCAGCTTTCGGCAAGTCGCTCGGTTGCGCCAGGCGGTGGCTTTGGCTGGAACGCCAATTATCAACATGCCAGTGCAGCCGACAAAATATCGTCACCCGGTTCGGTACAGGCCTCGCTGACTTGGCGCAACACTGTCACCCAGCTGCAGGGCGGTGTTTACGGCCCTGTCAATGACACCACGCGCTGGGCCGAGGCGCAGGGATCGCTTGCTGTCATGGACAACACGGTTTTTGCGGGCAATCGGGTATCGGATGCGTTCGCTGTCATCAGCACGGACGGCATTGCAGATGTCCCAGTGCGTTACGAGAACCAGATTGTCGGCAGAACCGGCAAGGATGGTCATCTGCTCGTCCCCTATGCCATCTCCTATTATCCGGCGAAGTACGAGATAGACACTCTTGCACTCTCGCCAGACCTGCAGGTGCCTCAGGTCGAACAGCGCGTGGCCATACAATATGGCAGCGGTTATCTGGTGCATTTTCCGGTCAGACGCACCCGCGCAGCACTGATCCACCTCAATGATGAAAAAGGCAATCCCCTGCCGATTGGCACACGCGTCGAGGCAGGGAGCCGTATCATCTATGTTGGTTGGGGTGGAATTTCCTATGTGCCAGACCTGACTGGCGTGCGCATTCTGAAGGCATATCTGTCTTCAGGCAGAACCTGCATGGCCGAAATCCGCACACTCCCTGCCGCCGTGAAAGGGGTCAGAAGACTCGCTCCCCTTGTCTGCAGGCTGGCACCATGAGGGCCGAAATCATCAAAGCGCTCGCTGCACTGGTGATCGCCATGCTGTTCGGTCTGGCAGCCCCCACTGCCCAAAGCGCCTGCGCCGTGAGCCAGCCAGGCACGACATCGCTCGGGGCGCTCTCATCGCTCTCGCTCAGCACGTTGGGCAATACCACGCTGGTTTCCTCTGGCTTTGCGTGCTCGGGCGGATTGCTCTCCGTAGTATATACGCAAAGCATGAATGCGACCATTCAGGCCATCACATCCCTAACCAATGGAACGGGTGATGTCCTGCCTCTCCAGATCTGTGACTCGGCCAGCTGTGCTGTGCCTTATGCGACCGGGCAGGTCATTTCCTGGCAGACAACAAGCCTGATCGGCCTGCTGGGGCTGTTCAATGGTGTCGGGGGGACATTGCCGCTTTATCTGCGCATTCCGTCTGGCACCTATAATGTGAGTGCCGGGCTCTATCGTGGCTCGATCACCATCGGCTGGACGTGGAATGTATGCTGGGGGCTTGGCCTGCTTGGGCTCTGCGTGGGGCAGGATGTGCAGAACACCCCTGTTCCGGTGACCATACCGGTCGAATTCACGATCACGGCTGATTGTCGTCTTTCCGCGCCGGATGTTGTGTTCACCCCGAGCCCCTTCGTTTCAAGCTTTGGTGATGTGCATCAATCCCTGAGCGTGGGATGTACGAAAGGTCAGAGTTACACGGTGGGTATCAGCCCTGGCAGTCATGCCGATGGCACGAGCCGGGCCATGAGCAACAGTTCAGGCACTCTGCTACGCTACGAAATCTATAAGAAGTCGAGCGTCGATGTCTGGGGGTCTACCGGATCGGCCCGGCGCAGCAGCGCCACGGCCGAAACGAATGCTGGCAAGCTGGACGGCGTGGCCGTGCAGGGATTTGCCTATACGGCGCGTATCCTGACCGGCCAGACCACGCCGGCCACAGGCTATTACAGCGACAATCTTGTCATCGATGTACAGTTCTGAACAACGATACGCATCAAGACCCCTCTGATCTAAACTTTCGATAATTCCCTGTTGGTTTCGTGACCACAGGGAAAGTCAGCTTGTACCTCTGGGGCCAAAAGGACAGTGGCCTGCCGACCCTGGCTGCCACCATTTCCTTTGATTGCTGCGGATGCGGCAGCGGGATCCAACCGCTGCCAGGCGATCAGGCATCGAGCGCCAGTGCGATATTCTTGGTGACAAGATCAGTCGAGATGAGCCTGGAGCACTCGAACTGACGATCTGTGTTCGCATGGCGTGGGCACCAGAGAAAATCATTATGATTGAACTGATGCCGCGGGTCGTTCCAGCACGAGTTGCATGCATGCCATGAAATCACGCGCCACGGCGTATGGAACTCATTATCGGGATGGGTGAAGCCTGAAATCATCACGGTTTTCGTCCCTGCCGCCCAGGCAAGCCAGGACAGACCTGAACTCAGGCCGATAAAGAGATCCGCATGCTTCAGCCAGCGGACACGTTCTGCGAGTGGTCGGTCGCCCGTCTGATCTTCGGCACCGTTTGGAATATGATTCCAGGTAATGCCCGTGCCGTTGAAGGGCTTCTGGTCAATGCAGATAACGCGATAGCCACGCTGCTTGAGGAACGCGACCACACCAAGCCAACCACCGGGGTTGTTCCAGTATTTGCATTGGGCCGAGGCCTGCGTGGCGATGCACACATAAGGCTCTTCGATAGGACGTGTCTCATCGTCAATGACAATTTTGGGCGGTGCCTCGGTCGGATCGACGCCAAGGATGTAACCAGCCGTGCGATGAAGACCGACATAGCGGAAATCACATGGCTGATGGATATTGTCGTTATCGTCGAAAAACAGGCCAATATTGTAGGTGGCATAGACCTGGGACCGAAGGGGACTTTCCTCAAATTCCTTCTTTGTCACGAAGGCAATGTCCGGATAGGCAGCGGCAAAGAGCGGTATGAAGACGTGAGCGAGGCAGCATATGACCTTTGCACCACTCTGTTCTGCAAAACGGGCAACATAGGGAAACCAGCCCAGGGTATCACCCAGTGTCCCGACAGGCAGCTGGACCAGAACATATTTATCGCGGGCATCGAACTCATGCCGCAGGACCTTGGTGATGGCGCCATTTGTCGCGATGCGTTCGACATCGATCGCAAACCGGATAAAAAATTTCTTGGTCGAGGACAGGTGTCCCTCTTCCAGCTCCCCCTGGAAGATGATCGTCGAATTATCGAGATCAGTAAGTGTCGCCCGCCAACGCCCATCCGGCGTTTTGGGCAGCAGGACACGAGCGCCCCAGTTGAAGTCGAAGTGGATACCTTGTCCCGCATCTGTCGTAGGCAAATCAGGCGGCAGGATATAGGGATTAACGACGGGCACCTGCTGTGGCCGGGCAGCCGACGAGGTTTCGCCTTCGGATGCAGTGGCTGGGTTGTCAGTGGACATGGGCCGCGTCGTCACCTTTTCTAAATCAATGGACCGCATTCAATGCGGAATGAACCCCTGCTGCGCGGTGGATACAATCCCGCCGGATCATCATGCTGGTTAAACACCAACATCTAGTACCAGCGGTCGGATTGTTCAACGTCTGTTTTTGATATATTTCTTTCAAATAGTATCGATAACTTGACAATATTTGTTATTAACAAATTGTTGAGTATATTTTCTGTCATTTTCAGAATCCGCCAGTATGTCCAGAGCAATCCTTCCCACGCTCTGAAGCTTCTCGCGTGATGCGCCGTCACGCGCCTGTATCCCCATGCCGCCCAGCAATGCGCCAAAACAGGCTGCGATCGCGCCAATATGGAGCGTTTGAGGCAAATCGCCATCCTGCACTCCCTGCTCCAGCCGGGCATGAATGGCTTTCTCGGCCAGATGACGCTGGTTAATCATCAGGTCACGCAAGCGAATCTGGGCCGGCGAACATTGAGTGGCAGCCACGGCAATCATGCAGCCAGATGGTGCATCGTCGCGAGTGAAGGCAATCGCAGCGGCGTCGAACATGGCAGCAAAGGCCTCACGGGTCGTTCCCTTGGCCGACAAGGCCTCGACAAACCAGGCCCCCTGCTCTTCAGCGTAGGCCTCTATAGCCTCGACATAGAGCGCTTCCTTGCTGGCAAAGCTGTTATAGAAGCTCGACGCGCTGATCCCCATGGCTGTGATCAGATCATCAAAGCTCGTTCCCTCATAACCACGGTCCCAGAACAGTTTCACCGCCTTGGAAAGAGCGGTGGCGCGGTCGAAGGCAGGGGGGCGGCCTCGGGGTCGACAAGGGCCTTCACTTTTTTTTGGTGTCATCGCTCCATAAATCCTTGAAACCGGGCTGCGCCCTATCATATGCATCATGTTGGAGCGATTGCTCCACAATTAAAGTTTCAACGCCTTCACTCTCTCCCATTTTATCCGTCACCTGTGCTGCCCGTATCGATCCCCCAACGGGGCGTTGGCAGCCGTGACCGAACCGGACAGGTCAGAAGATCATGAGCAAACTTGCAGGAAAAGTCGCTGTTGTGACCGGCGCCTCGAAGGGTATTGGTGCTGGCATTGCCCAGGCCCTGGCCGAGGCCGGCGCTTCGGTCGTCGTCAATTATGCTTCAAGCCGTGAAGGCGCGGACAAGGTGGTTGCGGCCATCACCGCATCGGGCGGCAAGGCCGTGGCCGTGCAGGGCGATGTGTCACACAAGGAAGAGGCCGCGGCCATTATCGCGAAGGCCATCGAGAGCTACGGGCGTCTCGATATCGTGGTCAATAATTCCGGTGTCTATGAATTTGCTGGAATCGAGGAGATTACAGAGGCGCATTTCCATCGCCAGTTTAATGTCAATGTGCTCGGCCCGCTCTTTGTCACCCAGGCGGCCAGCCCGCATCTGAATGCAGGGGCCAGCATCATCAACATCAGTTCCATCGTGACGCGCGTCACTCCGCCGCATGCCTCTGTCTATAGCGGCACCAAGGGTGCCCTTGACGCTATTACCGGTTCACTGGCTAAGGAACTCGGACCGCGTCAGATTCGGGTGAACACCATCAATCCGGGCCTGGTCAAGACAGAAGGAACAACCACGGCCAGCGTTATTGGCTCGGAAATGGAACAGGCCATCATCGCCCAGACACCGCTCGGGCGCACCGGCGAGGTGCAGGATATCGCACCCCTCGCCGTGTTTCTCGCCTCGGATGACTCACGCTGGCTGACCGGCGAGATCCTGCTCGCCTCGGGCGGCCTGCACTGAGGGATCCTGTGGCGCAGCAGGCCTTTGTGCTGCGCCAGAGAACCAACGGCCTCATCGCAGCCGGGTCAGGCCGGTTGCGACAAGGCGATGTGACGCGCTCAGGGCTTTGCGTGGCGGTTTTCTGCAATCCAGTCCTGCACGCGCTGGCGCAGCAGATCAAGCGGCATCGCGCCCTCATCCAGCACCAGATCATGGAAGCGCCGTTCATCGAAGCTGGTACCCTGTGCCTTCTCTGCCTGATGACGCAAATCGAGAATGGTCATCTCGCCAATCTTGTAGCCCAGAGCCTGACCCGGCCATGAAATATAGCGATTGGTCTCGTTCTGGATATTTTTCTCGGCAAGGGCCGTGTTGTCACGCAGGCAGGAGAGCGCCTGGTCTCGCGTCCAGTTCTTCCAGTGTATGCCAACATCCATGACCAGACGGCAGGCGCGCCACATCTCCATGGAAAGCTGCCCAAAACGCTCATAGGGCGTTGGGTAAAGTCCGATTTCGCTTACCATCTGTTCGGAATACAAAGCCCAGCCCTCGACGAAGGCGGTCGTGGCATAATCACGACGAAAACCCGGCAGATCGGTCATTTCCTGCGCCAGCGCGATCTGGATATGATGGCCGGGCACCCCCTCATGCGCCACAAGCGAGGGCAATTCGTAAAGAGGACGCTGGTCCAGATGGGACGTGTTGATCATCAGCCCGCCCGAAATGCCAAGCGCCGGGCTGCCCGGATCGTAACGCCCTGTCGTATAGCCCTCTTCAATGGCATGGGGCACTTCACGCACGCCATAGGTCAGCCGAGGCAACTTGCCGATCAGGCGGGGTAGTTCGTTGTCGATCTTCTTGGCCAGAAAACTCGCCTTTTCCAGCAGGGCAAGCCGTGTCGTGACATAGAACTGCGGGTCTGCCTTCATGTGAGTCACAAAGGCCTTGAAATCGCCCTTGAACCCGACGGCATCCATCTGGCGCTGCATCTCGCGATGGATACGGGCAATCTCGGATTGCCCAAGCGCAAAGATCTGGTCAGGGCTCAGGGTGGTGGTGGTCTCCTGTCGCACCAGATAGGCGTAATAGGCACGTCCGTCAGGCAAGGACGATGCCCCGAGAGTCGATCGGCTGGCAGGCAGATATTCCTTTGCGAAAAACGCCGCCAGGGCCTTTTCCGAAGGCTTGATACGCTCATGGACGATGCGCTCTCCCTGCGCACGCAGTTCGCGACGCATGGCTTCCGGCATCGTGGAGGGGAGTGAGTCGAAAGGCCGCAGGGCCGGGTTTTCACGCTCGGGCAGATCGGCCTGGGCCTGCACGGTATGGGCGGCAATATCCGCAATCAGCCTCGGCTGGACAAAGCCGGTGCGGATGCCGCGCCGCATATTGGCAATCTGCTGCGCATTGAAATCAGGAATACGGTTCATCCGCACCAGCCAGTGGCGCGCATCTGCCTCGCTGCGCAGGGGCGTGTTATCGGCAGCGTAGCCGACTTCCTGATAAAAACCTTCATCACTGGTGAACGGCATGCGCGAAGGATCGAATTTCTGGCTCTCGATCGCCAGATCATTCTCCCAGATCATCAGACGGGCATTGAGCAGATCCTCACCATGCAGCGCCTTCTGATCGAGCGCCGCCAGTCGGGTTCTGAACGCCAGACGTTGCGCAAGCCGCGTCTGCTCGGCCTTCGGGCTGTCATCAGGCCAGAGTTCGGCGGCAGCCTGATCACCACGCGAAGCAGCAGAAACAGGGTCGAGCGTCGTGGTAAAGGCATCGTAATCACGGACAATATGACCAATATCATCGGCCAATGCCGCGCCGGGAACGCCCAGAAGGACCATGCTCCCAAGGGCCACGCCCCCAAGAGCCACACTCTTGAGCCGGGCCAGCCTGCCCCTTGCCGAGATCCCGTTCTGATTGCGCATGATGCCTCCTGAAAAACCGGTTCGCCCGCATAACGAACCGATCACCAGCATCCGTCAACGCCTCCCGGACACATGAGACGACGGAGGACCGGACAATACCGCGCCCCCCGTCATCTGACCCAGCGGTCCAGTTAACAGTTGGAGGGCGCACGGGGCGGACAGGCGCACGAATTGTCAAAAAGCCGCCCGCGTCACCTCTGGGCCGATGATGGCATACCGAACCAGCGTGACAGGGCGCGGGTCAGAGCGGGGGTGGCCTCGATACCTCGCCAGACGAGGCAGCCATCCGGGCGGTACAACGCGCTGTATTCCTCAAGCGTGTCTGCAAGGACGAGATTGGGGGGCAGAATGGATAGACCAGCCCCCTGCCGCATGGCGGGAGAGAGCACGAATACCCCAGCCCCATGCTGCATCAGTCCATAGAGCGTCTGGCCGTTGGCCAGAGTCCTGTCCCCCGCGAGGCCGCCGAGGGTATCATCGTCACATGCCATACCCTTCTCCAGTGCGTCCTCATCCAGCGCGTAGCGCATGGAAAACCCTTTCATGTCCGCGCTCAATTCAGCGGCGATATCCGCATTGGCCAGCATAGTCGCCATGACATCACGCAAGGCGCGTGACCGTGGATCGGGCCTCATGAGGGCGGCCTGCGCCAGCGTGTTGGCCAGTACGGATGCTGCCACCGGGCGCCGTTCTGTCTCATAGCTTCCAAGCAGGGCTTCGGCCTCGACACCCGTTACCATTCCCCGCACCACTGCGGCGAGTTTCCAGCCCAGATTGGCCGCGTCGACCAGCCCAAGCCCAAGCCCCTGCCCACCGAAAGGGGCGTGGATATGCGCCGCATCACCGGCCAGAAACAATCGACCCTTGCGGTAGCCATCTGCCAGACGGGTATGGTCGGCCCAGCAGCGCCCACCGTGATAAGCAGCCAGAGGCACAGCCCGACCACAGATGCGCACAAGGGCCGCCTCGACATCGGCACGGTTGGGGATTTCCTGTCCCGCCCCCGGAGGGCCGGAAAAGTCGATCATGAAGAGCCTGCCGGGAACGGGGCCATACGCCGTGACGCCACCCGGCTGCATCTGCCAGCCAGAGGGAAACGCGCTGTCAGACGCAGCAAACGTGACCGAAACCTGATAGAATTTCAGACTGGGAGGCGTACCATCGAAGGTAAAACCACCCTTCTTGCGCAGCGTACTGCGGCCACCGTCGCATCCCACCGCATAGCGTGCCGCGATCTGTGCCGGTCGTTCCCCGTCGCGCCCGTGGACTGCGAGAGTGACACGCTCATTGTCGCTCTGCACATCGCACACCGTACAACCACGGCGAATGACAATACCGCGGGAAGACGCCTCGGTTTCGAGCGCCTGTTGCAGATAGCGTTGGTCGATCAGCCGTGTCGGGCGACGTGCATCGACAGGCTGGGCAGGCAGCGGGATACTGCCAAAATGCCCGGCAAACCGCTTCTTCAGAGGCAGCATGTCCGCCGGCGCATCTCTATCCCCGCAGGAGAAAGCGCCCTGCGCCCAGCCACCGCGGTTTTCGGCAAGGAAAGGGGCAACCAAGGCCTTCGTCTGCGCCTCCGCAGCATCGAGCGCCTGACTCATCCCTCGTCGCATCAGGGCTTCGGCGCCCAGCGGACCGATGGACAAGGCCTTCTGCACGTCCTCGGCAGTGTCTCGCGCCTCGAGCACCACACAGTCGACCCCTGCTACCGAAAGCTCTATGGCCAGAAGCAAACCGACAGGCCCTGCGCCTACAATGACGACATCGACATGTTCCATAGACCGAATCCATAATTGTACCGGGTATAGTTTTCTGATATGAAGGCGGTATGTCAACATCCAACAATCGGCAAGGCCGAAAACGTCAGGCCACGCGTCAGCGCATCTCCGATATCGCCACGGCGCTCTTCGCCACCCATGGCTTTGATCACGTGACGATCGACGCCATTGCCGAGGCGGCAGATGTAGGCCGGATGACGGTTTTCAATCATTTCGCCCGCAAGGAAGATCTGTTTTTCGATCGTGAAGACGAAATCAGGCAGATCATACGCAATGCGCTCACGGGGCCGCTTTCAGGCCACCCCCTCGACGTGCTGCGCCAGCTGGCTCATGAGATGGTCTTTAAAAACGCGCCTTTTCTGCGCTTTTCCCCCCAGACCCAGGGCTTCATCGACACGCTGACAGCCAGCGAAACCCTGAAATCACGCGCACGCGCCCTGCGCGATGTCATGACGGATGACCTGCGCGAGGCATTGTCTGCTGCCCTGCCTTGCCCGCCCGATAACCCTTCATTGCATCTCGCTGCGGCGCTTCTTGTCACGGGCTGGACGACAGCCTTCATCGAGGCGCAGCGTCTCTATCGACGCGAAAACGACAGCCGATCAGCCCAGAACCTGTTCCTGTCACTCGTCGATACCAGCACCGTCTCGGCGCTCTATGCCCTGCGCCAGATCGACACCTCGCCCCAGACGAGCCGGGCGTCGCCACACGCCGGAAAGACGGGGGCACCTGACTGAAATCATGCCCGTTCAACACGCGATGATGGGACACACTGTCACCAAAACTTAACCCTGCCTCCTTGCAAGGCGGGCTATGGCTGCCGGTCTGTTATCCCGTGCGCGTCAGATTTCGCTTCGCTGCATCCTGTCACGCGCCTCATCCTGATTGTGCAAGGGGCTTTCGATGCTGCTACCCAGACGCCGGTTTCTCCGTTCCGCCGCCCTGACCGGCCTTGCAGCGGGCACTATCGGCCTGACGGATCGGGCTCTTGCGCTCGCACCGCAGCGCCCGGCGATGCTCGGGCATGATGATTTCTCGTTCGTGTTCCTGACCGACACGCATATCCAGCCTGAGCTCGATGCCTCGAAGGGTTGTCTCGACTGTTTTCGCCAAGTGCGCAGCGCCAATGCCGATTTTACCCTGCAAGGCGGCGACCACGTTTTCGATGCCCTTGGCGTTCCCAAGTCACGCGCCCTGAGTCTGATGGATCTGTACAAGCAGACGGCCGACACACTGGGCCACCAGGTTTATAATACGATGGGCAATCACGACGTGATGGGCATCTATACCAAGAGCGGCATCGAGCCGAGCGACCCGCTCTACGGCAAGAAATACTACACCGATAATTTTGGCGCCCCCTATTACGCCTTCAACCACAAGGGTGTGCATTTTGTGGTGCTGGACTCGATCGGCATCACGGCTGATCGTTCCTATGAAGGGTTTATCGATCAGGCACAGATCGACTGGCTCAGCCGCGATCTCGCGGCCATGCCAGCGGGTATGCCAGTTATCGTGTCCACCCATATTCCGCTCGTCACTGCCGTCGAGGATTACGCTCCGCCACCGGGCAAGGCCCCGGCCCATCAGGGCATACGCGTCAGGAACGCTTGGCAGGTGCTGGAGCTGTTCGACCATTACAACGTGATCGGCGTGTTTCAGGGTCACACCCATGTGCTCGAAACCGTCACATGGCATGGCGTCCCCTATATCACCGGGGGCGCAGTCTCGGGTAACTGGTGGCACGGGACCCGCCTTGGCACGCCAGAAGGCTATCTGGTGGTGCGTGTCGAAAAGGGCCGCGTTATCCCCGATTATGTCACCTATGGTTTCAGGACCATCGACCCGAAAAACACCTGATCGGCCTGGGGCGTCAGCCAGCCTCGGTTTTCAAGAACCAGCCGCACCCGTATGGTTCCGCCCAATTTCTGGACGGGACCATTCAGGCGCGGTAAGGCCGATTGATGCGGCATTTCACCCACCCGTCCTGTGTCCCTGGTGCTTCCCTCTTTGCGAGACGGCATCCGCAGGGATTCATGTGATGCTGGAGCAGGAACTCCCTTGGCGCTCGCCCGACTCATTCATCGCCCGTTATGGCGATGAGGCCTGGGCGGTCATGCTCGATAGCGGCGGCCCTGCAGGCGCACGCAGCCGCTGGAGCTTTTTCTGCTGCCGGCCTGTCACAACGCTCACCACAGATGACAGTGCAGCCTGGGCAAAGCTCGATGCGCTGCTTCCTTCTGTCCCGCCGCTGGGCACCCTGCCTTTTTCAGGCGGCGTCATTGGTCTGGCGAGCTATGAGGCCGGGCTCGCGCTCGAAGATATTGTCTCGCGTCATAAACCCTTCATCCCCGGTGTCAGCGCAGCGCTCTATGAAGGCGCATTCGTCTTTGATCGTCAGGAAAAACGGCTCTGGTGGAGCAGCTATTGCGATGCGGCCATGCCAGTCCCCCTGCCCCAATGTTCGACGCCGCCTGTGCCCTTGCCGAAACTCGATTTCGTGGCCGATGCCGACCGCGAAACCTATTGCGAGAGCGTGCGCCAGATCATCGCGCGCATCAATCGCGGAGAGCTTTTTCAGGCCAATCTCACCACGCAGTTTCGCGCACGATGCGCTTCCCCGCTTGCGGCAGGGGCTGTCTATCGCAAGCTGAGGCGGGCCTCTCCCGCGCCATTCGGAGCGCTGTTCACCCTGCCCGGCTTCTCGCTGCTTAGTGCCTCGGTCGAGCGCTTTCTGAGCATGGACCGTGAGGGGCGTATCGAAACCCGCCCGATCAAGGGCACCGCCGCCCCCGGTCGCGATGCGGCAGAAGATGCCGCCATTGCCGACGCTCTGGCCCGTGATGAAAAGGAATATGCCGAGAACCTGATGATCACCGATCTGATGCGTAATGATATCGGGCGTGTGTCACAGATCGGTTCGGTGGGTGTGCCCGTGCTGTGCGAGGTCGAGCGCTTTGCCCATGTGCATCATCTCGTCTCCTCGGTCACGGCGCGTTTGGCACCGGATATGACGGCACTCGATCTGCTGCGTGCCACGCTTCCTCCCGGTTCGGTCACGGGCGCCCCAAAGCACCATGCGCTCAAGGTGATTGACCAGACGGAACACGCTGCCCGTGGTGCCTATTGTGGAACGCTGTTTCGCATCGGGGCCGATGGTGCGCTCGACAGCAATGTGATTATTCGCAGCTTCGTGCTCAAACCCGATACCATAAGCCTCGGTGCCGGATGCGGCATCACCACATTGTCGGACCCGGAACGAGAATATGACGAGCTCTGCCTTAAGGCAGCTCCCCTGCTCGGGCTCTTTGGCGCATGAAACAGGCCTGGCTGAACGGGCGTCTGTGCCCCGTGGCGCAGCTTCAGATCGATCCCGCCGACCGGGGCTTCACGCTGGGTGACGGGTTGTTCGAAACCATGAATCTGCATCAGGGCTGGGTGCTTCGCCTGCGGGCGCATCTGTCGCGTCTGGCAGAAGGGGCTGCGTTGCTTCATCTGCCAATGCCAGGTGAACCCGAAATCCGCCATGCACTGACCAGCCTGATCACGGCTAATGGTGAAACAGAGGGCGCCCTACGCCTTACCCTCACACGCGGTGCCGGACCACGCGGCATCATACCGCCTGCCAACCCGCAACCGACCCTGCTGATCACCCAGGCCCCGCGTGCGGCGGCGCTACCACCCTGCGCCCTTCATATCAGCCGCTATAGGCGCGACGGGGCCTCGCCGCTCTCGCGTGTCAAACATCTCAACTACCTGCCGCAGATCCTTTCACGGATCGAAGCGCAGGAGGCCGGCGCTGACGATGCCCTCCTCCTGTCATCGGATAATCTGCACATTGCCGAAGCGAGCGCGGCCAGCCTGATCGTCCTGCAAGACGAGCGCCTGCTCACGCCGCCCCTAATGGATGGCGCCCTGCCCGGCACGGTACGCGCGGCTCTGATAAAAACTGGCTTGTGCCACGAATTCCGTCTGACAACCGCATCCCTCATGGGCGTCGAAGCGGCATGGCTGGTCAGCAGTCTGTCCATCCGTGAGGTGAAATCCATCAAGGGCCACGCACTGCCGCTGCGCCCAGACTGGACAGTGCGACTCAACGCGGCGCTGTTTACAGATTGACTGGCAAACGCCTCGAAGCGAGGCGTTTGCCCAATTGACGCAGTCTCTTAAAGAACCGGGCCAATCATCGCGAGGGTGTTGTGCCAGAGCTGCCTGTACCACGGCCAGGCACATACATCGTCCAACGTGATTTCCACCGCAGCATCCAGATAGCTCTGCTGACGCTCGCGTATCTGGCGGGTGAAATCAGGGTCGGCAAGCAGGATGTTATTCTCGAAATTGAGGTCGAAACTGCGACGGTCGAGATTGGCCGAGCCAATGAGCGCCATGGCGCCATCGAGCGTCAGGGCCTTGGTATGAAGCAGACCGAGCGGATATTCGAAGATACGCACTCCGGCCTCGAGCAGCTCCTTGTAATAGCTGCGGCTTGCACCGGCGACGATCCATGAATCGTTTCGCGTCGGCACTGTCATGGTCACCTTCACACCCCGTCGGGCCGAGGCGCAGAGGGCGGCCTGAATGGGTTCGTCGGGCACGTAATAGGGCGTCGTGATGGTCAGCTCATCTGCCGCAGCATTCATGAGCGAGACGAATATCTCGGGCATGGCCGCATAGCGCAGGGCAGCACTCGTGCCGATCACCTGCGCCACAAACCCCTCACCCTCGATCAGGGGGGCAGAGGCCAGAAGCGGACCGAGATCCTCATCCGTATGCGCCATCCAGTCTGTCGCAAAGAGATGCTGATTCTGCAGCACGACCGGACCTTCGAAACGCGTCATCAGGTCGACCCAGGGCGCGAATTTCGCCTTCACACGAAATTCCGGATCGGCACAGTTCTGGCTGCCGCAATAGGTGACCCGGTTATCAATCACCACGATCTTGCGGTGATTGCGCATGTCCATGCGGCCATGGAGGGGCCAGGTCACGATGTTGCCTAGGGGCATGGCACGCACCAGATGCGCACCAGCCTGCTTCATGCGTGCCCATGCCTCGTTATGGATAAGACGGCGCGAGCCAAGATCATCGGCCATCACGCGACAGGTCACACCGCGCGAGGCGGCACGACAGATCGCATCGATGATCTTGGTACCGTTATGATCGGTTAGCCAGATATAGAAGCAGATATGAACATGATCACGGGCCGCATCGATATCACGTACCATCGCGTCGATGGCACTATTTGAATCAGGCAGCAGGCGCGCCTTGTTTCCTCCCTCGGGCGGGTAACCGCTTGCTGACTGGCCGACCCTGAAAAGGGGCGCGAGGCGCGGTGGCAGGTGATATTTCTCTTCAGCGTCGATCAGGGCTTCGCTGGTCTTGCCGGGAATACGAAGTGTCTTGCGGGCTTCGGTGATGCGGCTCACCAGTCTGCTGCCCATATTGGTCTCGCCCAGCATCAGATAGGCAAGCGTACCCAGAATGGGCAGTGCCGCAATGATCGCGACCCAGGCTACTCGTGAGGCAGGCTGACGATGCGGACGCATCAGGGCGCGCCCGATAAAGATCATCTGAACGATAAAGCTCAGCGCTGCGCCGGTCAGGCGCCAGCCGGTCATTTCCATCCGCAAGAATCTCGATTGCTGAGGGGATTACCATAAAGGACGTGGCGACGATTCAGGTCATGCGAAAAAGGTAGCCCGCCTTCTACGCCGGTTCGTCGCCTGGAGCGGCTTTTACTGGGCCGCCAGCTTTTCGGTCTTGTCCGGCAGGAGCCTGAAACGCAGACGCATCACGGAAGCCCCGACATGGGCACCCTTGATGCTCATGGTCAGGTTGAGTTTCACGCCATACTGGTTTTCGAGCACCGCTGCCCCGACACCGGAGCCGATGGCGGCATCTGCCTTGACCGTCCAGTACGTGCCATCGAACTGATCAAGGCGGGCCAGATCTTTCACCGTGCCGGTACCTTTGACGGTGATATAGCCGAGAGACGCGATCCCACCCCCGCCGATCTCAAAGGCATAATCCCTGCCATTATGGTGGAGGGTTCCCTTGCCCCATTCGTATCCCAGACCACCCCCGACTTCCTTCAGGCTGAAGGAGATGGTGGAATCAGGTGTCGCGGCATCAGCTGGCTTTTCCTGCGGCAGGGCGGATGTCGCCATACCGGGCAAGGCATGAGCGGTTGTGGCGAGGAAACACAGAGGGAGTGACGCGGCAAAAGCCGCAAAAGAACGTGGGGTCATGACCTTCGCCTCCTTTTTTGTTCGCTCAGGCTTGCTGTTCAGACGCCTCAGCCACCGCGCAGTTGCCTGAGGCCGAGTGTAGCGCCGAAAGGACGGCCTGCCTATCGCCCAGCCGGCAGGCGTTCCAACGCTTCCGGAGGCAAAAACATCAGACATGAAAAGACATTTTAAGGAGAAAAAAGGGAAACACTGATCACGATTGAGAGTTATCAGCCCGAACCCTTGCCATGGAACACGCCCCACGTGCCACGCCTCGCCCCGAACAGGTCGGCCCTGCGCCCTGGCCGACGTGTCCTTGCCCTGACAGCCATGGCGCTGCCGCTTCTCCTGCTCGGCGGATGTCAGACAGATCACATCTCGTTTCTCGCCCCCGCGGGCCCTATTGCAGCATTGCAGCGGCACTGGTTCGAGCTTCTGGTTGCAGGCCTAATTCTGGTCATTCTTCCCGTGCTGATCGGCGTACCGTTTTGCCTGTGGCACTACCGGGCTGAAAACAGGCGAGCGACCTTCCGACCGGACTGGGATTTTGCCCTGCCCCTCGAATTTCTCGTGTGGGGCTTTCCCGCTGTTGTTGTGATTGCTTTCTCCCTGCTCGTATGGGGGCCAGAGCGTCGTTACAGCCCGGAGCAGCCAATCACCGACGGCGCCCCGCTCAGCGTGGATGTGGTGGCCCTGAACTGGAAATGGCTCTTCATCTATCCCGATGCGCATGTCGCGAGCCTTGACCATCTGGTGCTGCCCAAAGGACGCGAAATCGTCTTTCACCTCACCTCCGATGCCACCATGCAGTCATTCCTCATCCCGTCTCTGGGCAGCCAGATCTATGCCATGGCGGGCATGGTCACCCGGCTCCATCTCCTGGCCGACCGGCAGGGCCGGTATCTGGGTGAAAACACCCAGTTCAATGGCATGGGCTTTCAGGATCAGAAATTTGCCGTCGATGTGGTGCCACCCGACCAGTTCAAGCAGTTTCTGACGCAGGCCAGCCAGAGCACCCTGCATCTCGATACCCAAACCTATGACGCCGTGCGCAAGCAGGAAAATGGCCGCAAGACAGCGCAGACGCTGCTGCATGATTCCAACGCTACCATGGCCAGCTTCTCGGCCGTACCCGACACCTTCTTTCATGACATCGTCAGTCGCTACGACGATTCCATGCCCCATGATCACGGCTGAACTGCCGTGATCCCGCCGTTGTTCACGCAACGCCCCCATGACCGGAGACCCGCTTTTGCGCCATTTTCTTTTTGGTGAGCTCGGCTATGACGCCCTGCCATTTTATAGCGCAATCGCAACGGTTGCTGCCTCGGTGGTGGTGCTGGGGGCTCTGGCCGTGCTGGTCTTCGTCACCTGGCTGAAGGGCTGGAAGGCGCTCTGGACTGAGTGGCTGACAAGCGTGGACCACAAGCGCATCGGCATCATGTATGTGGTGGTCTCATTCGTCATGCTGGCCCGCGCAGTGGTCGAGGCCGCCGTCATGCGTTCACAGCAAGCCGTGGCCTACAACAACCCCGGCTTCATTCCGCCGGAACATTTCGCCCAGCTTTTCACCACGCATGGCACGATCATGATTTTCTTCATGGCCATGCCGTTCCTGATTGGCGTGTACAACTTCGCCATGCCACTCCAGATCGGCGCGCGGGATGTCTCCTTCCCCGCCATGAATTCCATCAGTCTGGGCCTGACCAGCGCAGGTGCGGTGCTGATGATGGTTTCGCTATGCGTGGGCAAGTTCTCGACAGGAGGCTGGACCGGTTATCCTCCTTATACGGAGTTGTCATTCAGCCCCGGTGTGGGGGTTGATTACTGGATATGGGCGCTCACGCTCAGCTCCATTGGCAATACGATGACCGGCATCAATTTTGCCGTCACGATCTACAAGAAGCGTGCGCCGGGCATGACCCTGTTCCGTATGCCGCTCTTTGCCTGGACGGCGCTGTGCATCTCGATCCTGATGATCTTTGCCATGCCGCCGCTCACGGTCGCGACGCTCATGCTGGCGATGGATCGCTATCTGGGCATGCATTTTTTCACGAACGAGCTTGGCGGCAACATGATGAACTACATCAACATGTTCTGGCTGTTCGGTCACCCGGAAGTCTATATCCTCATTCTGCCCGCCTTTGGTGTCTATTCCGAAACCATCGCGACGTTCTCGAACAAGCGCCTGTACGGTTACACCTCGCTGGTGTGGGCCACGATCTCCATTGCCGTTCTGTCCTTCACGGTGTGGCTGCACCATTTCTTCACCATGGGGCAGGATGGGAACGTCAATGCGGTATTCGGCATTGCCACCATGCTGATTGCCATCCCCACCGGGGTGAAGGTGTATGACTGGCTGCTGACCATGGTGCGTGGGCGCATACGGACCAGCGTCCCGATGCTCTATGCCTGCGCCTTCATGGTGCTGTTTGTGGTCGGGGGGGCAACCGGTGTCATGCTCGCCAATCCGGGCTTCGATTATCAGGTGCACAACACCCTGTTTCTCGTCGCGCATTTTCATAACATGCTCATTCCCGGCCTGCTTTTTGGCATGTTGAGCGCCTATCACTACTGGTTCCCCAAGGCATTCGGGTTCCGGCTGCATGAAGGCTGGGGCCGGGTGATTTTCGGCTGTTGGGTCGGCGGCTTCATTCTGGCTTTCATGCCGCTCTACATTGTGGGCGCGCTTGGCATGCCGCGACGGAGCCAGGAGTTTTTTGAGGCAGTTTACCGCCCTTATCTCTGGGTCGCGCTTTGCGGCGCATTGCTCGTCCTGTGTGCGCTGGCCAGCATGGTCATTCAGCTCTGGACCAGTATTCGCGATCGCCAGATCCTCGCTGTGCCGGCAGGCGATCCATGGAATGGTCGCACCCTAGAATGGTCGGTGGCGGCACCGCCCCCCGAATACAACTTTGCGCTTATTCCTCAGATCGACAGTGTCGATGCCTTTCATCAGGCGAAGAAGCAGCACACGGCGTGGCGCGCACCGGAGCATTATTACGATATCGAACTGCCTTCGAGCACGCCGGTCGGGTTTGTCTGCTGCGTGGCCAGCGGCGTGTTCGGCTTTGCGCTTGTCTGGCACATCTGGTGGGCGGTCCTGCTGGGCGCTGCGGTGTTCTTCGGGGCGATTATCGTACGCAGCTTCAACCGCGATACATCCTATGTGATCCCGGCTGCGGAAATACGGGCGACCGAGGAACGCTGGCTGCTGACCCTGCGCGAAAGCCCGGCCATTTCCAATGATGCCATGTTTACGACCGCCAATCGCGGTCTGGTCAGGGAGCCTGTCTGATGGCGGCGGATGTTCACGGCAAGGGGCCGAGCCATATCGGTATCCGTCTGAGCCACTCAGCACCGGAATCACACCAGGAAGCTGTGCGCTCCCAGGCCGAGGAAGCCCTGTTCGGGTTCTGGGTCTTTCTGATGAGCGACCTCATCATCTTTTCGATGCTCTTCGCCACCTATGCGACGATGGGGCACTCTCTGGCCGGTGGGCCCGGCCCGCATGAGCTGTTCGATCTCTCATCCGCAGCGTGGGAGACTGTGGCACTCCTTCTGAGCAGCTTCACCTGCGGTCTTGCGACGCTGGCCATGCGTTATGACCGCTCGACGGGCAAAACGTTATTCTGGTTTGCGGTCACCCTGGCGCTGGGCCTCGTTTTCCTGTCGCTGGAATTGCATGACTTTATCAGCATGGCGCAAAAAGGCGGTGTTCCGTCGCGATCCGGCTGGCTCTCGGCAAGCTGGGCGCTGATCGGCACACATGGCCTGCATGTCACGAGTGGCTGCATCTGGATGCTGATCATGTTTGCGCAGGTCGCGAAATTCGGCCTCGATCCGCTGGTGCAGACACGCTTCATGCGCCTGGCCCTGTTCTGGCATTTTCTCGATATTGTCTGGATCGGGATTTTCTCGATCGTCTATCTGCTTGGAGCCCTGTCATGAGCGATCGTCATGCGCAGGAGCGCCGCCAGGAACTGCATGGCTACATCATCGGCCTGGCCCTTGCACTACTCCTCTCCGCCATACCTTTTGCGGGGGTCATGCTGGGGCTGTTACCGCGCCCGAGCCTGATCTGGATCATCGCCCTGCTTGGGCTTGCTCAGGTCGTGGTGCATTTCCGGTTCTTCCTGCATATCGACCTGTCGCGCTCCCATCGTGACGACCTCCAGCTGATCCTGTTTTCGCTGCTGATCGTCATCCTGATGGTGGGTGGAACGCTATGGGTGCTCGGCAATCAGCGCCATATGATGGGCTAGGGCCGACAGTCAGGCAGCCCGTGTCTTAGAGATGGTCTGCCTGTCGCAATACGGTCCGGCGGCGACAATGCGTACGCTAAGCAGTGCAGGATCGTCCTGCACGGGCAGGTCGAGCGGCAGAGTCGCGTGACCCAGCGTCCAGCGACAATCCTCACCCCGTGCCCCGTCCCATCCCGGCAGTTCATCCTGATCCAGATGAGTTCGTATGGTATGCGTGCCATTCGGGCGATAGAGCGTGATGTCACTGACCAGCACACCGAGCTCGCGACGATCATCAATGAACGGCCCCAGCGTATCGAATGGTCGTGCATGACGTGAGACCAGACGGACACGCTCTACCCCCGGCGGAAGGGAAAACAGGAACTGATCGCCGGCGCGTCTCCGCTGCTCGATACGCTGCCCACCATCTGTGACAAGATACAGCCCATGATCATGGTCCAGATCGTCTCTTGTCGTGTCCTCACATCCGCAACGTGCCATGATGGCCTTGTATATCGGCTCTACGAAGGCTCGCTCGACACGTAAAGACGCTGCCCCATGAGACGCCCAGCTTCTATAGCGCGTCAGCCCTTTGCCTTCACGGTTGTCCAACGGTGTGACTGTATCGAGATAACTCTCGGTGAGGACGTTATTGGCGCGAATGATACCATGCCGGGCCAGTTCGACATGGTAGTAATCATAGCTCTCATAACCGCGGTCATAACGGATGGACTGTCCATTGACGAGCATACGAACGGGAACAAACCCTCCCTCTAAGTAAAGGCAGTGCTCGGCCGTTACCAGCAGATCCCGATCGGGCGTGTTGCACCCAAGACTATGGGCACCAATCCTGACCGGGAACCCGGCCATATCATCATCACGCAGGTTCCCGACAGTCATGTGATCCTTGCAGATGCGTGACACCGTCTCGATACAGGCCTTATCATTCCGGTAGACCATGATTTCCTGCCCTACCCGAAGGGCTTCGACGGCGCAGGGACCCTGAGGGGTCTCGATCATGGCGCCCGCGAGAAAACAGGTCGTTGCACTGCCACCGTAAATCGAGAGCTGTCCCCCAGACGTCACCACTGGATCAATGATCGTCGCGCCACTGCTGACGACGACAGGTGCACCTGCCGAAATCGTCGGGTTGATGAGTGTTGCCCCATTGAGGGCATAGACCGTATCCGCCGCATAGCCACTATTGAGGAAGATATCATTGACCGAGCTTGCGCCTGCGCTGTAGCGCATCGGATTTGAGTTCAGCAGATTGCCACTCGTGATGCCGCCCCCATTAACATAGACATACCCATTATTGATTTGGGAATTGAGCAGCTTGCCACCGCTGAGAACCGAGACGACAGGCGTCCCTCCCAGAACGAGCAGCCCGGAGACGGTTGCGCCACTCGTGATATAAAGCGTGCCAGCACTCAGGCGAAGAGGGGCCTCAAGAGCCGTGCCTGCGGCATTTTTGTAGATTGTCTTGCCTCCACTCAGCACAGCCGACCAGACACCAGTCACCGTTGTCACCCCGCTCGTGGGCATAACAGGCGCCGAGTTTACTGGCGTACCGACGATTGTACTGATGAAAGCGGAACCGCCCGGCAGAATATTCAGGTTGGAGACAACTGATCCAGCGCTGAACGTGACAACCCCACCCGAGGACACGGTCACACCATTCACGGTTGCGCCCGAGTAGAAATTCAGCGGCCCACCCGTCGATGCGGTGGCGTTGGTAACAATCGACCCTGCACTGAAATTGGCATTATCGGTACCGTAGCCTCCAGCGGCAAAATACTTGTCATCAATCGACTGCGCACCGCTGAAATAATAGGCCGGATCAGAATTGAACGCATTGCCGCTCGTCGTTGCACCCTGAAGAGCCGAAACATAGCCGTTCGTGATTGTCGAACTAAGCAATGTACCACCCGAGGACACAACAATATTGGGAACGTTACCCGAATTGGTAACCCCCGAGGCCGTCGCTCCGCTTGTCACATAAAGCGTAGCGCCACCAGTCAACTGTACCGGACCCTGCTGAACGACAGTGCCACTCTGATAGACGGTGATACCGTCCTTGTTCAGAACTGCAGACCAGATGCCAGTAATATTGGTGGCCATACTCACCTTCTTTCGGCATCCCTGCCGCTCGTGATACGCTCGCTCAGCCTAGGAAACCAGGCGAGGCTCCCGAAAAATACCAGTACCAGCTCCGATAATATGGCGAGCATGCGACTATTTTACAGTAAACACGCAATGTCGACAGATAGGCGGCAGGATTTGCGGTGTGTTGACTACGTTTTAGCAAAATGACGAGTAATGGACAATTATTTTTATATTAATTTTCATGTCAAACCTCTTGCAGTATTAAATTGTAATTCAATGATAATAATATATATCTATATTTGGGGTATTGGATTTTCTGTTTTATTATCCAGTAGTATTTCGATAAATTTGGAATGATCATAGATCAATATACGGATGTTACCACGAAGCCATCACTGTCTGGATAGTAAACTGCCCGATGCGGGGATCACTCCGCACCGGGCGACAGTCATTTCCCTGTCAGGTGATGACTCACCTCAGAGTTGCGGCATGCCACCATGTACCGGCAGCAGAGCACCCGTGGTGTAGCTATTGTTGGGGTCCGCCAGATAGACATAGGCTCCCGCCAGTTCAGCCGGTTGGCCAGGACGCCCCATGGGGGCCTGCGACCCGAAATCCTCATGCTGTTCAGGCGGCATCCCGGTTGCAATGAACGGCGTCCAGATCGGGCCGGGAAGTACCGCGTTTACGCGGATACCCTTCTCGACCAGGCTCCCGGCGAGCCCAACGGTGAAGTTGGCAATCGCCGCCTTGGTCATCGAATAGGGAATGAGAATGGGCATCGGCGTGCGTGTGTTCACCGATGAAGTATTGATAATCGAGGCTCCCGGCTTGAGATGCGGCAGGGCTGCCTTCGTGATATAGAACATCGCATGGATGTTGGTGTCGAAATGGCGACGCCATTCCTCATCCTCGATATCCAGAAAATTCTCTCTTGGATGCTGGAAAGCGGCATTGTTGACCAGAATATCGAGCCCGCCGAAGGCCTCGACCGTCTGGCTCACCAGATGCTCGCAATGGGATTTTTCGCGGATATCGCCGGGCAGGAGCAGGCAACGACGACCGGCCTTCTCCACCGACCGCGCAATATCCTGCGCGTCCTGCTGTTCGGCTTCGAGATAAGACAGGGCGATGTCTGCCCCTTCCTTCGCATAGGCGACAGCCACAGCGCGCCCGATGCCGGAATCACCCCCTGTAATCAGGGCGACGAGACCGCTCAGGCGATTACTGCCCTGATAACTCTCATCACCATAATCGGGCTCGGGCTTCATCCTTGCGGAGACACCCGGAAATTCCTGCGGTTGCACTTCGAAAGGAGGGCGGGGATAACGCGTGCGGGGATCGATAAGGGTCATGATGGCTCAACTTCTCGAAAGATGATGAGCCTGCAACGGCGGCCAAACGACGCGGTTCTGCCTATTTATTATCGCGCTGCCATGCAACTCGTGGGCCGGTCCGCGAGCGCAGCGGAATTACCCCGGCTCAGGCAGAACAGATGTTACCCCTTCGTATGCGCTAATATGCCGCCGCCGAGGCTCAGCCCTCGGCACCGGCCTTAGCGCCCTGATGATCCCCGATCACCCATTCTGCGGCGCGAATGCCATCTATACCTGCCGAAAGAATACCCCCGGCATAGCCTGCGCCCTCACCAGCTGGAAAAAGGCCGACCAGCCCGGGGCTCTGCCCCGTCTCATCACGCGGCATCCGGATGGGCGACGAGGTACGTGTTTCCACCCCGGTCAGCACGGCATCGCCCATCGAGAACCCCTTGAGCTTGCGCTCGAAAGCCGGCAGCGCCTCGCGAATGGCCTCGACCGCAAAATCCGGCAGGCAGAGCGACAGATCAGTTGGTGTCACGCCAGGCTTATAGGAGGGTACGACCTCACCCAGATGGGTCGAGGGGCGGTTGGCCAGAAAATCCTCGACGCGCTGGGCGGGTGCGCGATAATCCCCGCCACCCGCGACAAAGGCAGCCCGTTCCCAGTGGCGCTGGAACGCAACGCCGCCCAGTACATCCCCCGGATAGTCACGCTCGGGCGAGACATCCACCACAATACCGGCATTGGCGTTACGCTCGGCGCGCGAATACTGGCTCATGCCATTTGTCACGACCTGCCCTGGTTCGGAAGTAGCGGCGACAACCGTACCACCGGGGCACATGCAAAAGGAATAAACCGCCCGCCCGTTTTTTGCATGATGCACAAGCTTGTAGTCGGCTGCCCCCAGGAGCGGGTGACCACCCTGATCGCCAAAGCGTGCGCAATCGATCAGCGATTGTGGATGCTCGATACGCACCCCGATGGAGAATGGCTTGGGCACCATGGGCACGCCCGCGTCACGCAGCATCTCGAACGTATCACGCGCGCTGTGACCCACCGCCAGAATGGCGCGGTCAGTATCGAGCATGCTGCCATCGGAAAGAACAAGCCCAGTCAGGCGCCTTGGCTCGCCCTCGGTACGCAGACCATCCACGCGCACGCCAAAACGATATTCACCCCCCAGACGCTCGATCTCGGCACGGATATGCTCCACCATCGAGACCAGCCTGAATGTCCCGATATGAGGTTTGGAAACGTAAAGAATTTCCTCCGGTGCGCCCGCCTTGACGAACTCTTCCATGACCTTGCGGCCCAGATGGCGCGGATCGCTCACGCCGCTATAAAGCTTGCCGTCCGAGAAGGTCCCTGCCCCACCTTCGCCAAACTGCACATTGCTTTCTGGAGTCAGTTCAGAGCGACGCCACAGGGCAAACGTATCCACCGTTCGCTCACGCACGATCTTTCCGCGCTCGATGACGATGGGCTTGAGACCAGCCTGCGCCAGAACCAGCGCCGCCATCACACCGCATGGCCCGGCGCCGATTACCACGGGGCGAAGAGGACCCGGTTCAGCCGAGGGTGCCTTGTAGCGGATCTCTGGTGTCGGCATGACCGAAACCGTGTTTTCATGAGCTGCGAGAACGGCTGCTTCATTCTCGACCACGCAATCAACGCTGTAGATCAGCATGATGCGCCCGCGTTTGCGGGCATCATAGCCACGCCGGGCGATGGTGAACGCTGTCAACGCCTCGGATGGCACACCGAGACGCTGAAGAATGGCCTCGCGCAGGGCATCGTCTGAATGGTCGAGAGGGAGCCTGAGTTCTGTTAGCCGGATCATGTGGGCTGCAAGTCACGAACTGGGCGTGTCTTGTCAAGAAGAATAGCGCGATCTGGCCCGATCTGAAGGACCGCTCCTGAAGGAGCATGCCTCCTCCGCCTAATATTGCCTTATGCCCGCGCCATCGAGGTACATGCCTGCTGCGTTGCTAATAGCCCCATGGCAGGCAGGGCGGAGGCCGTTCCCGGCCTCCATACCCGTCAGAGTGCAGGGCGCTGCGACTCCGTGCGCTCACGGATTGCCTTGAATTCCGAGCCCTGCTTCCAGCTTGGCCACATACGCGAGAAGGCCAGACTTCTGCCAACCTCGTAAAGCGCCGCGGCGTCCTCAGCCGCGCCACGCAGATCCCAGCTGGCGCTCCAGGCGTCGCAGGGCTGATGGTAACAGGCCATATAGCCCTCAAGCCATTTGCGGCCCGCTGGAACACCACCGTTCACGAGGTCCGGATATCCGGCCAGATCCATGATCGGCAGCACCGGCACACCGGCACGGGCAAACGGGAGGTGATCGGCGCGATAGAAGGCCCCGCGTTCAGGCAGGGCTTCGTTGACAGTCACACGTCCCTGCGCGGAAGCGATTGTCGCGAAGTCATCCTGCAGACTGTCCTGCCCGGCCCCTACGAGAAAGGCATTATGTGAAAGACCACCCATCTGCAGCACGTCGATCGTGAAATTTGCAACCGTCTTGGGCAGAGAGATAAGGGGATGCTCGACATACCAGGTGGATCCCAGAAGCCCGCGCTCCTCAGCCGTCCAGGCGCTGAAGAGAATCGTCCGCTCCGGCTGAGGGCCGGATTTGAAAGCACGGGCAATTTCCATCACCGCCGCAATGCCCGAAGCGTCGTCAATGGCGCCGCGCCGTATCAAAGCCTCGCCATTGGGGCCGCGGCTCTTGCCGAACGCATCCCAATGCGCACCGTAAACGATCGTCTCGTCAGGATGAGTGCTGCCCGGAAGCTTGGCCAGAACATTCCGGCTTTGCAGATGCGACGTGGTGACATCCAGCGTCGTGGTCATGGTGACACCCGGCAGGGTGACAGGCGTGAAATCGGCGCGACGTGCCTGCACGCTCAGCTTGTCCAGATCGAGCCCCGCTCGAGCAAACAGGTCATGGGCCGCCTGCCCCTCCAGCCAGCCTTTGACGACCAGCGATTCCGCCTTGCCCTTGCGCTCGAGATCGAAGGCCTCTCCCCCCGCCGCAATGACTGTGCTCCAGGGATAGGAAGCGGCCTCTGTATCATGGATGATCAGCGCGCCAACGGCACCCCTGCGGGCCGCTTCCTCATATTTGTAGGTCCAGCGGCCATAATAGGTCATGGTCCGACCACCGAAGCGGCCCTTCACGGGTTCATCCGCAGCCGCCTTGAAGTCAGGATCGTTGATCAGGATGACCGCAATCTTGCCCTTGAGATCGACATTCTTGAAATCATCCCAGTCGCGGGCCGGTGCAGTGACGCCATACCCGACAAACACGAGCGGCGCGTCCGTAATGCGTATCTGGGACGAAGGTGTCCCGGTAGTCAGATAGATCTGTTCCGATTGATGGAAATCGAGCCCTTCCGCCCCACCGGCCTTGAAATGAATCAGGGAGTCGGGCGCGATCCGCGTATGGATCATCGGGACTTCCTGGGTCCAGCTCCCGTTATCCCCCGCTGGCTCCAGACCAATCGCCTGAAACTGGGAGACGATGTAATTGACCGACCGGATCGCCCCCATCGTGCCAGGTGCACGTCCCTCGAATGGATCTGAGGCGAGCGTACGAATCACATCCGACATGCGGCCGGGCTCCATCGGCGCATAAACCAGCGGTTCAGCCGCACGGGCTGGCATTCCGGCCAGAACCGTTCCGACGATGAGGGCTGCAACGGAAGGGCGTAGCGATCGCATCATATTTTCCTTGCTTTTATGGGACGCGATAACGTCTCGGTCACGCTGATCCGCTGAAAGCGGCACGGTGGTGATAGAGTAATGAGCGGCAATTCCGCTCCGGATCCTGTGTTTTATTCCCACCGGGGAGGACACATCGCCCTTCCGGGAGTGAAGAGATCCGGCTGAAGCCGGACATGGAAACTGTGACGCCGCAGCCCCTTGGCACATCTGCCCGATGAACGACCGGAGCTCGCCGCGCATGATCGGGACTGTCCTTTCGGAAGCCGGAAGACCCGAGGCGCAAACTCGGAAAAGCTGAGAGACCTTCACCAAAATACCCAATAACGTTAAAAGCTCATTAACGGCCAGTAGCCCAACTTGGTGCCACGCATACCACCCCAATAAAGCCGATAATTCAATAACGAAATTGAATGATTTGATGACAAACCCTTTCTGAACGGAATAACCACCCGAATCATTCACTTTCCATTCTATTCCTTTATCAGAAACCGGGCACATACATGTCGTTAAACAATCGATGCATTACAATTTGACTAAGTGTTTCGTAGTAACGATTTTAGAATTACGTTAACTTTTGGGGAAGAATCACCCATATTGTGCGCCGCCCGTCATTTCTCACCCACAGTCCGGCTTCGCCTTGGCGGGTATCGTGTCGATGCCCTATATGATCCCTGACCAGCACAATCCCTGTGGCAATTTCTTTCGAGAGCAATTTCATGGCCGAACACGCCTGCGACCATGCCCACCACCATGATCATGACCCGCATGGACATGACGCGGATACGCATGAACACGGTCATGACGATCACGAAACGCATGGGCATGGGCATGGGCATGGGCATGGGCATGGGCATGGGCATGGGCATGGGCATGGGGGACACCACCATGTTCATGAGCCCGCAAGTTACGGCGGTGCGTTCCTTCTGGGAATGGCACTGAATATTGCCTATATCGTTGCCGAGACCATTTGGGGATTACTGGCTCATTCCCTCTCGCTCCTTTCGGATGCTGGCCATAACCTTTCCGATGTGCTGGGACTTGGGGCCGCATGGCTTGCCCATAGTCTGGCCCGGCGTGCGCCAACTACGCGCTTTACCTATGGGCTCAAGCGCTCCACCATCCTCTCGGCCCTTGGCAATGCGGTACTGCTGCTGCTGGTAACCGGCGGCATTATCTGGGAAGCCATCACGCGGCTTGTCGCACCGGGGGAGGTTGCCGGACGCGTTGTCATGCTGGTGGCTTTCGGGGGGATTCTGGTCAATGGCGCGACAGCCCTGCTTTTCATGCGGGGCGGCAAGGATGACCTCAATCTGCGCGGGGCCTTCCTGCATATGGCCGCCGATGCGCTCATGTCCTTGGCTGTGGTCGTCACAGGTTTCATCATCATGATGACCGGATGGGCCATTCTTGACCCCATCGTGAGCCTGCTGGTCTGTGTGTCCATCATCATCGGTACGTGGTCCCTCCTGCGCGCCTCACTCGATATGGCACTCGATGGCGTGCCCGAGCAGATCCGTCTGGATGAGGTCGAAGCCGGCCTGCTGGCACTGCCCGATATTGAGGGCCTCCATCACCTGCATGTCTGGTCGCTCAGCACGACTGAAACCGCGTTGACCGTTCATCTTGTCAGCAATGCCGACGCCACGAGGCAGGCCGGTATCCTGCGGGAGGCGACCACCATGCTCGCCAAGCGCTTCAGGATCGGCCATGCAACCTTCCAGATTGAGGCCGCCGGGTCGCCTTTTCCCTGTAGCCCTCATGATCACGGGACGACATGCGGCGATAATCCTGCCTGTCAGGGTGCCGTTTCATGCTGAAGCAGCCCGAAAAGATCGTTTTTGGCTGGTTCTCGCTGCTCGTCAGCCTCGTTGCCCTCGGGCTGAAATACGTGGCCTGGCGCGTCAGTGGCAGTTCTGCCCTGCTGTCTGACGCGCTTGAAACGATCATCAATGTTGCTGCCGCTCTGGGGGCTCTGTGGGCACTGAAAGTGGCGCAGCGACCGGCGGATGAGAACCATACCTACGGGCATGACAAGGCCGAATATCTCTCTGCCGTCAGCGAGGCTGTTCTGGTGGTGCTCACCGCCATCGGAATCGCCTGGGTCGCGTGGCAGAGCTGGTGGGCGCCCAACCATGATCTCGCCCCGTGGCGTGGCATCGTCTTCAACGCGCTTGGCGGTGTGGTCAATCTGATCTGGGGGCTGGTTCTGGTGCGTCAGGGCCGCATGCGCCGCTCGCCCGCCCTTACTGCCAATGGCCGCCATGTCATTTCCGATGTCTGGACAACAGTCGTTCTGGTGATTGGTATCACGCTCATCCCGCTCACCGGCTACACGCGTCTCGATGCCATTCTTTCGGCCCTTGTGGCCGTGAACGTCCTGCGCGTCGGATTCGACATGATGAAGCAATCCATCGCCGGTCTGATGGACGAAGCGCCGGACACAGACACGCTCCAGATGATCCGGGCCGTTATTTCGAAACATGCAAGAGGCGCGATCGAGGCCCATGACATCCGTGTACGCACCGCAGGCAGTGTCAGCTTCATCGAATTTCATCTGGTGGTGCCAGGCACCATGACGGTATCGGAATCGCATGATATCTGCGACCGGGTCGAACACGCCTTGCGTCGTCATATCGGCCGCGCCCTTATCCATATTCATGTCGAGCCAGAAGAAAAGGCCAAGCAGACCGGCATCCCGGTGCTGGCCTGAAACGATGAACGGGCGAACCGGAAAAGGCGCCGCCCGTTACGTTTTTTCGTGACAAGAGTTTCTTGACCAGTCGCCTGGGGTGCTGGCAGGAGCGTTCCTCATCGGTCGGGGCTTCCTGACCCTCAGCCAGGCGAGAACCTATGCGCCCCAGCACCGCTTTGCGGCAAAAGAACCGGATTCTGCATCTGCGCCGCTCTGCGCGCCGAACCACCACGCAATGGCGACGCACCCTTACCTACTGGCTGGGCGCCGTTCTGGTCGGCGTCGTGGCTGTCGCTTTCGCGGGTACGGCGGACTGGGCCGCCCGCGCCCGAGGCCGTCTGCTGCACTGGGATCCCTATGTCATGCTGGTGGTCGTACCCGCGGGTCTGGCCCTTTCAACCTGGCTCACCCGTCGCTTTTTTGCAGGTGCGCAAGGCAGTGGTATCCCCCAGACCATCGCCACACTGCATATCGAGAACTTCTCGATCGTTAATCGTGTTCTCTCGCTGCGCATCGCCTTCGCAAAGATCATCCTCACCTGTTTTGGCTTGCTCGTTGGCGCATCCATCGGCCGCGAGGGTCCTACGGTGCAGGTTGGCGCCGCGATCATGCACGGCTTTTCGCGATTGCTTGGCATCTCGAACGTGGCAGCCCGTCGCGGCGCCATTCTTGCTGGCGGTGCCGCAGGTGTTTCGGCTGCCTTCAATACGCCTCTGGCAGGGATTGTTTTTGCCATTGAGGAACTCTCGCACTCCTTCGAGCAGAAAACATCGGGCACCATGCTGACCGGTGTTGTGCTCTCCGGTGTGACGGCCATCGCTCTCGTCGGCAATTACTCGTATTTCGGGCATACGGATGTCGATGTCCCCATTGGCACAGCCTGGATTGCGGTGCTGACCTGCGGCATCGTAGGGGGGATTGCAGGCGGGACATTCTCGGCCCTGCTCATCCGCTTCTCCAAAGGCCTGCCGGGGCGCATCGGGGCGCTGATCAAGGCACGACCGGTTGCCTTCGCGGCGTTGTGCGGTCTGGTTCTGGCGCTTCTCGGGCTGGTATCGCACGGCGCAACCTATGGCACAGGTTATACCCAGGCCCGCGCCATCATCGACGGCTCGGAGCATTATCCGGCATCGTTCTTCGTGCTGAAATTCATCGCGACCGTCGTGTCCTATTGCTCGGGTATTCCGGGCGGCCTCTTTGCCCCTTCCCTGTCCGTTGGTGCCGGAATCGGCGGCTGGATCGCGCAATATCTGCCCCATACAACCGCTGGCGCCGTAGTGCTGCTGGGTACAGTGGCCTATTTCTCTGCCGTAGTGCAGGCCCCGCTGACAGCGACAGTCATTGTCATGGAAATGTGCGACAACCAGCAGGTGACGCTTGCGCTAATGGCCACGTCCTTTCTCGCTTTCGGTGTCTCGCGCATGATCTGCAAGCACGCGCTTTATGGCGCGCTGGCCGACCGCTTCATGGAAGCAGCGCATAGCGCCGCCCCTGCCCCGATCTATACGCGCAGCAGCCCCAACCCCAGCCCTGCCATCGAGACTCTGGTCGAGGAAAGCGACCGGAAGCCAGGCGACAAGCCCCACGAGGCCTGATCCGAGGCCAGAGCCCGTCGGTTACGCGCCCCGCGATTGATCTGATACGCCGCGAGGCTGCGCCCCCGGATCGCTCCGGGGGGCTTTCAGAGGGCCAGACAGCATCCCATATCGGGATCATGACACCGCTCTCAGTACTTGATCTCTCCTTCATTCGCGAAGACGGCACGGTTCGGGAGGCCCTTATGGAGTCCCGCGATCAGGCAGTTCACGCGGAGGCCCTTGGCTTTCATCGCTACTGGGTGGCCGAGCATCACGCCATGCCAGGCATTGCCTCAGCGGCCACGAGCGTTGTGATCGGCCATCTGGCCGCAGCCACGCAGACAATGCGTATTGGGGCGGGGGGCATCATGCTGCCCAACCATGCGCCGCTCGTCATCGCCGAGCAGTTCGGCACGCTTGAGGCGCTTTTTCCCGGACGCATCGATCTGGGGCTTGGCCGGGCACCGGGTTCAGATCAACGCACCATGCGTGCGCTGAGGCGTCATATCGACCACGCCGAACGCTTTCCCGATGATGTGCTCGAGCTCATGGCCTATCTCTCGCCAGCAGGCAGCGCCAATGGTGTGGTGGCCACGCCGGGCGCCGGAGCGAACGTGCCGGTCTGGCTCTTGGGGTCATCGCTGTTCTCGGCGCAGCTTGCTGCGGCGCTGGGGCTGCCTTTCGCCTTTGCATCGCATTTTGCACCGCAGATGATGGAGCAGGCGATCGCGCTTTATCGTCGCGACTTCCAGCCTTCGGCCCATCTGGCCACACCCTATGTCATGCTTGCGGTCAATGTGATTGCCGCCGACACAGCAGAAGAAGCCGATTACCTTGCCACGTCACGGCGCCTGTTCGTGGCAGCCCTGCGTCAGGGCAAACCCGGACGCATCCTGCCCCCTGTCCTGCCAGAAGATCTCCCTTGGTCGCGAGAGGTCAGTGCGCAACTCGATACGATGCAGGGCACCAGCCTGATTGGCACATGTGAGCGGGTCGCTGAGGGTATAGAGCAATTCATGTCCCGCCACGCGCCCGATGAACTGATGATCAGCGCGCCGATCTATGCCCCCGCAGCCCGTCTGCACGCGCTGACACTTGCCCGCAAGGCATGGAGCCTTACGGGGCGCGACTGATTCTCCCCTGCATACGGTCAGTCCGATCTTGCTCCTGCATCAGGCTCGCTGACGAACCGACAGGATGCGAGGCCGTGAAAGTGAGCCGTCCAGCGCCAATCGAAGCGTGAACGACCCATCCGATCGGTGACGTGCCCGCCTCAGGACAAATCGAAAGCCTTCATCCTGTTGCCTGCAAGCGCACAGGCTGCGTGGATGACGCCGAGATGGCTCAGCCCCTGCGGCGTGTTGCCCAGATACATCCCCGTTTCGGGATTGATCATCTCGGCCATGATGCCGGTATTGCTTGGCAGACGTTCGAGGAAATTGGCGTACAGCTTTTCAGCCTCATCTTTCTCGCCCAGGAGATACAGCGCCTCGACCATCCAGCAGCTACAGGCCAGAAAGGCGCCCTCCTCCTCACGCATGCCGGTATAGCGGAACAAAAACGGCCCGTGGCCAAGCTCCTCTCGTATCGCACGCAGGGTCGAGAGCATACGATCGTGCCTGTCCAGACCAAAGGGCACGGCAAGCGCGATTGAGGCGTCCAGACCGTCCGATCCGGGGTAGAATAGATATGCCTTGCGCCTGTCGCACCAGCACTCACGATCGATCCATTCCAGGATACGCTCTTTCTCACGTGCCCAGCGCGGCGCACGGTCCTTCGCCAGATGCCCACGCTCGGCCATCTGGCATGCACGATCCAGCGCCTGCCAGCAGCTGATCTTGGACATGGTGTAGTGCTGGTCCTCGGTCAGCTCCCAGATCCCGGCGTCTTTCTGACGCCAGTGATCGGCGCAGCGATCGGCGAGATCGGCCAGAAGCACGGCGGTCTTCTGGTCGAGCAGATTGCCTCGCGAGACGAACAGCGCCGCCGTCTCGAAGATATCGCCATAAATACCATGCTGATGCTGGCCCGCCGCGCGGTTGCCGCTCACGACAGGCTTGATGCCGCGATAGCCCTCAACCTCGTCATAGACAATCTCGTCATCGACACTCTGCCCCGAGAGGCCATACATCACCATCGGGCCTGATTCGCCGAGGTGATGCACCAGCCAGGCCAGTGCGGCCTTGACCTCGGCCACCGCGCCAAGCCGCAGGAAGGCATTCGCCACATAGGCGGCATCGCGTATCCAGGCGTAACGGTAATCCCAGTTCTTGCCGTCTTTCAGCCGTTCGGGCAGCGAGGTCGTGGCTGCCGCCGCAATAGCCCCGCTCGATGAATAAAGCAGCAGCTTAAGGGCCAGCGCGCTGCGCCGCACCTGCTCACGATAGGGGCCGTCATAATGCAGGGTGTTGTCCCAGCTGCGCCACGCCTCATCGCTGGTCTCGATACGCCCGTCGATCTCCTCGACACTCGGCACGGCAAGAGGCTCGTTTTCGGTCGCGACCAGCGCCACGAGGGCGTGGGTTTTCTCACCCACCACGATCTCGGCCTCGATGGCCTCATCCTCTTCGCGGAGGATGCGCATGTTGGGCGTGTGCACCATATGGGCGAGCACGGACCCCACATGGAAGATATTGCCGTTCTGTGTGGTCTGGATCCAGGGCGCGACAGTGCCACAGCGCGTGCCGAGCCGGAAACGCACGACGAATGTCATGCGCCCCGTCAGCCCCTCAATACGCCGTGCAAATTCGGTCCAGGGCAGACGCCCGGCGAAGGTACTGTTGAGAGATTCAGTAAGTCTGGCCGTGCCCGTTTCGGTTTCGATCAGGGTCTCGAGAACATTGCTGTCCTCACGATAGCGCCGCGTGGCCTTGTAGGCGCCGACAGGGCGTATCTGGAAAAAACCGCCCGCACGATGCAGGAGACGATCGAACATCGGAGGTGAATCGATATTGGGGACGCAGAGCCAGTCCACACTGCCATCGGGCGCCAGCAGCGCCACACAACGGCCGTCGCCGAGGGCTGCATAATCCTCGATTGGCCAGAACCCGTCGAGGGGCCCTGCGGGAGAGAGCTCCCTGGCCAGTGCGGGAAGGTCGTGCGTCATGGGCGCTTCTCTCTCGATCATGCTGAGCTGACAGGCCGTAGCGACGGCCATGCAGTCTCGTCGGGCCATTGCAACAATCGAGAGAGGGGCAAGGTTGCCCCCTGGTATTTTTCAGAAGATTTCTATGTGACTCTTGAAGCCGAGCATGGCCTGATTACGCAGTTGTTTCTGGCCACCCGGATTGAAATAATACTGGAAGTCAGGCGCGAAGGTGACACCGCGCAGCACATGGATCTGGTACATCGCTTCCACCACATACGCGCTGGTCTGTGGGAACAGCGAACCATTGGGCAAAGGCAGGCCCTGCGCCGCGTACAGACGCTGGGAGCGTGTCAGATCGTCCGACACATGAGTCCATGAAAAATTCACACCGACCGCATCGAGCGGGCGCGACTTCCAGAACCCGCGATCGAGCACACCAAACGAAAGCTGATCGGCGCGGGTCTGTGTCTGGGCCTTGTTGAAATAGGCGGCCCCGATCAGGGTCACACCGGCATCAGGGGCCTGACCGGGATGATGATAGACCATCTGGTCAACCAGCCCCCAGGCGGCCCAGGCACCATGCACATCGCGTGGCTTGAGCCCGCTCAGGGCGAAGGGATTGCCGTTGCCGTCGTAGTAATTGTCCTTGTGGTCTGCCGTGTCATAGGCGAAGCCCGCCTTGTAATGGCCCGGCAGGGAATGGTCATGGCCAAAACGCGGCTCCCAGATGAACTCGACCGGCATGGCCTCGCCATCGATCGTCGCGCCATTGAACTTGAAACCCGTGCGCATCTGGGCATTGCCGTAAATGGCCTGTGTCTGGGTGAAATAGACACCGAACTGGAAGATCGTGTTGTCGGTCGGTCTCAGGCGGAAGCGGGCTGCCCAGTTGGCGTCGGGATAAGAGGCATGGGCGGTGTTATCGCTCGACGCTTTCGGATTACCGCAGAACGCATTGTTCATGAAGTTGCAGTAAAGCGGGTTGGCCGAAAAATCTGACAGGAAGGACATGCGCCCCGCTGCGACATCGAAGCGGTCGTTGAACATGGTCTCTTCGCCATAGGCGTAAACAAGGTGGACGAATACGTTACCACCGCCGCCATAGATTTCCTGACTGGGGTTCAGATTGTCCCCGAACATGCGACTGGCGGGAATACCGTAACGCCCGACAATCACGTCATGAGTCGAGAATCCGGTCCAGCCTGCCAGACGCTCCCAGTCGATATCGTTTTCCATCGAATACTGACCGGCATTGCTGGCGCCTTGGCGCAGACCAAGGCCTTTTGTCGGGGCATTGAGCATGCCCGACATCTCATTCGTGTTGTCGAGCAGGATCGCAATGCCACGTTCACGCAGCCAGGCATTGATGCCCAGAGGATTGACGAAAATTGCCTCCGGCTTGGGCAGAGGGGCGACCGTCGTGTCCTTGTGCAACTCCGATAGCGATGTCTGGGTCAGGGCAGAGGGCTGCTGCCCCGCATTGACCGCACCGAGCCCGGCGGGTGCAGGAACGGCGTTCGCTGCCACGGCAGGGCCGGTCTGTGCGGATGCTATGGCCGTTGTCGACTGCTGTGCGTGAGCCACGGGGGTCAGGCAGGAAACGGCAAGGCAGGCGGAAAAGAAGCGCAGGACGGTAGAAGACAATGTCTGGCTCAAGCTCCCTGTGAACAGATGACCGTCTTTTAAGAAAACTGACAGGTTTTTTGGACCCTGAGAGTCGTCATTTTATGCCGGTTTCGTGAGCAGACCACCACTGACGGGGAAAAAACACCGTTAAATCTGATGCAAAGCCCTCATGACAAATCATTGCTGGACCGGCATAGCCGGTCGCAGCAGAGGGGCCGTCGCGTTAATCGCCGATTCAGAGATCGTAATTCACGCGGAAATAGTAGTAGCCGCCGTTAATGCCGAGCTGTGACGTGCTCATGTAATATTGCGGGGCACCCAGATAGCGGTTTCCGTCAGGCACGCGGCTGGGATAGGCCGAGAAGATGTTGTTGCCGCCGATCGTGGCCGTCCAGCGCGGGGTGATGCGGTAGGACACATCCAGATTGGTCGTCCATTTCGGCTTGTTCTGGTACTCCAGAAAATGCGTCGTGCTGAACTGATAAGGGCCCGGCGCATAATAGGTCAGCTGGTTGGTTGTCTGGCCCCAGCGGATCTCGTGCAAGCCGACGATCCACTTGGCGTGTGTCCAGTTGCCACCAAAGATGATCTTGCTGCGCGGATAGGCCGTCGTCAGATAGGCAATCGACGCTGCATTGAGCAGCGGCGCGCCCGTGACGGGGTTGCTCGCCTGATGCGACAGACGCGTGCGGTTGAGGTTGATCGCGGCATCCCAGTCGATACGACCATAGGCGCCGAGCTTCGTCAGATAGGTGACCGTGATATCCAGACCCTGTGTGCGGGTGCTGGCCACATTGGCAAACCAGTTGGCCGTAATCGCACTCTGGTTCCATGTGCTGATATCCGCGGGCAGCGCAAAGCCGTTCATCTGCATGGCGCTGATGGCTGTTGCACCCGAGATATTGCCCCCCGGCATGATCCGGTCGCGCATGTTGATCTGGTAGATATCTGTCGTGACATGCAGATTGCGGATCGGCTCGACGATAAACCCACCCTCGGCATTGGTCGAACGCTCCGGCTTCAGGCCAGACGAGCCATTGGCCAGCGCACCGGGTGAGCCCGCACCGATCAGGCCACGCGCTGCAGTCGGCGAGATATTGAGGGCCGAGTAGTATTTCTGGGCCAGTGTCGGCGCATGAAAGCCATTGCTGATCGTGCCACGCAGCGCGATACGGCGCGTGATGTCATAACGCAGCGAGACCTTGCCGTTCTGGGTGTTGCCTACATCGGTATAGTGCTCGTACCGCCCGGCCAGGTCGAGTTGCAGTCCCTTGGCGAGATAGGTCGAGATATCGAGATAGCCCGCCGCAACATCGCGGCTGTAATTGCCCGCATTGCCCGGATTGGTACCCGCCAGAGCATCGGAGCCATTACCATAGAGCGACCCTGGCGACCCCGTTCCCACGGAATAGCCTTCATAGCGATAGGACGCGCCACCGGCGAAGTTCACGCTATGCGGCCAGCCGCTGAACGTGAATTTGCGGCTGAAATCGAAATCATTCGTCCATTGCTGGTTGTTGAAACCCTGGACATTGAATGAGGTCGGCGTGGCGCCCGTCGCCTTGTTGGTCGAGAGATTGACCGAGTTGATCAGCCCGATATCGTCGTAATCGCGGCCATAGACACTCGACACGTCCCAGTGCCAGCCACGGAAATCACCCTTGATGCCGGCCTTGAGTTCATAGTCGTTTTCGTTGAGCGTCTCGACCGGCGAATAGCCCCAGGGGTAGATCGCCTTGTAGGCGGGATAGGCATTCAGCGATGAGGCCAGACGGTAGTTCTGGTAGGATTGCGCATAGCGATGGGCATAGGTGCCGAGCGCGTAAAGCTGGATGTTGTCCGTCAGATCATAGCCTGCATTGACGGAAACGCTCTCGCGCGTCTGCTCCGGCTGGCTCAGGATATTGTTCTGATACGTGCCGGTGCGGTTATCGGCAGCGCTGCGATAGGTGTGATCCTGATGGACGAAATCCCCGCTGACATGCACGAAGCCGCGCGAGCCCAGACCGGCTCCGCCATCGAGATAGACACCCTGCTGGAAACCGTCGCCCTCTGACGTGATGCCGGTAATGTTCTGGGCGTGAAAACCACGCGCCTGCTTCTTCAGGATGATGTTCACCACCCCTGCCACGGCATCCGATCCGTACTGGGCGGAGGCCCCATCACGCAGCACTTCCACATGGTCGATCGCCGACATCGGGATCATATCGATGTCAGATGCCGTCGAGCCCTGCTGCGGGCCAGGGTTGGAATAGATATTGGCCGTGTTGTGACGGCGCTTGCCATCAACCAGAACAAGCGTCTCGTTAGGGTTCAGGCCACGAAGGCTGATCGTGTCCGTCATCGCACCCGCATCGAAACCGGCGGTCGGGGTGGTGAGCGACGGCAGAAGAAGCGAGAGCGCATCGCGCAGCGTGCCCTGCCCGGTGGCGGCAATCTGCTTGTGCGACACGATATCGAGCGGCGCGATGGAATCACGCGCCTTCTTGCCAATTTCGCGCGTGCCGGTCACCACGATGGCCTCACTGCCACCATCGGCATCGCCAGCGTGAACCGGGGCAGACTGGCGCGTGCGCAGCGCGTTTTTCTTGCCGGCATGGGTGGCCGCCTGTTTGGCCGGGGCCGCCATGCTGCTCGCGGGATCTGCAGAGGCTGTTTGCGCCAGCGCCTCCCCTCCGCAGGACATCAGACACGTCGAGGCAATGAGGAAAAACACCCCCTTGCGCGCAACTGATGGCAGGAGGGTATGGGAGCGTAACAGCATGACAAACCTTACCGTTGATTCAGGATTGCATCACTCCTCATTTGTCTGTTGCAGTTTGTCAACGGATCGGCGGCTTTTGCGCAACAAACTCACCTGTATTGTTGAAAAAATGCAACAGAATTGCTGCACCCTGTGCAGGGGCCGGGTCTGACACCTCGAAAGGGCGGCGTTCTGCCAGCGCCAGCATCACGCGTAACGGGCCACCATGTGTGACAATGCAACAATCCTGAGCCGCTGCCATGCGCTCCTGCCAGAAACCCGTCACACGGTGCGACAGCGCCTGCACGGTTTCGCCCCCACCCGGCGCATAGCCCATCGGATTGGCCGCCCATTCATCCAGCGCATCGCGCGGCACGTCTGACCAGAGACGGTTCTCCCAGGCACCAAAATCCAGCTCGGCCAGACGGGAATCGCTCTCACACGCCATCGGCCTCTGCCCTGCCTGAGCACCCTGTCCGGATACCTTGACCAGCAACTGAGCAGAGAGCGCGCAACGTGATGCGGGCGCATGAAACACCCGGATTTCAGAGGGCAAAGGAGCCCCCGTCGTGCCGGAGGATCGCGCGGTTATTCCGTCGCACCAGATACGTTGCCAACCAGCGACACAGTCCTGCCAACCCGCGGCCAGATCAACGTCCAGCCGCCCGTAACACAGCCCCGCCGCCACCTGCACCGCAGGGTGGCGCGCCAGCAGCATGGAAAAAGCCGGTGTCACCTGTCTGACGACGGTCTGGGACCAGACAGCATGTGAAAGAACGTGCCTGAAACCAGACCACGTCGGCTTCCCGCCTCGCCCAGATCCTGCCCCTCCCCATCACGCAGCGTCACGAAAGCCTCGTCCGAGCCAAGATCCGTGACGCTCGCATAATGAAATTCATGCCCACGCAGCACCTGTCCGGCCGCGCCGAGCACGCCATCATGGCACAGCCGCGCTTCACGATAGCCGAGCACCATCCTGCGGCGTGCGAAGGAGGTCCGATGCGATAACAGCCCCAGCATGGAATGGGTCGTGCCCGATGCATCCTCGAGACCCGCGCCCAGCACCATATACCCGCCGCACTCGCCATGGACCGGTCGTGTCTCCGCAAAACGCGTCATGCCTGCCCTGAAGCGGCTGGCTGCTGCCAGTGCCGCCGCATGCAATTCCGGATACCCACCCGGCAGCCAGCAGCAATCCGCGTGCTCCGGTGGCGCTTCATCGGCTAAGGGCGAAAAGGGCAGGATTTCCGCCCCGGCCTCGCGCCATGTCCGGGCATGATGAGCGTAAAGGAAGGAAAAGGCAGCATCATCAGCCAGAGCGATAACCTGCCCTGGAGACTTGAGCTGGGGGCTGAGTGTAGTCCTGTCCGGCGGGGCAGCCGGGCGATACACCGCAGCCATGTCGAATATGGCGTCAAGATCAAGCTCGGCCTCGGCCTTGTCTGCCAGAGCAACAAAAAAACCAGCCAGATCGCCACGCTCGCGCGCCTGCACCAGACCTAAGTGTCGCTCCGGCAGCACGATACCCCTGTCGCGCCGGAACACGCCCAGCGGGGGATGCCGCAAGGCGGAGCGGCAGAGCCTTTCATGACGGTCCGAAGCGATATTGTTCAGAACGGTACCGGCAATGCGCACATCAGGCATCCATCCAGCCATCCCCTGTGCAATGGCACCCACGGTCTGTCCCTGCCCGCTCGCATCGAGCACCAGCAGAACCGGCATGGCGAAAAGCGAGGCGATATCGGAGGCGGCCCCACGCGCGCCGTCCTCAAGGGGGAGACCATCGAACAGCCCCATGGACGATTCCACGATGACCAGATCCGCCTCTTCCGCCGCCTGAGCCAGCCCTGCGGCCATCTGGCTTCGTGTCATCGCCCAGCTATCGAGATTGGCGCAGGGTGCCCCTGATGCCTCCTGATGAAACGCGGGATCGATATAGTCGGGGCCTGTCTTGAGCGCCCGCACCTTCAGCCCCCTGCGCCGGAAGGCGGCTATGAGCGACAAGGTGAGCGTGGTCTTGCCCGAACCGGAGCGCGGGGCTGCCACCATTAGCATACGGGTCATGGACTCTCCCTCATGATGGATGCGTTCATGAGCATAGCCTTTCTCATCAGAACCGCAGGCGTGCTGAACCGGGGTTGCCCTCTTCGCAGATCAGACAGGCTCATCGTCGCTCGCCAGCACTCTTGCGACGGCATTGCTGCGCGGCCGCCACAGATCGCGATCCAGCAGATCGGCAAAACGATGCTTCATGTCTGATAGCGCCTCCGGGTTATGGGCCTCCAGAAACGCGGCACATTCCTCGTTTTCCAGCAGCGCCGAGAAGGCGAGATCGATCTGTCGGTCCAGCCGTGTGGGCAGGGTCGCCGCCCAGCCCTGAAGCGCTGCGATACCACGCGCCATTTCCGAAGCACCCCGATAGCCATGGCGCATCATGCCCGCAATCCAGCGCGGATTGGCCAGTCTGCCCCGCGTCACACGCGCCACTTCCTGCGCCACATCGCGCAGCCGGGGCGTATCGGGCTGGCTGGTATCGCCATGAAGCAGGATCGGTGAATTCCCAAGGCTGGACGCTGCGGCACCAAGCCCGCCTTCATGCGCTGCCATATCGACGCTTTCGAGCAGATCCGTCTCGGCATGGTCCTGCATGTGCAGCACGACCTCTGCCCGGCCGAGACGACTTGCAAGCTCCGCCCCGGCCCTGACGCCTTCCCGACCGCCGCCATAGCTCCATTGCGACCCTTCAAGATAGCGACGGCCAAGCTCGTCCCTGTCCTTCCAGCCCCCCTGGCTCAGTGACGTCTCAAGTCCTGTGCCATAGGCCCCCGGTGCCGCACCGAATATGCGCGAGCTGTCAGGGTCGAGAATGAGCGGGTTCCACGCCGCGTCTTCGGCACGTGCGGCCACGGCACGTGAGGCTTGATCGAACAGATCGATCAGCCCCGGAAACGCATCGCGAAACAGCCCCGATATACGCAAGGTGACGTCCACACGGGGCCGGTCAAGCACGGTGAGCGGCACGATCTCGAAGCCGCAAAGCCTGCCACTTGTGGCATCCCACCGGGGCTGAACGCCCATGAGCAGAAAAGCCAGCGCCATATCCTCTCCCCCCGTGCGCAGCGTGGCGCTGCCCCACAGATCGAGCACGAGATGACGCAGGTTTTCGCCTTCCTCCTGGATATGCCGTGCCAGCAAAAGCTCGACCGTGCGATGGGCCAGAAGCAGGGCGGCCCGCGTGGGCACCATACGCGGGTCGGTCGTTGTCAGGTTGCGGCCTGTCGGCAGCACATCCAGACGCCCGCGTGTGGGTGCGCCCGAGGGGCCGGGGGGGATAAAACAGCCGTCAAGCGCCGCCAGAAGAGCCAGACGCTCGGCCTCGGGACAGACATCCAAACGCGCCCGTACTGCCTCGGGGGGGACATAGGCTGTTTCGGACAGCATCGCGACCAGCGTATCATGACGGGGCGGCGTACAGCCGAAAACATGCAGGCCATCACGTATCTGGAGGTCCTTGACGTCGCACAGATAGGCATCGAGCCGCGCCAGCGCCTCAGCCTCATCCGCCGGATCATCTCTAGGCGTCCCCAAGCCTACATTGCGCCCGTCGGCCCCTTCCTGGCCCGCAGCGCCTGAATGGCTTTCGGCCAGCACTCCCAGATCGGCAGCCCGGTCGAGAATCTGACGGCGCAGCATGGTGCCGCGTCGCTTGTCCAGCCCGTCTGCCTCGGCATATTCGTCAATCAGGCGTTCGAGGGACTCCATGGCGCTGTCGAGCCCTGCACGCTGCACGGGCGGGGTCATGTGACCGATCATCACCGCACCGAGGCGCCTCTTGGCCGCAGCGGCTTCACCGGGGTTGTTGACAATGAAAGGGTAGATGACCGGTACCCCGTCCAGCAGCACAGCGGGGGCACATTCTGGTGAGAGCGCCACAGCCTTGCCGGGCAACCATTCCAGCGTGCCATGCGTGCCCAGATGTATCATTGCACTGATATCGCCGATGCGACGCAGCCAGAGATAGAAGCCGATATAGGCATGGCAGGGCGCAATATCGGGGTCGTGATACTGCGCCTTGCGGTCAGCCTCCTCACCACGACCGGGCTGGAGGGCGAGAATGAGGGCGCCGACGCGCAAAAAGCGCACACTGACCGGCTGAGAGGGCATCCCCCATGTCGTAATGACTTTTTGCCGGAACAGCTCAGGCAGGGTGTCGAAAGCCGCCCGATAAGCGTCGGCACTCATGATGAGAGTGGGTTCGGCGCGGCACAATCTGTCTGGCAGTTCTGACGCGACGAGAGGTGGCACGTCGTATCCTGCACTGGCCAGCATGGTGGCGATGGCCTCGACACTGGCAAAACTGTCCAGACCCACAGCATGGGCAGCCTGCCCTTCAGCGCCGGGATAATCGGAGAGAACCAGCGCCAGACGCCGCTCGCCCGGGGTTTCGGCTGCCAGACGCAACCAGCCCTGCATCTGGCGCACAATTTGCGCGATACCGGGGGCATAAGCCACGCGCCGGGCTGGCAGGCCGGGCGGTGCCTCATCGCGAAACGATATGGGTGCCCCTGAAAGACGACCGTCAAATTCGGGCAGGACGATCTGCATGGCAAGATCGGACGGTGACAGCCCCCGGGCGGCCTTGCGCCATCCTTCAAGCGTCGTGCCCGGCTGGAGCAGCTGGACGATGGGCACACCCGCTGCCTCAAGGACCGATGCCGCGCCATCATCCCCACGCGAGGCGAAGAACGTGGCATTCAGAATGATGTCGGGGGGCTCGTCCACTAGCCACCGGTCGAGAAAAGGCACGACTTTGGCCGCGCGAAGGGACGAGACATACACCAGATCGACCCCGCATCCGGCGGCTGCGATCGCCTCTGCCAGCGCATCGATCCCATCGAGATCGGCAGAAAGGAGGTGGGCGCGATAGAACACGACCAGAGCCCGACTGGAGACGTCCGTGTTCAGGCGACGGTAAATTCCGGCCTCAGGCAGCTTTTCGGCCTCGGCCCCGTCATCCGCATTTAATCCGGCAATAGCCCCCATAAGGGTGAGCGCACAGCGCAGATTGCGTGTTCCGCCCTCGCGAAACAGGCTGTCGAGCCGGGCCCACTGGGCGGGCGCGATGCTCGAAAGGCTTTCGAGTGCGGTATTCGGCGTGGCCTCGCCGGTGATGAAGGCCAGTGGAATGGCCTTCTCCCGGCAGACGAGCCTGAGTTCATCCACGCCGTAACGCCAGTATTCGGTACCCCCGAGCAAGCGCACCACCACACAACGTGCATGGGCAATCGTCTGCTCCAGATAAAGATCGACCGACAGGGGATGACGCAGGCGCGACAGGGTGGCGACCTGCAAACTGGGGTCTGACGCCCTGTGCACATCGCGCAGGCCCAGCAGGTCACTCTCGGAAAACGACAGCAGGACAAGATCGGCTGGCGCGTGGGCGAGGTCTTCAGCCACGGCCTGCCCATCCAGATCATGTGTTTCCCGAAAGAGAATATGCATGGCTCAGCCTGCGTCGAAGCTGCGCTGCACAGCCTTGGGGTCAAGCCCATGCAAGCCAATCACAACCAGCCTGCCCTCTGGCGCCTCGCCCTGCTCATAGGCATGTCGGATACGTGCGCCCACCGCCTGCACGCCCAGACGAAGGCTCTTGCCTGCCACGCGGGCAAAGCCTTTCATACGCAGCACATCATGCTCACGCGCCACCTTCTCGAGTCTGGCGATAAAGGCTTCGGCACTGGCCTGTTCGGGCAGGCTCAGCACGAAACACGTGAAATCGTCATGCTCATGCTCATCCGCCCCGTCATGATGCGAGGGCCGTGCTGCCAGATCGTCCTCTGCCGCAGCGGCAAGGCCGAGCAGCACAGCCGGATCGACACGCCCTTCACGCGCACGAATCACACGCACCCGACGCTTGCGTGCAGCAAGACCGGCCTCGACCGCCGCGAGGGCGGCGTCATCCAGCAGATCCGTCTTGTTGAGGATGACCAGATCGGCTGAATCCAGCTGATCCTCGTAAACCTCTTCCAGCGGGTTATCATGGTCGAGCGACTCATCTTCCTCGCGCTGTTTCGCCACGGCCTCCGGGTCATCGGCGAAGCGTCCATCGGCCACCGCCGGGGCATCCACCACGGTAATCACGCCATCCACCGTCATGCGCGTGCGCACGCTCGGCCAGCCGAACGCCTTGAGGAGCGGCTTGGGCAAGGCAAGACCCGAAGTCTCGATGACAATGTGATTGGGCGGGGTCGGACGATCGAGTAGGGCTTCCATGGTGGGGATGAAATCATCCGCCACGGTGCAGCACAGGCAGCCATTGGTCAGCTCGACGATATCTTCCTCAGGGCAGTTCGGAATACTGCACCCGCGCAGGGTCTCGCCATCGATGCCCAGAGACCCGAATTCATTGACCACGATCGCGATGCGGCGGCCATCCGATTTCTCGATCAGGTGACGCAGCAGGGTGGTTTTGCCCGCGCCGAGAAAGCCGGTGATAATGGTAACAGGAATCTTGCTCATGACAGTCTTTCAGATGCGGCAGGTTGGGCAGGTGCAGCGGGTTGATGAGATTCGCCCGACGGCGACAACTGGCCAGGAAAACGCCCCAGAATGATATCGCGCAGGCTTTCAGGACGCTTTGAGGGCATGACCGTACCTGAGCGCGAGTGTTCATAGGCCTTGGCATAGACCATCAGATCCTCCGCCAGGTCGGGCCTCAACCCTCCCAGAAGCCACGACCATTTGCCGGGCATGGATAGGGTGGCGGTGCAGCCCCGCTGGCACGCCGCAAGACATTTGACCCCCTCGACACGCACACCGGCGATGGTCGCCTGCTGCAAGAGGGCCTCGTGCAGCGCCTCACCCCCGTCCCTGCAGGTGAGGCAGACATGAATGACGGGAGGCGTATCGCAAGATGTTATCGGTTCGGCCATGAACAATCCCGGACCAGGCCCGCAAAACGGGCGCAACAGGGCACAAGGATGATTGCCGGGTTTCCCGGCCTGCCATAAGCCGCCCCTCGATGACGGGTACAGCTTCATGGTCTGTCGCGCTCCGGGCACCCCGCCGGATCGTGAAATCGGTGACGCGACGGCAGGTCTCCTGGCTCATGGTCCCGGTTACCCGGCATTGCCGCCCCCTTCCCGGCATGGTCACCAGTGGGCTGCGACGGCAATGATATACCACCTACAGTTGCGGGGGCAGCGCAGGACTGATGCACGTGGCACGAACCTGCTTCCCTTTTCACCCCTTGCGAGGCACCGTCACGCCTGTCCTAGCAGGTTTACCAAAGGAGACGCAAAGCCCCGCCGAAGGACGCGAAGTGATGAATTGACCAGCTGAATACCGGTCTACCCACCCCCAGGCACGACATCACCCGGGCATCTCAGGACAGACAACCACAGACATCCAGAGTCAGGCAGCAGCGACAGAGTGCCGGGATATCGGGATCATATGCCCAATGGTTCTGCAGGCGCTCCCATGACTGCCCGCAGGAGCTACCCGTCCGGCAAGCCTGTCATTCGGATCCTATACAGATATCCCGGGATCGGGATTGGCCTTGATGTCCGGAATGGCAATTCGTCAGCTTGTTGTCTGCCTTGGGCCTCCAGGCTGTCCTGTTAGGAATCTTCCACCGAAATAGGAGGCTTTTCCGCGGTGCCTGCGAGGAAATATCCCGGCGCCACCGGACTGTTTCTCTCGCGGTGACTGCTGCCGATCAGAAGAGCGAGCCGCATCGGGACATCAATGTCACGTTAGCGTGAAACGTTAATTATGTTATTTATAACGTCAAAATGATATGTTTAACTCGTTTCATGTTACGCTCCTTATTTCGCGAGGCGTGACATGACCATCTTTGCAGAAAGCTTTTTGCATACAGGGATCGCCCTCCCTGCCGGATTTTCTCTCTAGCGTCGGTCTGTCTCTCGATCTGCCTTCGGGACGTTCAGGAGCTTTCCGACGCACCCTTTCATCAAGCTTCGACCTCTCTCCCGCCGTTGTCTCTGTCGCAGCCCGCATCATGCCCAGCGCGGCTTGTGACTGGAATTTTGGACGTCACGTCATGAGCAGAATCAGTACCGGTCTTGCCTCTCTTGCCCTCGTTACCACCGCGCTTTTTGGCCCGGCCGGTCTGGGGAGCGCCAATGCCGACGACAAGCCCACCGTCGGCATCGCCATGCCTACCAAGTCGTCCGCGCGCTGGATTGCGGATGGCAACAACATCGTCAAAACCCTGCAATCGCGCGGCTATCATACCGATCTGCAATATGCCGATGATGACGTGCCCAACCAGGTCTCGCAGATCGAGAACATGGTCGCCAAGGGCGACAAGGTACTGGTGATCGCTGCCATCGACGGCACCACATTATCCGACACGCTCCACAAGGCCGCACAGCGTGGCGTGAAGGTCATTGCCTATGACCGCCTGATCCGTAATTCACCCGATGTGAGCAACTACGCCACCTTCGATAATTTTCAGGTAGGCGTGCTTCAGGCGAGCTCGCTAGTGAAGGCACTTGGGCTGCCCGACGCCAAGGGACCGTTCAATATCGAACTCTTCGGTGGCTCACCGGACGATAACAACGCCTATTTCTTCTTCAATGGCGCCATGTCGGTGCTCAAGCCCTATCTGGATAGTGGCAAGCTGGTCATTCCGTCCGGCCAGAAGACCATGGACAAGGTTTCAACCCTGCGCTGGGATGGCGCTACAGCGCAGTCGCGCATGGATAACCTGCTGAGCGCCTATTACACCGATCGTCATCTCGACGCCGTGCTCTCGCCCTATGACGGCATTTCCATCGGCATTATCTCCTCGCTCAAGGGCGTAGGCTATGGCAGTGGCGACACCAGGATCGCCTATGTCAGCGGGCAGGATTGCGAAATTCCTTCCGTCAAATCCATCCTCGCGGGCGATCAGTATTCCTCGATCTTCAAGGATACGCGCAAGCTCGCCGGCGTAACGGCCGATATGGTCGATGCCATGCTGGCCGGCAAGACCGTGCCTGTGAACGACACCAAGAGCTACAATAACGGTGTCAAGATCGTGCCTGCCTATCTCCTGACGCCTGTTGTTGTGACAAAGGCCAATATTCGCCCGACCCTGATTGACAGCGGCTATTACACCGCAAGCCAGATCGAGTAGCGTCATGAGCCCCATTCTTGAAATGCGGAACATTGCCAAGCGTTTCGGTCCCGTAAAGGCCCTGAGCGATGTCAGTTTTTCGGTCGAGCCTGGCGAGATTCATGCACTCTGCGGCGAAAATGGTGCAGGCAAATCGACCCTGATGAAAATCCTGAGCGGGGTATACCCCGCCGGGAGCTATGACGGGCAGATCGTGTTCGATGGTGAAGAGCGCCGCTTTGCCGATATCAACGGCTCCGAGGCGCTTGGCATTATCATCATCCATCAGGAACTGGCGCTTATCCCGCTGCTTTCGGTACAGGAAAACATCTTCATTACCCACCCGCCGGGGCGCTTTGGCGTGATCGACCGCGACGTAGCGCGTGTGCGGGCGCGTGATCTGATGCGTCAGGTCGGGCTGACGGATGCACCCGAAACACTCGTCACGCATCTGGGCGTGGCCAAGCAGCAACTCGTCGAGATTGCCAAGGCGCTCTCGAAAAAGGTGCGCCTGCTCATTCTGGATGAGCCAACAGCCAGCCTGAACGAACGCGATAGTGCGGCCCTGCTCGATCTGCTCCTTGCCTTCAAGGCAGAGGGGCTGTCGTCCATTCTTATTTCGCACAAGCTGAATGAGATCTCACGTGTGGCTGATCGTATCACCGTGCTGCGCGACGGGCGCAGTGTCGGCACAATCGACTGCCGCAACGGCCCTGCAGATGAAGACGAGATCATCCGTCTCATGGTTAATCGCGATCTGGAGCATCGCTACCCACCGCATACGCCGCGTATTGGCGAAATGCTGATGGAGGTTCACGACTGGTCGGCCTGGCACCCCCTCCACCCCGACCGTCAGGTGATACGCCATGTCGATTTCCACGTTCGCGCAGGCGAGATTGTGGGCATTGCAGGCCTCATGGGTGCGGGGCGCACGGAATTTGCCATGAGCCTGTTCGGACGCTCCTTCGGCACGCGCATATCGGGTGATGTCACCATGCGCGGCAAGGCGGTCGATGTCTCTACTGTCAGCCGCGCCATTGCGGCCGGGCTCGCCTATGTCACCGAGGATCGCAAGGAACTCGGGCTGCATCTGAGCAACGAGATACGCCACAACATCTCCCTGGCCGAACTGCGCGGCATCGCTCATCACGGCGTCATTGATGACATTGCCGAACTGCGTATCGCGCAGGATTATCGCAACAAGATGCGCATACGCTCGCCCGATGTGCAGCAGATGGCGGGTAAGCTCTCGGGCGGCAACCAGCAGAAAGTGGTGCTGTCCAAATGGCTCTTCACCAACCCCGACGTGCTCATTCTGGATGAGCCCACGCGTGGCATTGATGTCGGGGCCAAATACGAAATTTATGCCCTGATTCAGCAGATGGCCGATAGCGGTCGGGGCTGCGTGGTCATTTCATCCGAAATGCCTGAATTGCTCGGCATATGCGACCGTATCTGCGTGATGAATGAAGGGCGTTTCGTGGGTGAGTTCACCCGCGAGGAAGCCAGTCAGGAAAAGATCATGCGCGCCATCGTGCGCAGCACATCTGAATCCATGCCGATTGCCACCATTCCAGGCGAGACAGCCGATCTCGCTGTTTCCTCTCTCGCTGCGGGAACGTAACAAACATGAGCGAACATATTCTCCTCCCCGGCAATCCGCTCTCTCCTGCTGGCGATACCGGCCCCACCGGTGGTGCACCGGGCGGCCACAAGCTGGGCAATAGCGCGATGGGGCGGTTCATCCGCAATAATCTGCGCGAATACGGCATGTTCATCTCGCTGGTCGCGATCGGGCTGTTTTTCGAGATCGTGACCAACGGGACCCTGCTTCGTCCGCTGAACCTGACCAATCTGGTGCTCCAGAACAGTTACATCGTCATCATGGCGCTGGGCATGTTGCTGGTGATCATCTCGGGCCATATCGATCTGTCGGTCGGCTCGGTCGCTGGTTTTACAGGGGCCGTGGCAGCGGTGTTGATGGTGCAATGGCACTGCAACGTCGTCGTGACGACACTGACCTGCCTTGCCACTGGCGCGCTGATTGGCGCGGCACAGGGCTACTGGATTGCCTATTTCAAGATCCCGTCCTTCATCGTGACGCTGGCAGGGATGCTGGTTTTCAAGGGACTGGCTCTGGCCCTGCTGGGCGGCCAGTCCCTAGGGCCTTTCTCGACCGTTTTCCAGAAGCTTTCTTCCGGCTTCATTCCCGAGTTTCTTCCCAAAATCGGGCATTACAATCCGACCTCGCTCATTCTGGGCGTGATCGTGGCGGCGGCCATGGTGTTTGGCTCGGTCCGGGCGCGGACGCGTTATCAGCGCAACGACATTGATGTCGAGCCCATGCCACTTTTTATCGGCAAGAACATCGCCGTTTTCGGGATCATCGTTTATCTCGCCACCCTGATTTCCAGCTATCGTGGCCTGCCCAATGTTCTGATCATCATGGCCATGCTGATTGCGCTCTACAGCTTCATGACCAGCCGCACCACGCTGGGACGGCAGATCTACGCGGTGGGTGGCAATGTGCGCGCCGCAGCGCTTTCGGGCATACGCACCGAGCGCCTCACCTTCCTCACCTTCGTGAATATGGGCGTACTGGCTGCTCTTGGCGGCCTGATCTTTGCTGCAAGGCTGAACACCGCTACACCGAAGGCTGGACTTGGTTTCGAGCTTGACGTGATTGCCGCCTGTTTCATCGGCGGGGCCTCGGCCTATGGTGGGGTCGGGCGCGTTGGAGGCGCCGTGATCGGTGCCATGATCATGGGTCTCATGAATAACGGCATGTCGATCCTGGGTATCGGCATCGACTACCAGCAGGTGCTCAAGGGATTGGTGCTACTCGGTGCTGTCTGCGTCGATGTCTATAACCAGCGCAGGGCATAGAAACTGACCGGACCATCGGAGCCATTCCGGCGGTCCTGGTCACGTAACCGCCACAAACCCTGCCTTGACGGTCAGTCGCTCATCAGACTGGCAAGGCCGGGTTTGGGGCTCTTCCTGAATTCTAGAAACGATAGCCCAGGCCCAGCTCCAGAACCGGATAGACCGGAATATTGACATCGTGCTGGATACGACGTCGCTCCCGTTCAACACTGTCTGTGAATGAAGGCAGCGACGCAGCAGGCCCTTCGGTTGTCATGGAAACCTTGGGGTTGCCTTCGGCCAGAATACCGGCGTCAACCGAGAAGACGATATTGCTTACGATACGGCCAGCGTAACCAAACCCGATATAAGGTGCGACCTGATTGGGAATGGCCTTGAGCGAAACGTTGCCGGCATCCTGCACATCATAAACACGTCGCCCGTAGGTGTTGCACGCGCCGTGACGCGGTTGCCCACACCATAGACACCAAGCGAAACGCGCAGGCCAGAACCCAAGGGATAGAAGTCGGTGGTCAGACCACCGTTGAAGAACCTGAATGATCCACCAAATTGTGCATCCAGATCATAGCCGGTCGCGAGATTATTGTTCGTGAAGCGATGATGATAAATAGACGAATCATTATAGGTAAAGAAGTTCATATTACCGCGAAATCCCCAATGAGAATGGGGAATACGGATACTGACTTCAGGGCCAATACCAAGCGTGCCGACGCGTGCGGAAACAGTAGGCTGATACCCGTCGGGCAGTGACGAGGCGGAGGCCTGTCCTGCTGCCACGCTCGAAAGAGCCATGGAGAGTATGAATGCTGCTGGAAATCTGAATGACACGTTAATGCGCCTCTGCCGTTCCCTCCGCCATCAATAACGGAAGAGCCTAAAACATTAACGAGACGCATCGATACGAAAAAGGAATTAATGGTGCTATAACGCATATTGTGCTTCATCAAGACATTTAGGACACAGCGTGATCACGCGCTTCTGGCAATTGTTACACCCGGACCAGCTATCAACCTGGATTGACAGCATGACAGACCATTCGGGATCGCGCCCGCTTCTGGCTTGATAAATCGCCCGGCAAGAGTCCACCCCAGCAATGCTCAGATGTTGAAGCATCGAAGAGGGATAACATTTCAAGCCTCCCCCCCCCTGTCTGGCATAGCCCTCAAAAAATGATCCGCGCAGAGCGATCTGAGTAAGTGAACAGACTTTGATTAATTGTCAGCCCAAAGTCAGGATCAGGAGTGTTCTGCCGGTTTTTCCCGAGCTGGAACAGGCACGTTGCACAAGGCCACACCATGCGCAGGCCGCACAAAGAACGGATCCTGACGGGCAGCTCGTGCAGCGAGATAGCGTGCAAAACTCCTGCTTTTGATACGCATCACCTGAAAGACAGGACGCTCCCCAGAGGGAAGGTCCGCAGCAAGCGTCATGCTCGCAATTGGCACATTCTGCCTTGGATCAATATAGAAACCGAGCTTTCCGGTGCCTCGTGGCAAGGCGCTCAGATGCTCCATACCTTCCAGAACGCGCCCGACAACCGCCAGATTACGGTCAAGCTGACGCGGTGCCTCGCCATTGACCACATAGAGTTCACGCCCGTCCCCCGTATCGGGCGGCATGTCCCGCCCGACACCGACCACCCCATAGCATTGCGCTGGCCAGATCTGCGCGCCCTCGCGCCCCACGAGCCAGCCCGATGCTATGCCGGACTCTGGTGCATAGGGGTCAGGGTAAGGGAGTGGTGTGTAGTCCAGCCCTTCAAGAGACCGGTCATATTCGGCAGGCGGATGAGCTACGAACCCCTTGGGTAGAGGGGACGCCTCGTCATGCACACGCCATTGCACGACATAATTATCCTGCACTCGGGTAATCGCACCGCCATCCCACTGATGGGACCGGGCAAGACGCACGACATTGGCCACATGCACAGGGGCAAATTCAGGCGCGAGTTCGATCACCACGCGGTCCCCATCGGCCAGCTTCATGACGAGCAGATTCTCTGGTGCCACATCACGCCATGCTGTGGCGGGTGCGGCATCGACAATCTCGGCAGGACTCGGCGCAGAGGAGGGCGCAGTGGCCGCCATCGTCAAAGAGGGAAAAATTAGAGCAGTCAGAGGTAAGAAACAGCGCATCAGGCAAGAGTGCCCATCCGTTACGATCTTGCACAGTCTTTTCTGAGCTGCTGACACAGACTCTGCAAGAACCGGACGTAAGGCTGCGTCAGAGAGTTCATGATCATGGCGAGCCTGACAGGCCCCCACAACCTCGCAGCATGATTGGCCATCAGCCAAGTTGCTCGCCCCCCCTGCGGAAAAACAGCAAATTTCACCTCGAGCCGGACACGGCATCACCCGCTCTCACGGCAACAGCACGAACGCCCTGCCTTTCTTTCCTAGCGACGTGGCTTTGCTGCAGGAAGCGCCGCAACACAGCGCGCTACCCAGATTTTCAGCTCATCCGGACGCGTATGCAGAGACTCCGGCACAACGACATAGGTCTTGCTGGGAGCGCTTTCCGGTTCATAACGCAGGGCACAGGCACCGGGGAGTGCCAGAAGGGCCTCACGATCCTTGGCGCTCATCTTCAGGGCCAGGCCGACATTGGAGAGGGAAGCAAAGACCTTGCCGCCGGCATATCCCATGATCCCGCCGAACATGGGCTTAAAGGACAAATCAAATTCCGCCAGCTCCGGTATTGTCAGTATTTTCTGCAAAACAGCAGGATCATAATTCATTATCTTATCCTTTCCCTGAATCTATACTTGAAGATAACAGAAAGACCAAAAGATTGCTTAGTTTTTTCCAAAAGGAAGAAACAGGTCTGTATCTCAATGAAAATCCCGCGCCTTCAATCTTGGTGCCACCGACCCCTCTTCTTCCTCGGACACGGCAATAGAACGCATCATATTCGTAATATCCTCCAGACGCTGCATCACCACGTGAATGACCTCTCCTTCACGCTGGAGCGTTCCATGGCAGGCCACAGCGTTGACACCAATCACAATACGACGCTGGGCTTCGGCCCGGTCTTTCCAGATGATGATATTGGCTGTGCCGGTTTCATCCTCCAGCGTCATGAACATCACGCCATGGGCCGTGCCCGGGCGCTGACGCATCAGAACCAGCCCCGGCACCACCACGCGGCTGCCATCGCGCAGCCGGCGCAGATCGGCACAGGTCACCATGCCTCGCTCAGCCAGTTGCGGACGCAGAAACGCCAGCGGGTGCTGGCGCAAGGTCAGGCCGAGCGTGTTGTAATCTTCCACAACCTCGCGGCCCTCACTCATGGGGCGGGGAGCGTAATCGGGCTCGATCACTTCGGGGCCGGGGCGATTGAGCTTGCGATCGGCAGCGGCAAAAAGCGGCAGAACCGTATCTGCCAGCCCCTTGATGGCCCAGAGTGCGGCTCGCCGATCAAGATCGAGGCTGCGAAAGACATCTCCCGCCGCCAGCGCCTCAAGCGCCGAGACAGGAATGGCAGCACGACGCCAGACATCATCGAGCGACTCATAGGCCGGAAAGCGATGGGCGATCAGTTTGGCCGCATGATCGTTCGACAGACCCTTCACAAAGCGCAAACCAAGACGCACGGCCAGTGTCCGCTTGCCCCGGTCCGGCTCAAGCACGCAATCCCAACGCGAGGCATTGATGTCGATAGCGTGCACGGTCACGCCATGTTCGCGCGCGTCACGCACCACCTGAGCCGGGGCATAAAATCCCATAGGCTGCGAATTGAGCAGGGCCGCGCAAAACACATCGGGATGGTGGCATTTCAGATAATTCGAAACATAGGCCACAAGGGCAAAACTCGCCGCATGGCTTTCAGGAAAGCCATAGGACCCAAAGCCTTCAAGCTGACGGAAGGTCCGTTCGGCAAATGCGCGATCATAATGATTGGCAACCATGCCCTCGATCAACTTCGTTTTGAAATGCGAGACCCCGCCAGTGAACTTGAACGTCGCCATGGAGCGGCGCAGCTGGTCGGCCTCACCGGGCGTGAAGCCAGCGCATTTGATGGCCACCTGCATGGCCTGCTCCTGAAACAGGGGGACACCCAGGGTCTTGCCAAGAATCTGTCTGAGCTCCGGCTGCGGGTAATCCGGCAGCTCGATCCCCTCACGCCGTCGCAGATAGGGATGGACCATATCACCCTGGATGGGACCCGGGCGCACAATGGCCACCTGAATGACGAGATCATAGAACGTCCTGGGCTTGAGGCGCGGCAGCATGGACATCTGGGCGCGGCTCTCGATCTGGAATGTGCCCAGCGTGTCGGCACGGCGGATCATGGCATAGGTCGCATCATCTTCAGGCGGTACCGAGCCCATATCGAGCTGGCGGATGCGATGCTCAGCCAGAAGCTCGAACCCCCGGCGCAGACATCCCAGCATGCCCAGGCCCAGCACATCGACCTTCATGAATTTGAGAATGTCGATATCGTCCTTGTCCCAGACGATGATCTGCCGATCCTCCATTGCAGCAGGCTGAATGGGCACGAGTTCATCCAGCCGGTCGCGGGTCAGCACGAAGCCCCCCGGATGAGTGCCAAGCTGGCGTGGTATGCCCACCAGCTCAGCAGCCACACGCAGGGTCAGCGCCAGGCGTCGATCTGACAGATTGAGGTTCAGCTCCGCCGCACGTGCCTTGAGCTGTTCCGGATCCCCCAGTGACGAGGCAAGATATTTCGAGAGCAGGCCCAGCAGATCCTCGCTCAACCCCAGCACCTTGCCTGTCTCGCGCAAGGCCCCCTTGGGGCGATAGCGCATGAGGGTGGCACACAGCGCTGCATGGCTGCGACCGTAGCGGCGATAGATCCACTGGATGATTTCCTCGCGCCGGTCGCTTTCGAAATCAACATCGATATCGGGGGGCTCACGACGCTCTGCGGAAATGAACCGCTCGAACAGAAGACCGGAACGCACGGGGTCGATCGCCGTGATACCCAGCACATAGCAGATGGCGGAATTGGCGGCAGAACCACGCCCCTGACAGACAATATCGAGCGCACGCGCCTGATGCACGATGCTGTGCACGGTCAGAAAATAGGGCGCGTAATCAAGCGAGCCGATCAAGGCGAGTTCATGGGCGATCTGTTGCCTGACCGCATCCGTCACCCCGGCAGGATAACGCCTTGGCAGGGCCTCCTGCACCAGACGGGTAAGGGTCTGCTGCGGCGTCTCATCCGGCCGGTCAGTCTCCTGCGGATACTGGTAGCAAAGATCATCCATCGAAAAGCGGCAATGCGCTTCGATCTCGGCCACGCGGGCCAGTGCTTCGGGAAAAGCCTCATAAAGCTGCGCCACAGCACCAGGCGTCTTGAGGGCCCTGTCACCATGATTTTCACGTCGCTCCCCCAGCGTATCGAGCGTGCAGTTCTCACGAATGGCAGTTACGACATCCTGCAAAACATGGCAGCGCGCCTCGTGATAGAGCACGTCGCCCGTCACCACGGCAGCTACGCCACAGGAGGCGGCCAGTGCCTCCAGCGCCCGCAGGCGCAGCAGGTCACCCGGCGCATTGCAATGCGAAAGCCCGCAATAAACCGGCTGGCTATTGGCCGCACCGATCCGGGCCAGATGCTGAAACTGCTGCTGTGCCTGGGCATCGGGCTGATCGGGCAGCAGAACCAGAACAAGCCCCCGTGCCCCCTGAAGCAGATCTCCCCAGTCGAGCGAAAAGACGTCCCGCGCACCTCGGCGGTGCCCAAGCGTCAACAGACGGCAAAGCGCCCCCCACCCCGCACGATCAACCGGATAGGCCAGAAGAGTCGACCCATCGAGCAGATCGAGCCGACAGCCGGGCAACAGCCTTACACCGCTCTGACGTGCGGCATCATGGGCGCGCACCATGCCGGCCACCGAATGGCGGTCGGTCAGCGCGAGCGCCCTGTGCTCCTGGGCCTGGGCGACAGAAAACAGGTCGTGCGGCGCACTTACGCCACGCAAAAAGGAATAATAGGACGTGACATGAAGCGGCGTGGTCATGCCCCCTCGCCTTTTGCCCTGTCATTGGGATGATGATGCCCACTCGTATCATGCGCCACGGCATCGGCACGTTTCATGAGCACGAAACCACAGCGCGCCAGATGCGCCACCAGCCGCTCGGCCACGAGGGTCGCCATCAATTCATCAGCATCATGAACACGCCGACGCCCGTCAAAACGCAGGGCATGGGTCAGAGCCTCCGCAATCTCGCGGGGCTCGGCAGAACGCATGGCCGGAGGAGAGGCAAAATCCTGTGTCATCAGAACAGCCCGTGGACGAACCACGCCCCGTCACCCGACCAGGGATGCTGACCGTCCCCCCGACGAAACAGCCAGAAGCGATCGCCTTGCTCGGTTTCCACAATCCAGTAATCGCGTATGGCCCCTGCCTGCGCGGGATGCTGCCACCAGGCACCGTGTAGCCGCTCCGGCCCATCAGCCCCGCAAACACGCAGTTTCTGCCCTTGCCAGACAAAGCCCTGAGGCGCGTCGTGGTCCGTCAGTTCTGGCGCGGCGATAGCGCGTGGCGGTGCAAAAAGCCGGGTTGGTCGCGGCCAGCGTGAGCGCCGTGGAGCGCCTTCCAACGATGAAACAGGCGCAAGGCCCTGTGTCTGGGCCATCTCGGGGAAGGGTGAATCGGTTTCCGCCAGATGATAGATCGCCCGCAAACCCGGCTTGTTGCGCAGTCGTTCTGCCAGAACCACGAGCGACTCTCCTGCCGAGGGATGACCTGCCTGAAGAAGCCCGCCCGCTCCTGTGGAGGACTCCGGTAACATGGCTCCCTCTGTCACCGGCGAGCGGGGCTGGGCGTGACCGACATGCAGGCTCATGACTTCGATGCCAAACCCTGGATCGATTGTCTCGATACGCTCCTGAAGCAGGCGGGACAGGCGCATGGCCTCGTTAACCGGCTCAGCCGTTCCCACCCGCACTGCCTGAACCACGTCATCCACGCGATGGCAAAGCAGATCGACCCGACGCGCGCCAAGGCCCCTCTTCTGCAAGAGGGTCGCGATATCCTGACACAGGACGTCCATGACCTGCGCGATGCTTTCGGCCGTGCCGATTGGTTCCATCAGATGGCGCTTCACGCTCAGGGCTGTTGCAGGCTGATCGAAATCCAGAGCTTCTTTCTGGTGTCCAAGCGCCTGATCAAGACGACACAGCACCGCCTTGCCGAAGCGGCGCGTCAGCGCAGCACGCGGCACGGCACGCAGATCCGCCACACGGCTAATTCCCAGAAGACCAAGCCGCGACTGTGCCTCATCATCAAGCCGCAAGGCAGCGACGGGCAGGGAGTCGAGTGCTGCAGCCACGCTGCCAGAGGGAATACAAAGCAGATCCTTTGCACCGAAGCGGGCCAGAGCATGAGCCGCTCCAGCCGTATCGGCCAAGGCTGCACGAACGGCATGCCCCTGCGCCATGAGCCTGTCCCTTACGGTTTCCAGCATGGCGACCTCACCTCCAAAAAGATGGGCGCATCCCGTGCTGTCGATCCACAGGCCATCTGGCGGATCGACCGCGACAAGAGGTGAGAAGCACCGGCACCATGATGCCAGCCTGTGCAAGGCGCGCGCATCAGCTGCGGGCGTAACGGGATGCGCAGCCAGATCCGGCACAAGACTGCGTGCCATGGCCAGAAACTGACCTTTTTCCACCCCGCAATCCCGGGCCGGTTGATTAACCGCCATGATCTTCCGGCTCTGGCCTTCACGACCATAAAGGGCCAGAGGTCTGGCGGGGTCGGCTTCGGGATGTCCCTTGTGCCAGAGTGTCGTGTGCCAGTGGGGCAGCCACAGGGAAAGAAACCGACGCATCATGGTCTGTACCGACCCTCCAGAACAGGGCATCACCCCCACGACGTCGCAAAAGGGAAAGGGACAGCCCCCCCGAAGCAGAGGGAAAAGAGCGCAGACCTACCCTGACCGCATCGGCACGCGCAGGGCCGATACGCCAGCGCGTCCAGCAGGAATTGGGCGAGAGAGGCTGTGTGTGGCGATGCACGACAAACCCGGTGACCATCGTCTTTTCTGCCGCCAGATGCAGGCGACGCGAAGCTGTAAGGGATAATGGTTCAGGCAGATCAGCCACAACGGCTGTCACCCCTCTGGTGCGCAGCACATCTTCCATCGTACCGACCAGGCGTGCAGCTTCGACCTCAACACAGAGCAGCCGCGCGCCATCCAACCCGGCATCACGCAGCCCCGCCAGGGCCGGCACCGAGGTAAAACCGGGGCCGCCGCCCCTTCCCTGCGCTGCGCCGCGATGCCCTATGGGGTGATTCCCGGAGAGGGCAGGCACAAGCCAGATGACAGGCCCCGCACTCCGCGCCAGAATCTGCGCTATGAAACGCGTCGGGCGGGCGCAAAGCCCTTGATCATGTCCCTCCCCCAGAAACTCATGCACAGCCCCTCGACGCAGCCCACCCTTGAGCGCCTCGTCAACGGCAGCCATGCCCGTCTGTAGGTAAAGCGCTGCAAAACCGCGCTGATAACGCTGCTCGATCTGCACGATGCTGTCGCGCAACATAGCCAAGTTTGCCATGAAAGACCTCCTTTCACGGCAGCGATACCACAAGAACAAAACACGAACAACGAATCAGTGAGCAATTTGCCTCTGACAAGAAACGGCAGATTATTTTTTGCCTCGATACACTGTGTATTTCTATTGGCTCTGGTTTCCAGTATGAACCGAAGAAAATAAAAGCCATAGCGAGAAAAAAATGAAACGTGACTGCTTTGTGATACCATGCAATCTGCCCAAGATGAATTGGCTCATCTCTTTTATCAATTCGGTTGAGGCTCGCACGAGCGATTGCAATTTCGATATCATTCTTGGGGCCTCGAATGAGGAAGAATATCGACGATTTGCCCGACTGGTTCCATCCATCTCGAAATCAATCAATATAATCATTGTGAATATTGATGGATATATTAGTAGAATCCTGAAGTCAGATGAAGTTCTCGCAAGATACAGACACAATACAGATCACTGCGTTGTAAACATCAAAAAATTTGTGCTGCTGAAATGGGCATACGAACAGGGTTATAAAAGAATCTCGAGTATTGATGGTGATACAGCCGCCGTCAGAGATCTGAGCAGCGTTTTCGATGCCATGGAGGAAAACTACCATAAGGAGATACTGGTCGGATCATGTATGCGACTTCCAGATATCTCATCGATCACAGCAACTTGCCTGAGACATTTTGAGGGAGAAAACACAAACGATCTGAAAAATGCAGATGGTGATATCATTTATACGTGGTTCTTTGATGCACCATATTATGCGGGGACTGATCTGGGAGAGTTCTTCGATTATTTATCTGACAGATACGGATCACTTGCAAAATTTCTGGAAACCATCTGTTATCAGGATTTTGAACATCAAATATTTCACTACTGGCTCCACATCAAGAAAGGACATAAAGTATTTGATTTCAAATTTATCACTGATAACTTCAAACCGGAAGCCTGCCTTTACACGCATCTTCTTTCAATAAGAGACCATTGTAACTATAGCCCTGTTTGGGTTTACACATGGGAATACCTGCACCAGCCCGATATAGTTGACGGCTTCCCGACGGTTTACATGCTCAGCCACTTTGATCGCATGGGGCTTTTCTGATCATATGTGCCTTTCCAAGCAGCGTCTGATACGTCATTGGATTCTTCCTGTTCTCATCGCAGCTTCGATCAGAACAGGTATGGCCCAACCCGCTGTGTGGTCATCGCATTGGGAGCGTGTCGTTGTTGAACCTGGGCACGACTTGCCTCTGGCGGTACGACATGATGATGCTGGCAACGTGACAGTCATCAATATCGCCCTGGCTGGAGAAGGCCCTGACGTCGATCTTTCCAACCTCCATTTCAGGATCGGCGGCGAAAAAACACCCAGTGTCGTACTTTCCATGGGGCTCTCTGGGACATATGGGGCCAAGCGTTTTCATTCGCGCACGGTCTCGTGTTCGAGTTCGATCGGTCGTCTGGGCTGCACTTTTGGCCTCAAAATACCCTATCGCAAGGATCTTCAGGCCTTCTTTCACAACGGCGGCAAGCACCCTCTCAAATTATGGGGCTGGCTCCAGGGAGAATCAGATCCTTCTGTGCGGCCCACAGAAGAACTCCACACCGTTAGTGGGGGTGATCAATACGGAGGCCAGATTACCGTTCATCCCTATGAAGAAGTTACTCTTCTTGACGTGAGCGGGCCAGGACGTCTGGCTGGACTGCAATTTTTCATGGACCGCCATAATGACCGGCTTGGCACAAATGAAAACTGTGTCGAAGGGAATTTTCGCTACTATATCGACCACGCGACTGAGCCTCAGTATGAATCCTCCGGCACGGAAGATTACTTCGGATCATCATTCAACTTCCAGGATGCCCCTTTCGCCAGTGATAGCTTCGGTGTGTTTTACAACCGCTATGCAGGCGCAAGCGGGCCTGACGTCATCAGTGACCAGGTCTCAGCCTGGCGATGGCATCAGGACGACCCGATAAGATTTGCACATCATCTGCGAGTCACCTGGCAATGTGGTGATCGTGGCGGCCCGGAAATTCCGGTTTCTCCTGCCGGTATTGCCTGGACGACCTATTACTACAGTTTACTCCCGCAAAAATGAGCGCAGCCTGGCGAACTCCGGAGTCTTTTCGCCCTTCTGAACCTGTCACTTATCCAGTCGTTTGAATTTCCTGTGCTCCCAAGGGCATATCAGATGCAGGGCATGGCCTGACCGGGCGTCCTGCACGTTTTTCTGTGTGTCATGAACGACTTGAAGGCTGCCTGATCGTGATCACTGTCTATCTTTGGGTTATTCTCAAGCTCGTGATCGGGTTTTCCCTCATCATCACCTATCTCAATGTGACCGGGCGTAATCAGATTGCCATGATGTCGGCGGTCGATCTGGTCGGCAATTTCATACTGGGCGGCGTTGTCGGAGGTATTCTCTACAACGACAAGCTGCCCATCCTCCATTATATCGCCCTGCTCATCCTGTGCATCCTGCTCATGGCGCTTTTCAATTACCTCTCACGAAAGATCCCTGATCTGAGAAAGCGCACGATAGGCGAGCCGATCACCCTGATCCGTGATGGCGTATTCCTCATCGAGAATTTCAACGAGAATGCCAGTCGTATCGATCTCAAGGATGTCGCGACCGCTCTGCGCATGCAGAACATCTTCAGCTTTGATGATATTGATTTCGCCCAGATCGAGACGACCGGCCATGTCAGCGTGATCATGAAAAAGGAGACCAAGAAGCCAGCACAGTTTCTGGTTCATCGTGGAGAAATTCAGGAAAAGGAACTGGAAGCACTCAAGCGTTCGAAAGACTGGCTCATGGCGATACTCGCGCGCCGCGGACTGGGTGATCTTGAGAATATCTTTCTGGCGGAATGGGTTGGCGATCACCTGCTCGTGGTGACAACAGACGGTGTCGTTCACACAAAGCCGCAAGCTCTCGACGAACTGGCCAACAATATGTGATTGACCCGACCCGAAGCCAGACTGTGCCAGTCAACGCGACGAGACGCGAAAAAGAGATTTGAGTCCGACTTCATATACACGCAGAACAATGAAAGAAGCCGGGTATATATGGCCCCAGCCTTGATCGTGGGGTAGGACGCCGTTGGATAACATGCCTTGCACAGGAGTTGGATGACAGTTCAGGACATGAAAAGCGGTCGCGCAATTTCTGCACCCCCTGCCTTGCGTCGCGTCAGAGAAGGGGACCGCATGGCCTGTTTCGACCTGCTGGCAGAGGGAATGGAAAATCACTGGCTCAGGATCGTTCCACCAGGGCAGGATAACGGATTGCCTTCATCCATCCCATACCGGATTATCCAGTATTGGCATGCTGCAAACCCACCCGAGGATGTGCGGCGCAGCATTGCAACAACCATTGCCGTGAACCCTGAGTGCCAGCACGAGCTGGTTTGCGATGCCTCAGCACGCGCCTTCATGTATCAGGAACATGGCAATGAGGGCCTCAGACTCTTCGATTGCTGCTTTCATCCAGCCATGCGTGCCGATTTTTGGCGTATTGCTGCTCTGTACAAACATGGGGGCATCTACATGGATGTCGACACGCACTCCCACGCACCGGTTACACGCATTGCGGCAGGGGCAGATTTTTCCTGCCTGCTGACCTATTCGTTTGGGTCACCCTGGTGTGTCGATAACGACTTCATCATGGTACAACCGAACCATCCCGTGATCGGCGCTATCCTGGAGGGAATCTTCGCAAACCTTACACGCTACTGCCATGTCGGCGATTTCGAAAATATCTGGGTTGAAACGGGGCCCGGCGTCACGACGATCGCTTCGATGCGTTGGCTGTCGCGGATTGTAAATGATCAATCTGTCGCTGACGATCATGGTGGTCTTGCGTTCAGGCACCACAACGCAATTGCAGAAGCTTTTGATGTGATTGATATGGACTACAAGAAGACACGGCTCGGCAATTGGCGTCGAGCCGTACCACGCTGATAGATCAGATTCTTTTTCCACCAAACGCATGCTGCACGACAAGAGCGCTCAGAGCGAGCCATACGTACAACGCGAGAAGCGCCTGTTCTCTGGGTGAGATCTGCGCTGTCCCTGGATTATGTCTGTAGGGTATTTGGTTGCGGGGGCAGGATTTGAACCTGCGGCCTTCAGGTTATGAGCCTGACGAGCTACCGGGCTGCTCCACCCCGCGGGGGTGGTGGTGTGTTTTGTGGGGTGGATCAGGGGACCTGGCGGCGACCGACTTTTCCGCATCTTGAGATGCAGTATCATAGGCGCTGGGGCGTTTCACGGCCGAGTTCGGGATGGGATCGGGTGGAAGTCTC
>NZ_UEGO01000011.1 GCF_900465345.1 Asaia bogorensis | reverse complement strand
AAACTGACGTCTGTAGTTCTTTCGAAAAAGAATAAATCAGTCAGCACTCTCATCATCAGAACCACTGGTTCAGACAACACCAAAGCGCCGCCAACATATCCCTTCCATAACCTATTCAATTTTCAAAGAACCCTACCTAACCCACTGATCTTACTCAGTCTTCCAGGCAGTCACCGCGGCGTGTTCCGCTGCGGTGAACGGGCTTTTAGACCCCACACCCATCACCGTCAACACATAATTTCAAAAAAAATGACAGCAAACCCGAAAAAGGTTCCGGCAGCTGTACCGGCTTTCTCGCAATGAAGCGTCATAATTTGTGTGTTGTCGAATGCCCCTCCCCTGCCGCTAATCGCTCACACTATGCGAAACCTCGCTGAGAAATGTGATGCCCATTCGAATCATGGGGGATTGATATGGGGCGCTGCATTCAATGACCAGTTGCTTCAATTGCTAAAATTTAAGCAAGCGTCACATCACGTTTCCAATATCCTCCCTTGTATCTGGAGAGAAGAGGCACAAAAACCTGCCTACGTTATTGAAGCCCGTTCGCGGGTTGAACTGCAGGACGTGAGGAGATCGTACGATGACATATCACGCTGCCCTGACGAACCCTGGTGACTGACGCCCCCCATGCTCAAGATTGCTTTTCCTTACATCGCACAACCTCATCAGACGCTTCATTCATTGCCGATTGCTATGGAGATTGCATCCCGGCACGTTGATACTGAGGTTCATGTCGCCTGCACGACCGAGGCACATCTCGACTACGCCAAGACGTTGAGCGCACTTTATCCAAATGCCAGAGCCCGTTTCGATTTATTGAAAATGCCGGAGTTCCTGCGTCGTCGCATCGAACATTCGGGACCTGGCGTTCTGGGGAAGATGGCAAGCCTGTTTTTCAATCGGGAATATTTCTCCCGCTTCGAGGCCATAGTGGTACCTGAACGTACCTCGCTTTACCTCCGTCGCATGGGTATCCGCAAACCGCGGATGATCTGGACGCGTCATGGTGCTGGCGATCGGGCGATCGGCTTTGCTCGCGATGTTAAGGAGTTCGATTTTGTCCTCCTGTCAGGGAAGAAGATCGAAGAGCGTCTATTGTCGCAAGGTGCGATCAGCCCTGGGCGTTACTATCGGGGATCCTACGCCAAGTTCGATATCGTTCGTCGTATGGCACGCAGCAGACCGGCACTCTTTGATAATGAAAGGCCGATCGTCCTCTACAATCCGCACTTCTCCGCCAAGCTTTCGTCCTGGCCTTCACTTGGCTCCGATGTTCTGGACTTTTTTGCCAATCAGGACCGATACAACCTGATCTTCGCCCCACATTATCGCCTATTTGACAAACATCGTCAGGAGGGCGAGCAGCTCGTATCGCGCTATGCTCATCACGACCATATTCTGATTGACCCGGGCAGCCCGCGCAGTATCGACATGACTTATACCATGGCTGCAGACATTTACCTTGGGGATGTCAGCAGTCAGGTAGCGGAATTTCTGGTGCGCCCGCGCCCTTGCGTTTTTCTGAATGCCCATCATGTAAACTGGCAGTCAGATCGCAATTATCATTTCTGGAATCTGGGTCAGGTGCTCGACAGCACCGAACACCTCGCCGCAAGTCTCGAGGCGGCTGTGACAAAACATGACGATTTTCTTGAGGCGCAGCGTCAATATATATTAGAGACGTTTGAATTCAGCGACGACGGTCCTACAGCACCTGGTGCTGCGGATGCCATCGTCGATTACCTTCGCAACGCCGCGTAACCAAAACGTATGGACTGCTTCAGGGTTCCCCCCTGAACGCAGCGACCATGACAGAGTGAAAAGCAGAGCAGACCAAACGATATGACGCCCATTGAAACGCCCGTTCCCACTGCATCGAACCAGAAGCGCCGCCACGGCGATTTTCCGACGTTCAGCGCTGCCCTGGATTATGCGGCGCAGGGAACGGCGGGGTTCAACATCTATAATGGTCGCGGCCAGCTCATCGAGGCCCTGCCCTATCGCGTCCTGCGTGATCAGGCGATTGAAACTGCCCATCGCCTGATCGGCACCGGGTTAAAATCCGGCGACCGTGTGGCGATCGTTGCTGAAAGCGACGGCGATTTCGCCCGTATTTTCTTTGGTTGCCAATACGCCGGCCTGGTGCCAGCCCCTCTCCCCCTCCCCATCGCTTTCGGTGGTCGCGAAGCCTATATCGGCACCCTGCGCGGCATGGTGAGCGCGTCTGGTGCGCGCGCTGTTGTGGTGCCGGAACTTATTGGCTCGTGGACGCAGGATATTATCGAAGGGCTCGATCTGGCCTTCGGTGGGTCTCCCGCCGAATTGCTGCAGAGACCGGCTTCAAGCGAGCCGCTGCCGGTCATTGATACGAGTGACCTGTCCTATCTCCAGTTTTCTTCGGGCAGCACGCGCTTTCCCATGGGGGTTGCTGTTACCCAGTCTGCCGGGATGGCCAATGCCCGTGCTATCGCCCGGGATGGTCTGCAGGTTACAGAAACGGGCGATCGCTGCGTGTCGTGGCTGCCGCTCTATCATGACATGGGGCTCGTCGGGTTCTTTCTCACCCCCATGACATGTCAGCTCACTGTCGATCTGCTGCCCACGCGTGAGTTTGCTCGTCGCCCGCATGTCTGGCTCGATCTGATCAGCCGCAATCGCGGGACGATCGCCTATAGCCCCTCCTTCGGCTATGAGCTTTGCGCGCGTCGTCCGGTCTCTGGCGATCTCGATCTCTCCTGCTGGCGTATCGCCGGCATCGGCGGAGATATGATTCGCCATCATATCCTGGAGACGTTCTCCGAACGCTTCGCCGCATATGGTTTTGACGGTCGCGCCTTCGTTGCCAGCTATGGCATGGCTGAAGCCACCCTCGCCATCAGTTTCGCGCCCCTCAACACAGGCATCGCAACCGACACGATCGATTTGCGCACACTCGAGACCGAAGGCGTAGCGCGCGCATCCAACGATCCCTCTCATGCTCTGCGCACTTTTGTGCTTTGTGGCGTCGCCTTGCCAGAACACGAGGTGCAGGTGCGCGATGCCAAGGGCAACCTGCTGGAGGAACGCCACGTTGGCATGGTCTATGTTCGTGGTCCCAGTCTGATGCGCGGCTATTTTGGCCGTGATACCGAAACGGCTGAAGTGCTTGACGACAAGGGATGGCTCAACACGGGCGATCTTGGCTACATGCTCAACGGGCAGGTGGTCATTACAGGCCGCGCCAAGGACCTGATCATTATCAACGGACGCAACATCTGGCCGCAGGACCTTGAGTGGTCGGCTGAGCACGAAATCACGTCCCTGCGATCACGCGATGTCGCCGTGTTTGCCGTTGAAGAAGAAGCTGGCGAACGCGTAGTGGCACTCGTGCAGTGCCGTGCGACCAATGACGACGACCGTGCCCGCCTGCGCGAGGAGACGATGGGCCTTTTCCGTCGCCAGCACGGCGTTGATGTAGACGTCATTCTCGTGCCACCGCACACCCTGCCCCAGACATCGTCTGGCAAGCTGACGCGAGCCCGGGCAAAGGCCATGCTTCTCGCTGGTCAGTTCGAGACCATGACCAGCAGCACCGCAGCCTGAAATCGTGCCGGGGCCTCGCCCGAGGTTCCGGCACGCCGTTTGCGATGTAGAGACACGGGCCCTCTGGCCTTCCATTCAAGCCTGACGCATAAGACGCTTCATCTGGGGTGCTCGTCACCCGAACGCCAAAAGCCGGAGAATTTTGATGACCGATACGGTCGCCTCCATCACTTCGATGATCATCGACAAGCTTCTCGCCAATCCGAAGGTGCCACGCGACATCAACGGTGACAGCAAGATTGTCGAAGATCTCGCTTTCGACTCACTGGCCGTCATGAATTTCGTCATGGAAATCGAGGATGAACTCGATGTTTCCGTGCCACTCGACAAGCTCGCCGATATCCGCACGATCCACGATCTTGCCGTGTGCCTCTCAAGCCTGAAATCGGGTGGTTGATCCTCGTGACCGATATCTTTGCCAAATATGCAGGCCTAAAAGCCGCCGCCGCTGGCCTGACTGCCAAATCGCCGCGTAACCCGTTCGGCGTTGTCATCGATCACCCTGTCTCGGCGACAGTCGGCCTGATCGAAGGGCGGGAGACGCTGCTGTTTGGAACGAACAACTATCTCGGCCTAAGCCAGTCTCGCGCCGCGGCAGAAGCTGCGATCGAGACGGTCAGGCGCGAGGGCGTTGGCACAACAGGTTCACGCATCGCCAACGGCACCTATGCCCTGCATCGCAAGCTTGAGGCGCGCCTGGCTGAAGTGTTCCACCGCCGTCACTGCATGATTTTCTCGACGGGCTATCAGGCTAATCTCGGCGCGATCTCTGCTCTGGCAGGCAAGGACGACATCCTGCTGCTCGATGCAGACAGTCATGCGAGCATCTATGATGCGAGCCGCCTCGGTTACGCCCAGGTCATACGCTTCCGCCACAACGACCCGGCTGATCTCGACAAGCGCCTGTCGCGCCTGAAAGACCACCAGGGCGCAAAACTCGTCGTGGTCGAGGGCATCTACTCCATGACCGGCAACGTCGCGCCCATGCGTGAATTTGCCGAGGTCAAGAAGAAGCACGGCGCCTATCTCCTGGCGGACGAAGCTCATTCCTTCGGTGTGCTTGGCGAGAACGGTCGCGGCGTGGCTGAGCGCGATGGTTGCGAAGACGATGTGGATTTCGTGGTTGGCACGTTCTCCAAGTCGCTTGGTACCGTGGGCGGTTACTGTGTGTCGAATCTTGACGGGCTGGAGCTTATCCGACTCTGCTCACGTCCCTACATGTTCACGGCATCGCTCCCGCCGGAAATTATCGCCTCCACGCTCGCCGCGCTGGATGAGATGCAGGCCCGCCCCCAACTGCGCAAGCAACTCTACGCCAATGCCGAGCAGCTTAACCACGGCCTGCACAAGCTGGGGCTCAAGACCAGCCCGCATGTCAGCCCGGTTGTTGCCGTAACACTGGAGACAGTGGAGCAGGCCCTGGCATTCTGGAACCGCCTGCTCGAACTCGGTGTCTATGTGAATCTCTCACTGCCGCCCGCGACACCGGACGAGCATCCGCTGCTGCGTTGTTCTGTCATGGCTGTCCACACGGCTCAGGAGATCGATAAGGCGCTTGCGGCCTTCGCCCAGGCCAAGGCAGAGATTCTGGGCTGAACATCGTTCACCACGACGTTAAAAAGGGAGGCCAGTCTGTCACTGGCCTCCCTTTTTTTATCTCAACGAGCCCGTCGCCTCAGCCCTTCATCCCCTTGAGGAAGATTCCTCTGGCCCGCCACAACAGGCGCGGCAGGCAGATGAGCGGGTGACGCGCCTCGAAGGGGGAAAGTGCGAGACGAAAACCGCTATGTCGCTCGATTTTCCATGCAAGATAGGCTGCCCCATCGCGGAAAGTGAAGGCCGCCTTCACCAGACGGGCAATATTACGCCAGCGTCCGCGTCGGGCCATACGCGCCCAGCGTTTGCCTGCACGGATCCGGGCAAGTCGTGACAATCTCGGCCGCAACTCGCCATTCCGCTCGTCGAATTTCAGATGGCCCAGCGTCCATGCATCGCGTATCAGTGCTGCATACCGGCTTTCGAGCCCCTGCATGATGGTCGAGCCGCGGCTTTCATGCTCGACCCGCAATTCAGCGCGATAGGTCCGGCTGAAAAGAATGCGCCACCACTCGGCGGGCGTATGCGTCCCGTCGCCAAGACGTGCAGCCCAGCCAGAAGCGGTCACAACAGCCTGACGCAACACATCGAGAAGTGCCTCGGCGCAATCAGCATTACGCACCCAGACAAGCCGTACGGGCTGGCAGAAACGCGCCCAGAGTGTCGTATCCTGCGAACGCGGCGAAACACGGGAACGGAATTGCGCCAGGGTAATCAACGCGACCTTGGCCCGCAAAATCTGACCTTCGACCTCATGCTCGGCATAAAAGACATTCGGGGGAAGCAAAGCATTACCCAGCTGGGCCAATGCGGAAGCTGGCCAGTCTGTCAGGCGCTCCAGCACGATGTAGAAGTCAAAGAGCCCATCAGGATCGAACTGACGCAGGCCCGAGCCATAGAACAAGACCCCGAGCGGACGCATCTGGCCGAGAATATGGGACACAAGCTGATGAAGACGAGGGTCCACCGGCGTCGTCAGTTCACCAATCAGCGTTCGGTCAAGAACGGTCTCAATCTCGGCCATTCCTGCTCTCGCTTCAGTCATGAACGAAGCCGAACCGGGGCCCTTCCGAAAGGTGAATCTGACGCCCGGCGCCGGGTGCAAAATGTTCGCCGTCCAGCACGAAATCTCCCGCACAGGTGAGCACCATCTGTGAGGCGCGTCCACTCTGGTAATCGTCGCTCTGACGCAACCACGAGGGCGCATGTCCACGCAGCAGCGACCAGGTCGCCTGGAGGAGCCGACGAGGATGGTCTGCGACGTGCAGGTAATGCAGTCCCCCCGATTTCGCTTGCGCCTGATCCCAGAAAGGCCAGATGCCCAGATTCAGCTTTTGCAAGGCCGTCGAGAGAAACAGGAAGCTCTGGCCATCAGCGAGTGTTTTGCCATCGCCCTCCAGTATGAAGCGATCCCCTGTCAGCCAGGTCTCGCGCTGCCGACGCCAGAGCAGACTGCCAAATGCTCCCACCAACGTGACAGCCACGGCCAGATTATGCGGCGCATAGCGCAACACATGGGGAGAATGGGCAATGGCAATCGCACGTGCATAGCCCGAACTGCCCTGGAACATGCCCAGTCGGGGCTCATGTTCATTTTCAGGCCACGAAACCCGCAGAGGCTTTCGATAGATACGAGGCAGCGTGGCACCATGGGTCCAGAGCTGCAACAGGGCGGCGATACCGCGACGGGAAAAGCCAATATCGCGTGCGATCAGATTGGTATTACCGGATGGGAAAATAGCAAGATCGGGCAGTGATCCCTCCGGATAAGCGCGCATGACAGCCGTCATGACATCGCTCACCGTCCCATCACCCCCATTGATTGCGATCAGCCTGACATTGCGTCGCGCAAGATCCTCAACCATCCCGGTCATCTCGTCATGCGAGGCCGGGACGAGAAATCCGTCACCCAGGAGCTTTTGCGCCTGCCTGGCAAATCTGCTGCCATCGCGCCTGTTCTTGCGACTGCGTGGATTATGAATCAGGGCTAGACGCACGGCAGTATCATTTGTGTTACGGTCAATCCTCTGGCCCGACGCAACTCCGGGCGTCCACCTTGCGCGGCGCCATAGCATGACTTACGCAGCGGGACCAGAAACCGATTGGTCATTTTTGGATTTTGCCGGTATCGGCCTTTGACCTGTGGTGACGAGGAGAGAGGCAGATGACCGGCGAAGACAATGCATCAACTGTGGTTCTGGCCCATCTATCCGATGTCCATCTCCCTCCGCCCTCTCCCCTGCCATCATGGCGCAGCTTCACCAACAAACGTGCCCTGAGCGTTGCATCCTGGAAACGCCACAGGGTTCATCGTCATTTGCCTGAGCTTGCTGAGATTGTTCGTGGGGATATCAGCGCTGCCGTGCCCGATCTCGTGCTCAATACAGGTGATCTGACCAATTTCGGGCTATCGGAGGAATGTGCAGCAGCGACCCGCTGGCTCAGGACCATGCCTGCCCCCACCCTGGTCGTACCCGGCAATCATGATGCCATGGTCGGCTCAACCTGGCCCGATCATATCGGGCTATGGGCAAGGTGGATGGCCGATGCCGATGAAAACCCCTTCCCCTATTGTCACAGACAGGGTGATATCGTGGTGATCGGGCTCAACTCCGCAATCCCTACTCCACCCTTCATGGCGTGCGGGTATGTTGGCAAGGTCCAGCGCGAAAAGCTGGCGCGGCTTCTGGATGAAACCCGAAATCTGTGTCGCGTCATCATGATCCACCATCCGCCACGCGCGGGTCTCGTGCCCTGGCGCAAATCCCTGCTTGACCATAGAGAGGTCTCATCCATCATCGCCCGGCACGGAGCGTCTATTGTCCTGCATGGGCATTCGCATGACGCCACTCTCGCAACAGTGCCCGGCAGCGACATTCCATTGATTGGTGTCCCTTCCGCCTCGCTGCTCTCCTCACGCCCCTGGCGACAGAGTGGCTGGAACAGGCTTGCCATTGCCCGAACGCAGGAAGGATGGGACATCGACCTTCAGACCAGACAGTTCACCCGTGATACCGGGTGGCGTTGCAGCCGCCATCGACGCTGGCTCCAGCGCGCCTTACCCTACGACCCCGCCATGCAGGTGAATGAGCCTCGATAATGCGCCTCCCCCATTTTCCGACGCTCGACCGTTATCTTCTGGCGCAGCTTGTACCCCCCTTCGTGGTCTCTCTGGCGGCCGTGCTGGCAGCACTGCTGCTTGAGCGTCTCCTTGTCCTGTTTGACGACCTTGCGGCCGAAGGTAGCTCACTGGCCACCTTCGTAGCCCTCCTAACCGACCTGCTCCCACATTATCTCGGCCTCGCTCTGCCCGCAGCCCTTTGCGTAAGCGTGTTCCTGATCATACGGCGCATGAGTGACAACAATGAGATCGACGCGCTGATGGCGAGTGGAGTCTCTCTTTTGCGTATTGCCCGCCCCTATATGTGGACCGGCGTTGTCGTAGGATGTGGCAGCATCCTGCTTTACGGGTATATTCAACCGGTCGCCCGCTACGATTTCCGCTCCGGCTTCTATTATGCGGCCCATTCGGGCTGGGCCCCCCATCTGCAGGCCGGCATGTTCGCTACAACAGCGGATGATTCCATGCTCACCGCCGATCGCGTGACCCGTAACGGTACCGTCCTGCATGAGGTCTTCATTCGCCAGAGAGAGCCTGATGGCGCCGTCAGGATCATTACCGCCCATCGCGGACTGATCACCGCTGTGCCTTCCCTCAAACAGACACGCCTTGACCTGTGGGATGGGCTGATTGTCTACGACCCGCGTGATGGCAGCAACAAGGCCACACAGACTCGCTTCGACCACAGCATGAAGGTGTTCGACCAGAGTCACGATACGGCGGTCTTCCGCTCGCGCGGCATTGATGAGCGTGAACTGACCCTCGTGGAGCTGGCAACCCGGCTCGAGGCGTCCCATCAATCCGACAACCAGAACGGAAATGGTGGCATCACCCGCTCGAGCCTGCGTGCGGAGCTCGATTTCCGTCTTGCGCGTGCGCTTGCCATACCGTTCATCCCGCCGCTCGCTGTAGCGCTGGCGATTGGAGCCAAGAGGCGGCGCCCGATCATCGGGCTGATCGCCCTTGCCCTCGTACTGGTCGGGTTCGACCATACGCTGCAATTTGGTCACGGTATGGTGGCAACGGGCAGCGTGCGCGGCTTCTACGCCATATGGCTGCCCGAGATCGCCTTCTGTACGATCTGCCTCGCCTCAATTTTCAGACGCTCGCGTGGATCGTGGCGACGCCGCAAGGCCATTCCGCTCGGCCCGGCAAAGGCCACATCATGATCCCGCTCAATCCATCGCGCTCCGTGCTTCTGATGCATCTGACCAGAAGCTTCATAGGGCGCACACTGATCTGCGGGGCCATACTCGTCTCGATGATGGAGATCCTCGGACTGCTTGAGATGACGACGCCCATACTGGAGCGCCATCTTGGTGCCCTTGGGCTGGTCCGTTATGCCCTGCTGAAATTACCGGCCCTGACCGTACAGACCCTGCCACTCAGCACCCTCATCGGCGCGTTGTTCATGCTTATGCAGATGACGCTTGCAAGCGAGATGGCCAGCCTGCGCGCCGCCGGTCTGTCGACCACCAAGCTGCTGACACTCCTGCTGCCCTCCATAGGCATCATCAGTGTCGCGGGCATTCTCACACAGGAAATCATCGCGCCACGCACCGAGCTTTCTCTCGCGAAATGGTGGAATCAGACCGATCCGAAAGCTGCCGGAAGCGGTCATGGCTTCTGGTTTCACGCCTCGGGCAATGTCATTCACATCGACAGCTTCACAGAAGGCGGTCGCCGTATCCAGAAAATCGCGGTCTACCACCGCGCCAATGGGGGTGATCTGACCGCTACGGATACCGCACCGGAGATGGTTTATGACGCCGTCACTGGCTGGCGCGCTGCCTCGGTGCGCAGCCTCGTCCTGAAAAGCAACCGCGTTGAGACCACCTTGCGGCAGGACGTGTCGCTGCTGCCAGCCCGCGTGACACCGGATACGCTGATCCAGCTCTCGCAGTCCTATCCGGTTCTTTCCTGCTGGTCGCTATGGACCATATTGCATCGTGGCGGTGCTTCCAGCTTGCCCAAGGCCACCTACCGCATGGCGCTTTTCGCGCCTTTCACCCTGCCGGTTTCGCTTTGCGCCATGCTGTTCCTGGCACTGCCCGTCATCTATATTCCCCCCCGCACGGGCACCCGTAGCCTCCTGCCTATTGCGGCGCTGGCTGCGGGTTTTGGTTTCATCGTGTTGCAAGGCCTGATACAGGCTCTTGGCAATGCGGGAACCTTGCCCGCGTTAATTGCCGTCACGGCGCCTCCCGCCCTGGCATTCCTCCTTGGAGGGGCATGGATAGTGAAAATGGAAGAGAAATGAGTACGTTCAATTCTGAACACTCGGAAGGCTTCTGGCGCGCCTTCTGGAACGCCCGGAAAAACCAGGGCTCACTCCGTACGGGAAGAAGCTTCGATCTGGGAAAGATGAGTCTGCCCCATCTCTGGATGGCCTATCTCACCTACCCCACCATTCTGCTCTATTTCGCGCTCATCCCGGCTTCAGCTGCCGCAGCAATCTGGTTTGGTCCGCAGGCCACACCGACTGTGGTTACGATCGTTCTGGTGGTGGGCATCTACCCGTTTGCCTGGTACGCCATCCATCGCTTCATCCTTCACGGACGCTGGCTCTATCGTAATCCGCTGACGGCCTCGCTGTGGAAACGTGTCCATTTCGACCATCATCAGGACCCCCATCTCCTTGATGTGCTGTTTGGATCACCGCTCAACACGATCCCGACCATCGCCATCATCGTCATGCCCATCGGCTGGGCCATCGGCGGTATCAGCACGGCCTTTGCCGCGCTCTCCACTGGCTTGGTCATGACCTGCATCTATGAATTCTTCCACTGCATCCAGCATCTGGCCTACAAGCCGCGCTGGAACTGGGTTGCGAAAATCAAGCAACTGCATGTCCTGCATCACTTCCATGACGAGGACGGCAATTACGGTATCACGAACTATGCTGCCGATCGCCTGTTCGGAAGCTTCTACAAGGATGCCCGCGCCCGTCCCCGCAGTGCTCATGTGTTTGACCTCGGCTATGACCTTGAGGAGGCACAGCGCTATCCGTGGGTGATGAAGCGCACAGGCGCCCCGCCCAAGCAGCGCCCTGACGGCGCCCGACGTGGAAGCGCCGCCTCGTGACACTGCCCGCGCTGGTTCTTGCTGGCTCACGCGACGGGGCACAGGACCCGCTCGCCCGGCTTGGAAAGGTCGGGCACAAGGCTCTGCTATCGGTCGGTGGTCGCCCCATGATCGACCGCGTTCTGGGCACGCTCGAACAGACAGACGGGATCGGCCCTGTTTCCGTCAGCATCGAGGATCATGCAGCCCTACAGACGCTTGAACGGCCCTTTACCTGCCTGCCCACTGCACGCGGCCCAAGCGGCAGTGTCGCGCTGGCGCTCGAGGCGCTCGGCACACCGCTCCTGATCACGACGGCAGATCATCCGCTGCTTCGCCCCGCCTGGATCACCGCCTTTGTGCAGGAGGCCAATCAAAGCGATTGTGATCTGGCTGTCGGTGTCGCCCTGAAGGCGACGATCGAGCGCGATGTCCCCCATACCAGACGCACCTACATACGTTTGCGTGACATGACGTTCTCAGGCTGCAATCTGTTCCTGATGCGCACGCCAAAGGCGTGTGCCGTCGTCACATTATGGCAAAGCCTGGAGCGTGACCGCAAACTCCCGCTCAGAATGGCGCGCACATTGGGCTACGGCATCCTCCTGCGGGCATTATTGGGCCGCCTCTCCAGCGCGGCCCTCGTGACCCGCATTGGCCAACTGACCGGTGCGAAGGTCGCGCTGATCCCAATTGATGACGGTCGTGCCGCGGTCGATGTGGACAAGCCGCAAGATCTCGAACTGGTCGAAATGCTGCTGGCCCGATCCGCTTGAGCATGGCCCCATGAAAATTGCCTATGTCATCAATTCGGTCGAGGGGGGCGGCGCCGCCCTGCCGGTTCCGGCCATCACGCAGGTCATGCGCGATAAGGGCCACGAGGTAATCGTGCTTGCCCTCACCCGCCGCGATGGCCGCGCCATCAGGCCCATGATTCAGGCTGGACTGACCGTGCATGTCCGTGAAGGCGGCAGGAAGGACCATCTGGCCGCCCTTGCCTGGCTTGATCGTGAGATTGGCGAGCAGCGACCCGACCTCATCTGGACATCCCTCACACGCGCAACCCTCCTCGGGCAGCTCGTAGGGTTGCGACGTCGTATCCGGGTGGCCAGCTGGCAGCACTCCGCGCGGCTCAAACCTGCCAATGCGCGGCTTTTGCGGCTCATGCGTGGGCTGTCCCGTCTGTGGATTGCCGATTCCACCTGCGTCGAACTCGAAACCGAGAAGAAACTGGGACTGAGCGCAGACAAACTCACCTGCTGGCCCATCTTCCGGGCAAGCAGCGACTTCCCACGCGCCGTACCATGGTCGGAAGTCGGCCCCATACGTATCGGCTCGCTGGGGCGCCTCCACCCGGTCAAGGGCTATGACGTGCTCTGTGCGGCCGTGAATCTGCTCGGCAAAATCGAGGGTCTGCCGGAATACGAAGTTCATATCGCGGGCGAGGGCGAAGAGCGTGATCGCCTGGCGGCCCTTATCGCCCGTGACAGGCTTCCGATCGTCCTGGATGGCTATAACGCAGACCCAAGGCAGTTTCTGGCAACCCTGCACCTTTATGTGCAGCCCTCACAATGGGAGGGGTTGTGCCTTGCCGCGCATGAGGCGCTGCTTTGCGGCGTGCCAGTTATCGCCTCCGAGGCCGGTGAATTGCCGCATACCATCACGCAATCCTGCGGGCGGATCGTTCCCCCGAACGACCCGGAGGCGCTGGCGCTGGCGCTGGCCGGGTTGCTGCGTGAACCCGGCAGGCTGGCCGCGATGGGCGAAATCGGTCGGGCCCGTGTTCTCTCGCGTTTCGACGCGGCCTCGTTCGATCGACGGGGTGCAGAAATTCTAGCGCGACTCGAAAGCACTCTGTGACCGCGTCTGGGTCAGATGCCCGGAGAGGCGGAAATCCATCTGGGCAAAGACCACAGAAGCAACCAGCAGCAGGATCCACACCATGCGCGGCGCAGCCTGACGCTCGAAAAATGTCGCTGCCCCAAAGGCAATGAGCGCTAGCAGATCGAGCGCAAAATGCATCCGCTCATCAAGATGGCCGCAGAAATACCCCAGCAGGAACAGGAAAACGCCAAGACCTGCTGCACTCAGCGCCTTCTCCCGGCGCATAAAGGCAACAAGCGGCATAACCCCGTCCGGCATCTCGCGTTTATCAGACAAATCTTTCTCCAGAAGGACGTGAATGCGTAGCTGATGATGAGTAACGGCAAGTGAGCGATACGCAAAGTCCTGCGCCCGATGATACGGCGCCCCCGCTCGATACCCCTTCATCCCTCACCCTGCCTGAAACGCAATTTGCCATACGGCGCGCCATGCTCGGGCTATGCCGCACCATGCGCTGGGCCTGCATCAACGAGTTCTCGTTGCCGGCGGCAGGTCGGCGGGCCGACATCATGGCGCTGACGCAGGACGGGATGCTGCATTGCATCGAGATCAAGTCCGGTCCTCGCGATTTTCTGACCGATCGTAAATGGCCTGAGTATCGTGACTGGTGCGACCGGCTCTATTTCGCGGTGGATCAGGCCTTTCCGCGTGATCTGATCCCGCAGGATGTCGGGCTGTTCGTAGCCCATCTGCCCGAAAGCCCCTCAACCATCCTGCCGGAATGTGCCATGATCCGCGAAAGCCCGCTCTCGAAGCTGGCGACCGCCCGCAGGAAGACCCTGATGCAGCTTTTCGGCCATGGTGCCGCGCTGCGCCTCATGGCACTTGAAGACCCTGCCATGACGGCATCCCTTCGTGCGGCCCGACGTGTCCAATAAGGAGTATCTGCATGACCACCCCCGCGATGAGCGTTACCCAGTCGAATGATTCCGATACGAATCTCAAGCGCATGATTGCGCAGCGTCTGGAAGTCGCCCGTGCGGTTGTTGCAGATGCCGCTGCCCTCGCCATGGCCATGCGCCCGCCACCAGGCGGCCCGACTGGCACCACCAAGGGTATGCAGGATTACGTAACCGAAGCCGATATGGCGGTAGAGGCACTCGTCTCCCGTCGCCTGGAAACGCTCTTCCCCGAAGACGGCTTCATGGGAGAGGAAGGCGGTCGACACAGACAGGGCGGCCTGACCTGGGTGATCGACCCGATTGACGGCACCTCGAACTATGCGCGTGGCCGTGAGCGCTGGTGCGTTTCTCTCGGCCTGATGCACGGCGATGTGCCCGTAGCCGGGGTAATCAACGCTCCGGCTCTGGGCGAAATCTACACAGCCCAACGCGGCGTGGGCGCCTGGATGAACGGTCGCAAACTTGTCGCCTCACCTGTGACAGACCCGAAAAGCGCCATGGTCGAAATGGGCTGGAGCGCCAAGGTCTCGCCGGAAACCTATGCCCGTCATGCACAGGCATTTCTTGAGCTGGGCATTGCGCCACGCACTGGTGCCTGCGGCGCTCTCGCCCTCGCCGATGTCGCCTCGGGCCGCTGCGATGGCTATCTGGAAATCGCCATCAATCTGTGGGACGTCGCGGCAGCGCTGGTCCTGCTTGAGGAGAGTGGCGCGCGCGTCTCACCCTTCCTGCGCGATGGCGGCCTGACCGGGGCGAGACCCATTCTGGCCACGGCTCCGGGCGTGGCTGACGCCGTTGCACAAGCAGCCGGGATGGAACTGCTCTGATCGTCTCTTGCCGTCATCGCATGATCTGAACCATTCTCACGCCATAATTGCCGCTCAGGAAACAAGGCTTGTCGTACCCGTCTTCGGATACGCAAAACCTGTTTTCCTGTTCGGGTGTTCCCGGCCCGGGCTCGCCCTGCCGGCTCCAGATATGAGGCCCCTACCCCATGGTTTCTTTTCCCTGCCGACTCGTCGCCTCGACGGTACTTCTGGCATCAGGCCTGAGCGCCCTGCCTGCCATGGCCGCATCGAAGCAGCAGGCGCTGGTCGATCGGGCAACGCTGGCTGTTCAGGACATCTTTCAGGGCACCAACCCCAATTCGCGGGCGCAACGTTATCTGGCCAAGGCCCGCGCCGTAATGGTCTGCCCATCGGTCTTTCGCATGTCTATCGTGTTTGGCGGCGCAGGTGGCGGCTGCCTTCTGCTCTCACGCGATGCACGCGGCTCGTGGTCCGATCCGGCTTTCTACACCCTGAGTTCGGCCTCGATGGGTATCCAACTCGGGGTGGAAAGCTCTGAGTTAATGTTTTTCGTCATGTCCGATCGCGGCTTGCAGGCCCTGCTCGACAGCCAGTTCAAGTTCGCCGCAGGGGCCTCGGCCTCATTTGCCAATATGGGCAGCGGCATCGAGAGTGGCTCGGCAGGCGCTTCGAACACCGATATCCTCGCCTTGCAGAAATCATCCGGTCTGTTTGCCGGTGCCTCTCTGGGTGGATCGAAGCTGACCGTAGACAGCAGTTCGAACCGCGCCTTCTATAACCAGCCGGTCGGCCCTGAAGACATCGTCATCTCGATGCGGGTGAACAATACGGGGGCCGATCCCTTGCGCCGCGTTCTGATGCAGGTGGTACAGCAGCAGGGCAGCACGCCCGCCACCGGGAGCGCCCCGGCAACGGGCTCGGCTGCCGCCAGCAGCGCTGGCAGCAGCCCCTACCCGGCGAACTATGACAGCCGCAAATCCTATGCCAGCCAGTCACATGGCGCGATCAAGAGCGAGTCTCTCGCTGCACCCAAATAAGCACTGCATTTCGGTTGCCAGGGTTTCCACTGCTGGGCTGACCCCTTAACGGAAACCCGACACCCTGCAAGAGAGGGTGTTGCGGGCAGTGCCTTCCTGCACCTGCCCCTCACCTCAATGCCGATGTTGAGACGGCTCTCCGGCACCACGACCATCGTGCCGCGCCGACGCAGCCTTGGGTGACGCGCCTTTGACGGTTCCGCGCAGGGTTTTGAGCGTTTCAACACGCTGGTTATGCTCGTACAGGTCATGAGAAAAGCCGTGGCCGCCTGTCCCGTCTGCGACGAAGTACAACATATCCCCGCTCGCAGGATGAGCGACCGCATCAAGCGCAGCAAGCCCCGGTGAACAGATTGGACCAGGCGGCAGACCATCAATGACGTAGGTATTATGCGGCCTCGCTTGATGAAGCTCATCATGCGTGAGGGCGTGATCGAGCGTACCCAGCCCATCGCTCAGATCGTAAATGGCTGTAGGGTCGGATTGCAGTTTCATCCCCTGCGCCAGGCGGTTGAGAAACACGCGAGCCACTTTGGGTCGCTCAGCCGCAATGCCCGTCTCGCGCTCGACAATCGAGGCCAGAATGAGAAGCTGCTCTGGGGATGACAGACCAATAGATGGATCACGCCCTGCCCATACACGGGCAAGCGTCTCACTCATGAGCGTTTCTAGACGGCTGACAAGACGGGCGCGTGATGTATCGCGTTCATAGGCGACCGTCTGAGGCAGGATTGCCCCTTCACGCAGCGGCGGCACCTCTCCCGTCAGGAACGGGGCCTGGTGAAGGATTGTCGCTATCTGCCGCGCTGTCCGCCCCTCCGGGATAGTCAGAAAATGCCGGACTGGCTGCCCATGACGTAACACATAGAGCACGTCAAGCATTGAGGCCTGCGCCGGGAAATGCAGTTCAGCGGCATGCAACGCCCCGTGAGAGGCCGTTGCCCGGGCGGCAAGACGGAAACTCAGTTCGGACAGTGTTCCGGGCGAGATAATCCCGGCCTGCGCCAGATCGTGGGTGATATGCTCGGTTGCGCCATGCGGCACGACATGATCCGTAGCGGCCTGCAAGGGGCCGGGCTGCGTGACCTGATGCCAGATCAGCGCCGCACCCCCTGCCCCGGAAAGGACAAGAAGCAGGACGAGAGCGAGAATGACACGCTTCATGTTCACTCCCGTGAAAACAGATGCCGGTTAACCGGCATCCGGTATTGGATAGTCTTGGCGTGGAACCGTTCCAAGCCAGAGCCCGATGCCGGTTCCCGTCAGATTGCACCAACAAGGAGCAATGGAACGGGTCGGACACCACTCAAAGGGTTAGAACGACGAAGTCAGACGCCCTTGACGATCAGGCTGGCATTGGTCCCACCGAAGCCGAAGCTGTTGGACAGGGCGATGTTGATCTTGCGCTGCTGGGCCTCGTGCGCCACGCGGTCGATAACGCTCTCACGCGCAGGATTGTCGAGGTTCAGTGTCGGGGGGGCCACGTTGTCACGTATGGCCAGCATGGAGAACATGGCCTCTACCGAGCCGGCTGCGCCGAGCAGATGCCCGGTGGCGGATTTGGTGGAGGACATCGCAACACGCTTTGCATCATCGCCGAACATGCGCTCAACCGCATCAAGCTCAAGGTCATCGGCCATGGTCGATGTTCCGTGGGCGTTGACGTAGTCGATATCAGCCGGGGTGATCCCCGCGGAACGCAGCGCAGCCTTCATGGCACGGAATGCGCCTTCATGCCCTTCCGCTGGTGCCGTGATGTGATGGGCATCGCCGGACAGGCCGTAGCCGATGATCTCACCATAGATCTTCGCGCCGCGTGCCTTGGCGTGCTCGTATTCCTCAAGCACGACAATGCCCGAGCCCTCGCCCATGACAAAACCGTCGCGGTCACGATCCCAGGGGCGCGATGCCTTTTCGGGCGTATCGTTGAACCCGGTGGACAGCGCGCGGGCAGAGGAGAACCCGGCAATACCGAGCGGGCAGACAGCGGCCTCGGCACCACCGGCAATCATCACATCGGCATCACCCAGCATGATGAGGCGCGTGGCATCGCCAATTGCATGCACACCGGTCGCACAGGCGGTGACGGCCGAATGGTTCGGGCCCTTGAAGCCATAACGAATCGAGACATGGCCCGAAATCAGATTGATCAGCGCCGAAGGGATGAAGAACGGCGACAGGCGACGGGCCTTGCCGCTCGCAACGGTCAGGGAGGCGTCATAGATGGTCTGCAGACCACCGATACCCGAGCCGATCATCACGCCCGTGGCGCAGCGATCTTCCTCGGTTTCCGGCTTCCAGCCTGAGTCCTCAACGGCCTGAATGGCAGCCGCCATACCAAGATGGATGAAGCGATCCATCTTTTTCTGGTCCTTCGTCGGGACCCAGTCCGAGAGCGTCAGACCGCCTTCTGCCGTCGGGCCCTCGGGCACTTCGCCAGCCACATGGGCAGGAAGATCGCTCGGGTCGAAGCAGGTGATACGGCCAATACCGGTCTGTCCGGCGATAAGACGCTGCCAGGTCTGTTCCACGCCCACTGCCAGGGGCGTAACGAGCCCCATACCGGTGACGACAACGCGTCTTTCTTTCATTGCCGACAGGTTTGCCATCATGGGCGGACGAAGCTCCAGTCATAAACGCCAGCTCCCGGCGGCTGCCAAGGGGGAGCGGCTGTCAATCTCGTCGTATGTCCCGGCTCCGCACAGATCGGGAGCCGGAGAAGATCATTGCATCGGGCATTGCAGCCCGATGCAGCCAGATCAGGCGGCCTTCTGCTTTTCGATGTAGTCGATGGCGTCCTTGACGGTCGCAATCTTCTCGGCTGCATCTTCCGGAATCTCAACGCTGAAGGCTTCTTCAAACGCCATGACCAGCTCAACCGTGTCGAGGCTGTCAGCGCCGAGGTCGTCGATGAAGGAAGCGTCAGGGGTTACCTTGCTCTCTTCAACGCCGAGATGCTCAACAACGATTTTCTTAACCTTATCGGCGATTTCGCTCATCTGTTCTGGCTTCCTGTGTGCCCGGCAATTCGGGCGGTTCGAAACTGTTTACCATCCGTCTGGTTGCCCAGTCGGTCCCCGTCTTTACTCCAGAGACGGCATAATCTGCCAGTACTCCGGATCGCGGACCGAAGATCGGGCCCCGGCGGGCCGAGACGCCCACGCTTCGGACGAAGCAGCGGGCGCTTAGCATGGTTTACCCTCGCACGCCAAGCTTTGCGTGCGAGCAGGGCCGATGCCCTTATGGCATCGCCATGCCACCGTTAACATTCATGGTCATGCCGGTCACCCAGCCGGCCTCTTCCGAAGCCAGATACACGACAGCAGCCGCAATGTCTTCCGGCTTGCCCATACGACCGAGCGGAATGGAGCCGAGCAGCTTGTCGCGCTGTGCTTCAGGCAGAACCGCCGTCATGGCCGTCTCGACAAAGCCCGGTGCGATGACATTGACCGTGACCCCGCGTGAGCCGGCCTCCTGCGCGAGGGACTTGGTCATGCCGATCATGCCTGCCTTGGCAGCCGAGTAATTGGCCTGACCGCCATTACCGGTCACACCGACGATGGAGGCGATGTTGATGATGCGACCTGCGCGCCGGCGGAGCATCCCCTTCAGCGCAGCACGACACAGACGGAACGGAGATTCGAGATCGACCGTCAGCACCTGAGACCAGTCCTCGTCCTTCATGCGGATGATCAGGCCATCGCGCGTCAGACCGGCATTGTTCACCAGAATATCGAGCGGCTTGCCGAGCAGCTCTTCCGCCTTGCCCACCAGGGCATCGGCCTCGGCACCGATGGAGAGATTGGCCGCACAGACATGCACCCGCTCCCCGAGGCTGGCTGCGACCTCGGCCAGTGCCGCCTCACGCGTGCCGGACAGCACGACTTCGGCACCCTGCGCGTGAAGCGCGCGGGCGATGGCCGCGCCAAGGCCGCCAGAAGCACCGGTAATGAGGGCCGTTTTGCCTTCAAGACTGAACATCGTTTTCTTCTCCACGCTTTCAGAGGTCACGCAGCAGCGCCTCGATTTCTTCAGGGGTTCCGGCATTACGGGCCGTCATGTCAGGCGCAATGCGCCGCACCAGACCGGTCAGCACCTTGCCCGCGCCCAACTCGACCTGCGAAGTGACGCCCATAGCCGCCATGGCCAGCACGCTTTCACGCCACCGCACAGAGCCCGTCACCTGCTGCACCAGCAGGGAAGCAACGCGCGACGCATCGGTATTCTTTGCCGCCGTAACGTTGGTGATGACGGGAATGGCCGGGATCGCAATCTCGGCACGTTCCAGAGCCTCGGCCATACGTTCGGCCGCCGGCCCCATGAGGGATGAATGGAACGGCGCGGAAACGGGCAGCATCACGGCGCGCTTCACCCCCTTGGCCTTGGCCACCGTAATGGCGCGCTCGACCGCCGACAGCCGGCCAGACACGACAATCTGGCCACCGCCATTGTCATTGGCCAGTTCGATTGTCTCATGGCGATCGGCCTCACCCTCGACCATCAGACGGGCAGCCTCGGCGCAAATTTCCTGCGCCAGTTCAGCCTCGACACCGAGCAAGGCAGCCATGCCACCCTCGCCTGCTGGCACGGCTTCCTGCATAGCCAGTCCACGCAGGCGCAACAGTTTTGCAGTCTGGGCAATACCCAGCGCACCTGCGGCGGCAAGGGCGGAATACTCACCCAGCGAATGACCGGCCACGACGGTCGCCTTGTCTGCGAGCCTGAAGCCGCCCTCGCTTTCGAGCACACGCACCGTAGCCATGGAGACGGCCATCAATGCCGGCTGCGTATTCTCGGTGCGGGTCAGGTCGGCAGCTTCGCCGGTAAAGATCAGTTTGGACAGATGCTCACCAAGCGCATCGTCAACCTCCTGAAAAACCTCTCTCGCCGCCGGAAAAGCCTCGTAGAGGCCCTGTCCCATCCCGATGGACTGGCTGCCCTGACCGGGAAACACGAACGCATGAACTGACATGACCGTACCTTCATTCACGCCTTGGCACCTGTGCCGCGGCCCTCCTGCCCCGGCACAAGGACCAGGGACTATTCTGACCCGCGTGATGGCGGAGGCAACGGCTTCCTGTCAAATCGTTACTTTGCTGTGAGGTCGCCACGCAGGGCGAAAGGAAGGGTCATCACGACCCGACTGAGCGGTCTGGTTGCGCTGAACGCGGCATCCTTCCTGAAGTCCTGAGGGCGAAAGATATAGGGATAGGGCGTACTGCCCTGATTATCGACCAGCAGCCGCTCCACACCGCCCTCCCGCACGATGAAACGGCTACCGGGCGCGACATCGACACCCAGCCTGTGCGTATCGGGCAGCAACAAGGCCATGAGAAATCCCCCTTCATCCTCAACACAGCCATCAAGCTGCGCCAGCCATTTCAACGCCTGCTGCCGGGTAAAATGCTGCCTGTCCGCAGGCGCCACCGTGAAGAAGAAGCCGACATTCAGACGCTCACCGGGCTTGAGCCGTGCGTAGATTGCTGGATCGGCCTCCCAGAGTGCTGCCTCATGAGGCACGACGATTTCGTCATCCGTGCCAAGCGGCGGACCGGGGAACAGGTGAATGACCCGCTCTCCCAGCTTCATCATCATACCCGTTGTCCGTGCGGCTCGGTCTCCGGGCTGGAGCACAGCCTGCAGATGCAGCGTCAACCCTGCACGATCCGCCTCAGGGAAGGAGTTGAACCGACGAAAAATGCGCTCCAGTCGCCGGTATCGTTTTGACAGGGGCACCATGCCTTGCGCCGTGACCCTGATCGTCTCGACAGACTGCCCAGTCGCCTCACGCCCTTGGCCCGGCGGTCGGTTCATGGCTGCAGGAGAGCCTGTTCCCGGCGTCAAGGATGTCATGTCCGATGCTGGCAGAGCGCCACCATCAGTAGCCCCCTGCCCGAGACAGGCATTTGGCGTCAGGAGATACAAGGCCGCTGCGATGACGGGCCAAAAAGCCACCCGACCCGAACTGCTGGCAATGGCGCGACACAGAATGACGTGTGGCACAGACGACAGGGATTTGACGTTCATGGCGCTCTGTTCTTTTGCAGGACGATGAACACCTGCGGTACCCGCGCCGGATCGTCAAGGAACTCGATGATACGGAACAGATGCCCCCATTTCTGGATGATGTAGGCGCGCGGGATGATCGCCTCACCATAATGGGCGGCCGGATGAGGACGCCTGACTGGCGATGCATGAAGAAACCGGCCAGCGTCGTAACGCGCATGAGCCCGTGCCTCATCCGTGAAGCTGTCGGCGCAAGCCTCGTGCCAGCCATGCTCCAACCTGATGCCAGAGGCTCGCTTGAGACGCTGTTCCGCGCAGAAGTCGATAAACCGACGGCTCTGCGTAGTGATGACCGCGAGCCCACCCGGCGCAAGGAGGCGGTGAAACTCTGCCATCCACTGCCCTGCCAGATACTCGTCCAGATGCGAGAAAACAGAGAACGAGACGATCAGATCGAAATACCCATCCCTGACGGGTATTGGCGGCGCCATACCGCAGCTCAGGAAGCTGAGCGCCGGATTACAGCGCCGCGCTTCCATGAGAAATCGTGTTGTTGAGTCAATGCCATAAAGGTTTTCAGGGCGTACGTCCTTCATGAACAGACGCAGGATACGACCCCATCCACATCCGAAATCCAGCACTTTTGTCGCAGCCGAGACCGGACGATCCGTGAAATGACCAAATGCCTTGGTTTCGCGGAAGAACATGTAGGCTTCATGCAGGGAAACTTCGCCCGAATGACCATGTATCTCGCGCTGCATCTCCTCAGCCGGAAATATGGGCATGCGCACATGGTCTATTTCCGGCATATGAAGTGACGCGACCAGTATCCTGAGCCAGTCCTCATCACTGCATGACCTGAAACGCTCATGCAGATCAGAGGTATCCGGATAAGAAGACATGTGTTGCCTTACCTGTTAAATCAGGAAAGACCCTATAATATAGATGAGTAATATGTAAAAGTTTACTGCTGATTTCCAAATAACAAACGAAATTACCTTATCTTATCCGATAGTGACAGGCAGAGAGATGTCTGCGGAGTCATTTTCACTCCGTAACACCGGTCAGTTTATAAGTCCCCCTTGCGGCAGGACTTCAGCGCGACACAAGACGCCCGCGCTGCCAGGCTTCAGCTGCCTCCTCCGGATCCATACCGTCAATCTGGATCGCATGGTCGAGCGCGCTCATGACCTTGTTACCCAGCGTCATCTCTGACAATTCATCAAGCATATCCTGATCCGCGCAGGCTGCCACGGCTTCGCGCACCAGCATGCACGCTTCCATTTCAACACCTAGCCGCGGATCCTGCACCGGCCCAAAAGCCTCGTGATTGAACAGCGCATGAGGCTGCGCAAGAAAGACGAGCGCCTTGCGCCCTTCCTCACGGAGACCGCACACAACGGCGTGCAGTTCCTCGTCGTCACAGAGTTCTGTCGCTACACCGTCAAGACCCGGGGTTTGGGCCAGAAGCGCGTTCATCTGCCCCGCATCCGAACGCGCGGCAATCACCAGATCGACATCCCGGGCATCAAGACTGGCGACCTCGGGCAGATCATCAAAACTGGCCCAGCAGTAATAAGGACGATACAGCGTACCGAGAACGCGCATACCATGCTGCACCAGCGCAGCATCACGCGGCAGCCATGCCGAGACAAGAAGATCAATCGCGCCCGCTTCGAGCATGGATGGAAGCTCGCTCGCGTCAGCATCGACAAAATCGACCTCGACCTCATGCGCATCGAGCACACGTGCCACCGCGCTGGCGCAACCAGCATGCAGCGCAGTGCCCAGGTAGCCTAGGGAGATCGTGGTCATGACAAATCCTTCTGGCCACAGCGTGCGACCGACAAGAGGTTGAGGCAGATGGAAGGTGTTCGATCACTTCATACCACGGATGGCAAGAGGCAAGCATTGCTTTGCCGACAGCAAGCGTGCATCGAAGCGTTTGGTCTTTATGCGTATGGCCCATCCAACCTCGGGTAAACCCCGCTTGGAAGCGGGATTTACCGACCGGCAGTTCAGTTCTCCTGCGCCTGACGCAGCGGAACGGCAAATTGGGCGTCGCATCCTGTCGGGAGATAACGCAACACTGCCTCACCCTGATGGCCGAAGCCCGCCTGGAGCAGACGTGACCCAAAGCCACTTGTCGCAGGCGGCACCACGAGAGGACCATTTTCCTCACGCCAGTGCAGATGCAGCATTTCGCGTCCCGTTGCGCGGCTTATGCTCCAGCTCAGACTGACCTTGCCTTGCTCGACACTCAGAGCACCATATTTGGCAGCATTCGTACCGAGCTCATGCAGCATGAGCCCAAGTGTCGTCGCTGTATTGGGCCCGAGTGAAACCGACTCTCCGACCAGATCATAACGCTCGATCGGTGCAATGCGCGAAAGCACATCATGCGCCAGCGTTGCCAGATCCCCGCGCTGCCAGGACTGACGCATGAGCAGGTCATGCGCAGATCCGAGCGCTACCAGTCTCTTCTCAAAAGCCTTGACGGCAATACGGTTTTCGACCCCGCGCAGACTCTGATTGGCCAAGGCCTGAACGAGGGCAAGAGTGTTCTTGAGACGGTGGGCAAGCTCCTGATGAAGAGTCTGCTGATGAGCGCGGGCATCGAGCGAGGCCGCAGCGGCCTGGGCACGGTCAGATACGGCCCGCATAAAGGCAAGCTCCTGGTCGGACCAGTCACGTGGCGCACAGCTCTGCACAAAAAGACAATGGGTCATCCTGCCTTGCGCCATGATGGGCATAAGGAGCTGAGCCCTGACCTGATCTCCCTCATCCCCCTCACCACAATGAGGCATCGTACAGGGTATCCAGACATTCTCGCGTGCATCGCGAACTGCCAGAAGCAGCCCCTGATCGAGCACACCAAGCGCAGCGGGAAAGGCATCACGATGATACCGACCGCTCGCACTGGGTATGTCAGCACCATGCCAGTCCTGCAGGATGTGAAAAACACCTTCCTCGCCGGGATCTACCAGCGCGCATCCGGCACGATCGGCGCCCAGGGCTTCACCCAGGGCACTGGCAGCGGCAAGATAGGCCTCATCGGGTGTATCGACCTTGCGCAGGGCGTCGCCAAGTATCACCATCGCAGCGAGACGGTTCGTTGCAACCCTGTCCCGTGTGATATCCTCGATCGTCCCGATCAGACGCCAGGCTTTCCCCCGGTCATCGAGCTCGACTTCGGCACGCCGTCTGACCCAGCTCTGCGTGTGGTCAGTCAGACTTCTGATGGCATAATCCGTTTCGGGCAGAAGAATGTCGTCGCTTGATCCTTCCGCAAAATGCAGGAGATCAGCATCTGGCACAGGCATGCACTGGGCGAAGAGTTCCAGCAGGCATTTCTCTCCCGATGGGATACCTGTCAGGCGCATCAATTCGGCCGAGAGCGTGATGATGTTGCTGCCGAAGCGGATCTCGAATGTCCCCAGCCCCGGCATGTCCTCTATTGAGGGTAGCCTCCCCTCAGGCAGGCCCCCTCGCGCAGCACCGCGACTGCCTTGCTGGAGAGAACTACCTGCAGACCCCTCCTTTACAGACGGGCACCGGCCAAGGACCTTTACGATCTGTCGGATTATAGCCTCCTGTCCCTCACGGAACGAGGTTGCATCAAGGTCCAGAAGATGAGGGGCCAGGAAACACAGGAAACCCTCACCCTGCCCTTCCGGCAGCAGAAAGGACTGGGCAAACCGGAAGGCGTAGTTCCAGGGCGCCCGGGCCAGTTCCGTCAGAGGCGAAAGCACCTCCTGGATGAAGGTTTGCCGTGGCGGCGATGGTGGCGGTGGCGGATCCATCATCAGGGGCAACGCCCCGTAGGTCGCACCAACAACATGCCTGCCATTCTCTTGCAGCGCGATATAGGCTGCGGGAGCACGCACCATTGCCGCCGCGGCGGTAAGCAGATCGTGCAGATCCTGCTGGCGCCTCATGAGACGCCAGACTTCTTGATTGTGAACGGGTTGGTCGTCTCTTCTATCGGAGACTGTTCCCTCACCGCTCCCATAACACACATAGGGTCTTCTTTACCTTCCTGGTCTGATCAGGCCGATGGTTCGGCCCTGTGAAGGGGCAGTAAAGCACCCCCCTCCACGAGCATTCAAATAGAATTCACCATATTTTAACGCGATCCTGTGGCGCGAGATAGAGCTTATCTCCCTGCTTCACGCCAAAGGCATCATACCAGGCATCAATGTTGTGCATGGGTATGTTTACCCGTGCCTCCGGAGCCGAATGCGGATCGATCACGGCGCGGTTGCGAATTGAGTCGGGGCGCAATTTCTGGCGCCATACCTGCGCCCAGCCCAGGAACACGCGCTGATCACCGGTCAGGCCATGCACTACCGGTGCGGGCTTGCCATGCAGCGAAGCATGATAGGCGTCGAGCGCCAGGGTGAGACCGCCGAGATCGGCAATGTTTTCACCCATCGTCAGCTTGCCGTTCAGATGTACGCCCGGAAGGACTTCAAACGCGTCATACTGCTTGCCAAAACGATCGGCCAGCGCCTGGAAGCGCTTGACGTCATCAGGGGTCCACCACTGGTGCAAACGGCCATGCTCGTCGTACTGACGCCCTTCATCGTCGAAGGAATGGGTCATTTCGTGACCGATTACCCCGCCGATAGCGCCGTAATTGACCGCGGCATCCCCCTTGGGATCAAAGAAGGGCGGCTGCAGGATGGCTGCCGGAAAGACGATCTCGACCTGGTTCGGATCGTTATAGGCATTCACCGTCTGCGGCGTCATGAACCACTCGTTGCGGTCTACCTTCTTGTCGAGATGGCCAAGGTTGTATTGCCACTCGAAGGCGACCGCACGTGCGCCATTGCCATAGAGGTCGCCCGGCTTGACCGTCAGACCGTCATAGTTGCGCCACGTGTTCGGATAGCCGACCTGGATCTCGAAATTCTGCAGCTTGCGCCCTGCCGCTTCGCGCGTCGCGGGGGCCATCCAGGCATTATGGGCCAGACGGTTTGCAAAGGCGTCTTTCACGTCATGGGTAAGTTCGGTGATACGTGCCTTGGCAGCCGGCGGAAAATACCGGTCGACATAGATCTTGCCGATTGCCCAGCCCATGGCGTCTTCCGTGTGCTCGACGGCCTGCTTCCAGCGCACCGGAAGCTGCGGCGATCCTTCGAGTTCATGATCATAGAAATCGAAAGAAGCCTGGACGAAGTCGTGGCTCAGATAGGGTGATGCAGTGACGGCCAGATGGAAGGCTAGCCAGGCACGCAAGGTGTCGTAGTCTGAACCGGCCAGGATCTTGGCCATACCGGCCAGCGCAGTTGGCTGACCTACGATGATACGACGTGCACCAAGCTTGTCCGCCGGAATACCGGCAGCCGTCAGGAAGGCTGCCCAGTCAACACCCGGCGCTTTCTTTGCCAGCTCATCGACGGTCATAGGGTTGTACACCTTGACCGGATCACGCATTTCGGTACGAGACCACTGCGCCTGGGCGAGTGTGGTTTCCAGAGCCACGATCTTCGCGGCCGTCTGCTCGGCATCCTGCCATGAAATCATGCCAAGCGTTTTGGCAATATAGGCCTGATAGGCCTTCTTTTTCGCGGCAAAATCCGGCTTCAGGTAATAATCCCGATCCGGCAGACCAAGATGCCCCTGATGCAATGACAGTGCATATTGCTCGGGATTGTTGTCGTCAGCGTTGATCATCAGACCGAACGGTGAATACTGGAAGTTGGAAGCTGCCTGACCAAACAGTCGGGCCAGGCTCGACGGGTCCTTCACCGCCTGGATGGTGGCGAGATCAGCCTTGAGCGGCTCCGCCCCCAGCTTGTCGGCCTTGGCCGTGTCAAGGAAGGTCGCGTAAAACGCCCCGAGCTTTTCCTCGGTTGTCTTCGGATCGGCAGCGGGGTGCTTGCCTGCATCGGTCAGGATCGATTGCACGCGCTCATGCGCCGTCTCGGTCAGGATGACAAACGGACCAAAGGACGAGCGATCAGCCGGTATCACGACATTCTTCAGATAGGTGCCGTTGGCATACTGAAAGAAATTGTCGCCAGGGCGAACGGCCTTGTCCATGCCGGACATGTTGAAGCCCCAGCTCGGATCATAGGGCTTTACCGCCGCGTCGGCCTTTGCAGGAGCGGCACCGGCCGCATGTGCCGCAGGGAGGACCTGATGAGTCAGGGCGATGACACTGACAGCTCCGAGCCAGAGCGAGGTGGTACGTTTGAATTTTCCGGTCACAAGCCATCACTTTCAGCAGGTTCAACACCATCCCGCCCATTTTCTGGAGCGGGACACATCGTGCAACGTTATGACAGATTTTGTTTAACGGCGAGTCCGTGTGTTTGCCTTGCGCGAAGCCGGTTCCAGACTTGCCGAAGCCAGCACATTGAAGTCGAAAACCACCACCTTTTCGAGTGACGGACCCGCAAATTCCTTGAACGCCTCATGCGCAGGATCAAACCACGCCGGATCCATGACCACAGGCTTGCCAACATAATAATTGCGATCCCCTTCGGAGGCGAAGGTGACAACGAAGGCCTGCTGCAGACCTGCATCCACGCCTTCGCCGCTGTTTTGCACACCCATCTCGATCGACCGCACGGGGTGAGACCCGTCGGGACGGCGTGAGTCCTGCACAAGCCTCAGGAAACGCGAGGTGATTTCAGCGCGCATGGCATTGGTGGTGCCCGGCTTGTAGCGGAACATCACGACGTGCCGCAGAAGTCCCGGCCGCCAGCTGGGCGCCGTGAACTGGGGCAGGCCCACCTGCGCTGCGAGCTGACGGGCGGCAATCGTGCCATCATCAGCGACCGGGGGCAGAGTCACCGGGCCTGACGACGCGATCGGCAGGGAATAGGGATCAGCCATTGCCGGTGTCACGCAGGAGCCGGCGGCCACGGGGAGGAGCGCCGTCAGAGCGACACCCAGAAGGCTGAGACGTGTAAAAGTGTGCGACAAGGGTAGCCCTCCAGTTGGATCGGTTCCGTTCGTCACTGATTAGACCACGAAACCCGTCCGGGAGGGCTAAATTCTCGGTAGGAGAGAAAACGCTTTCGTTACGAGGCTGCCATAGCCTTGCGGAAGCGCTTCGCCTTGAACTGGATCAGCTGGTACATCGCCCTGGCAATCAGCACCTGCACCTTCGAGTGTGGCGTAAAGCCAATGGTCTTGAAGATCATGCTGGTCACACGATTGATGTGCTTAGGCTGATAATAGCCCATCGCCCGCGCCATGTACGCCGCAATACATTTCTTGTGATCATAGGGCGTGTTGGCAGGCATGTTGGTGGTGTAATAGGCGGTCGCGAGCTCATCATCCTCGCTTTCCGTCACCCGCCCCAGCGCGATCTTTGTCCGCTGCCACACGCTGAGCTTCTCGCGCTTGAGATAACGGTGCATGTGGTCATAGAACAGCTTGAAGTGACGGTATTCGTCAGCCGCAATCTGCTTGCAGATGGCCTTGAGCACTGGCTCATCCGTCGCATCCGCCATCGCCGTATAGAATGACGAGGTGCCGGTCTCGACCATGCAGCGCGCGATGAGCTCGCCCGTGCGCGACCCGCGGATCGAAGCGTCGACATCCTGCTCGATATGATAGGTCGCCCGATAACGTTCGAACGCCTTCATATAATCCCAACTCGGATCGGCCAGCATGGCCCATTTGCCCAGCGCATCCCCATGCTGGACTTCCTCGACCGCCCAGTTATCGGCGGCCTGCCGGAAATCGGGATCACCGACAAAGACATTACCGAGGTACACGGCGTAATCGAGCCCGTTCCGCTCGACCACCGCCGCAGCCTTGATGACCGGAATCAGATCCGGGTCCACGCGGGATGCATCAAAGGCATCCCAGTCCATCTGATCGATGCGCCAATGTTTCATGACGCTTAGATGACATGTCCCGGCCATTTTGGGTAGAGTTCTCGCGCAGGCGCGTGACAAGCGCCCCCTTGCTGTGGCATCGCTGCCTGAGCTTTTCCTTTTCAAATGTTTTGGAGCCATGCCCCGCATGTCCCTCGATACCCTGACACGCGACCCGGTCCTCCCTCGTGAAATACGCGCCCAAGGGCACGACATCCAGGCCGGCTGGAAACCCGAGATCAGGCATGACTGGACTCGCGATGAAGTTGCGGCACTGATCGACCTGCCCTTCCCCGAACTGATCTTCCGCGCCCAGATGGCCCATCGTGCCTATTTCGATCCCACCCGTGTGCAGATCTCGACACTCCTCTCCATCAAGACAGGTGGCTGCCCCGAGGATTGCGCCTATTGTCCTCAGAGCGCCCTGCACGAGAAGAGCGTGAAGGCCGAGCGCCTCATGGCCGTCGAGAAAGTGCTGACCGAAGCCCGGGCCGCCAAGGCCGCCGGTGCCGGACGCTTCTGCATGGGGGCAGCCTGGCGCTCCCCCAAGGAGCGTGACCTTGACACCGTGTGCGCCATGATCGAAGGCGTAAAGTCACTCGGGCTCGAAACCTGCGTGACCTTGGGCATGCTCGATGGCGAGCAGTCGCGCCGCCTGAAAGAAGCCGGGCTCGACTATTACAACCACAACCTCGACACCTCGCCTGAATATTACGACAAGATCATCACCACACGCACCTATCAGGACCGCCTCGACACACTCTCGAACGTGCGCGATGCCGGTATCAATGTCTGCTGCGGCGGAATCGTCGGCATGGGTGAGGATGAGAGCGACCGCGCAGGCCTGATCGCGACCCTCGCCTCCCTGCCCCAGCACCCCGAAAGCGTGCCGATCAATCTGCTCGTACGCGTCGAAGGCACACCGCTCGCCGAAGCCGAGGCCGTTGATCCCATCACCTTCGCCCGCGTCGTTGCCGCTGCACGCATCACCATGCCTGCCAGCCATGTACGCCTTGCCGCAGGCCGCGAACTGATGAGCGACGAAGCGCATGCCCTGGTATTCCTCGCCGGCGCCAACTCGATCTTCTGCGGCGACAAGCTGCTGACTACCCCCAACCCCGCCGAGCATCGCGACCGCAAGCTTCTGGCGAGCCTCGGCATGAAGCCGATGACCGAAGGGCACTGAACCGGTCTGGTTCGGTACGGCTTAGAGGGGCCGGTTCCTGCAAGGGGATCGGCCTTTTCTTTGCGCGACGGTGCCGGGGCTCTGCCCCGCACCCCGGAAAAGGGCGTGGGCCCCTTTCATCCCTGATGTTTATCCGGGACTTCGGCGAGAGCTGGCCTGTCATAAACGATATGAGCGCGATGACCTGCGGCGCTGCTCAGTGAGTGGCAGATCAGGGGCTTGTGTCTGCTGAATATTTCAAATCGCCGAGCAGGTACCGTCTGGGTGAGTCGCGCATATCCGCTCAGAGCGCGGCCGATCTGACTGACAACGAGGCTCCACGAAAAAAGCCAGCCCGAAGGCTGGCTCTGGAACAATCGTCATTCGGCCATCCCGGATGGCCGGGGGGTGAGGCTCAGCTTGCCCCGTGACCTGCTCAGAAATCAGCCGTGACAGAAAACTTGAACGTGCGCGGCAGGCCCTGAAGCAGATAACCACCGAATGCGCTTTCCCAATAACGCGTATTGGCAAGGTTATCGACACCCAGACGGGTCGTGATGGCCTTGTGCTCCACAACAAAGCTGTAGCGTGCACCCACATCGAAACGCGTCCAGTTTGGCACACGCATCTTGTTGAGATTGTCGGCATATTGATGGCCGGTCTGGATCACACGCCCCGTAAGCGTCGCGCCGCGGATGAACGGCAGATCATATTCGAGATTGCCGTTGATCGTGTAGCCCGGCACGCCGATGGAGCGATTGCCGTCATAAAGGCCGCCTGATGTGCGACGTTGGCTAGCATCTATGATTGACGTGCCGCCATTGAAGCGCAGACCCTTCACGATCTCACCATTGACGGTAAATTCGATCCCCCGGTTACGCTGCAATCCGTTGACCGAGAAGATACTGTTGCTGGTGCCTGCAATGGCAGACGTATAGGCGTTGGGCTGATCGATCTGGAAAATCGACACAGCAGTCGAGAAACGGCCGATATCGTATTTCGCCCCAAGCTCGTACTGGACCGTCTGGTAAGGCGGGAAAATCTGCCCCAGATTGACAACCTGTCCGCTGGCCTGAGGGCCGGGCGCCAATCCCTCAATGCGATTGAAATAGATCGACGTCTGGCGTGTAGGATGCACCACAAGCCCCACAACCGGCGTGAATGCTCCCTGATCGTAGGAAGTCGTGCTCTTGCCGTAATTATAGGCGACTGTCTTGATCGATTGATAGCGAAAGCCTGCCGTCAGCGCGACCCGGTCATGAAATGCCGAGACGGTATCTGAGAAGAAGAGGCTCCACAGACGCGTGGTATTGTTCTTCTGCGGATTATCGATGTTTCCGCCAATATACGTTTCGGGCTGCGACGCATTATAAAGCGTCGGATGATAGATGTTCGTGGCCTGCCTCGTCAGAGCGAGAGCATAGGCGGAAGCATTTTCCTCCCACAGGCCAGACCCACCGGCATTGATTTCATGCTTGATGCCACCCGTGTTGAAATGCGAGCGCAGCCCGGCCTGTGTGCTTTCATTGGTCTGCACATAGGGCACATACATGGCCCCGTTATAACCCGCCCCGGTCTGGCTGTTGGTGACATAGGTGCTACCGTAATTGCCCTTCTCGTTGCCTCCCAGACCGCCGAACTGCGCATAAGCCGTCAGGTATTTGCTGAAATCATGCTCCACCTTCAGCTTGCCATAGATGTAGTTCAGCTCCGTGTAGGTCCAGGGCTGACCGTAATTCGATCCTGCGCCCGGCACTTTCGGTACTGAGGTCGCACCACTCAAGAACACGCCACCGCGCCCGCCATTCACGCCCTGGTTCTCATAGGCCATGTCCACGGTAACACGCGTGCGTTCTGCCCGGTCATGCCAGTCGAAACCGCCACCTACCGCAACCTGATGGCGCTTCTCCCGGTCGATGGCCGCGACACCGCTACGACCTGCAACGTTGATCCGCACCCCGAACTGCTTGTCCTGGCCAAAACGTCGACCCACATCGACAGCGCCTCCGCCCATCGAGGAGCTGGTGTAGTCGCCCGTGACACGCGTCAGAGGGGTATCGCCGGCATGCTTGAATTCGAGATTGATATTGCCGCCCTGTGCCGTGCCACCCGGTGCGGCACCGTTGAGGAACGCCGAGGCACCATTGAGCACCTGCACCTGTTCGTAAAGCTGGGGCGAGACGAGCTGGCGCGGCGTGATGCCGTAAAGCCCGTCAATCGCCACGTCATCGCCATAGACAGGGAAGCCACGGATCACGAACTGCTCGGAGAAATTGCCGTAACCGAGCGTTGTGCGCACGGTCGGGTCATTCATTAGCACCTCGCCCAGCGTCTGGGACTGCTGGTTGAGGATCAGCGCCGAAGTGTAGCTGCGCACGTTGAAGGGCACATCCAGCCCCTTCTTGTTACCCAGCGCACCCAGATTACCGCCTGACTTTACTTCCATACGGTTCTGACGCTGCGCCTTGACCTCGATCTGCTCATCGCTGGTCAGGGCGTGGCGACCCGCCTTGTTAACCCCTCCCGCGTTTTTCTGACTGTCTTTCACCGTCCCCGATTGCGATTGTGCCTGCGTGGGTGTCTGATCCTGCGCGAAAGCTTGGCATGGCAGGGTTGCAGACAGCATGAGCAGGGCAGAAAGTGCCAGACGTCGTGGACGCGGCATTCCGGGGTTCAGGGCAGACAAGGTGAGCAGGCTCAAGAGGCTAATCTCATTGACAAGGGGTAAATGACGCGGCCAAATAGACGCGAATAAGAAACGCTCGCAACTAAACTTTGTCCTGACCTGCGATAATCGCGTCGCGAAGCTAGGCGCTGTTGCACAGGAAGCACATGCGAAAGAGTCTCAGTTACAAACAGGGCCGGAAACACATTCGTTCATGGGTCCGGCGCCTCATGATCGGCTCGGCTGTGAGTTACATTGCCAGTCTTTGCGTCCTGGCCCTGTTCCGGCATTTCGGAAGTGATCCGCTATTGGTTGTGGGGTTTCTCTGCGTCTTTGCACTGATGCCCATCATCGTGCTCATCGTATTCAGCCTGCCCCGCCGTGGAGGCAGGGTTGCAACTGGGCGTCACGTCTCTCACGCAGCCCTCTCCGTGTCCCTGCCCATTCTGCTCGCTTTGGCTGGAATGCCCTGATGCGCGATACGCTACGCAACAGGATGGGCTGGCTCCACGAATGGGTGGGCTTCATCGGCGGGCTGGTCCTGGTCGTCATTTTCACCGGCGGTTCGCTGGCGTTGTTCGACACCGAACTGACGCGCTGGATGCAACCGGAGCTATCCCATTATACGACCGGACCGATGACTGATGATGCGCTCAATCAGGTTGGCACGATAGCAGGCGAATTACGCGATGCAGGCCAGAATGCGTTCATCACCCTGCCTACCCCGCGTGACCCGATCATCCGTATCCTGCATTACGATGGGCATGTCTTTATTGGCGCGGCGTTTCGCCCTGCGGACGCTTTCCCTATTGCCACACGCCAGACTGGCGGCGGTCAGTTGTTCTTTGACCTTCATCACTCGCTTTATTACGGCCCCTTCTGGGGCAACATGCTGACTGAAATCGCAGCGGTGGGTCTGCTTGTGGCGGTTGGATCGGGAATTATCATCCATTTCAGATCGATCTTCAGCGATCTCCTGCTTTTCAGGCCCTTTGCCTCCAAGGGCCGCGCCTTCATGGACGCCCATATTCTTGCAGGACTGCTGTTTCTGCCCTTCATGGTCATGATGGCCTATACGGGCGCTGTGATCCATGCCCCCCGGCTCTTCCCAATGTTCAGCACGGGACATCACGGCCGCCCGTCGGACGGGACTGCCACTCATGGCCACACAGGTGCCAAGATCCCGACAGACCGTATTGCCGCACAGACGAGCCCCCACCCTTTCGCTACCCGATCTGCCATGACTTCAGGCCCCGCAGATACAACAGCCAGCCCAGGCCCGGTCCGTGCAGCGCTTGCGCCCATGTTTCACAAGGCTGAAGAGGCATTTGGTGACGGCTCGATCGGGCTTGTCCTGTTCGATCATGGCAAGGTATCGATGACGAAAGCCGATTCAGCGTCCTTTATCCTGTCTCGTGATCATCTGGAATTTTCAGAACAGGACGGCACACTGCTCAGAACAGTGAAAACACCAGATACGCTGCACCGCCTCGGCGGCGTATTGCGTGGGCTGCATTTCATCCGATGGGCGCCCCTGCCTTTGCGCTGGCTCTATTTCATCAGCGGACTTGTTGGCAGCGCCATGATGTCGGCTGGTCTGGTGATTTTCCTCATGAAGCACCGTCCCAGGAAGGCAAAAACCTTCGGGTTTCGTCTGGCTGAGACCCTGGCCATCGCGGTAACGACGGGCCTGCCTTTAGCCTGTCTTGCCTATCTCTGGGCCAATCGTCTCATATGGGCCGATCTGCCTGACCGAAGCCACCTGGAGATTCGCCTGTTCTTCGCAGTCTGGTTGCTCACCTTGCTTCATGCGGCGGGACGCAGCTTCACGGGTGGAGCACGCTCGGCATGGAATGAGCAGTTTTTCCTGTTTGCTGTCTTCTCGACGGCCCTGCTGCCGCTTGATCTGCTCTCACGCCATATGAACAACCTGCTGACGAGCCTCGACGTCTATAAGGGCGTCGATCTGACCATACTGGGCCTCGGACTCATCGCCTTTATCATTCATCGCAGACTGATCTCTCCATGACGCCTGTCTTTGGTCTTTTCCTGTGGATCATCGCATTCCTCGCGCACGGACTTCTTCAGCCCAAGATGTGCCGCATCCTGACGCTGCCGCATATTTCCGGCTATGCGCTTCACCCTTGCCGTACCCTTCTTCCCCTGCTCGCACTTTATCTTTGCTGCCGGAAGGGTGCAGTCTACGGGGTTATGGTCTGGTTTGGCACGGCATCTGTCGCAGGGATCTGCGCCTGCCTTATCCTGACTGCCATTTCCCTGCGCCAGATGCATGGCAAGCAGGTTTCGAACAAACCCGCCACCACCTGACCATGGGCCTGCCCCTCACTGCGGGCAAATCATGAAAGCTCAGCCCTTGTCGCCAAGCTGGGCGCGGCTTTGCATTGCGCGATCCCGATATGTGGCAGCCCGGCTGGTCTCCCCCGCAGCCTGGGCAGCACGAGCGGCACCATCGAGTGCTCTGGCCAGCCCGCGATAATCCAGCATGTCGCGACGCAGATCGACTGCCACCAGCGCCTGTGCCTCGGCCTGAGCGAACTGCCCCTGACGGAGTAGCAGTCGCGATGTGAGTTCAGCCCGGTCCGCTCGCTCCAACCTGGGAGGCCTGGGTGACACTGGCAGAGCGTTCAGTGAGGTAGACAGGAGAGCCATATCACCCAGCTCATCCGCAGCGATACCCTGCAGAAAGGCACGTCTCTCAACCAGAGCCGGATCATCCGTGCTGATCTGTCGCACGAGTTGGATCGCCTGGGTATTTTGCCCAAGTCGACAATAGGCGGCTACCGCCACAAGATCGAGCGCCGGGCTGGGTGCATCGCCCCGGAGCGCCATATCGCCATGTACGCGGCGTACAGTATCCAGCGCTGCTTTCGCATCACCCATGGCGAGTTCGGCAACGGCAAGATTGTACCCGGCATCGCGTATAGCAAGCACATCATCACGAAGCAGGGCTCTGCCATACGCAGTCTCGAACTGCGTTTTGGCCTGGTCCGCATGGGTCAGGTCGAATGAATCCCGCCCGACCTCCATGGCATTCAGGTAATCCTGATCGGGTCGTGAAGCGTCCCTGCTCCCAGCGCCGCCACACCCCGTCAGGGCCGTTACCCCCATCAATGTCCCAAGGAACAGGAAACGCGGCGTTCTCATGGCTTGATATCTCCAGCGGGAAGCCTGCGCGCGGGGGCCTTGCCCGAGCTGCCACCCAGGATCCAGAGACCACGCAACTGGTCGGTCAGGCGCTTGAGGCTGATGGTCGTGGCCTGTGCCTGTGTCAGCAGTGCCGGAAGCTGGGCACTTGCTGCATCCAGATGTGCCATCGTGTCCTTGAGCTGCGGCGTGGCTTTCTTCACGTCATTGCTGCTTGAACGCAGGTTATCCATCGTGCCCTGCGTCTGCTTCAGAACGCCCGATATCTGGGCCTCGATCGGCTTGAGCTGCGCTATGGAGTCCTGAAGTGTCCTGATTACTTCATCGGCGTGTTTCAGCAGCGTGTCATCCATCATCAGCCCACCGACTGTGCCTTTACCGTTGCGGATAGATGTCGTCACGGCAGCGAGGTCAGCCATGATCTTGTCCGCATTACGCAAGCTCGGCATCATGCCGGCACGGATATCACTGATGGTCTTGGTGATCATATCGGCCGGGTTGGGCTCGACCGTGGCTTCAAGCTCAGCAAACTCCCAATCCATCGCCGGGCCTTTGCTGCGCTCAAGCTCGATATAGCTTGCCCCGGCCACAACAAAGCGATGACGGATGATGGCGCGGCTATCCTTGCGGATATAGGGCTCGAATTGTGGGTCGATATCGGCAATGGCGTACATATTGCCATGCGGGTTGATCTTCACCGCACGGATCGAGCCGATACGGATCCCCATAAGCTCGATGTCATTTCCCACGGCCAGGCCCGCGATACCGCTCTCGGGCAGATTGAAATGCAGCTTGCCTGAGGGCGTCAGCCAGTCTCGCAGGACACCGGCCTCGATAATTGCAAATATGAACAGGCCGAAAGTCGCGACGACCAGCATACCGACCCATTCATCGGCATAGCGGATGCGCAACAGAGGGCGGGTGCGGCTGTCAGTGCTGGCGTTTGAACGGACACGAAACATCAGACCACCTGCTTCATTGGTAACAGACCCTCATCCAGCAACCTGTATCGCTGCGTTCCCTCGGCATTGTAACCGCGCCACAGATCCGGCTCGCGGGAAAACCAGATCACACCGCAGCCACGCTCACGCGCGGCTGTCAGCTCGGCAAGGAAGGCAGTCATCATATCAGCAGTCTCCAGCTCCACCGGATCTTCCAGCAAGAGCAGCTTTGGCTCTCCAAGAAAGGCTCTCACACAGGCCGCCTTGGCCCGATCAGCCACGCTCAGCCTTCCCGGGGTCAATGTAGGCAGACCTGGCAGGCCAAAACGTCTGGAAAGCGCGATTGCCTCATCAATCAGCGCCTCTGTAGGCGTGCGCGTATGATGCAGCTGTTGCAGAAGAATATTGAGATCGGTACCAAACAGGTCGATCCAGGCTCCCTGCTGCATCACACGGCCGATACGCCCCCGCAGCGCCCAGGCCCGGGGCTCGGCCAGCGCTTCCCAATCAAGCCCCTGGCACAGCACCTGTCCCGAGACGAGCGGCGCCATACCGGCGCAAAGATCCGCAAAACGTGTGGCGCGCTCGGAATCACGACAGGCAATCAGCATGCAGTCGCCCGGCATCAGGCGCAGCGAATAGGGAATGGAAGTGAGACCGCTTTCTTCAAAGACGGGGCGGGCTTCGCGCAATTCCAGTACGGCAGAAAGGTCGTCGGTCATGCGACTGTCACCCCGAGCACGACATTAACGACCATGATCACGAGAATACCGCGTGCAAAACCACGCGGCAGAAGGGTCGCGATCGTATCCGAGCGCGTGGCATCGAGACCGGTCAGCTGGGTGGCGAGACTCAGCAGAAAGCCGCTGATCGTCAGCTTGAGGGGGATCCCGAGATAATCGATCGGCTTCATCGCCCCGACGATATCGTAGAGGAACGTCCAGAGCGGCATGGTGATGACGGAGTGGACACGACAGACGCCGTATCCGACCGACAGTGAGATGATGCTGAACACCATGCCCAGCGTGAAGGAACTCAGCATCATCGCCAGCGCGCGTGGCATGACCAGTGTCATGAAGGGATCGATCCCCTGAGCCTGAAGCGCACGCAATTCACCACCCAGCGTCAGCTGTCCAAGCTGCGTCAGGCTCAGCATGGCACTTCGGCCGAGCAGGATGATGCCCACGAGAACCGGGGCAATTTCACGCACGAGCACGGTAGCAAGCAGAGAGTCAGTGCTATCGGCCATACCGGCAATACCCAGCCAGTAGATTGCCTGCGCCACAATGCCGAACCCCGTGAGCGCCGCCGTGAAAAGCGTGCTGAACAGCCCACCGCCCGCGGCCTGTCGCAGCGTGTTCTTGAACTCATGCAGCACTGTCCGGCGCCACGAGGTCGGGCGCAGTGCTTCGCGTATCACGCCCCAGCTCGCCCCGACGAGCATGAGTGAGAACCGCATCTGTCGCCTTGTCAGCGCACCCAGGCGGCGCAGCAGGCGCCTGTAGAGGGGAATTTCGTCACTCAACGCTTGGCTGCCAGAACATAGGTGTTGGTGATGCCAAGGCCCGGTAGGTAGAACATGCCGCGCGGCCGGAACAGATAGTAATCACGCAGCAACGCATGGGCCGCCTCTGACACCTGGATTGTCCCTGAGTCAGGGGCACTGATGGCCAGCAGCTCCGATGTCTGAGGCGCCTCGCCCCAGATATTGAACACGCCCGGATCCTGACCCAGCGTCGCCCCGAAGGCCTGCCCGACATCGAGGCCAATACGGAAGCTCGGGGTCAGTTCGGCGTCGGACAGTGTCACAAGCGCCAGTTCACGCAGGGCCAGCAGCGCATCGGCAACACGCCGTGCCGCATCGGGGTCGGGATCCTGTGAACACCCGCCAATCAGCACAAGCCTGCCGCCCAGAACCTGAGCCGAAAACAGCCCGGCATGCTGGATGACGTCCTGAAACCGCTCCACCAGCGTCTGGACGATCGGGATCAGATCAACAGTTGCTTCCGACTTCGAGTCCTGAAACAGGACTGTCGCCACCGGGACCATCGCATATTGCCCGGCCTTGAGACCGCCAGCGCTGTTGTCACCGGGTGCGGCAATGAAGCCTTCATTCAGTCGCGTGGTGATGGCACCATAATCCTCGCGCTGCTTCTGCTCCGGCTTTCCAGCTGATGCCTCATCGGCCCTCATGCTCGCAAAACGGACGGCCGCAATCTCGGCAACAATCGCAATGATGTGCGAGACCGCATGGGGACGGGCCGCGTCTTCCAGCACCACCATGCCGATAACCGTGCCTCTGGCGAGAATAGGCTGGATATAGACAGATTTCGAGCCGATCTGGCTCATGACCATGCGCTGGAAGGTACGCAGCCCCTCCTGTGCCGAGGCGTGATCGCTCTCGATCACCTCACCCGACATCAACATGGCAAAGAAGTTCTTGAGATCGCTATGGGCCAGTTCCATGCCCGCACTATGGGCGTCGGTCGTCCGGTCATAGGAGTCTTCGCACAGGAGACGCTCCTCCTCGCCAACCGACCGCCAGAGGCTCACACGCCTTGCCCGGGCCAGTTCGGCCAGGCGTTGTGTCAGAAGCGGTGCATCGTGTCCGGGGTCGAGGAGATGGGGCGTTCCGGCCATGGCATTGAGCGCGTTGCTCTCGGCCTTGACCTGGGCGCGTTCATACCGGATCTGGCGACGCAGACTTTCGGTCCGGCGGTTCTGACGCACCAGAAACCCTGCCAGCAGCCCGGCCAGCACGACAATCACCATCGAGAAAAGGAAGCCCTGCCGCCCTGCCGCGGCAGCGAAGGCCGCAAAATCGTCCTCTGGCGCGTTCAGCAGCAACACCCATCCTGGCCTGATCTTGTGCAGCGAGGCCATGATGGCAACGTATTGCGTGTCATGCGCCTTGATGAGGTGCACACCCGCCCCGTAGATGTGGAACAGCGAGAGCGCGCGTGTGAAAACCGGCTGCGTAGCGGGGTCGAGCTGCATCTTGTCGAACTGCCAGTTCGCCTTTCGCGCCACATCCAGCAGATGACTGCCTGCAATCAGACGCCCCTCCTTGTCCACCACAACCGCCTGCCCGCTTTTGCCAATCTTGATGGCCGCAAGAAAATCCGTCAGGCGGTTGAGGGAGATGTTGATGGCAAAGACGGCCTGATGCCCATCGGACGTATGTAGAACACTTGCGGCTGTCACGATGAGCTGTTCGGTGGCAACGGTGGGATAGGGGTCTGACCAGTTCAGGTCCGGATGCTCGAAGGCTCCCTTATACCAGGGGCGCTGACGCGGATCGTAATTCTTGCCCGGCGTGTCACTCGTGCGGACAAGCACATTGTTCTTGTCATAATACCAGTGCCGGAAAACATTCTTGTCCCGCAGCAGATGCACCCATTCCATGCCATCGGCGATATCCTTTGGCGCACGATCGATAAACCAGAACGAGCCACGATCATCGGCAAGATAGAAGCTCTCCACCTGCTCGACATTGCGCAGCATGGACGCGCCATAATTCAGAAAGACCTGGGGTGGCTCATCCGTCACCGGATCGGTCAGCAGGTCACGCGCCACCGTTGCAGTCGCCGGAGCTGGGGCCAGATAGTCTGAAACCTGCTGCGTCAGGTTTTTCTGTTCCTCGCGCAACAGATCGCGGGTAAGCGCAATCACCCCGTCGCGCGTCTTGTGATAGGAATGAAGCGTGACAACAACAATGACCACAATGACAAGAACAACGCCAAAGATCGGGCCTACGAGTTCGATCAGACGGCGTCTTCTCGTTTCGGCTTCGGGATCGGCCGGGTCAATGATCTCGGAAACTGGCAAAAGTCACGCCTCCCAGGATATCCCCTCCTGAGGGGAATGACTTGCGTTGATACGGCAACGCACGAATAACGCATGCGTCGCTTTCACATTTTCTCTCTTGTTTCAGCAGGCTGCAACCCGCATCTCCATCCAATACTGTCCGGATTGGAGAATGAAAATGGCAAGAGCATGGCTCACGGATCGCGTTATTCTCTCCCTCAGTGGCCGGGACAGGGTGAGCTTTCTTCAGGGACTGGTGTCGAACGACGTCAATGCTGCCTCAGACGAGACTCTGATTTGGACAGGCTATCTCACACCCCAGGGCCGCTACCTTTCGGATTTCTTTTTATGGTATGAGAGCGAGCGCCTTCTGCTCGACGTACCTGCCGATCACGCTGATTTTCTGATCAGCCGGTTGATGCGGTTCCGCCTGCGCGCTGACGTGGCGCTGGAGCGGACCGCTCTTTCCGTGGAAGCCCTCTGGGATGACACTCCCCACGAGGGCGCACGTCGTGACCCGAGACATCCTGATGCAGGATGGCGCCGTGTCACTGAGGGATCTGACACTGCCGATCAGGCCGATCTCACCGCCTATCATGTCCACCGCCTCTCGCTGGGCCTGCCCGATGCGCAGGATTGCGAGAGCGAGAAGACCTTGCTGATCGAGGCGAATTTCGATTGGCTGCACGGCATCTCTTTCACCAAGGGGTGCTATATGGGGCAGGAACTCACCGCCCGTACCCATTACCGTGGGCTGGTGAAAAAGCGTCTGGTGCCCGTGCAGGGTAATGGTCCCCTCCCCCCCTGCGGTACCATTCTGATGGCTGAAGGGCGCGAGATCGGTCAGATGCGCAGCAGTCTCGGGCAGCATGGCCTTGCCTTTTTACGTCGCGAGGTCTGGACAACGCCCGTGCATCATGAGGGAGTAACCCTCACACCCATCATTCCCGACTGGTTTCAGGACGAAGAATCATGAGCTACCTCCCCCCCGATCAGCAGACGATCGACACCCTGCTCGATACGGTGCATTTCAATGAGGATGGGCTGATCACGGCCCTCGCCCAGGCGGCAGAGGCGCCGCATGATGTTCTGATGCTGGCCTGGATGAACCGCGAGGCGCTGGCCGAGACGCTCGCAACCGGTCAGGTCTGCTACTATTCACGCAGCCGCGACAGGCTTTGGCGCAAGGGCGAGAGCTCTGGGCAGCGCCAGACCCTTGTTTCGGCCCGGCTGGATTGCGATCGCGATGCTGTGCTGTTGCTCGTGGACCAGACAGGCGTGGCTTGCCACACTGGCCGTCGCAGCTGCTTTTATCATGAAGTCGTCCCTGAGGGGCTGCGGGATACGAGTGCGCCGGAAGTCACCCCCGAACAGCTCTATGGCAGCGCACACTGAGCCTTGCCTCTTTTCCTGCCTCTTTCTTCCCGTCTGATGAAAAGGGCTGGCGCTTGCCGAGGGCTTATCCGTGACGCGAACGGGGCCTTTCCCTCACTGAATCACACCCCCCACCTCGGCACGCTGAGGCCGCTGGGCCCACAGCAGGTGCCTCCTGAGACGTCTCAGGACGCGTCGGGCTCAGTTGTCGCGACACTCCCCAGCGCTGTCACCGGGCGTCGTTCGTTCAGGATACGCAGCACCGCTTCTGCCGCCGCATCTGACGGGGTACCGTTATGGCTTGGCGATGCCGGAGGGCGCAGCTGCGCCATGACCGCATCGAAGGCGTCACGTTGCGCCGCCCCCAGCGCCGGGTCGGTCAACAGGGCATAGGACGCATCCGCCAGATCCTCTGGCGTGCAGCGCTCCTGCAGAAGCTCGGGCACAACCTCCCGCCCTGCAAGCAGATTGACCATCGCCACATATTTCACCTTGATCAGACGACGCGCCATGAACGCCGTGACCGGATTGACGCGATAAGCCACCGCCATCGGCACATGCGCCAGAGCCAGCTCGAGCGTCGACGTGCCCGATTTGGTCAGGGCTGCGCCTGCTGCGGCGAAAGCATCATGCTTGTCATGCAGCTCGGTCACGATGATCGGCTTGACCGGCCAGCGTGCCACGGCAGCGCGTACCGTCTGGGCGACAAGCGGCGAAAGCGGCAGGACCGGCACGATACCCGGCAAACGCTGTTTCAGCAGGGCGAGCATCTTGCCGTAAATCGGCAGAAGGCGTGGCACCTCGGAGCGACGGCTGCCCGGCATCAGGATCAGTACAGGTGCCTCGTCGGCAATGCCATGACGCAGCCGAAAGCGCTTCGCATCCCCCTGATCGGCCCCTGACTGAAGCACCGGATGACCGACGAAATCAACAGCGACGCCGCGCTCGCCGAACCACTCCACCTCAAACGGCAGGAGGCAAAGCAACCGGTCCCAGAGTTCGGGAAAACTATGGACGCGCTTCTCATGCCATGCCCAGACCTGCGGACCGACATAATGGATTTTCGGTACAGTCACATGTCGCAGACGCTTGAGAAAGCGCAGTGCAAACCCGGGAGAGTCGATCGTGACAATCAGATCGGGCTGACGCAGCACCACATCATTGACCGCCTCGTTCAGGCGCTGGGAAAGCTGTCGTATGCGCGGCAGCACCTCCACCAGCCCCATCACCGCCAGATCCCGCATGGGGAACAGGCTGGCAAGGCCCAGAGCCTCCATGCGCGGACCGCCGATTCCAACGAAAATCAGATGCGGGTCGCGCGCGTGAAGCGCTTGCATGAGGTGGGCGCCCAGCACATCACCACTGGCCTCACCTGCCAGAAGCCAGATGACGCGAGGGGTGATGGCAGAATGGGGCATGGAGCCTCAGCGTCTCAGCGTTGCGCCGGTTGCCTTGGCAACGGCTGCAATGATCTTTTCGGAAACAGCCTCGATTTCCTCATCGGTCAGGCTCGCCTTGACGGGCTGAAGCGTGACCTCGATGCCCAATGACCGATGGCCCGCCTCAAGCGACCCGCCCTCATACACATCGAAAAGGCTCACATCGCTGATCAGCGCCCGTTCGGCACCACGGGCGGCCTTGAGAACGGCCTGAGCTTCCACACCTGGTGCCACGATGAAGGCAAAATCGCGACTGACAGGCTGGAACGCCGAGAGCGCAGGCGGCTGGCGACGCTTGACCTTGGGCAGCGGCACGGCATCAAGGAAAATCTCGAACACCACAAGCGTCGAGTCGATGCCCATGGCGCGTGTTACGCGGGGATGCAGTTCGCCAAAGCAGCCCAGAACCGTCTTTGGACCCTGACGCACAACACCCGAGCGGCCAGGATGGTAATGACCGGGCGCATCGGCCGTCACGCTCAGCGCCTCGGCAGGAAGCTTGAGTGCCTCGAGCGCCGCCATAAGATCCGCCTTGGCGTCCCACAACGTCATGGGTTGTGCCCGCATGCCGGGGCGCCTTGGCGTCTCACCACCACGCAGCCCGGCCAGCACGAGCTTCTGCCCATCTGCGTGGAAGCAGGGGCCGAGTTCAAACAGGGCCGCATCACTCAGCCCACGCGCCGCATTACGCTGCCACCCACGGGCCAGATTGATCAGCGGCGTGGGGCGCATCTGGTTGAGGTCGGAAGCGATCGGGTTGAGCAGACGCAGCCCCTCAGGCGCTCCACCGAACAGCAGGGCGTCCTCATGCGAGACGAAGGAGAAGCCAACGGTCTCCACCAGCCCACGCAACGCGCAGAGTCGACGCAGATCGCCCAGACGGGCCTGTGCCGGCGTCAGGGCGGGAGCGGCAATCGCTGTCCTGAGCGGCAATGGCAACGGGGGAACCGAGTCCAGCCCGTAGATACGCAGCACTTCCTCGATCAGGTCGTTTTCTGCCTCGATGGCATGAACCGAGGCCGCAGCGTTCTGGGCCTGGGCAGGGTCGAGATGGGGTGCCTGATCGAGCGTGACACCTGTCGCCACGTCATTGCGCCATGATGGCACCGCAAAACAGGCGCGTGTCTCATCCTGCTCACGCACGGCAAAGCCAAGATGCTCAAGGATGCGTGTGGCTTCCCCCGAAGGGATTTCGACGCCACCCAGCGTCTCGAGACGATCGAAACGCAGCCATGCCTCACGCTGCCAGGCGGGAACTGCACCAGCGCTGGTGATCTCACTGGCCTCACCGCCACAAAGCGACAGGATGAGCTGCGTGGCAGCCTCCAGGCCGGGCAGAACGAGTGCCGGATCGATTCCACGCTCGAAACGCTGGCGGGCATCGGTATGGATGCCGAGCCTGCGCCCCGTCAGGGCGATACGCACCGCGTCGAACAGAGCGGCCTCAATGAATACATCCGTCGTTTCGTCAGAAACGCCCGTCGCCTCACCGCCGATCAGGCCAGCGAGAGACTGCACGCCAGCGCTATCGACAATCACAAGGTCATCCGTGCCGAGAACGAGATCGCGCCCGTCCAGTGCGCGGAACGTCTCACGTGCCGCACGGGTGAGAGACAGGGTGTTGCCGCTGATCTTGCCCGCATCGAACACATGGAGCGGACGCCCCAGATCGAAGGTGAGATAATTGGTGATGTCGACCAGCGCGCTGATCGGCTTGAGCCCGATCGATTCGAGGCGCTGACGCAGCCAGTCGGGGCTCGGGCGGTTTTTCACGCCACGTACCAGACGCCCGGCAATATAGGGGCATGCCGTATCGTACTGGATGTCCCAGTTGATCGGTGAGGCAAACTGCCCCTCGACTGTTTCAACCAGCCACGGCTTGAGATGGCCCAATCCGGCAGCAGCCAGATCCCGGGCAATGCCACGCACGCTGAGGGCATCGCCACGATTGGGCGTGATCGAGATATCAATCACCGGGTCATCGAGCTTCGCATAGTCTGCATAGGGCTGACCCAGCACGACATTCTCGGGCAGCTCGGCAATGCCGTCACTTTCCGCCCCGAGACCCAGCTCGCGGAGGGAACACAGCATACCCCCGCTTTCCTGCCCGCGAATCTTGCCTGCCTTGATGGTGATGTCGCTGCCCGGGATATAGGTTCCCGGCGGGGCAAAGATCACATGGAGGCCGGCGCGGGCATTGGGCGCACCGCAGACGACCTGCACCTTCTCGTAATCCCCACCAGCGGCCACCACACAGACCTGCAACCGGTCAGCGTCGGGATGACGATGAGCCTCAAGAATCTTGGCGACACGGAAGCCACGCAGCGAGTCGGCGGGATTTTCGACGCTCTCGACCTCAAGGCCTATGGCATTGAGCTTGCTGACGATCTCATCCAGCGAAACCGTGAAATCGAGATGCTCGCGCAGCCAGGACAGAGTGAATTTCATGGTCTCAGACTCCTTCTGCGAGGCTGACGGAGGACAGGGCAGAGAAGCCGTAATGACGCAGCCATCTCAAATCGCTCTCATAGAAGGAGCGCAGATCGGGAATACCGTTCTTGAGCATGGTCAGACGCTCGATGCCCATGCCGAAGGCAAAACCCTGCCAGATGGCGGGATCGAGGCCGCAATTGGCCAACACGCGCGGATGAACCATGCCCGAGCCCAGAACCTCGAGCCAGTCGGTCCCACCGCCAATCTCACCCGTCTGGCGCGACCAGCCGATATCAACCTCCATCGAGGGCTCGGTGAACGGAAAATAGGAGGCGCGGAAACGGACAGGGAGGTTCGGCTTGTCGAAGAAGATGCGCAAAAATTCGATCAGACAGCCCTTGAGATGACCGAGCGTGATGCCCTGGTCGATGACAAGTCCTTCACATTGATGAAACATCGGTGAGTGGGTGGCGTCATGATCGGCGCGATAGGTGCGCCCCGGCGCGATGACGCGGATCGGCGGGGGCTCGGTCAGCATGGTGCGGATCTGCACGCCCGATGTCTGGGTACGCAGCACACGCGGCGGCGACTCCTCATGGGATGCAGGCAGGTAGAATGTGTCGTGCTCGGTCCGCGCAGGATGATGGTCGGGCGTATTGAGCGCCGAGAAATTGTGCCATTGCGATTCGATGTCCGGCCCCTCGGCTACCGAGAACCCCATGGCACCGAAAATCGCGGTCATCTCCTCGATCGTTCGGTTGATCGGATGGAGCAGCCCGAGCGGAGTCGAGACAGCAGGCATCGACACATCGACCTGCTCGGATTTCAGCCGGGCCTCCAGCGCCGCCTCGGCAATGGCCTGACCACGCTCTTCAACAGCCGTATTGAGCGCATCGCGCAGTCGGTTCAGTGCCTGACCACGCTCCTTGCGCATCTCGGGCGTCATCTTGCCCAGTTCCTTGAGCAGGACAGTAAGGCGCCCCGATTTGCCGAGCACCCCAACGCGAATGGCGTCCCAGCTGGCGTGATCCTGCGCCTGCGCCAGGGATTCGAGAGTTTCGCTTTTCAGCGCTTCGAGATCATCGCCCATCATTCGCCTGTCCCATCGGTCAACTGGTATCGTCAAAAAAGAAAACGGGCCGTCCTGATACAGGACGACCCGTTTTCTATCAAATCCGGAAATCTGCCGAAGCCGAAATCCGGAGGCTAGAGCCTTTGATCAGGCCTGCGCCGTCTGTTCCTGAGCGGACTGCTCAAGAGCCATCTGCGCCAACTTCACGATCTCGGCGAAGGTTGCGGCGTCATCAAATGCGATGGCGGCCAGAACCTTACGGTCGATTTCGATGCCAGCCTTTGCCAGTCCGTTGATGAACTTGCTGTAGGTCAGGCCCTGCTCGCGAACAGCAGCGTTAATACGCTGGATCCACAGAGCGCGGAAATCGCGCTTCTTGTTGCGACGGTCGCGATAGGCATAACGAAGAGCCTTCTCGACGCGCTCGAGAGCGATACGATAATTGGTAGAAGACCGGCCGCGGTAACCCTTGGCGAGATCCAGAACCTTCTTGTGACGGGCGTGCGTCGTTACGCCGCGCTTAACACGTGCCATTTATCTGCTCCTCAAGCCAGTCCGTAGGGGGCCCACTGCTTCACGGTCTTCGCATCCATGTCTGTCATGGTCTGCGGGCCGCGATTGGTGCGCTTCATTTTCTGCGGACGGTTGATGAGGCCGTGGCGCTTGTTGCCGGGACCGCACATCACCTTGCCGGTCGCGGTGATCTTGAACCGCTTCTTGACCGACGACTTGGTCTTCATCTTGGGCATTTCATTCTCCTCTCGACATATCAGGCAACCTCCCGCAATTGCTTGCGGGCGTTACCAAGCGGCCAGGCATGCCCTACCATCGCCTGGACGCGCGTTCGAAAGGGGGCACCTAAAGGATATCTCTGCCCTGCACAACCCATTTTAACGCGCTAAAACATTTACTTTGGGTTAGACAGAACCTTAACCACAATATGGGACGTTCTTGACGTAGATCAACATTTGGGCCTTTTACGACGCGGTCTCTTTTCGCAACGTTTCCGAACACGAAACCACACATAGGACGACGCATGAACACGGTTTCCCGGCCGCGGTTCTGGGCAGCCCTCACCGCCGTGATATTTGCCCTTTGTGGCATTTATCTGACACTCGGCGGTGTCTGGCTCCTGAGCTATGGCGACACCCCTTATTACGCAGTCTGCGGTATTGCCCTTCTGGCGACCGCCTATCTCGTCTGGAGGGGCCGCGCGGCCGCCTTCTGGCTCTATACCCTGATCATTCTCGGCTCGCTCATCTGGGCGATCAGCGAAATCGGCATCGATTTCTGGTCGCTCGTGCCGCGCGGCGACGTCATCACCATTCTCGGCATCTGGCTGCTCCTGCCGTTCGTCAGCCGCCAGATCACCACGAGCCGCCTCGCCACCCTACCCCTGCTCGGCAGCGTCGTCCTTGCGCTGATTGTCGTGGTCGTGGCCTTCGTGCAGGATCCGGGTGACAAGGCGGGCAATCTGCCCACCGAAAAGATCGCCGCCGCTGGCAGCGATGCCGCCCAGGTGCCCGATGGCGACTGGCAGGCCTATGGCCGTACCCAGTATGGCGATCGCTTCTCCCCGCTCACCCAGATCAATGCCGACAATGTCAGCAAGCTCAAGGTTGCCTGGACCATGCGTACGGGCGACTTCAAGGGCCCGAACGACCCCGGTGAAGCCACCAACGAAGCGACACCGCTTGCCGTCAATGGCACGCTGTATTTCTGCTCGCTGCACCAGAAGCTGTGGGCCGTCGATGGCGCAACCGGCAAGACGAAGTGGGTGTTCGACCCCCATCTCTATGTCAATCCAGGCTTCCAGCATCTGACCTGCCGTGGCGTGACCTACCACAAATCCGATGCCAGCGCCGTCACGTCAGATGGCACGCCGGCCCCTGATGAGTGCCATGAGCGCCTGTTCCTGCCCGTCAATGATGGTCGCATGTTCGCTGTCGATGCCCAGACCGGCAAGGCCTGCCCGAGCTTCGGCAATAATGGCGAGATCGACCTGCGTACGCCTTACATGCCGTATGACCATGTTGGCGGCTACGAGCCGACCTCACCGCCTGTCGTAACAGACAAGGTCGTGATCGTTTCCGGGGCCGTGACCGACAACAACTCCACCAAGGAGCCCTCGGGCGTTACGCGTGCTTTCGACCTGTTCACAGGCAAGCTCGTCTGGGTGTTCGACCCCTCGAACCCCGACCCGAACGAAATGCCAAGCGGTGACCACAAATACGTCGCCAACTCGCCCAACTCGTGGATCACCGCGTCCTATGACGCCAATCTGGGCCTGGTCTATATCCCGACCGGCGTTCAGACCCCTGACCAGTGGGGCGGCAACCGCACCCCCGATGCCGAACGCTATGCGTCGTCCGTGCTCGCCCTGCACGCCGATACCGGCAAGCTGGCCTGGAGCTACCAGACCGTGCACCACGATCTGTGGGACATGGATCTTCCGGCCCAGATGAGCCTTGTGGATATCACCCAGAAGGACGGCACCGTTATTCCGGCCATCTACGCGCCGGCCAAGACGGGCAACATCTTCGTTCTCGACCGTCGCGACGGCAAGCTGATCGTGCCTGCACCCGAGCTTCCCGTGCCGCAGGAAGTGGTTAAGAGCGATCACGTTGCTCCCACACAGCCCTTCTCTGATCTGACGCTGCGCCCCAAGGCCCTGCTGACGGGCAAGGACATGTGGGGTGGCACCGTGTTCGATCAGCTGATCTGCCGCGTGGCATTCCATCAGCTCGACTACAAGGGCACGTTCACGGCACCGTCCGAGCGTGGCTCGCTGATCTTCCCGGGCAATCTGGGTATCTTCGAGTGGGGTGGTCTTGCTGTCGATCCGCAGCGTCAGATCGCCATCTCCAACCCGATCGCCCTGCCTTTCGTGTCGCGTCTGGTTCCCCGTGGTCCGGGTAACCCGCTCTGGCCCGAAAAGGACGCCAAGGGTTCGGGCGGCGAGACCGGCCTGCAGCACAACTATGGCGCACCCTATGCCATCATGCTGAGCCCGTTCCTGAACCCGATCACCACACGCATCGGTCTGCCGATCCCGTGCAAGCGTCCGCCGTGGGGCTACATGGCTGGTATCGATCTGCGCACCAACAAGGTGGTCTGGCAGCATCGCAATGGCACGCTGCGTGACAGCCTGTACAATAGCGCCCTGCCCATCCAGCTTCCGCCGCTCAAGGTTGGCGTGCCCAGCCTCGGTGGCCCGCTCACCACGGCCGGCAACGTCGCCTTCCTGACGTCCACGCTGGATTTCTACATCCGCGCATACAACGTCACGACGGGTGAAACCCTGTGGCAGGACCGTCTGCCCGCCGGTGGCCAGTCCACCCCGATGAGCTACTCTGCCAATGGCAAGCAGTACATCGTGACCTATGCCGGTGGTCACGGCTCTTTCGGCACGAAGATGGGCGATTACGTCATCGCCTACGCTCTGCCGAACTGATCCTTCCCGGTTTCGGAAACAGGAAAACCCGCCTTTTGGCGGGTTTTTTTGTGCCTGGCTTCAAAGGGCCTGCACGGCTCTTGCACAGAGACGAATAATGTCAGAGTGTTGCTGAAACCTCAGCCAAGGATTTCATCATGCTCCGTGGATTTCTCGCTCTGACCGTGCTGCTCGGCACAGCCGCAGCCCCTGTTGCCTACGCCAAGCCCTGCCGCGATGCGACCTCGGGCAAGTTCGTGAAATGCGAAAAGCCGAAGGCCGAGAAATGCCGCGATGCCAAGGGCAAGTTCACCAAGTGCAAGGCTGATGCCGCCTCCAAGGACGATAGCAAGACGACCGCACCCGCGACCCCCGCTGATGGGGCCCCTGGCAAGAACTGATTTAGGGGGCGGTCTCCGCCTCTCGCAGTTCGGGTTGTTCCATGTAAAAAAGGCCCGGGAGACCGGGCCTTTTTTCTTGATTGCCGTTCTACCCTGTCAAAATCAGGCCCGGGCTCGGGCCCGTATGGCCTGGGCCATTGCCTCAACCCCATTGCCACGGTTGGTCGAGAGCGCCTTCACCAGTCCCAGATCATGCAGGAATGTCGGGTCCGTCGCCTCGATCTCCGCCCGGTCACGCCCGGAATAGACGCGCAGCAGCAGAGCCACCAACCCATTCACGATGGCCGCATCGGACGCACCGGCGAAGAACAGGCGGCCATCTGACTCATGCGCCTCAAGCCAGACCTGGCTCTGGCAGCCGGGCACACGATGCCCATCATTCTGCCACTCAGCAGGAAAGGGCGGGAGGTTGCGCCCCATCTCGATGATGTATTCGTAGCGATCCATCCAGTCATCGAACAAGGCAAGTTCATCGCCGATCGACGCAATGGCCTCCGCCGCCGTGCCATCCACGGGCTGGACGAAAGGGAGATCCGTTACCGCGCCGCTCACAGGATGAACCTGCTCAGATCGCCCTTGCGGGCCAGAGGCGCAACGCGCTCCTGCACATCCTGCGCGGTAATCACCACAGTATCCCCGCTCCGGTCAGACGCCCTGAAGGAAACATCTTCCAGCAGGCGCTCCATGACCGTCGCAAGACGACGGGCACCGATATTCTCGACACGTTCATTGATATCCGCCGCCACTTCGGCGAGCGCATCCACCGCGCCGTCCTCAAAGGAGAGCGTAAGATTTTCGGTGCCAAGAAGAGAGACATATTGCTTGAGCAAAGAGTGCTCAGGCTCGAGCAGGATGCGCTTGAGGTCCTCACGTGTCAAACCAGCCAGCTCAACGCGAATAGGCAGACGCCCCTGCAACTCAGGCAGCAGGTCCGAGGGCTTTGCCAGATGAAAGGCCCCGGATGCGATGAACAGGATATGGTCGGTTTTCACCGGCCCGTATTTAGTGGTGACCGTCGTTCCCTCGATCAGCGGCAGAAGATCGCGCTGCACGCCCTCACGCGAGATATCGCCACCCCGTCCACCGCCTTCACCCGAGCGGGCGCAGACCTTGTCGATCTCATCGAGAAAGACGATGCCGTGATCCTGCGCATGACGCACTGCATCCTGGGTCAGTGCGTCGTTATCCACCAGCCGGTCGGCTTCCTCGCGGATCAGAAGCTGACGCGCGGCAGCGATCGTCAGGCGACGCTTCTGGGGGGAGCGGTTCATGAGGTTTTTCATGAGATCGCCAAAGGCAGCGGCATTCATGACCGTGCCACCCGCCATGTCGGGCATCTCACCCGCGCCCGGCTCACGCCCCACCTGAATCTCGATTTCCTTGTCCTCGAGTTCGCCATTACGAAGCATCTGGCGGAACTTGGTCTTGGTGTCCGCCGTGGCCCCTTCACCGACCAGCGCGTCGACAAGGCGGGATTCGGCGGCAAGCTCGGCCTTGGCATTCACGTCCTTGCGCCGGGCCTCACGCAGCATGGTGAGTGACACCTCGACCAGATCGCGCACGATGGATTCCACATCACGCCCGACATAGCCGACCTCGGTGAACTTGGTGGCCTCGACCTTCAGGAAAGGCGATTGTGCCAGACGCGCCAGACGGCGGGCGATCTCGGTCTTGCCGCAGCCGGTTGGCCCGATCATGAGGATATTCTTTGGCACGACCTCTTCACGCAACCCTTCGGGTAGTTGCGCACGGCGCCAGCGGTTGCGCATGGCAATAGCCACAGCCCGCTTGGCCTCGTTCTGACCGATAATGAAGCGATCAAGCTCGGAGACAATCTCACGCGGCGAGTAATTCGGAATTTCCATTACAGCGACTCTCCGCCCAGCAATTCCACCCGGACCGAATGATTGGTGTAGACGCAGATATCGCCCGCAATCTTCATCGCACGGCGGGCCACATCCTCGGCACTCAGCCCCTCGATATCGATGAGCGCACGCGCGGCCGAAAGCGCGTAATTGCCGCCGGAGCCGATCGCGATGATTCCGTCCTCAGGCTCAAGCACGTCGCCATTGCCGGTCAGTGTGAAGGAGCGATGGGCATCGGCCACCGCCATCATGGCCTCCAGCCGACGCAGATAGCGATCCGTGCGCCAGTCTTTCGCCAGATCGACACAGGCCCGTTCAAGCTGGTCGGGATAGCGCTCCAGCTTGGCTTCAAGGCGCTCGAGCAGGGTGAAGGCATCAGCTGTCGCCCCGGCAAACCCGGCGAGAATCGAATTCTTGGGCCCTATGCGCCGTACCTTGCGGGCATTGCCCTTGATGACCGTCTGGCCAAGCGTAACCTGCCCGTCACCCGCCATGGCCACCTGTCCGTCGCGACGAACGCAGAGGATGGTGGTGCCATGCCAGCCAACAGGGTCATGGGGGGAAGAGGAATGAGTGTGCATGCCTCTTCACATAAGCCCTGCGCGCAGAGAGACAAGCCCGCGCTATGCCCAGTTACGCAGCGTAGTGGCGATTGCCTGACGCAACTCCACCGGGGTAAAGGGCTTGCCCAGCACGAAAGCATCGGCAGGCAGGTTTTCGGGGTCGGCATAACCACTGACGTAAAGCACCGGCAGAGCGGGATATTTCTCCGCCAGGATGGCGCCGCATTCGCGGCCGCCCATGCCCGGCATCAGCAGATCGAGCACAACCAGATCGAAATGTTCACCCGTAGCCAGGCAGGCAATCACATCCTTGCCATCCGCAACGCTGATCACCTCATGACCGTCCTGCGAGAGAAACTGCGCCGTAACGAGCCGCACACCGGGTTCGTCATCAGCCAGCAGCACACGCAGCTTGCGCGGCCCCGAAACAGCCTCGACCGCCTCCTGCTGTGTCCCTGCCATCGCCTTGTGGCTGACAGGCAGAAGCATGATCATGCGCGTGCCTTCGCCCGGCGTGCTCTCGACACGGATATCTCCGCCGCTGCGCTGCAGGAACCCGTAGATGGTCGAAAGCCCCAGACCCGTGCCGCTCCCAAGGCCCTTCGTCGTGAAAAAAGGCTCGAAGATGCGGCGCGCGATTTCCGGCGGCATGCCGCAGCCCTGATCATCGACCGAGAGCACCACACGCTCGCCTTCAGGGGCATGAGCCTCATGGCTGAGCGCAATGCTGATGACACCGCCATCCGGCATGGCATCGCGGGCATTGATACAAAGGTTGAGCAGGGCCATTTCAAGTTGGCCTGAGTCACTCATCACGGAGGGCATGACCAGATCACGTGGCACGGCAGAGAGATCGATCGTACAGCGCCCCGTTTCGCCGCGCAGATCGCTCGACCGGCTCAGGCTCTGCACGATCAGGTCGTGCATGCTCCAGATCATCTCGACCAGATTGACAGGACGCAGCGCCATGGGTTTCGGCCGGCCGAATTCGAGCAGACGACGGGTCAGGACCGTACCGCGGCGGGCCGATTCAAGGGCATTGTCGAAGAGCTTGGTCACGGTCGGGTTTACTGCAGGCGTCATGTCCTGCAGCAATTCGAGCGAGCCCAGCATGGCGGTCAGCAGGTTGTTGAAGTCATGCGCAATCCCCCCGGCGAGTGTACCAAGAGCATGCATCTTGTCATCCTGACGCAGGCGCTCCTCCATGGCGAGGCGCTCAGTCACGTCGCGGTCGAGCATCATCTGCCAGCGCTGCGCGCTCGGGAAAGGGACACCCAGCGCATTGCGCGGCCAGGGCAGGGTCTGGCGCGTGATCTCGTGCCATCTCACCCCGTCAGCCGTATGCTCCGAAACCAGCCGCGAGACCTCGCCCTCGCTGCGGGTTTCCTCACGCATGGCGGCGATATCGGGCCGAAGGGCATCGTTGAACAGGGAGTCCTCAGCGATATCGCCCCTGCTATCTGGCGTGACTTCGACCTCGATATTGTGGCGCAGTACCGTGCCATCGGCCTCGGAAAACACGACATCCATCGGCACCGATTCCAGTGCGCCATGCAAAAGCACGCGCTCCATCATCAATGCCCGCTCGAGACGGTGATGGGCTGCAACCTCACGCACCATCGCGCGCAGTGAGTCGGATTCCCACGGCTTGTGGGCATAGAACTGGATCCTGCCCTGATTGAGGGCGGCAACCACGGCGGCCAGATCAGCATAGCCGGTCAGGAGAATCCCGCGCGCATCGGAATAGTCCCGCGCCTTGCTCAACATCACATCGCCCGTCATGTTGGGCATGCGCTGATCGGAGACAATCACCGCGATATCCGGTGACTTGCGCAGGAATTCGAGCGCCTCGAGCGGGTCTGTACTGGAGAGAATATCGAATTCATCTTCCAGCAGATCGGTCAGCGCGACCAGAATTTCGGCTTCATCATCCACCAGGAGGATACGGCTCCTCCCGAATGGTACGCTCATTTCGGTCCGTTTCATGCGCTGCGTCCTATCGTCACCGGTCCCGTAGGGGTAAGGCGCACCGGAACGGAGAGCGTGAAACAGGCCCCCACATCGCGTCCACCCTCGAGATTCGCGTCCTCTATATCAATCGTGCCGCCATGCGCCTCGATCACGCCATAGGCAATCGCCAGCCCCAGCCCTGTTCCCATACCGACAGGCTTGGTCGTGAAAAACGGCTCGAACACACGAGCGCGCAGGGCGGCGGGCACACCTGGTCCGTCATCTGCCACGCTGATCACATAATTTGCATCCGCCCCCTCCTGCTTCAGAACGGTCCGGATCACGATCTTGCCGCTCGGCGCCCCGGCCTCAAGCCCTTCTGCCTCGGCACGCGAGCGTATGGCATCGGCCGCGTTGCTGACGATATTCATGACCACCTGATGCAGGAGAGCCGGCTGGCAGACCAGCATGCGTGGGGCCGACAGATGGCGCTCCACTGTAATCTCGCGGCCGAATTTATGCGCTAGAAGGGCGAGCGCGGTGTCGATTGCCTCGACCACGTCAGTATCCTGAAAAGCGCTTTCATCGAGGCGTGAGAAACGCCTCAGGCTCAGCACCAGATTCTGGATGCGCTGCAGCCCCAGCCGCATCGCACCAATACGGCTCGAACATTTCTCGAGCAGCGCAAGCTGTGCTGGCAGAAGAGGCCCCTCGGACTCCGTGAGCCGCTGCAGGGCGCGCGCGATGGTTTCCTCATGCGCCAGAGTGAAAGCGAGCGGGTTGTTGATCTCGTGGGCAATGCCAGCCACGAGCTCGCCGAGCGAGGCCATCTTGGCTGTCTGCACCAGCTTCGCCTGTGTCTCGATCAGTCGCGCATTGGCATCGGCAAGTTCAGAATTGGCGTGGGCCAGCGCCTCGGCCATCGCGGCCTTGGCAGCAATGGCGCGGGCCTCGCTCTGCGCGGTCTGAAGCGCCACTTCGCGCACCTGACGCTTGATTTCCTGCTGCCTGATCTCGTCCTGAGCCAGCTTGCGACGCACAAGCACCCGGATGCGCAACGCTAGAACATCGGGGGCAATGTCGCTGGGTACCAGGTCATCCAGCCCTGCATCGAACAGATCTGCCGCAGAGTGACGCCTGAACCGGTCAGCATCGACAATGCCGAGAATCCGGAAGGATGTCCCTCCGGCCTCGAGCACATCCTGACGGCGCGCATCGAGACGGCGGCAGAAATTCACGCCATCGAGCAGGCGCGATGTGAGGTCGAGCACCAGACAATCCGGCCCCTCCTCGCCCCCAAGCCAGCCCCCGTGAATCAGCTCGCCCGAGGCGGTAACCGTGGTGACTGTATGGCCATCGCGCCAGAGCAGCTCCCCCAGAGACGCACCGGAGGAATCGCGCTCCCAATTGGCGTTATCACCCGGCTCGTCCTCGAAATCCTCGGTATGGGGGCTCGTGACGATAACGATACGCGCCCGGCGAAAACGTCCAGCCTCTTCGGCCTGAAGAAAATCCGAGCCCTCACGCAGCAGCGCACGGATGCGCAGCACCAGCAGGTCAGGATGGGCTGATTTGGAGATATAGGCATCCGCGCCGCTTTCGAGCCCTTCACGCTCCAGTCCGGGCCCGACATCCTCGGTCAGCATCAGGATGGGGATCGAGCGCGTCTGGGCGTTCATGCGGAACTGACGGGCCATCTGGCCGCCATTCATGCCAGGCAGGTGGTAGTCAGCCACCACCAGATCCGGCAGGCCGTCATCGAGGCAGGTCAGGGCTTCTTCACCGCTGGCCACGCGCCGGACGACAAACCCTGCCTCTTCAAGCAGAAGCGTAAGGGCTTGCGCCTGTATATCCGACTCCTCAACGAGAAGGATTGCGGGACGGGGCACATCTTGCAGGGTCATGAATGCACTGGTCTCATGAGTTTGCCGGAGTGATCAAGTTCGCCAGCGCCCTCAGGACGAAAAGAGTTCCTCTATCGTCTGGTGGCTGCAGAAATGGCGACATGTCGAAGGCTCATGCCATCTGGCCTGCTATGGGGTCCCTCACAACGCGGCATGTGCAGGTCGTGATGTTCATATGGATGCGAGGCCGCATCTCAGGCTGATCATTGCATTTCGCCGCGCTGGCAGCTACCTCAGGATCAGTCAACGTGGCCAGCCCTGACTGGACGCCACTTCATTCGTGCCCATCACGACAAGCTGGAAGCGCCCCATGGAAGTTTCGCCCCGCCCGCCCCTGTCACGCCTAGGCCAGCCGAGCGACGACCGCGAGCCCCGTGGCACAAACGGGCTTGGCACAGGCGGACGCAGCAGCAGCGGGCTTGCCGTCCTGCGCACGGCTTTCTGGGCTGTCTGCTACTTCGCCTTCTATTTCGCGCAGCAGGTGGCCGAGGTTCTGGCACCGCTTTGCCTCGTACTTGGCATTGGCTGGATGGCCCTGCCCAAGGCCCTTTCTGCCATCACCACCGGAACGGCCTCGACCGATCCTCAGGCGCAGGACGTCATGAACCATGTGGTCGGAAGCATTCCTGATCACCTCGCTATCGGCAGCCATGTCATGACAGCGAGCGGCCTTGTTTTTGATGGTTTCATGCTGATGGCCATTGCCGCCCTTGGTGCGACAGTCTCCGCTGTCGCCGCGCGCAACATGTAATGACGCGACCGGGGCTTTCATGATCCGGTTCTACAACGTCAGCTATCGCCATGCCCTCCGTCGCCGTCTGGCCGGGCAACGCCAGATGGCGCGCCCGGTCCTTGAGGGACTCGATTTTACCATCCAGCAAGGCAGCTTCTACTGGCTGACCGGCCCCTCCGGCGCGGGCAAGTCCAGCCTGCTTCGCCTCGCCCATGCCGAGACTCTGCCAGAGAGCGGTAAGGTCGAAATTCTCGGGGTCGCAACCGACCGGGCCAGCCGCCGCCAACTGGCGCAGATCAGGCAGCGCATCGGCTTCATCCCTCAGGATCTGCGCCTGCTTGGCGAACTGAACGTTTATGACAACATCGCCCTTCCTTTACGTCTGTCCGGCCAATCCGACAGCGCGATAAGGGGTGAGATCGGATCTATCCTCGACTGGCTCGATCTGGAGGCCAAATCGGGCAGCCTGCCTGATGAGCTTTCAGGGGGAGAGCGACAGCGCGTTGCCATCGCCCGTGCTCTTGTAACCCGCCCGGCCCTGCTACTGGCGGACGAACCGACCAATGCCCTTGCTGAGTCGCAAAGCTGGCAACTCATCGAGGCATTGAGGGCTCTGAGCCGCACAGGCACGACGGTCATCGTCGCCACGCATAACGAGTCGCTGCTGCGGACCATGCCGCTGCCCTGTATCAGCCTGCGTAACGGCCGCCTCGAAAAACCAGTCCCACCCCCGGTGATGCATCACCCTGAGACTCATGCCTCAGGCTCTGACACCTCCACTCATGGCGGCGACGACATTCGTCATTCCGATGACCATGCCACCTCTCCCTTCCTCTCCGCCACGCGCCCCCTGCGGGAACGGGATCGATGAGCCGCAAGCTCCCTGATGGGCTGCATCTGGGCCGGCGCGACCAGGGGCTGATACCCCTGATCGCTGCTGTGGCGGCAATCGCAGCCCTTGCACTCGGCGGCTGGAATGCGGCACGCGTTCTTTCTCGCGAATGGGACCACGGCGCCACCCGACAGGTCACGATTGAAATTCCGGATTTTACGGGCGATGCCGCAGACACAGCGCGCAAGCTGATTACCGTACTGAAGAGCGATCCCGGCATCGCCAGTGTCGAAATTCTGCCCGAAGCGAGGCTGCGCGATATCCTTCGCCCCTGGCTTGGCACGATGCAGGCCAGCCTGTCAGACCTGCCCGTCGTGCTCTCTATTACGCGGCGCAGCGATGGCCCCGTCACCGATCTGCCCGTCATACTGGATACGATCGCGCCCTCAGCCATCATCGAGGAAAATGCCCGCTGGGGCGAACGCCTGATGCTTCTTGGCCAGACTTTGCAGGCCTGTGCGTGGCTTGCCGTGTTGCTGGCCGGTTTTGCCACTGCTGGCGTGACCACACTTTCCGTGCGCATGACGCTGATTGCACGACGGCGCACTATTGAAATTCTTCACGGCCTCGGCGCCCGTGACGGGCTGATCGCACGACGCATCGCCTGGCGCAGTGCCCTGCTCGGGCTGAGCGGAGGGGTAATAGGCACGGCGCTCGGCGGGCTGATACTGGCCATACTCTATCATCTGCTGCTGCCCTTCATGGATCAGGCAGGCGCCGCTGCAACAACGTGGCCCCAGAGCTATGAACAATGGCTTGCCTTGTGGGCCGCCATACCTTCAGCCCTGCTACAGTCCCTCGCCTGTGTGCCGGTGCTCGTTGCTGTCCTCAGCTTCGTTGTGGCTCAGGGGACGGTGCGTCTATGGTTGCGCCGGCTGCCATGAGATTCTGGCTGGCCGTTCCGTTTCTGGTGTTCGTTCTGGCCCTCGTCTGGTGCGCAGGGTTCGCCTGGTTTTGCGTCGATGCGCTCCACCCGGTGTCCAATCCGGTACATTGCGACGGCATCGTTGCCCTGACCGGGGGGCGTGACCGTATCGAAACCTCGCTTCAGCTGCTGGACAAGGGGGTTGGGCACAAATTGCTAATCTCCGGGGTTGGGCCCCATGCCACACTCAGCCAGCTCAGCGAACATGCACCGATATCCCTGACACCCGAACTGGCGTCGCGCATCACACTGGGCAGGCGTGCGGTGTCTACCATCGGCAACGGGTCGGAAACGGCCCAGTGGGCCACGCAGAACCATATCCGTTCGCTGCTGGTCGTTACGGCGGGCTACCATATCCGGCGAGCTATGGTTGAAATCCATCGCGCCGCACCGGAGGTCGTGCTCCACCCCTACCCTGTCCGCTCACCGGCGCTGAGACGCAGCCCCAATCGCGCAACATTCAGCCTACTGCTGCACGAATACATCAAATGGATTGGCTCCCATCTGGGCCTCTCGCGGGGAGTCAATCTCACTCCCCAGTCATGAACCCATCCGGGTGAAAACCGATTCCGGCCCCGAATCCCGCGCGGTGCCGTTTCCCTCCTGCCACGTGATGCTCTAGTGAACATCGGGTTATCGAGACGCTACTGGGGGAGTGCATGATCCGGATACGCGCCTGGCTTTTCATGAGCTATTTCATCATCCTCACCCTGATCATGGGTGTGATCGCCATGCCCATACGCGCCCTGCGACGCCACAAGCTGGCCCTGCGCTATGCCCAGCTCTGGTCGTCGCTCACCTTGCGCGGTCTGAGCCTGATCTGTCGCATACGCATCACCGTCACCGGCCGCGAGAACCTGCCTTCCGGGGCGTGCCTTGTCGCCTCGCAGCATCAGTCTTTCTTCGATGGCTTCATCTGGATGACCATTGCTCAACAGCCGGCCTATGTCATTAAGCAGGAGCTCACCCGCATACCGTTCATCGGTCCCATGCTGATCCTGTCCGGCATGGTGCCCGTCGAGCGCGCAGCGGGCGCGAAGGCACTGCGCGCCCTGATGAAGGCGACGCAGGAGCATTTTGACGAAGGCCGACAGATCATCATCTTCCCTGAAGGGACAAGAACCGTCCCTGGCGAACGCGTTCCCCTCCAGCCCGGCGTAGTCGCACTGGCCAAGCAGGCGGCTGTGCCTGTCATTCCCGTCGCTACCAATTCCGGCCTCCACTGGCCGCGCCGTGGCTGGTTGATGACTCCGGGCGAAATCATCATTGCCATAGGAGAGGCCCTGCCTGCGAATGCCGGGAGGCACTCTCTTATCGACTCGATCTATCGGTCCTGGGACAAGCTTTGTGCGGCACACGATATGCCACACCCTGTGGATAACTCTGTGGACCTAGGACGCTGATCAGGGGGAATCCTGTGCGGAACACCGTGCATAACCCACATTGAACCGGTACGATCATGAAAGGATCCAGCCGGGGCGGGCAAGAAATCGAGTCAAGAGACAATTGCCGCAAAAGCTAGGTTTTTCGTGCCTTGTGGCGCAAAGAACGGTGCGGAGGGGGCATCTAACACAGCCCCTTCCGCTTTCATAGCCCCGCGGAACAGACTCTTTTTTTTTCCTCATTCCATCCGTTCTCAGCTCTGGGGATAAAATGTGCAGTTTCTCGCGACAACTGTGAAACCTGACTACAGAGCCTTCCAATTGCGCAGTATTCATCGGACCAATCCGAGATGAGGAGAGGGCTCTTCTTCACCATAATCGGTGTTACGTCCCTGTTACTCTCGATACAGGTTCTGGACGCCTATCGAATCAGTCAGATCGACCGACAGATCGTGAAGCTGTCCGCGACGGCGCGGGCAGAGGGTTGGCAATTTGAGTGGCAGGAGAAAGCACGCCAATGGCGCCCGTGGGGGTCACGCATCGTGCTGACTGCCCCCCTGATAGGCCGTGCTTCCGGAGAGGGCTGGACCGGGCGATCCCTTACGATCACACCCGGCTGGAGGCATCCGTTCGCGGCGTCATTCACGAATGAGGGTGCACAGATCCTGCGCCCCGGTGGCGATGTCGTGCTCAGTGCTGGTGGTGGATCGGGCTGGTTCGACCCGTCGCGGCAGGTGATCATCTATCGCACGGCAGGTGTGACGGCATCGGGGCTACCGATATCGGGAATCGACACGCTCACGCTACGCGATATCACCGCGCGGTTCCTGCCCGGCGGGCGGAGCGCCGACCCCTCTCTGGCATGGAGCCTGGACCTGCGCGCAGACAGGGTAGGACCTAAGCTGAGCGCCACGCGGGGCAGCGGCAGCCTGACGCCCAGCCTGCCGGACCTCCTCGCTGCACTGCCTGAAGCGAGGTATTTCCACCTCGTTCTCGCCGCACTGCACCGGACGAGTGATGGACACGATCTGAGCGACCGTCCTGCCGGTTTGACCCAATATGTGGGTTATGAACGCTTTTTAATTCAGGAGGCATCTTTCACGCTCGGCCCCCTCTCTGTTGTTGCCCGCGGAACCCTTTCAGATGCCGGACAAGGCACGGTATGGGCCCATCTCACCGGCTTGCAGGGCTTCGCCCGTTACTGGGTTACTCATACACCGCAAGCCCTGCGGAATAACCCGGACTACGCGCGCCTTCTGGCGGGGCTTGATGAACAAACCGCAAGGATACCGGACCATCTGGACCTTCCCATTCCGCTCGGTCCCGATGACATTTTATTGCAAAATCACATTTCCGCGATAATAACAGGGCATTATCGATGAACCAGAGGGGAAGCTGACGCCTTATGGGCGGTGGCAGTTAACCATTCCCCTTCACGACTGGCCTTGATGGCCGCGGATCCCTGCAATGCCTGACATGAGTGCTCTCTTCCTCGCACGATTGCAATTCGCGTTTACCGTCGGATTCCATATCGTCTTTCCCGCCTTCTCCATCGGCCTGGCCGCGTTTCTGGCTGTGCTCGAGGGGCTCTGGCTCAAGACAGACAAACCCGTCTATCTCGACCTCTTCAAATACTGGCTTCGCGTCTTTTCCGTGGTGTTTGCCATGGGTGTCGTTTCCGGCCTCGTCATGTCGTATGAATTCGGCACCAACTGGTCGCAATTCTCGCAAAAGGCCGGACCGATCCTTGGCCCGATGCTGGCCTATGAGGTCATGACGGCGTTCTTCCTTGAGGCCGGGTTCCTTGGCGTCATGATGTTCGGCCTCAACCGCGTGGGCAAGCGGCTGCATTTTGCCGCCACCTGCATGGTTTCGATCGGCACATTGATCTCCATGAGCTGGATCCTGGCTTCCAATTCCTGGATGCAGACGCCGCAGGGCTACAAGATCGATGCCGCAACAGGCCGCTTCCTGCCGGCCGACTGGTTCGCCATCGTCTTCAACCCCTCCTTCCCGTTCCGTCTCGTCCATATGGCGCTCGCCGCGTTCCTTTGCGTTGCGTTCATCGTGGGTGGCGTCGGCGCGTGGCATCTGCTCAAGGCCAAGCGCCAGAAGCGCCAGCCGACCGATGCCGTGAAGGTCATGTTCTCCATGGCCATGTGGATGGCGGCCATCGTGGCACCGCTTCAGATCCTTGCGGGTGACGCCCACGGCCTGAACACGCTGAAATACCAGCCCGCCAAGATTGCGGCGATGGAAGGCGACTGGGAGAGCGAGAGCCGTGCGCCCGAATTGCTGTTTGGCGTGCCGGACATGGAACATGAGGTGACACGCTACAAGATCGGCATCCCGCTGGTGGGCTCGCTGATCCTGACGCACAGCCTCGACGGCAAGGTGCCGGGTCTCAAGGATTTCCCGAAGGACCAGCGCGCACCGATGTATGTGGTGTTTTACACTTTCCGTGTGATGGTGGCCCTTGGCAGCCTGATGGCCCTGCTTGGCTTCTTCTCGCTGTTCCTACGCTGGAAGGGCGGGTTCTATACCAACCCGATCCTGCTGCGCGGCGCCTTGCTCATGACGCCTGCGGGGTTCATCGCCCTGCTGTGCGGCTGGGTCACGACTGAAGTGGGCCGCCAGCCCTTCACGATCTACGGACTGCTGCGCACCGTCGACAGTGTCTCACCCGTGACACTGCCGAACATGGAAATGTCCATGGTCGCCTTCGTCATCGTCTATTTCATCGTCTTTACCGCCGGTATCGGCATCCTGCTGCGCGATTTCGCCAAGGAACCCAGCTCGAACGAGCCTGAGCCCCCGCGCGATCAGCCGCATCGTGCCGCTGGTATCACCCAAGTCTCTCACCACCCGGCGGAGTAAGCGTTTACCATGAATACCCTCGCCTATTGGTTGCCCATCATCTGGGCAACCCTCGCGGCTCTGGCCATCTTCATCTATGTCTGTCTCGACGGGTTCGATCTGGGCATTGGCATTCTGTTCCTCGGCGAGCATCGCAAGGAACATCGCGATGTCATGGTCAACACCATCGCCCCGGTCTGGGACGGTAACGAAACCTGGATGATCTTCGGAGGCGCCACGCTTTATGGCGTGTTCCCCGTCGCCTATGGCACGATCCTCCCCGCGCTCTACCTGCCGATCCTGTTCATGCTGCTCGCGCTCATCCTGCGTGGCGTGGCGTTTGAATTCCGTGTGAAGGCAAGCGGCATTTTCGGCATGGGATTCTGGGATCGTTCCTTCTGCTTCGGCTCACTCGTTGCCTCTGTCATGCAGGGCATCATCCTGGGTGAGCTCATCATGGGCGTGAAGGTCGAGAACAATACCTTCGTCGGCAGTGCGTGGGACTGGGTCGCTCCATTCCCGCTCTTCTGCGGCTTTGCCGTGGCGGTTGGCTACACCCTGCTTGGTGCAACCTGGCTGGTCTGGCGCACGGAAACCGATCTGAAGGCTGTCATGCAGCGCCTCTCCGCGCCGCTGGGCCTCGGCATGCTGGTGCTGATTGCCATTGTGTCGGTCTGGACGCCCTATCTGCACGCCAACTACATGCATCGCTGGACCGATTTCCCTGAAATCGTCTGGGTTGCGCCCGTGCCCGTCGCCGTGATCGTGCTCGCTGCACTGTTCTTCCTGTCGCTGCGCAAGCAGGCAACGCGCCTCACGCCGTTCCTCTGCGCGCTGGGCTGGTTCTTTCTGTGCTTCTCGGGTCTAGGCATCAATGTCTGGCCCTATATCGTGCCGCCCACGGTCACGATCTGGTCGGCTTCCTCGCCGCCGGAAAGCCAGCTTTTCCTGCTGGTCGGCGCATCGATCCTGCTGCCAATCATCCTGGCCTACACGATCTATTCCTACTGGGTGTTCCGCGGCACGGTGACCGCCGATCACCATTACCACTGACCCCGGGCTTGGCCTGACTCGGTATAGCCCTCATGCGATCGCCCCGGTTCTGAACGGGGATGGATCTCATGAGGGGCCCCTGAACCCCAGGCTCTTCATCGCCCGGGCCTGACTGAGCAAAACACTGGTCAGGCTATTTCTGGTCGGCCTGCCACTTCGCCAGAGGAGTTATGACAATGCCTGCTTCTCCCGCCCCTTCTTCTTCCTTCCTTGCCCGTCTCGGCTGGTTTGTCGGGCTCTGGGCAGGCGGGGTCGTGACACTGGCGATTGTCGCAACCCTGCTCAGGATTATCATCTTTCATCAATGGTGAGATGAGGCCGCACGTCGACGGCCCTCATCCCGGCATTATGGGCGGCCTCAAGCCCCTCCTCCGTATCTTCGAAAACGAGACAGCGTGAGGGGGTAACACCGAGCTTGCTGGCGGCCAGCAGATAGAGATCAGGGGCCGGTTTGGGATGGGTCACATCCTCCACCGTCACCACGCAATCGAACAGTTCCAGCAAATCGAGCGTACGCAGTGTCGCGGTCACAATCGATTTGAGCCCGGCCGAGGCCACGGCCATCGGAACGTGGCCGAAATGGCTGCGGGCGATCTCGGCTGTGAAACTGTGCTCACGCAACACATCAAGATGGGCTTCGTAGAGCACACGGCAACGGGCAAGCAGAGCCGCCCGGTCAAGTGTCACATCAAACGCTTTCTCATAAGCGTCGAACAGCTTGCTGCTCGAAAGCCCGGTGCGGGCGTAGTACCACTCTGACGTGAGAACCTGCCCCTGCTCCGCCAGCGCTTCTTTGAACGTCAGGAAGTGGACGGGGAGCGTGTCCGCGATCGTCCCATCGCAATCGAAAATGATGGCGTCAAAATCGTAATCGTTCAGATTGAAAGTCGTCACCTGATCTGCCTTTCGCCAGCGTACCAGCGGTCTGTTGCCTGACTCGACCTCCCCATAAGGAAGCCATCTCTCTCAGAAGCAGTCCTTCGCCTGGCGCAGACTGCCCAGTTCACTGCTATCAGGGGCACGCAGGAAAGGATTGGTCTCGCGCTCAAGCCCAAGCCGCACCGGCAGGCTGGGGCGTCCTTCGGTACGAAGCGCCTCGACTTCAGCAGCACGCTGCCGCAGCGCCTCGTTTGTCGGGTCGACACTCAGCGCGAAGGCAGCATTGCTCTGCGTATATTCATGACCGCAATACACGAGCGTGTCATTCGGCAGAGGGTCGAAGCGACGAAGGCTCGTGAACATCTCTTCTGCCGTGCCCTCCAGGAGACGACCGCACCCGAGGCTGAACAGCGTGTCACCACAGAACAGTGCGGGAACAGAGCGGAAATAGAAGGAGATATGCCCGCGCGCATGACCGGGGGTCGCGATGACCTCCCCCAGATCATGACCCACGGCAATACGGTCCTCATCATGAAGCAGCAGGTCAAGCGGTGGCAACCGGGCCTGATCCGTCTCCGCGCCGGCGATACGGGCACCGTATTTCTGGCGCAAGGCCTCCGCGCCGCCAATATGGTCGGCGTGATGATGGGTGAGAAGGATAAGGTCGAGACGACCATTACCGATCACTTCCGCGACGGGGTCGGACTCGCCGGGGTCAACAACGGCAACAACGCCTGTCTGCGGGTCGGTCAGAAGCCAGGCATAATTATCGCGTGCGAAAGGCACGGCTTTGATCTGTAGGCTCATAGTGCAGCTCTCCTGTTCCTGCAGTGTGTTCCGGCGTCAGCTGAGGAAGATATTACGCCTTGCCGGTCGAGAACGCATCACCAGCCCCTCTGGCCCAATAAGGAGGTTCGGTCTAGCGTATCTCCATGCCCAAGCGCCCACCCCAGTTCGTCCCTCCCGATGCTGCCGGTTTTTATGCCAGCCGGCGCGGCGATCAGGTCAACGCTCTGCTCATGGCGCAACTGGCAGGCCTGCTGCCCGACCCGACCGGGTTACGCGTTCTGGGTCTTGGCTACGCGCAGCCCCTCCTGTCCCAATGGCGTGAGCTCGGGCGGGCACGCTGGGTAGCGTCGGCCCAGCTCGACACGCCCCTCACCCGGCGCGCGCCCCTGGACAATCATGGCGGCTTTGCCGTGCCTTCCTGCCTTGTGGCGCCAGATGCCCTGCCCTTCGATGATCTGGGTATCGATCTGGTGGTGATGGTGCATGGACTTGAACTGGCCAACCCCCATCCCCTGCTGCGCATGGTCTGGAAGGTCCTTGCCGATCATGGCCGGCTGATTCTTGTTGTCCCGAACCGGACAGGTCTTGCCGCCAAGGACGATACGTCGCCTTTCGGTCATGGCAGCCCGTTTTCGGCCAGCCAGCTCGATCGCGCCCTGCAACGCGCCCTGTTTCGCGCCGAAAGCACAGCAACCGCGCTCAGCGCGCCCTTGGCGCTGCTGAAGCTCGGTGAGCAGGCGGCTCTTATGGCCGATCGGGCGACGGGATTACTGGGGCGCAGGCTTGGGGGCGTGCATCTGGTGAACGCATGCAAGGATCTCTATTCCGGCATGCCCGTTGAGGCTGAGCGCGCCAAGCTCGCTTTTGGCAGACGCGTCACCACATTGGCGAGCTCTGCCAGCAGCTGTGACAGCCTGAGTGGAAAACCGGGTAGCTAGGGCTGGAAACAGGCAAAGCTTGACCCAAAACCAAGGTGTCGTAAGACTGCGCCCATGTCCCTGATTCAATCGATCAAATCCGTTCTGGCGCCGCCTCACCGCGCTGCCTTCCCCTTTCTCGCACTGACGGGAGGGTTGACCCTGCTCGGCCGCGCAACGCCCTGGCGCGCAACGCGCCTGATTGGCAATGTGGCTCTGGGCGGGTTCGGATTCTGCCTTTACTTCTTCCGCGACCCCAAGCGTTTTCCGCCAGCGCGCACCGATCTGGCCCTGGCCCCGGCTGATGGTCGCGTCGTATCGGTCGAACTCGCCACGCCACCCGCAGCGCTGGGCATGGGCAGTGAGCCTGTGTGGCGCGTGGCCACCTTCCTTTCTGTGCTGAACGTGCATATCAATCGTATGCCCGCAGCCGGCACGGTCACTAAGATTGCCTATCACGCCGGGCAGTTCCTCAATGCCAGCCTCGACAAGGCCTCTGACCTCAATGAACGCAACGAGGTTCGCCTGACGCTCGAGGACGGCCGTCAGATGGCCATCGTGCAGATCGCCGGGCTGATTGCGCGTCGTATCGTCTGCTATGTGGACGAGGGCAGCGCTGTGGAACCGGGCGATCGTTTCGGCCTGATCCGCTTTGGCTCGCGTACCGATCTTTATCTGCCGCCGGGTGTGACTCCGCTCGTCAGCACCGGACAAACCATGGTCGGTGGCGAAACCGTCATCGCCCATCTCTGAGCCTGTAAGCCCCGTGTCAGACACGCTCCCCGGCCCTGCTGAAACGACAGGTCACGCCCCGGCCAATACGGCGCAGGAGGCTACCTCTGCAGACGGACAGGCTGGCCTGCCTCCCCGGCGCAGGAAGCGTCGGCTGAGGCGTATCCGGCCGCGCCGTGTGCGTGTGCGTGGCCCGTCTTTCAACAGGCTCATCCCGAACCTGCTGACCATGCTGGGTCTGTGCGCCGGGCTGAGCGGAATGCGGTACGGGCTGGAGCAGCAATTCGCCTATGCTGCCGCAGCACTCGTGATTGCGGCCTGTATCGATGGGCTCGACGGACGTATCGCCCGTCTGCTGCATGGCACATCACGCTTCGGGGCCGAGTTCGACTCGTTATCCGATTTCGTCTGCTTTGGTGTGGCACCGCCTTTCCTGCTCTATCTCTGGACATTGCAGGCCAATGGCGGGCGCTACGCGTTTGTGCCCTGCATTCTGTTCACCGTGTGCATGGCGCTGCGTCTCGCCCGCTTCAACGCCAGCCTCGATGACGAGGAGAAGCCGGAATATTCCTACAGCTTCTTCACGGGGGTACCCGCACCTGCCGGCGCGGGTGTCGTGCTGTTCCCGATCTTTCTCGGGCTCGAAGCCGATCGTATGCACTGGCCAGTTCTTGAATCCCTTGCCCGCTCCCCCCTGCTGGCAGCCGGTTTCCTGATCCTGACAGCCGCCCTGCTGGTTTCGACACTGCCGGTCTGGTCGTTCAAGAACTTCAAGATCCCGTCACCCTTCGTGTTGCCGCTCATGCTCGGCACATTGCTCTATGCGGCAATCCTTCTGGCCGATCCCTGGCTTGCGCTCGCAGCGGCTGGCATCATCTATCTGCTGATGCTCCCGTTCAGTCGCCGCAGCTTCCATCGCCTGAAGGAACAGGCCGAGGCCATGTCGGAAGACGTGCCCTAGGCCTGTTTCCCTGATCAGGTTTTCCTCCGAGTTGGTTTTCCTTCGAGTTGGTTTTTCCTGTGGGGCGGTTTTTCCGGACCAGCTTTTCCGTGCGTCCCTCTGCTCTCAGACCTGCCTTCCCCTCCCTGCCTCCGCGCTTTCGCAGGCAGATGGTGAAGGAGCGGGCGAGATCCCGTTTCCCCATCAGATCGGCCAAGGTCGCTCTATCCCCCGGACACCGCATCTTGCATGTCTGCACGGCTGATACGCCCTTGCAGATATGCTCGCGTGGCATCCCCGGCCCTGTGCCTCGAATCCTCAATACCTGTGGCGCCGGTGGCCCCTTCTCTCAGAACGCCAGATCGACCTGCCCGCCGAACTGGCGCGCTTCATTGAAGTAACCCTGCAAGCCTGTCGTCACACCCAAGGTCTTGAAGTAGACATGCTGCTCGGCGAACAGATTGCGTGCCCAGAGCGAGAAGGTGGCCTTTGCGCCGGTATGACCCAGCCGCACATTGGACACAGCGACACGCCCGTTGACGATCAGCCCACTATCCCCCTTGGGCTGATAAACGTTCTTGGGGTTTCCGATCCCCGCATAGACTGGGTCGGTCGTGCCTGCATAATAACCGCTGTCGATATTGCCATCGAGATGGCCAAGCAGCGTGAAACCCTGGAACGGCCGCACATAATCTGCCTGGAAGCTGCCCGAATGAGCCGGGGTATAGCTCTGGTAGATTGGCACGAGCATGGTGCTGACCACGCCCACCGAATTGGGATAGGGATTAGCCGTGGGCGGGATGTGAACATAGTTATAGGCATAGGACAGGCCAAGCGTCAGGTAGCGTATGGGCGACACGCTCAGCTCGGCTTCGACGCCACTCAGATCACCGCGACCAGGCGCATTGATCGTCGAGGTGGTGGTACGCGTCGTCAGCTGATTGCCAATCTGATAGGGCTTGCTGAAATCGACCTGGATATCCTTGTAGTCGCCCCAATATCCCGCAACGTTGAAACGTACACGCTGATCGAGAAACTCGGTCTTGGTGCCGACCTCGAACATCGAGACCGATTCAGGCCCGAAAGCCTCATAATTCTGCGCTCGTGAATTGGCTCCGCCCGGTTTGTAACCCGTGCTCCACTTGCCGTAGAGCAACACATGGCGGGCAAGATCACCGCTGATTTCCAGAAGCGGATCCACACGTGACCATCCCGCATCGAAATCAATCGGGCCAGAGACACCTGCCGTATTGATCGGCGCCTGGTTGTTCACCGTTGTCAGCGTGCCCTGCTTGCCATCATGTGACCAGCGCAGCCCCGCCGTCAGATGCAGCGCATCATGCAGTACGGGTGGGGTATAGACAGCATTGCCATACACGCCCCAGCTTTTTGACGTGACATGGCTGGCACGATCAATGGGCTGGAGGCTCCAGTCGTCATAGGCCGGGCCAGTCAGAAGCCTGTATTCGCTACCAGCAGCATTGGTGAACTGGTTGGTGTAGAAGGCCTGAGCATTGTCAGAGGCATGCTCGCGGTAATAGATGAAGCCACCCTGATATTTCAGACGCTTCGTATGGCCAAAAGCCTGTATTTCCTGACTGATCTGGTTCTGCCAGAATCCTGCCAGCGAGTTACGCGCAAAGCTCATTCCGGTGAAATTGCCTGTCGTGTTGGAAAGGCTCCCGGAGGCCATCCCGTTGTCAAATTGGCTCTGGCTCAGTTCGCGATACGCCGTGATGGATCTGAAAGAGAGATATTGCGGTATCGCCTTGTAATCGAGCGTCATGCGATGCCCGCTGTTCTTGCCGATACTGGGCTCTTCGGGAACGCCGACAAACGCTCTTTTGGCGCGGGTCGTCTGCAAGGTTGCAAGCTGCGCGAGCTTGTTCGTTCCTCCCTTGAGCAACTGCATCCACAACGTGGTCGTGCTGTCATAGGAATTGTCATAGGCATAGTCAGCGGTGAAGTTATCGACCGGGTGATACATTGCCTCCACATGCACGCCGTGCTTGTCGTACTGGTTGAACCCTCCGGTGTCCGGCATCGGATTATCGACAAGCGGTCCGCGATGCGCAGTCACAGCGTCAATCTTGATCGCCAGATCATGGAAAGCTGGCAGATCGAGATGCAACTCGCCCTTGTTGCTGTTGTAATTGCCAAACCCGCCAACCAGACGCATGCCGAATTTTCCTGTGGGACGACGCGTCACGATGCTCAGGGCGCCAGCCTCGGTATTCCGGCCGAACAGTGTTCCCTGCGGGCCCTTGAGCACCTCCATGCTCTCGACATCGAAAAGTGCCGTGCCAAGTGCCTGCGGTCTGGCGACATAGACACCGTCGATATACACACCCACACCCTGGTCACGCGCGGGCTGATTGCTGTCACCCAGCACGCCAACGCCTCGTATATTGACCACCAGGGCCGAATTGCGGCCCGAAAACTGGGCGATACGCAAGGACGGTACGGAGCCGTCACCGAGATCGACCAGTGAGACGACGTGACGGTTGGCAAGCTGTCGGGCGCTGAGCACCGAAACGGAAGCCGGGTCCTTCTGATAGTTCTTGCCATGGCTCTGACCTGTTACGCTGATGCTCTCCGGCGTGACATGATGGGTCGCATGATGAGCGGACGACGCACGAGCCGTAGCCGGCGCTGCGGCAACCTCGCTGGCTGCGGCCTCACTCGCCTGCCGGACCGGCTTTCGTGTGCCACGTATCTTGTGCCGTGCGGATCCCGGTTTGCCCGCAGACGCTATCTTGGCGGTGGCAGGAAGGTTCTGATGGGCATCATCAGACAGAGGCATTGCGTAAGCGGCCCCCGTGCAGCAAAGGAAGGTAAACACCAGGCACAGTCTCTGACCTCTCAACACAAAACTCTCTCCTGCGCCGGATGCGCCGCATCTGGTCGTCCGGCTTTTCTGCAATCGACTCTGTTTCCCTTGAGTGTGCCCATCAGGCACTTCGGGTTGATCTCAATTAGATCGAAACAGAAATAGTTTTGTGTCGAATCAAGTATAGATAATGAAGTAATTATTGCATTGACTTATATAAGAAACATTTATGAAATATTTTATTCATAAATTATGCTAAACTATGGAAATATTTAGATAATACAACACCAGATTACGCGTTCGGACCACTCGACAGCACGGGCTCACAAGCACTTACCGACATCCCGTTGATCTCGCTCGCTTTCACAAAGCGATATGACCTCATCCGGCGGTCAGGGCATGACCGGCGGGTGACGCATAATCACAAGGGCCTCTTCCGAGCCAAAAGGCATCGAAAACCCGCGGAGTAACGATTGAAGGGTGACGAGCCTGAAAACGGTCTCCCACCTGTCCATCAAACAGAGCAGGCGGAGTGCGGGTAAGGCGTAGTGCCTGTTCACGCGGCGGTGTCGGCTTCCTGCTCGATATCGTGAAGCCGCCTGTAATCCACACGGTAATTGCCCAACGGGTCCCGCACGACCATATCCACGAAACGCATTCCCTTGATCATCTTCGCATGATCGTAACCGTGCTGAAGCAACACAGCCTGCCCGGTTGCTTCATCCGTGCCACGTACGGTGACCAGAATTTCCGCGTAAGTCGCGTCAAGCTGCTCCACACTCAGAATGGCGAGCGGGCTCGCACTGTCGATCGGGTGCACGAGGGTTTCGGTGAACCGCAGCTCAGGCACCTGCGATTGCAACAGGGCAAGCCGTGTGAAGATACGGGTAGGGTATCCCCCCTCACCAATCACGAACTGGGAGAGCGAAAGCTCTGCCTCCATCGCCAGCACGGCGCTCTTGCGCGAATTGGCAAGCCTGATGCACAGGGCGGCGGGGGTCGCACGCTGGCTGATAACCCCGATATGGCTGAAAAGAATTTGTGCCCTTGGGCGCGAAAAGCGGGCAAAGACCACGCCGGTAGATAGGGCGTTGATCATCATGCCCAGAAGCGCCTCAACGGAAACCAGCGCATTGGCCATATGCCCGGTCGGAGCCATGACCCCATAGCCAACCGTTGAAAAGGTCTGCACGCTGAAGAAGAAGAGCGAGAACATGTCGAGATCGGCAGTGTTATTGATATGGGCGTTGCACAGCCGGTAGAGCAACGCAAAACCCAGATTGATCGCAACATAAGCGATCGTGGACCACCCCAGGAAACGGGGCCACGAGGTGGTCAGGGCATGATGGTAAAGATCCGTCCAGAAGTTGCTGCCAATACCGACCCGTATGACCGACGCACGCTGACGCCCCGTGCCGATCTGATCGCCTGCCCGCCCCGTTCCATCGTCAGCACCCTGCAGGGGCAGCCCGGACTGCACCCTGAAAAACTGCCGCCAGCGGGACCTGTCGCGCTTCATCGCCCTTGCGCGTGGGTGAGCCTTCGCACCCTACCCTATGGCCGCTTCCTGCAGACGACGCAGAACCAGGTCACGCCCCATCAGCGGCAGAAGAGCGTGAAGCTCCGGCCCGGCCTCCTCACCTGTCAGGGCAAGACGCAGCGGATGGAAGAGAGCCTTTCCCTTGCGGCCGGACACGTCTTTCAGCGCAGCGATCCACTGCTTCCAGGTGTCAGCGTCCCACGGGGCGTCAGGCAGGGTCTGCTGCGCCTGCTCCAGGAACCCGGCCTCATCACGCAGGGAGGGAGGCGAGATATCTCCCTGCACCACTTCCCACCAGAAACCGATCTCGCCCGTCAGATCGACATTGCCACGTATGGCATTCCAGAAGGCCTCACTCGCCCCTTCAGGCAGGCGGGTGCGAACATCCTCGAAGGACAGGGTATGCAGCAGGCGACGATTGAGCCCCAGAAGATGCTGCATGTCGAAACGCGCTGCCGAACGCGAGATGTGCGACAGATCGAAACTCGCGATGGATTCTTCCAGCGTCATGGGCACCGGGTCGTCCGAACTGCCGATTCTGGACAGGTAGGACACAACCGATTGCGGCTCCATGCCGTCATGACGCAGCGCCCGCAGCGACAAAGCATCGAAGCGCTTGGACAGCTTGCCGCCACCTTCATCCAGCAACAGGGGCAGATGCGCGAAGGTGAAACGCGCACCCTTGCCACCCAGCGCCTCGATAATATCGAGTTGCACGCCAGTGTTGGTGATATGGTCCTCACCACGGATGATATGGGTGACGTCCAGCTCCATGTCGTCCACGACCGAGGCCAGCGTATAGAGCACCGTTCCATCGGCCCGCACGAGAACAGGGTCGGAAATGGCCGTCAGCTTGACCGACAGATCGCCCATCACGAGATCGCGCCAGCTCTTGTGACCATCTGAGAGGCGAAAGCGCCAATAGGGCGTCTTGCCATTGGCTTCGGCACGCTCGCGCTGCTCAGGCGTCATACGCAGCATCGCACGGTCATAGATGGGAGGCTTGCGCGCCTTGAGCCGCAATTCGCGCTTGGCGGCCAGTTCCTGCTCACTCTCGAAACAGGGATAGAGTCGCCCCGAAGCCTTGAGGGCCTCGATCGCCTTGGCATAGCGGTCGAGCCGCTCCGACTGATGGGCCATCTCGTCCCAGTCGAGGCCGAGCCATTCGAGATCCGTCTTGATCCCCTGCTCGTATTCCGCCTTGGAGCGCTCCAGATCCGTATCGTCGATGCGCAGCAGGAATTGTGCGCCATGCTTGCGGGCATACAGGGCATTAGCAATGGCCAGACGGGCATTGCCAACATGGAGATAGCCGGTCGGGCTGGGGGCGAAGCGCAGTTTCATGCTGCTTCTATGCCAAGGGCGCGGGCAATTTTCCATAGCCCGCGCACGGTATCGCCATCAGAAATATGCGTGAGTCCGAAAAGCGGTGCGTTCAGAAAACCCGGGAGAACCCCGCCCGCTGCAATTCGGCGAGTGCACCAAGTGCGCTAGGGGTCACGATGGCACGCGGATCGAGATGGTTCGTCAGCGTTGCCGCAAGCTGTTCCTGTCCCGGATTACCGGCCACGGCACCCAAAGCGAGCAGACGCCCGGCATGGGCCCACACAGCATTATGGCAGGCAAGGAACACAACGCCACGGGCCTGCAAGGCCGGAATACTGCGTCCAGCCGCCCCGTAAACGCCTTGCTCATCCTGATGATGGCGAGAATACCCTGTGGTGACCTGCCTGAGCGGCAGTACCGACTGGCCCGACGACGTCAGACGTGACAGGCCATAACGCGACCAGGCCTCGTCACCGTAAAGGGCCAGCTGCGCCTCACTCCACAACGCCATGACAAGCAGGGCCTCGGGGTGACCGAAGGAGAAAATCTCGCTGTTCAGCAGGTTCTGCGCCTCGATGGGCCAGTTGCCTGAAAGCGACGTCCCGGTCCCGATCATGCGCTCTTCGCTGCGATAGGCCCGAAGGGCTTCGAAAGCGACATCGTCCCACAGATCGGGATGATCCAGCAGGCGCGGCAGCGTAGTGAACTGACGCCGGCGCGGTACGGCCTGAAGCTGACGGCTCAGCGCAGGCAGGCTGGTCTGGGGCGATGGCGGCTGAGGGACGACCGCTGAACTCGTCCCCCGTGCCAATGCGGCGCGTGAAAGAGCCGCAAGCACAGGGCCAGCTGACAGGCCGGCCAGAATCTGACGTCGGTTCATCGGCATCAGAGCTCGACCTCCTCGTCATCCTCCACAAGACGACGGGGATCGAGGGTGCGCCAGTCACGCTCCATGGGCGTGGCAGGGTTGGCAGCGAAATCCTCAAGTTCCGATGCAGACTTCCAGCCATCATCTCCGGCCTCGACGACAATGGCGTCCTCACCGAACGAGAACCAGGCTTCGAGCACTTCACGCCCTGCGGCCCCGCCAACGCGGCAGCGCTCGACGCTGTCGCGCACATAGGCACGTGCGTAGGCATTGGCGTGGGCGAGGTCCTGAAAGTCTTTCACTTCCTCCACGATGCCTTCTTCCGCACCGCCCGAATTATCGAGAATACGGACGAACCAGCCGCGATCGGGTTCTGCTTCAGAGCTGCTCATGCTTCGCTCTCCTTCTCTCTGGACCGGATTCTCTGCAGGAGGAACTCGCGTCCGACTTTCACCCGCTTTTCACCGTCATAAGCCACGATATCGGCCGTGGCGTAAGTTTCGTTCCATTTGACCGGAATGAACGAGCCTGTTCCGACCACATCGAGCGGGGCATGGGAATCACGCATGGTCATGCATTTCTGCAGGCCAAATCCCGACGAAACGATGATCCGCACCTCGGGGAAACCAGCGGCATTGAGCTGCTCGCGCATCCACCAGATGGCGGCGGCCGACACGCCCGTGCCGACCAGATCCTTCAGCTCGTTATCGGAACGGTAGCGCCGTATCGTACCGGGCGTATGACGCTCCAGCACGGCGTAGGACGATTGGGGGTCGAGCCCTTCAATGAAGCGCCCGCCATGCGTATCGAGACGCACGCTGATTCGCCCCTGCGCCGCCAGCTCGGGGAAGCGACGGCACACTGCGAGCGCATCGGTGATTTCCTGCCCGAAATAATCGACCAGCACCACGAGAGGGTCGTCAGGATAGACCTCGCGATACATTTCCGCGGCACGCAGCGTCGAGCCCGCATAACCGATCAGGGCATGAGGCATGGTGCCCAGTCCATGATCCTGGCCGAAGAAAGCCGCCGTAACATCATTGGCGCAACCGACGAAGCCCTTAGCGCCCTCGCGTCGGGCAGCGCGTGAGCCGATCGAGGCGGCATAGCCCATCATCTCCTGCATCTCGAATCCGGCGCAGTGACGGGCCTCCATGGCCATGAACGCTGCATCCGGCAGGGCCAGCGCCATCTGATAGGCATTATGGGCCGCGACGCAGGCTGAGCCGAGCTTTTGCAGCAGAAGGGTTTCGAGGGGGGCCATGCGGGTAAAGGGCCCGGTCAGATAAAGTAGCGGCTCGCCCGCGCCAACCCAGCTTCCCTCAGGGTAGATCGTCTCGATCTCGACCGAAAAACCCTGCTCACGCGCGACATTCTCGAGCCACGCGACCATCAGCCCGTGGGCTGCGATGACAGGGCGGCGTATGAACAGCGCGTAGGTGACCTGACACTCGCCAAAATGCGAGACGATCTTCTGCGTCCGGTTGAAATAGGCGTCTGTCCGCCCGGCAATCTCGCCGGGTGTCAGAGCGAGTTTCGGGCTTAGCGCTGCATCGAGTGCAGCGCGCCCCTCATCGACCTTGGGGGGCGTCATTCCCGCAACGCCCCGTGATCGCGGAAGTGACCTGTCAGTTCCTCGGCCAGCAGGAACGCCATCTCAAGCGACTGCTCGGCATTGAGGCGCGGATCACAGAACGTCTCGTAACGCCCAGCAAGGTCAGCTTCCGTCAGACGATGGGCACCGCCCACACACTCAGTCACGTCCTGCCCGGTCATCTCGATATGGATGCCGCCGGGGCGCAGCCCAGCCTGCTGGAATACCGAGAAGAAGCCCTTCACCTCGCCAAGAATCGAGTCGAAGGAGCGGGTCTTGATCTTGTCTGCCGTTGCGATGGTATTGCCATGCATCGGGTCGCACAGCCATGTCACGGTGCGGCCAGAGCCACGCACCTTGTCGAGCAGCGGCGGCAGGAAATCACCCACCTTGCTGGCGCCCATGCGGGAAATGAGCGTGATGCGACCGGCCTCGTCCTTCGGGTTGAGGATATCGAGCAGCTTCTCGAGATCTTCCAGCGTGGTGGTGGGGCCGACCTTGATGCCGATCGGATTGCCCACGCCGCGCAGGAACTCCACATGCGCTCCATCGGGCTGGCGTGTCCGGTCGCCAATCCACAGAAAATGGGCCGAGCAATCGTACCAGTTCTCGCTCAGGCTATCGATGCGCGTCAGGGCCTGCTCATAAGGCAGCAAAAGCGCCTCATGCGAGGTGTAGAACTCGGTCTCGTTGATCTGCGGCGCGCTCTGGTTGAAGCCACATGCCCCCATGAAGGACAGGGTCTCATCAATGCGCTGGGCAAGGTCCTGATAGCGTTCGGCCAGTGGCGAGCGCTTGACGAAGCCGAGATTCCAGCGATGCACCTGATGCAGGTTGGCATAGCCACCCGATGCAAAGGCACGCAGCAGGTTCATCACGCCAACAGACTGGAAATATCCCGTTTCCATACGCGCCGGATCGGGGATTCGCGCCGCCTCGGTGAATTCCGGGCCGTTGATGATGTCGCCGCGGTAGCAGGGCAAGGTCACGCCGTTCTGCGTCTCGGTATCGGAGGAACGCGGCTTGGCATATTGCCCGGCCATACGCCCGATCTTGATCACCGGCACCTTGGCACCGAAGGTCAGCACGACGGCCATCTGCAGCAGCACACGGAACGTATCGCGCACGATATCAGCGGTGAACTCGTTGAAGCTCTCGGCACATGCCCCGCCCTGAAGCACAAAGGCCTCGCCACGCGCTGCCTTGGCAAGCTGGCTCTTCAGGCGCCGCGTCTCGCCCGCAAACACCAGGGGCGGATATCGCCGCAGACGGGCTTCGACAGAGTCGAGCGCGGCTGCATCCAGATAATGCGGAGCCTGACGAATGGGGTGCGACCGCCAGCTCGACGGCGTCCAGCCGGCGTGCACAGCGGATTCGCGGTTCGGGTGCATGAGAGTATTTTCCTTGAGCCGAAAAAAAGGGTTCTCACTATGAAACGGAATGGCCGATCCGGCTAGGGGCTAGCACGCCCGCACCCGGCGAAACGTCAGATTCCAGCGCCGGTCTCCTGTCAATTCATGGTGGCCCGGCTTCAGCGGGGCGATCCCGTGATAGAACAGACGCGACGGACCACCCCATACCACGACATCTCCGCTCAGGAGCGAAAGCTTGCGTGTCGGGGCCGTGCGCTCCAGCCCACCAAAGAGAAATTGTGCAGCCACACCGAGCGAGACCGATACGATCGGACTTTCCAGCGCCGTCTCGTCGCGGTCCTGATGAAGCCCCATGCGTGCACCGGGCGCATAACAGTTGATCAGACAGGTCTGGGGCACAAAGCCAGGATGGTCCGCCTGCTCTGCCATGATCCGGGCCAGTTCGAGCCAGTTATCCGGCATCTCCGGCCACGCCGCACCACTCAGGGGGTCTCGGGACTCGTAACGATATCCAGCCCTGTCGGAATGCCAGCCCAGCGCGCCACAATTTGTCATCTCGACCGAAAAACGCCGACCACCCGGCGTCTCGAGGCGACGCAGGGGTGCTTGCAGCGTGATTTCGTGCAGCTGTCGCATCAGCCTGGCCTGCATGGCCTGCGCGGCGCCCGGCAGGAATAGGGCGCCGGGTGCCAGAAGCGCAGGCTGTCTGGCTGCCGAGAAGAGATCGTCCATCATAATAGGCTCTTGCCGCCTCTGGTCTCACGAACTACTTGAAAAAAGTATCTGCGCCAGAGATCGGGCCAAATTCCGAAATGGCAACCACCACTCCTGTGCGGCGACCGCAGCGGGACGAAACTGCAAGGGAAAGCTTTCATGGCAAAGCTCCGTCGCGGCGCCTTTCTGGCCGCCACTCTGTTTGTTCTGCCTGCCGGAACCGCCTTTGCGCAGTTTACCGGACAAAATGCCCCCAACGAGGCTCATGCGCCGCAGAACAACAGCAACGACACCGGTGTGGAATATCACGGCAAGGGCGAACACCTGACCGCCAAGGGGCGCCACTCCCTGCCCCCCGGCTATCAGGAAACGCCAAGCACCGAATTCAAGCACGGCCCGGACCCTGACCACGCTGACAACGTGCAGCGTGACGCTGTCACCGGTGCCGATCTGAGCAAGTTCGGCTCGGCCTATTCCAATTCCAGCCCGGTCCAGAGCGGCCAGCTTGGCGACGCCACCGGCAATGGCTGGGTCGCGCCGCGCTGATACGACCCCCTTCCGGCTGCGACAACTCAGGCAGCCGGATGACATTTCCGCGGAAGGCCGCCTGAACCTTCTGCGGTCAAGGCGGGGCCGAACGCCCCACCTGCATACCTCATGAAAACCTAGGCCTCACCGTCGCGTGACGCTTGCTGACGGCTCCGGAACTTCAGACCGGACGCCCTGTTCTTTCCTCCATGCCAATCGCCTGGACATGGCCCCGTTGCGGGTGCCGCGCCGACAGGCCCAATGCAGAGGACAGGGACCATGCCTTCATTGAAACTACGCGACGGCAACAGCCTTCACTTCAAGGATATGGGCAAAGGCCGACCCGTATTGCTGGTTCATGGCTGGCCTCTGACAGGCGATATGTGGGAATATCAGACCCTTGCCCTGCTGGAGGCCGGATACAGGGTTATCACCTATGACCGTCGGGGCTTTGGCCAATCCAGCCATCCTTTTGGCGGCTATGATTACGATACGCTCACCGGTGATCTTGCCGAACTGATCGATCATCTCGATCTGCGCGATCTCACCCTCGTCGGGTTCTCAATGGGTGGTGGCGAAGTGGCGCGCTATCTGAGCAGCTATGGCCCTTCGCGCCTGGCTGGCGTTGCGCTCATTTCATCGGTCGTGCCCTATCTGCTGCAGGATCAGAGCAACCCGGATGGCGTACCGGTGGATGTCTTTGCCGATTTCAAGGCCCAGATCCGGCGGGACCGTTTCCATTTTCTGGCAGAGTTCCTCAAGGGCTTCTACGGGGTCAGCATGATCCGCAAGCCGGTCAGTCAGGCGCTAATCGACTGGAGCTTCACGCTCGGCATCATGGCCAGCCCCAATGCCACGCTCGACTGCATCGACTCATTCAGCCGAACCGATTTCCGCCCTGATCTCGCAGCCTTCACGGTGCCGACGCTGGTGGTTCACGGTACTGGCGACAAGACAGTGCCTTACGAATTGACGGGCAAACGCGTGAGCGAGGCGCTCCCCCATGCCCGCTATGTAGAATATGACAGCGCCCCTCATGGCCTGTTTGCCACTGACGCCGATGCGCTCAACCGCGACCTTCTGGCCTTTCTGACCAGCACCGGCATCTGACATCACTCCCCTCTCCGGTTTCCCCGGAGAGGGTTCGACGCGTCACCCTTTGCGGGCAACCTGACGCGTCGGGCTGCGCATCGTCACGAACTCTTCCGCCGTGGTGGGATGAATACCGATCGTGCAGTCGAAATCGATCTTCTTCAGCCCGGCCGTGATGGCAATCGCAATGCCCTGCATCATTTCCGCAGAGGCGTCGCCCATCATATGCGCGCCGACCACCTTCTGGCTCTCACGCTCGACCACCAACTTCATGAAGGCCTTGCGTTCGCGGCCGATCAGTGTCTGACGTAGCGGACGGAAAGACGCTGTAAACACCTCGATATCCGCCTTTTCCGCTGCCTCCTCCTCGGTCAGGCCGACACTTGCGAGCGGCTCAGAGAAGAAGACCGCCTTGGGGGTGGTCTCGAACGACCAGCTTCTGGCGCGGCCGGTATAGAGCGCTTCTGCCAGGATATGCCCCTCGGCGATAGCGACAGGAGTCAGGTTGATCCGGTCCGTGACATCACCAATGGCATAGATATTTTCCACATTCGTGGCGGATTGGTCGTCCACGGCAATGGCGCCATCCTTGACCGCCACCCCAACACCGTCCAGACCCAGGCCGTCGATATTGGGCTTGCGTCCGGTGGCGAAAAACACGCAATCGGTCTCGATCGTCTCGCCATTGCCGAGGCTGACGCGATAATGCCCCTCGCCCAGCTTCTCGATCCGTTCGGGGCTCTGGCCTGCATGAACAGCGATACCATGATGAGGCAACGCCTCATGCAGCTTCTCGCGCAATTCGCGGTCGAAGCCGCGCAGGGGCAGATCCTGCCTGAACACGAGATCGACTTTCGAGCCAAGCCCCGCGAAGATGCCAGCAAACTCGATACCGATATACCCGCCCCCGATGATGCAGATCCGCTCCGGGCGGGCCTTGAGGTGAAAGGCCTCATCAGAAATGATGGCGTGCTCGGCACCCTCGATCGGCGGACGTGTGGGGCGGCCACCTGTGGCGATCACGATGCGCTTTGCTGTCACCCGTCGCGGCTCGGCCTGCTCGTCCAGAGGCCCGGGCCCGATCTCGATCGTGTTGGCGTCGATCAGTCTGGCGCGCCCGACAAACAGCTCGACTCCGGCCTTGCCCAGCATCGACTTGTAGATGCCATCGAGCCTTTCGATTTCCTTGTCCTTGGCCGCGATGAACCGTGACCAGTCATGAGCCCCCAGCTGCACGTCCCAGCCATAAGCCCGCGCATCCTCAGCGGCTTCGGCCCCTTCTGACGCATAGACCATGAGCTTCTTGGGCACGCAGCCCAAATTCACACAGGTCCCGCCCCAGTGGCGGCTTTCGGCAATCGCCACCTTCGCACCGTTCTGGGCCGCGATACGGGCAAACCGTACCCCGCCCGAGCCTGCACCAATCACGAAAACATCGAAATCCGGCATCAAGCCTCTCCCCAAAATCAAACGCGGCCGGAAAATCTCCCGGCCGCGCATGGTATGTTCAGTATTCTGTTCTGCGCCCCTTCAGAACGGGGTGGGAGGGCTTAGCGTTCCGCAAAGGCCTTCTCGACGACATAGGAGCCCTGATTGCTCATATTGCCTTCGTCAAAGCCCATGGAAAGCAGCAGCTTTTCCGTATCGGCCAGCATTTCCGGCGAGCCGCAGATCATCACGCGGTCATGCTCGGGATCGAGCTTCGGCAGACCTAGATCCTCGAAGATCTTGCCGTTTTCGATCAGCGTGGTGATGCGATCAGTCACAGCGAAGTCTTCACGGGTAACGGCCGGATAGTATTTCAGCTGCTTGGACACATACTCGCCAAGAAATTCGTGGTTCGGCAGGTCATGGCGGATGTGGTTCATGTAGGCCAGTTCGCCCGAAACACGAACGGTATGGCTCAGCACGACATTCTCATAACGCTCGTAGCATTCCGGGTCCTCGATCAGGCTCATGAACGGGGCAAGACCCGTACCCGTCGAGAGGAAATAGAGGTTACGGCCCGGACGCAGATTATCGAGCAGCAAGGTGCCTACCGGCTTGCGACCGACAAGCACGGTGTCACCCACCTTCACATGGCGCAAACGCGAGGTCAGCGGGCCATCTTCCACCGCAATGGACAGGAATTCCAGCTCTTCCTCGTAATTGGCCGAGGCGATGGAGTAGGCGCGCAGCAGCGGCTTGCCCTCAACCTCGATGCCGATCATCGTGAACTGGCCATTCTCGAAGCGCAGACCCGGATCGCGCGTGCAGGTGAAGGTGAAGAGACGGTCGGTCCAGTGATGGACGCTCAGCACTTCGCATGCCTGGAGATGCCCGTATTCCTTGCTGGGGGGCGCCAGACGATACTGGCCCGGATGCCCCTCAACGGGCAGGAGCCCGGACAGGGGCTCGGCAATGGTAGGCATAGGCAGGGAGACAGGCGCGTTCATCAGGCACTCTTTCGCATGCTTGCAGGGGGCGGGCGGTCTGACACCGCCCAAAGTGGCGAAATTTCTAGATCATCCTTCCGCCGTTTGGAAACCCCACAGCCGCGCCTGTTCTAAATTATTACGACGATTTCGGATGCGTCCTTGCAATAAACTGCGAAACGTTATCGTGCATTTCCTTCAACGCGGGCAGATGGGCATAGACCATATGACCCGACGCATATTGCTTGATCTCGATGTTTTTCGCGAGCGCGCGCGGGATCGGCAGATGGCGCATTTCATACACACCCTCGAAATAGGGCGTGCCGAGATCGTAATAACCCTGATTGAGCATGACCTGTAGCGAGGGGTTTGTTTTCATCGCCATCGCCAGATCCGGCAGCACATTGGGCTCGCCACGGGCCGGACCGCGCTGATCGGGCTGCTTATGGGTGAAGCTCCACTTGCCGATGCTATGGGCGCTGACGCGATATTCCATATACCCATCGCCGAAGGACGGATCGGCCCCGTAATGCAGCGTCTTGCGTGCGTAATCGTTGAACGCCGCCACATAGGCCGATTCCATGGCGGCCGATTGCGGATCATAGGCCGGGCGCTGGGCCAGCGGGTCGAGGCTCGGGCCCGAAAAGCGGCTATCGAGGCGACCCGTATCCTGCCCCTCATCACCCAGCAGCGTCTTGGCAAACTCGCCGCCATTCACGCGCAGATCGGCCTTGATCAGATAATCGACCGGCAGGCCCGTATAGCGATGCAGCTTTTCGGCCGTGGCCTTGAGCTTCTCATCGCTGATGCCGGTGCCATCCTGCAGGGCAGAGGTGTAGTCGGTGAGCGCAAAATGCTCGACCTCGGCCAGAAACGCCTTCAGATCGGCAGGCTGGTCGGGCAGCTTGTGATGATACCAGGCTGTCGCGGCAAAGCTCGGCAGGCCCAGCACATAAGGCTGGTCGTTGCTCGGGTTACCCTGCGCACGATCGATGGAATTGCCGTAATTCAGGATCTGGGAAAGCAGGATTACACCATTGAGGTCGATCCCTTTCTCATTGGCCAGGGCATTGGCGATGATGGCGGAACGCGTCGTGCCATAGCTTTCGCCAAACAGGTATTTGGGTGAGTTGTAGCGCCCGTGACGCGCCAGAAACTGCGCGATGAAATCGGTGAACGCAGCAGCATCGGGGTCAGTGCCGTAAAAGGCCTTGTCACGATCCTTGCCGATCACGCGGCCAAAACCCGTGCCCGGTGCATCGATAAAGACGAGATCCGTCGAATCCAGAAGTGAGTCGTCGTTATCCACCAGCTTATAGGGCGCAGCAGGGGTGTGGACGTCATCCGATGTGACAACACGCTTAGGGCCAAGTGCCCCCATATGCAGCCAGACCGTCGCAGACCCCGGCCCACCATTATAGACGAAGGTGATGGGACGGTTTTCCGGATGTGCGCCCTTCTTGAAATAGGCGACGTAGAAAATGGAGGCGACAGCCTGCGGGGCTTTCGGATCGGGATTGGCATCGTCCCAGCCCTCAGGATGAACGATGAGCGTGCCAGACTCTGCCTGATAGGGAACAGCCTGCCCGCGAATGGTCACGCTGCCATCGCTCAGAACATGCTGTGGCTTCATCAGAAAGGCAGGACCATGCACCTCGCCGGGGCCACCATCGGGGCCGGGCGGCGGGGGTGGCGGGCCCACATGCGGCGGCGGCATGTCCGGCGCTGCGAGGGCCGTGCCGCCCATCAAAGCCGTCAGAGCGAAAAGGGCAGAAATTTTCGGAGCTTGCTTGAACCGCACCGGGTTCTCCTTGTGTCACGTCTCAAAAAAATACGCCGCGGCGTATCGTTCCGGTTGCGTATAGGAAAGCGAAACGCCCATGGCCGCAAGTCTCCCGTTGCAGCAAACCGTGTCATAACGCACAAACGGATTCATGGACTCAGCACTCTCCCCCGCCGATCACGCGCTCTCTGTTGCGATCGAGGAAACCGGCCTCTCGCCCTCCCCCAAGGAAGAGCCGCGCCTGCTCAAACTGATCGCACGAAGCCTCGTGCCGGGGACGAACACCATCCTCGCCTCCGAATATGAGCGCCTGATATGCGATGTGCGCCGCAAGGACTGGGCCGCACAGCTGATGAACCTCACCCGCCGCGCGGGCGAGCTCTGGATCAGCAAGGCAGACATGCTCGATGCAGTGAGTCGCGTGCACGACCCGCGGGCTACGCCAGAGCTGCTCCGTGCCACGCTGGCAGATACGCTGGCCGCACGTTTTCGCGATATGGGGCATACGCCGCGCGATGTGCTTGAAGCGGTGCAGGCCGACCTGACCGATGCGGGTACCTTCCTCTCGGGCGGACAGATCGATCGGCTGGCGCAGATCATCGCCGCGGCCTTCGGAGTGGAGGATACCGGCTTCGAGGCCGAGCTGATCGCGAGTGAAAAGGCGCGACGCGAAGAGGAAGAGCGGATTGAGGCGCGTGCCGAGGCCCGGCGCAAGCGGGAAAACGAGCGCCTCAAGGCATGGGAAGAAAGCCTCGTCGGGTTCGATCAGGTGCCCGCCATCCTGCATTGCACCCCGCGCGAGGCGCTGCGCTGGATTGCCGAAAACCGCCTGCCCGTCACACGCCGTACCCCGCAGCCCGACGGCACTGAAAAATTCGAGTTCGATCCCGAAATCCTCAAGCGCCTGCGTTCGCAGCTGGCGGAATGGCGCGGAGGCGAGAAAGGCACGCCAGCACTCGCCGGACGCAAGGTCGGCAATGCTGTCATCGCCCGTGTGGCCGCGCTTGATCGCTATGTCGCGCATTTTCGCACGGCACGCTCGCTCAAGCGCCGTATCACGCTGGTGACCGGCCCGACCAATTCAGGCAAATCCTACACCGCGCTCAATGCGCTGGCCAATGCCGAGAGTGGCCTCGCCCTCGCCCCTCTGCGCCTTCTGGCCCATGAGTTTCGCGAGTCCCTGTTGTCCCGCGGAGTTCCGGCTTCGCTCGCCACGGGTGAAGAGCGCATCGATTTCCCCGGTGCCCGCCATCTGGCCGCAACAGTCGAGATGTGCCCCTTTCACAACCCGGTCGATGTCGCGCTGATCGATGAAGCGCAAATGCTGATGGACCCCGATCGCGGCGCGGCCTGGACGGCTGCCATCATGGGTGTACCGGCGCGTCATCTGTATATTCTGGGCGCCCCCGATTGCATCCCCCTCATCAGGCGTATTGCCGAGCTTTGCGATGATCCGCTGGATGAAATCAGCCTTGAGCGTAAATCGCCGCTCCGCGCCGCCAGCGCACCTTTGCGCCTGCGCGATCTGGAGGCGGGTGACGCGCTCATTGCCTTCTCACGACGCGAGGTGCTGGATCTGCGCGCCGAGCTTCTGACGCTCGGCAAGCGTGTGGCCGTAGTCTATGGCGCGCTCAGCCCTGAGGTGCGTCGTGCCGAAGCCGCGCGCTTCAATAATGGCGAGGCCGAAATCCTTGTCGCAACCGATGCCATTGGCATGGGACTCAACCTGTCCATCAAGCGCGTGGTGTTCAGTGCGCTGCGCAAATATGACGGCAAGCAGACGCGAGACCTGACCGCTCAGGAAATCAAGCAGATTGGCGGTCGCGCCGGGCGCTACGGCCATCACGAAAACGGCGTCGTCGCCGTGCTGGGCGAGGCCGGCACACCGGCCCATATCCGCAAGATGCTTGCCGCACCGCCCGAGCCCATCACGGAACTGCGCCCCCTCGTGCAGCCGGATGCCGATATCGTGCGCGCTGTGGCTGAGGAAATCGAGACCGACAGCCTTTACGGTGTGCTGGTGCGCATCAAGCGCGCCGTGCTGCGCGCCGATGACCCGAATTACCGTCTGGCCGATATGGATCAGGCCTTCGAGATTGCCTCAGCCCTGGAAGGTGTGGAGGGGCTCTCCCTCACGCAGCGCTGGGTCTACGCCATGTGCCCCATCGATGAGCGCGATAATGGCATTTCGCGACTGGTCGGCTGGGCCAGCGATCATGCGGCGGGTCGGCGGGTGCCGCCCCCCGGCACAGGGCGTCTGGTCCAGCCCTCACAGGCCGGGCGCGAGGAACTCGAGCGCGCCGAGAAACGGCATAAGCGCCTCGTGGCGTGGCGCTGGCTCTCGCTGCGCTTTGCCGATGCCTATACCGACAAGCAGGCAGCCGAGGACAACACGACGGCGCTGAATGACTGGATCGAGGCGGTGCTTCGCCAGCAAAGCCGCGAGCGCGAACACCAGAAACGCGCCATGCCCGGCAGGCGCGGCGGCGGGAAAGGATTGGGTGACCGGTCCGGCGGAGGCTATTCCGGCCCCGGCCGCCCCCCGTCATCCAGAAGCGATGCGCGTCGTGACGGCGCCGGGCGCGATGGCGGCAGAAGCGAATCGGGTGAGCGCTCCCCCGGTGGATCGCCCTCCGGCAAGCGTTTCAAGGGAGCGGGCGGCCCACGCAAGGGCGGCAAGGGTGGTCGCGGCCGCGGATGACACGCCGCAATCGCTTTTTATCCCGTGTCGTCTCGCTGCGCCCCGGCAGGGTGGCAAAGCATGCCCGGAAGAGGGGCGTGGTAGGATGGCTGCGTAAGATCGCGTGTGCGCGTCCCCTCCCTGTCGCTGGTGCCTGCATCTCTGCCGAGCTGGCGTCAGCACCATGCGAAACGGCTGGGCGGGCGCTGTAATGGGCCAGATTTGACGAGTCGCCCAGCCTCGCTATGAGCAAGAAAATCCAGTCAAAACATAGACTTATCCAGATCATCGCCTCGGTTCCTGGCGCGACACATGGTTTTTTCGCGTGGTCGACGCAAAAAGTTCTTCCATTCTTCACAAAAACCGCGCTAGCGTTTCTTTGCGGCAACCGAGGTTGCTTCAAGTAATTCTCCGGAAATTACTCCGGTTGATTGAAGTAAAACTCGGCCAACGCAAAATAGTGCGCATCGTGCGCCATGTGAAGAAGGAATACAGATATGTCGTCTGGTTTTTCCGTAAGCACATTTTCGTCGAAAACTATGATCTCGATCAGGGCTTTCTCTGCAGATGCCAAATATAAAGGGGTTGGCCCACCGTAAAGGTGCGCCTCGGCCCTACGCCACCTTGCTTTGACAGGTCTTGCGCAGGGCCACCCGTTCTACTCTCCTCAGATACTTTCTGCTTTCCAGTTTCGCTTCTTTGTCGACCTTCCAATACCGGGATTGAGACAGTTACAAGGGTCCAGATCCCGGTAATGGGCAAACAGGGCGTCATCGCCCTCATAGAGATGACCGAGATTATGTTCCGCAGGATAGCGGGCCCCTCTCTGGTCCAGCAGCCTGAGCATTTCATGCTCGGTCGCTTCCGCTGACTCCCCCGGCTTCAGAACGTAATCCTGATGCATCACGTGGCAGAGAAAATGCCCGTAATAGAGCTTCTCCAAAATCCGGGCATCGAATGCTACGGGCAAGGTTTCGGACCATTCCCTGTCGTTCCGTCGCAGCGCAACATCAAGGGCAACAATCTCCCCCACCTCATGATCATGCACCGCGCGATAACGCAGCGCCGCACCGGCTGCCGCAAACCGATGCAGAAAGGCACGCTTGCCCTCATCGGGTGTGCAGGCGAACCAGTCTGTTCCTTCTGTCGCGAACGTATCGCGCAAATGCGCCTCGACCCTGGGGGCCAGATCTGCCGAAACGCGCAGCATGAGATGGTGCTCGAATCGCGCCTCGAAGGCGAGCATACGCTCTGGAATCTGCTGGGGTAACAGACGCCCCAGCTTCTGCATGACCTTGTCGGTCAGGTGCGCAGGCAGCCATTTCCACTGACCAAGCCAGTCATCCAGCCAGGCCTTGGCCGCAAAGAGACGCGGAATATTTCTGGTGCCTGCGTAGCGTATGAGGGCCACCGTATCGCGCCCATAGGCCTCGGCGATACGAAAGGCATTGCGGTGCATGTACTCACCGGCGATCGGCAGCGTGTCATAGGCCGTCAGCAGATGGCGGCGCAGATCCTCCAGCTTGTCGGTGCAGTTCGTGCCGATATAGAACACGCGCGAATCGACCTCGGCCGGAAAGCTGTCCACGCGCACAGCAAAGACGATCAGCTTGCCCGCGCAACCAGAGGCCTCGAACAGACGGCGCTCATCCTGGTTGAATCGCGCAGGTGTCTGGGCCTCCACATCGCGCACATGCGCGATATAGCCGTCATCATGCCCTTTCCGGCCGGTCCATTCGATCTCGTCGCGTGTGAAGGCGCCACTTTCCAGACGGGCCAGCGCCTTGATGGGGTCAGCATCCAGCTTCACGCCCAGATGGTTGACGAGCTCGAGTTGTCCCTCTGCCGTGACGCGACCATACAGGGCCATCTCGGTATAAGCCGGGCCGCGCTGCACCAGCGCGCCCCCTGAATTATTGCTGATCCCCCCCAGTACCGAGGCCCCGATGCAGGATGAGCCAATAACCGAGTGGGGCTCACGCCCATGACGCGCGAGGGTGGTTTCGAGCTTGTGCAGGGTTGTGCCGGGCAGGCAGATCACCTGTCGGCCACCATCAAGCAGATGCATGCCGCGCAGACGACGGGTGTTGATCAGGATGACGGGGCGATCATACGCGTCGCCGTCTGGCGTCGAGCCCCCGGTCAGCCCGGTATTGGCCGCCTGCACGATCATGATCTGGTCAGCCGCTACGCAAAGCTCGGCCACACGCCAGAATTCCACCAGCGTCCGTGGCCGGATGACCGCCCTCACCTTGCCCGATCCGAACCTGAACCCCTTGGTATAGGGCGCTGTCGCATGGGGCGCGACAAGCACATGCGGCGTGCCGACGATCTGACGCAACAGCACAAGAAGTCTGTCGGCATGAAGGGTCGGTTCGGTCAGACGCATGAGGGTCTTCCTTCTCGCAATGTCAGTCACGACGCCCTTTTTACGGGCGTGTCAGGCAGGCGCTCACCCGCACGGCGACGATGCGACCTGATCCGACAGACTGGCTTTGCCGTGCCATCGGATGCGCGTCCCATCGAATGCAGTCTTCAGCCGATGCGGGTCATCCCGCCCATATAGGGGTGCAACACCTCGGGGATCTCGATCGCCCCATCGGCCGTCTGGCCGTTTTCCATGACGGCAATCAACGTGCGCCCCACTGCCAGACCAGACCCGTTGAGGGTGTTCACAAAAGCCGGACCGTTCTCGGTGCGGTAGCGCGCATTCATGCGGCGTGCCTGAAAATCGCGCGTGTTGGAGCAGGAAGAGATTTCGCGCCAGGCCTTCTGGCCGGGCAACCAGCCTTCGAGATCGAATGTCTTGGCAGCACCGAACCCGGTATCTCCGGCGCAGAGCAGCATACGGCGATAGGGGATATTCAGCCGCTCCAGAATGGTTTCTGCACAGCGCGTCATGCGCTCATGCTCATCAGCGCTGGCCTCAGGCGTCGTAACGGACACCAGCTCGACCTTGCTGAACTGGTGCTGCCGCAACATGCCACGCACGTCACGCCCGGCCGACCCGGCCTCGGAACGGAAACAGCTTGAAAGCGCCGTCATACGCAATGGCAGCGCCTTCGCCTCAAGGATCTCACCTGCGACACTGGCCGTAAGGGGCACCTCTGCGGTCGGGATCAGCCAGCGACCATCCGTGGTCTGAAAGGAATCCTCGGCGAATTTGGGCAGCTTGTCGGTGCCGTACATGGCCGCATCATTGACCAGAAGCGGCACGATGGTCTCGCTATAGCCGAATTCCTGCGTGTGGGTATCGAGCATGTACTGCCCGAGCGCGCGCTCCAGCCGCGCCAGCGCCCCGCGCAGCACCGTGAAACGGGCCCCTGAAAGCTTGGCGGCTGTCGGGAAATCCATCAGCCCCAGCTGTTCGCCAAGTTCGAAATGCTGCTTGGGCTCGAAATCAAAGACAGGCACCTCGCCCCATTGGTGAACAACCTGATTGGCCTCCTCATCGCGCCCTTCCGGCACGGTTTCATCGAGACGGTTGGGCAGACCGGCCAGCGTGGCACTGATCTCGCTCTCGATTGTCGAGGCGCTGGCTTCGAGCGCCGCGATATGATCGCGCAGTTCGACAGCCTTCTGCTCAAGGGCGCTGGTATCCTGACCGGCTTTCTTGCCCTGACCGATTTCCCTGGCCAGAACCTTGCGCTGTGCCTGCTGCTCCTGAAGGACCTGAAGGGCCGCACGACGCTCCTCATCGCGTCGCACCAGATCACCGGCGACAGGCGACAGGCCGCGACGGGCCAGAGCCGAATCAAAACCAGCCGGGTCGGCGCGAAGGGCGCGCAAGTCATGCATGTCAGTAAAGTCCTGTCAGGTTTCAGTCGATCGTCGCAGGGCGCGGCTCAACGAGACGTGCCGTAAAGATCGAGATTTCATACAGAAAGATCAGCGGCACGGCGAGGCCCACCTGGGTAATCACATCGGGCGGGGCCAGTATGGCGGCAATGACCGTTGCACCGACAATGGCATAGCGACGGAATTTCTTCAGGCCCTTGGAGGTTACTATGCCCACACGTGCCAGCAGCGTCAGCACGACGGGCAGTTCGAAAGCCGCACCGAAGGCCAGGATCAGCTTCATGACCAGAGAAAGATAATCCGAGACCCTCGCCTGCAACTCGATATGCAGCCCCTGTGAGCCTGCCGGGGCCGTCTGGAACGACAGGAAGAAGCGCCATGCTATGGGAAAGATAAAGTAATACGCCATGGTCGCGCCAAGCAGGAACATCAGCGGCGTGGCAATCAGGAAGGGCGCAAAAGCCCGCTTCTCGTTGCGATACAGGCCCGGTGCGATAAAGATCCAGGCCTGCATGGCGATAATCGGGAATGACAGGAACACGGCGCCGAACACCGCCACGCGCACATAGGTAAAAAAGGCTTCTGACAGCGCCGTATAGATCAGATGCGGCTGCTCGCCCTGCTGACGCATGATCCTCGCCAGAGGCTCGGCAAGAAACAGATAGATCTGCTCCGAAAAATGATAGCAGAGCAGGAAGGCGACGATAAACGCGACCAGAGACCAGATAAGCCGCCTGCGCAACTCGATCAGGTGGTCGAGAAGCGGCATGGCCTTGTCATCGAGGGAGTCGTTATTCGTCATGGCGCTGTCGGACATTCAGGCAGGATCACCCCCGGCGCAGGGGCCGGGGCCGTTGAGACCTCTGGGGTCATGGCAGGATAGGGCGCTTGGGCAAGATCGGGGGTCGCGGCAGCGGGATGATCGCTCATCACATCGCCGGGCTTTGACGATGCAGGAGGCACCGAGGCAGGCGCAGCAGGTGGCGGATCGAGCGCGACACGACGCCCGTTATGGATGACCCGAAGGGGCGGAATGACGGCCGGGGCATGCCACAGCGTCTCTTCATGCCGGAGGCGACGCGCCGTTGCCGGGGGCAGGATCGTCGGACCAAAGGCCTCGGCCGGCCTGGCCGGGCTGTGGGCCTCGGCCTCACCGGCCCCGTAGGCATGGGTATTAGGCGTCTCTATAACACCAGGCCCCGTGACCGGGATCGCGTTGTCCGTTCCGTGGGCCGGAGAGGAAAGCGACGGAGGCGGCGTGAAGTCGAGGCTCTTGCTGATCGTCTTGTCGGAGTCGATCGTGCGCGCAATACGGTCCCGGAAGTCGAAGCGCTTCAGGTCGCGCAGATGGTCGCGGGCTTCCCCCAGATCGGCTTCGCGGATCATCTCATCCACATGGCCCTGAAACTCGGACGCCATACGACGTACGGCCTTGATACCCCGACTGACGGCGCGAATGGCGGTCGGCATGTCCTTGGGGCCGATGAAAACCAGCGCCACGACAACGATCAGCGCAATTTCCGACCAGCTAAAATCGAACATCTTCCCCACTCATCTCAGAAACCCGGCTCCGCTCTTGCACCACGCCCGGCCTAGCTCGCGCCCTTCTGGGTCACGATACGATCATTACGTCCCGAAGCATCGGGATCGAGCAGCAATTCCTCACGCCGTGGCAGAGCCCCGAGATCACTCAGCCCGAAACTGCTCAGAAAATGCGTCGAGGTCCCCCATAAAATGGGGCGACCCGGTACTTCCTTGCGCCCTTTGGGCATGATCAGTCCATCCTCGATCAGGGTATCAAGCACGGTCTGGCTCAGCGAGACGCCGCGTATGCCTTCGATATCGGCACGGGTGCAGGGCTGATGATAGGCGATGATCGCCAATGTTTCCATCGCGGAACGGCTCAGCCGTCGCGGTTTCTCCACCACGCGTGTCAGTGCCGGGGCAATTTCCGGACGGGTCCGGAACTGCCAGCCTCTCGCAACCGACACCAGCTCGACCGCATGATCCTCATATCTTGCCACGATACAGGCCAGAACCGGCCCCAGAAGCGACTCATCGGCCCCCTGCGAGACCACGAACTGCTTCAGCGCCGTTTCGGTGACGGGCTCGGCACTGGCAAAAATCAGTCCCTCGACCAGACGGGAGAGCGCGTTCACGGCCTCGATCGCGCGGTCGCGATGCGTCGCTGCCTGATGCGCGTCAGTGACCGCATCCGGATGAGCGATGAAACCAGCCGTCTGTGAGGCGACCGACACATCTTCGGCCTGCTCCACTGCATCCGCAGGAGAAGTCGACCAGCCGGGCATGGGGAGTTCTGACATCAGATTTCTGTCACTTCCTGAAAGTCACCCTGAGGGGCCCGAAGCATGATCTCGGCAAAAATGCTCTCCTGACGCAATTCCACTGTGCCGCTCTTGGCCATTTCGAGCCCTGCCACGAGGGCGCTGGCCATGGCGGCGGCCCGTGCCCGAGGCGATGCGGCGGATTGCGCTGGCAAAAGCGATGTCAGTTTCTGCCAGCCCACCACCTCGCTCGTATTCAACAGGCGATGCAGGGCAGAAACGGCTTCGGTCACGGTCCAGTAGCGCGGGCGTGGTGGCGCGTAGCTACGTTTGCGTCCACGACGGCGGGTCATGGCCAGATAGGCGCCGATCAGCCCCATCAGATCCACCCGCAGCCCTGAACGATCGATACGCGTCATATCCTCGCCATAGCCACGGGCAAAGACATGTTCGCCCAGTCTGGGTCGGTCATCGAGCCATACGGCCAGCGCCCTGATGGATTCCAGCTCCTGCAATCGGCCCTGAAGTAATCCGGCGGCATCCTCAGCCTCCGCATCCGGCTCATTTTCGGCAGGGAGCAGCAGACGTGATTTAAGCCATGTCAGCCAGGCTGCCATGACCAGCCAGTCCGCGGCCAGTTCGAGCCTGATCTGCCGCGCGCCCTCAACGAAAGCCAGATATTGCTCAACCAGTTGCAATATCGAGATCTGCGCCAGATCGACCTTCTGGGCACGGGCAAGATCGAGCAACAGGTCGAGCGGCCCCTCAAATCCGGTCAGGGAGAGATGCGGCGCCGATTCTAGATCTGCGCCGCCCGCCACCATGACCGAAGAAAAGGCCGTGCTCCCCTCACCCATACCGATCAGAAAACAGCCGGTGTGCAGGCAATCGAGCGTGCATGCAGGCGCACGCAGAACGACTTTGCAGCCTGGGTGGTGTCAAACCCGCCGACGCGCAGACGATAGAACACATGACCATTGATGGTCTTTTGCTCGATCATCGGCGTACGGTCGCTCAGCAGATCACTGGCCTGCTTCGAAAGCTTGCTCCACGTCGCTTTGGCGTCGGCTTCGCTGCCAAGGGCTGCAAGCTGGACCATATGCCCGCCCGTTGCCGTATTGGCGGCAGCCGTCTTGCTGGCAGAGTCAGTGGTCGCGGAAGACGATGCCGCAGGAGGGGCCGATGCTGCCTTGGCCGGTTTCTCCGACGATGCACGCTCGGGCACAGCTTTCTCGGGCACAACTTTCTCGGGCGCAGCTTTTTCGGGAGCCGGATTTTCCGGTGCCGTCGGTGCCGCAGACCCGCCCTGATCGGCTTCACCCTGCGCTCCGGTACCTTCCGGCAGCTTCTGAACGGACGTGTCGGGCAGGCCACCAGGGGCGCTCTGCCCCGAAGCACCGGCATTATCGGCCCCCGCATCCTGCCCTGTACCCGCGCTTGGTGCTCCAGCAGGCGCCGTTGCTCCGGCAGGAGGCGTCTCGGGGGCTGTGCGCGCCGCCAGCGCCTCGGGGCGTGGCTGCTCGGGCTCAGGGGCCAGATGCGCCTCACCCTTGCCTGTCACGTCAAGATCCGTGCCATCGCCCATGATCTGCATCCCGCCCGGATCGGCCGGGCGATCGCGCACAGGGCCGGGAGGCGGGCCAATGACGGGAATACCCCCTGAATGGCCGCCCAGCAGTGACCAGCCACCCACGCCAACCACGAGCAGCGCACCCAGACCCGCAGCCCCGTAAACGAGACGACGTGTCATGATGTCAGAGCCCAGTAGCGACGCCAGACCACCCCCTGCCCCGGCGCTGCGGCGCCTGAAGACAGGTTCGTCATCGTAATCGGCGCTCAGGCGCTCACGTGGCGAAGATGCTTGTGACGATGCGCCTCGGGAGGCACCTGGTCCATCGTCATAGCTCCCGCCGCCCGTAGCGTCCGAAGGATAGGAAGGCGGACGCGTATCGGTAAAGCGCGGGTCATTGGCGCGCCTGTCCGGGCCACGGCCTGTCTCCTGGCGGGGGCGGTCATAGCCCCCGTCGCCACCCGGCTGATCGTCGCGCCAGTCTGGCGTATCGTCGTTCATCGCATCTCCTCAACCGGCTCGACACCGAGAATGGCCAGGCCACAGCGCAACACGCTGGCAACCGACGCCACGAGGGCGAGCTTGGCCAGACTCGCCGGGCGGTCCTGCTCATGCAGGAAGCGCAGCGTCGTATCCTCACGGCCCTTGTTCCACAAGGCATGGAAATCGGCCGCAAGCTCGCCGCAATAATAGGCGATGCGGTGCGGCTCACGCGTCTGGGCAGCCCCCTCGACCACACGCGGGAACGTCGAGAGACGACGCAGCACCGCGAGTTCCACATCGGCATCAAGGCGCGACAGATCGGCACCGAGCAAGGAGGCATCGCTCGTGCTGTCAGCACCGAACATGGTTTCGGCACTGCGCATGACAGAGCGGCAGCGCGCATGGGCGTACTGAACATAGAAAACCGGGTTGTCGCGCGTCTGGGCCACGACCGCATCGAGGTCGAAATCCATTTGCGCATCGGCCTTGCGGGTCAGCATGGTAAAGCGCACGGCGTCGCGTCCCACCTCGTCCAGCAGGTCGCGCAGGGTCACGAAGGTACCGGCACGCTTGGACATGCGCACGGGTTCGCCACTCTTCATGATGCGCACGATCTGGCACATCACGACCTCGAACTCGGTCCTGCCATCTGTCAGTGCGCTGACAGCAGCCCGCATGCGCGAGACATAGCCGCCATGATCGGCGCCCAGCACGTCGATCAGCACATCGGCTGCTTCGGCCTTCTTGGCGTGATAGCCGATATCATTGGCGAAATAGGTGTTGCTGCCATCGGATTTGCGCAGGGCACGATCCACATCGTCACCAAACTGGGTGGAGCGGAACAGCGTCTGGGGGCGTGGCTCCCAGTCTTCCGGCGTCTTGCCCTTGGGGGGTTCAAGCACACCCTCATAAAGCAGCCCCTTGGCGTCCAGCGCGTTGATCGCCTCATCCACGCGACCGCTGGCGAGCGTCTCGGCTTCCGAGGCGAAAACCTCGTGATGAATACCCAGAGCTGCAAGATCGGTGCGGATCTCTTCCATCATCGCCTTGAGCGTGGCAGAACGCACGATCTCGAACCATACGGAAGGCTCGGCGGCCTGCCCAGCCTCGTTCGCCAGCGCCTTGCCATGCGCAGCCGCAAGAGCCTCACCGATGGGGATGAGATAGTCGCCCTGATATTGCAGACCAGTTGGTGTCAGCGCGGCAAAAGCCTCGGTATCGACCTGCGTGCCAATGGCCTGGAGGTAGCGCCAATATGCCGCCCAGGTCAGCGCAATGACCTGCGCCCCGGCATCGTTGATGTAATATTCCTTGGTAACCTCATGCCCGGTCTTGCCCAGCAGATTGGCGAGGGCATCGCCCACCACGGCGCCACGGCAATGGCCCACGTGCATCGGGCCCGTCGGGTTGGCCGAGACATATTCCACGTTCACGCGCTTGCCCGCACCCAGACGCGACTCACCGAAACGCGGCCCGGCCTCGATCACGCTGCGCGCCACTGATTGCAGCACGTCAGGGCTGAGCGTGATATTCACAAAGCCCGGCCCGGCAGCTTCTGCCTTGGCGACACCCGGCAGCGCCACAAGCAACGGCACCAGATCGGCTGCGATATCGGCAGGACGACGACGGGCGAATTTCGAGGCCAGCAGGGCGGCATTGGTTGCCATGTCACCATGAGACGGATCGCGCGTCGGCGTTACCTCGACACGGGCCGCAATCTCGTCAGGCAGATCGGCCACCACCGAACGCAATGCCTCGCGCACCTGGTTCTGGTAACGGGCGAAAAGGCAGTCTGTGGTGGGCGTTGGTGTATCGGACATGAAAAGCCTTGCGTTCCTGACGTGTATTCTGCTGCCTGTATCAACCCAGCATCGAGAGTTCCGTCAACCGTCGATGTTCATCCATCGCAAATCGATCGGTCATTCCTGCGATGTAATCGGCCACAACACGTCTGCGCCCGTTCTCATCGCCCTGCTGTGCCTTTTCGCGCCAGCCATCGGGCAGCAGGCTTGGGTCTTCTGCCAATATCCCGAAAATCTCGCCCAGCGCCAAGCGGGCCTTGCGGGTCATGCGCTTCACCTTCCAGTGACGATACATGCGCGCATAGAGGAACTTGCGGATTTCCTTGTTCTCCAGCGCCACCTGCTCGCTGAAGGCAACCACCGGCCCTGGGGCCTGGCGGATGTCGTCTGACGATTCCGGCCGAAGCGCCTCGATATTGGCCCTTGTCTGCATTGTGAGATCGGTCACCAGCACGTTGATGACCTGCCTTATGGTCTCATGACGTATCCGGCGTTCGCGATCATAGCGCTCGGTTGCCCTTGCGCCGCTCATCGCCCGCTCAAGCGCTGGTCCCACGATCGGCAGATTTGCGATATCCTCAAAGCGAAGCAGCCCTGCGCGCAACCCGTCATCGAGGTCATGGCCATGATAGGCGATATCATCGGCCAGCGCCGCCACCTGAGCCTCAGCAGAGGCATAGCTGGCGAAATCGAGGTGATGCTGGGCGTCGTATTCCAGCAGATAGGGCGTGGGGCGTTTGACCGGGCCATTATGCTTGGCCAGCCCCTCGAGCGTCTCCCATGTAAGGTTGAGGCCGTCAAAGGCGTGATAGCGTCCCTCAAGCAGGGTCACGAGACGCAGGGATTGGGTATTGTGGTCGAAGCCGCCATGATCCTGCATGCAGGCTTTCAGCGCATCCTCCCCCGCATGGCCAAAAGGCGTATGACCAAGATCATGCGCCAGAGCGAGTGCCTCGGTCAGATCCTCATCCAGACGAAGCTGGCGGGCAATCGAGCGGGCAATCTGCGCCACCTCAAGCGAGTGGGTCAGGCGTGTGCGAAAGAAATCACCCTCGTGATTGATGAAAACCTGCGTCTTGTATTGCAGCGTGCGAAACCCCGCAGAATGAATGACGCGATCGCGGTCACGCTGCCAGGGCGAGCGCGTGGGCGCATCCTCCTCGGGGTGCAGGCGGCCTCGCGCTGTCTTGCGACGCACGGCATAGGGGGCGACATCCTGACTGATCATCCACACTCTCCACTTTGCCCGCTTTAAGAGCATGGCCGAGCGCATTATATGGGAAAACATGAGCCAGACCACGCCCCCTTCCGACGCGGCCCTTGCGGGCAGCTTTTCGGTCTCGCCCGGTGCCGCTGCCCGGATTGTCGAGATCATCTCCCAGCAGGACGAGCCCGCAGGGCTGGCCCTGCGTGTGGCCGTGCTAGCCGGGGGGTGTAACGGCTTCCAGTATCAGTTCAAGCTCGACACTGACCGGGCAGATGATGATGTGGTGATCGAGCAGGACGGCGCAACGGTTCTGGTCGATCCGGTCAGCCTGGACCTGCTGGGTGGCGCCCAGCTACAATTCGTGGACAAGCTGATGGGGGCGCATTTCACGGTCGCCAATCCCAATGCAGCCTCGTCCTGCGGATGCGGTACGAGCTTTTCCCTCGCATGAGCTTTACTTTCGCAAGCTGGAACGTCAATTCCATCCGCCAGCGTGAGAAACACGTGCTCGACTGGCTCGACCGCGTCAAACCGGATCTGCTCTGCCTGCAGGAACTGAAATGCGAGACGCATCTCTTTCCGGCAAGCTTTGCAGAGGCCGGATATCATCCGGTTGTGGTAGGGCAGAAAGCCTATAATGGCGTTGCCATGCTGGCGCGCACGCCTGTCGAGGTGGCTCACGAGCGCCTGCCCGGCTTCGCCCATGAAGCCGCACGCTATGTCGAAATCCGCATGGCAGGCATGACGATCGGCAATCTTTATCTACCCAACGGCAATTCGGGCGGGGCAGAAGGCTTTGCGACCAAGCTTGATTTTTTCGCGGCACTTGCCGAGCGGGCCAGAACCCTGCGCGATGAGGAAGCCGATTTCCTGTTCACGGGTGATTTCAATGTCTGCCCCACAGATGAGGATTTCGCCCCCGGTGCCCTGAGCCCGGGCGATGCTCTGCTTCGCCCTGAGAGCCGCGCAGGCTGGAATCGCCTGCTCTGGCTCGGGCTGACTGATGCGCTGCGTGCGCTCAAACCCTCGGGACGACACTATACGTTCTTCGATTATCAGAACGCTGCCTTCCAGCGAAACACCGGCCTGCGCATCGACCATGCCCTTCTATCGCCAAGACTGGCCGAACGTCTGGTGTCGGTCACGCCCGACCGTGATGAGCGGGCGAAAGATCAGCCATCGGATCACATCCCGCTGATTGTGACGCTGGCTTGAATACAGGGCTCTGTTGGCCGTTGCTTGCGAAGGGCGCGACGGCCTTTACAGCCCCCCCTCATCCGGCTGTCGCGGCACTGGCCACACCCGCACGAAAATGCGTCCGGGGCGCGACCGGGAGCCGACCCGTTCTCGTCGGGTGGCGGCAAGGCCGTCAATCGAAAGCGAAGGACTCGCGTCAGGGGCAGCGAGGGCTTGGCAGGGTTGTCAGGCTCTCGATCTGGCCTGACAGAACATAATCACCAAAATCGATCAGCAACCTGTCCTCGACGCCGTTCGTCCAGAGACGGTCGCTATAGGTCGAATCAGGCAAAAACGCCGCGTTGCCGACGCCAAAGCTCGCTACCGAGACCGGCACGGCGCTGAGCCCGTCAAAGAGCGCTCTGGGGCTATCGGGCTTCACCTGCGCCAGTCGCCCCAGCGTAGCATAGCTTGGTGTCGCGCCATCGGTGGAAGCCCCGTCGAACAGATCGCGCTCCAGATGCAGCACGCCCTTATGCGCGCCATCGAGCAATTGTAGGGTGAACTGCGTGGGAAAGACGACCCGTGCCGGCAAGGTCATGACCTTGGCCTCTGGCTTGGTAAAGCGCACCACCACACTGCCATTGCGCTGGCGTCTGGCCTCTCCGGCGGTCTCGCTGGTGGTTTCGTTATCCTGGCTCTGGACCGTACGGAAAATGAAGGACCGGCCCTTCTTGTCCTCGAGCGTTGCCGATTGATAGCTCAGTGCCGAGACCGTGCCATCGGCTCCGGTCACCTGCACATCGAGTTTTTGGCTGACCGACCAGGCATCGCACAGATCGTGAATCTGGTAAGTGGCCTGACCACCCGCCGTTGCCAGCGACCCCGCCTTGAGACGGGCGAGATCGAGTGTGTAGGTCACCTTATGCGCAAGCAAGGCAGGTGCAGCCTTCGGGACTGACGCCGCGTGCGCCGGGGAAGCCAGACCACCACACAGGGCCAGCAAGAGACCCGACAGCGTACCGGCACCTGCCGAGGCCACAGCCCGAAAGCGGAGCATCGCAGGCGATGCTCCTTTTACCCGGCTCAACCGCATTGCTCTGCTCCGAGGGGTCTCAGGCAGCCCCGTCCTTCTGGCCGGCTTCTTTCTGTCCCCCGTCCTTGACGACCGCAGCCTTGGGCTTGGGCGGCAGAATGGCGAGCGAAAGCTCCTTCAGGCGCGCGGGCTCAACCGGCGCCGGCGCTTCCATCATAAGGTCTTCACCGCTCTGGTTGAGCGGGAACAGGATGACCTCACGAATGTTCGGCTCATCGGCCAGCAGCATCACGATGCGGTCCACACCCGGTGCCGAGCCACCATGCGGCGGGGCGCCATAACGGAATGCGTTGAGCATACCGCCAAAGCGCGCCTCGACCACGTCCTCGCCATAGCCGGCAATGGCAAAGGCACGGATCATGACTTCCGGCAGATGGTTACGGATCGCGCCCGAGGAGAGCTCGATGCCGTTGCAGACGATATCGTACTGATAGGCCTTGATGGTCAGCGGGTCCTGCGAGTTCAGCGCCTCAAGCCCGCCCTGCGGCATGGAGAACGGGTTGTGCGAGAAGTCGATCTGCCCCGTCTCCTCATTGCGCTCGAACATCGGGAAGTCGACAATCCAGCAGAAACGGAACGCGTCCTGCTCGATCAGATCGAGTTCCTGCGCGATGCGCGTGCGCACCTGACCCGAGAACTTGGCCACGGCATCGCCTTCGCCTGCGGCAAAGAACACGGCATCGCCCGCCTTTAGGCCACAGGCTTCACGAATGGCCTCAACGCGATCGGCTTCCAGATTCTTGGCAATCGGGCCCTTGCCACCATCTTCCTCGAAGATGATGTAGCCCAGACCGCCCGCACCGGCGTCACGCGCCCAGCTGTTGAGCTTGTCGAAGAAGCCACGCGGGCGCGTACCGGCACCGGGGGCCGGAATGGCGCGCACTTCGCCGCCATTAGCCGCGATACGGGCGAACAGGCCAAAACCGGAATTGGCGAAGGCTTCTGTCACCGTGCTGATCAGGAGCGGGTTGCGCAGGTCCGGCTTGTCGGAGCCATAAAGACGCATTGCCTCGTCATAGGGGATACGACGGAACGGCGCTGTATCGACCTTGCGGCCCTTGCCGAACTCGGCAAACAGGCCACTCAGCACGTCTTCCAGAACGGCGAATACGTCTTCCTGCGTGGCAAACGCCATCTCGAAATCGAGCTGATAGAACTCGCCGGGGCTGCGGTCAGCACGTGAGGCTTCATCGCGGAAGCAGGGGGCGATCTGGAAATAGCGGTCGAACCCCGCCACCATGGCCAGCTGCTTGAACTGCTGCGGTGCCTGGGGCAGCGCATAGAACTTGCCCGGATGCAGGCGCGCAGGCACAAGGAAGTCGCGTGCACCCTCAGGCGAGGACGCGGTCAGGATGGGCGTCTGGAATTCGGTAAATCCGTGGCCGATCATGCGCGAGCGCATGGAAGCGATGACTGCCGAACGCAGGCGGATATTGGCCGCCATCTTTTCACGACGCAGGTCGAGGTAACGATATTTGAGGCGCAGGTCCTCGGGGTAGTTCTCGTTGCCCGCCACCTGAAAAGGCAGGACGGCGGCATGGGAGCGAACCTCGATCTCGCGGGCGCGCAGTTCAATGGCGCCCGTAGGGAGATGCGGGTTGCGCTGGCCGTCTTCACGCGCCACGACTTCGCCCGTCACCGTAATCACGCTCTCGACGCGCAGACGCTCGACTGTCTCCAGCAGATCCGTCCCCGAGGGGATGACAATCTGGGTAACGCCGGTCTGGTCGCGCAAATCGATGAAGAGAAGCCCACCATGATCGCGCTTGCTGTGAACCCAGCCCGACAGACGGACGGTCTGGCCGGCGTCGCTTTCGCGCAGGGCGCTACAGCTATGCGTGCGATAAAGGTGCATGGGCGTCTTCCTGATTCGTAACCACGGGGTTGCGGGGGTGTTCCCCCCGCGAATGAAGCGCAGGAAGCCGCTCCACCCCTTGTCTGTCAAGCATCGTCGAAGGTGACGGCTTCCTTCGCCATCTCTTTTGGACGTCCCGCCATGGCGAGACCCACAATTTTATCACCCTTCAGATAACGTGCGGTGAAATCGAAACGATCCGCCTCGCCGTCGATCTCGACCCTGTCGAAGCTCTGGGGCCAGCCGAGATATTCGATCTTGCGGTCATATTGCTGCGTCCAGAACCACGGCACCGGCAATGTCCCGCCAGGCAGGCCCAGCATGGTGCGTGCCGCGATACGCGCCTGACACTGCGCGGTGCGCCAGTGCTCGATGCGGTAACGCTGACCGTCATGCGCCATGCTGGCGATATCGCCCACCGCATAGACATGAGGGGCAACCCGCATGGACTCATCCACATCGAGCCCGCCTTGGTTGTTAATGGCGTAATCAGGCAGATAATCCAGCACCGGGCTGGCACCAATACCGGCCAGAACCAGATTGGCGCTGATGGTGCTTCCGTCATCCAGCGTCACAGCGCTGACTGCCTTGTCCCCCTCAATGGCCTTCACCTTGCGCGAGGCGATGAAGGCAACACCTTTCTCCTCATGCAGGCTGCGCATGGCACCTGCCACGCTGTCGCCAAGCTGCTTCTGGAATGGCAATTCGCTTTGCGAGACCACCGTCACGCCAGCCCCACGCTTGCGCAAGGCCGCCGCCGCCTCCATGCCAATAAAGCCGGAACCGATCACGACAACACTCGTATTCTTGTCCACCGCCGCGATAATCTGCTGAGCGTCCTGCGCGGAACGCAGCCCATGCACCCCTTCCAGCGTGGCGCCGGGCACATCCAGCTTGCGGGCGCGAGAGCCTGAGGCAAGCAGGATATGATCCGGCGTGAACGGATTGCCCTTCTCCAGCGTGATCAGGCGGGTTTCGAGATCGACCTTGACCGCCCGATCAATCAGCCGCTCGATCTTGTGCGCGTCATACCATTCTGCCGGGCGCAAAGCCGGAGGAGGTGCCCCCTCCTCACCCGAGCCAAGCACCATCTTGCTGAGCGCTGTGCGGTCGTAGGGCAGGTCGGGCTCTGGGCTGACCAGTACCACGCGTCCGGCAAAGCCTTCCTCGCGCAGGGTCACCGCTGCAGCAATCGCCGCCGCCCCGGCCCCGATGATTGCAACGAATTCGTGCTCGCGCATGGGGGCTGGCGCTGTCTGGCTCATGGGCTGTTTGCCCACGAGCACGCGGTCATCATGAACCTCAACCGGGTAGCGATTGAGCGGATCGAGAGCGGGCGGCTCGATCAGGCGACCACTCTCGGCCGAGAAACTCGCCTTGTGCCAGGGGCATACGAGCTGCACATCGCCCTGCAGCGAGCGACAGGCCACGCCCTGCTCCATCGGAGCCCCTTTATGCGGGCATTTTCCGTCGAATGCCCGTATCTGATCGCCTGAGCGATAGAGAACCAGCGCCTTGTCGCCGATGGTAAAGGGCGTGATGACCTCCTCCGGAAGGTCATTCAGGGCCATAACATCGGTCCAGTCCAGCAGATCTTGGCTCATGTCGTTTCCAGTGCAATCGGATGAATCAGTGTTGGATACCGATTGCAACGCCGGGAAACGGATCCGGTTGGGGCCCCTGGCTTGCGTCATCCCCCGAAAGCAGCGCGTGACGTCAGCGAGCCCGGATCGGGTCATGACGCGATACGCCAGCGACCAGTGCGAGACCTTCGCCTGCCCCCCCCCGATCTGTCCGAGCAGAGGAGGCCGCTCGACGCCTAGCGGGGCCGTGCCATCAGCCAGTCATGAACCACCCTGTTTGTCCGCCCGAAGGAAAGCGGCGTCACGCTCACATGTTTCTCGGCGATGGCACGGGTTTCCGTACCGGGTGCGTCACTCTCATGATCGCGCTTGAGATGCAGCCAGTGATAGGCCGCACGGCGCATATCCTCGCGCGCCACAACCTCGACATCGCGCAAGAGCCCGCGGCCCTGCGTCGTCACCACGGCCTCCTTTGCCTCGCTGGCCGGACAGGCAGGAAAATTGATGTTCAGGCAGGCGGGCTCCGGCAGCGCAAGGGGGGCGAAGGCAGCAATGACATCGGGTGCCAGTTTTCGGGCTGTTTCCCACGGCACATTATTGCCGTCGCTGAAAGCCTGACTGAGCGCAAATGCAGGCAGGCCAAGAAGCATTGCTGTCATGGCCGCCCCCACCGTACCTGAAAACACCGTCTCGACGCCCAGATTTGCCCCACGGTTGACCCCGGACAGGACAAGGCTCGGGGCCGCGTCACCCAGAATATGCCGTGCCGCAACGGCCACACAATCGCCCGGCGTGCCGGTCACGGCGAAGCGCCTTGGCCCATGCTGATGCACACGCAGCGGGTCATGCAGGCTGAGTGCATGTGAGATTCCACTCTGATCCCGCGCCGGGGCAACCACCCATACATCATCCGACAGCTGCGCCGCCACGTCCTGGAGGACCGCCAGACCGGGTGCGTCAATGCCATCATCGTTGGTCAGAAGGATACGGCGGAAAACAGGATGGCTCATTAGGGAGTTTCTCCTCACGGATAGCGGGACGGACAGAAATCATGCCCCGACGCCGGACATGGACGAGCGACCCTGTCACGGTCTGTCGGCGGGCAAAAGAAAACCCGGCGTGAGGGCCGGGTTTTCCAGAAATCAGTCGTGGGCCTGAGGCTTCTGTCTGAATGGCACTGAGGCCGCACATTACAAAAATCAGCTCGGATCAGGCCATGATGACGGGCTCAGAAGGAATCGTCGCCCCAGCCGCCGCCGCTGTCACCACCCCAGTCTCCGCCGCTATCGCCGCCATTATTGCCCCAGTCATTGGCATCGTAATTCTGCCCGGCGTCCTGACCGCCCCCGGCAAAGGGATCGTTGCCCGCACCGCCGTAATTGTTGTTGATGATGGTTTCACCACCACCAAAACCCCCTGCAGCATCGGCGCCATGATGTCCTGAAAACAGGCTTTCAATGGCATTGGCAGCCAGCATACCGCCCGCCACACCGGTGGCCGTGGTGAGCGCCGAACCGAGAAAGCCCGTGCCGCGCTGCTGGAACATGCCGGTCGAGTAACCCGGAGGCAGATTGGCCTGCGGCGGCGGAGCGTAGCCTTGCTGGCCATAACCCTGCTGACCGTAGCTTTGCTGGGGCTGACCACCCCAGCCCGGAGGCGGTGCCGATGACTGCTGGCGATTACCGCCGCCAAACAGACCACCAAACAAACCACCACCGCCCTGCGGGCGCTGCTGCTGTGCCTGTTGCAGCTGGGACTGCGCCTGCTGCAACTGGAATTCGAGCTGGCGGATACGGTTCTGCGCTTCGGCCAGCGCCACTTCCTGCACCACAGCCATCTGGGTCACGCGGTAGCGGGCTTCAGGATATTTCTGGAAGTTATCCGCAATCCAGCGATCCGCCTCGGGATCGACCGGAGGCAGATTGGCCGGGGCCTGAGAGCCGCCAAACCCGCTATTCGGCGCTCCGCCGACGCGGGCAACGAACTGCGAAATAAGATCACGCTCTTGCTGGTTCATGGGGATGACTCTCCATCCGGTCAAAATGATAACGGCATATAATGTGGTTTGGGTCGGAAAGAGTTGCAAGAGCCCGGCGCAAAGGCCAGGCCTATTGAGTGTGGCACCTGAGATTGGCTTGTTTGGGCTGTCGGGGTAGAACAGGGCAAGTGAACAAGACCGGAGCCTCGATCCTTGACCCCCTTGCCCGAAAACGGCGGACGCCCCCTTTCCTTTCAGGATCTGATCCTGCGCCTGCATCAGTTCTGGTCGGCACAGGGCTGCGCCCTGCTCCAGCCCTATGACACAGAGCTTGGCGCGGGCACGCTCTCGCCGCACACCACCTTGCGGGCATTGGGGCGCAAGCCGTGGAAGGCCGCCTATGTGCAGCCCTGCCGCCGTCCCTCAGATGGCCGCTATGGCGAAAACCCGAACCGTCTTCAGCATTATTACCAGTATCAGGTGCTGCTCAAGCCAACACCCGAGGACAGCCAGCGCCTGCTGCTCGACAGCTACCGCGCCATCGGGATCGACCCGGAAAAGCACGATATCCGCTTTGTGGAAGATGACTGGGAAAACCCGACCATCGGCGCCTGGGGTCTGGGCTGGGAAGTCTGGTGCGATGGCATGGAAGTCACTCAGTTCACCTATTTCCAGCAGGTTGGCGGCATCCCGACCGTCGTACCCTCAACCGAGCTGACCTACGGGCTCGAGCGTCTGGCCATGTATGTGCAGGGCGTCGAGAACGTCTATGACCTCGACTTCAACGGTCAGGGCCTGAAATACGGCGATGTCTTCCTGCGCGCCGAGCAGGATTACTCGCGTCACAATTTCGAGCTGGCCGATACCGAAATGCTCATGCGTCACTTCCGTGATGCCGAGGCGGAGTCTGTCCGGCTGGCCGAAGCCGGTGTCGCCCAGCCAGCCTATGACCAGTGCGTCAAGGCCAGCCATCTGTTCAACCTGCTCGACTCACGCGGTGTGATCTCGGTCTCGGAGCGTGCCTCTTACATCGGTCGCGTGCGCAATCTTGCGAAGCTGTGCTGCGAAACCTGGCTTGCTGGCGACGAGGAGTCGAAATAATGGCCGAATTCCTTCTCGTTCTCGATTGCGAGGAAATTCCCGCCCGGATGCAGGAAACGGCGGGGCAGGATCTGGCCCGTCTGGTCAGTGAGGCCCTCTCGCCCCTGTCACCCGTAAACGTCACAGCTTTCTGGGGCGCGCGCCGTATCGGCGTCTCGCTACAGATCAACGATCAGATTGCTGAAACGACGCAGTCCGAGCGCGGCCCGCGCGAGAGCGCGCCCGAACAGGCGCTTGCCGGTTTTCTGCGCAAGCACGGTGCCGAGCGCGATGCGCTCGTGCTCGAAAACGGTTTCTGGGTGCTTAATCGCACGCTGCCAGCCATCACCGCTTCCCAGCAGATTGCTGCGACCGTTCCCGGCCTGCTCTGGCGCTTTCCCTGGCCCAAATCAATGCGCTGGGGACAGGGCAGCTCTTTCACCTGGGTACGCCCCTTGCGCCGCGTGATCTGCCTGCTTGACGGCAAGCTGGTGCCTTTCAGCCTCGCTACCGACGCCGATGATGCCCACGGGCTCGTGGCCGGTACGCAGACCGAAGGCCATCGCTTCATGGCACCGGAAGCGTTCGAGGTGACGTCCTTCGAGCAGCTCAGGAGCGAGCTGTTTGCCCGCAAGGTCGTGCTCGACCCGGCGCAACGCCTGTCGATCATTCGCGACGGGTTGCAGGCTCAGGCCGAGAGGGCCGGCCTGACCCTTGTGCAGGATGACAAGCTGGTCGAGGAAGTTTCGGGTCTGGCTGAATGGCCCGTTGCCCTGCTTGGGCGTATCGACGATGCCTATATGGATCTCCCGCCTGAAGTGATGCAGGTCTCGATGCGCATCAACCAGCGCTATTTTGCGCTGCGCACGGCAGACGGCAAGGCAGCACCGCATTTCGCATTCATCGCGAATATGGACTTTGGCGATGGTGGCGCCCTGACCATTGCAGGCAACGAGCGCGTGCTGCGGGCACGCTTTGCCGATGCCCGCCATTTCTGGGATCTCGACCGCAAGACGACGCTGGCCGATCGTGTTGCGGCGCTCGATGCCGTGACCTTCCATGCCCGCCTTGGCAGTCAGGGCGCGCGCGTCCAGCGCATCGTGACGCTGGCCGGTATCGTGGCACAGGCGATGGGGCTGGATGACGCCGCACAGAACCACGCAAAACGGGCCGCCCTGCTGGCGAAGGCCGATCTGACCACCGGCATGGTCGGCGAGTTCCCCGAACTTCAGGGCATCATGGGTGGCTATTACGCCCATCATGACCACGAAGGCGATGCGGTTGCGGATGCGGTGGCAGAGCATTACATGCCGCGCGGCCTGAATGACGACACGCCGCGCGCGCCTGTCTCGGTCGCCGTGGCTCTGGCAGACCGTCTGGATCTGCTGACGGCCTTTTTCGCCATGGGCGAGACGCCAAGCGGCTCCGGCGACCCCTATGCGCTGCGTCGCGCGGCGCTAGGGATCATCCGCATCATCCGTGACAACCAGTTGCGCCTCGATCTGACAGCCCTGATCGCACAGGCTGCGCAGAACCTGCCCGAAGGCCTGCGCGAAGGCGGCGAGCTTGCCGCCCTGCCCGGCTTCCTGGCCGAGCGCCTGCGCGTGCAGCTCCGCACCGAGGGCGAGCGTCACGATGTGCTAGCCGCCACACTGGCAGGTGGACTGGATGGCGACCTCGTACGCCTTCTGGCCCGCACCTCGGCACTGGCCGAGATGGTGGACACGGATGACGGACGCAACCTGCTGGCGGCCAGCAAGCGCGCCGCCAATATCCTGCGTATTGAGAACCGCAAGGACGGCCCGCATCAGGGTGAACCCGATGCGGCACTCTATGTGCAGGATGAGGAGCGCGCTCTGGGCCACGCTCTCGCGGCCGCCCGCAAGGATATCCACGATGCCTTGGTGGCAGAGCGCTTTGCCGATGCCATGCGTGTGGCAGCAGGGCTGCGCCCGAGCCTCGATCAGTTCTTTGCCGAGGTAACGGTCAATGATCCCGAGCCTGCACGACGCCTCAACCGCCTGCGCCTTCTGGCCCAGATTGGTGAGACACTGACCGAGATTGCCGAGTTCGGCCAGATCGAAGGCTGATATCGACGCCTGCCCCTGTCTCCAGCATCTGAGGCGCTGGAGACAGGAGGCTCCTGCCTCCGCCGAGGCAGCACCGCCGACAATGCTTGCTGCATAGCCATCCTGCGGATAATGCAGTCGCAAGCTGTTCCCGGAGGTTTTGTCAGCCACAGTCTATCTTCTTATCAGACAAAAGCGCCCATCTGGGCTTGGAGAATGCATCGTCGCGGGTATCGGCTGATATCAAGGCCCTGCAAACGACTTGCGCCGTGACTCCGCGGAAATGCTCCCTCATGTTCCCGGTTCCGGCTTATGGACGATGGCGCCTCAAACTCCCCAGCCCCCCAAAAGAGTCACGCAGGGTTCCTCGCGCCTACGCTCTGACCATGATGCGTACTGACCGCACGAAGAAGCGGCCCGCGTCAGGCTTCCGATTAGTGCCCTATCGTCTCGCCCGGCGGGGCGCGTCCGTGGCCGACCAGACTGGCATCCTGATAGGCCGGTCCAAACGCTCCGATTGGTGTTCCTGTTGTCGGATCGTGCCCCGGTGCTCCATCCCCCACAGGAAGAAACTGCCGCCCAAAATCCACGATCCTGCCAATCGTGGTGCGCCGTAAAGGCGGCGCCGCCATCGGGCGAGGCACTGGTGCGGGCTCCCAGTGTCCCGATCCCGCCAAAGGGCCATTTGAGGGCGGAACCATCTTGCTGGCAGGCATATCGAACTGAAGCGGCAGGACAGTTGAGAACCCTTTTGCACGGGCCGGACAAGGCAGTGAGGCAGCCGCGCAGGCAATAACTATCATTATCCGCACACGGTCTTGGATCATCCCGAACCTTCCCGAAAAGCCAGAGAGGCGATCTTCAAGTTCTCACCCGGAGTCGCACAACAGTTTTGAGGCTCAGGCACCATTTCCTGCGGAGTTTTCCCGAGGCTACGACCATATTTCCCGAGCGGTCGCTCGGCTCCGAAGCGGGAGCCGCCGGAATACGACGCCTGCACCTCACCGGAGCAGATGAATGCCTGTTGTTCATGAAAATCGATTGGTTCGATCCATAATATCAATTGGATCGATTGACCTGTGCCCCTGATACTCCACGAGACGCGAGGGAGTACGAAATCATGGACAGGCCATATGAGATTGTCATCATCGGCGGGGGAGCCAGCGCAACCCTGCTTGCGCATGTGCTGAAAAGACGGCACGGACGGAATTGTCTGATCATCGATCCCAGTGCCAACCCTTCTCTCGGGGTGGCCTATGGCACGCGGTGCATCGGCCACTTGCTCAACGTTCCTGCCTGCGGCATGAGCGGACTGGCGGACGAGCCGGATCATTTCGTGCAGTGGCTACACCGACACATTGATCCGGGCATCGCACCCGATGCCTTCATCCCCCGCGCGATTTACGGCCTCTACCTCCAGCACCTGTTTGACGAAAGCGGCGTCGTCTCCGTGCGGGGCAAGGTGGTGGCGTGCCATGCTGTCGCCAGGGGTTTCAGGCTTGTTCTGGCCTCCGGAGAAATCGTCATGGCGCAGCAGGTCGTTCTGGCCCTTGGCAATTTCCCGCCTGCCATGCTGCGTGGCGCACCCCCTGAAGTCATGCGCGACCCGCGTTATCATCATAATGTCTGGGATAGCGGAGCTGGTTACCGCACTGCCGCTGCCGAAGATATGGCCACGAAGGGCCGCCTCACCCCGTTTGCCCCTGAGGCAACATTACTGATGATCGGTAGTGGCCTCACCGCCATCGACATGGTCATGAAGGCGCGCCTCGCCGGACATGCTGGAACGATCCATCTCCTGTCAGGCCATGCAAGCCTGCCGAAGTCTCATAAACCCGGCCAGAAATCCGTCGCGCCTGTTATCAGCGTCGAAAAAGGCGCCGATCAGACAGGCGCCCGTCTCAGCCGGTATGTCCGTGAGTTTCATGCAGCGCTGAGGCAGGGACTGGACTGGCGCAGTGCGATCGACAGCCTGCGTCCCATCACCAATACCTTATGGGCGGCGCTTTCGCAGACAGAACAGGCGCGATTCAATCGTCATCTCAGGCGTCGATGGGATGTAGCGCGTCACCGCATCGCGCCACAGATCGCCGCTTTCCTGCACGATGCCCTGCAGGAGGGCACGCTTGAACTTCACGCCGGCCGTGTCACGCATATCGAGGCGCAGCCTGAAGGCCTGATCGTGACAGCCAGCCATGCCGGGGGCCAGACGCGCTTTCGCGCTGACCATGTGCTGAACTGCACGGGGCCCGATCTCGACTACACACGTGTCGGATCGGCCTTGCTTGAGCAGTTATTTGCCTCGGGGCTCGCCTCGCAAGGCAACCGGGGCGCCGGGCTGGAGACGGGCAATGATGGCAGGCTGATCAACGCCAATGGCGAAAGTCCTCATGCCCTCTACACGCTGGGACCCGCCCGACTGGGAACACTGTTCGAATCCATCGCCATTCCGGAAATCCGCCAGCAGACCTATGATCTCGCCACACGCCTCGCCAGCCCTTCAGCCGTCCAGACACCAGAGGACGCGTCTGCTTCTCCCCGTCATGAAAGCCGTTCCTGATGATTGCCCGCTATACCGACCACGCCGCCAATGAACGCACTTTTCTGGCCTGGGTGCGTACGGCGCTGGCGATGGTCGCCATCGGGTGCATGCTTGCAAAATTTAACATCTTTCTGCGCCTTATCAGCAGCGAGCATCATGCTGCCATGCCGGTCCTGCCGGGGTCCTCAGCGTGGATCGGGGTCGCTACCATCTGTGCCGGGCTTGCCCTTCTGCCTGCCAGCTGGTGGCGGTTTCGCAAGGTCAAGGAAGCCCTGTCAGCGGAAGAACCCCGTGAGATCACGCTCAGTGGACTGGAGGGTCTCTTCTGTCTGCTCCTCTGCGCCCTGATCGGCGCCATTCTGCTCTCGCTGCTTGGCATTCTGCCTTCATGACCCTTGACCAGCTGCGCATCTTTGTGGCGGTCGCAGAACGCGAGCATATGACCCGTGCAGCCGAAGCGCTCTGCCTGACCCAGTCAGCGGTCAGCCATGCCATCATGACGCTGGAACAGACATTCGGCCTCGTCTTTTTCGATCGTATCGGGCGGCGCATACGCCTGACACAAGCAGGCGGGCTCTTTCTGGAGGAAGCCCGTGCAGTTCTCAAACGCGCCGGGGCCGCCCAGCAGCGCATGCGCGCCCTGACAACGCTCGATGAGGGGTCGCTGCATCTCTGGGCCAGCCAGACCATCGCCAGCTACTGGCTGCCCGCTCGTATCAACCGCTTTCATGAACAGCATCCGGCTATCACGCTGGAAGTCACCATCAGCAACACCGAGGATATCTGTCAGCATCTGCTGGATGATACGCTGGCCATGGGGCTGATTGAGGGCGTTGTGACGGACCCCACCCTGACAGCCACATCGGTCGCAACCGATCAGCTTCTGCTCGTGGTCACTCCCGAACACGAATGGGCCCGCCATCCGCCGTGCCCCCAAGACCTTGCCGGTTCAGACTGGATCCTGCGCGAAAAAGGCTCAGGCACCCGTGCCAGCTTTGAAAAAGCGGTGGCAGACTGGGGCGTTGACCGCGTTGCCCTGTCTGTCGTGATGGAGCTGACATCCAACGAGGCAATCGCCAATGCTGTCGCGACCGGCAATGCAGCCACGGTGCTTTCGGCCAGTGTAGTCGCTGGCTTGATCGAGAACGGGCTGCTGCATCATGTCGGCATCAGCTTTCCCGAACGTTGTTTCTCGCTTGTGCGCAACGCCAGAGCGCTTTCCCCCGCAGAGAAAGCGTTTATCGCCTTGCTTTGAACGCTTCGGTTGGCGCAAGGCGGTCGCATAGCCACACCAGCCGGGCCTTTTGTCCCCTTCGTGCGATGACGAGGGCATTCTGACCGAATTGCCGGCCCAGCACACGGGCTTTGTCAGGCGCGAGCGGCACTGCGAAAAACGGCTCCTGCCACTGCCCCAGCACCCCCTTGCCGCAGAGCACCACTGGCGTGAGCCCTGAGCCAGACGAACGCAATGCACGATCGAGTATCGCATGCAAAGCCGTCATGGCGCGCTGATTGTACCGATCAGGCATACGCCTGCCGCCAGGATTACAGGCCCCGATCAGCACAAGGGCCGGAACAGAAAAAGGCCACGGCCTGAGTGTCTGCCCGATACGCAGGGTAAAGGGCGCAATCCGATATGCCGTGTCATGATAGGCACGCAGGATCGCCGGGCCTGGCGGTCTGATCCGTCTCACAGATCCGGATTACGCTCGACAACATCGCGCTCGTTGCGATGAACCCAGGAAGAGAGCAGCAGGCCAAAGCCGAACATCATGGTGAGCATGGCCGAACCGCCATAGGAGATGAGGGGTAGCGGCACGCCACCCACCGGAATAACCCCCATGACCATCGACAGATTGACCGCGCAGTAGAGGAAGAAATCGACCGAGATGCCCAGCGCCAGAAGCCGCCCGAACTGGTTGCGGCTGCGCATGGACATGAGCATCCCCCCGACCACAAGCGTGGCCAGAAGACCAATGACCGACACCGCGCCGACATAGCCCCATTCCTCACCAATCATGGTGAAAATGAAATCGGTCTGTTTCTCCGGCAGGAAGTTCAGCTGCCCCTGCGTCCCGCGCAGATAACCCTCGCCCCACATCCCGCCCGAGCCAAGGGCGATCTTGGACTGGATGATGTTGTAGCCAGCGCCAAGCGGGTCATGCTCAGGATGCAGGAAGGTGTCGATACGGGCCTTCTGGTAGTCATGCAGATGCGCATAGACGAACTTGCCAAGAAACGGCACCGGCGCCACCAGCAGCACGATCTGCCAGAGGCGCATGCCCGCAGCAAAGAACATGGTCGCGCCGATGAGGCCGATGATGACAGCCGTACCCAGATTGGGTTCCTTGAGCACCAGAACCACTGGCAGGAGCGTCAGCAAGGCGGGCGGGATCAATCGAAGCGGATTGCCCATACGCTTGATGTCGATGCGATGAAACCAGCTTGCCAGAGCCAAAACCAGAGCAATCTTGGCGAATTCCGAGGGCTGGAACTGGATACCGGCCAGATTGATCCACCGCTCTGCGCCCTTGCCCACATGGCCCATGCGCAGCACGAGTGTCAGCAGGGTGATGGCCATGAGGTAGATCGGGATGGAGAGCAGACGCAGCACTCTGGGGCTGGTAAGCGCAACCACGATCATCATCACCAGACCGAAGCCGAACCGAACCATCTGCGGGCGTGCGAAAGGCTTGGCCGTGCCGCCTCCGGCTGAATAGAGCGCGAGATAGCCGACCCCGGCCAGAGCGCAGATGAGAAGCACGTAGAGCCAGTTGATCTGGAGAAGCTTGCCCAGAAGCCTGAAACTCGGCTCGGGACGCCACAGGCGTTTCTGCCAGTTCATTACTCGGCGTCCGCGACGGCCTGACCGGGGGCATGGTCATGATTGACCGGGTCGCGCGTGAGCGTGTCGGTCATGATGTCCCGCGCCAGAGGGGCCGCGGCATCGGCACCGCCATTGCCATGCTCGATCACGACGGCGATCGCATAGCGTGGTGCATCATAAGGCGCAAAACAGATGAAAAGCGCATGGGGACGCTCTTCCCAGGGCAGGTTCATCGAGTTGAAGTGACCGCTCTCACGCAGGGCGCGCGAAACGCGTCGTACCTGCGCCGAGCCCGTCTTGCCTGCCATAGCCACATCGGGGATGTTCAGCCGGGCCTTGGGCGCGGTACCCCGTGGTGCGTTGACCACATCGAACATGCCCTGCCGGATAACGGCAAGATGCGTATCGGGAATATCGAGCACAGGCGCGGCATCGAGCGGCGTGTGCTCGGAGTCCTTGTCATTCACCTTGCGCACCAGATGCGGCGTGACATTACGGCCAGAAGCGATGCGCGAGACATAGGTTGCAAGCTCGAGCGGCGTCACCTGCACGAAGCCCTGCCCGATGCCGGCATTGACCGTGTCACCACCATTCCAGTGGAAGCCGTGCTTCTGCCGCCATTCCGGCGTGGGGATCACACCCGCACGTGTATGGGGCAATTCGATATCGAGTTTGGTGCCCAGACCAAATCCGTTGGCCATGGCTTTGATCGGCTCCATGCCGATCTTGCGCGCTGCGAGATAGAAATACACGTCGCAGCTATACATGAGCGCCTGCTGCATGGTGATGCTGCCATGCCCCCAGCGCGACCAGCAATGGAAGCGCACGCCGCCCATATCGTAATAGCCAGGGCAGTTGAACCGGTCCTGCGCGTTGATTTGCCCCGATTGCAGGGCTGCCAGTGCCACGGCAGGCTTGAATGTCGATCCCGGCGGATAGACACCAGCGACTGTCTTGTTGATGAGCGGTGTCCGGACGTTGTTCGTCCACTCGATCCACTGCGCGTGGCTCACGCCTGAATCAAAAAGCGACGGGTCGAATGACGGTGTGCTGACCATGGCCAGCACCTCGCCATTGCGGCAATCCATTACCACAACGCTCGCCGCCTGATCACCAATGCGGTTGAGCACCATCTGCTGCAATCCGGCATCAATGGTCAGGACAACTTCATCGCCCTGCTGGCCGTCCAGGCGGTCCATCTCGCCCATGACACGGCCCTTGGAGTTGACCTCCATCTCCACCGAGCCCGGCTCGCCACGCAACAGCAGATCCTGCGTCTGCTCGATACCCGCGCGCCCTGCCCGCATGCCAGGCAGTGCCATCATGGGACTTGAGGCCACATCACGCTCGTTCGGCGGGGCAACGTAGCCGACGATATGGGCGAGTTGCGGCCCATAGGGATAAAGGCGGGTCGTTCCCACATCGATCAGCACGCCAGGCAGGCTGGGCGCATTCAGTTCGATACGCGCCATGTCGTCCCAGCTCAGGAAGTCCTTGAGCGCTACAGGCACATATTTGCGTATGTGACGCAGATCACGTTCGATACGTGCCTGATCACGATCGTCCAGCGCGATGATCTGGCCGAAACGGGCAATCGTTGCATGGATATCGGTCGTCTCCTCAGGCATGAGGAGGGCGCGCCAGTTGACCTTGTTGCCAGCAAGCTGGATGCCGAAGCGATCGACAATCTGGCCACGCGCCGGGGCAAGCAATCGCTTGCTCGTGCGATTGCGCGCCGCCAGATCGCGCAGATGATCCCCTTCATGCACCTGAAGATCGTAGAGCTTCTTGCCCAGCACGCCGAGCACGCCGGCCTGCGTCGCCAGAACGAGAAGCGCCCTGCGCGTAAAGACACCGCGCGAGGGGGTGATCTCCTCGCGTTTGGCCCGTGTCCGGGAGGGGGGAGTCCGCCTGTTCTTTCTCATCACGCGGCAAGGATCCCGTGCCTGAGACAGGTCACAACATCGCCTTCGCCGGTCGGACGTTCAACACAAGGCACTGCGCTGTAACGGGACGTGATGGTCAAGTCGGGGCCTTCAGGCTTGCTCGGGGTTTGCCACTGTGCGGCGCGCCCAGCCAAACAGGGCGCTCAGGGTCGGATAGATACCAATTGTCACCGCTGCCTGAAAGAGACTCGGTCCCGGAGACAGCAACGTTAACGTCCCGATACACGCGATGATCCATCCAAACAACGACAAAACAAGGGCGAGAGCCCCCAGCAGCGCCCAGCCAAACAGAAAGCTGATGCGGCTCAGACCATAGCGCCACAAATGGGCGACGCCATGAAATACCAGCAGGGAAAACAGGAACACACCCGGCGGCCCGAAGCTCAGCACCTCGCAGATCAACCCGACGCAAAACGTCATGAACGGTGTCATGGACTGCGGACGGTGAGACGACCAGAAGAACACTGTCCCTGCCGCGATGCCGAAACAGAGTTCGCTTTGGCCTGGCAGGCCGAGCCCCGCGGAAAGGATAAGGGCACAGACGACCACGAAAAGCGACGGCATGAGCGCGCGCACAAGACTGTCAGCACGACGCCGCAAGGTCTGACGTGGCGCAATGCCGGGGTGGATATCAGGGGGAAGACGATGCGCCACCATGATGTCAGCCCTGCCCGCGTACCGGTTTCTGGAACGGGATGAACGGCAGCTCCGGAGCGACCGGCATGGGAGGGGTGATACGCACCCTCCCCGGCGCATCGGGGCCATTGTGATCAGCTATCGTGTAATTGAAAACACGCACGATATCCGGATGGTCGAGTGACGCTTCGGGCACAACGACGGGTGAGCCGGGGCGCAGGTAATGGACTGTCCCGACCACCAGGCCACCCGGCATCCCGGCAAAAGCCCCGTGATCACGCCCCTCGGGCGCGGGTTGCTCTCCCGTCACCACACGCTCGCCCTCGACTGGGCGGTTGTCCTGCGCGTAGTAAATCAGCCGCGGATAGAGTGAACCATCCCCTGCCATGATGGCATTACCACGCGATGCCGTGAGCATGACCGGAATACGGCTCGCCTCGTCATTGATCATGAGGATACGGACCGTATGGGCTCCGGTTTCGGTCACACGACCGAGCAGGCCGGACGCATCCAGCGCGACATCACCAGGCACGATTCCATGCCCGTCGCCCACAGCGAGCAGGATAGAGCGACCATACAACCCGCCAGCATCACGAAGGGCATGACCACTGACGAAATTCGGCGCGTTGTCAGGAATCCAGTGGAGACTGGCCTTGAGCTGGGCGTTCTCGTCGGCAAGGGCAACAGCGACGTCGTACCAGCGTCGCAGCTTCTGGTTTTCAGCACGCAAACGCACATTCTCACCAGCGATATCGGCGAGGCCGACAAAGGAGAGACGGAGATGATTCAAGCCGGTGCCAGGTGCCGCCAGAAGTCGATAGGCCGGTGCAAGTCCGTCGGCCAGCTTCATGCGCAGGGAATCAACAACCGGGCGTCGGGTCAGACCAAGCATGATCAGCCCAACCGCCAGGATGAAGAAAAACGGCAGCATCAGTTTCGCGAGTGCGTGTCGTCCCTGTATCGACAGCATCGACGGGATGCTCCCTGACTATCAGTACATCGAGATGAGGACGTTCCGCAGACGACGCATTTCCTCAAGGGCACGGCCTGTGCCGAGAGCCACGCAGGAAAGCGGTGACTCGCCAACGGTGACCGGAAGTCCTGTCGCATTGCGCAGGACATCATCCAGACGATAGAGCAATGCTCCACCCCCTGTCAGCACAATACCCTTGTCAACAATATCGGCTGCCAGTTCCGGCGGGGTATTTTCGAGCGCCATCGTCACGGCGTCGACGATCTGCATGACCGGCTCGGAAAGGCTCTCGGCTACCTGGGCCTGGCTCACCAGAACCTCACGCGGCACGCCATTGATGAGATCGCGCCCCTTAACTTCCTTCACCGGGCCCGGATCGCGCGGATCATCAGGCAGGCATGCCGAGCCGATTTCGATCTTCAGACGCTCGGCCGAACTCTCGCCAATCAGCAGATTGAATGTCTTACGGATATAGGAAATGATCGCGTCGTCCATCTTGTCGCCGCCCACACGCACTGAGCGCGCATAGACAATGCCACCAAGAGAGATCACAGCGACTTCAGTCGTACCGCCGCCAATATCGACAATCATGCTACCCGAGGGTTCAGTCACTGGCAGGCCTGCACCGATGGCAGCCGCCATGGGCTCTTCGATCAGCATGACCTTGCGTGCGCCGGCGCTCTCGGCACTTTCCTGAATGGCGCGACGCTCGACCGCTGTTGAACCAGACGGCACACAGACAATGATCTGAGGGCTCGCAAAAGCGCGGCGATTGTGAACCTTGCGGATGAAATGCTTGATCATTTCCTCCGCCACTTCGAAATCCGCAATCACGCCGTCGCGCAACGGGCGAATGGCTGTGATATTGCCGGGCGTGCGCCCGACCATCAGCTTGGCTTCCTCGCCCACCGCCAAAACCTGCTTCTTGCCACGCACCTCGGCGATGGCAACGACGGACGGTTCGTCAAGGACGATGCCGCGTCCCTTTACATAAACGAGAGTATTGGCGGTGCCGAGGTCAATTGCCATGTCTGCCGACATGAGACCCAGCAGACGTGAGAACATTCAAGCCTCCTGGCCGAAAAGGTTTTGCGCGCATGGGTCGTGCCCTGCCCTCACCTCGCCTGCATGATTACCCGGTCAGGAAGAGTGGGGCCTTGGCGCGCTGAAGTCATGACGCGAGATATTCTGGCGGGTGGCTTACCGGGGCACAGTGTGAGGGGCAAGAGGAGATCAGGGAAAATTGCAGTTTAATGAATATAAACGTTTCGTCAGCCACGGTTTATCGCGCGAGTTACGTTCAGTTACAAACTGTCCCAGCTTGGCCATGAAGCGGACATGCTGCCAACGCGGATCGGGTGCCTGTTTGTGCCTGACATGTTCACGACTGAGTGGCCCGTGGAAACCCGGGAAAAACCTCCCCGTTCTAGACGTGTCAAATTAACGAACTAGGATTCAAGCACCATGACCACGCCTTTCTCTTTGCTCCGCCCGCGCAAGCTGCTGGCTGCCTCGGCCTGCCTCGGATTGCTGGGTCTGAGCGCTTGCGGCAACCCTTATGATCCCGGCGCACGCGCTGGTTCCGGTGCCCTGATCGGTGCTGGTGGTGGCGCCGCCATTGGTGCGCTGGCCGGTGGTGGCCGTGGTGCCGCCATTGGCGCCCTTGCTGGCGGTGCCCTGGGTGCTGCCGGCGGTGCCGCAACCACCCCCAACCGCCCGCGTTCCGGTTACTGATCTCTTACCCGCTGAAAGCGTGTCATGATACTTGCTTACCCGCCCCGCCCCTCACGCCGCAAAGGGCCACTGGCCATTCTGGGTATGGCGGGTTTTTGTACCCTGCTCAGTGCCTGCGGCAGCCCCTATGATCCAGGCTCGCGCGCTGGTTCGGGTGCCCTGATTGGCGGTGGCGCCGGGGCTGCGATCGGCGCCCTTGCGGGTGGCGGACGCGGAGCAGCTATCGGTGCACTTGCAGGCGGATTGGTCGGCGCGGCTGGTGGCGCGGCCACCACACCGAACCGGCCCGGCGGTAACTACGCCCAAAGCGGGTATTACAACCAGGGCGGTTATTCCAACCAGGCCCCGCCCCAACAGGGCTATCAGCAGCCCTATTACAATAATGGCCAGAACGGCTATGCCGCGCCGGCCTATCCTACCCAGCCCCAGGCTGCGTATCCGGCCCAGCAAGGTTATCCAGCCTATAACCAGGGTTACGGATACTAGTCGAAACGGCTTCACCGTTTTGAACACCACACGGAAAACGCCCCGTAGCGATGCCGCTTCGGGGCGTTTTCTTTTATCCCGGGCCGTTACTGCTCTCATAAGCGGGCGCAAGTTCATGACGGCCTCATGGTGCCATGAAAAAACCCCGGCAGCCTGAGGCCGCCGGGGCTTGAAAACATCGATCTGCCGCCTGATCAGGCGTTAAGCGCCTCAGGCTCGCTTCGGGCACGCTTAACCAGCAGCTTGTTCAGCGCATGAACATAGGCACGCACTGCGGAAACGATCGTGTCGGCATCAGCGCCCTGACCATCCACCATCTTGCCACCCTCCTGCAGACGGACAGTCGTCTTGGCCTGAGCATCCGTGCCCTCGGTCACGGCGCCGACAGAGAACAGCGCCAGCTCGGCCTCATGCGGGAAGATCTCGCCAATGGCCTTGAAGGCAGCATCGACAGGACCGTTGCCGCTGACCTTTGCCGTGCGCACAACGCCATCCACGAGCAATTCGAGCGCTGCTTCGGCCGGACGCTTCGAACCAGCCGTCAGTTCCAGCGCGACAAAGCGGATACGGTCGTGATCACGGGTTTCGTCATCGACCAGGGCGCGGATATCGTCGTCGAATACGGTCTTTTTCTGATCCGCCAGAACCTTGAAGCGCTCGAACGCATCCTGGATCTTCTCATCCGGCAGGTCATAGCCCAGCGCCTTGAGCTTGTCGCGGAAGGCGGCCCGGCCCGAATGCTTGCCCAGAACGAGCGATGTCTTGCTCCAGCCCACGCTTTCCGGCGTCATGATCTCGTAGGTCGCTGCGTTCTTCAGGATGCCATCCTGATGGATACCGCTCTCATGAGCAAAGGCATTACGTCCGACAATCGCCTTGTTGGGCTGCACATCAAAGCCGGTGATATTGGCCAACAAGCGCGAGATTCCCAGCAGACGCGGCGTTTCAATACGGTTCTGGAAGGGAATCTTGTCACGGCGCGTGCGGATCGCCATGACAATCTCTTCGAGCGCCGCATTGCCGGCACGCTCGCCAATACCGTTGATCGTGCACTCGATCTGGCGGGCGCCACCCGCGACTGCTGCCAGCGTATTGGCGACACCCAAACCCAGATCGTTGTGGTTATGGGTCGAGAAAATCACCTTTTCCGCACCCGGCACGCGCTCACGCAGCATGGTGAAAATAGCCTGCAATTCATCCGGCGTGGTGAAGCCAACCGTGTCAGGAATATTGATGGTCGTCGCGCCATGACGGATCGCCATTTCCACGCAACGGCACAGGAAATCCGGCTCGGTGCGTGAACCATCCTCAGCCGACCACTGCACGTCATCCGTGAAGTGGCGCGACGCCTTGTTGCCCTCGGCAATCAGCTCCAGAACCGTCTCTGGCTCCATGCGAAGCTTGTACTTCATGTGCAGCGGCGAGGTAGAAATGAAGTTGTGAATTCGACGACGCGGCGCCTTGGCAATGGCCTCGCCTGCGGCCTCGATGTCCCGCTTGCCACCGCTTCGGGCCAGACCACACACCACGGCCTCGCGGACCGTCTCGGCAATCATCTGCACGCTCTCAAAATCGCCGGGCGACGCAACCGGGAACCCGGCCTCGATCACATCGACACCGAGCTCCTCAAGAGCCTTCGCCATACGGATCTTCTCTTCCAGATTCATCGAGAAGCCGGGCGATTGCTCGCCATCACGCAGGGTGGTGTCAAAAATGATGACGCGGTCGTCAGCAACCGTGCCGAAAGAAGGATGGATGATGGTCATGGCTTTGTCTTTTCGTGGCTTTGAACAACAGGATCGTAACCCCTGAACGCGCCGGTCGAACCGGCCGCAAAATGCGCTCAGGGGCAGATAAGTCGAAGCGTACGAAGAAGGAGGCCCGGGCACAGATCGGCGCGTGCTGCTGCACGGGATCCTATGCTTGAAAGGGGCGCCAGAATGTTCATGACGCCCTTCCTACTGTAAAAGACCAGCTCTTGCCTAGCGCAGTCGCATCATTTTCTAGCCCGAATGCGCAATATTCATGCCAGATCCGGCGAAATAGCGATCGATTGCCGCGCTCATGGCGGTCGCCACCTGCTTGCGATAGCCTCCCTGCCTCAGGGCCGCCTCGTCATGCCGATTGGACATGAAACCCATTTCGACCAGCACAGAGGGAATATCGGCCGACTTGAGCACGACAAAAGCCGCATGACGCGCGGGATGGCGCAGCAGGCCGATACGCGGCTGAAAGGCTGATACGACACTGGCGGCCATATGCGCCGACCCCCGCCTCGTCTCCTCGTTCACTAAACTGGCGAGAATGGCCTGCACCTCGGAGGACATGCCGTGAAACGCCGGGCCAGCAAACCGGTCGGCGCTGTTCTCGGTCTGGGCGAGCGAGGCGGTCTGCGCGTCTGATGCTCCGTTGGAGAGCGTATAGACGCTGGCGCCCCTTACCTCCGGGTCATGCAGGGCATCGGCATGCATGGAAATGAAAAGCTGCGCCTTGTGGCGGTGCGCAAGATCCACGCGCCCCTCGAGCGGAATGAAATGATCGTCCGCTCGCGTCATCACGACATCATAGCGTCCGGCACTTCTGATCTGATGATAGAGTTCCTGCGCTGCGGCCGCGGCAATGTGTTTCTCATAGGTGCCGCTCACACCGATCGCCCCTGGGTCTTTGCCTCCATGACCGGGGTCGAGCATGATCACAGGGCGCGGTGGTGCGGCCTTGCCTACCAGCGCAGGCGCCTTGCCGCTGGCGTGCGGCGTCAGATGATGGCTACCCGCCCCCTGCGCTGCGTGATGGGCTGCCCGGTGGCCTTCCGCACGCGCAGCGCGCACACCGAGCAGCGTACCTGTGGCCAGCGAGCCCCCCAGAAGTCTCGTCACCTTGCGGCGGGTCGGATCGAAAACAGGCATAGGCGGCCCCGGTGATGAGAGATGACAGCGCATCTTCTGATCAAAAAATAAGGTGTCAACAAGGCGATGGCGGCCATCTTGCATAGCACGGCATTTTCCGTCATCCTGTGGGAGAAGGATCACGATACGGTCGATCCGGCGCCAGGACAGAGCCCCGTCTAGAGGGGTATTTTCCGAGCGCCGCTCCCGTTTTCTGGCATGCTTCGCGCGTCATCATGGTTTGCAAGAGCCCCCTCCCTCCCGCAGGCACAGCCGCGGGACGACAAGAGAGGTCAGTCTTCCAGGCCTGGGCGCAGATGACAACTCGCAGGGGCCGCATGAAATCTGCCAGTCTCGTTTTGTGGAAAACTACCGGAGCAGGCATCGACCTGTGTCCGACGCTGTTCCGCGAGCGCTGGTCTGATGGCTCTTTCTCACAAACCACGCCTCGACATTCTGCCGCGCGCGCCGGAAACGCCACTGTGTCTGCACAGGGTTCGATACCGGCCGTGACAAGGGCTGACCGGAGTCTCCTTATTTATGAACAAGCGTATGCTGATCGACACCACACACGCGGAAGAAACCCGCGTTGTGGTCATGGATGGTGATCGTCTCGAAGATTATGATATCGAAACATCATCAAAAAAGCAGATCAAGGGTAACATCTACCTCGCCAAGGTCATTCGTGTAGAGCCCAGCCTTCAGGCTGCTTTTGTCGATTACGGCGGCAACCGTCACGGCTTCCTTGCCTTCAGCGAAATCCACCCGGATTATTTCCAGATCCCGGTTGCCGACCGCGAAAAGCTTCTCGCCCTTCAGGACGAAGATCTCCGCGCCGATGAGCGCGTCGAGACCGAGAACGAAGGCGCCGAGACCACTGCGGACGCGGAACAGGCCGAGCAGGCAGAACAGCCTGATTTCGAAGCCCGCCCTGAGACTGTTGGTGGTGAGCATGACACGGGTGACGAGGGTGCAGCCGCCCGTCGCACGGCCCGCTTCCTGCGTAACTACAAGATCCAGGAAGTCATTCGCCGTCGCCAGATCCTGCTCGTTCAGGTCGTCAAGGAAGAACGCGGCAACAAGGGTGCGGCTCTGACCACCTATGTTTCTCTGGCAGGACGTTATTGCGTGCTGATGCCCAATGCCCTGCGCGGCGGCGGCGTATCGCGCAAGATCACATCCGACAGCGATCGCAAGCGCCTGCGCGACATCATTGCCGAGCTCGACCTGCCGCGCGGCATGGCCATGATCGTGCGCACCGCTGGTGCGCAGCGTCCGGGGCCCGAAATCACGCGTGACTGCGAATATCTGCTTCAGCTCTGGGACGATATCCGCAACCACACGCTGTCATCGGTCGCCCCGACACTGATTTATGAAGAAGCCAATCTGATCAAGCGCGCCATTCGCGACCTGTTCAGCAAGGACATCGAAGAAATCATCATTGATGGTGAGCCGGCCTGGAAGAATGCGCGCGAATTCATGCGTCTTCTGATGCCGCATAACGCCAACAAGGTGAAACTCTGGCGCGACCAGAGCCAGAGCCTGTTCGGTCGCTACCACGTGGAAGGCCATCTGGACGCGATCTTCTCGCCCACGGCCCAGCTGAAATCGGGTGGCTATCTGGTGATCAACCAGACCGAAGCCCTCGTCTCGATCGACGTGAACTCCGGCCGTTCGACCGGTCAGCGCAATATCGAGGATACGGCAGTCCGCACGAACCTCGAAGCCGCTGAGGAAGTCGCCCGTCAGCTTCGTCTGCGCGACCTTGCCGGGCTTGTCGTGATCGACTTCATCGACATGGAAAGCCGCAAGCATAATGCGATGGTCGAGAAGCGCCTGAAGGATGCCCTGCGTTCTGACCGCGCACGCATCCAGATTGGCCAGATCTCGCATTTCGGCCTGCTGGAAATGTCCCGCCAGCGTCTGCGCCCGTCGATCTCGGAAGCCGTTCTGGTTCCCTGCCCCCATTGTCAGGGCACAGGCCATGTGCGTGGCATTGAAAGCGCCGCCCTGCACGTGCTGCGCGCCCTGGACGAGGAAGGGCTGAAGCAGAAAGCCGCCGAGATCAGTGTCCACATCACGTCGGGCATCGCGCTCTACATCCTCAACAACAAGCGTGACTGGCTTGGCGAGATCGAACAGCGCCACCGCATGCGCGTGTCGTTCCAGCCGGATGACAGCCTGACCCCGGCCGATCTGCGTATCGAACGCCTGCGCCCGCAGGTTCCCGCCGAGCAGCGCGCGCCGCAGCCCGAGCGTCATGAGTCTGTAGCGACCCCTGCCGCACCTGCCTCCATCGTTGTGGAAGAGGAGTCCGATCTGGGCGCGGTTTCGGCCGAGGAAAGCCGTGACGAAGCACCGCGCGAGGAAAACAGCCGTGAAGATGGCGGTCGCCGTCGCCGTCGCCGTCGTCGTCGCAATGGCCGACGCTCGGATGAGTCGCGCGACATGCCGCAGGCAGTCGAGGCCGATGTCTCTGATGAAGCAGAGGACGAAGAAGGCACGGCACCTGAGCAGGACGTTGCGGCATCGCACGACGATCAGGCAGCTGGCGACAGCGAAGCCCTGATGGTTCCCGGTCGTCGTCGCATGCGGACGCGTCGTGTCTCCCGTGAGGAACGCGGCCAGACCGAAGCACCGCGCGAAGCCCGTGCCCAGGAGCCCCGCAAGGCCGAGACACGTGATAACGCGGACCGCAACGGTGAGCGCAATGGCGCCAAGCGTGGCAACGAGGATCGTCGTCGCAACCAGCCGGAAAACCGCTGGAATGGCCCTACCCCGGCCGATCCCTTCGGTGGCGCCTCGTTCGACATCTTCGATATGATCGAACAGGCAGAATCCCGTCTGGGCGCACCATCTGCGCGCAATGACGAGCCGAAGCCCACTCTGGCAGGTAGCGCGGCCGACATTGACGCGGAATCTGCAAGGGCTGAAAGCGCTGCTTCGGCCGTCAACCTCTCGGCAGAAGCGCCCGCTGAAACGGCTGCAAGCCGCGTTCGCGAGGGTGATGAGGCTGGTGCCCGCAAGGGGCGTGGCCGTCCGCGTCGTCGTCCGGTGGCTGCCGAGCAGGCCGAACCTGCGCCGACTGCGCCGGTGGAATCGGACTCAGCCTCCGTGGCTGAGCCGGTCGCTGTGGCAGGGGCCGATCAGGACAAGCCCGCAGCCCGTCGTCGCGGCCGCCCTCGCAAGGCACCAGCTGCAGCTGCCCTGCCTGAAGGGGATGCTGTTGATGCAGAACCCGCAGAAGCAACCGCCGATGCGCCCAAGCCACGCCGTGGCCGCACGCCGCGCAAGGCAGCTGCGAGCGACGTTGAGGCTGACAGCGCGGTGAAGGCAGAGGAACAGGCTGCGAAGGCGCCCGCCAAGACCTCGGCCCGCCGTGGCAAGGCCAAGTCCGATGATGCGGCACCGGTCGTGCAGCCTATCAATGTCGATGAGGTTGCTCCCGCCAAGCCCCGTACGGGTTGGTGGAAGCGGTAACCGCAACAGACTTCATTGTTGAAGCAGGAAAACGGGGCGGCTCACACCGCCCCGTTTTTTTGGTGTGGGGGAGCGGATGGCGAGGCCCGGTATCTCAAGCAGCCGCGAGAAGAGATCCAGACAGCAGCGATTTTCCAAAGCCGGAATAGGCACGAAGCGTTCGCGCAATCCCGCTATAAATCCAGGGTAATACGCGCGAAGGCCACGCTGACCCGCATGCTGAACTAGGTCCACCCCCGGCAGTCAAGGGTCGCATCCGGCTTTGCCTTGATCCAATATCGAGCGAAACAATGCACAAATGGCGCGCTCTACATTCGCCCCATGGATTATATGCTCACCAAGCGAGTGCCACACATCTCAACACAGGAGGCTCGCTTCCTGACCATATCGTCCTATCAGGCGAGTACAGTCCCCAGTCGGGAAACCGGGGAAGGTACTCCGCCTCAACTCAGCGGCAAACGCTCGGTGCGCCGGTCGCTGCGATATATGTGCCCGTCAGTGGGTTGAAGCACGCGTTTTGCGGGCAAGCGCTGCCTGAGGCCAGACCGTCGCTGAACACCTGCCCACCCATGCGGTTGGTCTCCTGTTGCACGGCACCGCAAAGGGGGGTGTTGACCGGGGCCGAAGGATCATTGGTCAGTTGCGCCTCATTGGCGGGCAACGGTGTTTCGCCGGTCAGGCCCGGTGCGAAATCCTGCGGCGGAATACGCGCCTGGGTCTGGGCTTGAGCTGGCTGGGGCGCAGGCGTGTCGGCGCAACCGGCCAGAAGCGAAACCCCAAGCAGACCGGCATGCGCCAGTGTGAGTGCAAAGCGCGTTTTCATAGTCCTAAATCCCCCTGTTCTTTCTTTTGCGTTCCCAGAGGGTCGAGCCGTCCCTGGCGCGTGCCATCTGCAAAACGAAGCGTAATGGCACCGCCACGTGGCCGTCCGGAAGCCGTTGTTACCGGCTTGCCTTGTGCATCCTGCACCAGTGCGTAACCGCGGGCCAGAACCGCCTCGGGCGACACGGCCTCAAGCCTGCCCACCATACCGGACAATCTCGCCCGATCGAGACCAAGACGAGCGCTGACCGTTTCGGTTCCAAGACGCGCATGCGTGAATGACGCGCGCTCCTGCTGCATGCGAAAACGGATGCCCGAAGCCAGAGCGGCGCTGGCCAGGCCAAGACGCGCCTGCTTCTGGCCCATGAAATGAGCGGCCGAGGGCATGCGCCCCTCAAGCGTCATCAGACGTTGCCGGGCTTTTGACGCCACCATGGGCAGGGCAAGCTCAAGACGCTGTCCGCGCTCGTCCAGCCTGAAACGCGCTGTTTCCAGCAATCCCGGCAGATCGGGCAGGCGCGCAACGATCTGGTCATGTCGCGCCCGGGCCATTTGCAACTGCCGCGACAGGGCACCAGCAAGGCGTGCGCCGCGATGAGCCAGATCGGCCACCATCTCCGAACGGAGCGGAACGGCCATCTCAGCCGCAGCCGTGGGGGTGGGCGCGCGCTGATCCGACACGAAATCAATCAGGGTGGTATCGGTTTCGTGCCCGACCGCAGAGATCAGCGGAATGGGACAGGCCGCCACGGCGCGAAGAACCGACTCATCGTTGAAAGCCATGAGGTCCTCCAGCGAACCGCCACCGCGCGCCACGATCATCAGATCGGGTCGAAGCGCTTCAGGCAGGGTCGGGCTCGAAAACCCCTCGATGGCCGCCGCTATCTGGGCCGCAGCGCCCTCACCCTGCACGGCCACGGGCCAGACCAGAACCGGGCGTGGAAAGCGACGTGACAGGGTAGTGAGAATATCGTGCAGCACGGCCCCGCGGCTCGAAGTCACGAGCCCGATCAGCCGCGGCAGGAAGGGCAGCGGCTTCTTGCGCTCGCTATCGAACAGCCCTTCGGCCAGAAGCTTCTGGCGCAGCTTCTCGATCTTGGCGAGAAGGGCTCCCTCACCCGCAAAACTCATCTGGTCGATGACAAGCTGATAGCTCGACCTGTCGCCATAGGCGGAAACGCGGCCGGTTGCGATCACCTCGACCCCGTTCTCAGGCACCATGCCAAGGCGTGACACCGAGCCGCGCCAGATCACGCCCGATATCTTGCCTCCCTGGTCTTTCAGGGAGAGGTAGACATGGCCCGAGGGATAGCGCTTGAGTTCGGTGATCTCTCCGCGCACGCGCACGCGGCCGAAGCTGCCTTCGAGCGTACGCTTGATGGCGCCGGAGATTTCACTGACCGAATATTCGGGGACATTCCCGCTCGCGCTGTGATCGTTTTCGCTCATGAGCACAGTCTATGCTACGGAACGCGGGCTACGACCAGTCAGAACAGGAAGAATGACAATGCGGGTGTTACTTGTCGGATCAGGCGGACGCGAACATGCTCTGGCAGCCTGCCTCTCCCGCTCTCCGGAGCTGGAAACGCTCTTCATTGCACCGGGAAATCCGGGCATGCAGACGCTTGGTACGCTGGTCCCTCTTGCCGCCGATGATGTGACGGGCCTCGTGAATTTCGCCCGTGAACAGCGAATCGATCTCGTCGTTCCGGGCCCGGAAGCACCGCTTGTTGCTGGTCTCGCCGATCTCTGCGCTGAAGCTGGCATTGCCTGCGCCGGACCGAGCCAGGCCGCCAGTGCGCTTGAGGGCAGCAAGAGCTTTACCAAGGATGTGGCCGACGCTGCCGGTATTCCCACGGCACGATGGGAGCGTTTTGAGGAAGCAGAACCTGCTCTGGCCTTCGTGCATCGCCGTGGGGCCCCCATTGTCATCAAGGCCGATGGTCTGGCCGCCGGCAAGGGCGTGATCGTGGCCCTGACGCTCGAAGAGGCCGAGGCCGCCATCATCGATATCCTGACCGATCGCAGTTTCGGTGCCGCCGGCGCCAGCATCGTAATCGAGGAATGTCTTGTCGGGCAGGAAGTCTCGCTGTTCGCCTTCTGCTCCGACGGTGAGGCTGTGCTGATTGGTGCCGCGCGCGACCACAAGCGCATTGGTGAAGGGGATACAGGGCCCAATACCGGAGGCATGGGTGCCGTGTCGCCGCCGCCCCATTTCGATCGCGACGCGCAGGAAAAGGCGCTCGATATCATGGTGCGCCCGATGCTGGCCGAGATGGTCCGGCGTGGGACGCCTTTCAGGGGAATCATCTTTGCAGGGCTGATGCTGACCGAGGAAGGCCCCAAGCTGATCGAATACAATGTGCGTTTCGGCGACCCCGAGGCACAGGCCCTGCTGATCCGCCTGCAATCGGATCTGCTGCCCGTGCTCAAGGCCTTGGCCGAGGGACGCCTTGATGACGCCGCCATCAGCTTCACCGATGAGGCCTCGATTTCGGTCGTGCTGGCGGCGCGTGGCTATCCGGGCACCCCTGCCAAAGGCGGGGTGATACGGGGCATCGAGCGGGCCGATGCTGTGCCAGGCGTACAGGTGTTTCAGGCAGGCACAGCCATGCAGGACGGCAAGCTCGTCGCTGCCGGCGGCCGCGTCCTGACCGTGTGCGCCACAGGTGCAACGCCGGAAGAGGCACGGGCACGGGCCTATCAAGGCGTGTCGGCCATAGACTGGGATGACGGGATCTACCGTCGCGATATCGGTCTCTGAAACATGCCTGCCCCGTCTGCAAATATGGCGGGGCCATACTGCAGGCAGCAACCTGGCCCTGACGTCGAAATAGGCGAGGTAATTCTGCCTGCCAGATACGAAAGCCCAAGTTAGCGCCGGATAAAAGCGGCCGCGTCTGCCTGACGAACGGCGCGTGAGCCCGAAAACACAACACGCAAAGGCATGCGCAATCCTACTTCCCGCCGGAATGAGCGCTGCCTTACGCAAGGATGCGGTGAGCCTCTCCCCGGCCCGGCAATCAGACCGGACCGGGAGGGCTTTGAGGCCCTAGTGATATTCCGTCATTTCGACAGGGGCCGCGGGCTCAAGGAACGACGGGTCCATCTGGCTTTCCTGCGCAAGCGACGTGGTCTCATGATGTTGTCCTTCTTCCGAGCCCTTAACATCCAGTGGGGCATGGTCATTGAGGATTTTCCTGATCTTGGCTTCGTTGAGCGTAGATGACGCCACGGCAACCAGCACAGGCTCGTTCCGCGCACGGCTCTCATGATAGAGCGCCACCTGATGCGCCTTGTCCGAACCGGGCTGTGGATGATCATTGATCAGCCACGTCCACACGCCCGGTGGACGATGAAGCTCGTTGCCCGTTCGCATGGCCTCGGCAGGGGCATCGCCTGCATGCAGGGGATATTGATGGATTGTCTCTGATGGGATGTCACAAACCAGAAGGTCATCAACAGCGATCTGGGCATGACGGGCGGTATCGAATACCGCCATGATCGTATGCTGTATCATCGTGTTCTCCATGACGCCGTGACAACACGACGACATCTTCACGATAGCGAAAATAACGTTATGAGTCCCATATATAACGTTATATTGAAGTTATAGATAACATTCCTTTGCTGTTGCCGCGCTAGAGGATTCACTAACGTGACGAGGATGGGCCGCGCTCGCGTCGCATCGGCCATCATGGTGCCATGATGGGATGTCAGATCGCAGCGTCATCATCCCTGCGGAGCTTTGCCACATCATGAGCGCGCCTCCGCGTCCCCTGTCCCCTTCCACCATGCCTCTCTCTTGCGCTGCTCGACAAGCACAGGACGGGGTCAACCTGCGTCGCAATGACGGGATCGATTGCCTGCGTGGGATCGCCATTCTGCTGGTGGTCATACATCATCTGGCCCTGCGCTTTCCCCTTACGGAAACCAGTCTTGCACGCGTCATGCCGTATCGTGTGCTGAGGATGCTGAACTGGGGTGGCATTAAGGGGGTGACAATGTTCTTCGTCATTTCCGGCTTTCTGATCACGGATCACATGATCAGACGCTACGGCCGTCCTGCCGCGCTCGACTGGCGCGCCTTCTCGGGCCGACGTGCTGCGCGTATCCTGCCCTGTCTTCTTATTCTCATCGCCATCTGTTGCACGCTTGGTGCGCTGCATGTGCCAAGCTTCGAGCCAGACCATCCGGGGCAAAGCCTCGGTGGAGCGGCCTTTTCCGCCCTGTTCATGCATCTGAATGTCTATGAGGGCCGCACAGGATATCTGCCGGCTTACTGGGATGTGCTCTGGTCACTCTCGGTCGAGGAAGTTTTCTACCTTGCCTTCCCGCTGATCTGCCTGAGCCTCGGTCGCTCAAAAACAACCCTGATGCTCTGTGTAGCACTCCTCGCGCTCGCCGCGCCGTATTTCGAGTGGCAACTGCGTGATGCCACTGAGATATGGCAGGAAAAGGCCTATGGCCCAGACATGAGCGCCATCGCCACGGGCGTGTTCGCGGCTCTGGTCGCAAGGCGGACTTTGCACCCGCGTCATCGACTGGCTGTCACGATGGCCGGTTCAGCAGGCATTGCCGGTATGGCGCTCTATCTTTTGCAGGGGGGCTGGTGCTGGTCCCTTTTCGGGCTCGCGACACCGTTGTTTTTCAATACGGCCATAGGCCTGTGTGTCTGGGCTTTCGCCCGGGGATGGGGGGCCGCATACACGGGACGACATACACGCTGGCTGCGTCGCTGGGGACAGGACAGCTATGAAATCTATCTCAGCCATATGTTCATCGTCATGCCCGTCGTCGGGCTCACCCGGTTATCAGGGCTCGATACCGGCTGGGCATGGCTGATCTACCCTCCGGCCCTGCTTGCTGTATTCGGCCTCGGCCGCGTGATCAGTTGCGGTTTCTCACAGCCGCTCGACAAGCGGCTGCGTGGCTGGCTATGCGCCACTCCATGAAAGCAGCAATCATTTGGGCGAGAGCATGACAGCATCTGAGCGCTCTCTTCAGACAGTGCCTGAACGACCACGCCCTTTGAGGAACCGGAGTGCGGGATGCGCGAGCCTATTGCACCCAGACCTGCGAAATCAGCATGTGGTTGAGCAATGAGTAGTGATAATTTCCCAGACGTTTCGAGACGAAATCCACATAGCGCATCTGTATGAGCGGTATGAAGGCGCTCTGCTCCATTGCCAACGTGCCTGCGCGCTCCCATAGCGTGCGAGCCTGTCCCGCATTGAGGCTGTGCTCGGCCTGCGTCATGAGCTTCTGAAGCCCGGGATGACAGAACCCGCTCGCATTTGTCGCGCTGTCAGAGTGAGGGCGTGCGTTGTCGCAGCCCAGCAAGGCATCGAGAAAAGTCGAAGGCGACGGGTAATCCGCATACCAGTAAGCCAGGCTGATCTGCACGTGATTGTCTGAATTGCGGGCATAGCCTTCCGCCGTGGCGGGTGTCATGGGGCGCACACTGGCCTGAAATCCCAGGGATTGCAGCATGTTCCGCAGATAGACCCCCATCGCCAGACCAATAGCCTGATTCGGCACGACAAGCGTCACGCTTTGCCCGGCATGGCCACTCTGGCGGATAAGTGCCCGGGCGCGATCGATATCGGGCCCCTGCCATTCTCCAGCCTCGGATAGCCGCCCGAACCGGCAAGGAATATCGGCCCCGGCAATACCATGCGGCACAATCTGGCAGAGCGGCTCGGCAATGGCCGAACCGCCATAGAGAATGGTCATCGCATGGCGGTCGATCGCATGATTGATGGCCTGCCTGACAGCAAGAGAGTCAAAAGGCGGCTCATGCACATTCAGGGCCAGATAATACAGGCCAAGAAGCGGCTGCAGATGCACCTGATCGGTAAACCGGCTGCCCAGCTCGCCCAACCGGTCCTGCGGCTTGGCATCGAGCATCGAGTCATACTGCCCCTGCTCGATGGCGGTCACCTCGGCCTCATCCGACAGGCCGAAATCATAATCGATCCGATCGACATAGCCTTCGCTCTGCGCGGCCGGATTCCAGACCCGAAAATAGGGATTACGCCCAATCTCCATTCGGCGCGACGGATCATAATGCGTGATCCGATACGGCCCTGTGCCAGGCAGGGGCGTCAGCGCCGATTCCGTCGCCGGGGCATCCCTGGGCAGGATCACAGCATGAGGAAAAGCGAGCTTCTGGAGAAATTCACCGTCAGGGGCATCGAGCCGGATGGTAATACGCCGCGTCGCCGGATCGGTCGTCACCCCCTCAAGACGGCAATGGGCGGGATCGGCAAGGCAGGCCTTGGCTCCGGTGATATTGCCATAAAAGGACAAGGCGGTGGGGCTACCCACCTTGTAGATGCGGCGCAGCGATGCCGCCACATCCTCTACCGTTACCGGGGCGCCATTGGAGAAGCGTATCCCCTCACGCAGACGAAACGCCCAAACCAGACCATCCGCGCTCACCTCGGGCAGCGCCTCAGCCAGATCCGGCACGACCTCGAGCCCACGCGTCCCGTCGGCCTGACGATAGGTCACGAGCCCGTCATACATGTTCACGAAAAGCTGGATATATTCGCTGGTGTAATTGATTTGCGGGTCCAGCGTACCGCCCGGCGCATCGGCGGTCAGGCGCAACCCACCACCGCGATGAGGACTGCCTTGCGTGATGCCATCTGACATCGCGGGCGATGCTTCCTCTGCCCCGGGGGGCGCCGCCTGTGCTCCCTGGCCATGAAGGGAGGGCGCCAGAAGAACGGCGCCCAGCCCGGCAAGAATGAGGCCGTAACGCCCTCTCACGCTGCGCTGCTCTCAGCCGCGATGGGCAAGCTGATGGATGCGCGTCACCAGCGCCTCGGTCCCTGCTGTTGAATCGACCGTGCCAGCATAACGCCCTTGCGGGTCCATAATCACAATGCGTGGGGCCGGGAGATGATAGGCTGTACCATCTTCGGCATGGACCATCTCGTTGGGTGCGTGAAATTCCTTCGCCACCCGGTCGATCATGCTGGGTGAGCCCGTGAGCGGCACGACGTGATCGCCCAGAGGCAGGGCATATTTCTTGAGATCGTCTGATTCATCGTGAAGCGGGTCGAGCGTGATGGCCAATGGGGCAACCTTCACCCCCTCGCGCGCAAGAGCCAGCTTGGTATCGCTCATGGTTTTAAGCACCGGACCACAGAGTCCCTTGGGACAATGCGTGTCGAAGAACCAGACCAGAACCCAGTTCCCCTTGAAATCGCCCTCGGTGACATTGCCCTCGCCCAGCGCGACCAGACGATAACTCCCGCCAATCTCGTTACCTTGGGTCGAAACCGTGCTGCCGTATTTCTCGGAAAGGCGATACGCGCTCCAACTGAGCGCCAGAGCGAGAATGAGGACGACAATGGAAAGACGCGGAGCAGTCCAGGTCTTGCGGGGTGTACGGTTCTTGTTCATTGCTTAATGTGCTTCCGCCCAGTTCTTGCCAATACCTGTCTCAACAACCAGCGGCACACTCAGTGTCGCGGCCTGCTCCATCTCGATACGGACGAATTCTGCCAGGGCCTCAGCCTGATCGGCCCGGACCTCGAACAGCAATTCGTCATGCACCTGAAGCAACATTCTGGCGTCCAGCCCGCTTTGTGGCAAGCGCCGCCCCAGACGCACCATGGCGCGCTTGATGATATCGGCAGCCCCGCCCTGCAGGGGGGCGTTGATCGCCTGACGCTCGGCATAAGCACGTCTGGCCCCGTTCTTTTCGCCAATTCCCGGCACGTAGCACCGACGCCCCAGCGGCGTGGTGACGTAACCATCACGCTTGGCATCATCCTTGGTACGATCCATGTAATCGCGAATACCCGGATAGCGGGCAAAATACGCATCGATATAACGACGCGCCTCACCCGCAGCTATGCCAAGCTGACGCGCCAGACCGAAAGCCGAAATGCCGTAGATGATGCCGAAATTGATGGCCTTGGCGCGTCGACGCGTCAGCGGGTCCATATTCTCGAGCGGCAGATTGAACACTTCGGCGGCCGTGCGGGCATGGATATCCTGCCCCAGCGTGAAGGCTTCCTTCAATGGGCCGATATCGGCCACCTCGGCCAGAAGGCGCAGTTCGATCTGGGAATAATCCGCCGAAACCAGCACATAACCCTCTTCCGCAATGAAGGCACGGCGGATGCGCCCGCCTTCCTCGGTGCGGATGGGAATATTCTGCAGATTGGGGTCGTTGGATGACAGACGGCCTGTGGTGGTGATGGCCATCTGGAACGAGGTGTGAACGCGATGGGTGCGCGCATCCATCTGCTGTACCAGCGCATCCGCATAGGTCGATTTCAGCTTGGCGAGCTGACGCCACGCAAGAATACGCGAGGGGAGTTCATGCCCGGCATCGGCCAGTTCCTGCAACACCGATGAATCCGTGCCCCACGCGCCTGCCTTGGTGCGTTTCCCACCTGGCAGGTTCATTTCGTCGAACAGGATTTCGCCAAGCTGCTTGGGCGACCCCAGATTGAAGCTGCGCCCCGCCAGAGCATGGATCTCGATTTCCATCTCGGCCATGCGCGAGCCGAAATCGGCCGACATGCGGCGCAGTTCCGCGGCATCGAGCTTGACCCCCGCCTGCTCCATGTCCCTGAGGATGGCAACCAGAGGGCGCTCCATCTCCTCATAGAGCGCTAGCGCATGACGCTCGCGCAGGGCAGGCTTGAGAGCGAGCCACAGACGCAGCGTCACATCGGCATCCTCGGCCGCGTACTCCGTTGCGCGGGCTATGGGGACCTGCGCGAAAGGCACCCTGCTGCGCCCAGTTCCCGTAACGGAGTCATAGGAAATTGGCTCATGGCCCAGATGCAGGCGCGACAGTTCATCCATGCCCTGACCATGCTCACCCGCCGACTGGGCGTAGGAAATGAGCATCGTGTCATCAATCGGTGCCACATTATCGATACCCGCGTGAGACAGCACGAGCAGGTCGTATTTGGCGTTCTGGAAAATCTTCAGCACCGAGTCATCGGCCAGAAGCGGGCGAAGGGCTTCGAGCACCTCTGCCACATCCAGCTGGCCGCCCGCAGGGTGCTCCAGCGTGCCCTCATGACGCAGCGGCACATAGGCCGCCTCGCCCGGTGCCACGGCCAGTGACAGGCCAATCAGTGTCGCCTGACGGGCATTGAGCGAATCCGTCTCGGTATCGAAGGCGAAATACCCACGGCGCTGTGCGCGGGCGATCCAGTCCTTGAGTGTGTCGATGGACTGGATGGTTTCATACGGGCCATAGGGCTTGTCACCCTTGGTCGTCTCTTCGGTCGCTTCATTGGCCGTCGGCTCTACCTTGCCGGCGCTGCGTTTGCCCGCCAGCGCCCCCAGCCCCATGCGCTGGATGACCGAGTGAAACCCCATCTTTTCCAGAAAATCACGCAGGACGGGCGCGTCGGGCTCACGGCAGCCAAGGGCCTCGACAGGTTCAGGCAAGGGCACATCGCGTGCCAGCGTCACCAGCCTAAGCGAAATACGGGCGGCCTCGGCATGGTCGATCAGCGATTGCTGCCGTTTGGACTTCTTCATGTCGGGAGCGGCCGCGAGGATCGCCTCCAGCGTGCCGAATTCCTGCACTAATTGCGCCGCGCCCTTGGGCCCGATCCCCGGCACACCCGGCACGTTATCGGTCGGGTCGCCCATCAGGGCCTGCACATCGATCACACGCTCGGGTGGTACGCCAAACTTGGCCTCGACCTCTGCCAGTTTGATCGGCTTTTGCTTGATCGGATCGAGCAGGGCCACGCGATCGCTCACCAACTGCATCAGATCCTTGTCTGACGAGACGATCGTGCACTGACCGCCCTCTCGCTCGATGATTTCGGCATAGGAGGCGATGATGTCATCCGCCTCGAAACCGGCCAGCTCGATCATGGGCACATTGAAGGCCCGCGTTGCATCGCGGATGAGCGGGAATTGCGGGCGCAGATCTTCTGGCGCTTCGGGACGATGCGCCTTGTACTGGGGGTAGATGTCGTTGCGGAAGGTCTGGCGCCCGGCATCGAAAACAACGGCCAGATGCGTGCCGACATGATCGCGCAACAGACGTTGCAGCATATTGGTAAAGCCATACACCGCATTGACCGGCACCCCTTCAGGGCTGCTCATGGGCGGCAGCGCATGAAAGGCGCGGAAAATGAAGCCCGAACCATCAACCAGAACCAGATGTTTCCCGGCGCTCATGCGGCAACCTGTATGATCGAGAATGACAAGCTGCGCATCTCCTTCTGCGGGTACACCATCATACGGCATCCCGGCGGGGCAGATTTGCGCCCCTACTGGCCAGCGCGCCCCGAGGACGCAATACTCTTCCGATGATACGAGAGTTCCGCCCACATTCAAACTACCGTCACAGGGCAAGGGCAAGCGATGCCCGCTCTGAGCGAAGCGAGAGCGCGTCCGTTCCGCCACGGGCATGGCTCGCGCGCCTCGTTCCTGTTGTGATCTGTGGCCTGATCCTGTCGGGGTGCACCACCGCCCCACCCCGCCATGCTCCACAACCACACGGGCAGGAAGCCGCGCTTATTCCTGCCTCAATGCATATCACCCTGTCTGACGGTGCCGTTGCGCCGCTGCGTGTATGGCCTGCCAAAGCGCCGATGCATGCCATCATTCTGGCACTGCATGGCTTTGGTGACAGTCGCGACGCCTGGGAATTCTCTGCACCGCAACTCGCCGCCTCAGGCATCGAAACCATAGCGCCCGATGCCCGCGGCTTTGGTGAAACAACCAGTCGCGGCCGCTGGAGCAGCACCGCAAGGCTGGTTCAGGATGCGCGCGAAGAGGCCCGCTTCATCCATGCCCGCAACCCAACCGTGCCGCTTTTCATCATGGGGGAGAGCATGGGGGGCGCGGTTGCAACAATTCTGGCGGCCGATCCGCAGGCAGCCCCCGAAGGCGCGGGATTAAGCGGCGTTATTCTCGTCTCTCCCGCCATATGGCGCTTTGACCCCTTCTCACGCCTTGTTCTGGAAGGGCTCGACACCATCGCCCCGGACTGGATCTTCACCGGCGCGCATGTGCCGGGGGAGCATATCGCCACCAACAACATTGCTGCCCTGCGCCGACTCTATTTCGATCCCCTCACCCTGCATGAATATCGTCTGGACACATTGCTCGGGCTGGTCGAATTGATGGCCGATGGCCAGGGCCAGGCCCGGAATGTCCAACTTCCCATGCTCGTCCTGTACGGTGATCATGACCAGATGATCCCGGCCCCGCCCATGGCCTCGTTCTGGCACCACCTGCCTGCGGGCGTGCGCAAGGACCTCATTCCCGGGGGGCACCATCTGCTGCTGCGCGACCGCAATGGGCGCAATGCGACGGGTGACATCGCCTCATGGATTTTGCACCCGGACCAGCTTCTCCCCTCTGGCGGCGATGCCGCCGCGGCAGCATGGATGGCGGGTGATCCGGGCCATTTCGGCCCCTGAGCCTTGCCCGACAAGACGCCTAGCGCAAGGAGTGTTGAGAGAGCGCCTGCTCGTAAAACAGCGATCACACGTCTGATCGACACCCGAAAATTGGGACTGGCGTGCTCTGGAAAATCTGGTTATAGCGATCCAGCGGGACCCGTAGCTCAGCTGGATAGAGCGTCGCCCTCCGAAGGCGAAGGTCGAAGGTTCGAATCCTTTCGGGTCCGCCATTTTTCTGAAAATCACATCAGCTTCAACGGCACTGTAGCGCGCCATGTTTTCTGCGCGCTTTTCAGCCGAGGCAGAGTGCCCCGACAGGCCAGCCCCCAACGATGCGACGCGCTGGCTGGGGGCCGCAGAAGACCAACTCAGCTTATGCCGAAGGCCTTGATTGTCGCCTCGGCCAGACGGGCATCGGTCTCACCCTCCCCGCCGCTCAGTCCCAGCGCCCCGATGACCGCTCCGTTGACCATGATGGGTGCACCGCCACCTGCAGGCAGAACATTGGGCAGAGCAGCAATCATGGTCTTGCCCGCATGCAGGGCCTTTTCCATATCCTCGGTCGGACGCAGGAAAAGGGCTGAGGTACGTGCCTTGGACAGGGCGAGCTCAATGCTTCCCAGCTGCGTGCCGTCATCCTTTTTGAAGGCCACCAGATGGCCACCGGCATCCACGACGGCGACCGCAACTCTCACGCCGCGCTCGCGGGCAATCTGCAGGGCACGGTCGATATAATCCAGGGCGGTAGCAAGCTGCATCGGAGTTTTCTTTCTGAGTAGGTCTGGAATCCGACTATAAGGACAAAAAATCCGGACGTCCGATCACGCAACGGCGAAGATTGTTACGACAGCGATGTGCTCACCTGCCCAAGGCGCAGGACAGCCCTGATGCCCCGCACCATGTCGTGTGACAGTGGCGCGTTCGGAAGAGGCTCGGCCTACTCCCCTGAGAGTTTCGCTTCATATGACGCGTTCAGTGATGGATGAAACCCATGCCGGTCTGCAGGGCCGTGCGGGCCATTTCAGTCCAGAGGCCACCCATATGGCCCCCCCCTCCATGTGATCCATGCGCGCCATCGCTCTGCGGCGCCTGATCATCAGCACCCGCGCTGTCATCCATGTCTGGCTGCGTATGCGTTGCACACCCGGCAAGGCTTAGAACAAGGCAGAAACCGAGTGTCCGGGCTTTATATGCCAACGCTATCGAGCGTCCGGGCGCCTGCTCGCCATCACGAGATTGCCCCCCGGCATGCCTCCTTGCGCCGCTATCATCAGGGGCGATCAGCACGTCACAAAGGATAGGCGGGATCATCGCCCATATCCTTCCCCATCGGGAGGGGGCGGCGGGGGCGGGCATCCATGC
>NZ_UEGO01000034.1 GCF_900465345.1 Asaia bogorensis | reverse complement strand
GCCACGGTCAGACGCCGTCGTCGCCGACTGCCAGGCATTTCGATCAGGACCTCATTGCGGGATTTGGCGACATCGATGGCGACGAGGACAGCAGTCATTGGTGTAGTATCGGATCTGGTCACGGCCGGTTGTCTCCTCTGTGTGGCTGGACACCATCACTATGGAGACATGTCGCCTGGTCATGGCCGCCGATCTGGCCTTAAGGCCAGATCGGCATTACCGATGCCGACGCTTCCTGATGTGCTACGGCAACGAGGCGGCTTTTCCCGGGCGAGCGCTCGCCGTGCCAGCTGTCAGAAGGGCGGGTCAAGCGTCTTTTCTCCGGACGCAACAAGGCGAGCGAGACCATGCTGGCGACGACCGAAGTTCCGTAAGGCAGGGCCCGTTTTCCCGAGAAAAGCCAGTCTGCCCTCGCCATTTGCAAAGGCAGGCGTTGCGGCAGAGCTTACTGGAAAGGCAGATACCGGAACGTGACGTATACGGTATTACCGAATGTGGTTGGATAGACCGAGCCGCCCTTGCCATCCGATCCACGAAAGGCAAATTTGCGGATATAGGTATATTGCACGCCTCCCATGAGGCTTCCGTAAGTGCCATCGAGGAAATGCCACCAGCCCCCTGCCGTCATGGAGGCCAGGGTACGGGTCTGGGCCGTGCAGGTTCCGAACTCGATGGAGCAGCCAGCGAGATTATGGTCATTTACGCCATAGCCATATTGCATGCCGTCGGCGGCGATATAGCTTCTCTTGCTGCTGGCCTCGACACCGCCATAGAGATACACCAGCACAGACGGATCTGGATGGCCGATCAGGCCGAGCGCCCCACGGATCTGAGGGATGGGCGAGAGACCGCCCTGACCGTTGAAGGTGACATCGGGAAGCTGGGACGCGCCATAGCGACCGATACCCTGACCCGCGATGACATTCCCCGTCAACTGAAGGCCCGGCGTAAACAGAGATGTGGTCATTCCGGCACCCACACCGCCTCCGAATTTCGTATCCTTGTGGCTGTGAGCGGCTTCAGGAGACTGGATGACGGAACGGAACCAGCGGCCGAGGCCGAAAACCTCGTAATGCCCAAGATTGGTATCAACGGCTCCCTTGACGATGACATCAGGGATCGGATTATCGGTATATTCAGCACTCGGGTTGAGCAGTAATCCGCCCGTATTCTGATAGAAAACGCGCGGCCCCTGTGTGTAGCCCCTGAGCGCTGGCAAGCGACCACCCGACGCCAGATCGGCCGAATAGGCAATGGTCGCCTGAGGGTCTTCAACCGAGACAGCCAGCCAGTATTTGTTCCCCCAATCCTTGCCGATACGGATTTGAGGCACGCGCAGGAAGGTGATGCCCGGTATCTGGTTGTTGTCTGTCACGGCAGGCAATTGTTCGCTGCGCGGGGTGACGCCCTTGGCGTAGTTTGTCGAGAGACTCCATGCCTGTCCCATGAGGACATGGAAACCCCAATCCTTCTTTGTAAAAGTGAAATATCCCTGCCTTAGCCTTGGCGTATAGCCGCTGATCTGTACAGAGTTGGTCGTCCCTGCCGCCCCACCAAGATCGGACTCGATATAGGCTTGCAGGCGGATATCCCTGGTGGGATTGGCTTCCAGAAGAGTAGAAAGACGCGTGAGCTGGGCCGAGAGGCGCTCCTCACTCAGGCCGTGATTGGGGCTGTTGGCATAGGGGAAGTTATTCCATGCCGTGGCGGGACCGCTGGTGATCGTAGAGTCACGCCAGATATTGGACATATCGATAAAACCGCCGAGACGCACCGAAATATTGCCGATGCTGAAAACAGGCGGGAGATGATCGACGGAGGTCTGGGTGATGGCGAGAGGACTCGATGAGCTCAGATCGATGGCGGACCCGGCGCTCCCCGATGCGCTCCCTGGTGCGCTGGTCGGTTCGGTCACCGCGGCGCGACCCGATGGTGATGTGGCCTGGGCAAGGCGCGTATCTGGTACACCGGACCTGATCACGACTGTATCAGCCTGCGGTGCTTTCACGGCATGCGATGCACCGATGGGTCCTGCAGCTTGAGCGGAGGCGGTCTGATTAGAGCCTCTGGAGGCGCTATCCTGGCGTATGGGGTGGCTCGTGCGGCTTCCCCCCTGTTTGCCGACTGATCGGGCCTGTCGGCGTTGCTCTATCTTCACGACGCGGTTTTCCAGATCGCGGATCTGCGCCTTGATCAAGGCGAGTTCATCATCGTCTGTCGAGGCCCGGGCCGCAACGGGCGTCAGGCTTGTACTAACACTCATGCCGAGCAGAGAGAGACGGAGGGCAGTCTTGAAACGCTCGCTCACCTTGAGTTCGCCTTGTTTATTCTTGTTATTGAATTTTATACCCTCGATAGGGGCGCAATCTTATTAACAGAATAAACGATTTCTGGAATTATTATTTATGATCCCCATTCTCGTTGTGGATGCATCAAGGCTCCCTTTATCTCAGTCCTTCTGCCATCGGGTGGCGCGGCTTAACGCTGCAGAAGCGCCTGATAAGCCGCATGGCGATTTATGACGCGATTGATGAAATCGCAGCGCACGGCAATCTTCTGATCTGTCGTCAGGAGATGATCGAGCACGGCCCTGACGAGCCGCGAGCCAATACCCCTGCCGGCCAAAGCCTCAGGAACGGAACTGTGATCCAGGACCAGAACAGAGCCGTCGTGATGATAACTGACAATACTGGTCTCGCCCGCTTCTAACCACTCGAAGCGATTGAGCGCCTTGTTGTCACGAAGACGACCGAAGCCGAAACCTTGTGTGTCCTGCGCTGTATTCATGACGTTTTCTCAAATGAGCTCGTTTTGTAGTCCCGATGCAGGTCCCATACTGTCAGGACCAGCATGATCGTGGTGAGGAACAGCACAAGATTGGTGAACTGTCCCAGCCAGGCCCCCAGCATTGCCGACAAAGCGTAGGTTAGCCAGGAACAGGCAGGCAGAGCCACTTCCTTCAATGCAGGTCTCTTGCCGTCAGATTTCACGTAGCCAAGCCAGAGCAGAAGGTAGCGCCCGGTGAAAGCCTCGGAAAATTTGACGATGTTGTTTGTCACCACAATCGTCTGGAGCGACACCCCGCCAAATTTGGCCAATGTCTCACCCTGAATGCCCAGCGCCAGCGCGACGAGAGGCAACTCGACCGGCAGGCGCAACCCGGGGGAAAGCCGGACGAAACTGACGATGAAGAGAATGGCGGCCATGATCAGGAGGCCCCAATAGGGCCAGCTGAGGAATTTCTTGATCAGGCTTGCCCCGATACAGCCGAGAAAAAACAGGCCCACTGCCGTGCCGATTGATCCTGCATTCGACCAGTGATGCAGTGCCACAGCGCGGCCAAGCTGCACGGTATTACCCGTCATGATGCCAGGGTAGATGCCGCCGACATCGATATAGGTCGTGACTTCCACCACAGCCACAACGAAGGTCAGGCAGAAGACGCGCCGCAGTAGGGTGGCAAGAGAATCCTCCTGCGCGGCCGGTATGGATACTGTCACGTTTGTGGTGGTCATGATGGCTGACCGGGGGCGAACTCCGCGCGCAGGGCTGCGCCATGTTCATCGAGCCTTGGCGCACCGGGGCGTGTCAGCGGATCGTCATAGCCGCTGATCTTCACCGGGTTGCCCGGCATTTTCAGTCCCCCGGCATCAATCACCATGTTTCTGGCGGCGGTCTGTGGCAGAGCTGCGGCTTCTGCAACATTCAGCATGGGGCCAACAGGGACGCCAGCCTTTTCGATAGCCTCGAGCCAGTAAGATGCGTCACGCTGAGTTAAAGCCCCCTCGATGGCCTCCTTGAGCGCATCGAGATTATTCATACGGTCGCTGTTGTTCAGAAAGCGCGGGTCCGCTGTGAGAGCCTTGATGCCGAGCGTCTGGCAGAGGGCGCCAAACAGATGGTTATTGCCGCAGCAGATCACGATATGGCTGTCGCGTGTGCGGTAGACATCGAACGGTGCCATGGATGGGTGGCGATTGCCGATACGTGGCCCGGCAGCGCCCGTGGCCGACCATGTCATGAGCGCATGTTGCAGGAACGCGAACGTGCCATCGAACATGGATACATCGACATGCGCTCCTTTGCCGGTGCGTTCCCTCGCGTAGAGTGCGCTGGCAATGCCGCAGAACATGAACGTGCCGCCACACAGGTCAGACAGCGACGTTCCGCCGACCCGCGTGGGAGGACCATCAGGAAACCCTGTCGCCTCCATCATGCCGCTCATGGCCTGCACGATCGTGTCATAGGCCGGATAATGGGCGAGTGGCCCGGTATGCCCAAATCCTGATGATGAGGCGTAGATCAGTCTGGGGTTGAGGGCAGAGAGTGTCTCATAGGAGAAGCCGAGACGGTCCATCACACCCGGGCGGTAGTTTTCGCATAGAATATCGGCGCGCTTGACCATTTCGAGGAAAACGCCCCGATCATTCTCATCCTTGAGGTTGAGAACGATGCTCTCCTTGCCACGATTGACAAAAGAGAAATACAGCGAACGATCACCGACATAAGGGCCATAGGTGCGCGTATCATCACCATGACCCGGCGCCTCCACCTTGATCGTACGCGCACCTAGATCGGTCAGGATGGTCGTGCCGAACGGGCCGTTCAGCACGTGGGTCAGGTCAATGGCCAGCAGCCCCTCGAAAGGGCCGGTTGAGGGGCGGGATGCCGTCACGGGTGCCTTTGTAGAACCTGCGGCAGCATCCTGTGTGTTGGGTTGAGTATTCTCAGCCATGGAGCTGCCTCACTTTGGACCGGCTTTGGGGTTGAGCTTGCTCAGATGGCCGCTTTCCGTACCGACATGCGGGTCGATAGAGGCTGTGATCATGGCAGGACCACCGCAGGCCAGCGCGTTCTCCAGCGCCTGCGAGAGTGCCTCGTGATCAGTCACGTAATATCCCTTGCCACCGAAGGCTTCGATGATCTTCTCGTAATGACCATTGGCCTCCAGCACCGTTACACCCGGATCCGTGCCCCCGCTGCGGTTGATGTCATCGCCACGATAAATGCCACCATTATTGAGAATGATCATCACAACGGGCAGGCGATAGCGGCAGATCGTTTCGACCTCCATGCCACTGAAGCCAAAAGCGCTGTCACCCTCTATGGCAACAACCGGCTTGCCCGTGGTGATGGCAGCACCGATGGCATAACCCAGCCCGACGCCCATCGTTCCCCAGCTGCCGGGGTCGAGGCGGCGGCGCGGTTTGTCCATATCAATCACGTTGCGGGTAATATCGAGCGTGTTGGCCCCCTCGTTCACCAGCACGATGTCGCGCCCCTCTAGGCTCGTCTTGATGGTGCCAATCGCCGTGTAGAAGTTCATCGGCGCGGTCTTGTTGGCCAGACGTTCGGTCATTTTCTGCGTGTTGATGTCACGCTTGGCCGCAATCGCAGCCAGCCATTCCGACGGCGCGCAGATTTTCTCCTGCTTCAGTGCGGTGGCCAAGGCCTGCACCGTCAGGCCAAGCTCACCGGCCAGCGGGGCGGCAATGGGGCGGTTGCTGTCAAATTCCTCTGGGTTGATGTCGATCTGGATGAAGCGTGCGTCAGGCGACCATTGCGGCGGCTTGCCGTGGCCAAGCATCCAGTTGAGGCGTGCGCCCACCAGCACCACCACATCGGCTTGTCCCAGCACCAGCGAGCGCGCCGTGGCGGCAGAGGCAGGGTGGGTATCGGGCAATAGCCCCTTGGCCATCGACATGGGAAGAAATGGGATGGAGGTGCTTTCAACGAGATCTTGTATGGCCCCCTCAGCCTGGGCATAGGCTGCGCCCTTGCCGAGTACGATGAGGGGCTTGCGTGCCTGCTTCAGAAGCGAAACCGCACGGGCGATCGCATCGGGGCAGGGTGGCAGGGCTGATTCCGGAGCCACAACCGTGATCAGGGAGTCCTGGCCCGCTTTTAAATCGAGCGTTTCGCTCAGGACAGCGGCCGGGAGGTCGAGATAGACACCGCCCGGTTTTCCTGAAAGCGCGGCACGTATGGCGCGTGCTACCCCGATACCGATATCGGCCGCACGGTTGACGCGATAGGCGGCCTTGGCGAAGGGGCGGGCGGCAGCAAGCTGATCGAGTTCCTCGTAATCACCCTGCTGCAGGTCAACGATCGCACGATCGCTAGACCCGCTTATGAGGATCATCGGATAGCCATTGGTGGTGGCATTGGCGAGGGCAGGAAGGGCGTTGAGAAAGCCGGGGGCAGAGGTTGTCAGGCAGAGCCCGGGCTTGCGGGTAAGATAGCCCGAGATGGATGCCGCATGAGCGGCGGGCTGCTCGCTTCGGAAACTGATGAAGCGCATCCCCTTCTCCTGGGCGAGGCGCGCAAGATCCGTGATGGGGATGCCAACAACGCCATAGAGCGTGTTCAGATCGTTGCGCTGCAGGGCTTCAATGACGAGATGAAAGCCGTCCGTGCTGGACGCGAGGGGAGATTGTACGGGTGCCGATGTGTTGGCGGCCGAAGGGGCGTCTGCCATGACTAACTCCTTTTCCCTGTGCCGTCCTGAAAGGTGGCGGCGCAGGAAGGGCTTGGTATTCCTGGGGGGACAGGACCGGAATGTTTTTTCAGGACATTCCGGTGGGTCTGTCAGGCGCAGACGATCTTCTTCAAGCGTAGATCGGCAATCTGGTCTGCCGAATAACCGAACTCGGCAAGGATCTCATCCGTATGCTGACCAAGCAGCGGGGCAGCGGTGATTTCCGGAGTGAAGTCGCTGAACTTGATCGGATTGATGGTCAGGAACGATCCACGGACCGGCTGCTCGACCTCGACAATCGTGCCGGCGTCACGCAGGTCCTTGGACTCGGCAATTTCCTTCATCGACAGAACGGGCGCGCAGGGCACACGGAATTTCGAGAGATGGGCTACGGCCTGGTATTTATCCTTGTCGGCAAGCGAGGCCTCGATGGCAGCGAAGATCTCGAACATGTGGGTCTCACGTGCCTTGGTCGTGCAATAATGCGGGTCGGTGGCCCATTCAGGCTTGCCGATGGCCTCGCATGTCGGCCCCCAGTTCTGCTCCTGCACGGTGCAGTAGATATACGCGTTCTCGTCCGTCTCCCAGCCTTTGCATTTCAGGATCCAGCCGGGCTGGCCACCACCGCCTGCATTGGCACCGCGTGGCACCGTGTCGCCGAATTTTCCGTCCGGGTATTGCGGGTATTCTTCCAGATAACCCACGCGCTCCAGACGCTGCTGGTCGCGCAGCTTGACACGGCACAGATTCAGTACGGAATCCTGCATCGAAACGCTGATTTTCTGGCCTTTTCCGCTGCGCTCGCGGGCAAACAGGGCCGTCAGAACGCCGATCAGCAGGTGATTGCCTGTGTTGCTGTCACCGAGCGCCGCGGCTGAAATGAGCGGGCCATTCGAATTGCCGGGCGCCTGACCATCCACATGCGGCGCGCCATTCCAGTAACCCGTAGTCGAGGCCGAACCACCGGCGCATTGTGCGACGTTTTCATAGGCACTGATATGCGACCAGGGAGAGGCGTCGCCAAAACCCTTTACCGTGCCGTAAATCAGGCGCGGGTTGAGCTGATGCAGGACGTCCCAGCCAAAACCCATGCGATCCATGGCGCCAGGGCGGAAATTCTCAAGCAGGATGTCGGCCCATTTGAGGAGCTTCTCGAAAACCTCACGTCCTTCGGGGGTTTTCGTGTTGAGCTCGATCGAGCGCTTGTTGCTGTTTAGCATGGTGAAATAGAGCGCGTCGGCATCCGGGATGTCGCGCAGCTGACGGCGGGTCACATCGCCCACGCCGGTCCGCTCAACCTTGATGACATCGGCACCGTACCAGGCCAGAAGCTGGGCGGCCGAAGGGACCGATTGCACACCGCCGAAATCGATGACCTTGATTCCGGCAAGCGGCTTTGTGTTGTCTTGTACCGTGCTCATGAGGGCAACTCCGTTATGATTGTTCTTATCGTTTTTCGGGAAGCGCTTATCGAACGAATAAGCCTAATATGGAGGCTGTGCGGTCGGTGTGAAGTATGTTCCCGAGGGGGTGGCTCACAATAAAACTTGATGAATATTTTTAATTTTCTTGGGAACTGTAGTGGTTTCTTGTAAATCACAGAGAATACTCATGATTGATGTTGATTATTCCAATAAACCGCTGAAGGATTGATGTGCCTCAATGACGGTTGCCCCTCGCCGGGTTAGCGCTCGGTAACCTGAGCAAGAGGGGGTGATTATCTTGTTCCTCTCCCAGTCAGGATATTCCCCCGAGCCATGCGGTCATTCGGATCAGTCTGGCCGGAAGAGAGAATGAGGTTCTTCCATGGCGCTCAAGCTGCGTGAACTCAATCGGGCCCTGCATGTTGGCACGCGTGTCGGAGTGGGAAGCGTACGATCGCGCCGTCCGGATTACGTGTCGCTCATGCCACCTTGCAACCACGCCTGTCCTGCTGGGGAGAATATCCAGGGTTGGCTCGCTCTGGCTCAGGCTGGTGAGTATGAGGCCGCCTGGCATCTGCTTAAAACGGAGAACCCGTTTCCCGCCATTCACGGTCGTGCCTGTTATCACCCTTGTGAAAGCAGCTGTAACCGCGCCGAGATGGATGACGCTGTGGCGATCCATGAGGTCGAGCGGTTTCTGGGTGATATGGCCGCCGAGAAAAACTGGAGGGTCGCCTGTAAGCCTGCCACGGGTAAGAAAGTGCTCGTTGTCGGTTCGGGGCCTGCGGGTCTGTCCTGTGCCTATCATCTGGCAAGGAAGGGTCATCAGGTTGAGATACGCGAGGCCTCGGCTCATGCGGGAGGCATGCTGGCCTATGGTATTCCGGCGTATCGCCTGCCGATGGATATCCTCGAACGCGAAATGGGTAACGTTCTATCAATGCCGGGCGTGAGTCTGCACTGCAATGCGCCTGTGACGGATCTCGCCCAGACCATGAAAGAAGGCGCTTTTGATGCTGTCTTTCTGGGCGTTGGCGCGGCGCGCGCCCTGACCATGCCGCTGGCCACCGAGGCGGGATATCAGCCTGTCGAGGCGATCGACCTCCTCCATGCCGTGCGTGAAGGAAAGCGGCCCGAGCTTGGCCGTACTGTGGTGGTGGTTGGTGGTGGCAACGTCGCCATGGATGCCGCCCGTACGGCACGCCGTCTCGGCGCAGAGAAGGTCTTTATGGTCTATCGACGGGACGAGGCCCATATGAGCGCCCTGCCAGAAGAGCGCGAGGCCGCCGAGGCAGAAGGTGTCACCATACGCTATTGCAGCGTCGTGACCCGTTATGGACATGATGGTGTCGAGATCGAGCATGTTGAACTCGATCCGCAGACCGGTGCCATACGTCCGCCAGCGGATGGCTGTGCGCCGGATAGAGAGAGGCTGGTAGCTGACAGCGTCATTCTTGCGATTGGCCAGCATAGTGACTTTTCGCTCTGCTCTGACATGAGCGATATCACAATCGACAAGGGCGAGAGGCTGGAGATCGATCCGTCTTTCATGACGGGCGCACGCGGCGTGTTTGCCGGTGGCGATTGTGTGCGAGGAGCACGCACCATGACCACCGCGACCGGCCACGGCAAGAAGGCCGCCCGGGCGATTGATGCCTATCTGCGGGAGGAAAAATCCGTGCCTGACGCGCCGGCCGAGATCGTGACCTTCGACATGCTCCACATGCCTGCTCTAATGATGGTCGTGCGCGAGGAGGGCGCCGAATTGCCCACGTCGCTCCGCACGGGGTTTGAGGAGATCATTGCGGGGCTGAACGAGACGCAGGCGCGTCATGAGGCGGGTCGCTGCCTGTCATGCGGTAACTGTTTCGAGTGCGACAATTGTTTTGCTGCCTGCTCCGAGCAGGCCATCACCCGACTGGGGCCGGGCAGGGGCTATGCAGTGGACGAGACCTTGTGCACCGGCTGTGGCGATTGCGCCGGACAATGCCCGTGCCATGCCATCGTGATGACGCCAGAACACAATGATGCCGATTGCGCGGAGGCCGCGGTCACCCTGACGCCGCAGCGCTTCGTGGTGCGCGCCTGAAGGCGGGAAAAGAGAACAAGACGATGAGCCATAACGCAAACACCGCCCCGCAATCCGGCAAGCCCCAACCTGGTGAAATGACCACTCTGGACGGGAATTCTGCTGTTGTTCACGTCGCATATCGCGTGAACGAGATCTGCGCGATCTACCCTATTACGCCTTCCTCACCTATGGCCGAGACAGCCGATAGCTGGGCCAGTGAAGGGCTGAAAAATCTCTGGGGCAATGTGCCTATCGTGCAGGAAATGCAGGCCGAGGGCGGTGCGGCAGGCTGTGTGCACGGCGCCTTGCAAAGCGGTGCGCTGACAACCACTTTCACGGCCTCGCAGGGTCTGCTGTTGATGATCCCCAATCTGTACAAGATTGCGGGCGAATTGACATCGACCGTGGTGTACGTGGCAGCCCGCGCCCTTGCAGCCGGGGCGTCGTCTATTTTTGGCGATCATCAGGATCTGATGGCCGTTCGCCAGACAGGTTTTGCCCAGCTGGGTGCAGCCTCGGTGCAGGAAGCACATGATCTGGCAATTATCGCCCAGGCCGCCACGCTCGCTTCACGCGTGCCATTTATCCATTTCACGGATGGTTTTCGGACCTCTCACGAATACAATTCGCTGAAACTGGTTCCTGATGACCAGATCCGGTCGATGATCGACGAGACGCTCGTGCACGCGCATCGTGCCCGCGCGCTGACGCCGGATAATCCGTTCATTCGTGGCACTTGGCAGAACCCGGACACGTATTTCCAGACGCGTGAAGCGGTAAACACCTATTATCTGCGCACGCCTTCTCTCGTGCAGTCTGCCATGGACCGCTTCGCCGCTCTGACCGGGCGTCAGTACGGGTTGTTCCGTTATGACGGCCCGCAGGATGCGCGCCATGTCATCATCGCGATGGGGTCGGGTGCCGAAGTGGTGCGCGAAACCATGCGATGGATGAACGAACGTGACCCTGAGGAGAAACGGGGGGCCATTCAGGTACTCCTTTACCGGCCTTTCGACGCTGCGGCCTTTCTTGCAGCGTTGCCGCCGACAGTGGAGCGCATTGCGGTGCTGGATCGCACCAAGGAGCCGGGGGCACCGATGGAGCCGCTTCATGCGGATATCGTGGGTGTATTGGCCGAAGCGGTGGCTACGGGGAAATTCCCTCATATGCCGCGTGTCATTGGCGGACGTTATGGCCTGTCGTCACGCGATTTCCACCCCGGTATGGTCAAGGCGGTTTATGACGAGCTGGCAAAGCCCGACCCGAGCCCCGTCTTTACGGTCGGTCTCATCGATGATGTGACGAATCTGAGTCTCGAATTCGACGAGGCTATCGATATCGAGCCCGGAAATATAACGCGTTGTCTGTTCTATGGGCTAGGCGCGGATGGCACGGTAGGCGCCAACAAGAACAGCGTTGAGATCATCGGTGAAATCGACGGGCATTATGCCCAAGCCTATTTCGATTACGACTCCCATAAATCGGGCGCAGAGACAGCTTCGCATCTGCGTTTCGGCACCAGCCCCATCAACGCGCCCTATCTGATCCGCCATGCGGATTTCGTCGCATGTCATAAATTCGAGTTCCTGTTTCGGCGTGACATTCTGGGTGCCGCCAATCCCGGAGGTATTTTCCTTCTGAATTCGCCTTTCGGTCCGGACACGGTCTGGGAGCGTCTGCCGCGCAAGGTTCAGGATCAGATCATCGCCAAGAAGTTGCGCTTCTATGTGATCGATGCGTCCAGTGTCGCGCTTGAGATCGGTCTTGGGCCACGCATCAACACCCTGCTGCAAACCTGCTTCTTCCATCTCGCAAAGGTTCTGCCTGAAGCAGAGGCAATCAGCGCCATCAAGGCGTTCATTCGCAAATCCTACGGCGCGAAGGGCGAAAAAATCGTCGCCCTCAACAACAAGGCGGTTGATGCTGCCCTGTCAGCCCTTCATGAGGTATCCGTCCCGGCGCAGGCGAAGGGAACGCGCCCGATGCCGGCCATTGTACCCGCCGAAGCACCGGAATTCGTGCACCGGGTCACAGCAGAGATCATGGCGGGGCGCGGCGAACTGATACCCGTCAGTGCCATGCCGGTTGATGGCACGTTCCCCGGTGGCACGACGCGTTATGAGAAACGCAATATTGCCATCGAAGTCCCTGTATGGGAGCCTGATTCCTGCATCCAGTGTGGGCAGTGCAGCATTGTGTGCCCTCATAGCGTGATACGTGCCAAGACCTATGACGAGGCCCGGCTGGAGGGGGCGCCTACGGGTTTCCGGTCAGCGCCAGTCAATGCCCGTGGTTACCCCGAGACGCGCTACACCCTTCAGCTTTATGTCGAAGACTGCACCGGTTGCGGCGTGTGCGTGGATAACTGCCCCTCAATTGATGCCCAGACCCAGAAACGCGCCATCAACATGACCGAAAAGCTGCCTCTGCTCGACCGTGAGCGGGCCAGCATGCGCTTTTTCGAAACCATTCCGGAAATGGATCGCAATCAGGTCAATCCGACCACAGTAAGAGGCGTACAGTTTTTCGAGCCGCTTTTCGAGTTCAGTGGGGCGTGTGCCGGGTGTGGTGAAACCCCCTATCTCAAGCTTGTCTCGCAGCTTTTCGGCGATCGTCTCCAGATTGCCAATGCGACAGGCTGCTCTGCCATTTTTGCGGGTAATACGCCGGCCCATCCATGGAAGGCGAATGCGCAGGGCCGTGGCGTAGCGTGGTCGAACTCTCTGTTCGAGGACAATGCCGAGTTCGGCCTTGGCTTCAGGCTGGCCATCGACAAGCAGACCGAACTGGCGCGCGATCTGGTTGCGGGCCTGCGTGAGACGATCGGTGCCGATCTTGCCGATGCCTTGCTCGATGCCCCGCAGGAAGATGAATGGGACTACGCCGTCCAGCGTGACCGCGTGGCAGCCCTGAAGGGAAAACTCGAGGGTTCTGCCGATAAATCGGCGGTCATGCTGCTGTCGGTTGCCGATCACCTTGTCAAACGTTCGGTATGGATCATTGGTGGTGATGGCTGGGCCTATGATATCGGCTATGGTGGCCTCGATCATGTTCTGGCTCAGGACCGGAACGTCAATATCCTGGTGCTGGATACCGAGGTGTATTCCAACACGGGCGGGCAGTCTTCCAAGGCCACACCGCTTGGTGCCTCGGCGAAATTTGCCGCGTCCGGCAAGCGCGTGCCGCGCAAGGATCTGGGTCTGCAAGCGGTTTCCTACGGCAATGTGTATGTGGCTCAGATCGCGCTTGGGGCCAATCCCGAGCAGGCTCTGACGGCCATACGCGAGGCCGAGGCGCATGACGGTCCGTCGCTGATCATTGCCTATTCGCAGTGCATCGCCCACGGTATCGACATGCGCGACGGCATGAAGCAGCAGGCCAGGGCGGTGGCCAGCGGATACTGGCCGCTCTTCCGTTTCGACCCGGCCATGCGCAAGGAGGGGCTCAACCCGTTCCAGCTCGATTCAACACGCCCGCGTCTGCCGTTCGAGGAATATGCCTATCGCGAACTGCGCTACAAAACCCTGTCGCGAACCAATCCGGAGCAGGCGGAGCACCTGCTGCATCAGGCGCAGGCCGCCGCGCTTGAACGCTACCGCCTGTATGAGGACATGGCCTCACGTGATGGCAGGCGCTTCCTGCCGCACTGGGAGGATGTGCAGTGACCGCACAAACCTGCGCCCCTGAGACCAGACAGACAAACGAACCGGAAGAAGGTCGCGCGATGACGACAGTACTTTCCCCTGCCTCCTGCACGCGCAGAACGATTTTCGACGCGATGATTGCCAAAGCGGCCGGGTTGGGTGCTGTGCCTTATGCGATTGTCTGGCCCTGTGAGGGACATGCCCTTGCCGGCGCCATTGAGGCGGCCCGACATGGCGTGCTGGAACCGGTTCTTGTGGGTGATCCTGCCCTTATCAACAGTGCGGCGCAGGAGGCTGGGCTTTCGGTGGCGTCCTGCCGGATTGTCGAGGCCGAAACACCAGAGCGTGCCGTGCAGGTCGCGATTGGCCTTGTTCATGCAGGCGAGGTCCAGGGCCTCGCCAAAGGCAGCCTGCACACGGACACATTGATGCACGGTGTCGTTGCACAGGAGAGCGGCCTTCGAACATCACGGCGCATGAGCCATGTGTTCATGGTCACGGTAGCGGGGCGCACCGACCCGCTTTTCGTGACCGATGCCGCCATCAATATTACCCCCGACCTCGTAACCAAGCAGCATATCGTGCAGAATGCGATCGACCTGCATCATGGTCTTGGCTATGGCGCACCGCGTGTGGCGATCCTTTCCGCTGTGGAGACCATCAATCCGCGTATTCAGGGAACGCTCGATGCCGCCTGCCTGAGCAAGATGGCCGAGCGCGGCGAGATAACGGGGGCGGTGCTTGATGGTCCGCTTGCAATGGATGGTGCGGTGGACCCGCAGGCAGCCTCCATCAAGAAGCTGACCTCACCTGTCGCCGGCCGCGCCCAGATCCTCGTTGTACCGGACCTCGAAGCCGGGAACATCGTTGTCAAGGCACTCAGCTTTCTGGGGCAGGCGAGTTCGGGCGGTATCGTGCTTGGTGCCAAGGTGCCCATCCTGCTGACCAGCCGGGCCGACAGCATTGAGGCAAGGCTCGATTCAGCGGCCCTCTGCGCACTTTATGCTCGGGCCTTGAGAGAAACGTTGCCGGCCTGAACGACTGCTACACGCAGATCGTCCGCGTTGCATTGGATAGCGGTTTGGCCGTCACGCGTGAGCACGTCACAAGGCTCCTGCCTGGAGGCGCCGCACCGCTGCACGAAACATCTGAGCGTGTGTGAAACGGGGTCTCGACTGCGACTCTATCTGACGTGTCCCATTTTTTTCGCCTGGATTACTCCGTCTGAATCAGACGGTAGCCGATGCCAGTCTCAGTAATGATATGGCGTGGCTGTTCCGGGTCGGTTTCGATCTTCTGTCGTATCTGCCGGATATAGACCCGCAATTGCTGCACATCACCGCTGGCACCCCATAGCTCGCTCATGATGGTGCGATGGGTCAGAACGCGTCCGGCGTAGCGCACGAGCATTCGCAGAATATCCCATTCCCGGGGAGAGAGTTTCAGCTCCGTCCCGGCACGGAAGATTTGTCGTTTCACCAGATCGATCAACAGATCACCGGAGGTGAAAAGGGGCGTTGTCCCCTGTTGCTGCAGGGCATGACGCAGCGCATTGCGCAGGCGGGCCACGAGTTCTGCCATGCTGAACGGCTTGGTCACGTAGTCATCTGCGCCTGCTTCCAGAGCAGCTACCTTGCCCCGCTCATCATCGCGCACAGAAAGGATCACGATCGGAAGGGCCGGATGCAGCGCCCTTAGCCTGCGCAGGATCTCGATCCCATCATGGTCAGGCAGGCCCAGGTCGAGCAGGACAAGGTCAGGCGGCGTTTCACTGACCACCCGCAGCGCGTTTTCGCCTGTTCCAGCTTCGAGCACGCGCCATGACTGACTGGCCAGCGTGGTGCGCAGCAGCCTGCGAATGGCGGGTTCATCGTCAACAACGAGAAGGATCGGGTCACTCATGGGGCAGGTTCTTCAGGCAGGATCGGACAGGGCATGGGGCCGTGTCTTTGGCGCGATCAATGGTCATTGGACCCTCCCTGCGACAGGATTCCCCGCAGGGAAACCTTTTCGTTGGGGGCCAACTCCTCACAGGGGCTTTCTTTCGTCACGGGTTTCCAGGCCGATCCTGTCGTGCACAATCTGGCGCATCGCCTGTGAGGCTGGCAGCGGAAAGCGCAGGGTAAAAACCGCTCCGTGCCTGTCCGTACGGTTTGCTGCCTGAATATCACCGCCCATTGCCTCGACAAAACCACGGGCAATGGCAAGGCCGAGGCCAGTCCCTGCGCGGGCCGTATCGGCAGCGGCAAAGCGGGTGAACTTGCCAAAAATCTCTGCTGGATCACGATCACCAAATCCCGGCCCTTCATCCTCAATCGCGATCACGAGCCTTGAGTGGCGCATGGTGAGGCGCAGGGTGATCGCAGTTCCGGCGGGAGTATATTTTGCTGCATTGTCGAGGATATTGAACAGACATTGCTCCAGCAGCACAGCATCGAGATCGAGCATGGGGAGGGTCGATGCGGCATCAAGGGTGACATGATGATGCTCCAGCAGTTTCGCCGCGCGAGCAAGGGCTGTCGCCGCCACCTCGGCACAGTCCACACTGTCATGGCGCAGGGGGAGGGCACCGGCCTCGATGCGTGTCATGTCGAGCAGGTTGCCCACGAAGCGGTTCAGGCGTTCGGCCTCATCCGTCAGGGTCGAGAGAAGCTCGCCTCTTCCTTCCTCTCCCAGTACCTCGCCATAATCGCGCAGGCTTGATGCCGCTCCCAGAATGGAGGCGAGGGGCGTGCGCAGATCATGGGAAATGGAGGTCAGAAGGGCCCCGCGCAGCCTGTCCGTTTCGGCTTCCAGCCTTACCCTGTCGAGATCGCGGGTTAACAACAGGCTCTCGATGGCCGAGGCCGTCTGGTCTGCCAGCGCGTCCAGCAGGCCTTGCTGCTCGGCATCGAGCAACTGGCCCTGCTTCTCGCGGTACAGGCCGATCACAGCCACGGGCCCACGTGCGGTGCGCAGGGGAATGAACAGCCATTGCACGCCGGGAAGGCTGTCAGACCCGCGCCCGGCCAGACGGCTATGCTTCCAGGCCCAGCTTGCCGCCGCAAGATCGTCCTCTCCCGGTGGATGGGCAGAATCCGATTGCGCCTGCACGGCCAGTCTGCCGCCATCGGGCATGAGAAGCACGACGTGACAATCGAGCAGGGTCGCAATCTGCCGGGTGACAGAGCAGAGCAGGTCGTCGAGCGTGGACATGCCGGTGATGGTGCGGCTGAAACGATAGAGTGACTGGGTGATCTCTGCACGGTGGCGCGCCACAACAGCCTGACTTCGCACGCGGGCGCCCAGATTGCCTGCAATCAATGCCGTGGCAAAAAAGAAGAACAGCGCCACGACATTATCGGGGGCTGCAATGGTCAGGGTATAAAGTGGCGGCAGGAAAAAGAAGTTGAAGCACAGCATGCCGAAAATGGATGCCCATAGTGAAGGACCGAGCCCGTAGGCCACGGCCACCCCCAATATGGCGGTCAGAAAAGCCAGTGACACATTACTGACCTCGAAACCCTGCCTAAGCAGCAGGGCCAGCCCCAGAGCACAGAGGACGATGGCCGTGCTCGCCAGATAGGGCGAAAAACGTGGGGGAGGATTTTCGTAGATCCGGTGGTCCATCGCCTCGCCTGAACGGGGTACGACATGAACCGGAAAATTCTCCGAGCGCTGAATCAGCCGTTCAGTTGTTGATCGACCGATAAGCTGCCTCAGCCGACCGAGCCAACCCGTGCCCGCCGGATGCGCCGCGACAATCTGCGTCACATTCTGGGCGCGGGCATAGGCCAGGGCATCAAGGGCAATATCATGCCCGGGCACAGTTACCGTCTCTGCACCGAGCGATTGCGCGAGATGCATCTGTGAGGCCATGCGTGCGCGGGCCTCCTCGGTCAGGTCGCGGCTGGTTTCCACATGCAGAACGATCCAGGGCGCATGAAGCCGGTCGGCCAGTCTCTTGCCGTAGCGCACAAGACCCGCATCACCATCCTGCAGGGTCAGACACACCATCACGCGTTCACCGGCCGCCCAGGGCCCCGCTATGGCGTTGGCCTTCATGTGATCGACCAGCTGCGCGTCCACCTGCTGGGCCGTCTGGCGCAAGGCCAGTTCGCGCAGGGCAGTCAGGTTGCCGGGCGAGAAATAATGCAGCAGCGCCCGGCCTGCCGTGTGGGGGGCGTAGATCTTTCCATCGCGCATGCGCTGCAGCAGGTCGCCCGGTGTCAGATCAACCAGTTCGAGCTCATCGGCGCTTTCAATCACATGGTCGGGCACGGTCTCGCGCACCCGCACCCGGGTGATCGAGGCTACGATATCATTCAGGCTTTCAAGGTGCTGGATATTGACGGTGGTGAAAACATCGATCCCCGCGTTGAGCAGCTCCTCGACATCCATCCAGCGTTTGGGATGACGCGAGCCAGGTGCGTTGCTGTGCGCCAGTTCATCGACAAGGGCGAGAGTGGGACGCCGGGCCAGGATTGCATCAAGATCCATCTCGCGCAGGATCTGACCGCGATAGGCGACGGAACCGGCCGCGATGACAGGCAGGCCCTCGACAAGCGCCTGTGTTTCAGCACGGCCATGAGTTTCCACCACGCCAATTGCCAGATCGGCCCCCTCCTGCATCAGATGCCGGGCGCTGCTCAGCATCTCGAATGTCTTGCCGACGCCTGGCGCTGCGCCGAGAAAGATTTTCAGCCGTCCACGGCGTTTTTCGCCGCAGCCCTGACGCAGCAGGGCGTCAGGGTCGGGGCGGTCATAATCCTGTCTCGTCATCACGTTCCCTGGCCCGGTCTGGCGGCTGCGCCTGTTCATAGATCTGATGATTGTCATGGCTTGCGCAGGTAACGCGATCTGGCACCTGCGCAGGCTGTACCGGCTATTGGTCCATTCTATCGAGCGCCCGGTTGAGTGCCAGAACATTCACATGGGGCTCACCAAGAAAGCCCAGAAAGGGCTGGCTTGTTTGCTGCAGAACCAGGTGACGGATACGCGCTTCATCAAGGCCCCGTGCCTTTGCCACGCGCAGGACCTGAAACAGCGCTGCCTCGGGTGAGATGTCAGGGTCGAGGCCACTGGCCGATGTGGTGACAAGGTCAATCGGGATATGCCAGCCCCGTGCCATGGCCTCTGGGTTTTCGGCACGCAAAGCGGCAGCGCTCAGGGTGACGCGCTCGATGAGGGCCCGTGATGTCGGGCCGGCATTGGAAGCCAGAGAGGCCGCCCCATTATAGGGCATCGGGATTGTTTTGCCGGGGTCCTTTGGGTCTGGCCCCATTGTGGCCGAAGGGCGACCGTGGAAATAGCGCGGGGAGGTGAAATTCTGTCCGATCAGGGCAGAACCGACAATATTTCCCTTGTCGTGGATCAGGCTGCCCGCCGCCTTGTCGGGCAGGATCAGGCCTGACAGGGCGGTCATCCCAAGAGGGTAGGCCAGACCGGTGAGGGCAGAAAGAAGGAGAAACAGAACGAGCGCTGGGCGCAACTGTGATAGAACCATGATGGCCTCCTCAGGCCAGACCGATATGGGTGATGAGCAGATCGATCAGCTTGATGCCGATGAACGGTACGATGAGCCCGCCAACACCGTAGATAAGCAGGTTGCGCCGCAGCAGCGCCGCAGCACCCACCGGGCGATACGCCACGCCACGCAATGCAAGCGGGATGAGCGCGATAATGATCAGGGCGTTGAAGATGATCGCTGAAAGCACGGCGCTTTCCGGGGTGGCCAGATGCATGATGTTGAGGCTGGACAGCGCAGGATAGAACCCGACGAACATCGCAGGAATGATGGCGAAATACTTGGCCACGTCATTGGCGATCGAGAAAGTCGTGAGCGCACCGCGCGTCATGAGCAGCTGCTTGCCGATACCGACGATCTCGATCAGTTTTGTCGGGTCACTGTCGAGATCGACCATGTTGCCCGCCTCGCGGGCGGCGACAGTGCCGGTATTCATGGCAACGCCCACATCGGCCTGAGCGAGGGCGGGGGCATCGTTCGTACCATCGCCGCACATGGCCACGAGCTTGCCCGAAGCCTGTTCGCTGCGAATCAGGGCCAGCTTGGCTTCGGGTGTGGCCTGGGCCAGGAAGTCATCCACGCCCGACTCAGCGGCGATGGCGGCGGCAGTCAGGGGGTTGTCACCCGTAATCATGACCGTGCGTATGCCCATGCGACGCAACTCGGCGAAGCGTTCGCGTATGCCGCCTTTCACCACATCCTTGAGATGCACCACACCCAGCAGATGCGTGTCATCCATGACCGCAAGCGGGGTGCCACCCTGACGGGCGATGCCATCGGCGATACTGCGTATCTGGGCGGCGGAGGGGGCGTTTGGCCCTGCTGCCGCGAGCACGCTCTCGACAGCGCCCTTGCGTATCTGTCTTGTGCCGATATTGACGCCGCTCATGCGTGTCTGTGCCGTAAACGGGACGAACTGTGCACCTGAGGCATTGAGTTCGCGTCCACGCAACCCGAAACGCGTCTTGGCCAGCACGACAATGGAGCGGCCTTCCGGCGTTTCGTCGGCCAGCGAGGCAAGTTGTGCCGCATCGCCAAGCTGTTGCTCGGTCACGCCCGGCACGGGCATGAAGGCACAGGCCTGACGGTCTCCAATTGTGATGGTGCCGGTCTTGTCGAGCAGAAGCGTATCCACATCGCCCGCGGCTTCGACCGCACGGCCCGACATCGCGAGCACATTGAAGCGGATCAGCCTGTCCATGCCGGCTATGCCGATTGCAGAGAGAAGCGCCCCGATGGTGGTGGGAATGAGCGTGACGAACAGGGCCACGAGCACCATGACCGAAATCGAGCCGCCAGCGTAATGCGCAAAGGACGGAATGGTCGCCACGGCGATGATGAAGATGAGCGTCATGCCAGCCAGAAGGATGGTCAGGGCAATCTCATTGGGTGTTTTCTGCCGCTGCGCGCCCTCCACGAGAGAGATCATGCGATCAAGAAAGGTCGAGCCCTGGGCTGCCGTGATGCGCACGATCACCCAGTCCGACAGCACACGTGTGCCGCCTGTGACGGCCGATCGATCGCCGCCACTTTCGCGAATGACAGGGGCGGACTCACCCGTAATGGCTGACTCGTCAACCGACGCGATGCCTTCGATCACCTCCCCGTCGCTCGGGATGAAATCGCCCGCCTCGACCAGGACCACATCGCCCACAACCAGCTCGGGGGCGGGAATTTCCTCATACAGTCCGGCAGGACCGAAAGCGCCTGTATCACTGGGCAGAAGGCGCTTCCCACGCGTCTCCGTGCGGGTGCGACGCAGTGAGTCGGCCTGCGCCTTGCCACGCCCTTCGGCGATGGCTTCGGCAAAATTGGCGAAAAGCAGCGTGAACCACAGCCAGAGCGTGATCTGCAGCGCAAACCCGGTATGGGGGACACCTTTGATGAGGTCGCGCAAAAGCAGCACGGTTGTCAGACAGGTGACGATCTCGACGACGAACATGACCGGGTTGCGGATCATGATACGCGGGTCGAGCTTGCGCAGGCTTTCAGCCAGTGCGGGAAGCACGAGCGCCGCATTCAGCACACCCGATTTCGGGCGTGAGGGCGGGCGCTTCGATGGTGCCTCGGCATGGGACCCAGGCGCGGGTGAGGGAAAGGAGATCATCGTATGGGCGCCTTTCAGTAGGTCGTGCCGTGGAGCATGGCGAGATGCTCGACAATCGGGCCGAGAGCGAGGGCAGGGAGAAAGGTGAGGCCGCCAACGATCACGATCACCCCGGCGACAAGCGCAATGAAGAGGCCGTTATCGGTCGGGAAAGTGCCCGGTGTGGGGGCAGCCACTTTTTTGGTAGCCATGGAGCCGGCAATGGCGAGTGCCGGAATGATCACGAAAAACCGCCCGATCATCATGCCGATGCCCAGCGTGACGTTCCAGAAACTGTTCGCAGTCAGGCCTGCAAAGGCACTGCCATTATTGGCGGCGGCCGAGGTGTAGGCATAAAGCGCTTCGGAAAAACCATGCGGACCGCTGGCAGACAGTGCCGAAAGGCCCGCTGGCAGCACGACGGCAAGCGCCGTGAAGCCCAGCATGACAAGTGGCAGGCAAAGCACGGCCAGCATGGTCATCTTGATTTCGCGCGCCTCGATTTTCTTGCCCAGATATTCGGGTGTGCGCCCCACCATCAGGCCTGCCATGAAAACAGCAATGAGCGCAAAGAGGAGGAACCCGTACAGCCCCGAACCGACGCCGCCGAAAATCACCTCACCCAGCATCATGTTGATGAGCGGCACCATACCGCCAAGCGGGAGAAAACTCTCATGCATGGCATTGACCGCCCCGCAGGAGGCATCGGTCGTGACCGTGGCAAAAAGAGCGGAGGCCGCAATGCCAAAGCGCGTTTCCTTGCCTTCCATATTCCCCAGCGTGCCATCCAGCCCCAGCGACGCGAAGAGCGGATTGGCATGGGCCTCCGACCAGTAGAGAACGCCCGCGCCGATGAGAAAAAGTGCCGACATGGCCGAGAAAATGGCCCAGCCCTGCTTTTCCTGCCCGATCATGCGACCGAACATGTTGGTAAGCCCGGCTCCCAGCGCGAAGATGCAAAGCATCTGGACGAAATTGGTCAGCGCATTCGGGTTTTCGAAAGGATGAGCGGAGTTGACGTTGAAATAGCCACCGCCATTTGTGCCGAGCATCTTGATGGCTTCCTGAGTCGCCACAGGCCCCAGCGCGATTGTCTGTTTCACGCCTTCGAGCGTGAAGATGGAGGCCGACCCGGTCAGGGTTTGCGGAACACCTTCCAGCACGAAGAACAGGGTGAGCAACATACAGGCGGGCAGCAGTACATAAAGCGTGACGCGCACCAGATCGACCCAGAAATTGCCGATTGTCGAGGCGCTGCGTCGCACAAAGCCGCGCATGATGGCGGCTGCAATGGCGATGCCTGCAGCAGCGGAAACGAAGTTCTGAACCGTGAGGGCCAGCATCTGGCTGAGCGGGCTCAGCGTGGTCTCACCACCGTAGCTTTGCCAGTTGGTGTTGGTCAGGAAGCTGACCGCCGTATTATAGGCCAGGTCGGGTGATACCGCACCCAGACCCGCCGGATTGAGCGGCAGAAACCCCTGAAGGCGCAGCAGGGCATAGACGGCGACAAAGCAGAAAATCTTGAACAGGATGACGGCCAGCGCATAATGCGACCAGGATTGCTCGCGCTTCGGGTCAACGCCTGCAAGGCGATACATGAGGCGTTCCAGCCCGCCGAAAAGCCGCTGGAAAAGATGCGTCTCACCTTCGAGCACACGTTTGAGAAAGCCACCCAGCGGGCGCGTAATGGCCACCACGCACAGAAAGAACACCGCAAGGGTGATCCAGCCTGAGAGGGTCATGATCAGAATCTTTCGGGGCGGATAAGGACGGCGGTGACATAAGCCAGCAAGCCAAGGGTCACGAGGCCCGCCAGGACGAAATCGGGCGTCATGTCAGATCCTCTTGCAGACCGAAATGAGACCGAGGCACAGCGCAAAACCCATGAGGCCAAGCGCGCAGTAAAGACTGTCCAGCATAGGAAAGCTCCCAGAGTGAGGGGAGCATTATCCGGCTGGCGGGCATAGGGATGACAGAGGAAGAGACCTCGTGCCGTATAGGAATCTCATAGGAGAAACACCGCAGGATACGGGCCGCCCGGGCGAAGCCCGGGAGCGAGGGCGAGCCGTGGTCTGTAACACTTATCCGGATGCGGGCCGATGCACAGCCTCATCGATACGAGCGCGTGGATCAGCAAAGCGCTCATTCCGGGAAAGGGCGTCGGGACGCAGGGAGGGCGTTAACGAGCAATCCGGTTGTGGCTTTGAAACAGGTAAATCTGCACTGTCATGATTGGGAGACGCAGCCTGAAATGCGCTGTGCGCGATATGTCCCTCTTCGAGCCATCATGTAACAGCTGTGGCAGGAATACCCGGCAAACCTAAAATATGGGCCGTCCAGGGTCATAGGGCGAACTTGCCAGGCTTTGGGGCGTGATAGCATTACGGTGGCGCAATCAAGGCTACCGATCACAGGGGCTCGCCATGAATCTCATTGTCATCATCATCATCGTTCTTCTTCTGCTCGGCACATTCGGTGGCTATGGCGGCTGGTATGGCACGGCCTGGACCGGTTATGGCGCTGGCGGTGGCGTCGGACTGATCGTTCTCGTTCTGCTGATCCTTATCCTCATGGGTCGCCTCTGACAGGTCACCCCGTATTGATCGGACGGGATATGGGCGGGGGAGAGCACTCTCCCCCTGATCCAATATCACGGCAGTTATCACGGCAGGTTGCCTTTCAGATTTTCTGCCTGAGTGTTGTCGGATTGAACCCGGTATGGGCCCGACACAGCGTGACAAAACTCGTCACGCTTTCATAACCAAGCATGAGCGCGATTTCGGTAACCGGTAATCCGGCTGCCAAAAGCTGACAGCCTCGTATGATGCGGGCGATCTGCATCCACGCCCCCGGCGATAAGCCTGTTTCGGCATGAAAACGACGCGTGAAGCTTCGACGGGACAGACCACATTTCGATGCAAGGTCGTCAAGCGACAGTTTTTCTTCACAATGGCGGGCCCAATCCGACAGCACGGCGCGAGTCAGGGCATGGCGTGGCATGGGCAGGAGTACAGGGCTCGCAAGATTGGTCTCAATCTCATCACGCATGACAGCCAGAAGATGATGGTCAATCGGGCGCACGGGGCAGGGGGACTGCAAATCGCGCTCCCAACGTGACATGAGCGCTTCCATCAGAGGTGTCGCGGTCAGGGCAGCAGGTTCGTCCGGCATGAGTTCCTGGGCGAGAGAAGCGGAAATATAAAGCCGGCATCCATCGACCCCGGCCATGTCGCCACCATGAGCCATGTAAGGTGGAACCCAGTAGGCCTGACCGGCGGGGATCATCCATCGCGCCTGTTCGGTAGCCGTAACAATATGCCCCCGCTTTATCAGGCCAAGTTCGCCGTGCGGGTGCCGATGAAGGCCTATACGCTCAGTGCGATCACGATCGCGGTCGAGAAACAGGTCAGCCTTGCTTCCGATACGGTCGATCAGCAGGGGTGCGTTTATACCCATTATGGCCCGATCCTGTTGGTATATGCCCTGATCATGTTAGCGGGCCAGCAACGCACTGGCGATACTGGCTGCATGAATACCGTAAAGAATTGTCTGAGGGCGCTGCAGGAATGGCTTGTCATCCTGCTTCCCCTTTTCGTGCTGGCTGGTTGCGCCGGAACGCATGTGGCGTCCGAAGTCACGGCCAGTGATCCCTCCCTCCTGCCACCCCATCAGATTGCCCTTGTGATCGATGATCAAAGCGTATCGCCTCGCAAGGCCGATCGTGCCCGGCGTCATGACGCAGCCGTGGCGACAACCCGGGTGGCACTGATGAACGATTTGCAGAAAATGCTGTCTGCCCGCCATCTTGCTGTGGTGGCATCGGGACAGCCTGCCGATATGACCCTGACCTGCACGCTGACCAAAATTCGGCCCGGAAGCACCATGGCGCGCCTGCTGATCGGCTATGGTGCGGGCAAGGCTGAGCTACAGGTCAGGACCGTTCTGGCGGAGGCGGGTAGTCGCCACACGCCTTTGCTGAGCTTCGTCACGACCAGCACCACGGGCGCCATGCCGGGGGCAGGTATTGGTGTGGCATCGGCTGCCTCGGCAGCGGGGACAGCCGTGCATATGGTGGGGCCGTTGCTGGGTGTGCCCGGGACCCTCCGTCAGGGGTTGGCGCAGGAGGCACAGCAGACAACAGACCGCATCGATGAACGACTGGCTGCGTATTTTCAGGCCAGAAACTGGCCCTATCCGCGCCCGCCAACCTCGTGGCTCTCACGCCTCTGAAAAGCTCGGCCTGTATGGCTCGAAGCAAATCTTACCCTTGGGGTGTCAGAAGCGCGCGTTTGACGCCAAGGCGATCCACTTGGGCAGGGGAAAACGGCAAGCGCTGCATCTCGCCCTTGTACCAGGGCGAAAACAGATCGGCATAATGGGGCGAGGCCGGATCGCCTGATTGCCCGGGGAAATTGAGAAAGAGCGAATTATCCCATGCACCTACATCGCAAACCATCAGGAAGCTCGCCCCGCCTGTTACGGCGTAGGGGTTGTCCTTCACATGGCCAGGATCGTACCAACGCGCCATGACGGTGTAATGGTCACCGCCCGAACCAAAACCAGGACCGCCCGGCGAGGGAAATCTGGCGGCGATGGCCGGGTCGTTTTCCAGAGCATGATGCAGGGTCAAACTATGCAGGCGTCCCCATTGCCAGGCAGCGGGCAATGGCCCCATCAGCGAAACACATTCGGCATAGGCCCGGTCGAGTTGTTCCAGCATGAACGCCTCGCGGCTCTGCTCCGGCGACGTGCCACCGAAATTCCGGGCGTTTTCCAGAAGACCAAGCTGCGTCACGGGGCTGAGTTCGGCTGCGAGAAGATCATTGAGTGCGGAGGGGATGAAGCGCTCATGCAGAGCCTTGCCAAGCCGGGTCACCCAGACTTCGTAAAGCGCTGCGGCAGCACTGCTGGCCGTCACATGACCATCCCAGTTTTTCAACAGGGGCAGCGCGGGCCGGGAGAGCGTATCACGCGTGTCATGCTCCGGTAGCAGCGCGACCATCCGCAGCGCCAGTAGCGAAAGTGTGTCGTGCTGCAGAGCGATGCTGTCCGCCAGGCTGGCCCGAGGGGTGGCATCAAGCACCTGCTCCACCCGTTCATGGCGATAGGGCGGGCTCCATTCATGGCTGATGGTGAAACCCGGGGGCTCTGGCAGGTTCATTTCATTGGAGGTGCTGAACCAGCCCTTGGCCGGATTGAACTGGTGGGGCAGGTCCTCCAGCGGGCGTAATCCCAGCCAGTCGAAATGGCCATCGCCGGGGGCAGGCATGAGGCCATCATGATGCGGGCGACGGCGGGGAAGCCCGCCAGCCGCCTGCCAGCCGATATTACCGTGCCGGTCTGCATAGGTGAAATTGGTCGGGCTTGTGTGATGGCGCAGAGCCTCACGGAACTGGGGCCAGTCCCTGGCAAGATTGATGCCGATATTACCCAGCAGGGCATTGGCCCCCGGTGCCAGCCATGTGGCGGATACCGCAATGGCACGTCGCCGGGAGAGATCCTGTGCAATCACCGGCCCCTGCGCGGCGTAGCGCAGCACGATTTCCCGAGGGGCGGCACCGCGTATGGCGATGGTCTCGCGCCTGTGTGTCATCTCCCGCCATGCCCCGTCATGCCAGTAGCGGTCAGGATGATCGGGATGGGTGTTCAGAACGAACAGATCCTCCTGATCGATATGGAAGTTGGTACGCCCGAAGGCAATATCGGCATTATGGCCCTGCATGATGCCAGGCATCCCCGGCGTACCTGCCCCGATCACATCCAGGCCCGGGGCTGTGAGGTGGATGACATGACGAGGGCCCGGCACGCCGAAGGAGAGGTGTGGATCATTGGCCAGAATGGGGCGTCCCGTCGCCGTGCGATGCGGGGCAATGCACCAGGCATTACTGCCTTCATTGGCGCGGCGATGGCCCATATCGCCATGCAGGGTTGCGGCATGAATGGCCCCAAGAGGCAGGCGCTTTTGCAGCACGCCCAGCGCGCCAAGATCGTCATGTGACACGGCGCCCGTATCCAGCCCCTGCGGGACAATGAGCGGGCCATCGGGTTCGCGGGGGGTGATGAGGCCATCAAGATCGAGGAGTGCCTCGCCCCTTGCCGCGAGACGCGCCCTTCTGACTTCAAGCGCTGTGTTGCCTGTAGGCTCGGCCCTCATGCGGATCAGGTCATCCAGTGACCATTCCAGAGGGCGATAGGCATAAAGCGCGAATTCCGGCGGTAGCCTCTCCTCGTCGGTCAGGGTGCGGATAAAGGCGTTGATCCCGGCAACATAGGCGCTTGCGGCCTCGCGTATGGCCGGGTCGTATTGCGCCCATTCGGCCTGACAATCACCCTGAAACAGAAAAAGCCTGTTGGCCTGATCGGAAGGCAGGAAATCAGGGCCGAAAACCTCTGCCAGCCGACCGATCGATTGCCGGTACCCAAAATCGAGCTGCCACAGGCGATCCCGGGCAATCAGATAACCATTGGCGAAGAAGGCATCCCCTGATGTCTCGGCACGCACGTGAGGGACACCCCACTGATCCTCGATGACCGTGACCGGGGCTTTCAATCCTTCAAGACCCTGCATGGAGGCAGGTTTGGCGCTCGCACGGGCATGGCGTGGCAGGCAGGCAGCCAGAGCCGCACAGGCGCTGGCCTGCAGCAGGGCGCGCCGACCTGTCAGGGGGGAAGAGGGCATGGCGCTTGTCCTTTCCAAGGATGCTGTTGGTCGAGAGCGAGGGTTGTGGGAGCGAGGGTGTAGCACCACGTATCACGCGGTCTGGGCCGCGAGCCTTGCAATCCGGCGGGCCGATCCGGCGGCCAGGGTAAAGCCGAGCGCCCCGTGACCGACATTGAGTAGCAGGTTCTCGCACGGGCCGCGTTTGATAATCGGCACGCTGTCCGGTGTGGCGGGGCGCTGGCCAATCCAGCTTTCGGCCTGCTCGTAAGGGCCTGAGCCGGGCAGGGCTTCCTGCGCAAGGTGACGCAGCTGCGCAATCCTGTTCGCATCGGCCCGCGGGCCCGACCGACCGATATCGACCATCGCAGCGATGCGCAGTCTTGCACCGTGGCGGGCATAGACCACACGCCGGTCATAATCGGTGACGCTGACGGCAGGCAGATGGCCTGGCGCGGGCGTGAGGGTGAGTGAATAACCCTGCAACGGATAGAGCGGCAGGTTGAGCCCGATCTGGCGTGCCAGTGCTCTTGACCCCAGCCCTGCTGCCAGCACGACCAGACGCGAGGGCAAAGCCCTGTTGTCGACATGCACGATGCAGCGTGTGCCCTGTCGTGACAGACTGGCCTCGCCCTGAACCTGCCGGAAGCGTTCGGACTCGCGCATGGTCTCGATCAGTTTCAGGCAGAAGGCATGACAATCGGCCACTTCCTCGCCCTTCGTGAAGAGACCACCAGCCAGCCCGGGCCGGAGTGCGGCAAAAGCCGGTTCGAGTTCGAGGCATGCATCAGGCGACAGGACGCGCTGATTCTGCGGATCGGCCAGATTGGCCACATTGCGCTGCATGCTGCGTGGATTGCGAAACAGAATGAGTTTCCCCGGCCTCTCCCAGTCGAAACCCCCCAGACCCGCGCTGCGCCATGTCGCGAGTTCGCTCTGGCTTTCGAGGGCCAAAGTGAGCAAGGCCTGGCTACCCATCCGGAACCTGTCCGGGGTGCAGGCCCGCAGGAACTGCGCGAGCCAGACCCATTGTGCCGGGTTGGTATTGGGGTGCAAGGCTACAGGCGAGCCGGGTCGCCCCAGCCATGACAGTGCCTCACGCGGGGCCGATGGGCTGGCCAGAGGGGATACGTAACGATAGCTGAGCTGGCCCCCATTGGCCCGGCTGGCACCGCTGGCGGGGGTGTCGTGACGTTCGACAAGGGTGACATGATGCCCGTCGCGCCAAAGGGCAAAAGCGGTCGAGAGACCGATGACACCGGCCCCTATAACAGTAACGGACTGACGCTGCGCCACGGACCCTGCCTTTGTTTTTCGTGTAACAGGTCAAGCCTAGGGGGCGTGGGGCGCGTCATCCATTGGGAAGATAATGCCCTCCCTTAACCTCAGGTTATGACCCGGCGCACGTCATTCGATCCAAGTGGCTGAGAGTGCAGGCAATCTGCTCTTTCAGCATGTCGAACGCGCGGGGTTTGTGTCGTATTCCAGGGCTATCACGATGCCACAGGGTGTGGTGATGTTGCGCAACCGAACTGGACCGTCATACCGGATGCGACATGATCACGAAGCTTGAGACAAAAATGGGTCTGCCCCGCCGTGCATTGCTGTGCGGGGGCGTGGCGTTGTTCGGTCTTGCTGGCTGTGAGACACCCTCGGCCTTTGCCGGGGTGGACCGCCTGGCGCGGGATGCTGTGAAAGCCGGTCAGTGCCCCGGTATCGTACTGGCTATCGGGCATCACGGGGCCATCGTTCACCGTTTTGTCTATGGTGCCCGTGCGCTGGTTCCCCATCGCGAGGCCGAAAGCTGGGATACGCGCTTCGATATGGCCTCCCTGACCAAGCCGACCATGACGGCGCTCGCGATCATGCAGCTTGTCGAGCAGAACAGACTCAGCCTCGATCAGCCTGTCTCGTCCGTGTTGCCGGGTTTCGAGGCCGGTGGAAAAGGCGCTCTGACCATACGCCTGCTGCTGACCCATTATTCCGGCCTGCCTCCCGATATCGATCTCAGTCAGCCCTGGCAGGGCAAGGAGGAGGCGGTGAAACGCGTCATGGCCATGCGCCCCGCCACCATACCGGGCAATGCCTTTGTCTATAGCGATGTGAACTACATCACGCTCGGGCTGGTGGTGGAAAAGCTGAGCGGTCTCGCGCTTGATACCTATGTCGCCCGCTACATCCTCGGGCCTATAGGCATGACCCATAGCGGATATCGGCCCGACCCGGCGCTGGGCACCCTGATCGCCCCGACCCAGTACGACGAAAAAGGCATCATGCTGCGTGGCGTGGTGCATGATCCAACGACACGTCGCATGGGCGGTGTGGCGGGGCATGCCGGGCTTTTCTCCGATGCGCATGACATGTGTCTGTACGCTCAGGCTCTGCTGGACCGGCTGGCCGGTCGTGCGAGCATTTTCCCGTTGCGTCGTGAGACACTGGAAATGATGACGACGCCGCAGCAGCCTTCCGGCAAGACCGATCTGCGCGGTCTGGGCTGGGATATTGCCACCCATTACTCCACACCGCGCGGTGATTTGTTTTCGCCCCGCTCCTTCGGGCATACGGGTTTTACTGGCACGTCTCTCTGGATTGATCCTGTGAGCGACAGCTATGTGCTGATCCTCACCAATCGTGTGCATCCCTCAGGCGGTCACAGCGTGGTGGCGCTTCGGCGCGCAATTGCAACGGAGGCCGCCCGTGCGCTCGGTATCGACAGAACGGGCAGGGTGCAGGGCTGATCATGGCACTGCGCCTGCGCTCCATCGAACTGGTGTATTACGTCATGCGAACGGGCTCGCTGCGTCAGGCTGCCGAGGCGCTGAACGTGTCGCAACCCGCTGCCAGCAAGGCGCTGCGCTATGCTGAGCAGTCTCTTGGTTTCGCGCTGTTCGATCGCGTGAAAGGCCGTCTTGTGCCCACGCGTGAGGCACAGATCATGCTGCCGCGCATTACAGCCCTGTTCGATCAGTTCGCCGATCTCTCCCGTCTGGCCGAAAACCTGCGCACCGGCAGAGGAGGGCATGAGTTGTCGATTGGTTGCGTGCCGAGCCTTGGGCTCAGCGTGGTGCCACGCGTGATCAACCGCTATCGCGAGAAATCGGGCGATAACATGCTCAGTGTGGATACGCTGCATGGAGCCGAGATCATCGCGGGCCTGCGCAAGCGCGATCTCGATTTCGGGATTATCTTCGGCGTGGCCGAAGAGCCCGGGCTGATCTGTGAGGCACTGGCCGAGATACCTCTGGTGCTGCTCGACAGTACGACAGAAGAGGGGCCGGTGCGGCTTGAGACGATTGACCCGGCGCGCTGGATCGGGCTGGCCGATCACGATCCGACATCATGGGCGCTCAGTAGTGCCTGGAAAAAGGCAGGCTGGGAGGTGTCTCCTGCCATCAGGGTGCGCACGCATTATATGGCGGCAGAACTGGCAAGGCTCGGCGCAGGATGGGCGATTGTGGACGCTTTCACCGCCCTGCATGATTCGAGCCTGCCCACAGCGCGTCGCCTTGATCCACCCATGACGATAACCTGTTCTGCCGTGTATCGCGAAGATCACGCCCTGCGACGCATTGCCCGCAGTTTCATCCAGATCCTGCGTCAGGAATTTACCCGCGAGATGGCGCGGCTCTAGCGAACGCGGCTGTCATTCCACGGCGGCAAGCGCTTCAACTACGCGGTCGATGGCGTCGGTGGGACGCTCACCGGCCGCCGGGCGTGGGGCCACGTCGTTCGGCGGTCTTGCAGGTGCGGTTGCGACGGAGAGGGGTTCCGGCACGTCATTGAGCAGGATGGACAGCGCAAGCCTGCGACCACTTGCCGTAACGAGATAGCCGGAAAGGGCGTGGGTGCCGTTGAGCGTACCTGTCTTGGCGTGGAGCCTGCCTGCGACAGCGGTGCCCTCGAAGCGATGAGACAACGTGCCATCGGTCGCGGCAAGAGGCAGATCATCGGCCCATTCACCGCCCCAGCGCTGGTGTTGCGCCCAGAGCAGCAGCGAGACGATATCGCGTGGAGTGGCACGGTCATAGGGCGACATGCCAGAGCCATCGGCCAGCGAAACGCGGCTGAAATCCACGCCGCTTGAAGCCAGAAGCTTTTCGCGTTCCTCCAGCCCGGCCTGAACCGTTCCCTTACCGGCCAGGAGGCCAAGCCGGCGCAGAAGAAGTTCGGCGTGAAGGTTCTGACTGTTCTTGAGGATATGTCTGATATCGATGGCAAGCGGTCTTTGCGGCATGGCGCCCAGACGGACAAACGGGAGGTCCTGTGGGGCGGCGTCCTCACCCTCTGGGCGATGACGGGCTTTCGTTTCATCAACGCGCACCCCACGGGCGACCAGCATGTCCCCCAGTAGCCTTGCGGCAAGTTGCGCGGGATCGACGATGCCAGAGTGCACAGTCAGGGGAGTGGGACCCGGCTTGATGGCGCCTGTGAGGATGCCGGTACCGCGCTCCGTGTCGCTGTCGGGGAAGAGCCTTATTGCCGGTGCCTCGGCCGCATCACTGCGTGTCACGACATGGTTCACCACGCGATAGGCCGGGGTGATGGCCGACACGGTGGCGGGTGCGCCCTCGACTGGGCCGGGCATCACGATCAGAGAGGCGATATTGTCGTCAAGCGTCAGGGCTGAAATGGCTGTGCCATAGCGGGTGGAGAGATTGTTCCAACTCCAGCCATCGCCCCAGCGCGTATCGGCAAACAGGGTGTCGTCACCGATCACGGCATGAACGTGTTTGAGGCCAGCTTTGGCGGCGGAATCGGCAAGTTCGGTCAGGCATTGCTGCGTGCAACCCGGCGCGGCGGAGAGAAACGGATCTGCCGCGCCGCGCAGGATAAGATCGGGCGCTCCGTTGTTGCGTGGTGCCAGGAACAGGGTCGTATCGAGCTGATAGGGCGGGCGTGTGAGCGTGTCATAGGCGACGAGCGCAGCAGCCGTCGTGAAAAGCTTGGCGTTCGAGGCTGGAACGAAGCGCTGCCCTTCATGACGCGCGTAGAGCACGCGCCCTGTGTCGTCAGTGACCAGAATGCCCCAGCGGGCGCCTCGGGCCTCCATCGGGGCCAGCAGGGGGGCGAGGCGGGCGGCCAGCCTGTCGTGGCCGGGGGCAGGCACACAGGCGGAGAGCCCGAGCGCCGAGGCGAGGGAGGCGAGAAACAGGAGGGCAGGGCGCATGAGCATCAGAATTCCATGCGTATGCCGCCGCGATAGGTCCGCCCCAGCAGGCTGCTATAGGTGGAATCCGCAGCCAGCCCGCTGGTGGGCAGCAGGATCGGCGGGGCGTTGCCCAGATTGGTGACGTTCAGGAAAATCTGCATCTGGCCGATATTCTGAACAGGCAGTTTGTAGGTAAAGTTCATGTCGAAATAGAAGGTGCCTGCTACCCGGTTATTGTTGATCGATGGGTAATTGGCATTATACACGCCGCAGGTTGTCGTGCACTGCACATAACTGTTCGAGTAATTCCCTGCGCTGATGCCGCGGGCCACTGCTGTGATGCTGTAGCTCTCCGCGCTATAGGTGGCCGAGAAACGATAGATCCATTTTGGTGGTCCGTTGGTGATGTCACCTGCCGTATCGACCACATAACCTACACCCGAGTCAGAAACGTATTTGAGGTAATTGCTGGCCTGACCATGCAGTGTGAAGGCTCCTCCTGCCTTGGGCAGGATGCGGCGCAGCGGGAAGGTATAGGAAGCGTCGATATCGATACCGCTGGTTTCAAGCTTGGCGAAGTTGAAGGGCGAGGCGCTGATCAGCAGGTCACGCGTGCCGCTCGGGTCGGGGCGAATGGCGGAACAGAAAGTCGTGTAGCCCTGATAACACTCGTCGATGATCGATTGCGGGTAGAATTGCTGGATGGCGTGTTTGATCTTGGTGTGAAACCAGTCGATGGAGAGGGCCAGCCCCGGTACGTAGCGGGGCGTGATGACGGCACCCACCACGGTTGTATTGGCAGTCTCCGGCTTCAGGTTGGGGTTGCCTGTCGTGGTGGACAAAACTGTGTCGGTCTTGCCCGTGGCCGGGTCGAGCACCGTGGTCGTTTGCGACGTGCCAGCGTTATAGAGTTCGTTGATGTTCGGCGCGCGGATGTCATGGGACTGCGTGGCGCGAAAGAGAATATCGCGTATCGGCTGCCACGTGCCGCCGATCTTCCATGTCGTGACATAACCCGATGTGGAATAGTCGGTGGCGCGTACCGCGCCATTGGCGGCCAGCCCGCGTGCAAGAGGCACCGCGGTTTCGACATAGGCTTCCTTGACGTTGTAATTGCCGAAAGTGGGCAGGTAGTTACCGACCGACCAGCCCTTCTGATATTCCGTCGGCACATAGCCTGAGGCGCGCTCATCGCGATATTCGCCGCCGATCGCTACATTCACGTCGCCGGCCCAGGTGGCAAACGGAATGGTGGAGAGATTGACGCCGGAAACGATCTCCTGAAAACGCTGCTCGCGCCATGGGTTGCCGAGCACATAGCTGATGGCGGCCTGTGACATGACGCCTGTACCAAGCCAGTCGATGGGCGCGCAGCCATTACCCGGATCCGTCAGGCTGGATCGACAGACAATCTGGCCAGAGGCATTGCGCACCGCATCTGTCGCGTTGGCGATCTTTGCTGTATTCATCACATTGTTGATCTGCTCATGCGAGTGCGTGACGCCATATTGAGCATAGGCCGTCCATGAGGCCTTGCGCCCGAAAAGCGTGAAATTACCCTCGCCGCCAAAGGTATAACGCTGCACGTCACGTGTGTTGGTGATCTGGCGATAGGGCATGTCGAGCGCGGTTGTGCCCACGGTGACGCCCGTCACGTTCCTGAGGGCATCCGCGCCCAGCGCGTCGATCAGATACGGGTTGGTGCTCTTGATCGCAATGGAGGTCAGGTATTGCGGCCCGGCGTTATAAACGTAGTTGCTCTGGTTATAGGCACCCTCGGCATAGAGGGTCATCCATGAAGCAACGTCATAGCTCAGGCGCCCATAGAGGTTCTTGCGGTCGCTCTCCGGTTGTAAGCCGAGATTGACGTTGTTATTGGCAAGACCTTCATCCCCACCGACCGACACGCTGGAAGTGGAGGGTGAGCCGTAATTGTAATGATTGACGCTGCCGCCCTGACCGAAATAGACGCCACGCAGGCTGTTGGCCACAGCGCCTGTCGAGGCGTTGATGATGCCGCCGGGCAGGGCGTTGTTCGTGCCTGCATTGCCCACGCGGATGTAATAGGGCTGGCCGTTTCCGGCGACATAAGCGGGGTTGGCAATAATGCGCTCGCCATTCTGGTTCCAGCCGCGCGTGATCTTGAAAATACCGTCCTGATGAGCGTAATCGCCACTAAGCAGGACATGGCCCTTGCCCTTGGCGAACCCGAAGCCGCCGGCAATGGCAGCATGCTCGTTCTGGCCATCACCGTAATTGGAAATGCCTGAATCGGCATCGACCTTGAGCCCGGTATAGGTCTTGTCGAGAACGAAATTGGTCACGCCCGCTACAGCATCGGACCCGTACTGCGCCGAGGCGCCCCCGGTAACGACATCCACGCGCTTCACGAGTTGCTGGGGCAGGGTATTGATATCGACGATACCCGTAATGGCAGACGGCGCGGTGCGCCGCCCATCAATCAGAACCAGCGAGCGCACGGCGCCGAGGTTGCGCAGGTTCAGCGCATTGATACCGGCCAGACCCGAGCTGAGAGCAAGGGTCGAGTTCTGCGGAGTGGTACTGCCTGCAAACTGTGGAAGCTGATTGACCAGATCAGCCAGATTGTTGGTGGGGGACTGGTTGCGTATCTCCTGTGCGCTGAGCGTGCTGACCGGCGTGGGCGATTTGATACGGCTATTGGCGATATGGCTGCCGGTGACAGTCAGAACCTCACGATTGCCGGATGGGCGATCACTGGCCTTGTCTGCCCTCCTTTGCGCGATGGCGGGTGACCTGGCGGGCCCCGCCTTGGCGTGCTTGTCTGAAACTGTGCCTGAAGGTGCGCCCTGCGGCGCGAGCGGCGTGATCTGAGCCTGTGCCGTGCCTATAAAACCCCTACTCACGGCATGGGGGGCGGACAGGATAGTGAAAGCCAGAAGCGCGCTGCGAATGTGATGCCTTGATGTCATGACGCTGCTCCTGGGGCCGGTAACAATCGCAACATTGCGATATCGAACCAATATGGGCAACCCGCTCCTCTCGTGTCGATTTCGGAACGACGCCCAACCCATAACTTTCTGTTAAGGGTTGGCGGTTCAGTCGCGCACCCTAGAGGGATCTTGCCTGGCAGCGCTTAACCGATCGGCAGGCGTTGTTTCCCGCTTGCAACTTGTGCGGGTTCTGCCTGTTGGAGGAGCAGACTGGCACTTCAGGAACTTCAGATGATGCTCAACCCGCCCTTGCGTTTTTCCCCGGATGTCGAAACGCCGGAGGAAGACGAGCAGCATGTTATTCAGGGCATCATTGATGGCATGATGGAGCAGAGCCGTGTGGTCGGCAAACGCGAGGGCCGCATGGTGCGTGCCAGCCATGCCAAACCGACGGCGCTGGCCGTTGGTACACTCGATGTTGCAGCGCATCTGCCAGCTGAACTCGCCCAGGGCGTTTTTGCCACGCCAGGCCAGTATCCCGTTGCGGCACGTTTTGCACAGGGGGCGGGCGAGACACTGGGCGATCGCGTCTCGATTCATCATGGCCTTTCCCTCAAACTGTTTGGTGTGAAGGGGGAGAAACTGCCCGGTCATGACACCGAAACGCAGGATTTCATCCTGGCGTCAGGCCCGACTTTCCCATCGGGCACGGCCGCGGGCTTCCTGCGTGATGGTGGGGTGATCGGCAAGGCCGCTGCTTTGCCTGAAGGGGTGAAGAGTGCGGTCTCGTCCGTGGCGCGTGGTTTCAATCATGCCCTTGGTCATGTGGGTACACAGAGCCCTATGGCTGATTTTCTGGGCCATCCCTACTCCCACCCGCTTTCTGAGCCGTATTACAGCCAGGCACCCCTGCGTTATGGTGCCTATGTTGCCAAGATCGCGGCATTTCCAATAATGCCGGACCTCGAAGCCTTGCAATCATGGCGGCTCGACCCCCATCATGATGAGGATGGGTTCCGGCATGAGACGATCACCTATTTCGGTGGGCGTGAGGTGGTGTTCGACATACGCGTTCAGCTCTGGAACAACGCCGAGACGCAACCTATCGAGGATGCCTCAATCATCTGGCCGACCGATGAGGCACCCTTTCGATCAGTAGGCAGGCTGAGCTTTCCCGTACAGAACGCCTTCAGTGCCCAACGCTCGGCGTTTTTTGAGGATCATTTGGTTTTCCGCCCGTCACAGGGGCTCAGTGCGCATCGTCCACTGGGTTCGGTCATGCGGGCAAGGATGCAGGTCTACAAAGCGCTATCTGCCTTTCGACACGGTGAGAACGGACAAGACGAAATCCAGCCGGTCAGCATCGAGCAAATCCCCGCCTGAATCTCCAGACAGGCTGTTCGACATATACCTGCTTCCCGCCTGCCGGTCCTGCGCGGTGAAGCTACCAACTGAAGGAAAGACCCCTGATCATGCGTATCGAATTTTATGTCATTGCGGGGCTGGTTCTGGTCGCACTGGTGAACATATTCTGGGCAGGAGCCGCCAAGACGCGCCAGTATGGCACGGAATGGAATATGGGCGCACGAGACGGCAAAATGCCGGAATTGCAGCCTGTACCGGCACGGCTGGCGCGTGCGCAGGCCAATCTGTTCGAGACGCTACCCCTTTTCCTTGCGACGCTGCTGGCAGCGTTGCTTGCGGGCCATGCGGGATGGAAGACGCAATGGGGTAGCTGCATCTATCTTGCAGCAAGAGTGATCTATCTGCCGCTTTATGCCGCCGGTGTGCCTGTTGTGCGAACCATGGTTTTCATGATCTCGCTTCTGGGCCTGCTTCTCACGCTCTGGGCGCTGGCTTTCGGGTAGGCTCTATCCAAGTATCAAACGCGAATGGGGCCTGACTAAGCCTTGCGATGCGCGAAATGTTAGCTGCGTTTGCCGATGATGCACGGTTGGCGGGGGAACCGCTGACCAAGGCGGTCCAACGGGAAGTCAAAGCTCGCCACGCACTCTGCGGCGGGTAGTGTCGCCAGCCGATATGCGAAAACGACCAAGCTCTTCAGAGCCGTCATCTGCAGGGTGGCCACAGCAGATTGGATCAAGACCTAGCGAGGCCTTTTGCCTCCCGGTTGGATGTCTAGAAAGGCAGGTACCTTACCCGCAATGAGATAGTGGTGCGAACTATGGAAATCGAACCTCAATACTTCGGGTTGATCGCATCACTATTTCCAATGATTTGAGGTATTTCGCCTTCTATACGCTTCTTCCTGTTTCTTTCCATTCCCATTATTGGACAAACAATCCGGGAAGGCAAGAGCTGATTTCGAAGGCTCTTATGGCTTGTGATTGGCTCGTCATGATCGGATGGAGCGCTGGTAGAGTTCGACCGGTGATCGCGGGGAGAATGAGCGATTGATAGCGCTTCTATCGATCATAAAATGTACTTATAGTGATCGATAGGTGGTGGGGATATCGATTATGCGTTGGAACTGGCAGCTTCAGGACTGGACATGTTTCCAGTTCGACAGGGCTCGTTTGGAAGAGGCTGAGAAGCGGATTTTAAAAGGTTCGGGCGTCGTCGTCGGGTCCATGCAACATCTGGATAACGCGGCCACTCAGCATCTTGTCGTGCAATTGCTGTCTCAGGAAATGGTGCAGAGTTCGGCTATTGAGGGCGAAGTGCTCGATCGTGCGAGCGTCCAATCATCGATAGCTCGACAATTAGGCTTTGCCGCAGACAGGCGTCGTTCCAGCCCCGCTGAAGCAGGCGCTGCGGAATTGATGACCGATCTCTATAGAAACTGTTCGACGCCTCTGACGGATCAGGGCCTGTTCGCTTGGCATGCCATGCTGATGAACGGCCGTCGTGATCTGGAGATTATTGGTGGTTATCGGACACATAGAGAGGCGATGCAGATTATCTCTGGTCCCATGCATGCGCCGCATATTCATTTTGAAGCGCCACCTTCCCAGCGTGTGTCTGCGGAGATGGCCCAATTTATCGACTGGTATAACAGGACGGCGCCAAATGGCGCAGACCCTTTGCCAGCTATAGAGCGGGCCGGGATCGCTCATCTTTGGTTCGAAACCATTCACCCTTTTGCGGATGGGAATGGTCGTCTTGGTCGGGCTCTCGCTGAAAAGGCTTTGGCGCAAAGTCTCGAAACCCCGGTAGTGACGGGGCTGGCCGCAACCATCAATACTCATAAAAAAGCGTACTACGATGAGCTGCACCGGGCGAGTACATCCAATCACATCGAGAGCTGGATGGCATGGTTCGCAAGCATCGTTCTCGAAGCACAATCCCGGACAATTGCCACGATCAGTTTCGTCGTGGAAAAGGCGCGGTTCCTTGATGGGCTCAAAGGACAGCTCAACCCTCGCCAGGAGAAAGCCGTACTCCGGATGCTGGCTGAAGGAATAGACGGATTCCAGGGTGGTTTGAGCGCCCAGAACTATCGCGCAATCACAGGAGCAACCTCCGCCACAGCCACGCGCGATCTGGCGGAGCTGGTCGCGCTTGGGGCGTTCATCAGGACTGGAGAGAACCGCTATGCCCGTTATTCTCTCAATCTCAAGCATCGTTCCGGATCTGATTGACCGCCACCGCATATTGGAAAGCTTCTGTCCGGCCGGGCATGGCTCACGCGAAGCGGTCTCTCTCGACTTCCACGCTTCCCTTGGCCGGGTATCGGTATAAGATCGTGTGTAACAACGGGCCGGATAACGGTCCATCATGACGTGACGAAGCAGGACCCAGAACGTGACTGAGCAGATTTCACAGGACACCATCAACAAGGCGCTCTGGAGCGCCTGCGACACGTTTCGCGGCACTGTCAGCGCCGATACCTATCGCGACTATGTTCTGACCATGCTGTTCCTGAAATACATCTCCGATGTGTGGCAGGACCATTATGATGGCTACAAGGCCCAGTTCGGCGATCATCCCGAGATGATCGAGTCCATGCTCGCCTCCGAACGCTTCGTTCTGCCGAAAGGGGCTGATTTTTACGCGCTGTTCAAGGAGCGCAACGCCCCCGGCAATGGCGAGCGTATCGACAAGGCGCTTCATGCCATTGAAGAAGCCAACGGCACCAAGCTCAAGGACGCCGGGAAGAGCGTTTTCCAGGATATCAGCTTCAACTCCGACCGCCTTGGCGATGAAAAGCAGAAAAACAGCATCCTGCGTCATCTGCTGGAAGACTTTGCCAAGCCAAGCCTGAATCTACGCCCCTCCCGCGTGGGCAATCTCGATGTCATCGGTAATGGCTATGAGTTCCTCATCAAGAACTTCGCCGCCAGTGGCGGGCAGAAAGCGGGTGAGTTCTACACCCCACCCGAAGTCAGCGAACTTCTGGCCCGTCTGCTCGATCCGCAGCCGGGTGACAGCATCTGCGATCCTGCCTGCGGCTCGGCCTCGCTGCTCATGAAATGCGGGCGTCAGGTCACGCAGAACCACAAGGGCAGCAAGAACTACGCCCTGCTGGGGCAGGAGGCGATTGGGTCAACCTGGTCTTTCGCCAAAATGAACATGTTCCTGCATGGTGAGGATAACCATCGCATCGAATGGGGCGATACCATACGCAGCCCCAAGCTGCTGGAAGACAAGGGTCATCTCCTGCGCTTTGATATCGTGACGGCCAACCCGCCTTTCAGCCTCGATAAATGGGGCCATGACGAGGCTGAACACGACCCGTATCATCGTTTTGCCCGTGGCATTCCCCCCAAGACAAAGGGCGATTACGCTTTCATCCTGCACATGATCGCCACGCTGAAGGAACGCACCGGGCGCATGGGCGTGGTGGTGCCCCATGGCGTGCTGTTCCGTGGAAGCTCGGAAGGAAAGATACGGCGCAAGCTGATCGAGGAGAATCTCCTCGACGCCGTGATCGGTCTGCCGGAAAAGCTCTTTTTCGGTACCGGCATCCCGGCGGCTATTCTGATCTTCCGCAAGGACCGCAAGACACGGGACGTGCTGTTTATCGATGCCAGTCGGGAATTCAAACCGGGCAAGAACCAGAACACGCTGAGCGATGAGGCAATCGAGACAATCGTTGCTACCTATCGCGCCAGGCAAAGCGTCCCGAAATACGCCCATCTCGCCACACCGGAAGAAATTGCCGAGAACGACTTCAATCTGAACATTCCGCGTTATGTGGATACGTTCGAGGAAGAAGAGGAAATCGACCTGACCGCCATTCGGGCGGAGCGTGTCGCCATCCGCGAAGAGCTTCTGACGCTTGAAGCGCAGATGGATGTTTATCTGAAGGAGCTGGGTTATGCTTCCTGAGGGGTGGGATTGCCGCACGCTCGATCTAGTCACAAAAATTACGGACTGTAGGCACAAGACACCAAAATCTATCAATTTTGGTATTCCAATTATATCGCCTGGAGATATTTCGTGGGGGAAATTGAATACAACTAATGTAAAAAGATATATTAATCCTATAGACTATTTTGAATACATGGGTCATTGTGCGCCCGTTTCTGGGGATATAGTTTTTGGACGCAACCAAAATGTCGGGGTGGCATCTTACGTATCTGATGATAAAAAATTTATTCTCGGCCAAGATACTGTGCTGATAAGTCCTTTAAGCGTCGATGCTTCGTATGTTTATTATTATCTTCAATCTGACATTGTGCAAAATAATATCAAAAAAATTGGCGGTGGATCGACTTTTTTTAGAATTAATCTGAAAGATATACGGAATTTAAAAATCATTTTTCCCCCTCTCCTCGAACAGAAAAAGATCGCGGCGATCCTTTCGACGTGGGATCGGGCGATTGAGGTGACGGAAAAGCTTCTGGCCAATAGCCAGCACCAGAAAAAAGCCCTCATGCAGCAGCTCCTCACAGGCAAAAAACGCCTGCCGGGGTTCACTGGGGAGTGGTTAAGAGTCTCGATAGCCCAAATTGTAAAAACCAAAAGTGGTAATGGAAAACTCATAAAGGGCGTTTTGAATTCTATGCGAACGGCGAATTCTTTTCCCGCTTACAGTGCTTCGGGACAAGATCTATGGCTGAGTTTTTATGAACATGATGGAGCTGCAATCATTGTGTCTGCAGTTGGCTCACGATGTGGAAAATGTTTTTTAGCATCAGGTAAGTGGAGTGCTATTGCAAACACACATATTATTTGGCCGAAAGAAGGCGCTTTAGATAACTATTTTCTGCTTTGCTTGATAGATCGAGAAGATTTTTGGATTCGCGGTGGCTCAGGTCAGCCTTTTGTGAAGATGAAAGATTCGTTGCTAAGGGAAATAACACTCCCTTCCTTCTCCGAACAAAAGGCGATTGCCTCCGTCCTTACCAAAGCCGACGAAGAAATCACGCTTTTGGAATCCGATCTCTCCCGCCTGCGTCAGGAAAAGAAGGCGCTGATGCAGCAGCTTCTGACCGGCAAGCGTCGGGTGAAGATCGAAGCGGACGCGGGATAATCCAGCCATGAGCGTCAACCCGAAATTTCAGGAAGAATACAGCGCCAAACTGCCCGCCTTGGCATTGTTGAGCACACTGGGCTGGCACTTTATTTCGTCCGGTCAGGCGCTGACCTTGCGGGAGAATAACCGCAGCCGCGTAGTGCTCGAACCGATCCTGCGGGCAGAGCTGAAAAAGCGGCGCTACAGCTTCGAGGGGCAGGAGCGCGCTCTTTCGGACAAGACCATCGACATTCTGGTCTCTCGTATCACCCATCCTGATTTCGTCAGCGGGCTGAAGGGCGCGAATGAGGGCATCACTACCCATCTGCTCTACGGCATAGCGGTCACGGAATTTATCGATGGGCGCAAGGCCACGCCCACCATCCCCCTGATCGACTGGCAAAACCCGCAGAACAACGATTTCAGCTTCACCGAAGAATTCAGCGTGCTGCGCACCGATCAGGCAGCCACCCGTCGGCCCGATATCGTGTGTTTCGTCAATGGTATACCGCTGGCTGTGATCGAGGCCAAGCGCCCCGACGGTCAGGCAGGCAAAGGCCCGACGGTGGATGAGGGGATTTCGCAATCCCTTCGTAACCAGCACAAAGATGAAATCCCGCAGCTTTTTGCCTATAGCCAGTTGCTCTTGTCCATTACCGGGCATGAAGGCCGTTACGGAACCTGCGGTACACCGAAGAAATTCTGGGCACGGTGGAAAGAAGAAGATGTGTCAGAGGCGCAGATGGAAGCGCTCAAGAACATGCCTCTGTCGCCTGACCAGAAACAGGCGATTTTCGCCGGGCGCAAGCCGTCGGACCGTGCCTGGTTTGATGACTGGGCCTCACGCCCGCTTTCCGTCACGGGGCAGGATCGCCTGTTGATCGGCCTGCTTGCGCCTGAGCGCCTGCTGGAGATGGCCCGGTTCTTTACGCTGGTGGACCGCAAGGCAGGCAAGATTGTCGCACGCTATCAGCAGGTTTTTGGCATCAAGCGGCTGCTGGAGCGCATCAAGACACGGCGCAGCGATGGCGGGCGCGAAGGAGGGGTCATCTGGCATACGACCGGATCGGGTAAATCCTTCACCATGGTGTTTCTCAGCCGTGCGCTGCTTCTGGATGACACGCTCAAGCAATGTCGCCTTCTGGTGGTGACAGACCGCAAGGATCTCGAACGTCAGCTCAGCGCCACCTTCGCCACAGGGGGCGAACTGGGAGACAGGAAGAACAAAAGCGACGTTTTTGCCAGCTCAAGCCGTCATCTGGCCCAGCAGATCGGCCAGAGCCATGAGCGCATTGTTTTTTCGCTGATCCATAAATTTTTCAAGGCCACGTCCTACCCCGAATGCCATAACGATAGCGCCGATATCATCGTGCTGGTGGATGAGGGGCATCGCACGCAGGGCGGTGAAAGCCATAACCGCATGAAAACGGCGCTACCCAATGCGGCGTTCATCGCTTTTACCGGCACGCCTTTGCTCAAGGGGCAGCAGACGACCAGTCGCTTTGGCAAGATCATCCATTCCTACACCATGCAGCAGGCCGTGGAGGATGAGACCGTCACGCCTCTGCTCTATGAAGAGCGCAAGCCCGATCTGGATGTGAATGACCGGGCTATTGATGCCTGGTTCGAGCGCATCACGCAGGATCTGGGCGAGGAGCAGAAAGCCGACCTCAAAAAGCGTTTCAGCCGCGCTAATCAGCTCTACAAGGCTGATGATCGCATCCGCCTGATCGCCAACGATCTCGCGGTTCATCTCGACGCCAATATCGATGACGGGCTCAAAGCCATGCTGGCCTGCGACAGCAAGCTCTCGGCCATACGCTACAAGCGTTATCTCGATGAAGTCGGTCTGTTTGAAAGTGCTGTCGTCATGAGCCCGCCTGATACGCGTGAGGGGCATGAGGAGGTGGACGAACGCAAACTGCCCGAGATCCAGCAATGGTGGAAAGAAAATATCGGCGACAAGGACGAGGAAGATTACACCCGCGAGACGGTCGCGCGTTTTGAGAAAGACCCGGCGCTCAGGCTGATCATCGTGGTCGACAAGCTGCTGACGGGGTTCGACGAGCCCCAGAATACGGTGCTCTATATCGACAAGCCGCTCAAGCAGCATAACCTGCTTCAGGCCATTGCGCGTGTGAACCGTCTGCATGAGAAGAAGAAATTCGGCCTGTTGATCGATTATCGCGGTATTCTGGCAGAGCTTGATACCACGCTTGCCCGTTATGACCAGCTCGCAGCGCAGAATGTCGGTGGGTACGATCCTGCCGATCTTGTCGGGCTTTATAGCCAGATGAGTTCGGAATATCGCGAATTGCCTGCGCTGCACAAAACGCTCTGGGCGATTTTCGATGGGGTGAAGAACAAGAGCGATCTCGAACAGCTGCGCAGCGAGCTCATGCCCCGCATGACCGAAGAGAACGGTCAAATGGTGGACGCCAATCTCAAACGGCGTGACGATTTTTACGAGGCTCTGACGAAATTTGCGACCTGTCTGAAAGTGGCCTTGCAGTCACTGGCTTTTTTCCAGGATAGCAGTGTTACCGAAAAGGATCGTCGCACGTATAAGGAGACATTGAAGCAGCTCACGAACCTGCGTCAGATGATCCTGCAGGATACGGGCGAGCGGATCGATTACGATCAATATGCCGATCAGGTGAAAAAGCTGCTCGACCGTCATGTGGCAGGCGTGCGGGTGCAGGACTCCTCCGGTGTATATGCCGTGGGCAAGATGGGCCAGAAAAGCGATGAAGCGCCTGAGGACTGGAGTGAGGACAAGACCCGTAACGAAACCGATCTGATCCGCACACGCATCACCAAAACCATCGAACACGAGATGCAGGACGATCCCTATGCGAAAGAGGCTTTCTCGGCGCTGCTGCGCAAGGTGATCGAACAGACCGAGAGCCTGTTTGACCACCCTCTGAAGCAGTACATGCTTTTTCAGGAATTCGAGGAGCAGGTCGCCCGACGCAAGCTGGATGCCATCCCTTCGGTTTTTGAAGGGCGGCGTTATGCGCAGGGCTATTATGGCGTGTTGCTGCAGACGCTGTCGGACAAACCAGAGGCCGAAAGTCCCGATGCCCATAAGGACTGGGTCGATCTGGCCTTCGAGATCGACCGCATGGTCGAGCAGGCGGTGCAGGAGCATTCGCTCAATCGGTCCGATATGGAGAATAAAGTCAGGCTCATGCTGCTACCGCGCTTGTTCGGGGCTGGTGTCGATCGTGCAAAACGTGATGTCATTGTCGAACATGTTATCCAGATCATGCGCGTCGGCCCTGCCAGCGCCGCGCTGTGACGCTGGAAGAACATATCCTGACCTATGGTGGCGAGCAGATCCGCGTGACGCTGCAGTCGCGAGGTCGGCCAGGTACAAGGCTGCTGGTCAAGGTCCATCCGGACCTGAGCGTGCAGGCCCTTGTGCCCGAAGGCACGACACAGGAGGCGCTGAAAAAGGCTCTTGCGGCAAAAACACGCTGGATCTGGCAGAAGCTGCGTGATTTCCGTGCAGTGCAGGAACATGCGACGGCCCGCGATTATGTCAGCGGTGAAAGTCACTTCTATCTGGGGCGCAGACATCTGCTGAAAGTCGAGATTGCGCCGGATGCATCTGAAACCGTTCGCCTGCTTCGTGGGCGTCTCGAAGTCAGGGTGCGTGAGCGCCATGCCCTGCGTATCCGAAAGCTGATGGAATTATGGTATTTTGCAAGAGCGCAGGAGGTATTTCGCTCCCGGTTTCAGGCCGTACTGCCCTCGGCCTTGTGGGTGACGTCACCACCCGCGCTGAAATTGCAGATCATGCAGACCCAGTGGGGCAATTGCTCGCCTGACGGTGCGGTGACGCTCAATCCGTGGCTCGTGAAAGCGCCACGCGACTGTATCGACTACGTCATTCTCCATGAGCTTTGTCATATACAGGAGCATCACCACGGTGCGGCTTTCTGGTCTCTGCTGGACCGCGTCATGCCCGATTGGGAGCGGCACAAGACAAGGCTTGATAATATGGCCGAGCTGCTCCTCCAGACATGATCTTGCCATGTGCACGATGGAAGCCTGTGCTGCATCCGAATTTGACCACGTCACTAGGGATCGAAGGTGTGAGATAGCTTCACCGAGGAGGGAATTTAGGCCTTAGCGACAGGTGCGGCTTTTTCGCTCTCCATTTCCTCTGCCAGTCGTTCTGCCTCAGCCTCGTCCAATTTCCTCGAAGCGACCCGCGTCACATATTTGGCTTGTTCAAGATTGCCGGCCAGCTTGTATTTCATGATCTCCGCCTGTGTCTCAGGCGGCAGTTTTTCTGGTGGTATCCAGATCGCGTCCAGCAGTTTTAGATTTTTTCTGGCCCTATTGCACTGTGCAACGTGGCGTCTTTTCCAAGCGGTGATCTCCTCCTGCCTTCGCCTAACGGCCTCGCGATAGAGCGTGACAAGCCACTCCCTACATGTGTCCCGTCTGGCGATCTTCCGAAACAGCTCATGGTTCTCTCTCTGCAACTGCGCATTGGCTTTTTCACGTTCCGTCGGCACGGGCAAGCAAAGCGGCTCGGGCAGTATGCCGCGTAGACCCAGATGCCAGAATACGGTTTCCAGCAGATAGCGCAGGATCTCGGCCAGCATTTTCGAAAACCGTTCGATTTCCTCATCGAGATGGGAGAGGCGTTTCTGCTTTGAAAGGATAAATACCCTGTCACGCAGAGCGTCACGCTCCTGTCGTGTTTTCTGCAGCTGTTTTCCGGTCTGCCAGAGCTGTTTGCATGTTCGTTCTATCTGCGCAAACAGAGCTGCGCCTTGCTCGTCGACAGAGCGCCGCGGGCCATACTCCAGAGGCGGCTTTGCATTGAGTACCGTCCGGCATGCTCTGACTTCCTGCTTCCACTGGCGGATGTAGTGAGCAAAGTTCGGTGGCAGTTTGTCGATACGATCCAGCGAAACGATTTTCGGCTGTCTGGGCGAGGGATGTGACGGCCTTGTTTTCGCAGCCGCTCTCGCGAATGCTTCCGGGTCACGCCTGAGCTCCTCAAGGGGCGGCGGGAGCAGACCACTCTCCTCTCCATGGCGCACCATCGAAGCCATCTCCAGAGGGGCACGCTCCAGGAGCGGCTTGACTGCTGCCCTGATATCACCGCATCTCGGTCTGGCAGCTTCCTCTACGAGGAGTTGGCGGAAATCCTTCATGCGTGTTTTCGTCAGACGCGTGAAAGGCCCGATCAGCACACCATCATGGTGTCGCACTGAGCTGCGCCAGTTCAGCATCTCTGAAGCAGCGTCGTTCGACCTTCTTCGTGACATGGTAGTCCCAGCCTGCCCAGACGTTGCGTGACACCAGATCACGTTGCAGCAGGAGCGCCCAAAGAGCGGAGAGACGAGAGAAGTGGTTCTTGACCGTCTTGGCGCTGATGGTCTCGAGCTTTTCGGTTTCAGCGCGCACGACCTCGTCACGGATCGAGCGACCGTTGCGTTCCTTGCCGTGGGTGGAGGGAAGACGGAAGAGGAGATCACGGAACTCGCCAGCGGTCTCGCCGGTAATCCGTTCGACCTCCATGTCGCCGAAGGCATCGATGAACAGGGTAAGCGCTTTGCGCGTGCCGCGTTTCGTATCCTCTGAGCGATTGGTATCTGGGTAAATAAAACGCTCCGCCGCCATGCTGACCGTCAGAAGCTTTGAGCGGGAACCTGAGCTTGCAAGCTTTTTCTTTGGTGTGGTTGGTCCGCGCGGGTCTGGTTCAGCAGTCAGCGGCACTGGGGCGATAGGTTCGCTCTTCGTGGCGGTTCCAATGTCGACGACGATGCTTTTCAGGAGATTGACCTGAGCGGCCAGATTAGCGGCCTCCGCACGCGCTTCAGGCAGATCTTTCTTCACGATTTTCCGCATCGTTTCGAGCCGCTCGGTATCCTTGGCAAGATAGGGGCCGATGATGGAGAGAAAACGCGTCACGAGGTTGTTGAACTCGAGGAAGCGTACCTGAACCTCTGTCATTTCCCTCTCATGCTTGAGCTCGAGCAGGCGCATTTCAATGGCATGGGCAGACTCGGTATCGCGAACGAAGCTCTCTTAGAAAGTGATGATCTCGTCTGGTGTGGGCGGTCGGGCTTTCGAGTCACTCATGGCGCGCACCTTGTCGAAGAACTGTCAGGTCCGGTCATATAGCTGTGCCGCCCGTCTGCGAGCCTCGAGTTTAGCCGAAGTATCAAGCGAAAGGGAGATCTCGGACCGCCTCAGGAGAGGCTGGATATCCTTCGGCACGGCCCTGCGAAAATGGTAGCGGGACCCTATCAGACGCAGCATCAAACTTTCCCGTTCTGGGAAGAATTCCGGGAAAATCCCGGTTTGACGCGTTGAGAGCAAAAAAACTATCAATATCAATGAGATAGTGGTGCGAACTATGGGACTCGAACCCATACGCCCTTACGGACTCGAGATTTTAAGTCTCGTGCGTCTACCATTCCGCCAAGTTCGCACAACACGGCTCAGGCTCTAGCACGTGGGCGAGGGGGTGGAAATCCCTTGCGGGCAGCATAGCTATTATCCAAGTGCCATCAACGCTGTACCATGCTGCCTGAGCCAGGCTTGCGCTGGCTTGCGGTGTTCATGAAACCGCTCCACCAAAGCCCAGAAGGCCGGACTATGGTCGAAATGCGTCAGATGGGCGAGCTCGTGCACCATCACGTAACGGCGGACAGATTCGGGCATCATGATCAGGCGCCAGTTCAGCATGACCCGTCCGGTTCGTGTGCAACTCCCCCAGCGGGTGCGGGCATTGCTGCAAGCGAAACGCGCGATCTGGCACGACATTCGCTCTGCCTCATGAGCGAGTTCGGCGGGGAGCATCAGCCCGGCCCGATGCCTGAGAAAAACCAGAACCCGATGCTCATAGCGCTCAATGGGACCGTTTATCTGTAAAATCCCCTCTTCCAAAAGAGCGCTTTGTCTTTGCTCAGGCGCATGAACCAAGGTAACAGGGCGATCATCGAGTAGGATGGTGCTTCCCGGAACAAGGACAGTCACAGCTGGCAGGGCATTGAGTCGTTCGCGCACCCAGTTGTCATGAGCGAGCAGAAAGCGTCGCGCATGATGCAGCGGTAGATGACGAGGGCAGGTCACCACGACCTGACGGTTAGCGCCGTCGATACGGAGCGAAATACGCTTGGCACGCGCAGAGTGTCGCCACGTTACCGGGTAGGCGGGATCTGTCACCAGCGTCGTTTATTCGACGGTCGCTTGCGCCGTTTTTTCGCCACGCCGGGTGGAATATCTGCTGGCCACTCAACGATATGGTCTTCAAGCATACCTGCTTCGCGCTCGCTAACCATACGGCCCTTTCCCGAGATTCCCGCCTCGTGCACAGAGTCAACCGAGCCCGTGCGCAGATGGTGCCATGCGGGGAGGTCCTGTCCGTCACGGATCAGGATATAGGCGCAGCTTGGAGGGAGCCAGTCGATATCGGCGAGAATTGCCGGCGTGAGCGACACGCAATCCGGCACCTTGCGAAACCGTGTGGGATACTCCGAACACTGGCAGGTTTCCAGGTTGAGCAGACGGCACGCGACATTCGTGAAATGGATCGCGTCGGTCTCTTCGTCGCGCAGCTTGTGCAGGCAGCATTTGCCGCAGCCATCGCATAACGACTCCCATTGTTCCTTCGTCATTTCTGACAGGGGGACCATCTGCCAGAAAGGGTGCTCAGTATCAGACATGGGCAATCCGGCCGAGAGCGAGGCAAAATCCGAGGGTAGCGAGAGAAATCAGACCGGAAAGCAGCATCGGGCCTCTCAGCAAGGGAAACCACAAGAGGCGCATACGCATGCGCGGTCCAGCCCCCAGGCCGGACGCCGCGCGTGTCAGTCCCTCAACTCTGCATGAGAGTCTCTGGTAAACAGGCAACGTGCAAAAAGGCGCTGAGAGAAAGCCTGCGATGAACATTGCGCCATGAACAGGCCAGTTGGGCATGGCTCTGCTCAACCAGAATGCCCCCACGAGGGACGCACAGGCCGTATGCGTGAAGAACCCTCTCGCCCTGCGAGATATTTTCAGTTTTGCAGACAAAAGAGCGAAAACGGATAGCAGGCCAAGGCAGAAGGCCCAGCCGCCAATAAGGGCCAGGGAAGGAATTATCATGGAGTTGCCGTCAGCCATGCCTGAAAGCGTTTCTGCAGGGCATAGTAGTTGATCGCCCAGAAATTGTCATTCACCGCCAGCATACGGATATCTCGTCCGTCCTGTGGAGCATCCTGCGTGTCATCATGGAGAGGAGTCTGATCGCGCAGCATTTTAAGAATGGCATCTGTCTGCTCGGGGGGGACGTTGCGCGGTATGGCCCAGGAGATTTTCTGACGAAGGGACTGACGCCACTGCGCGGCAAAACTCGCCTTGTCTCCCAGATCTGCCAGACGATCATGCGGTGTGGAAAGCATGAGCGCAGCCCCACTGCTCATGATTCGCGACGCTTCCTCAGGGGTGCGCCACCAGACCAGGTAGGGACGGAGTTGATCGAGTTTGCGAAAAGCACGATCTACCCCTGCGGGTGATGAGAGTACGGTATAAATATCGCCGGGTGCGACACCATCCGCCATGAGCGCAATTTCGAGCGTTCCCCGAGGGTCAAGGCGCAGGGCTCTCTTGCCGGGGTGACGGGCGATATCCCAGAAATCATTCCAGCCCGGGGCGTCATCCCCCAGTCTCCCGCGGTCCCATGCCAGAACGAGGCTGTCTTCCCCCGCAGCTATACCACAGGGCGAGCCCGAAGGAGTATGGGCGGGCGTCGGCGCCGCAGCGGCCGTCGGCAGGGTCTGCACCACGCCGTCGCGGCAAGCAGCGTAGAGCGTCATGTTATCCATCATGGCGGCCAGCCAGGCTGGCTTGCGTGCCTGTGCAGCCAGTCGCAGGGTGGCAAGGGTGCCATCCCACTCACGCAGCGGATAAGGCTGGTCGGGCATCAGGAGCGAATGCGCATCAAGACTGCCTGACAGCACGGCAAGGCCAAGTTGAGCCGGCGCTGGTCGGTTTGCCTTCCGGTTTTTCGCATGATTGGTGACATGGCGGGCATGATGTCCCGGCACCGCTGCCTGACATCGAGATGCAGGCGAGAGCACAGACAGGCAGAACAATGCAAGCAGCGCGTGTATCGCTTTGCTGCAAGCGTCACGTGTCAGGCGGTCATGTCGGAAAAGGGTGGGCGACGCGCTCAGGAAACAGCCTTTCTGTGGCAAATAATTTTCGAATGCTCCTTATAGATCGTCTTTCATGGGAAAGGCCACAGCCTGGCTGGCTTGCCACGCCAGTTGCATCGCCGTGCCAGGCGTCAGATGGCGTGTTGACTGAATAAGCGGGCGTCGCATCTCGATTTCCACGCCGTCTGACAGCCGTAGCCGTAAACGCATCTGCTCTCCTGTGTGCAACACTGATTGCAGGCTTGCGACAAGAGGCTGCGGGCCGTCATCATCCCCCGTGACTGACGAGAAGAGCGGGGTCATGCGATCAGGACGTATGCACACGACACAAAGGCTGTCCTCCTCCAGATCGGCATCCGCCAGGGCCTCCACTACGCCGCCACAGGCGAGATGCACCGTGGCAATATCATCCTCGACTGACAGAGTGCGCCCCGTGAGCAGATTGGCCTCGGCGAACAACGATGCAACCCAGGGACTGGCCGGACGATCCAGCAGCACACTGGCGTTGTCGCACTGGACCAGTGTCTGTCTGTCGAAAAGCGCGATACGTCCGCCCAGCCATACCGCGTCCTCACGGCTTTTGGCGGTGTAGAGAAGTGTCAGGCCGAGTGCCTTGTGCAGTTTCGTAATCAACTGACGTGTTCGACCAGCGGCCTGAAAATCGAGGCCGGACAGGATATCGTCCATCACCAGAATGGCTGGGCTGCAGGCAAGCGCCCGCGCGAGCCGAAGCCTCAGGTCGTATTCGGGCGGCAGATGATTGGCGCGTGTTGAGGCAAATGCGTCCAGCCCGAGGAGCGCGAGCCTGTTGCTGACGACGGCTTTGATCTCGTGAAGCGGGATGCCGCGAACGCGGAGAGGAAAGGCAATATTTCCGGCAACATCGAGATGGCTGAACACGGGCTCGCGCCCCGAGACGAGGGCGATATCGCGCTGTTCGGGCGGCGCATGAGAGATTTCTCGGCTGTTTAACGTGATTTTTCCTGATGCGGGCTGTGCAAAGCCCCCAAGAATATCACAGAACAGGCTGAGCCTCTCAGGCAAGTCGCCCAGCAGGCTTATGGCCTCACCTCTCCTGACGTCGAGCGAAAATCCTGGCGCGCCAGCTGCCATCGAAAGCGACTGTATCGACAGTAGCGGCTGATGACCTCGTGATGAACCTGACATGAAACCTCGCCTGAACCCACAGCGTTGTATCCGAAACCATAAAGATGCGGTGCAGGCCGCGTGAGGAGTTGTGACATGAGCAAATCTGACGTCAAGAAATCTGTCGACGTTGCCAGCAAGTCGGCACAGGAGCAGATCGACAGCCTGAAAGACCAGCTGGAGCAATTGCTCAAGGATCGCATCAACCCCGCATTGCTCGACGTTGCCGGTCGTGCTGATCAGGCAGTGGCCAATGCCCGTGAGATCACCGATGTGCAGCTGCACAATGCCGAAGCGCGTGTCCGTGCCCGTCCGATCGCTGCTGTTTTGATTTCTGCGGTCATTGGCTTTATTGCAGGACGAGTCTCCAAATAGGCTGTCCGTCTTTCCTGCAGGGCAGCCTTATGTTCCAACCCGTCTCAGGGGTGGATGTTCAAGGATGCCCTGCCTGCGCTGATCTCTGGCAGGCGCGCTCCCGGAATGTCTGGCGCTGGCACGACCACACCGTAAAGGCTTGCGAATCTCCATGAAGGTCATTGATGTCGGGCAGGAAGCCCTTCAGGCTCAAGGCGAAGTTCTGCAGCGCGTAGCAATGCGCATCGGTCGTCGCGTTGCCTATTTCATCGTCGCCGCCATATTCGGTCTGTTCGCACTCGTGTCCTTCCATGCGGTGCTCTGGGCGTTCGCTTATAGTGTGCTCCATTTCTCGGCATTTGGCGCAGCATGTTCGGTATTCGGGCTGGATCTGCTTTTCGTCGTTATTTTTGCCCTCCTTGGTACGCGCAACGTTGCTGATCCTGTCGAGTTCGAGGCAAGGCTGCGCCGTGATCGCAAGATGATTGAATTTAGACAGACTCTGGCCCTTTCCACGCTCACGGGTCTGCTGCTCGGCCCTGTCGGTCGCTTCACGGGCAAGCAACTCTTCGAGGTGCTCCGCAACATCTTCGCCCGGCGCTGACACCCAGTTGACTGCGACGTGAAGTCATTCGCCTCGAATGTAATGCAAAATTCAGGTTTGCCTGCTGGCGGCGAACCTGGCTTTCCCCTATGATCTTCCATCAATTGCCTCAGGCGTCAGGTCCGGGGCTCATCCGGGTTCGGTCAGGTCGTCCGGTGTCTGCGCCCCGATAGCATTGCGGGATATTCCGCGTTTCATGCGCTCGGGCTTGGCTCTCTCCCTTCTGATCCCGCAAGGTTGATAGCAGAAGGAGGAGGGAGACTGATGCTCGCGGAATTTGATCTTTTCGGCGTGTTCATATCTCCCATTGCCGTCTATTCCCTCGCCGCCATCCCCATCACGCTTTTTATCCGCTTCCTCCTCTGGCGCACAGGCGCTATCGAGTGGTTCTGGCATGTCGCCCTGTTCGAAGTGGCGCTCTATGTCTGCGTGCTCTGCCTGATGGTGCTCTATGTGTGAGGTCGAGAGGCAGCGCGGCTCCCTGCCCGCCTCACAGAGGCGTATGATGGGTCATGTCGCCTGTGGTGTCTGGCGTTCTACCATGCATGCTGCCTGCTTCCCCGCCCCGACTAACTTGGCCTCTTACAAGGAAATGCCTCCGTGTTGCTCGCTCGTACACTGATCCGGGTCTTTCTGACATTCGCAGTGCTCGGGGTGACGATCCTTCTGGGCTACACGCTGTGGGAGACTTACATGATCGCACCGTGGACGCGTGATGGGCGCGTTCGCGTGTATGTGGTCGATGCGGCGCCTGAAGTGTCGGGTACGGTGGTCAGTGTGCCGGTGCACGACAATGATTTTGTTCATCGTGGCGACCCGCTTTTCGTGATCGACCCGGTGCGGTTCCGCCTCGCGATCAAGGAGGCGGAGGCCCATCTTGCGAGCGCCGAGGAAGATCTCAAGCTGCGCCGCAACGATGCCAAGCGCCGCATGGGATTGAGCGGTATCGTCTCGGCCGAAGAGCAGGAAATCTACAACTCCAATGTTGAGACGCAGGAGGATGCGGTCAATGCGGCGCGTGCCACGCTCGATGTGGCGAGGCTGAACCTCCAGCGCTCCATCGTCTACTCGCCGGTTGAAGGCTACGTGACCAACCTCAATCTGCGCGTGGGTGACTATGCGCATGAGGGGCAGTCGCGCATGGCGGTCATCGATGCTGACAGCTTCTGGATCAACGCCTATTTCGAGGAAACGAAGATGTGGGGCGTGCATGTGGGTGACGTTGCCCGCGTGAAGCTCATGGGCTACCGCGAAATCATCCCGGCCCATGTCGTTTCCATCGCTCGTGGTATCAACGATCAGAACGGATCGCCAGACAAGCTGGGACTGCAGGATGTGAATCCCATTTTCACCTGGGTCCGTCTGGCGCAGCGTATTCCCGTGCGTATCCATCTTGATCGCGTGCCGCCCGAGGTCATTCTGGCGGCCGGAATGACCTGCACGGTCACGGTAGGCACTCCGCCACAAGGGCAACGGGGCCGTCTGACCACCTGGCTGCAGAACCATCTCTGATCATGGTGTCTCTTCCCCGCAGGCTTTGCGCCCTCACTTTTGCTGCCTCGCTTCTTGCCGGATGCACGGTCGGGCCCGCTTACAAGCCCGACCGCATGAAACTGCCAGATGGCTTTGTCGAGACCGATCACGCGGCCACCGCAGAGGAAATCGCCCGCACTGAGGCCGAGATGAAGGAGTGGTGGGGACAGTATAACGATCCGCTGCTTAACCGGCTTGTGGCTCAGGCCATCAAGGGTAATTACGACCTCCTCATTGCCGACCAGCGTATCATCGCCGGTCGCGCCATGCGTGAAGAGGCGGCCTCGGCCTGGTACCCGCAGCTCGATGTCAACGCAGGCGGTGGCTCAAGCCGATATTCCATCAATATCGACAACTGGCCCATCAGGCCCGGCAATCCGCAGAACCGGCCAGAGGCATCGGTCCTGACCTATGGTGCCCAGGCCAGTTGGGAAATCGACGCGTTCGGGCGTATCAGGCGCGAGGTCGAGGCCAGCGAGCGCGCCATCGATGTCAGCATCGAGGACCGACGCGCCACGCTGATGACGCTGCTTTCGGATCTGGTACGCGCCTATATCTCGCTCCGGGGGGCGCAGCTGCGTTTCTCGATCGCGCAGGCCAACGTCAAGAATGCCCAGAGCGAGGTCGATCTGACCAAGCGTCTTTATCTGGAGGGCATAGGCAACACGCTTCAGACCGCACAGGCGCAGAGCGAGCTCGATAGCGAACTGGCTTCGCTCGAACCTCTCAAGGCCCAGATCGACACGCTGAGCCACGGGGTAAGCGTCTTGCTGGGTGATATGCCGGGCGATCTCAAGGCAGAACTGGAGGCATTGCCCGACGGGACAGCCTCCCTGCCGGTCATGCCGCGCTTTCCAGCCACATTGCCCTCGATCGTCGTGGCCAATCGCCCCGATATTCGTGCCGCCGAGCGCGGCTATGCCGAAGCGACGGCTCGCATCGGCGTGGCCGTGGCACAGCTCTACCCCAAATTCTCGATTCCCCTGACATTCAATCCGAATGCCTCCGCCATGTATCAGGCGTTTCAGGTCAATGCGATGAGCTGGTCGTTCATGATGCTGGCAACCCTGCCGGTCATGCACGGGGGGCGTTTCACCTCGCAGGTGGTCGAGGTGCGCGCACGGGCCGAGGCCAGCCGTCTGACCTATCGCAAGACCGTGCTCAATGCCTTCCGCGAGGTTGAGGACGCCATGACGTCATGGCTGCATAACGACCATTATGTCGCCCAGCTGCATCAGGCAGCAACCGATAGTGGTCTGGCAGCGGACAGGGCGAGGCGGCTCTATGCCGCGGGTCTGACCGATTACCTGAATGTCCTGACGACGCAACGCACCTTGCTGGGGGCTCAGGACCGTGAGGCTGTGGCCCGTACGGCCAGGCTGCACGATTCCGTGGCGCTGTATACGGCGATGGGTGCAGGGTGGCAGGGTGTGGCAATGCGCGATACGGCCTTGCCAATTGATGCGGCAAAGCAAAGTATCCTTGCAAAGGCCTTCTCGCGCTAGCTCACTTGAATTGCGGATGATGGTCACAATATACAACTTATGAATTCTGTAGTATTCACGAAAAGCAAGGAGATACAGGCGTGAAAGATCCTTATGCAGCGCTTGGCCTGACGCGCAGCGCCACGGATAAGGAGATCCGCAGCGCCTATCGCAAACTCGCCAAGGAACATCATCCGGACCATAATCCGAACAACAAGAAGGCTGAGGAGGCCTTCAAGGCTGTTGGTGCCGCCTATGCCATTCTGGGCGACAAGGAAAAGCGCGCGCGCTTCGATCGCGGCGAAATCGATGCCGAGGGGAATGAGAGAGGGCCCTTCGGTGGCGGTGGCTTTGGTGGCGGCCAGGGTTTCCATGGCGGCGGTAACCAGTTCAATCAGGAAGATCTGGGGGCTTTTTTCTCGGACATGTTCAGCGGCGGTGGCACCGGCGCCGATTTTGGTGGGGGGCCATTTGGCGGACGTCGTCGGACGCGCCGGGGGGCAGACCGATCCTATACGCTGACAGTCTCGTTCGAGGATTCCGTACTGGGCACGACGAGCCGTGTGACCTTGCCCGAGGCAGGAACGGTTGAGGTCAAGATTCCTGCCGGAATCGAGGATGGTCAGACCCTGCGCCTGAGTGGCAAGGGTGGTGCAGGTATGGGAGAGAATGCCCCTGCCGGTGATGCGCTCATTACGATCTCGGTGACGCCAAGCACGATCTATACCCGCGATGGCCGCGATCTCAGGGCAAATGTGCCGGTTGATCTGGAAACAGCCATTCTTGGCGGCAAGATCGTGATCCCGACGCCCAAGGGGCAGGTGACCATGAAGGTGCCTCCTCATTCCGATACCGGTACGGTGCTGCGGTTGGGTGGCCGTGGTGTCGCCGAGCACGGCCAGCACAAGGCAGGGAACCTGTACGTCACGCTTCAGGTCAGGATCGGTGACGTCGATCCCAAGCTCGAGGCGTTCTTTGCCGAACAGCGCGCGCAGCAGGCTGAGGAGGCCTGATAACGGTGGCGAGGCCCGGTTTTTTCGACTGGAAGCTGATCTTCACCCGTGAAGTGATGGGGGCGATTGTTGCCCTTCTTTCCACCGCATTGCTCGTGGTCCTCTGCTATGGCGGCATGAGGATCTCGGGGATCTGGGCCGGACTTTAGTCTTTCCATCACGGGGGAGTGTGATATCTCGGGTCCACTGATCTGATTTCTTGACCCGGACCCCCCCCTCATGAGCGCATCCTCTCTCACGGAGCTTCCGACGCGACGACAGGCCTTCTCGGTCGTCTTCGCGATCGAACTCTGGGAACGTTTTGGCTATTACGGCATGCAGGCCGTACTGACGCTCTATCTGGTTCAGCGTCTGGGGCTGAGCGACGTGGCAGCCAATGTCATGATCGCCGCCTTTGTTGGTCTTACCTACATCACCCCGGTTCTTGGTGGCTTTGCCGGCGATCGCATCCTTGGCCCGAGGCGCACCATGCTGATGGGCGCCTTTGCCTTGGTCTTCGGTTATGCGGCGCTGGCGCTTGCTGACCAGCATCGCTCATTGCTGTTTTTCGCAATGGCCCTGATCTCGGCAGGGAATGGCCTGTTCAAGCCCAATGCGGCCAATCTGGTACGTCGTATCTATGAAGGCGACGACGCCGCGCTCGATGCCGCGTTCACCATCTATTACATGTCGGTCAATGTGGGCTCGACCGTCTCAATGCTCATCACCCCGCTGCTGCAGGATCGCTATGGACCTGCAAGCGCCTTCCTGACCTGTTCGGGCGGGCTTGTCGTGGGTCTGGCCTATTATTTCTGGCGTCGCCGCTGGATCCATCACGCTGGCTCAGCGCTGGATCAGGGGCCCTTCCAGCTCAAACCGTTTCTGACGGTGTTTGGCGGGTTTGTGCTGGCCGTGCTCGTGCTGACAGGCATCATCGCGAGCCCCGGTATCGCGCGGCTCTGCGTCTGGTGTGCCACGGCGGCCATCGCCTTCCTGTGGGGGCGTCTCTACTGGCGCTCGGGCAATGCAGCCCGACCCGGTTTGCGCCTGACCTTCCTGCTCTGTCTGGAGAGCATGGCCTATCTGATTTTCTATCAGCAGATGATGACATCGCTCACGCTGTTTGCGCTGCGCGCTGTCGATGGTGATCTTCGTATCGGTGGCGTCACCCTGGTGCATCTCAGCGCTGGCCAGTTCCAGGCGCTCAACCCGATCTGGATCATGCTGGCGAGCCCGGTTCTGGCAGCGCTGTATAACCGTCTGGCCCGTCAGGGACGCGACCTGTCCCTTGCGCACAAGATGGTGCTTGGCTTCGGCCTCGTGACGCTGGGCTTTCTCATCTGGTGGATTGCCGCTTCTCACGCCCAGCCTCTGGTTTCGGCTTGGGTCATGGTTCTGGGTTACGGTCTGATCTCGATTGCCGAGCTTCTGACCATGGCGCTGGGGCTGGCGATTATCGCTCGCTACACCCTGCCCGAAAGCAGTGGCTTCATGATGGGGTCGCTCTATTTGCTATGGGGCGTGGCCATGTACGCCGGCAGTCTGGTTGCCAATTTCGCGGCGGCCACGGGCACCCCGGCGACGGGTGCTGCTGCGGCGGCGCTCTATGTGCCTCTCTTCCGCGATCTGTTCGTGGCAGGGTTGATCCTGACGGGTGTTCTCGTATGCCTCTTGCCGCTGGCGAAGCGCTGGGATCGTGAGCATGTTCTGGCGACAGGACTGCACGCCAATCCTGATGCCCGACCCGCCATGCCTGCCGAAATGGAAGGCTAGTCTTCCCCGGGCAGGGCGGTCTCTCTGGGCCGCCTCGACCCGCAGCTGTGATCCTGTTTTGCAGGTCGCAGGGGACGGCAGGAGCATTTGATGCTTTGCCGCAGTGTATCGTTTCTACTCCCCGGCAGAGGCGCTTCTTTGTCACCCGGTTATGGGTGCAAGGCCGAAACGTGCCGTTCTTTTGCTCTTGAGAGCGGGCGTTTCTCGCAAGCGCCCCTTGCTCTCGACACGCCGCCTCCGGCGCGTGCGAGGTCGAGTGCTGACAAGGCAACCTGATTCAGGCCCGTTTCCAACATCCTGATATCCCTGAACGATGAGAGGCAGAATGGCACCGCACGCGCGGGTTTTGCCAATTGCTTCGCATGATGCCTATGATCCTGCCGTTCAGAATGACCCTGTTCAGAAGGACGACAACATGAAGCCGAACTCCCGTCTCGCTCTCGCCGGTCTTGCTCTCATGGCCGGTACGGCAGCTCTGCCCTGCCTGCCCGTCACAGGGCTTGTTTCACCAGCATCGGCTGCCAGTGCCCCGGCTGCCGACGCACCGCTGACGCTCAAGATTCTCAAGGTTGAGGGCAACAAGGCCGTCTCGACTGACGAAATCATGGCAGCGCTCCCCTATCATGTGGGTGATACCGTCACGCGCGATCAGCTCGATGCAGGCGTGCAGAAAGTGGCGGATCTCTACAAGGCCAAGAACATGGGCGCCAAGTTCAGCGAGAAGGAGCGCTTTGTCAAAAACACGGTGCAGTTCTATCTGGTGATCGAAGAACAGGCACCGCAGGCCGCCGCAGCCCCCGCGCCGTTCGTGCTCGACAAGGTCGAGTTCGTTGGCAACAAGAAAGTGCCGACCGCCGAACTTGAGGCTGTGACGAAGCTGCGTCCTGGTGCCACTGTGACGGCAGAAGCCGCAACCGCTGATACACAAGCTATCCAGAAGGTCTATCAGAAGCATGATCTGGGCGTGCAGATCCAGCCAGTCGCCACCCAGCCCAATCACGACAACCATGTCGTGCTGACCTATCAGATCACCGAGAAGTAAGGCGATCCGATATCGTCTCTCGCTATAAACCGGTGCAGGGTGCCGCGGTACCCTGCCTGCCGGATCGCCCGACCCTTCCCGTCAAGGGGCGGGCTGACCATCCAGAGCCTTGAAGAAGGCTTCGTCCAGCCGGACCGGTGTCAGGGCAGACGGAAGGTAGAGGGGGTGCTCGGGTCGGCCTCCCTTGCTCAGCCTCAGAACGAACAGGGGGATCCCGGCGGCATGCAGGGTCTGCGCAACATGATTGCCGCGCGCCCGTAATGAAGGGTGGGTGGGTGAGCCATAGGCTAGTATCACCTTGTCGGCCTGCCGCGCCATATCGAGCAAAGCCGCATCATTGCCTGGCCCCACGGGATCGTCGACTTCAAGCAGACGCTTCTGGTCCGTGCAGCGATAGCCGAAGCTGTTGCCGACAAACATCGCGCCATACCCCCACTCGCGGGCGTAGCGCTGGCATTTGGCAACGGTCCGGTCATCGCCATACTCGGTGGCAACAGACGGGTTCATCATAAGCCACATGATGCTGGGCTTTTCCGGCGCCCATACCCTGTGCAGGCGGTAGCGGTAGCAGTCACCGGGGCCATCGTAGAGGGCGGTGCTGGTCACGTCACCCTGCAGGCGCAGGGGACGCGAAGCGCCAACATGGTGGGTCTTGGCTGAGAAGGTCATGAATGATCGGCCGCCCTGTGTTATGGGCGGCCCGGTCCTTACTTATGGCGATTTTTCATGGTGTCGGACTTGAACATCTTCAGAGCAGCCAGAGCCTTGCTGACATGGTTGCCGGGGGAGTCCGCGCTTATTGTTTCAATGATCTGCCCTTCAGGTGCGATCACATAGGTAATACGCTGCGCAATATCGAGCATGGGCATCTTGGCATCATACAGGCGCGTGACCTTGCCATCGGTATCAGAAGCCACAGGGAATTGACCCTTGATCTGGCTGACCGAGAAATCATCCAGTTTGTGGATGTTGTCCATCGACACGCCAATGACACTGGCTCCAAGTGCCTTGAACTGGGGCATGGCATCTGCAAAGCCATGCGCCTCGGCCGTGCAACCCTTGGTAAAGGCGGCCGGGTAGAAGTAAAGCACGACAGGGCCGTTCTTGAGAGCATCGTGCAGCGTATAGCTGGTTTCCTGGCCATTCTGCGTGGCGGGAAGCGTGAAATCCGGTGCTTCACCCCCCTGTTTCAACGCAGCGTGTGCGGAAGGGACCGCCGCCGCTATCGAGAGTGACAGGAGAGCGGCGGAAACGGGGATAAAACGGCGTTTCATGATGTCTCCACAGGGAGCAGGGTCAGAATGATGATCCCGGAGAGACGACGACGCAGGGTGTGTCGCGGCCCATTTTCCGGCAGGCGGCCACGGCATTGTCATGGGATAGATTGACCAGGCGCGCCCGATACAGATGCGCCCGGCCCGACTGCACCGTGGAAACCTGACTACGCGCACCGGAGAGCGAAGTTCCGGCGTGATTCTGGGCCTGAGCTACGGCGCGTGTGGCCTGCACGGCAGAATTATAGGCACCGACCTGAATGGCCCAGTTGCCGGGCGTAACGGTCGGAGCCGTGTGCATGACGGCAGATTGTCGCACGGAGCGGGGCGTCATGACCGCCAGAACGGGCTCGGCGGAGAGATGGCGGCTAACGGGAATGGGCTGTACGGGTGCCCGTCCCGCCCAGGCCTGGGCCACATTGTCAGGACTGGAATCCGTGGAAGACTCCGACGCCGAACTTGTCAGGCTTGCCATCTGGACAGGAGCGGCCGTGGGCGTTTGTACGATGCCTCGCGCTGCCCAGGCAGAGCTGACAGAAGCGCGAGCCGAACTGGGTGCAGGGGCTTCTGCCACCTGCATATCCTGCTGGTCGGCCTGGTAAGTCGCTGACTGGGCCTGACGACGCCAGGCTGCACGAACGGAGGCGGTCTCGCTGTCATTCTGGGCGACCATGGTTGAGGCCGAGGGGTCGTGCTGGGCAACAAGCAGATCGGCCGCAGAGCGGTTGCGTGGCCAGATCCCCGCAATCTGGGGGCCGACATGAGCGACATAGCGGCGTGTCTCACGGGGGAGGGCGCGTCCCCGGCGAAGATAGGAGTCCAGGCTGCCTGGACCGTCATTATAGGCTGCCAGAAAGCCCGGAGACCCATAGATGTCATACATCTGACGGATATAGGCCGTACCTGCCATGATATTATCATGGGGGTCATACGCATCGTCACCCAGGCTATATTGCGTGCGCATGTCATCATAGGTGGGTGGCATGAGCTGCATGAGCCCCATCGCGCCTGGCGCAGATGTCGTGAACTGGCCGTTCCGGTCATATAGCCGCCCGCCGGATTCCTGCATCATGACAGAACGAATCCATGTCGTAGGCACGTCGAAACGCTGTGAGGCTTCCTCGATGTAAGGGCCCCATGGGTCATCTGCCGGTCCAGGCGGCGCATAATAGGACTTGGCGCGCTCGCGGTAATGCGCGGCTTCCTGGGCGACAGGGACTTGCGGTCGCTGGGCTGTGCTGGCGCAAGCGCTCAGAAGCACGGCTATCCCCGTGATTGCCAGTATGTTCCTCGGTGGCATCCCCACATGACGGGACCGGCCTGGTTCAGCTTTGCCAGCCTGGATGGTCGAGTGACGGGGAGGGGCCATGATGGATTTCACCTGATGCAACCGAGTGTGATCCGTAATATGGGGCGGGAATGAGGCAAAACTACGGAGTGCGATAAGAGAAAGAAAGCGAAAAATGGTGTTATCGCGTGGCCTGGGAAGATTCGGCGCCGGCTGTTGCGCCGCTGTTGCGAAAACGGGTGTGATCCGCTACGCGAATTGTCCAGCGCAAAGCGTATTTTCAGGCGCCTGTCCCATAAAGAGACCGTAAGCAATTCCCGGAGAGACATGAGCCAGCGTCGTTATGCCCTCGCATTGGAAGATATAGTTTCAGGGCTGCGCATGTGGCGGCTGGCAGCTACTCTCGGGTGGACCGATATTCGACTGCGTTATCGAGGTTCGGTGCTTGGTCCGTTCTGGCTCACCCTCTCGGCCCTTATCATGGTCGCCTCCATGGGGGTGATCTATGCGCGCATCTTTCAAATGGTGCTTCGTGATTATCTGCCTTTCCTGTCACTTTCCCTCGCTCTCTGGCAGGTCGGTCTATCAAGTCTGCTGATGGAATCCTGCACCTGCTTCGTTGAGGCGGAGGGAACGATTCATGCCATGAAGCTGCCCTATACGCTTCATGCCATCAGGCTGCTGGTACGTAATCTGATCGTTTTCGCTCACAGCATCATCGTGCCGATCGGTGTCTTTATCCTTTATGGTGCATGGCCGGGTCTGATCAGTATCGCAGCGCTGCCCGGGCTCGTCTTGTGGACGCTGAACGGTTATGCTGCCTGTCTGCTTCTGGGGCCGTTCTGTGCACGTTTTCGCGACATCACCTCCGTTGTGGGGGCCTTCATGCAGATCGCGTTCTATGTCACGCCGATCATCTGGCAGCCGACCCAGCTGGGTCCGCGCAGCCGATATCTGATTTTCAACCCGTTCTACGATCTTCTTGAAATGGTACGCGGTCCGATTCTGGGGCATCTCCCCAGTCCGAGCGTTGTCGCTGTCTCCTGCGGGGTCAGTCTTGTATGGTGCCTGCTCGGCTTTCTGACATTCGTCAGAACGCGTGAGCGTCTTGCGTTCTGGGTGTAAGAACGATGTCTTCCATTACCCTGCGGGATTACTCCCTTATCTATCCCATGTTCCATGGCAGTGCGCGATCGTTCAAGAAAAGTCTCTTCAAGGGCGTTCGGCAGAAGATCCAGAGCCGCCAGGCCGTGGGCGGCAGCATCGTCAGCCAGGACGATACGACAATCATCGTGGCTCTTGATGCGATCTCGCTGTCCATCACGGCTGGCGAGCGTGTCGGCCTGATCGGCCATAACGGTGCAGGGAAGTCGACCCTGCTCAGGGCGCTCGCCGGAATCTATGAGTCCTCGATCGGCCAGTTTGACGTGCAAGGTGAGGTTCATGCGCTTCTGAGCCCGCAGGCCGGGATGAATCCCGAGCTGACAGGGCGGGAGAATATCCGCCTGTATGCCCGTGTACTCGGCATGAACAAGCAGGAAACCCTGACCCTGGAAAAGGATGTCGAGGCTTTCGCGGAACTGGGTGCCTTTCTCGATTTGCCGGTCAGACATTATTCTTCAGGCATGATTGTCCGTCTGGGCTTTGGTCTGGCCACATCGCCGCGCCCAGACATCCTGCTCATGGATGAATGGTTCATGGCAGGGGATAGTCATTTCCAGAAGAAGGCTCATGACAGACTTGCGCGCCTGATCGAATACGTTCGCATCCTCGTCGTTACGTCGCATTCCCTTCCCATCCTGGAAAAGTGGTGCACGCGCATCATCTGGATGGAAGGAGGCCGTATCAGGATGGATGGTGCGCCTGACACAATAATCGAGGCGTACAAGTCAGCGGGGCAGGGCTGAGGGTAAGGTTCCCGCAGCTGCGCCGGGAACCACGAAGGATATCCTGCGATGGTGGCCTTTCAGACGGTCTTGTCGAAAGGCCGCCGCCACAGTCAGGGGGCCTTCAGCTTTTGAAAATGCCCGTGATGGTCGACAGAAGCGAAAGAGCCTCCTCACGCGGGCGCTGGAATGTGTTGCGGCCGATGATCGAGCCAAACCCGCCGCCCGCATGGATGCCGCGGATGGTGTCCAGCAGGGCCTCGGTGCTCTCATGTTCACCGCCCGAGAAGATCACGATGCGACGCCCGGCGAAGGTTGACTGTACGACGTGGCGCACACGAGCCTCCATGGTCGAGATGTCGATCTTCTGATCGAGATAGACCTTTTTGGCTGCCGGCAAGGAAAGCGCGTCTGTCGGAGGTTTGACCTTGATGATGTGCGCCCCGCATTCAGCGGCCATATGCGCTGCATAGGCGCAGATATCGATGGCGGTTTCGCCAGCCTTGTCCAGCATCGGGCCGCGTGGGTAACTCCAGACGATGACAACAAGACCAGCGGCCTTCGCCTCTTGGGCCAGTTCACGCAGTTCGTTCATCTGATCGAAGCAGTATTCGCTGCCGGGATAGATGGTGAAGCCGATGGCCGAGCAGCCCAGCCGCAGGGCATCGGCAACCGTGCCGGTGACGGCCTGGTTCTTCTCGGTGGCCAGCGAGTTCGAGCTGTTGCATTTGAGGATGAGCGGCAACTGACCGGCAAAGGTCGAAGCACCAGCCTCAAGCATCCCGAGGGGAGCTGCAAAAGCATTAAGTCCGGCTTCGATCGCCAGCGAAAAATGATAATGCGGGTCATAGGCCGGAGGGTTTGCTGCAAAGGAGCGGGCGGGTCCGTGTTCGAATCCCTGATCGACGGGCAGAATGACAAGTTTGCCGGTGCCAGCCAGAACGCCCGTGTTCATCAGACGGACAAGATTGGCCTTGGTGCCGGGATTATCTGACTCGTAATTGGCAAGAATCGCTTTGACCTGCGGCGTAAGTGACATGAAACGCTCCTGTTTTACTGTCATGCCCGTCATTTTCGAGTTTCCGGGCGACCATCATACCGCTGTTTAACTGATGCGCGGGCGCTCCGTTTCTTTCGCAGAGCCAACAACGCTTCACAGATGCGATATCGTTTGCACGGGCAATGGATCCTGTGCCGCTCTGCCGCGTTCGGGAGGTGGCTTCAAATGGCCTGTATGCCACCCGGATTGTCGCGGCGTGGCGGGCCTCTGAGGGCGATAAAGGAGCTTTCATGCGATATTCCGGTCAGGTCCCGCTATCACCGGTCAGGCGCAGTCGGCTCGCGGTTCCAGCGGTTTCCCTCATCGCTGCCCTTGGTGTGTCGTTTGCCAGCGGCGAACCGGCCCAGGCCCAGCCGGTTGCGCTGATCCACGCCCGTGTTGTCGATGGGACAGGCGCGCCGGCACGCACCGATCTCGCAATGGTGGTCGATCATGGTCAGATCATAGGCCTGGCCACGACACCGCCCGCGGGCGTCAGGATCATCGACCTTCAGGGCAAGACAATCATGCCCGCGTTGATCAGTGACCACAGTCATGTCGGGCTGGTGGACGGGATGAGTGCAGCGTCGGCCAACTACACACGCGCCAATATCCTGGCAGCGCTCAACCAGTACATACGCTACGGGGTCCTGACCGTGACGTCGCTCGGGTTGAACAAATCCCCCCTGTTCGATCAGCTGCGTCACGAGCAGCATGAAGGGGCCAATGAGGGGGCTGATCTTTTCGGTGTCGATCAGGGTATAGGTGCACCTGCCGGGATGCCGCCTGAAGCCATGATTGATGGCATGGGGCGTGACCAGATTTTCCGCCCGTCCACCCCGCAACAGGCGCGACAGGCTGTGGACCGGATGGCCGATGAGGGGACGGATTTCGTCAAGATCTGGCTCGATGATCTGCGTCTGACCAACCCGGGCAAACCGCCCTTGCCACTGCTCGGCGCGTCTGTCTGGGATGCAGCCATCAAGGAGGCCCACCGACGCCATCTGCGCGTGGCGGTCCATATTCACGATCTGGATCTCGCCAAAACGGCCCTCCAACATGGGGCCGATATTCTGGCGCATGGTGTGCGGGACAAGCCGGTCGATCAGGGCTTCATCACCCAGATCAGATCCACCGGAGCGTGGTATATCCCGACATTGTCGCTGGATGAGTCGACCTATTATTTTGCCGAGCATCCGGAGACACTGGGGCAGCCTGTCGCACATGATGCCATGTCGCCGGCCCTTCGCGACAGGATTGCCGATGAGCAATGGCGCAAGGATAGTCTGGCGAAACCTTCGGTCAGCGCGGCGCGCGCAGCATTGGCAATGAACGAACGCAATGTTCTTGCCCTGTATCGTGCTGGAGCAAAGATCGGGTTTGGAACCGACTCAGGAGCGACGCCGCTTCGCCTGCCCGGCTACGCCGAGCATCGCGAGCTTGTCCTGCTTGTGCAGTCAGGCCTTACGCCGTTGCAGGCTATCAATCTGGCGACCCAGAAGGCAGCGGCTCTTCTGGGGCTGCAGGATCGTGGCGTGCTGGCTGTCGGGAAACGAGCTGACTTCCTTGTCATTGACGGCGCGCCAGACCGCACCATATCTGACATCGACCTGATTTCTCAGGTCTGGCAGCGCGGCATGCCGGTCTCGGACGGGCTCGTCGCTAAAGGGAAGACACCATGATTCGTCATTTCGGGTCAAAGCGTATTCTGGGGGTAGCCCTTTCGGCGCTCTCTCTGGCTGCCCCCTCGCTTGCGTTCGCGCAGCAAGGCCCGGCACCCCACCGCTATGCGGACGGGACTGGCAACAACATGATTGAGCAGCTGAATTCATCCCAGCTGAACAACAATTACAAGGGGCCGTATTACAACCGCGGAGAGGCGCCACCGCCGTTCAGGCCCGTGCAGGTGCAGCCACCGCCGCCGCCGCCACCCCCTGTACGCCCGCACAGGCATCATTATCGCCCGCACCCGGTACCTCCCGGACCCATTCAACCCGTTTCCCCCGGCGGTCCACGCTGAGCAGGTCCTGCCCATGACCCCTGCTGTCATTCTGGCAGGGGGACAAGGCAGTCGGCTGGGGTATCGGGACAAGGCGCTCATCCCAGCCGGGAGGGGGGCTCTGATCGATCAGCTCCTTAACCGGTTACGGCCCCAGACCGGTCTGGTTGCGCTCTCGACACGACGCGATTGCGAAACAGCCTATGGCCGCAACCTGACGCAGCTTCAGGATCGACATACCGAGGCAGGCCCTCTCTCCGGTGTGCTTGCGGCACTTGAATGGGCACAGGATCTTGGCGAGACGGCCGTATTGACCGTGCCAGTGGATACAGCTTTTGTCCCGAACGATCTCGTCAGACGGCTGGAAGCGCCGCCCTGTTGTGCCATGAGCCGAGGTCGCATCCATCCTCTTGTTGCGCTGTGGCCCGTATCGTCTCTGCCCCTGTTGGATGACTACCTGAGCGCGGGCGTGGCATCCGGCGATCACCGTCAACTGGCCGTCTGGAACTTTGCGCGACGCATTAACATGACCCCCATCCCCTTTGATGATGAGGGGCCGGATCCTTTCTTCAACGTGAATACGCCCGATGATCTGCTGGCTCTGACAACGCTTCTTGACGCGTGATTAAGCGGGCTCAGTTGTCAACAGCCCGAACTCACGCATTGCCGGAACGAAATTCTCGTTTTCATGGCGTGAGCGGGCAAGCTTGACCAAGGCGAAGCGTTGCAGCGACGTCAGCGAGCCCCATGCCTCGCGTGTCGGCGGAGAGACTCCATCTGAAGCGGCCTGCTGAAGGACACAGTCAGGAATCGCCGCGCTATCACGCCAGAGATGATCCTCATTTGCCGGAAGGGGCTTGGGTGGCGCGTCACAGCGTTGCGCGATAAGGGACAGAAGATGAGCGTGATAGCGGTTTTGCTCGTCTGGCGTGACGCAGGCGCGTTCCAGTAAATCACGACGTTCGTCCGGAAGAAACTGGCTCCATTGGCGCAGGCTTAGCTTGATACCTGTCAGATCGAGCTTCATTCGCACGCACATCGGTATGCAACGTAACGATCCTGCAAAATCCTGCTCGAAACCGAAAATTTCCTGTGAAGCTGGTGAGGAGCTGGGTGTCATGTGGTCATCATTTCCAGAGTTTCGGGTCTGACAAGGCGATGGCCGCCGCAGAATACAGAGAAGCGATCCCGCCGCGCATTGCCGATCAGGGTCATATCTGCCTTGCGGGCAATCTGGATGGCGCGATCGGTTGGAGAGGAGACCGCGACCAGTGTCGAGATACCCAGGGTCAGTGCTTTTTCAACCATTTCGTATGAGCAACGGCTGGTCAGCAGGCAAAAGCCTCGTCCCGGATCCCTTGGTGACTGGCTTAGTATGCCGATCAGCTTGTCCAGCGCGTTATGACGCCCGACATCCTCACGCACGTAATGGATGATGCCATCGGGGGAGGCCCAGGCCGCAGCATGCACCATATGAACCTGCTGGTTCAGGACCTGCTGGTCTGGCAGGGCATTGAGCGCCGCGCGTATGGATGACACCGGGATACTATGCGCAGGCAGGCTCGGTGTTGCGGTGGCAATATCGTCCAGCGAGGTCACGCCGCAAAGCCCGCACGAACTGCCCCCGGTCAACAGGCGCTGACCCCGACGGATCAATCGGCTGAAATCGGCACCGGTGATGCGTATATGCGCCGTGAGCTGTTCCTCATGACGTTCGATATGGCAGGAGATCATATCGCTCGGCGCAGCAATGATCTTCTCGGTAAGCACGAAACCGAGCACGAAATCATGCAGATCAAGCGGTGTCACCATCATGACCGCATGAACATGGAATTCATTGAAAATCAGGGTGAGCGGTATCTCTTCGGCAATGCCAAGCTCGATCCGCTCCTGATCGCCCTCGGGGCCAATTTCGATGGCGTGGCGCAGCACATGGGCCGCTGCAAGACTATCCGGTCTCGTGGTCATGATGTCCCCTCCGCGAGGAAAACACGCACCGGGATCGATTTGGCAGCGGGTGTGCCACTGATCTCGTCGAAATGGTTGAGAGGCAGCAAGGGGTTGAGTTCGGGGTAGTAGCCCGCAATTGCGCCGCGCGGCATGGGATAGGCCACCGCCACGAGATCGTTCACGCGGCGATGGATGCCGTCTGTCGAGATCGTTTCCAGGCTGACAACCATTTCCTGCGTAATGCCGCGCTCTTCCATGTCCTCATCATTCATGAACACGACCATGCGGGTGTTGTAGATGCCCCGATAGCGATCATTCATGCTGTAGATGGTCGTGTTGAACTGGTCATGAGAGCGTATGGTGGAAAGACGCAGCATGTCAGGATCATCGACCGCATCATCGACGGCGAGGCCCGGAAAGAGCAGGAACTGTGCCTTTCCGGTCGGGGTTTTCCACGCGCGACGACGCGGCGGAATGTCGAGATGAAACCCTTGAGGGTTGCGTATGCGCGCGTTGAAATCGGCATAGATGTCGGGATAGACCGCCGCAATTTTGTCGCGGATCAGACTGTAATCAGTCGGGAACAATGCCCATGGGATGGTGCTGTCGGGTAGAGTGGCTTGTGCCATGCCACAGACAATGGCGACTTCCGAAAGCAGGTCCGGGCTGGCGGGCTCGAGCACGCCGCGCGAGGCGGTGACGTTCGACATGGCGTCTTCGATCGTCACGAATTGCTCGCCGGTCGCCTGACGGTCAATCTCCGAGCGGGCCACGACCGGCAGGATGAGCGCATCGCGCCCGTGGACGATATGTCCTCTGTTGAGTTTGGTCGCGATACCCACGGTCAGGTCCAGACGGCGCATGGCCTCATAGGCGCGCGGTGTGTCGGGTATGGCATGCACGAAATTGCCGCCCATGCCGATAAAGACGCGGGCCGTACCGGCAAGCATTGCCTCGACCGAATCAACAGCATGATGGCCATGGTCCCGCGGAGGCTCGAAACCAAAGACATCGCGCAGCCGGTCGAGATAGACCTGGCTTGGCTTTTCATCGATGCCGACGGTGCGATCGCCCTGAACGTTGGAATGGCCCCTGATCGGCGCAATTCCTGCGCCCTTCTTGCCAAAGTTACCCCGCAGCATGAGAAAGGCCGCAATCTGCTGGATCATGCGGGCACCCTGCTGGTGCTGGGTAATGCCCATGCCAAAGCAGATGATCGTGGCATTCGACCGGGCATAGATGTCGGCTGCGCGCTCGATCTGGGCCTTGTCGATACCAGCAATACGCTCGATTTCCGCCCAGTCCTGCTGCATCACCTCCTGGCGCAGGGCCGCAAAACCTTCAGTGTGGGTGGTGATGAAGTCATGATCCAGCACGCTTTCGCCTGCCTGATCCCGCTCGAACAATGCCTTCATCATGCCCTTGAAGAAAGCGAGATCGCCGCCGATCCGGATATGAACAAATTCGGTCGCAATCGCTGTCGATCCCCCGGTTGCCATCTGCACGGCATCCTGTGGTTCAGTGAAGCGTATGAGCGATCGCTCCGGCATGGGATTGACCACAACGATCGGCACGTTGCGTTTGCGGGCATGGGCCAGAAGCCCCATCATGCGCGGTGAATTGGTGCCGGTATTCTGCCCGACAATGAAAATGGCCTCGGCATGGTCGAAATCATCCATGACCACTGTGCCCTTGCCAATGCCAATGGCACCCGGAAGGCCGCGACTTGTCGGCTCATGGCACATGTTGGAGCAGTCGGGGAAATTGTTCGTGCCATAGGCCCGCACAAAGACGGAATAGAGAAATGCTGCCTCGTTCGAGGTTCGTCCCGAGGTGTAGAATTCGGCCTGATGTGGCGAGGTAAGTCCCCGCAGATGCTGCCCGATCAGGGCGAAGGCTTCGGGCCAGCTGCACGGAACATAGTGATCCGTCTGGGCATCATAGCGCATGGGCTCCGTCAGGCGGCCCTGTTCCTCAAGCCAGTAATCGCTCTGTGCGGCAAGATCGCTGACGCTGTACTGCGCAAAAAACTCCCGTGTGACGCGTCGCTTGGTGGCCTCGACCGCCAGACCCTTCACACCGTTTTCGCAGAACTCGATCTTCTTGTGCCGCGTGGGGTCCGGAAAGGCGCAACTCGGACATTTGAAACCGCCCGGCTGGTTCATGGCCAGAAGCGCCCGCGATCCCTTGCCCACCACGCTCTGCTCCAGCAGGGCCTTGGCCGTTGCCTTGACCGCACCCCATCCACCCGCAGGATGGTGATAAGGGCGATAAACGGTCTTGCGTTCGGACATGGACGGGTCTCCGGTGAGGGGGCAGAACCTCATCTTAAACGCATGAACCTTGCCAGCGTCGAAATCGCGGTCTCATTTCTGCGTGAGGGAAAGCACAATACCCCTCACGCAGAAGCCCCGGCATTGCTGACCAGTTCAGAAACTGCTGACCACCGAGAAGAACATGCCCCGCCGCTGGCCGTACTGGGCCTGGGTGACGCCCACGCCGCTGCCGTCGCGCAGCTGGTAACGATGGTCGAACAGATTGACCACATCGGCCCTGACCTTGAGGGAATGCCCAACCGGCACCTTCGTGAAGGTATGGGCGTAGCCAATGTTGAAAATGGCATAGGCTGGCTGCTTCTCAAGATTGGCAAAGCCGCTGCGCAGGCCGTAGCCATACAGGAAATCGAGATAGGCCATATCATGCTTGTTGGCATAGGAGACCCCGGCTGAGGAGGTGAACTCCCCCTGATGATCGAGCTGTATGCCGTGGCGCTGGATATAGGCCAGTTCTGCTGCCTCGAACTGGTATTGCGCTGAGTTGATGTCCTTCGCCCAGGTCTTGACGAAGGAGAAATTGCCATAGACCGACCAGCCTCCGTGACGCCATGAGTTGCCGATTTCCGCCCCGTAAACGCGGCCGCGGCGATAACTGAACGGTGCAAGAATGACCGCGCGCCCGAACTGCCCCAGATCGCCCTGGTCATGCGCCCATTTGCCAAACGCATCGATCGTGATCTGATAGTCGCGCGTGACATGCTGGAGAATACCGACATCGACGTAATGGGATTTCTCAACCCGTGTGGGTGTGTTGAGCATCGTATCGGGCGCATTGGTCGTGCCCGCGAATTTCTGAAGCGTCGCATCCGATATGTATTGCGGCGAGGGCGGCGCGAAGTAACGGGAATAGCCGAAATGTACCGTGGTCGACGGGCTGGCTTTCCAGACCATATTGGCGCGCGGGCTGACCTGTCCCTCACTATGGAAGGACGAGGCAAAGCGGTCATAGCGCAGCCCGTAATTGAACGTCAGGCGCGGTGTGATGTGGAATTCATCCTGGATATAGGCCCCGGCCTCGACGGCCCAGTTTCCGCTATGATCGATGATGCGCCTCGGGTCGATCGTGCTTTGGGCACCGGTCTCATCAACAGGAAAGGCCAGCGTGTCGGTATCGAGCTTTTCGGCCGTATATTGCGCGAGCAGGCCGAAGCGCAGCACGTGATGGGGGGCAATATCGTAGGAATTGTCGATTTGCAGACCGCCCGTGGTGAAATCATTCACCTCGTGCTGCGATATGCCTGAAAAAGCGAGATCCCTGTTCGGGTCATTGCGATAGCCGATGCGTCCGTAGCGGAAATAGGGCGAGATCTGCAGGTTCAAATTCTCTGTGCTGCGCTGATAGGACATCACAGCATAGTAGTTCTGCTCGCTTTGGCCGTCGCGCAACAGACGCGACTGGATGTCCGGATCACCGGGTGCAATGGTGGAGGACTGATAAAGTATGGGCAGGGCGGTTGTGTTGGGCAGCTCGAAATCGGCGTAGGAGGCGCTGGTCAGGAAACTCAGCCGGCTTTCATCGTCAATCTGATAGGCGGCATAACCGAAGGCCTTGCCCTGCTGGGTCGTGTCATGCGTGGCGCGAAAGCTGTTCGTCGGGTTTTCAATGCCGATGTCGTTCCGGTTGTAGGAGGCCGTCACGAAGTAGTCCCACCGGCCCTTCGATCCTCCCAGTTGCAGTGACGGAATGAACGTGTTGTAGCTCCCGCCATAGAGTGAGACCTGGTTTTCCCTCAGCGTTGCGCCACTCTTGGTCTTGACGTCGATGACGCCCGATGTGCGAAAACCGAACTGGGCGGGGAGCGTGCCTGTCAGCAGGTCCACCGACTGGATGATACGACTATCGAGTTCCTGCCCGAAGCCGTTCAGCCCCTCAGGCAACAGGACGCCGTTCACACGATAGGTGAGGCCGCCATGCTCGCCACGCACATGCACCTCGCCATAGCTGTCCATCACGACACCGGGGAGCCGGAGCAGGATCTGGCTGAATGCGGCGTTTTCACCTCCCGGTGTGACCTGTATCTGCCGTTGGTCGATGCCATAGGAAACCGCCCCCAACCCCGGTGCGAGACGGCCACGGGCCTGATCCATATGGGCTGTGACAGTAATTTCCTCCCGATGCGGGGGAGGGGCGGCACTTGCCACGGCAGGCTCGCTGCCTGCTTTCGACGGCTTTGCCCTGTCCTTTGACCTCGCAACAGATTGGCGGCCTGTATGTGTGGCAGACGGTGCCGGGCGATCCCGATGCGCAGGTGGCTCCGGCGGTGATGCCAATGGGGATTTTCGCACGGGATCGGCAAGGGTTGTACCCGCCATAAGAAGGAGGGCCGTCGGCAGGCCAACCCAGAGCGCAGGGCGGCAGCAGAAGCTGGAATTATGAGTGAGTGCTCTACTGAATTTCATATACTCAGTATTATAGCATTTGCTAATTTCGAATTCGAGACGAGACATGAAAGGGTCCTGAGCAGGATTGAGGGGCCAGAAGATGAAAGGAAGCGGTAAGATGCGGGATTGCCGAGGCATTATGGCCCGCCGTGTTGCAGGCTGAGCCATGACGCGGCGAAAAGTGCGGGGATCAGCTCATAAGCGTATCGTAGAGCAGCTTGAAGTTGAGCAGCAGGATCACGCCAGCGACGCCCCAGGAGAGCAGCTTCATGGGTGTGCCAATCGTGAATTGACCCATCTTGCGCTTGTCAGAAACGAACATCACGAGTGGGATGACCGCAAAGGGTAGCTGGAGCGACAGGACGACCTGGCTGAAAATCAGCAACGTGCCCACGCCATGATTGCCGTAGAGCGCCGTGACCACCACGACGGGCAGAATGGCGAGGCCACGTGTGACGAGGCGTCGGGCCCAATGGGGCAGGCCAAGATGAAGAAACCCCTCCATCACGATCTGCCCGGCGAGTGTGCCGGTAACTGTCGAGTTCGTGCCTGCAGCGAGAAGCGCGACCGCAAACAGGGTTGAGGCCATGCCCATGCCCAGAATGGGCGAAAGCAGGCGATAGGCGTCCTCGATTTCCGCTACGTCCTGATGGCCGGTATTGTGAAAAGCGGCGGCCGAAACAATCAGGATGGCGGCGTTGATGAAGAGCGCCAGCATGAGCGCCACGCTGCTGTCGAGTGTCGCCCATCGCAGGGCCTCACGCCGCCCGGTCTCGGTACGCGGGTAGTCACGTGTCTGCACGATGGATGAGTGCAGATAGAGATTATGGGGCATGACCGTCGCGCCGATGATGCCGATCGCGATATAGAGCATGGCGGGATGCGTGACGATTTCAGCCCGTGGGATGAAACCGGCCAGCACTTCTGCCACAGGGGGGGCTGCCGCCACGATCTGTGCCGTAAAACACAGGGCGATGATGCTCAGAAGCGCGATAATGAAGGCTTCGAGATAGCGGAAGCCCCGATTCATCAGAAACAGGACGATCAGCGCGTCAAAGGCCGAAATCAGCGCGCCTGCCAGTAGCGGGATATGGAACAGGAGTTGCAGGGCCACGGCCGTGCCGATCACCTCGGCCAGATCACAGGCAATGATCGCAAGCTCGCAGGTGAGCCAGAGCACGAGGTTCAGAGCGGGCGGAAAGTGGTCGCGGCAGGCCTGCGCCAGATCGCGTCCGGTGACGATACCCAGACGCGCTGCAAGGGCCTGAAGGAGAATGGCCATCAGGTTGGAGATCATGATGACCGAAAGCAGCGTGTAGCCAAACTGCGCGCCACCTTGCAGATCGGTCGCCCAGTTGCCGGGGTCCATATAGCCCACAGCCACCATGTAGCCCGGACCGACGAAGGAGAGGAAACGCCTTATCCAGCCCGACCCTTCCGGCGCAAGACGCACGGATGAGAAGACTTCCGGCAGGCTTTGTCCCTCACTGCCCAATGCGCGGACGAACCGCCGGGCTTTGGGCCCGGGAGGAGCCGGGTCGGGATGCGTCCCGCGAGCAGGTGGAAGAGAGGACATGATGCGTTACTCAAACCCAAGGCTTAGAAATATGCAATATACTATATTCACGAGTGGACAGTTTTGTGGACGCTAACGGTCCTGATGGCGCGAAGTTGAGCAGGTATTTCCGCGCGGGCTGATGAGACTGCGAGCGGCAACGTCTGGACCGATCACGCAGCCTCGTCATGGGGGGAGACAGGCAGAATGGAGGAAGGGATACGCGGCGGGCGAAGAGATGTCGTCCGGTAGAGGATGTTGTCAGCCGTCCATACCCCAAACGAGATGCACGCTTCGTCTACCGTGTCAGGGCGGGCTGTCCTGCGAGCAACGCGTGGACTGCCGAAGGGGAGGGTGTTCGTTCAGTCGATCTGCCGCGCAAGGCTGCTGCGGGCGGTGAAGACAGGCATGAGATGGCTGGAGCGCTGGCGCTACCGCGTTCCCGTTGCAGGGTTGCCAGAAAGCGAGGTCAGGACCGGGGGGATGGCGTCATGAAAGCGGTCAGGCCTGCTTCAAGCGCCTTGTGGAAAGCGGCCAGGGTCTCGTCACTGACATAATGCTCGATCCCCTCTGCATCGACCCGCACCGTCTCTTCGCTGATACCCAGAGCGCGGAGGAAATTCTCGACGATCTGATGACGGTTCTTGGCCTGATTGGCGACATCCTGCCCCATCTCGGTCAGGAACACGCCGCGATAGGGGCGGCGATGCACGTAGCCCTCATTGGCAAGGCGGGTGAGCATCTTGGCGACTGTTGGCTGTGAAACCCCCAGGCGGGTTGCGATATCCACCTGCCGCGCCTCATGGCCCTCAGCCAGAAGATCGGCAATGAGTTCCACATAGTCTTCTATCAGGGCATTGCGCCGCGCCGCCCGATTGAGACGAAAGCCTTCGGACTGCGTGTCGATATCGGGCAGGGTCATGTCACCTGCGCCGCTATCAGGCAGACCCGGCAAGGCAAACGCCTTCTCGCCCGGCTTTACATCCGCCTTTCCGCCTGCATCCTTACCCGATCGTGTCTTGCCGCCATTCATGGGTTTCTCATCGCAGATTAGGCGGGCAAGCTCAACCGTGGCGCCGATATGGCACAGTCAGAAAAGAGGCGGTGTCATAGGGCCATAGCCGTCCTGTGATCACGTCACGGTGCCTGACCGCGGCCCGCCTGATCCGGCATTGTGCGCCGCCCTCGTGCATGTCATGTCTCTGGCCTCAGCCGGCTGTTTGGACCGGGTGATGAAGGGCCGATGTTTCGTGACGAAGGCGGGCCCCACGACGGAACAGGAAAAGGCAGGAAGGACAGGATATGGCCGATCTCGACAGCATCGTTGCCGAAATCGCGCGTGACATGCAGATGATTACCGAGCGTGGCCATGTGGCAGATTACATCCCGCCGCTTGCCTGCGTCGATCCTGCCAAATTCGGTATTGCGGTCATTGACGCAGGGGGCACCGCTCATGTGGCCGGCGATGCGGATGAAGCCTTCTCGATCCAGAGTCTCTCCAAGGTATTCGGCCTGACCCTCGCCCTCACGCTGGAGGGAAGCGAGCTCTGGAGCCGCGTGCGTCAGGAGCCGTCGGGAAGTGCCTTCAACTCGATCGTCCAGCTGGAGAGCGAGCACGGTATTCCCCGCAATCCGTTCATCAATGCCGGGGCCATCGTCATTTCCGATATTCTGGTCTCCCGGCTGGGTCGTCTGGGTGCGCGTCAGGCGTTGCTCGATTTTGCGCTTTCGCAGTCCGGCGCGCCACAGGGGCTGCATATCGATGAGAACATGGCCCGCCAGGAGCGCGATACGGGGTTTCGCAATGCCGCCCTCGCCAATTACATGCGTACTTTCGGCAATATCAGAAATCCGATCGAGGACACGCTCGATCTGTATTTCCACCAATGCGCGCTTACCATGTCGTGTCGTCAACTGGCTGAAATCGGTTGTTACCTCATGACGGGCGGGGTGGATCTGCGTTCGGGGCGGATGATCACCTCTGTGCCCGATGCCCGTACCACCATGGCCCTTATGATGATGTGCGGGCATTATGACGGGTCTGGTGCCTTTGCCATCCGGGTGGGGCTGCCGGGCAAATCCGGCGTGGGCGGCGGTATTCTGGCCATTGCGCCCGGGCTGGCTTCGGTTGCCGTGTGGTCGCCGGGGCTGAACAGCCAGGGAAATTCCCTGCTCGGAACGCTCGCGCTTGAGCGTCTGGTGCAGCGAACCGGCTGGTCGGTGTTCAACCCGTTCCCCCTCTCGGTTCAGACCATTCCCTGATTGATGCGTTAGACCTGACAGGATGACGCTGCGCAGTGGCGTTGAAGAATGGAAGGAGAGTAACCGTCGTGAGCCGTATTACCCAGTTTTCGACCATCGGGGCCCTGATGGCCGGACATCTGCAGGCTGAGCAGAAAATCGCATCGCTATGCGCCTGCCACGAAACCGGGTTCGGTCTCGGTTGTTCTGCCGGGCTCAATGGCGAACTCACGATCTGCGAAGGGCGTGTTTATGAAGCAACGGCGGGCGAGCCCTTGCACGAGTTGCCGCAGCACGACGCGGTCCCTTTCGTGCAGATCACGGCGTTTCAGCCTCAGTTTCAGGTCGAGGTCGAGAACATCACCCACGAGACGGTTTATGACAGGCTTTGCACCCTGATCGCGCCCGATAATATCTTCATGGCGGTCAGCGTGACGGGGCTGTTCGACCATCTCGTGCTTCGCCGCCCCCATCGCGCTGCAGGCGAGAACGATCAGCATCGCGATGTTGAAGCTGTTGCCGCGAGCCAGAAAATCGACAGGTTCGAGGGGATAAGGGGCCGATTGATCGGTTTCTGGACGCCCGCCCTGTTTGGTCGCATTTCGGTTCCCGGCTTTCACTTCCATTTTCTCGACGATGAACGCCAGATAAGCGGGCATGTGCTGGAATTTGCCGCCCGTCATGCAACGCTCAGCGCGGAGGAAAAACCGACCATCGAGATTACCAACCCGCAAAGCGACTCGTTCCGGAATCGAACCATCGAGACGGACAAGCTCGATGACATGATCCACCGTATCGAGAAATAACCCGCCCCGGGCCACGGGATGCAGGGCCGGACAGGCTGAACTGGCGAAAAGCTCAGGCCGCGTGCTTGCCATGATGGTGTTCTTCGCCATCATGGGCACTTATTCGCCTTTCTGCCGGGTCCGACGCCATGCATCCGCTCGATCGTCTTGTCATTCTGCTCTATTTCGCGGGGCTTTGTTTCCTGGTCTGGCGTGTCAGTCGCCGCTCTGCAGGGTCGTCGCGGGATTTCCTCTCTGCGCATCATGACCTGCCGTGGTGGGCCCTGTGTCTCTCCCTTGTGGCGACCGAGACATCGACCCTGACATTCATCAGTATCCCGGGTATCGGCTATACGCAGGGGATGGTTTTCCTCGGTATCGCCGGGGGATATTTCATCGGGCGTGGCCTGGTCGCCCTGTGGTTTCTGCCGCGCTATGTCGAGGGCTCGATGACGAGCGCCTATACCGTGCTGGGCGCGCGTTACGGGCCCCCCATGCAGCGTCTGGCGTCCGGTGCATTTCTGGTCACGCGTTTCATGGCCGAGAGTATCCGCCTGCTTGCCGGCGCATTGCCCATCGTCTGGCTGTTCACGCAAAGCGGGCTGCCTATGGGCCGCTGGAGCGTCCTGTCCGCTATTCTGGTTTTCACGTTGTTCTACACAATTCTCGGCGGTCTTCGTGCGGTTGTGTGGTCAGACGCCATCCAGCTTGGCATTTACGGTTTCGGGGCAGTGTTCTGCGTGGTGTATGTCCGGCTCGGCATGGCGGGGCATGGCGCGCCGGGATCTGGTGCAGCAGGGCAGGGCTGGTCCATGGCCGTTCAGTCGGGCAAGCTCGCAGTCTTTCATCCCCTGACCGCACAGAACTGGCTGGGTGATCCCTTCACCCTCGCCGCCTCCCTTTTTGGTGGGGCTGTGCTCTCCATTGCTTCTCACGGCACAGACCAGCTCATGGTGCAGCGTATTCTGGCAGCGCGTTCATTGCGGGAAGCCCGCATGGCCCTGATTGGCAGCGCTGTTGTGGTGGCGGCCCTGTTCGGGCTTCTCTCCCTTCTGGGGGTTCAGCTCTGGGTTGCCCGTGCAGGACGCAGCCTTGCTGCGGATCATATGATGTCTTCCGACGCGCTTTTTCCTCATTTCATGATTGAGGCCTTGCCCGCCGGGATTGCCGGTCTGCTCATTGCCGGGGTGCTGAGCGCCACGATGGGGTCGCTCTCTTCCACGCTCAACGCGATGGCCGGGGCAAGCCTGACTGATTTCGGTCCGAGGCCCCGTCGGTGGATCGAACAGGCGATGCAGCATATCGGCTATCGGCCTGGCCCGCTCTCTGTGCCACGCTTCATGACCCTTTTATGGGGGGCTGTGCTGCTTGTCGGGGCCGCCCTGTTCACGATGGGAAGCAAATCGGCGGTTGTTCTGGGGCTTACCATCGCCGGGTGGTCCTATGGGCCGACATTGGGGGCGTTTCTCTGCGCGCTGTTTCTGCCCCGCCTCGGGGCACGGGCGGTCATGGTGGGGTATGTCGCATCCCTTGCGGGTATGGCGCTGGTACTGATCGTTGGTCAGTTGCGTGGTATCGCGATTGCCTTTTCATGGCTTGTGCCACTGGGCATCCTGTTTCACCTTGGCGCCGCGGGGCTGTATCGCGCTTTGGCGGGACAGCGCGCCGCTCGCCCAGAAGCTGCCAGTCAGGAGCCCCAACGTGACTGAAACACCGTCAGATATCCTTCCGCAGAAGCACGCTGTGGAGAAACTCCAGACGGAGCAGCAGGACCCGCGCTACGCCACGATCGAGCTTTGGCCGACGGCAACGATCCTCGATGCGCTGGCTGAAGCGCAGATGGCGGCCACGGCGCTTGTCCGGGCGGCTGTTCCATCGCTTGAAGCAGTCGTCGAGGCGGCCCTGCCGCGTTTGCGGCGGGGAGGAAGGCTCTTTTATGTCGGTGCCGGCACGGCGGGCCGGGTAGGTATGCAGGACGGGGTGGAACTGACTCCCACCTATGGTTGGCCGCCGGAGAAGCTGGTGATGCTGCTGGCAGGAGGCAGTGCCGCCGTATCGCAGGCTGCCGAGGGTGCCGAAGATGATGAGAAGGCGGCCTGTGCTGAGATGGACGCCAACCATGTGGGTCCCGATGACGTGGTGTTTGGCATCGCGGCGAGCGGCAACACGCCTTACAGTTGCGCGGCGCTCGGTTTCGCGCGCAGCAAGGGCGCGCTTACCATTGGCATAAGCTGCGTGGCAGAGGGTCGCCTGCTGCGTGAGGCCGAGCTTGGCATTGCACTGCCAACAGGCGCCGAAGCGGTTGCGGGCTCGACACGGCTCAAGGCAGGGACGGCGCAGAAAGCAGCGCTCAACCTGCTCTCGACCACGCTCATGATCCGTCTCGGGCATGTCTATCAGGGGCTGATGGTGGATATGCGTGTCACCAACGCCAAGCTGGCGCGGCGTGCGATCGGCATGGTGCGCCGCATTGCCGGGGGAACCGACGCGGAGATCGGGAATGCGCTGAAACAGGCTGATGGCAATGTCAAACGTGCTGTGCTGCTCCGTCACGGCATGACGCTCGAGGAGGCCGAACTCGCCCTGAGGACGCATGGGGGTGATCTGCATGCGATACTGGGCCGCGAGACAGAGACCGATTCATGATCCCGTCCCGACAGGATGACGGGCCCCCAACGGGGCATGACGGCAGATCTGAAGGCGCGGGCAGATTTCTGCGCGTGATCGGGCTGATGAGCGGTACATCGCTCGATGGGGTGGATGCTGCCCTGATCGAGACGGATGGCGTGAGCGTACGGTATCGCGGCGCTGCGCTCAGTTTGCCTTATGAGGCCTCGTTGCGTGAGCGTGTTTATGCCCTGTTCGGCCAGGCAGCCGCCTTTGCCGGTGAGACGCTCGACGCCCTGCCGGAAGAATTCAGGGCGGTCGAGCGTGAGTTGACCGATGCCCATGTGCGGGCCGTGCAGCAGGTGCTGGAGCAGGAAGGCACGGCCGATCTTGTCGGGTTTCATGGCCAGACACTCTATCACGCGCCGGAACGGGGGCGGACATGGCAGATGGGTGATGCCTCTCGTCTATCCCATCTGACCGGGCTGCCGGTCATCCATGATTTTCGTTCGGCCGATGTCGCGGCAGGCGGGCAGGGCGCCCCTTTGGCACCTTGGTATCATGCGGCCTGTCTGGGCGATATGCAGGGGCCCGTGGCGATCCTCAATATCGGCGGCGTGGCCAATGTCACCTTCGTCGGGGCGGATGGGACCATACTGGCAGGCGACACTGGCCCGGGGAACGCGCTGCTCGATGACTGGGCCCTGCGCCATACAGGCGTGGCGTGCGACCGGGATGGCGCTCTGGCGCGTGCGGGGCAGGTCGATCAGGCTATTCTGGCCAGTCTGATGGCCGATCCTTTTTTCGCACGGCCCCTGCCCAAATCGCTGGATCGGCAGGCTTTTGCGATGGCGCTGGAGCGCGTGTCGGGCCTGGGGGCAGAGGATGGCGCCGCGACCCTTGTGGCATTCACGGTGCGCAGTATTGCCCAAAGCGTCCTGCCAGAGGTGCCGCGTGGCTGGTTTGTGTGCGGGGGAGGGCGTCACAATCCGTCGATCATGCAGGCGCTCGGCCAGAATTTGCCGGGCACGGTCGCGCCGGTGGAAGCATTGGGGTGGAATGGCGATATGGTCGAGGCGGAGTGCTTCGCCTTTCTCGCCATGCGCAGCTTGCGCGGCTTGCCGCTCTCATCGCCTGGCATCACAGGGGCGCCCGGTTTCGGCTCGGGGGGCAGGCTGAGCTGTTCAGCCCTCGTGCCGTCGTCGGTTCTTGCAGGGGCGTTCGCCCGTTGAGGGTGTTGCGGGCGTGGGTCTGCGCGTTCTTTTATCGCGTCAGTCCAGCCATCCCCAAGGCGTGATGCGGATCTCGACTGACCCCGATTGACACTCTGTGCAGGCTGGTGCGTTGATGACCTGTAACAAAGGATGGACCGAGCATGGGCAAATTGATGGCATTTCTGGTGGGCGCACTCGCTCTCACTTCCTGTAACGGGATCGATCATGCGGCCTGCGCCAATGATCCGACGGCCACCTCCTATCAGGTGACGAGCGCAAAATCGGTCCTGCATACCTGCAACTGATCGTCCTTTCATTCCGGCGAGGCGTCCGAGAGTCGTCTCGGAATGAAGTGAAAAGGACGAGCCGGGTCGACTCTTACCATCGGTCAGTCTGTCTCATAAATGTGACAGTCTCTTACCTATGGGAGAGGGGGGCGAATTCGCCGGCCTGATGACCACTTTTCTAAAGTCAGCCGATCGTCGTCGAGACGGAAACACGGCTAATTGAGCGAACGCGACCGGAACAAGTGGCGCATCACTGCCTTTCTCACTTCACCCGTTGCGAAAGGCCGTCCTGACCGATGAATCAAGCTCTCGTCATTCACGCACCCCGTGACCTGCGTCTTGAAGCCTTTGAGACGCCCCCCCTTGGGGCAGGCGAAGTCATGGTGCGTGTTGAAGCAGGGGGCATTTGCGGCTCAGACCTGCATTATTATCATCATGGTGGTTTTGGCGCGGTGCGCATCCGCCACAAGATGGTGCTTGGACACGAAGTTGCCGGGCGCATTGCGCAAAAAGCTCCGGACGTGCAGGGGCTCGCGATTGGCGATGTTGTGGCCGTCAATCCGGGACTGGCCTGCGGTCACTGCGCCATGTGTCTGTCGGGGCTGTCCAACCACTGCACTGATATGCGCTTTTACGGCAGCGCCATGCGCAACCCGCATGTGGACGGTGCCTTCCGGCAGGAACTGGTTTGCAAGGCCGTGCAATGCGTCAGGGGTTTTGAGAAATCACCCGCTGATCTTGCCTTGGCCGAACCCTTCGCGGTCGCGCTTCATGCCGTAAATCGGGCAGGGGCATTGCTCGGCAAAAAGGTTCTCGTCACCGGGGCCGGCCCAATCGGAACGCTTGTTGCGATCGCTGCGCGGCTGAATGGTGCGCGGCGGGTGGTCGTCACGGATGTCCTGCCTGAGCCGCTTGTGATTGCGCGCGAAGCAGGGGCGGACGAGGTCATCAACGGACGCGACAATCCTGATGCGCTTGCGGCCCTCAAGGGGCAGGTCGATGTGATGATCGAGTGTTCAGGCAATGAGCAGGCACTCAGGAGCGGGATCGATCTGATGAGCCCTTGCGGAACCATTGTGCAGCTTGGTCTCGGCGACGATGTGACCCTGCCGCAAAGTCGGGTCGTGGCGGGTGAATTGAACTGGGTCGGGTCATTCCGGTTCCGCGAGGAATTTGCCCTCGCCGTTGAGTTGATCGATAGCGGCAAGGCCGATCTCTCTGCCCTCGTGACCCATCGTTTTGCGCTCGATAAGGCGAGAGAGGCATTTGATCTGGCGTCAAATCGCAAAGAGGCCATGAAGGTACTTCTGACGCTGTAAAATACGCAGGCATAGCCGATCTCGATTGAGCCGGGGTGGGAACGTACGGTCTGACTGGCGACAGGCTCTCGAATTTCAGTCCCTGCGCCCACATGCTTTATGCAACTGGGGTGAGCCGTAAGTTGCTGTTTATGCGTGACGCTGTCTCGTCCGCACTGCCTGTCCGGGCTTTGGTTCGACAGACGCCAGATAGGATCTCTCCTGATAGGCTGACACTGGCTGCTCAGGGACCAGATCAAACCTCGACGAATCATGGTCAGGCCCCTGGAGTAGCGGCACGACACCAACCCGATAAGGCTCCTTGAGCCGTCAATGGTGTCCGCGCTGGGGGTATTTTACCAGAGGGCCGGTTCAGTACTAATGGCCTCAGCGCGGTGGCGAGGGGCTGGCGATGCGGTCAGCCAATTGCTCGAACAGTTTCTGCAGCAGGGCTGCCTTGGCCGCATCATCGGCCACACTGCCCTGCACGGTCAGACTGGCACGGCCCTGACGCGCAGGGCGGGACTCGTCGCCGGGCAGATCAGTCCATGAGGCGAGCAGAATAGCCTGACCCTGCCTGGTCAGATCCATACGTTCAATTGTGATGCTCAGGCGTGACTCCGGGGTTTCCAGCGGTGAGTGGGCCGTGACCGTGCGTTGCGGCCAGTCCTGCGAAAGGCGTGCCACGATCAGATCGGTCGCTGATTGCGACAGGCGGCTGGCCCAGCGTCCGTTGCTGCTGCGTATCAATCGGCTGCCATCACGGACCAGGATGTCTTGTGTATCCAGATAGTCCGGCATGACGATACGCGGAACATAGACCACCGCCGTTCCTGTGCCTGCCGGTAAGGCCGTGCCCGGATCCGGGGCAATTGTATAGAACTGTACGGGCGCCGAGGCACAGCCCGTCAGCAGGCCCAGAGCGATGGCCGGAATAAGCTGGCGCGTTTTCATTGGCGGCGTCCTGTCAGCAGAAGTTGCGGGTTGCGCTCCACATCATTGGCAAAGCCGCGCAACGCTGCAGCCGCCGAGGCAATATCGCGCAAGCTGGCATCCAGATTGGCGCGATCAATCGAGCGGGGTGAGGTCATGCCTTGCAGGTTCGACAGCGTCTTGTTGGCGGTCACCATGGTTTCGCGGCTGTTTTGCAGCAGCAGACGCAATTCCTGCCCGCGCGCCGTCAATTGATCGGACCCGGTCGTGGCCAGCCGGTCCACGCTGGCCAGGGTGCGCAGCAATTGCGGCTGGACGGCTGTGATCATGTCATGGGCGGCATCGAGTGTCGCGCGTGTGCTCTGCGATGTCTGTTGCAGGTTGTCGGCAAGGGCCGGCAGGCGCTCATCGAGCATCTCTGCCAGATGGTGCATGATGGCGATTGTTGCAGCCGCGTCATCGCTAAGCTTGCGCAAAGGCAGATGGGTGATGGTGTTGGTAATGGCCTGAATGGACGATTGGCGCGTCGGGATCTCGGTTTCGTTCGTGAGTTCGGGATGCAGGATTGCCGGCGTATTGGGTGAGATGTCGAGATCGATCTGCGACGTGCCCGTGACAAAGCTCTTGAGGTTCATCTCACCGCGCAGACCATGATCGACGAGGCTTTTCAGGCTCGGAAGATGGCCATGCTTCTGCCCGGCCACCAGAATATCGTCGCGTCGCAGCGTGACATAGACCGGGATATAGGCCTCGCGGTTTTTCGGATCGTATTCGATGGCAATGCGATCGACCGCGCCGACCTGAACGCCACGGAAATTGACCGGTGCACCCACAGAGAGACCGTTGGTTGACCCACGAAAGATCAGAACCGCCCGATCTGTATGGGTGAACGGATGGAAATTGCCGAAAAAGACAAAGGCCGCCACCATGAGGGCCATACCACCCAGCACGAATGCGCCGACAAGGGCTTGCCTGTTCATGAGGGGGATCCTTCTTCGTTGCGTTGCCGGTTCATGAAAGCATGGACCTGACTGTCGTCGCAGTGATCGCGCAGAAAGCGCGGCGAGCCGTGCGCGATGGGTCTTTTGGTGATGGCATCGAGAAAGATGCCATCGTCTGCGATACTGAACAGACTGGGCAGTTCATGGCTCACGATGACGATGGTCGCGCCCAGACCGTCACGCAGATTAAGGATGAGGTCATCCAGACGCGCTGAGGTGATCGGATCGAGCCCCGCAGAGGGCTCGTCGAAAAACAGGATATCGGGGTCTAGGGCCAGAGCGCGTGCAAGGCCGGCGCGCTTGCGCATGCCGCCGCTGATTTCCGACGGTGCGAGATCGATGGCGTCGAGCAGGCCCACCAGAGCGAGTTTGAGCTCCACCAGTCGTCTGATGGCCCGGGCATCGAGAGAGGTGAACATCTGCAGGGGCAGGGCGACATTCTCGCCCACAGTCATGGAGCTCCACAGGGCACCGCTCTGGAACAGCACGCCAAAGCGGTGATTGATCTGCGTGCGATCGGCATCCGTGCCTTTCCAGTAGTCCTGCTCGCCAACCATGAAGCGGCCTGTACTGGGACGCAGCAGGCCGATCATGCTTTTGAGCAGGGTGGATTTGCCGCAGCCCGAGCCCCCCATCACCGCGAAAATGCTGCCCCGCCGCACCGATAGATCGATATGCGACTGGATGATTTTGGGGCCGAAAGCGAGGGTCACGTCCTGCATTGTCAGGATGGCGGGAGCAGGGGGCTGTGTGTCTGTCTCGTGGCTCATGGCTCAGACCCCCAGACTATTGGCGATGACAGCAAAGATGGCATCGAGTGCAATGACCCCGACGATGCCAATCACCACGGCCCGCGTTGCGGCAATACCGACATCTGCCGCCGATCGCCCTGCCTTGAGGCCGATGCGGCAGCTCGTCAGCCCGATGAATGCGCCAAAAACGATGCTCTTTATGAAACCAAAGATGAACTGGCCGATGCCAAAGGCAATGACGGTCTGATGAAAATAGCCAAGGCTCGTGATGTCGAGCATCGATATGGCCACCACATAACCACCCAGCATGCCAATCAGGCAGCCATAGAGATAGAGAAACGGCATGGTGACGACGAGCGAGAGCACGGCGGGCAGGATGAGATAGGAAGAAACCGAGATGCCGAAAACCTTCAGCGCGTCGATTTCCTCATTGCCCTGCATGGTGGATATGCGTGCGGCATAGGCCCCGCCTGTGCGCCCGGCCATGATGATGGCCGTCATGACCGCTGCCATTTCGCGCACGGTCGCAATGCCGACCAGACTGGCGACATAGATACCTGCGGCAAATTTCTGCAGCTGTACGGCACCGACGAAGGCCAGAATGGCCCCGACGAGAAAATTGACGACCCCGACGATCAACAGTGCTGACGGGCCTGCGTTGAACAGATCGGAAAAGAGGTCACTACGCCGTAGGCCAACACGCCGGAACAGCGAGCGGAACGCGGCCAGCGCCGTGCGTGAGGCCATGCCGGCAACGATGCCTGTCTCGGCGAATACATCAATCGCTTTGCCCCCGACATGTTCGAGGAAGGGCTGGCGGGGTTTTCTCCTCGGCGTCGCGGGGCCAGCCTGATCAGGAAGCAAATCGAGCAATTGCTGCATCGGATGCGGCAGGGACGTAGTGTCGAACACGCGCTGTGACGCATCGCACAGGCGGCGCACATCCCACAAAAATGCGATCAGCCCGGTATCCCAGCCCGTGACGCCAGAGACATCGCAGGTCAGTGTGGTGGCCTTGCCCATCGGCGCGAGTGCCTCAACCGTGCAGTCCGGCAGCGCTGAATCATGACTAAGCCAGGATCCCGTCAGGACGAGTCGTGCCGGGGGAGATGCCATGTCCTGCGTCATGCGATCAGGGGGCGGGATGATCTCAAACCGGCCGGTTGGCGTCGTCCCTGCCGCGTCGGCCGTTGGACGCGCGTTCAGGACAGGCGATGTGTCTGGGGTGTCGGGGGTTTGGCGCATCAGGCCGTCACGCTGTCAGGTTAGCTGGACAGGAGGCGTATTGTCGGTGCCGTAGCGGAGGCTTTTGGTTTACTGCCATCATGCGGTGGTATTGTGAGGGCAAGACGGCGCCCGCGCAAGAACAGCGGGCCCCACCCGGGGCAGGCTGCCCGACATGTGATCATTGCAGACCGTTCCGGGCGGCGGCGTTCAGGTCGCCTTTTCGCCCAGACATCCAGGGTCAGGCCGTTCGATCAATGTTCCTCCATATAGAATTCCACAGGAACGGTAAGGCTCAGCGTGGCACCCGGTATGGTATCGGGCGGGGCGGGCAGAGGCTCGGCGCGCCGGACAAGCGCGAGGGTCTCGTCATCCAGCAGGGCATAGCCGGTCGGTCTGACGAGACTGGCCGAGAGCACATGGCCTTTGCGGTCCATCGTAAAGCGCAGCATCACGGTTCCTTCCTGATGCTCGGCCTGTGCCTGTGCCGGATAGCGCTTGAAGCGTTCAAGCCGCGCCAGAAGACTGCCCTGCCAGCTTGCCTTGGCCTGTGACATTTCCCGCGTCGAAGGCGCTCCCTTGGCGCTGGTGGCCGATACGGCCGAGGGGGGCGCATCCGAAGGTGGGGGTGCGGCATTCGCTGTCGACTGCGTTGGCACGAGTGGAGCGACGTGGCGCGGTACGGGCGGTGTGGGCGTTACCTTGCGACGCACCGGCGGCACCTTGATTTTGGCAGGCACCGGCACGGGCGGCAGGGGGGCGGGCGACGGAGGAGCCATGATCTCGGGAGGTTTTTCAGGTGCGGGCAGTTCCGGCGTGGCGACCTGAGGTGGCCCGGGCGGCCGCTCCTGGGGCGGAGAAGGAATACTGGCGGGCTCGGGTGCAAGATCAATGGCGATCGCAGCAGGCGGGGGCGCATAGGGGA
>NZ_UEGO01000014.1 GCF_900465345.1 Asaia bogorensis | reverse complement strand
ATGCAGTAAGCGCGCTGGCCCTCGGTGCCACTGGTTGGGAGTGATGCGAGCGTATAGGACGGAACAGGCTGTCCGGTGACGGGCTGATAATAGCCAAACGCCGTATTCGGCCCGATAGCGCCTTGGGTGTTGCTGCTCAGGTCGTTGTCCTGACCGATACGGGCAACGCTCGCTGTAGGAATAGTGCAGGAGCCGTTTGCGGTCGTACCCGCGTAAACGCCGTATTCCTGCGTTGTCCCATTGATATTGCCAACGTAATTCCCTGCAACAATCAAGGATCCGATATTCGAGCACAAGCTAATCCCGCCCAAGAACGGGTTGCTGTTGCCGCTTCCGGCCTGCACGTTGTCAGCGAGAATATTGCCGGTCAGCACTGCTTCCAGATCGCCCGCGACGAGAATGCCCGCGAAGCCTGAGCCGCTCACATAGTTGCCGTACAGAGCGGCGCTTTTCGCCTGATAGGTGTCAATCCCGCTGCCAGACGCGCCAGCTATCGTGTTCGCGGATCCAATAATGGATGCGCCATTCGCTGCATAAATTCCCGCAGCGTATGCGGAGGCATTCGGGATAAGCGTGTGCTGCTGGTTCGTCATGTCAAAGACGTTACCGGAGATAATCGTCCGCGCATTTTCGGTCACGCTGGCTCCATCGAGCCCAACGTCCGAAATATGATTGTTCTGAATGAAATTGTCTTGCCCGTATCCGGCGGCCGTGCAGCAGACAACGATGCCGGCATAGGCATCGGACATGCTGAGCGTTGTTTTCCAGTGGTTCCCAATATTGCGAATTGTACTGCCGACCACGCCAGAACGGTTGGATTGYGAAAACAATACCGCCTGACGAGGCGCATTCTGGACTGTGACGGAATCAACAACCGCGTTCGTCGTCTGGTAGCCTTGAACAACAGGGCTGGTATTGCTTCCATCCACGCCGCCACCATCGAGGATCAGGCCGTAAATCCGCATATCCTGTGCAGCCGATGCGAATTGCGCCAACGGGCCAGACAAAGAAGACGTAGCCTTGATGGTCGCTGCGTTCAGCGCTGAATAGAATGCAGTACCTGCYGGAACAATCAGCGTCGATCCGACCATGCAGGCCGTGACTGACGGCGGAACAAGGACCGATGGAGTGCCGGAAGACGATGCCGCCGATAGGGCTGCGTTGATCGCCGTCGCGTCGTCTGTCGCCCCGTCGCATTTTGCGCCAAAATCCCGGATGGAAAGCACTTCGTGCAGCTTGGCAGCAAATGCCTGGGCAGACGTGCCCCCTTGCGCTGTTGCCACCGCTGCATTGACATCAGTGCTGGTCAGTTCGCCGCCCTGGACCTGTAGGCCATTGGCCTGACCGTTGACTGCATCCACCTTTGTTCCGATTGCCGCAGCAACGGTGGGAGATGCCACGATATCGGCGGGATTGCCGGTCTCCTGGTAAGATTTCCAGGCCGGTGTGGAATTGGACGAGGCCGCCACGGACGGGGTTACTGCAAGGAGCAGCGCCGCCACGAGGGCCAGCGCCGGAAGGAGGATACGCTTCATGCGTCACCTATGTTTTGCGTACTGCGCCCCAGGAACACGCCGCTTTCGATCCTGCGGCGGCGCTGAAGACCGGGTAGGACGATAAGCTTTCCATTCACCGTGGCCTTGTCCCAGACGAGGAATTGCTGCGCTGCCGAATTGTAGAGGCGCCGTATCAGGGGCGGGGCGCTGGCAGCGTTGGTGCCGATATTGAACTGCCATGAAAGTAGAGCGTCCTCCTGATAATCCATTAGCATTAGAATTGCGAATGAGCGAAGCTTCTCCAGAAGAATCATGACAGTATTCCGCAGCGGGTCAAGGGCCTGCGGCTGGGTGATCGGCTTCGTCGTGGCTGTGACAGGCGTGCCGTCAGGAAGGAATCGATTGCCGTAGCCGACCGTCCAGTAATTGGCAGGATATAGATAGGGCTTGAGACTCAGGCCTTCGAAGTCGTCACGCGAGATCAGCGCGGTTGCGATGTCGATGCCGGTCATTGCACCCACCCCGCCAGATGCGTGGTGACGTAGCCAAAGGCAGCGCCGGTTATGACTAGCACCCAGCTTGCCCAGCCCCGCAGGCTTCCAATCTTGTGCATATCCGCGCGTACCGCGCCGATTGCCCAGGTCGCGTTGATAAAAGATTCAATCCAAAGCCTCGCGGCGACGAGGTTGAGGAAATTCATGAATGACAAGGCGGTTTTGTCGTATTGGGTTGCAATACGCCGCATCTGCTTGAGCCTGTTGAACATGCGCTCAATGCGATTGCGGTCTTTGTAACGCCGCCAGTCTGTTTTCTGTGGAGCATTGCGGCCTTTGCGTGATGGAATAACTGGCAGGATCCCACGGAACAGCAGATCCTGGCGGAAGCAGTCGCTGTCATAGCCCCGATCAGCCAGCATGGCTTTGGGGTTTGGAACCGGAAACATCATCAGGGCATCTGTGGCTTTGTAATCCGAGACCTGACCTTCGCTAAGGGCAAAGCCGAAAGGACGTCCCTGATTGTCGCACCGGGCGTGGATTTTGCTCGTAAAGCCGCCGCGTGATCGACCAAAACCCTCTGTATGAGCCCCCCCTTTGCACCTGTTGCCTGGGAGTGGGCGCGGACCACGGTACTGTCGACCATTGCTGCCAGTCATCACTCAGACCCAGGTCCACCAGGGTTTGCAGCAGGTCATCCCATACACCCGGTTCAGCCCAACGCCGGAACCTGACATAGACCGAGTTCCATTTTCCGTAGCGCTCATGCATGTCCCGCCACGGACAGCCTGCGCGCAGAACATGCAGCATGTCAGTGAGAGACAGGCGGTTGTCTGCAGCTGGGCGCACCCAACGTCTGTGCTCAGGTGACAGAAGCGGGCCAATCAACGACCATTCATGATCCGTCAGATCCCCTCGTGCCATCCCCGCTTCACCTTATCGCCTTCGTCGAAGCAACCAGTGAATCAGGTCTCAGGATGAGCGTATAGACCTTTTGTCAACGTGACCTACTCCGTTTCTTGGCCACGATGGCATCAAAATTCTGGACTAAAAATCTGTCAGACTTTTATTTGCAGCGCTGGCTAAATAAGTATTCGTTGGCATGATCTGCCCCAAGCGGGCTCCCTTGTTGAAGCATTGATAATGGACTGTCCGCTTCAGATCATGGGAGATGGTATGACCGACATAGGGCGGAAGCAGCCGACGGCGCCATGTGAAACTGTTCCATTCCACGCGAGTGGCGATCAAACGGCGGCTTATGATGCCAGCGCGGCCAGCTTTCTGGTCTGTTTTGGTTTAGCGTCGCAGCAGCGCGTGCTCGGCGATCACGTCGGGCGTCTGATGCCCGCTTGCATAAGCGTGTCCCGATTCCGCGATGAAAGACAGCCGTTCGGGGTTGTCGCGCGTGGGAAAGTCGTCGGCGTCGTACACCGCCTTCCACTTCATGCCGTAGAGGTCCGAATGAACTACGGTGTGTCCCACTGCCGACAACGTCTCGGCGGTCACGTCGACCATCTGCCGTGTCAGCGAAGTGGGTTAGGGATGCGCGTAAACGATTAGTATGTTCATGGTCCAATGCTCCTACTGTATACGTTGATCAGAGCTCGGCAACGACGTTGCCGGAGTGCCTGCCGCTCTTCTGTAGCCGGACGGCGTCGTTGAGCTCTGCGAAAGGAAAGGAACGGTCGATCGTCGGGTGTCCGTAGATAGCATCGATTTCGTCGCAGGGATCGCGATAGGCGTGGACGTTCAAGATTCAACTCATGTCGGCGATGTCCTTCGTGGCCTGTATCTGAGGATGATGCGCCGATATGGGGTATTGTTGAAATCGAATGATTTGTGTGTCGCTATCCACTGAATGGATATCGGATCCTTCGATCTCAACCTGCTCGCAACGCTGGACGTGCTGCTGACCGAGCAAAACGTCACCCGCGCCGCGCGCCGGCTAAACCTCAGCCAACCCGCCCTCTCGGCGCGGCTGGCGCAACTGCGGATCGTGCTGGGTGGATCAATTGCTGCTGCCCGGGCCGCGCGGCATGGTGCCGACCGCCCGCGCCATCGCCCTGCGGCAGCCGTTGCGCGCGGCCCTAGACGGCGTGCGCGATGTGGTGGCCACCGCAAACCCGTTTGTTCCCTCGACGGCGGAGGGCACTGTCGCGATCGTCGCCAGCGACTATATTTAGTACGCCGTGCTGATGCCTTTGGTCCTTCGTCTATGGAAGGAAGCGCCCGGGATACGGATCGCCTGGCGTACCGCCGACATTGAGGCCGGAATTCGTCCGTTCGAACAGGGCCTTGCAGACCTGTATCTGACAATACCACAAGACATCCCCGACGGCTTGCGCATGAAGCCGCTCTTTGATGAAAATTACGTTTCGATCGCTAGGGCCGATCATCTGGTCCTGCAAGGTTCGCTCGACCTCGAGACGTTTTGCAGCTTGGAACACGTCATCGTCTCGCTCGAGGGCGGCGGGTTCTCAGGACCGACCGATGTTGCGCTGGCGGCCCTGGCACATGCCCGACGCGTCATGCTCTCGGCGTCCGGCTTTCTGATGGTACCGGAGATGGTCGCCCGCTCGGACATGGTCGCCCTCGTGCCGCGCCGCATCGTGCAGGGACGTGGCCTTGAGTTGCAGATCCTGCCGCCGCCGATCCGCGTCCTGGGCTTTACCATCGCCATGGCCTGGCATGATCGCACCGCCACGCATCCGTTGCACCGGTGGATGCGCGAGATGATCGCGGTCGTCGCTCGGACAACGGTTTCGGATGTCGGGGTATGATTGTCATGTTATACAGCCAGACGCGATGTCCGCTCTGCGGCTGCCTGCTTACGCCCGCAAGCGTCCGCAAAGAAGGCGGCGCTGCTGTACGGCTTCGAGTACATCGGAGAGAGTCAGCAGTCTCTGAGGTGCGCTTTCTTGTTTATTGTGGAAATGCTTGAGCCGCACCAAGGGACAATGATTCAAAGCGGGCACCTGAAAGTTCCCTAATTGATGAAAGTATTCGCGATCACGATGAACTTCCCCAAGGGCGCCCTAAATTTCTTATTTGAAATGTATATGGCGAAGCCAGCGTGGTCGCTTGCTCTCGATCTCGCCCTAATGCAATAGCGTTAGAGGCATGCTCTGCGGCCGGCACATAGGGGAGGATGCGGGGTAATCGACCTCTTTAGGGAAGCGTTTGAACGCTCCATACACAGCGCATGCGGGCATTTCGCGGTGCGATATGCTATGGGGCGCGTCATGGCAATTCCCATTCTTCCCGGCCTGTCTCTTGCCGATTACGAACTTCAGATCAGCTATATTCTGGCGTCCGGGCCCGGCGGTCAAAACGTCAACAAGGTTGCGACCGCAGCACAGCTACGTTTCGATACCGCGCGTTCCACGTCTTTGCCTGAACGGGTGCGCGTGCGACTGCTGGAAATCGCTGGAAGCCGGGCGACGCGAGATGGCGTGGTCGTCATCACGGCCTGGCGTTTCCGCATGCAGATCCGCAACCGCAAGGACGCAATCGAACGTCTGATCACAATAATCCGCGAAGCTGCTCACCGTCAGGCGTTCCGCATTCCCACGCGCCCGGGGCGAGCGGCGCGCGCGCCGGATGGACAGCAAATCCCATCGTGCGGGGATCAAGCGCGGACGTGCTGCGCCCCGCGACGATTGAAACCGGCGGCTGAATTCGCGAAAGCATCCACTTTTTGAATGTACGCGCGGCAAAGCAGTCAGGCCGCTATCCTTACACTCCCGTCGTTGCAGTCAATGAGAGCAACAGGAACTCCGCAATCTAGAGCGAGCAAGAAGTTTAGGTTATCTCAGTGAGAGTACTACCCGCCCAAATCCACCTCTCTATGCTGCCCCCAACGAGAGTGGGTTCAAATGTACTTTCATCCTCCCCTCTCATTAATGCAGCGAATTTTCTCTCGAACGTATGCATTAATTTTGGGGTTCTGGCATTGAGAGCGACTGCGCCGATCATTTCTGGACCAACGTCCACTGTTTGATGTACAAACTTTTGCAGGACGCGATCTGAACCCTAGGCCTACCGTATAAAAAACCGATAGCCAAAACCGTCTGGTTTCGCTGAGGAGATCGCGCACTTAAGATTCCTCCGAACCTAGCTGGACTATAAGCCCGGTCTCCGATATTTTACGCCTACTGAGCTTTATATAGGGGATAGGCACAACCGGGAGTGAAAAAACTGGCAGAAGACCGCCAATCTCCACTCATCGACTATCTTTCGCGCGTTGCAGCGTCCAGCCCTCGAGCGTCAGCAACGCCGGGTGCTCACGTCTCAGAGCGGGGATATCTGCCCTGAACCCGTCTCGGGCGATCCACTCGAACATCAGGCGAAAGTCTTCGGGCAGGCGCGCTCGCATGACTGAGGGGATCGTAAAGCCGAGGCCAGGGCGTATTCCGGCATCCCTCAGAATTGACGCTGCGGCACGAGCCGTCACGCTGTCGCCTGCGAGCTCAATGGCCCGACCAAGGTACTGATCAGGTTTCTCGAACGCCTCTGCGGCGAACCAGGCGACATCCTGCACAGAGACAAGCTGCATGGCCTGATCCGGCCTCAGATAGGTATTCATCATGGAGAGCATGGTGACCCGAAAGATCATGCCTGAAAAATTCTCCATGAAGGCCGCAGGGCGCAAAATCGTAGCGGGTAGGCCTAGGGAGGCAATGTGCTGCTCGATTGCCCATTTGCTCTCGAAATGAGGCAAGCCGCTCCGTCGCTCTACCCCGCCTGCGGAGCATTGCACGAAGTGCCGCACGCCACTCTCCTTGGCAAGGGCGGCAAGTCTCTTCCCCTGTCGCTCCTCACCGGCAGGGCCGATCTTCATGGGTGACTGGACAGATAGAACCCCCTCAGCCCCATCAAGCGCCACGCGCAAGGAGTGTTCATCATCCAGATCACCATGAGCGAGCTCAACCCCATTCTTCGCCAGGCCGACTGCTTTTGGCGCCCGCGGATCCCGAACAAGCGCGCGAATGTGCCAATGCCCTCGACGTTGCATCTCGCGGATCGTGGCAGCGCCTTGTTGTCCTGTTGCGCCCGTAATCAGAATGACTGGTTTTGACATCTCGGCCCCCTTACTGAAGAGGCATGATAATCCGTTCCCGTTGGACAGGGCAGACGCGTCATTGTAGACGTATCGTTCCATATCTGGAACGAGAATATGAACTCAGATGATCTCGGCAGCTTTGTGTGCATTACGGAGACCCTGAGCCTCAGCGCGGCTGCGCGCGCCACAGGAACGCCTAAATCATCGCTCAGCCGGGCGTTGTCCCGTCTGGAGGAGGAAATAGGGGCAAAGCTCTTCGAGCGCGGTCCGCACGCCCTCAGATTGACGGAGGCCGGGCGCATACTCCTGGTCCACGCAAGACGCGTCATGGATGATCTGAATGAGGCCACAGCGGCCCTCGATGGTGTGACGGGGCAGCCCAGGGGCGTTCTGAAAATCAGCGCTGCTACAACGTTCGCAATCGGGCTGGTAGCGCCGATGCTGCCGCATTTTCTGCGAGCGTATCCTGAGTTGCGCATCCATCTCGAGGCTGAGAACCGGATTGTCGATCTGGCGAGGGAGGATGTTGATGTGGCAATCCGGATAGGGACCATGCCCAACTCTGACCTGATCGCCAGCAAGCTGGGCAGGATCGACTTATGGCCCTGTGCCAGTCCGTCCTATCTCTTGGAAAGGGGTACGCCCCAGACGCCGCAGGACTTGACCGATCACGAGTTGCTTGGGTGGACCGATCAACCGTCGATCTGGCGTTTCAGGGATCGCTCTGATCGCGAGCATCGCGTACCTGTCGCTGTTCGATCCGTCATACCGGAGCCTGCCGTCCTGCAGGTCGTCCTCGAAAACGGGGGAGGGGTCGGACGTCTACCTGCCTTCTTGGCAAGCCCTTTAATCGAGCGAGGGCGACTTGCGAGACTGCTCCCAGACTATGAGGCGGAGAAGGTGGAGGTCCATGCCGTCTATGCGGAACATCGCAGCCTATCCTCCAAGGTTCGAGTGTTTATCGATGCTTTGCGTGGACATCTGACACGATAGCTACTCGAATTATCCTATGGGGCACAGCTTATCGGCAGCGAAGGCGAAAGCTCTCTGATGTCATCTTTTTCTAACGTGCCCCGGCGCTGTTTGACATTTCGCTAGGACCAGAACTCGATTACGCCCCAAAGGGACGACCTGTGGCTTTTGGCCACAGGCGTCTGGCCCTTAGTTCGGCTTTGCCATCTCGCCTTTCGAGTCATTGCTCATCGCGTCATGTTCCATCGGGTCGTGCTTCATCGCATTACCCATCTTGTTCTTCTTTTCCATGCTCTCTGATTTCATCATGCTGCCATGCTTGCTCATGGACCGCTTCGACATCCCGTGGGGCGCCATTTCGTCCTTCGTCATGGCATGCTTCTTCATGCTGTCTGAAGACATGTCACCGTGTGACATGCTGTCATGTGCCATAGCGCCCTGCGACATCGTTCCCTGCGACATCGTCCCTTGTGACATGGTGTCCTGAGCGAAGGCAGGCGCTCCCAGCAGCAGTGTCGAAGAAAAAGCACAGGCAAGTGCAAGTGTACGAAAAGACATGATTACATTCCTGGATCGGTTTGAAAGATCGGAAAATGGCCGCGCCAGCTTCCGATATCTTTCCTTTCGCATCAGCCTTGCCGCAGGTTACATAGCTGCCTGATTTTTTATGAACCGCCGAACCAGTCATACCCCTGGTCTTCCCAATATCCGCCCGGGAAATGATTCGTGACCTCAATGGAGGCGAGATATTTCGGGTTTTTATAGCCGAGTTTTGTAGGGATACGGATCTTCATCGGGGCGCCATAGGAGGGCGGAAGAGGTGTTCCGCCGAAATCCAGCGCCATGATTGTCTGCGGATGAAGTGCAGTCGCCATATCGATACTCGTGCTGTAATCATCAAAACAGCGGAAATTCACATATTTTGCCCGCAGATCGGCCCCGACATGCTGCAGGAATACAGAGAGCGGAACCCCCGACCAATCTCCGATAGCGCTCCACCCCTCCACGCAGATATGGCGCGTGATCTGCTTTTTCTGCGGCAGGGTACGAAACCGGGCGACCGACCAGAAGCTCTTGTCTGAAACAAGCCCGCTCACCTCCAGCCGCCAGGATGAAGTCTCGACGAGCCTTACGTCGCTCTCGTCGTAATAGGCATTGAATGGAAAGGGATGTGTGATGCGTGACGGGTCAAATTCCCTTGCGAGGCGCTGACGGCTGAAAAGAAGCGCCTGCATCCGGTCGGTGAAACGTGACATAAAGCTGAGGGCGTGTTCCACCGACGCATTATCATCCAGTGCGCAGCCTGAAAGCAGAGAAAGCCCACCAAGCGAAAGACTGTTCCGCAGGAAGAGCCTGCGTTCAAGCTTGCGCAACTCAGGCGCGACACCGGCGCGGTCGATTTTCGGCGGGCTCATGATGCGCTCTCCTTGTCGCTATCTGGCATGCGTCGCCCGAACACCATGCCCCACAAGGTGGCAGGCACCATCAGGGCAAGCGCGACATGAAGTAGAAGAAAGCCCACAATCAGGCTCATCATGGCAAAATGGATGCACCGGGCAATGTCGTAGCCTCCGAACAACCAGGTCAGCCATCCAAGTTGCACGGGTTTCCAGATCGAGAGGCCAGTCGCGACCGTCAGCACAGCCACCACAAGCACGCCCGTGTAGAGCGCACGTTGCACGGCGTTGTAGTGACCGGCCTTGTGGGAGAGCTTCAGGCGCAGGGCCTGCCCTATATCCCTCATCACAGATCGCGGTCCTGCGGGGCGCAGGTCATTGCGAAAATGCCCGCTTGCCGCGCCATACACGACATAAACCAGCCCCGCCCCCATCAGCACCCACATGGCAGCAAAATGCCAGGCAATGCCGCCGCCAAGCCAGCCTCCAAGGGTGATGGCTGCGGGGAATTCGAAATTCAGGATAGGGGAGGCGTTGTAGATCTGCCAGCCACTACCGATCATGACGAGCATGGCAAGCGCGCCTGCCCAATGGGTGAGGCGTATGATCGGTGCGGGCGCGCGTCGCGATCGTGACATGGCAGTTTGTTCCCTGAGTCTTCTGGAAGCTGGCAGAGCTTCCTTCGTGCGCAAGTCCCTAAAGGTTACGGCACGGGCTGAAAAAAAACGATGCGGCTGCCCGTAACCTCTGCGCGGTGCAGCACGAAGGATGGTGTGAAATTCAGCAAAAGGGCGAAGTTCATGACATCGCGTCGACAATTCTGCCTTGCTTCGGTCTGTCTGGCTCTGTCGGGCCGCGCCTGGGGCGCAGAACCTTATCCCGTGACGCATAGTGCTGCTGAATGGCGGCGCCTGCTCACACCGGAGCAATTCGAGATTCTGCGCGAGGCTGGCACAGAGGCACCCTGGTCCAGCCCGCTCCTGAACGAACACCGACAGGGGCGTTTTGCCTGCGCAGGCTGCGCAACGCCGGCATTTGACTCACGCAGCAAGTTCGAAAGCGGGACGGGCTGGCCAAGTTTCACGGCAGCGCTGCCCCATGCTGTTCAGGAGCGTAGGGATGACAGTCTTGGCATGGAGCGCACGGAGGTAAGCTGCGCGACATGCGGTGGTCATCTTGGCCATGTCTTTGATGACGGTCCCCAACCGACCGGCTTGCGCTACTGCATGAACGGCGCAGCCCTTACCTTCAGGCCAGTCTGAAAGTTCGCATGATGATCAGAAAAAACGTGCTTGGTGTCGCGCTCGCCACATTCAGCCTTTATGGAATTCTGCACGAGGTCACTTCAAGGGCGTCTGCCTATCCGACCTTGCCTGAGCCCGTTATCGTGGCAAAGACCGGTAACGACAAACCCATCGGGCAGATGACGGCACCCCCCGATGATTCCCGTCCGGGGATGACCCCATCCAGTGTTGTTTTCGCGGGAGGGTGTTTCTGGGGGGTGCAGAGCATTTTCCAGCATGTGCGAGGCGTCACCGCGACCCGAGCCGGATATGACGGTGGCGCGCGTGATACAGCCCAATATGAACGCGTCAGCGAAGGCAATACCGGCCACGCGGAGTCCGTTGAGGTCGAGTATGATCCGACCCTCGTCAGCTTTGGTACGCTGATGCGGATATTCTTCACCGTGGCACTGGACCCGACGCAGATCGACCAGCAATTCCCCGATACGGGGCCACAATACCGATCCGTCATCTTCACGCGCACAGCGCAACAGGCGCGCGAGGCAGAGGCCTATATCGCGCAGCTTGATGCCGCCCACATCTTTGCCCAGCCCATCGCAACGCATGTTCAGCCTGACAAGGCATTTACCGGGGCGGAAAGAGAGCATCAGAATTTCGCAGCGCGTTATCCGCACAATATTTACATTGAAACCTATGATGCTCCCCGGCTGGACGCACTGCGTGCCAGCTTCCCGGCAAGCTGGCGGACAGAGCCAGTCCTCGCACTTTCTACGGCGACTGGGTCTTTACGTATGTCAAATGATAGCGGTAGGAAATGATTTCCGGTCACGCATGAAGGCAGCAGATTTTTGACAGAAGCGGATTGGAGCCGTTGGATGGAGGCCGCGCAGGCAGGAGATGCACAGGCTTATCGTCTGGTGCTGGGCGAGGCACAGGCATGGTTGCGCCGTTTTTTCCTCAAACGCCTGCCGCCCTCAATGGTCGATGATGCCGTTCAGGACACCCTCATGGCGGTGCATGAGAAGCGTCACACCTTCGATCCTTCCCAGAAATTCGGCCCGTGGATTGCGGCCATTGCGCGTTACAAATGGATTGATCGCCTCCGGGCCGCGAGACGTACACAAACGACCCTGCTTGATGAGACGGTGGCTGTGGGCGATCACGAGGAACAGGTGACCACGGCTCATGCACTGGAAAAGCTTCTGGCGCAGTTGAAGCCGGGGCCGGCAGAAGCGATCAGGTTGGTGAAGTTGCAGGGTTTGAGCATTGAGGAGGCAGCACGTCGAACAGGGCAATCCGCGACGCTGGTGAAGGTCAATATCCATCGTGGGTTGAGTCGTATGAGCACGCTGGTGATGGGAGGCAATGATGGTGAATGATCCCCTGATCGAGCAGTTTGTAACCGATCTTCGCCCCGTCCGGAGGCGCTCGCTCTGGCGCGATGCCTTGACCCTCGCGGTTCTCGCCGGGGTCGAGATTGGTGCAGTGCTCGGGTTTGGCCTGATGCGCCCTGACATGCCCCATGCCATGCACATGATGAGCTTCTGGTGGAAGGCAATCGGGCTGCTGCTGATCGTCGGGCTGGGCGGCGCTTCGGCGCTGGTCTCGCTCGACCCGACGCGTTCGCCCCGGCAGGGGCTGCGTCGGCTGGGCGTGACGGCTGTTGTTCTTTTTGCCCTTGGCTGGCTTGTGGATGCGCTCCAGGCTGGGCCAGAGGCGTTATGGCTCAGGCTGGATCCGGCGCATGGCATGGTTTGTGCACGCGAGATCGTGGAGCTTGCCCTTCCGGCTGTCCTCGCGCTGGGTGTTATCGTGCGTCGCGGCGCACCGGTTGATGTGCGCGGAACGGCGTGGGTCACCGGCATTGCCGGCGCGGCTTTTGGTGCGCTCGTCTTTGCTCTGGCCTGCCCCTTTGATGACCCGCTTTATCTCGTCGTCTGGTATTCATTGGCCTGTGCGCTGGTGGCCTGCGGCACGCGTCTGGTATTGCCGTGGCTGATACGCTGGTAGTTCCGGGCGATGCGGGGTGCATCGCCCGATGCGGCGGGGTGGAAGCGATCAGATCGCGCTGTCTTTCGGCAATTTGTCCTGCGTTCTAAGCTCGAAATCCGAGCTGTCATGGCGTTCGCGAAGCTGGGAAGAGAGCGGGCCGGAGAGCCTGTTCACCATCCGACCCCGCTGGACAGCAGGGCGTTCGAGCAACCGGGCTGACCACGCCTGCACATGGGAATATTCCTGAACGCTCAGAAATTGTGCAGCATCATTATAGAGCCAGCCTTCAACAAGGCCGCCATACCAGGGAAAGATTGCCATATCGGCGATTGTATAGGTGTCGCCTGCTATATATTCATGCCTGGCAAGCTGCCGGTCGAGAACGTCCAGCTGGCGTTTGGTCTCCATGGCGAACCGGTTGATTGCATATTCGATCTTCTCAGGGGCGTAGGCATAGAAATGGCCAAAGCCGCCGCCGAGATAGGGTGCGCTGCCGACTTGCCAGAAAAGCCAGTTCAGACAGGCCGTGCGCGATGGAACATCCCGAGGCAGAAAAGCCGCGAATTTCTCGGCGAGATAAAGCAGGATCGATCCTGATTCGAAAACGGGCAGGGGGGTGCCCCCGCTTTGGTCAACCAGCGCCGGGATCTTGGAATTCGGGTTGATGGCAGTAAAACCCGATCCGAACTGATCGCCATCCCCTATATTGATCAGCCAGGCATCATATTCCGCCCCCTCATGTCCCAGGGCCAGGAGTTCCTCCAGCATGATCGTCACCTTTACCCCATTGGGCGTACCCAGTGAGTACAGCTGGAGCGGGTGATGCCCTACGGGGAGGTTCTTTTCATGCGTCGGCCCGGCGACAGGGCGATTGGTGCTGGCAAATTTGCCACCATTCTGTTTGTCCCATGTCCAGACGCTGGGCGGTGTATAGTTTTCCGAAGCGGTCATGAGCGCTGCTCTCGATTGTGGATAGGGAAATTGGATGGGAAGAGGGCCCGTTGTGCCTGATCGTCCATATCTGTCTTGAATGCGTACCTCTTCATGAGCGTCTGCACGCGCGACACGGCCGGTCGGGCATTGATGTCGTGCATGAAGCGATCAAGTGCAGGCCAGCGCTCGAGCGGATACTCTTCCTTGAGCACACGGGGCGCACGCTCCAGCCAGCCCCAGGCAGACATATCGGCAATTGTGAAAGTATCGCCCACGATGTAACGGCGGTCCGTGAGGTGCTGGTCGAGAACTGTGTAATGTCGTTCGACCTCGCGCCTGTACCGATTGACGGCGTAGTCCAGCCCGGCGGGCGCGGCATGCTGAAAATGCACGGCCTGACCGGAAAAAGGCCCAAGCCCGGATGCGATAAACATCAACCATGACAGCAATTCAGGCCGGTCCGCGGGGGGGGCAAGATATTGCCCGGTTTTTTCAGCAAGGTAGAGCAGTATTGCATTGGAATCGAACACGCGTGTTGCCGGGCCCGCAGGACCTTCGGTGTCGATAATGGCAGGCACCTTGCCATTGGGGTTGATCGCGAGAAACGCCGGGTCATGCTGATCACCCTTGCGGGTATCGACCGGTATGGCCTCATAGGGCAAACCGGTTTCCTCGAGCATGAGGGCAATTTTCGCCGGGTTGGGCGTGGGATGAAAATAAAAACGGATCATGATAGCTCACCCTTGCGAAACCAAGTCAGTCTGATTGGCAGTATGGGCGGGTCCTGCTGACGCTCCACCGTACTGGTGATCGCAATCCTGTGGTGATCACGGAGCCCTAGACCGCGGCCGCACCACCGTCGACAATGAGGTCAATGCCTGCAACATAACTGCTTTCATCAGAAGCCAGAAAGAGCGCGGCCGCAGCAAGTTCCTCTGGCCGCCCCAATCGCTTCATGGGCACGGCCGCGGCCCATTGACGCTTGACGGCTTCGGCACCTTCCGGCGTATCGGCCTGGCCGTCCATGATTGGTGTGTCGAACGGTCCGGGGCTGAGGGTATTGATCCGTATGCCGCGTTCGACCAGTTCGGCCGTCCAGGTTCTGGACAGGCTGCGTATTGCAGCCTTGCTTGCGCTGTATGTGCCATAGCCAGGCACACCCTTATTGGCAGCGATGGATGAGACAAGGATGACTGAACTGCCAGACCGCAACAGGCCAAGTGCCTTGCTGATCGTGAAATACAGGCCTTTCACGTTGATATCGAACGTCCGATCGTAATTGGCTTGTGTTGCCTGTTCGAGTGTTTGAGGCAGAACGATACCGGCATTGGCGACCAGAATATCGATAGCCCCACGTTCACGCCGTATCGTTTCCACCATGCGTTCGATATCGCCGGGGAGACTGACATCTGCCTGTATAGAGGCGGCCTGACTGCCCAATGCCTTTACAGCCCGGTCAAGCTCGGCTTGTCGCCGACCGGTAATATAGACAAATGCGCCTTCAGCGATAAAACGCGTCGCGATTGCAAGCCCGAGCCCGCTGCTTCCTCCGGTCACAAGGGCCGTTTTTCGATGCAGTTTCGTCATAACTGGTCCTTTTCAAAGGCAGATCGCCGCGAAGTACTCATGCAGCGCGTGAGGGGCGAAGAGAGGTTCGTTCACGATGCAAGCTGGTTGTCATCGGCAGCGCGAGACAAGGTCCGTTCTACCGGCAGGGTGCAGTACCTGGGCGAGGGCTTACAGCAGACCCCGATGGCCTTCATATTCGTCGCTTTTGTCGAGCCCACGCTCGGCAATGATTTTTGCAGCGACAGGCATGACACCCGAAATGGCGGGAAAGCCCACATAAGGAAGCATCTGTATCAGCGCTTCCTCAATTTCCTTCAGCTTCATACCGTGATCGAGCGCAAAACCCATATGAAGGCCGAATTCATGGGGCTGGCGCAGCGCAACCATGACGGTCATGGTGATGAGACTTCGACGCGCCTGATCGAGCCCTTCACGTGTCCAGATGTCCTCGAAAACATGATCAACTGCATACCCGGCTATGGCTGCGCCGAAAGTGCCTGACTGTGATGCCGCGATGAGCTTGGCGGATTGTTCGTCACCCATCAAATGGCGAGTGAAGCTATTGCCCATGTCATTGGAGCGCATATCTCTCTCCGTATCCTCAGTGAAAAACTCCGCCCCTGCGCGAGCCGGGGCGGTATGGATGGAGCGATCAGTCGGCCGACTGGGTAGTGTGGCGCAGGGCAGGAAGCATGTCGGCAGGTTCCGGGCGACGCGTATAATCTGGGTTGACCTCGGCATAGAGAATGACGCCGTCCTGCCCGATGACGAAGCGGCCAGGCATGGGCAGCGTCCAGCTGTCGTCACCATTGAAGTCGGGCAGATCGTTCTTGAGATTCTTGTAAAGCTCAATCAGATAATCCGGCAGGGTGAAGCGAAGGCCGAACTGCGCGGCGACGTCATTATGCGTGTCAGACAGGATCGGAAATTGCAGTTCATTCTGGCGGACTGATTTCCGACTGTTCACCGCCGTTTGCGGGGAGATTGCTACCAGATGGGCACCAAGCTCACGAAATGAGGGAAGTGCCGCTTCGAGAGCCTGCAATTCCATGTTGCAGTAAGGGCACCACACACCGCGATAAAAGCTAATGACCAAGGGCCCCTTGGCCAGAAGATCAGCAGAGGAGACAGGGTTACCCTCGGGGTCGTTCAGCGTAAAAACGGGTGCCTTGTCTCCTGCTTTGCGGGCTCTTTCCGCAGCGCCGGACGCAACCAGCTCGGCGGTGGCGCGGTGCATGGTTTCGATGACGCTATGCGGAACGTTATAGGGGGGCTTTCCGGCTTCAAAGTCGGTCTTGAAGGCGTCGAGCTTTGCCTGGAGTGTCATGGGTTCGTTTCCTTGAAATCTGATGACGGATCTGACGATAGGAGGCCGCCGTACCGCAGGGATGATGGCAGGAGCGACTAATGATCATTCCCTGATGGAATAACCGCGGTGGTTATTGCTCTGCTGACGGGGCGTCTAAGAATGGATAGTCGGTGTAGCCACGAGCATCGCCGCCGTAGAAGGTCGAGCGGTCGTAATCTGTCAGAGCAAGGTCCCCGCGCAGGCGCGCAGGCAGATCGGGATTGCTGATGAAATGCCGGCCGAAGGCGACGGCATCGGCATCACCGGATGCGAGCACGGCTGCGGCACTGTTTTTGTCGAACCCACCTGCCGCGATCAGCGTGCCCCGAAATCTCTCGCGCAAATCACGCGCGGCCACGGGCTCGCTTTCGGCGATGAGTTCCGTGCCCTTGATGCGGGGTTCAACTACATGCAGATAGGCGATGCCGAGCCTGTCCAGCTGCTCTGCCACATAGCCGAAGGTTTCTTTGGGCTTGCTGTCTGACATCGAGCCGTAGGTGCCACTTGGGCTCAGGCGAACACCCACGCGGTCTGCCCCCCAGACGGATATGGCTGCCTGGGTCACTTCCAACAGGAAGCAGGCGCGGTTCTCGATCGGGCCACCATATTCATCGGTGCGGTGGTTGGTACCGTCCTGCAGGAACTGGTCTGGCAGATAGCCATTGGCGCCGTGAATTTCCACGCCATCAAAACCTGCCTGCTTTGCCCTTGCGGCACCTTCCCTGAACTGCTCGATCACCGCAGGAATTTCCTCCAGCGAGAGGGCTCGCGGCATGGAAAACGGGGCAGGGCCGCCGGGCGTATAGGCGTCGCCTTCTGCCTTGATTGCAGAGGGCGCGACCGGGGCTGCACCACCTGGCTGCAGATCAGGATGCGACTGTCGTCCTACGTGCCACAACTGCATGACAATTTTGCCACCGCGTGCATGAACGGCTTCGGTCACCTTGCGCCACCCGTCTATCTGGGAGTCGTCATAGATGCCCGGCGCGCCGGCATAGCCGTATCCCTCGAGCGCAACGGGTGTTGCCTCTGAGATGATAAGACCGCCGGGTGAGCTGCGCTGGCTGTAATACAGCGCCATGAGGGCATTGGCCTTGCCAGTATGGTCCGACCGCATGCGCGTAAGGGGTGCCATGACGATTCTGTGGCCGAGCGACAGCGCCCCGGCATTGAAGGGCGTAAAAAGTCTGTTCATGGGAATAACCTCGGAACGATCAGGGAGGGATCAGTTTGGGGCGGCGAGCGTCTCAACCCGGGCGATACCGCGCTGAACGCCAGGTCTGGCCGCAATCCGCTCGTACCAGCGGGCGATATGAGGGGTGTCATCGAGGGTGAGGCCGGGAAAATTGCGCCGCCAGAGCCAACCGAAATGGGCTATATCGGCGATAGTAAAATGATCGCCTGCCACGAAATCCCGTTGCGCCAGCAAAGTGTCGAGCACATGCAGGACGCGTTTTGCCTCTTTATCGAAGCGCTCGATCGCGAGAGGCAGTTTCTCGCTGGCGAAACGCTGGAAGAAACCCGATTGGCCGAAGGCGGGGCTCAGGGCAGAGGCGTGAAAGAAAAGCTGTTCGAAAACGCGCGCCCGTTCGGCCCCGGTTGCAGGGAGAAGGCGGCCGGTTTTTTCAGCCAGGTACACGAGTATGGCTGCAGACTCTGTGAGGACGAGATTCTCATCCCTCGCGTCGTGATCAACCAGTACGGGAACCTTCTGGTTGGGATTAAGCGTCGTGAAGGCCGGGGTACCCTGTTCGCCTTGCCGGATATTGATGCCGTGTAGCGCATAGGCGAGATCGAGCTCTTCCAGCGCGATGGTGACCTTGACGCTGTTGGGCGTCGCGAAAGCGTAGACCTCAATCATGAGCGGTTCCTCCATCAGGTTTTGCAAGGAGAGCGGAGAGCGCCGGGAGAAGGGCAGCGACCATGGCTTGTGGCAGGCCACCGGTGAGCTGATAGGCCGAGATGAAATGCGACACCGGTCGTGTTGATACGGCGTTGGTGAAATGAACGATCATCCTGAACCCTGCTCCATCCTTCCCCGATGCTGACCGGGTTGCAGGCCTGGTTTGGCTCTGTTTCACTGGGCATGGCAGATGGCTCGATGCGATAAGCATCATTCCCGGGAGGAATAGGATGGACCGACATCAGGCGATGACCACGTTCGTGCGTGTAGTCGAAACGGGTTCATTCTCAGCAGCTGCACGGCAGCTTCATGTCGGTCAGCCCGCTGTGTCGAAAATCGTGGCACAGCTGGAAGCAAGGCTACAGGTCAGCCTGCTCATACGCTCCACTCATGGCCTTACACCCACCGAAGCAGGGCAGGCATATTATGAACGCGCACGCAATGCGCTTCAGGAGGCCGACGAAGCGGAGCTGGCCGCGCGTGGTGCGGGGAGCGGTCTGTCCGGGCGTTTGCGTGTATCGGCGGCGACAACATTTGCACGATTGCACATCATACCGCGGCTACCAGCGTTTCTCGATGCGCATCCGCAGCTCGATGTGGATATTCTGCTTGATGACCGGATGATCGATCTCGTGGCCGAGGGGGTTGATATCTCGTTGCGTATGGGGGCTTTGGCCGATTCCTCAGCGGTCGCGCGCAAGCTGGCGACGGGAAAACGTTCGGTGCTCGCCACACCGGCCTATCTGGCGCGTGCGGGCATGCCGTTGGTTCCTGCCGATCTGGCTGATCACAACGCGATCGTTTACAGTCAGCTCCCCAATGTCTGGTCATTTCACAGGGATGGCTCGGCCGTCTCGGTGTCCGTTGCGGGGCGTCTTAGGGTCAGCGCTGCCGAGGGCCTGCGGGCAGCCATACTCGCTGATATGGGCCTGACCATCACCTCGGACTGGATGTTTGCCCCTGAACTGGAGAACGGCGCCGTAACGCGCCTGCTACCGGCATGGTCATTGCCTGATATCGACCTGTGGGCTGTCTTCCCCGCGGGGAGAATGATGACCGCAAAGGCAAGGCAATTTGCAGATTTTGTTCAGGGCTTGATGGAATAAAAGCAAGATGCCGCCGTGCGGTGCGCCTACTGTCTATCGCGATATTGAGAAAGACGCGGGCTGGCGTTGCGATCGCCTTGGATCAGCTATGATAACGGAGCAGGTTTCTGATGAATCTCCGGGAGCGGCTCTCCCTCTAATCGATTTGGTTTGCGGTCTGCGACATGCAACTCACACGGCAAAGCAGCCTTTCGATAAGCAAGGAGACTACAAAAGATAACGGTATCTTATGCACTTATTGCAATCGTCCACACGCGAAGAATACCGCTGCCCCGACATTCCCCATGGGCGAGGCGTCAGTTGGAAATGATGACCTCACCCCGCTTGCTGATTGATTTTGGGGTGATTGTGTAATTCACCGCGACTGCCTCGATCTTGAAGCGGTGGAAAACCTCGCGCACTTCTGGCCTGTCATTGAGAGACAGAATGAACCGTCCTTGAATGTTTGCCAGGCGGTCGGCCATTTCGGTGAACTGGTCTCGACTGAACGGCGCGCCATAATCCTTCTCGTTTCCCCAATAGGGTGGGTCGAGATAGAACAGCGTCGAGGGCCGGTCATACCTCTCGATGATATCGGCCAAGGCAGACACTCAATGATGACGCCCGTCATGCGTGCATGCACATCTTCAAGTAGGGGAGCGAGGCGCGCCATGTCGAAACGCCCTGGGGCAGCGGTACTTACACCGAATGCGCGACGTTGTATCAACCCACTATAGCCGCACCGCTGGATGTACAGGAACCGCGCCGCCCGTTCCAGATCCGTCAGACTGTCAGGGTTGGCACTCAGTAACCGTTTGAATTCGTCGCGGCTTGTGATCTGCCACCGCAACATGTCCATGAGCGGGTTATAGTGGCGTTGCAGCACACGAAAGAGGTTCGCAAGGTCGCGGTTCAGGTCATTGATGACCTCGCCCTTGGGCTTGTGGGAGCGACGCAAAAAGACGCCGCCCATGCCTATAAACGGTTCAACGTAAGTCTCGTGAGAAATGGCCGCGATTCGTGCGCTCAAGTTCTTGGTGAGGTTACGTTTTCCGCCAAAATAGGCGGCAACCGGCAATACAGGTTTGACCGGCTCAAGTCCCTGATTCGACTCTTTCATTTATTTACTCAATAATACGCCCGCCGCTGCAGTGGCAGGCGGGGCAGCTTCGCTGTGAGTGTTACTAGCACTCGGATCAGCTGCTTATTCCAGCTTATCCCCCGCCACAAAACTGCGTCCAGTTCTTGGCCGGGACTCGCTCAGGCCTTCGCTATATCAAGCGAAACCTGCGTATATTCACTGTTGGCGGTCACGCGTTCATGAAACCGGATATACGCCCGCGAGGCGTTGACCTTCACCGCGTCGGTGATGGTCTGCATCGCCCGTTGCCATTCGTCATCCTCAATCGAGAGGCGACGCAGGCCCAGGATTTTGGAGACGTTCAGCTTGCCTTCCTTGCCCACGTCGAAAGCGTCGGTGACAATGGCGCGAATGTTGGCGTTGCCGCCCTCGGTCCAGCGCGTCAGGCAGCTGTCGACCAGTTCTTTCGCAATCTGAAGCTCAGGCCCGAAGGTGATGGAATCGCTTATGGCAATCGTCACCCGCTCGCGCCCGTCATAGATGCTCAGGGTCAGGTTGCCTTTCGCGCCGCCTTTTCTGGCCCCGTATTGCTCGGCTAGCAGGTCGAGGAAACAGCGAATGTCGCTGTCTGCATCCTCACGAAACTGGCGCATCGTCTCGCGCAAGGCGCGGGCACGCTCGAAAAGGCGGCGTACCAGTTCATCCTGAAGCAGGTCCTCGGGCTTTACATTGGCACGCGGCACCAGGCGGCCCGCTGAATCCGTCATGTAGTCGTCAGGGTTGGGGGTCATGACCGCTCCTGTCTCCGCTTGGCTTCAATGGCGCGGGCGTGTTCCGCCTCATGCGCTGCCCACACCCGCACGCCGGGGGCGCAGGCATGTCTCGCCATGTGAGGCCGCACATTTCCGAAATGCGCAGCCCCATGAAATACAGGACGCGAAGCGCCAGCCGCTTTCGCGGGCAGGGCTCGCCCTCGATGATGCGCCTTACATCTTCCTCAGTCAGAATCCGTTCACTCAGACGATCACGCCCGCGCTCCAGGCGCAGCGCCGCGCCCGGGTCCACGTCGAAAAATCCGACACGCAGCCCGAAGGCGAGGGCGGATTTGACCGAGGCCAGCTTGCGGCGGCGTGTGGCATCCGAACCGGGCAGGCTGTCGAACCAGGCCTGAAGGTCATCAAGCACCACCTCGGCCAGCGGTTTGGCCGCCCAGCTGCGGAACGCGGTAAGGTCCGCACGATAGGCCCGCGCCGTGTTCGCTGAGCGGTTGTGGAGCCACATATTTGTGAGGCGGTCATCGTCAGAGATACGGGGCCTTTTCGCGTCCGTAGGTGGTGCCATTGCCCCAACTCTCCGACAAGATATTGATTTAATTAGATTTCCACCCCTTGGCCGGGGCCTGAAAACCGCCAGATAACAGTTATTATCTGGCGGGTTATGAGGAATGCAGGCGGGTTATCTGGCGTCTTGCCCGATAGGGGCTGACAGATAATCCCGCGTTATCATGGCGGGTTAGTGCTCGTTTCATCTTGCAAGATAATTGAGCACGTCATGTATAATTGGAATGAAGGGCGTCACGAAAATGGCCATTCCAATAGCAAATCGAATCCACCCGCTGAATTTCATATTCAGAGTCATGCCTGACTTCCCGCTGTACAGATTCAGTCGATCTTTGTTAGAATCACTCACTGTCTTTCCTGCTCTTTTCAGGATTGAACAAAGAAGCCCCGCGCTGTTGTGAGCAGCCGGGGCTTCGTCATTTCAGGTCGATCTATGCAAAGGGTGCAGCGACGCATTTTCGCCCGCAACTACCCAATCTAGGCCCGCAAGAGAGCATCGAGCGGAAAAGCCCTGGGCCGATCCGTTCCGTCTCTCTGGCTTGTCGGTCACGACGTAAGCTGACCATGATTTTCTGTGTTATCGCTGGGTCACGTCGAATGAGACGACGATCCCACTTGTTTTCGCGCCAGCACTGCATTGTGCAGCGCACAACAATCATTCCGGCACATAGTGAGGAATTTTCATGCGAGCCGGTCCAGATCGGCACATCGGCACGATGGATCACTGTCCGGTCAGCAATAACGGGCACGCAGAGCGCCCGCACGCCTTCAACCGCCAGCACATAGAAGTGCCGGGCACCCGAACAGCACACATCGCCCGCGCTCGCGGCTACAGGAGAGTGCATGGGGTATCGCTCTATTGTGGAGGAAGGGGACTGCCCAACAAAAAAGGCGCGGACCTTTGTTCGGTCACACGCCTAGCAGACGATATCGTTCCTATTATCGGTATTTGGTCAAGGTCAAGGGTATTGTGGAACAATGCACGCCAACAAAAAAGGCGCGGACCTTCATCGGTCACGCGCCGGCGTAGAGCTTACAGGTTTAGTGTCGGGTGCTGTAACACGTCAACAACATTTCTATAGTCGTAGTGGGCAATGCCTGATTTTCTATTTCGGTTCAGCGTTCTCAGGATCGCATAGAGTGCGCAACCGAACAGAGTAGGCTTGCCACGAGCCAAACTTCCGAAAACGGGCCGTACCCGCCTGTATTTCTCTCGCAGAGCAGCGAAGAGGTAAATCAGGTCAGCAATCAACAAATATGTGCGCTTTTCCTGCCGCATGAAATGAAAGCTCATGTTTGACGGCGTCGAAAATTAAAGCGCTTCAACATTCTCGAGTACGCGTCTCAGTAGGGAGACCAGCGTCTTCTTCTCCTCCGCTGTTAGCCCCCTTGTCATATCGGCGTTACCCTGGCGCAGCACCTCTCGCCCCGCAGGTAAGCGCTCGAGCGCAAGCTCAGTCAGTGAGATAAGTGTGCTGCGTCGATCTTCGGGATCCGGCTCGCGCCGGACCAAACCGTCGCGCTCCATTCGTGACAGTAATTGCGCCATGGTTGGCTGCTCGACCTTTGCCAAAGTTGCCAGTTCCTTCTGCGTGCGCCGCTCGCCGTTTTGCAGCATGGAGAGTACCGGCAGTTGCGCAGACGCAAGGCCAAGTACACGGAGCCGCGCATCACCAATACGGGTCAGGCCACGCCCGATACGACTGAGATAGTGCCCTGCATGATCAAGTGGGTTCCATGGGGCATTTGGCATTGCATAGCATCCTATATTAAGTATATAGCTTCCTATGTAATTTGTGAGGGCGATCAAGGCAATGGATAAGCGTATCGGAATCGTTGGTGGCGGCCCGGGTGGGCTGCTGCTGGCCCGTTTGCTGAAGCGACAGGGGATGAACGTTGCTGTTCTAGAACGTGATTCACATGCAACAGCGAGACCTCAGGGCGGATCACTCGATCTGCACGATGAAACGGGTCAAAAAGCGATGCAGGCCGCCGGTCTCGAAGCAGCTTTCATGGCTTGCGCACGTCCCGAGGATCAAGGCGACCGCCTTTATGATGAGAACGGACGCTTAATATTCGAGCATGATGGTCACGGCGCCAATCGTCCCGAAATCGACCGGGGTGATCTGCGGCGTATCTTGCTGGAATCACTGGAACCCGGCGTCATACGTTGGGGCCAGCGCATCAACGCAATCACCTTCGAGGACGGGGAAGTCTCGGTTTTCTGCGAAAACAGTTCAGAGCGCTTTGATATTGTGATCGGCGCAGACGGGGCATGGTCGCATGTTCGCTCTTTCCTCACAGATATCAGACCTGTTTATGAAGGTGTCGTCTTCCTCGAACTCGGCTTTGAAGAGAAACGTGACCCCGCCGCGGCAGCCCTTGTCGGTCACGGCAAGATGTTTGCAGTGGGTAATAACCGTGCCCTGATATTGCAGCGCAATGGTGGGGGACACATTCGCTTCTATGCGGGTATGCGCATGTCCGAAGATGCAGCGCTAGCCCTGCGCGATGCATCGCCAGCGGATGCACGAGCTCAAATGGCGCGGTATTTCTCTTCATGGTCGCCGGATCTGAAGAGACTGATCAGCGAAGGCGACTTTCTCGGTATTCGCCCCCTTTACGCCATGCCAATCGGTGCGAAATGGATTACGCATCCCGCGGTCTCACTGCTGGGCGATGCAGCCCATCTGATGTCTCCGTTTAGTGGCGAGGGAGTAAATCTCGCCCTGGCCGATGCGCTCGACCTCGCAAATGCTCTAACACAGGGAGGCGAGATCGCTGCCATCCAGTCTTATGAGCAAACGATGATTGCTCGCGCCACCAGCGCTGGGGCTAGAGCTGCGGTAGGCATGGCGAAAGTTTTCTCTGATCAGGGAGCGGACTCGGTACTCTCTCATTATCAGCGACGCATCCAGGAGGTTTGACATCAGATCTACCATTTGATCCTTAACCTAGGATCTTCGTTTTTGGCGGTCCCGCGACCTGATAACTCGTCGTTTATAAATGAGATAAATTGTCTGTAATCAACGCGGTGCAGGCGTGGTGCCGTAATAATCGCTCAACTGATCCAGCACGAGCGAAACAGCTCCTGCTACGTTATGGCGGCTTCTCCCGTAAATCTGCGCGATGCGTGACACGGGCAGGCCGTCGAGCACCAGGAGCACGAGCAGATCGGCGGCATAGCGGCCCAAATTGCGGCGCACGCTCTCGCAGCGCGTCACGGCGGCTGATCGTGCAATCAGCATATCCTCAAGCGTGCCTTGTCCGGTCGAGCGCCGCTCATGATCGGCGGCCCCCATGATGCCGGTCTCAACGTCACGCGCCCAGCTTTGTGCGGCCTCGACATGACGTTGCGTGATCGTGCCGCTATGCAAGAGGCTGTAAAGCCCTACGCCACGGCGCATAACGTCAAACTGCTCTTTTCCTTTTCCCTCGGTCGTCATGGTGAATCGGTCGGCCCATGCGCCCAGCATGGGGATGATGTTTTCATTCAGGGGCGTTTGCGCCTGGTTTCCGGTTGTCATGGGCAGTCCACTTGTGTGGTGTTGCTTTTCTTCATCGGCTAACAGGGCGGCCTGCGCCACGGCGCGGGGCTTGTCAGGCCTGGCTGCGTGACGACCTTGATGCCTGGATTGACCGACTGGTGGGCATCGAGCGTGCACTTGAAACTATGATCGAGGCGCGGATTAATCCGCTTGATGCTCTGCCGTGACCATTCTGCGACTGAAATACATCCAGAAATTCAAGGATCGACACGGTCGGGTGAGATATTACCTGCGCCGCGAGGGCATGAAGCCCATCGCGTTGCCTGATATATCTGACACCGGATTTCTGATAGCCTACCAGGCGGCGCTGTCAATCGCCCGACCGGATCCAATTAGAGTCATGACGGAAGGCCCGCGAACATTCGCAACCCTTGTCAGCTTGTGGCTTATATCGCCGCACTTCCGGCAGCTCAGCCCCACCACGCAAACCAATTATCGCCGGATCCTGGCACATATGCAGGCCGACGATTACGCGGTGCATTTGGTGGTCGATTTCGAACCACGGAACATCCGCCGTTTCGTTGCACGACTTGCTGATCGCCCAGCTGCGGCAAACCATCGGCTCAAGCTTTTCCGTATGCTGTTCGATTATGCTGTCGATGACGGATGGCGACCCGACAACCCCGCGCGAAACATCAAACGGCTGAAGGAAAAAGCCGAAGGGGCTTAATCCTGGACCGACGATCAGATCGACCAGTTTTGTGCGCGGTGGCCTTCCGGCTCCGTTCCTCGGCTTGCGCTGGCGCTGCTGCTATTCACCGGGCAACGGCGCAGTGACGTTGTACGCATGAGCTCGCGCCACGTCACTGACGGATGGGTGTCAGTCGCGCAGCAAAAGACTGGTGCAGCCCTGATGATCCCCATTCATCCCGACCTGGCGGTTGAACTGGCGCTCGCACCAGAGGGAAATACTTTCCTGAAGCGACAAGATGGGAAGGCATTTACCGCAAACGGATTATATATGCGGTTCACAGCGTGGCGCGAAGAAGCCGGTTTACCAGATGGCTTGAGCCCTCACGGCTTACGCAAGGCAGCTGCAAGGCGATTAGCTGAGGCCGGGTGCTCAACACACCAGATTGCCGCCATCACAGGCCATGCAAGCCTGTCTGAAGTACAGCGCTACACCAAGGCCGTAGACCAAAGGCGCATTGCGAAAGAAGCTATGGAAAGAATGACAAGTGTCAAACCGATCTGAAAAAGTGTCAAACTTTTCTCAGAAATGGCAGTTTTCTGCGGCTGTCACTTGTAATTGGCGTCCCATAGGGGATTCGAACCCCTGTTGCCGCCGTGAGAGGGCATCGCCAAATGGGCAATTTCAACGCACTAGCTGCAACTGTCCACAACTGCCGACACCTGCAAAAGCTATATTTTGCAATAGGCGACGACTCCTTTGTGGTCCACATGGACCTTTCGCTTTCCCCTTGTACTGAACCGCCAGATCGTGCGATTCTGCGGCCTCGCGCTGGGAGGGTAAAACCGGCTCATCAACTGGACGCTTCCCAGAGTGTACAGCGGGCACAACGCCCATTATCTCATCGTGGTGGTGATAGGCAGGGGCGGCTTTCGGGCCGCCCTTTGCTTGTGGCTTGCCGAGTTCTGAGCCTCGTTGAAGGAGCCGAACGTGCTGCTATCAAAGTCCGTACCATCACTCTCCAGATGGCTCGATATGATTTTTGTTAGAGATTGGCTTACTGATGGGTTTCAGTGGTTTCCTGCAGCCAGCACTCCATTGACCCCAGATATCCGTTTACCTTTCCATCGGGAATGTTTCATCAATGGCATTTCAACGTAAGTCGCGACAAAGGCGGAGACGGCTATACAAATCGGAATGGATAGAATTACATAAAATGGCCTGGGTACCTTGTCGTACATGCCATGATTTACCATGAGAAATAGAAATAGTGAGTTGACCGGAACGTGGAACAGGTAGAGCGAATACGAAATGTCGCCCAGCCAACTCATAATCTTGGGCGACCGTAGCACGCCCGACTGTTCCAAGCTCAGGCCGCCATACATCACCAGCGCCGCGGGTAGCGCAACGAAAGCTACATGGCTCCACTCGGAGAGGGTCTCGGTCCCGGAGGGTCCCTGATAAAACCACGTGACGATTGAGGTGATGACAAGCGATGAGCACCCGGCAATCATTGAAAGGCGAGGTAGGACCACCTTGCGACAATCGATGATCACCCTGAGAAAAGCGCCTAAAATGAACTCAGTGATAATTGGCGTCCAGGCAATGTAAAATTGCGAAGACTGATTGATGTATTGCGCATAGTAGATATAAGCACATTGCAATGATGCCCAGGTCCAGAAAACAATTGGGAATCGGGCCGGTATCAATACGAGAACCGATACGACAAAATAGAAATACACCTCATAGACAAGCGTCCAGGAAACCGGATTAAGGCCATTTTGCCTGCTTAGTAGCAAAATACCCTTGAGATTGAACCGCTCATTCGCATCCTGTATTCCGCTGCAGGATAGGAAAACGCAGTAAGAAAACAATACAGATACAAGGAAGATCGGGTAGATCCTGAATACACGATCCGTCGCGAATTTGAGTGATTTCTTCGCGCGAGATCCTGGGGCATCCTTTTGTGCGATTCCGTACATGAGGAATCCCGACAGAACGAAAAATATGTCTACTCCGTCCCCACCGAAGGTAGAAAATACGCGCGTGAGATAGAACATGGAGCCGGACGAGAAAAATCCAGACTGGAATATAAATATGTGCATGACCAGAACTATAGAGGCTGCAAACCCCCTCACAGCCTGCAAGAAGTCGCTCTTTCTCATCCGGTGATTTTCCAAATTTTGCTGTGAGTAACCTTCTTGTAACTCCTATATCATTGAGTTTCGTTGTGTTGCCGATTCGTCAAAAAACGTTTCGGTCATGTTATTTTACATTCCTCCTGTCGTTATAAATCGTTAATTGCGTAAGCGCCGGTTTGTGTGAGTTAGCAGGGTGATGTCAGCTGTAAATGTAGTTATCTTGCTGATAACCTTCACGAAAACGTCGGGCGACGCGCGCTCGGTTATTCCAGCGAAACAATCGTACCGTTGGTCGTCGGGTTGGATTATATTTTGTGGTATTGCGAGTTGGCGCGACGGCGCGGGCATTCTCTACGGGAGGGCGAACCAGCGGGATTTAATGCGGAGATGCTGCATCGCCCGCTCTTAGAGCCAATCGCCAAACTAGCTGCGGCACATGCTTTTGATCTCTACAAACGAGACGCAACGTTCAAATTCATCTGCTTGACTCGATTGTCTGTTCGCGTTCTGTTCTCTCTCATGACAGACCTAACCCCAGCCTCCGAAGAAGACGTGACATTCGCTATCCGCATGTCGATCTCGCTCGATTATCGCGGAAAGCCAAGGCGCGTGAACGCGAAGATGACCGGGGCGGAGATGGACGCACTGGCCCAGAAGATCACCGAGCAATTGAAGCGCTCGAACATGTGGCCACATCGGGGGCCAGGAGCGCCCGCGCATCAGGCGCCGGATTACTCGGTGGCTTGGCGGGGCAATGCAGATCTAGATGAGGGCGCATAGCCGCCAGGATCAGACGGCGCTTGGATCAGGTTAAATCGTGATCCTCGGACTGTCTGAAAATCAGGAAGAGCCCGTGGAGTACCCACATGACGCACAGAGCCTGCGCAGAGAACGCCAGGAAATCCGATGTGGGGCCGAGACCCTCCACCGAGTTCGTTGTAGTCGATAGGGCCCAGAAGGCCGCAGCTACCGCTGCCAGGGTCAGGTTCTTAGTCATGGAGCGCTGTTAAACGTTCAACATAGACGGTTAAAGTCGTGTGAACGCCATTATTGACCTATTAACGATGCGATATCGAAACGTATAGCCGCAGTAAGTTTCTCGTAATGATATGGCGGTACCGGGATCATCGATCCTTGGACGTGTCGTTATTTTAACGTTACTCGACTCCGTAACTCACGGTAACGAGAGCGGCGCGATGCATAAGCGCGGGCGGCTCGGTGCGCAATCGGTGCTTTTCAAGGCCGAGCCGCCTTACTTCTGACAAGCGCGCACCTGGTCCCGCAGCCCAATATAGTCGCCTATCCAGCGCACCGTTTCCGGCTTGGGGCTAGCCTTGATCTCGGCAGCGAGCGCCGCTTGATCGGCCTTGGAATAGGTCACAAGGGTAGGGCAGGGCACGTACTGCACAGACGAGCAGGCGGAGAGCCCGAGAAGCGCCCCGAGAGCGAGCCGCCTCATGCCGTGCCATCCCCGAGCCGCTGCAACACGGCATCTTCCGTTGCTGGCTTGTCTGCCTGAGCCTGCGCCATGTGTTGTGCCTTGAGCGTCGTCGCATCGGCAGAGGTCTTGGCGGCCTCGGAGGTGCTGACAGACGCCGCGTTCTTCCCCGCCCGGTTGGCGTACCAGATCAGGGCACCGAGAGCCGCAACGATGAACGCCACGGCTCCGGCAATGAGGTCAGCCGTCACGCGGTCTGTGAGGTCTTGGTCTCAAGAGCCGTTTCCAGCGCCTTGAGATTGGTGGCGATCCCTGTGACGGCGGAGACTGCGCCATTCACGTCGCAATCCGGGGCCAGCTTCTTGATGATGATGGCAGCCACGGTCGGCAACATGCTGATGCCCAACGTCTCGATCTCAGGAAGAATCGAGGCGGTTTCTGTGGCGGTGGTCGTTGATTCACTCATGGTCTTTTCCTTCTGAATGGTGATGACTGATCCCGGCCCGATTGCCGGTGTCGTCAGTCAGGGCTTGGCGTCGTCGGCGTTGGTGGCGTGCTTACCGTTCATGCCAATGCTGTTGACGATCAGGTAAAGGGGCAGCCACTTCGACCCGTCAGCCGGGCGGGGCCAGAATCTCGCAATCAGCGCACATAGCGCCACCACGAAGGTCAGAATGGCCGTGAAATTGCCCGCGATCTGAGCAGGCAGATATGGCAGGATTGATTGGAACAGAGTTGTCCAGTCCACCGTTCAGGTCTCCAAATATGAAAAAACCGCCCGGAGGCAGTGATGTATCTGCATCAGCACGAACGTCATTTGCTGGCGGCGATATTCCCGGCACTCAGCCATGTGGCAGCCGATGCGCTCCAATGAACCTCGACGCCAGCCACTGAATTGAGCGTGCAATCCGTGCAGTAAGCGCGCTGGCCCTCGGTGCCACTGGTTGGGAGTGATGCGAGCGTATAGGACGGAACAGGCTGTCCGGTGACG
>NZ_UEGO01000025.1 GCF_900465345.1 Asaia bogorensis | reverse complement strand
GACGGCTCCATTATCGCTTTTTGCATCATCGCAGTGATTCTCATCTGCGTGCTGATCGTGGTCGCGAGAATGTGCGGATGTGAGGAGGTAGCCATATTGTTAAGCGCACTGGCGAAACGCCTTACTCGGGTACAGTCAGGCTCTGACGATAAGCCCCACTGACATCCTTCTCCTTGCCCCGCTTGACCAAACGCCCTACTGTGATCTGGTCTGATGCCAGACTGACGCCCCCATGGTTCGCCCTGGGGGGCAGGCAATATCGTTGACATAGCCCCTGCGCCAGCGTCAGAATCTCCCCCATGAAATCCCCCCGCGCTCTGCTGCTCCTGACGACATTTCCCCTCCTCAGCGGCTGCTACTTCCACAACAAAAGCCCCGGCGAGACCGACGCACGGTGCGTAAACAGGCTGCTCGGATCGACGCCCTTTGCAGAGGTCGCAGCGAAATGTGCCTCAGGCCCGATGACGGCGAGCGGGCAGCGGATGCTTGATGTCTGGCAGGATGGCTATGCAACCAACGTTGTCGCCTCGCAGCACTGGCCAATGGTCATCCCCTCGCGTGAACAGATCAAAGCCTATCTGGATGGCCGTTACGGTGTGGCGCCGGGCGGCTTCCGTCCCCCCTCAGAGGAAAGCTGGGACAAGCACCTCATGGCTGTCGAGGCAGGCGAGAGCGCGTTCTGATCCTGATTTCCTTGTACTGCATGGCCATATGAGATAGGGATATGTGGTTCGTAAAAGACCTGCGCCCATCGCCGAATGCAGGCCGCCCGAACAATCGGGCCTCTCTGAATGACAGGCTGGTTCAATGCTGAGATATCTCCCCGCTCTGGCGCTTTCGGCGCTTCTTTCCGGCTGTGCTGGCCTGGGTCGCCTTCCGGGTACGACCGACGCCCAGTGCGTGCGCCAGCAAATGGCCCATGGCAGCTCAACGAATGGCACGTTGCCTTTCGATCAGGCGGCGAGCGCATGCATTCAGGTTGCCGGTCCTGATGGCGGCAGTATGGGCGGTCTCGGTGCGCGGTATCAGCCGCTCGATCTGCGGTCCGACCCGGAACTGCAGCGGATGGTCGAGACCCCAACGCTGAATACGGCCGGTTATCCCTATATTCCGCGCAATTCATCAGCGCCGCCTGTCGGCAGGCGTTGGCAGTTGGTGCAGTAATCTTCCAGGCCGCTTTCGAGCGGCTTTTTTATTGGACGCATCATGGCGAACACGCTCCTGAACATCGAGACGATGCTCGGCTCCTTGTCGCGCCTTGGAGCGACTGCGCCGGTAAGCATTGGTTCGGTAACTCTCACTGGCATGGAAGTGCCAAGCGGCGTCACGTTCGGCGGCCAGCAGCAAATCACCATCCATCGCCTGCCTGGTGGCGACCGGGTGATCGATCTGGGCGGCAATGACCCCAACCGGATCGAGATGGAAGGTATCTTCCTCGGCCCTTCTGCCCAGACGCGCGCAGAGTCCTTGGCGAAGATACGGCGTGCAGGGCAGCCAGTGAGGCTTCAGGCCGCCGGTATGTCCATTCAGGTTTATGTGCAGGCCTATCGCTACACCTATGAGGCAAAGGGCGCGATCTGTCGCTATCTCCTCGTGCTCGAGCTTCCCGGTGAGTCTGCGAACTCGACTGCCGTATCAACCTCGGCACTCTCTGGCCTCATCGGCGACGACGCAACCAGTGCCCTGACCTCCATCACCAGCACGGTCGGCACGATCTCACAGAGCGTCTCAAACTTCGCTGGGCAGGTTCAGACAGTTGTCGGGCAGGTTGCCCCTACCGCCAATCTGATCGGCGCTGGTGGCGTGCTGGCTCAGGTATCTGATAAGCTGCAAATCGTACAGGGCGCGGCCACGGCCGGAACGAACCTGTCAGCCTCGCCGAGTGCCGCCTCATCCGTGATCGGCGGCCTGCAATCTGCGGGCAGCGGCCTGATGGATCTGGTTACACAGACCGGACAGAACCTTGAGGGGATCACCTTCAACAATTCTGCCTCGCTCACGGCTCTTTCGCAGAACGCGCAGCTGGCCAGCGCGGCCGTTGATGCAGGCGGCGCCGTCAACAGGGCCGCGATCAACGCAGCAACCGCAACAAACGCTGCCATTCCCTCTCCTTCCGTTCATGGCTGATCGGGCGCACCATGCAGACAATCCAGGTCACGGCGGCAGATGTGTCGCTCTACCATGTTGCGGCCAGCCGGCTGAATGATGCCACGCAATGGTGGCGCATCGCCCAGCTGAACGGGATGACTGATCCCGACCTTACATGGCTCCCCTCCCCCGTCTCCCTGCAGATCCCCAATATCGACCCGACGCAGAATAGCGGCGTGCCGGGACTTGCTTCATGAGCGAGACGATCACTGTTTCTGCGGGGCGTAGAGTAGCCCGCAAGCTCAGGGCGCAAATTCTGGTCAATGGCCGCGCCGTCCCGGAGACGCGTCTTGAGCGGTTCGCACTTTCGCGAACGCGGTACAGCCGGGCCGACACGGCAGAAATCAACCTTGCGGTTGATCGTGCGGCGCTTGCGAAGATCACCGGCAATTACTGGTTTGATCAGGCAGTAGCATCTGGCACTGCGACGGCAGATACCGATGTGCAAATCCAGATGCGGGACGAAGCCACGGCCGGCGCGCAATGGATGACGGTTTTCCAGGGCCTCATGGATCACGTCGAGTGGACCCCGACCGGGACCGCCCTTGTTGTCGAGTGCCGGGACTATCTTGCGAAACTGCTCGACCTGCGCGTTCAGGATGCGTGGCTCAACAAGACCGGGGCCGATCTCATGACGACGCTGATCTCGGCTGCCGGGCTCACGCCTCAGGTGTCCTTTCCCGCCAGCATGACCGGTCAATACTGGCAGATCGAACACAAGCGCCTGTCACACAGCGCGCATGGCCGCTTTCAGACGGCTTTCGATCTCGCCCGCTATATCGCCAATTCGGCGGGGTGCGACCTGTATGCGTCGGGCAAGACAATCATTTGTAAGCCGTACCCGACCAGCAATGATGGATCGGCGACGACGCACACGCTGAGATACCAGGATTCCGGGCCAAACCAGGCGATCGTCTCGAATGCCATGTCCCTGAGCTTCAGGCGTGACTACCAGATCGCCAAAGGCGTGGTCGTGCATGTCATGTCGTGGGACAGCCGGCAGCGGGCCAAGTTCGAGTATTACTGGTCAGCGGAAGGCGGGTCGCCGAAGAAAGCTGCGAACGCTGGTACGCTGCACTCCTTCAAAGTGCCGGGCCGCTCCATGCAGGACGTACAGAACACCGCCAAGCAGAAATATGATGAGATCGTTGCCCACGGGCGCGAGGTCCATATGACGATCCCTGGACGCATTTCGCTTCAGCCCCGCGATTTCTTCACCCTGACCGGCACCAACTCGACATGGGATGGCCAGAGCTACACGGTTGACGCTGTTTCGAGCGCCTTCTCATGGGATGGCGGCTTTGAGCAGGATGTGACGCTGCGGAACCGTGATGTGACGCAGGATGAGGCTGACAGCGATGCATGATGCAAGACAGATCGCAGCTGCTGCGAGCGGCATGATTGCCAAGACCGTGCATGGCATCATCACCTCGATTGATCCGGTGAACCACGCAGCCAAGGCGCTTGTGCAACCGGAGGGGATCGAGAGCGGCTGGCTGCCAGTTGCCGCCTTGGCTGCCGGTGATATCCGGATTGCTCGCCTGCCGAATATCGGAGAGCATGTCCTGCTCATCCCGATCGAGGGCGATGCCGAGCATATGCAAATCAACGCCTTCCAATACGATACGGCAGTCACGCCCCCTGTTTCTCCGCAGACAGGCAAGCCCGCCCAGGCTGGTGAATTGCTGATCATGGCCGGATGCGGCGCTCCTCCCTCTGCCACGCAAACAGGCACAAGCTCGCAAGCGGCTACCGGAGCCACCAAAAATGCGCCTTGGTGGCACCTGACCGCACAAGGTCTTTATTCCGGCGCAGGGCAAACGACTGAAACAATGACGAATGCGGGGATGGTCTGGCGAGTGGGGAGTGTGACAATGACGCTCGGCCCATCTGGTGTTGCGGTCACCGGCGGCACGGTCACATCGGATCGGGACGTGCTTGCTGCAGGTATCAGCGGCAAGTCCCATATCCATACGAACGGCAATAACGGCGGTAACACGGGAGCGCCTGTCGCATGACAGCTATCTCACACTTCTGCGGTGGTGATCTGAATCTTGATACTGCCGGTGGCCTCGCCACGGTCAGCGGTGCAGATCAGACCAGGCAGGCCATTATAAGACGGCTATGCACCAATGCTGGCGATTACATATGGCAGCCTGGTTACGGCGCCGGATTGCCGGCAAAGATCGGCTCGCCAGCCAGTCTCAGCGAGATACAGGCGCTCGTTGCGGAGCAGATGGCACAGGAGGCGGCTGTAGATCAGACACAGCCAATCAGTGTCACGATCAATAATCCGAGCGTCGGCGTCTATGTTTGCAACATCCAGTATGTGGACCTGGAAACGCAGTCCGTGCAGGCGCTTCAAGTCACGAATTAGCTTGTACATGGCCACATGATATGAGATTTTCCGCAATCATGGCCGTAGATGGCCAAAAGGCGTCCTTCGGGGCGCTTTTTTTGTTTCTGAGGCTTTGATGGCGCTTTCGCTTCGCTCTTTCACGACGACCGTTTCGACGGCTGTCACGGCGGCGCAGGGCGCGGCTTCGTCTCTGCTCGATCTGTCTGTCGGAACGCCCGGCCGCGCGATACTGGAATCAGCATCGGGCATGGGGCTGTGGCTACAATCCGTCGCCCTGCAGATCCTCACGCGCAACCGCCTCTCTACATCGGAGGGCGCGGACGTTGACAGCTTCATCGCCGATTTCGGCCTGACACGCGAGCCCGGAGTTGCGGCGACGGGCAATATCCTATTCTCGTCGTTTTCGCCTGCGACGGCCTCCGCCACGATCCCGGTTGGTGCGCTCGTGCTGACGATCTCCAACATCAGCTACGCAGTTGTTGCAGACAGCACGAATGCCGCCTGGAACAATGCTGCCAACGGCTACATTCGGCCTGCTGGCGTTCAATCCCTGACGCTACCCGTGCAATGCACACAGACCGGTACAGCGGGCAATGCTTCCGCAGGTGCGATCTGCCTGCTCGGTACAGCCATTTCCGGCATTGATACCGTTACGAACCCAGCAGCCTTTACCAATGGCGGTGACGGGCAAACCGACGCCGCAGTGCGTGCGGGATTCGTGACATGGTTGAATTCCCTGAACCGGGCCACACTTGCAGCGATTGAGGGAGCCGTCGAGGCGATCGCCACCAATATCATGGTCCAAGGCGCTGAGAACGCTGACACAGCGGGCAATTTTCTGCCCGGCAACATCGTCCTGTACGTCGATGATGGGTCCGGTGCCGTATCAGACGCCTTGATCGCTCAGGCTTATGCGGTCGCGAACGAGTACCGCGCCTCGCCTGTCTCGATACAGGTCGTCAGGCCTTCGGTTTCGACCCCCACCGTGAGTATGGCCCTGACCCTGGCACCAAACAGCGATGCATCGTCGGTGCAGGCGCTGATAACCGCTGCGATAAGCGGATACTTCAATGCACTGGATATCGGGCAAGGCGCAGTTTACTCGCGCTTGAGCGTACTCGCCTACGGCGCCTCGTCATCCGTCGTTTCCATCTCGAATTTGCTGCTCAACGGCGGCACCTCGGACATTCCCGGGCAAACGGGCGTGGCCATCCGCGCTGGATCGGTGACCTATGGCTAGACCGAGCAATGTGTCGCAGAGGCAGTTCGCAAGCAGACTGCGTGCGCTGCTTCCAACAGGATGGTTCCCCGGCACGTCCAGCGAGAGCGAAGTCGAACAAGCACCGATCCTCAACGGCATGTTGCAGGGCATCGCCTCGGTGTTTTCGTGGACCTGGGGGCAACTCCAGGACGCCTACGATCAGCAACGCCTTGCGACTGCAACCGGCGGGATGCTGGAGATCTACGCTGATGACTTCTTCGGAGATAGCTTGCCGAGACATCCGGCTGAGCAGGATGATGATTATCGAACCCGGATCAAAACGTCACTTTTCCCAACTTTGGGCACAAGGCCTTCATTGGAGCGCGCCCTTACGTCCTCGTGGAATGCCGGGTGGCGCATAACCGAGCCGCGTAACGCCTCTGACACCAAAGGATATGGCTCGGTGACGAACGCCGGAGCTGGTGGGGGCTACGGGTACGAGACAACCGAATTGAGATACGGAACGCTTTTGTCCCCTTTCCAGGCTTTTATATCCCTGCAGCAGACCCTGACATTCAACCCTCCGCAGATCGTCCTTTCATCCATCGAGTCCGTGCGTGCTGGCGGGATGGTGATGTGGGTAGGTGGAAACGCGTCTCTGACTGACTTCGGTGCGGATATTTTATAGGACATCTCATGGATCGCAGGATCATCTATCCCGCGCAGATCCCTCTGGTAGAGGATCAGCTGCAAGCCGCTCGATTTGCCGGGATTGGCATTGGTCGAATTGCCGGTGCGCTCTATGGCGAAAGCGGCATAGGAGCTAGCGGATTTGATTGTACGCCAGGGTCTGGCCTTGTCGTCATCGTCGCACCTGGCGAAATAATTGCCCCGGGAGTCGTGGATACAAGCACATTCGGCGTTCTGCCTGCGTCCTCCAGTGCGCTCCCGCGCCAATTCATCATGGGGGATCCTGTAAGTATAACCATCCCCGGCACTGGGGAGACATTCATAATCTACGGCACGCCTGCAACGAATGACACAGGCAACGCGGTTCTTCCTTACTTCAATTCAGCAAATCCATCACAAACCTATGCTGGCTTAGCAAACTCGGGAACTGGTCAGCCTACTGTCAGGTCTGATTGCGTTACGGTAGGGATTAGCACTTCCCCTCCCTCAGGCAGCATCCCTTTGTGGTCGGTATCGGTGCCATCAGGCGCGACAACCATCACAAATTCGATGATCTCCCCAGCGCACGGTGCGCCTCTTTACCCGAGTCTCGTCGAATTGGCGTCTCTTGTTGTAGCGCCACACAACCCCAACCTCGCGGCTGCATTTGGCGGGTATCCGCAAAAATCGATCGTTGCAGACCCATCCACCGTGGGTCTCTTTTGGGTCTCAACCGCGGACAACAACCTGACCACACCGGGCGCGCCCGGCGCTTCGTGGGCAGATTTATTCGCACCCGTGCGCTCGGGCCGCTGGCTCGGCACGCAGATGTTCACTGCGTCCGGGTTTTATACGCCAACGCCTGGAACGAAGCAGATCATTGTAACCCTCGCTGGTGGTGGTGCTAGTGGCGGTGGATCGCCCGCAAACAACTCTTCCCAGATATCGGTCAGTTCTGGCGGTGCTTCTGGCAGTTTTGCAAAAGTCATCCTGACCACAGGCTTCTCTGCGGGTGTCGCAATCACGATCGGGTCTGGCGGTCTGGGCATTGTGAAC
>NZ_UEGO01000042.1:2500-5560 GCF_900465345.1 Asaia bogorensis | reverse complement strand
TGGTTGCGGGGGCAGGATTTGAACCTGCGGCCTTCAGGTTATGAGCCTGACGAGCTACCGGGCTGCTCCACCCCGCGGGGGTGGTGGTGTGTTTTGTGGGGTGGATCAGGGGACCTGGCGGCGACCGACTTTTCCGCATCTTGAGATGCAGTATCATAGGCGCTGGGGCGTTTCACGGCCGAGTTCGGGATGGGATCGGGTGGAAGTCTCCCGCCATAGCCACCAGGTCTTCTGATCCACCCGACAACTGTGTGTCGGTGTGGAGGTTGGTGTTTTGTGTATGATGAGTGTGATTGCGTGGATGATTGCTATGCATGTGTATGCTCTCTTGTGAGAGCGTTGTGTGAGCGATATGGGCGATTAGGACCGGTTAGCTGCACGTGTTACCACGCTTCCACACCCGGCCTATTGACGTGATGGTCTTTCACGGCCCTGTGAGACCTAGTTTTGAGGTGGGTTTCCCGCTTAGATGCTTTCAGCGGTTATCCCGTCCATACTTAGCTACCCGGCTGTGCCGCTGGCGCGACAACCGGTACACCAGAGGTATGTTCATCCCGGTCCTCTCGTACTAGGGACAAATCCTCTCAAGTCTCATACACCCACGGCAGATAGGGACCGAACTGTCTCACGACGTTCTAAACCCAGCTCACGTACCACTTTAATCGGCGAACAGCCGAACCCTTGGGACCTGCTCCAGCCCCAGGATGTGATGAGCCGACATCGAGGTGCCAAACCTCCCCGTCGATGTGGACTCTTGGGGGAGATCAGCCTGTTATCCCTAGAGTACCTTTTATCCGTTGAGCGATGGCCCGTCCACGTGGGACCACCGGATCACTATGGCCGACTTTCGTCTCTGTTCGAGCTGTCACTCTCACAGTCAGGCGGGCTTATGCCATTGCACTCGACAGTCGGTTTCCGACCGACCTGAGCCCACCATCGCGCGCCTCCGTTACACTTTGGGAGGCGACCGCCCCAGTCAAACTGCCCACCATGCAGGGTCCCGGACCAGGCTAGACTGGTCTCGGTTAGACATCAGAAAAATTCAGGGTGGTATTTCAAGGACGGCTCCACCGGTACTGGCGTCCCGGGTTCGTAGCCTCCCACCTATCCTACACAGGATGTCTCTGATGCCACTGCAAAGCTGCAGTAAAGGTTCATAGGGTCTTTCCGTCTGACCGCGGGTACCCCGCATCTTCACGGGGAATTCAATTTCGCTGAGTCGATGCTGGAGACAGTGGGGAAGTCGTTACGCCATTCGTGCAGGTCGGAACTTACCCGACAAGGAATTTCGCTACCTTAGGACCGTTATAGTTACGGCCGCCGTTTACCGGGGCTTCAATTCAATGCTTGCACATCTCCTCTTAACCTTCCGGCACCGGGCAGGCGTCAGGCCGTATACGTCGTCTCTCGACTTCGCACAGCCCTGTGTTTTTACTAAACAGTCGCTACCCCCTGGTCTGTGCCACCCGCCCATGGTTGCCCACAGACGGGTCTTGCTTATCCCGAAGTTACACAAGTAATTTGCCTAGTTCCTTCAGCATCGTTCTCTCAAGCGCCTTGGTATTCTCTACCAGTCCACCTGTGTCGGTTTCGGGTACGGTCTATACGCCAGAGCTATTTCCTGGAATGCTCCAAAAGCCTGGTCAATCCAATAAGACCAGACAACATATCGCATTCGTCACTTCTGGCAGGCCCAGTAATATTCAACTGGTTCCCATCGACTACGGCTTTCGCCCTCGCCTTAGGGGCCGGCTCACCCTGCGTGGATTAACCTTGCGCAGGAACCCTTGGACTTTCGGCGACAGTGTTTCTCGCACTGTTTGTCGCTACTCATGTCAGCATTCGCACTTCCGATATCTCCAGAGAGGGTCACCCCGTCTCCTTCGCAGACCTACGGAACGCTCCGCTACCGCGCATATCATAGATATGCACCCACAGCTTCGGCACGTGGCTTGAGCCCCGTTACATTTTCGGCGCAGGGTTTCTATTAGACCAGTGAGCTATTACGCTTTCTTTAAAGGATGGCTGCTTCTAAGCCAACCTCCTGGTTGTTTTGGAATCCCCACATCCTTTCCCACTTAGCCACGATTTGGGGGCCTTAGCTGGTGGTCTGGGCTGTTTCCCTCTCGACAATGGACCTTAGCACCCACTGTCTGTCTGCCACGCTCATACTCCTCGGTATTCGGAGTTTGGTTAGGTTTGGTAAGACTTTGGGTCCCCCTAGCCCATCCAGTGCTCTACCCCCGAGGGCAATACGTGACGATCTACCTCAATAGATTTCGCGGAGAACCAGCTATCTCCGAGTTTGATTGGCCTTTCACCCCTAGCCACAGCTCATCCCCGACTTTTTCAACAGGCGTGGGTTCGGCCCTCCAGTGCGTGTTACCGCACCTTCAGCCTGGCCATGGCTAGATCACTCGGTTTCGGGTCTTCTGCCAGCAACTCATTCGCCCTATTCAGACTCGCTTTCGCTACGCCTACACCTACCGGCTTAAGCTCGCTGCAAACAGAAACTCGCTGACCCATTATACAAAAGGTACGCCGTCACCCCATAAGAGGCTCCGACTGCTTGTAGGCATCCGGTTTCAGGTCTCTTTCACTCCCCTCATCGGGGTGCTTTTCACCTTTCCCTCACGGTACTTGTTCACTATCGGTCATCAGGGAGTATTTAGGCTTGGAGGGTGGTCCCCCCATGTTCAGACAGGGTTTCACGTGCCCCGCCCTACTCGAGAACCATCATGAACACTACGCATACGGGGCTATCACCCACTATCGCCGGACTTTCCAGACCGTTCTGCTTCTTTCACAATGATTACTGGCCTGTTCCGCGTTCGCTCGCCACTACTAGCGGAATCTCTGTTGATGTCTTTTCCTCCAGGTACTGAGATGTTTCAGTTCCCCGGGTTCGCCTCATACCCCTATGTATTCAGGGCATGATACCTATCGCTAGGTGGGTCTCCCCATTCAGATATCCACGGATCAAAGCTTGCTCGCAGCTCCCCGTGGCTTTTCGCAGCGTGCCACGTCTTTCGTCGCCTCCTGATGCCAAGGCATCCACCG
>NZ_UEGO01000012.1 GCF_900465345.1 Asaia bogorensis | reverse complement strand
TAATTAACTGTATTGAAGAGCATCCCGATATTGATTTTACGCGCCTGCTCAATCAATTTCCTCCCGCCAAGCCACTGAGTAATCCGGCGCCTGATGCGTGGGCGCTCCTGGCCCCCGATGCGGCCACATGTTTGAGCGCTTCAACTGCTCAGTGATCTTCTGGGCCAGTGCGTCCATCTCCGCCCCGGTCATCTTCGCGTTCACGCGCCTTGGCTTACCCCGGTAGTCGAGCGAGATCGACATGCGGATAGCGAATGTCACGTCTTCTTCGGAGGCTGGGGTCAGGTCTGTCATGCGGGAGAACAGAACGCGAACTTATGGGGCGAGTCAATTAAAAGGCGAGCGCGAACTGGTGTGAGATGTGCTCGGCACGAGGAACTCGCGAACTTGCGCAAAATCGCAAGTTTCGACCAGCCGAACCTTCTGGAAATTCCGGATAGTTGAACCATTGAGGAATTCCCAATAGTTCGCCCGGTAAGATCTGCTCACACGCTGGGCCAGAGCGCCACAATGAACTGACATGCGCTCGCGACATCATTCATCATGCGCGTTGTGGAAGTGGGAGCGGTGAAAACCTCGCCATGCTGGATATCAATCGACATGCAAAGCTTGCTGGCGATCTCATCAGACTTACCGAACAGATGTTTCTCCGCATGGTGCCGGGTCAGTGCAGCGACGTATTGGCCCATTGTCTGACGTTTCGCTTTGCCAGCTTCCGTCTCAGCACCCTGCGTCATTCGAAGAACCGCTGCGCCATGAAGGGGTTTACCTAGTCGGCTAGCGCCAGAAACAAGTAAATCCGCCCTGATTGATATCTCGAGTCCTTCAATGACAACTTTGCTTTGCTGCCGTGGGGCAATTGCAAAGTTATAGCCCCCAAGCTGGTTGGTCATGCCCATTAGGCACCGGATGACCTCAATGCTGTTACGAGCGTCGTCCTGTTTCAGCGAAGAGACGCTCGAATCATTGAGGCGCTGCTCGAACATTGCCTCTGCTGCAGTCAGCGGAGCAGGGCTTCTTCGAAGGTCTGAGAGGTACGACGATATAGCCCCTCTGACATCAGCATATCGGGTGATCAAAGGTTTCGGTGGACTTTTCGCGCGGCGTATGATTCCCCTTCTCGCCGTATCGGATGAGACCATAAAAAGGGCCAAATCGTTAACCGATATTCGCGGGCTGCGGTTTTGCAAGGATGAGGTCATGGACGAGATACTAGGAAGCGTGAGGCTCTCTGAAAAGAGATTCCTTCATATCGGCTCCTTGTCGCGACACTCTCTACTTGCCTTGGGCATAGAAGATATGAATGCTGACGGATATTTCCTCTTTGAATGCTCCGATGAAGAGCATGACAAAGGCATCAGCGTTCTTGGCCAAACTCCCAACCTGGAAGCCGCCTTTCGTCTGATTGAAATTTGGGAGCAGCATTTGTCTCGCGCCGCATAAGCAAGGGGCGGCCCGAAAGCCGCCCCTGCCTATCACCACCACGATGGGTGCCGGTCTTTCCCGACTGCCAGACCTCTCTTACCAAAGAGCCAACTAAGGAGGGATTCGAACCCTCGTGCTACCGAGCCTCGGTCAATGATCCGGAGTTGAACCGGCACGCTGGTTGCAGGGGGTGGATTCGAACCACCGACCTTCAGGTTATGAGCCTGACGAGCTACCGGACTGCTCCACCCTACGTCATGTGCTGCGGCTTATTCGGAGTTTCACCGACCCGGCAGGGAGCGGATCCCCCACCGCTCTTCTCGGGTCGCCGCAGCCCACGCAGAATCGCACGATCTAGCGGGGCCGTACAAGGGGGAAGTTTCCATCACCACAGTCGGAAACGGGCGAACATATGGCAACTAACTGGAAAAGATTCCAATGATATCAGTGCATATCGCTACTGGTTCAATCGCAGGAGATTGCTCGATACGCCAATGGAGACGCTTCTGCGAACCCCGGATATCGACATCCCTTTCTGCCTGATGTGGGCCAATGAAAGCTGGAGCCGACGCTGGGATGGAAGCGACCAGGATCTTCTCATCGCGCAGGATTATGTCGAGGAAGATGACGAAGCCCTGATTGCCGATCTCGCCCGCCACATGCGGGATCCGCGCTATATCAGGATCGATGATCGTCCGCTTTTCATGATCTATCGGCCCGGTGCCATACCTGACGCTGCGAGGAGGATCGCGCAATGGCGCAGTCTGTTCTCGACTGTTCATGGCCTTACGCCTGTCATGATCATGGCGCAGGCTTTTAATGACCATGATCCAGAGGAATTCGGCCTCGATGGTGTGATAGAATTCCCGCCACACAAGCTGACCGTGGATTGCACACCTATCGAAAACAGGCTGCAAATCCTCGATGAGGATATGACAGCCCGCGTATATGATTATGCGGAACTCGTCGGAAAGGCCCTGGCAGACCCGCAGCCCGCCTTTCCGCGCATACGCACAGTCTGTCCATCCTGGGACAATGATCCCAGACGACAGGGGGCAGGACTTGTTCTGCACGGATCGAGCCCACGGCTGTATGAAGGCTGGCTAAGCGAAACCATTCGGCAGGCTCGGGCGGCGCCTTTTTTTGGCGAGCCTATTGTTTGCATCAATGCCTGGAACGAGTGGGCTGAAGGCGCTTATCTCGAACCCGACGTGCATTTTGGTGCAGCCTATCTCAATGCGACAGCGCGTGCCGTGACAGGTTTCCACAGTTGCTTTTCTTCTCACCGCCTTTTGCTTGTGGGTCACGACGCCTTCCCGGCCGGTGCGCAGATGTTACTGCTCGCAATCGGCGAGACCTTGCGGCGCAATCATGGGATCGAAATCACGTTCATTCTGCTGGGGGGTGGTGACCTTCTGGGACGCTACCGGCAGGTTGGCACCGTGGAGATATTGAAGCCCAACACGAATGCAGGGCGCGAGCGACTGCAATCTCTACACGATGAAGGGTTCAGAACCGCCCTGGTCAACAGTGCCGCTTCAACCTGGCTTGCACCCGATCTGACCAGCGCCGGGATCGACTTCATCCTGCTCGTGCATGAACTACCCGGCATGATCAGACAACATGCGCTCGAGGCACCCCTTTCAACGGCAAGGCTCCTTGCCAGATCGGTGATCGTCCCCGGAGCCCAACTGACAAGATTCTGCCCTGAAGCCGTCATACTGCCGCAAGGGCTTTATCATCCGATGGTGTTTTCGGACGCTGACAGGCGCCGCGTCAGGCTTGCCTATGGGATAGGCGTCAACGCGCTGGTCGTAATCGGCGTAGGTTATGGTGACATACGCAAGGGCTTCGATCTCTTTCTTCAGCTATGGCAGATCATACGCAGCCCTGTGTTCCAGCCGCCATATGCGACCAGGGCACACGCAAGCCGCTCCGCTCGTGCCAAAGGTTCAGACCAGACCAGACCCGTTCATTTCATGTGGGTAGGTGCCGTCGACGAAAGCCTGAAGAAGGCGCTGGCCGCTGACCTCGAGGCAGCGCAGGCCACCCACTGCTTTCACTTGCCGGGGCGCGTGGAGGATGTCGGCCCGTTTCTTGCCGCCGCCGATCTCTTCACCCTTACCTCCCGCGAAGATCCCTATCCTTCTGTTGTGCTCGAAGCCCTCTCCTCGGGGCTGGCCTGCATGGCTTTTGCCCGCAATGGCATGATTCCGGACCTGCTGGATGAACTGATCCAGGAGGGCGACGACGCTCACGCTGTAATAACGCCCGGAGACCTGCCGGCGACGGCGAGCTGGATTCTTTCTGCTCCCACAACGAGCAAGGGCACGCTGACAGAACGGCAGAAGCGTGGTGACGTGCTCAGGCGGCGCTTCTCTTTCGATCGCTACGTACAGCAGCTCGCCGGACTGGCAATGCCTGACCTTCCTTCAGTCTCCGTCGTTGTTCTTTCATATAATTACGCCCAGTATCTGGCTGCCAGACTGGGGACGATCTTCGCGCAGAACTGCCCTGTCACGGAAATCATCGTGATCGACGATGCCTCATCCGACGGCAGCGCGACATTGGCGGAAAAAACCGCGTCATCGTTCGATCGCACGATCAGGCTTGTGCGCCAGACCAGACAAAGCGGCTCCGTCTTCACACAGTGGCAATCAGCTGCAGAAATGGCCCGGGGCGAATGGGTGTGGATTGCCGAGGCCGATGACCTTTCCGAGCCCGAATTCCTCAGTGAGCTGACCGCCATCGTCGCCCAGACCCCGCAGCTGAGCATGGCATTCTGCGACAGTCGATCAATAGACCAGGATGGCGTTACCATCTCACCCGATTACAAGAGCTATTATCAGCAGCATGCCGGGCATGATCTGGATCGCGATCTTCTCATGGACGGTGAAAATTTTGTTCGGAACTGTCTTTCGGTCTGTAATCTTGTCCTGAATGTCAGCGCGGCCCTTTTCAGGCGCTCCGCGTTCAGGGATGCCCTATCAGGCTGCCGGGCCGATCTCGACAGATTCCGTCTGGCGGGAGACTGGCGTCTTTATGTGGAGCTTCTGCTCCAACCCGGCGCGCAGATCGCCTACCTCGCCCGGCCGCTGAATATCCATCGCCGCCATGAACGGTCGGTCACGGGTGCACTCGATCCGGCCGAGCATCTGGATGAAATCGAGATCATGCAGGACTTCGTTGCCCGAAGGATTGGAGCTGGCGCGGATCTGGCCGCGAGGCAGTCAGCGTATCGCGCAGCACTCAGGGCCCAGTTCGGAGCACGCCCGTCGACACGCAACAAGCGCCTCCGTCTCTCCTGAGTTCAACGCTCGTTCAGACGCGGCATCAGTTCGACGAAGTTGCAAGGCCGGTGTCGACTGTCGAGTTGATGCACCAATATGTCATCCCAGCCATCACGCACCGCTCCGGTTGACCCCGGCAGAGCGAAAAGGAATGTGCCCCGTGCGACACCGGCCGTGGCACGCGACTGGATGGTGGAAGTCCCGATCTTCGCATAGGAGAGCATGCGCAAGAGTTCGCCAAATCCGGGGATATCTTTTTCGACAACCTGTGAGAATGCTTCGGGCGTGACATCCCTGCCTGTCACACCTGTCCCACCTGTGGTGATCACGACGTCCACATCATCGCGTGCAATCCACTCGCGCAGGCGGGACACAATCAGGTCCAGATCGTCCGGAACGATCGCACGCATGGCCAGTTCATGACCGGCAGCCTGCACACGCTCCGCGAGGATCGCACCTGACCGGTCCGATGCAAGGTCACGCGTATCAGATATGGTCAGAACGGCAATCCGGCAGGGAATGAAGGCGGCCTGTTTTTGCGTCGGGCTCATGGCTGGAAACACCTTGCAGATAGGGAGAGACAGAAACAAATAGCGTCACCCAAAACAAAGCGCCACGGTGGATCAGCGAAGCCATGCAACGTCGTAGATACGGCGACCAGTTGCGGTGTCGTGTCAGGCTCGTTAGTGTTGGATACTCCCTCTGCGTTACCCCATTATGAATGGATGGATCGTTGCGTATCGTCAGGCTAGCTGAACCAACCCTATTCCAGCGGCACATGACGCTGTAATGACCCTCGCACCCACGCCGCAACGATGGTTCAGGCAACCACCAGAACGTATCGCATTCCTCGCCTCTCCGACTGATATTGCACAGAGAACCAGGCAGAGACTTATCGAATCCTACGGCGATTGCGCACTTGAACTGGCTGAGGTTGCGGTCTGCCTTGGCGGCGATGGCTTCCTGCTCGAGATCCTGCACAAGGTGGCCGAACACGGCATTCCGGTCTATGGGCTGAATTGTGGCTCGGTTGGATTCCTGCTCAATACGATATCGGACGAGGATCTGGTTGCGCGACTTACCAGGGCGCAATCCTCGGAGTTACATCCCCTGCGCATGAAGGCGACAGGACGCGATGGGACGTTCCACGAAGGTATCGCCTTCAACGACGTCTTCCTCTTTCGCCAGACACGTCAGGCAGTGAAGATCAGGATCGAGGTTGATCAACGCGTCAGGCTGCCAGAACTGATCTGTGACGGTGTGATTGTCGCCACACCCGCTGGCTCGACCGCCTATAATCTCTCGGCGCATGGGCCGATTGTTCCCCTCACAGCCAATCTGCTTCCCCTCACCCCCATCTCGGCTTTCCGACCGCGACGCTGGCGCGGCGCCTTGCTTCCGTCATCCGCAGTGGTCCGCTTCACGCTTCTGGAACAGGACAAGCGTCCCTGTGCTGCTGTCGCTGACTTTCTGGAGGTTCGCGATGTGGTCGAAGCCGTCGTCAGTGAAGACCGCTCGATCACCGCAACGATCCTCTTCGACCCTGATCACGGCCTTTCCGAAAGGATCATCGCGGAGCAATTCGCAGAATAAACAGGACAAGGTAAAAGAAACATAACAAGCAAGAAGGCACAGCCCATGAGCAGTCCCGTCAATGGAACAAGTTTTGATCCCCACGCCGATACACTGGTTACCGCAGCCCAGCGTCTTGAAAGAGGCGATGTCTCCAGTCGGTCACTCGTGGAAAGCTGCCTGGAGAAAATCGAGACCTGTGAGAATGCCCGGGCTGCCTATACTGGTGATTTCTCGCCTGAGAGAGCGCGCCAATATGCTGATGCCGCCGACAGGATAAGGGCAAAGGGCTATCACGCCTCTCCATGGGCGGGATTGCCGATTTCGATAAAGGATCTTTTTGACATCAAGGGTCAGATCACCAGGGCCGGTTCGGTCATTCTGGCTGACAGACCCCCAGCCCTGGCCGATGCGGAAGCGATCGCACCCCTGCGCGCTGCCGGATTCATCTTTATCGGTCGAACACAGATGACCGAATTTGCCTATTCCGGTCTGGGGCTCAACCCTCACGGCCCGCAGCCATGGAATACCCTGGTCGATGACGGAAAGGCGATACCGGGCGGGTCGAGTTCGGGTGGTGCCGTATCGGTCGCTACAGGCGCCGCCCTGGCCGCCATAGGTTCCGATACCGGGGGATCATGCCGCATACCTGCCGCCATGAACGCGCTAACAGGATTCAAGCCAACTGCCGGACGCATCGGACGCGCCGGCATGATCCCCCTCTCACCCAGCTTCGACAGTATTGGCAGTATTGCGCAGGATGTTAATGACTGTGCCCTGCTCGACCATATCATGTCTGGCGGGTCGTTTTCCGAATGGGCACAACCGGAACCTGTCGAGCGTAGTCCCAGGCTCCTCCTGCCAACATCATTCATTCGCAATGACGCTGATGCACAGGTTCTGGCTGTATTCGAAACGGTGCTCCGTCATCTCGAAAGTGGCGGGATCGAAATCGTCCGCCAGCCCCTTCCTCTCTTGCAGGATGTTGCGGATCTGAACGTTCAGGCCCAGATCGTCGCTGCGGAATCCTATCATTATTTCCATGATGACCTGCTCCATCATCGCCCGCAGTTTGATCCACGCGTGAGCGAGAGGATGATGACGGGTGAACAGGTCAGTGTTCAGACATTGCGACAGCTTTTCATCGAGCGCCAGAAACTCATCGCCCGGTTCAACGCCGATATGGCAGGATTTGACGCCATGATCTGCCCCACCAGCCCTATCCTGCCTCCCAGGATTGATGCATGCGCGGAACCTGACATGTATGCCCGGTATAATCGTCTTGTTCTGCGCAATCCTTCTCTTGCCAACCTGCTTGACGGCTGCTCGTTCAGCCTGCCAGTCAACTGGAAGGGGCTTGCAGCAGGAATCATGCTGACAGCAAATAATGGCCAGGACAGGAAGCTGGAACGCATTGCACGACGGTGTGAGGCACGGCTGAACGCCTGAAGAGACGACGTGCGCATTGCATGGAACTCGCGCCGACAAACCCAAGGAAAGCCAATACAATTCCTGACTGACATGATCGCGCTCAATTTCTCTCGTGTATGTCAGCCATACAGCGAGGTCAGCGCATGGTACGGCCCGTCACCAATCCGTTATTTGAGCCGCTTGGGCCCAGACAGTAGCTTCATCTCCTTCCGGTAGCAGCACCGGACCATCCACATGGCCCGGTTGGCGCGGCAGGCAGGTGTCTCACCTGCGGACGAGGCGGGCCGCAGCACTCGGGAGGATCGCGTCATGATCGGACAGGGCCACACGCCACGTGAAGATGACGCGGCCATCAGTCAAGACAATGACACGATCGTCCCCGACACGCGTTTCCTGCCGCCTCTGACAGTTGCTCTTCTGTTATCCTACATGGCGGTCGCCATGCCGCTTGCCGTCATACCCCCTTTCGTCACTTCATGGCCGGGATATGGAAACGCTCTGGCTGGCCTTGCCGTGGGATCAGCCTTTCTCTCGACTATTCTGACGCGCACGATCGCGGGCGGTTTTGCCGATCGGCGCGGCGGCCGCACTTCCATGCGTCTCGGCTTGTGCCTTTACGTCATTGCGAGTGCGATCTGTCTGGTTTCGGGGTTCGGTTTCATGCCCCATTCTTTTGGCTTTGCCCTGCTTATCGTCGGCCGGCTGCTTCTTGGCATTGGTGAGAGTTATACACTGGTTGGCATGCATGGGTGGGGTATCGGACTAACAGGAGCCGAAGGGGCAGGAAAAGTGCTGACCTGGACTGGCGCCGCCATGTATGGCGCTTTTGCATTTGGCGGACCCATTGGCCTCGAGCTTTTCCACCTTGCGGGCTTCTCATCCCTCATGGCCGTCTCGGTTGCCCTGCCATGCCTTGGTCTTGCCATCGTCCAGCGCGTGCCCCCTGCTCCCATATTGACTGGTGAGCGGGAGTCGTTCTGGCCCGTTCTGGGCATCATACGCCCCTATGGTCTTGTCGTTGCCCTGCAAGGTGTAGGGTTTGCGGTTCTTGGCGCATTCCTGTCTGTATATTTCATCCATGAGCATTGGCGCTTCGGTAGCCTTGGCCTGACCTGTTTTGGTCTCGCCTTCGTTGCTGGAAGGCTCTTCTGCGGGCATATGCCCGACCGTCTGGGCGGACTGACTGTGGCCAGCGTGTCTCTGCTCATCGAATGTGCCGGTCAGGCGTGCATCGCATTCGCGCCCATCCCAGCCCTGGCCCTGGCGGGCGCGGTGCTCACAGGTGCCGGTTGCTCACTCATCTATCCTTCGATGGGGATCGAAGTCATCAAAAGGGTCTCAGGCACAATGCGGGCGACCGCCCTTGGCGGATTTGCCGCCTTTCAGGACCTGTCATATGCAGTAAGCGGACCCGCTGCGGGCGTGATATCGGACTGCTTCGGGTACAAGGCTATCTTCATCCTCGGTATGATCTGCGCCTTGTCTGGCCTCGCTCTGGTTCTCAGATTGCGTCGGGCCGACATGCCGGGGAAACGCGATCAAACCCCGTGCTCGACGTGAAATCTCGAGAATTCGAGATCAGCAAAAAGATCATGAGCCGGGCTCTCACGCGGCAGGCGGCGGGTAGGAACCGGAATGTCACGCATCTCTTCGCCCCGGCGCTCCTCCGGCAGAAACGCCTCAGGCTCGGCATCAACAGGCGATTCCACGGCCTGCCGGGACATTTCCGGCGATGCGACGACAGATGGATCACCATTTTTGGAATCATCAGGGCGTTCCGGCTCATCCGATGTCTGCATACTGGGTAAAAACCCCAGAAATGCCTCGAAATCAGCTGTTCCGAAGCCTGACGGACGCTCGCCTCGTGCACGTTGCGTCAACCATCCATCAAGCGTAACACGCATATTCTGCAGCGCATCATCGAGCGATAGACCGGCCTGTCCGGCGATCAGACGTGTCAGGAAGTCAATGTCATCACCGGTTATGCGATGGGGTGAGGCATCCGTATCGCGTTTGACAATCCAGTCCTTCGTGTAAGCTGCAATATACTCTGCAAGCATTGAGATGATCTCCCTCTTTGCGGGCAATTTTAGCAGAAGAATCTACCGGATCACAGGTATCTCATTACAAGTCATCCTGTCTCAGCCCCGCAGTGATTTTACCGGCCTATCCTGCCTCGTCCCTCGTCTGGGAATAGTCGTGTTTTTCCCTACCGGACCCGAACGGGCACGGGAGACCATCGGTAACGTCGTGAAAACGATTGTTTCCATCTTCCCGATATGAGACCTGCTTTCACTCGCCTTGCCAGAAACTTGCCATCCCATGACTGGACCATGCCTGTGCCGCCCACCTCCCGGAAAATGTTTTTTTCGCCGCGCCGCAACGGTCTGCTCTGCGGCGTCTGTACTCTGGGAATTTGCCTCGCGCCCATACCTTCCGTCGCCTCGACGCTGAAGGAGAGCCACGACACGACAGGAGCGACCCGCGCAAGCCACGTGCGCAAGGCCGAACAAATCACAGTCAAGGCCACCGAGCCTGAAAAGCGCGATGCCGAGCGCGGCGGTGGGCTCATTCATCCGCAGCACGGCATCAAGGCAGTCAGCACGGTCGATAGCGCTTTCATTGCCAGGCAGGCTCCGATATCGAGCGCCTATCAGCTTGTTTCCATGTTGCCCGGGGCCAATGTGGCCTCATCCGATGCGATGGGGCTTTCTCCCCAGACAACAATCTCGGTGCGTGGGCTGAACACGGATTCCATCGGCTATGTGCTCGAAGGCATGCCTCTCAATGATCTCGCCTTCTATTCCGGCTATCCGAGCCAGTTTGCCGATAGCGAGAATTATCGGCAGATTGCCCTCGCCCAGGGTGAGGCGGATCTCGACAGTCCTGTGCTCAACGCCGCGGGCGGATTGATGAGTCTCGATTTTCGCGATCCGGCGCACAAGGCCGGGGGGACGATGTCGGCCTCCTATGGCTCGTACAACACCAACCGCGAATTCATCCGGCTGGATACGGGGATAATCGGCCACACAGGGTTACGGGGCTTTGTTTCCTATTCCCATACCAGCGCCGAGAACTGGCGTGGCCCCGGCCATGACATGCGCCACCATATCGACTTCAAGCTCGTGCGTGACATCGGAGAGCGTTCCCACGCAGGACTTGTCGGCAGCTTCAACAGCACGATCACCAGTTATTACCCGCAGGTGTCAAAGGACCAGTTCAGGGAATATGGGGTCTCGTCGGGCAATGCGTTGGCATCGCGCTACGACCCGCAGGATCAGGAGACCGGCCCCTATTACCAGCGCCTCTGGCGTGCGCCCGAACGGACGCTCTACATGGGAGCGCCGGTCTCGCTTGCGCTCACCGATCACCTCACACTGAAGGCCACACCCTATGCGCAGGGCGCCTATGGCAATGTGCCGGGGGGATCGACCCTGCCTCTCAGCGGTCTCTATACCGGTACGCAGGCTCTTACGGACACGCTTACCCTCCCCAGCTCTGATGATGGTTCGGCCATCGTACGTGCCAATTATACCCAGCGCAGCTATCGCTCAGGATTCACATCGGAGCTTGCCTGGAAGCAGGGATGGAACGAACTCTTTGCTGGCTACTGGTTCGATTACGGCGATGATCACGAGGTCCAGTCCTTCTCACCCGTGCGCGAGAACGGCGCTTCGGCCAATATCTGGGGCAGCGGTACCGGCAATTTCGTGCGGCTGAGCAACGGGCGCATCTATCTTGCGGGCGACACGCACACCATCAGCATGGCCAATGCGCTTTATGTGGGTGACAGGATGCATTTCCTGTCTGACCGCCTGCTTGTCGAGGCCGGGTTCAAGGAGGTTATGGTCAGCCGCGTTGGTACCAATGCCGTCCCCGGACCACAGTATCGTGTCGCGAGCAATAGCGCAGTGCCGCTCCCCCGTCTGGGTCTGCGCTTCCAGATCACGCCCCAGCATCAGATCTTCCTGAACGCCACGACCAACTTCCGCGCTCCGGCTTTCACTGCGCTGTATAACGTTTATGACACCAGTTCCGGCGACATCAGTACGACTGGCACGCTTAATCTGCGCAACGAATATTCGATCTCTGAAGAAATCGGCTATCGCTATACCGGTCCACTCGTGACAGGAAGCCTGACCTTCTTCAACTACAACTTCACGAACAGGCAAATTCAGACGCAGGTGCTGGTCAACAACACCCCCATCCAGTCCACCATGAATGCCGGTGGCCAGACATCGCGTGGTGTGGATATCGAGATCGGCCTGAAACCCTGGCATCATTTTGCGCCATATCTCTCAGGCGAGTACCTCCATGCGACGATCGACAACGATATCGCGAGCGGCGGTGACCTGCTGCCCACCTCCGGCAAGACAGCCGTGCGCAGCCCGAAACTCCAGGCTTCAGCTGGTCTGACCTATGATGACGGGCACGTCTTCGGTTTTGCAGCCATTCAGTACACGGGACGCCAATACGCAACGTTCATGAATGACGAGCGTATAAGCGATCATACGACGGGCAATCTTACGGTCGGATATCGTTTCTCGGATCTCTCCCGACTAAAGGCACCGTCCCTGCGGCTCAACTTCATCAACATTACCAATGAGCATTACCTGTCGGGGATTGCCGACCCCACACTCAATGCCCGCGACACGACAGGGCGGTATGGATCGACCATCGCAGGATCATCGCCGGATTATTATATCGGCGGCGGGTTCTCGGCCCTGGCCACTGCGACCGCCGGGTTCTGATGACAGAGCCGGGCGCGTCAGAACAGATCGGGCAATTCGGCCTCTGGGGCAAGGAGGCACAGCGCGACTGGCCGCTCATCACCAAGGATGAGGCAGAGCACGTCCTCGCAGCTTTCGGACTTAAAAGCACGGCGCCGATCTCGTGGCATAGCGCACGGCCATTTTCTGCGGTCGCGCGTGTCAGCGATCCGGCGGGTCAGGTATGGTTCCTCAAGCGCCACCATCATCGGCTTCGTGACAGGGGGGCGCTGGCGGAAGAGCACCGTCTGATCTTTCACCTCTCACAGAACGGCTCGCCGGTCGCCTGCCCCCGCGAGTGTACGAACGAAAGCGCAGGGGCATGCGGCACAATCCTTGTGAGCGGCGAATGGTGCTATGAATGTTTCCCCGCCCTCAACGGGCTGGACCTCTACCGTGACACCATGTCATGGGAGCCCTATCGCAGCCACGACGAGGCTTTTGAGGCAGGAAGTGCCCTCGCCCGTTTTCATCGGGCCGCACGCGGTTTCAAGGCTCCCTCACGTTCGACAGTCCCACTGGTTTCTGCCCTCACCCCGTTTCTTGGTGTTTCTGATCCAGAGATCGCCTTACGCGGCTGGGTTCAGGCTCAGCCTGCGCTGAGCGAAGCGCTCGACCGGCAAGGCGGATTGTCCCCGTTGATCGCGGCACTCACGCCCGCCATCACGCAGGCCCGACCGTTTCTCAAAACGGCGGCCTTGCATTGGGGGCATGGCGATTGGCACGGGTCCAACCTCATCTGGGACAGCGAGGCAGGAGGGCAGAGTCTGCCTGACCGCATGATCGTCAGGGCACCGTTCGATTTCGGGATGGCCGATCTCACGACCCGCACTTTCGATATCGCCGTAGCCCTCGAACGCAGCATGGTTGACTGGATGAACCCACGCGCCGTGTCGCCAACCAGTAAACGCGACTTCGTGCAGATGGAGCAGTCGGTGGATTATGCCACAAGGCCCGATCACACGGCCGCTTTCCTCGCCGGATACGATCAGGAAGAGGCGCTAGGCCCGCATGATCGGGAAGAAATCGCCGCCATGTTGCCTCTTGCCCATGTGGCCTTCGCCTGTTCGGAAGTCTGGTACTACGACACCCTGCTGCGTGCTCCTGACACTGCCAAAGTGACGTGGGAGACCTATCTGATCGGTCATCTCGACTGGTTTGCGTCACCACCCGGTCGCGATCTTTGCCAGCTTGTCGCAACCCCTCCGGCAAGAGCCTGATGTCCCCTCTCGAGGCCATTGCGGCGCTGTTCACCGTGGCGGGGATCTGGCTGACCGGCCAACGCCGGGTGTCGGGGTGGCCAGTCTCCCTGATTGCCGCTCTGCTCTATCTGGTCGTCTTTGCTCAGGCACGACTCTGGGCAGATTCGGCCTTGCAGCTTGTGTTTTGCGCGTTCCTGCTACGTGGCTGGTACGCATGGTCTCACGCCCCGCGCGAGCAGATGGGCGTGCGTGTAGCATCGCCTCGCCATACGGCGTTGGTACGAGATATTGTGGTTGGCCTGATCGCCAGTGCGGCACTGGGCTATGGTCTGGATCACTGGACGGACGACCCGGCCCCATTCACTGATGCCGCACTGAGCGCGCTGAGCCTCGTCGCGCAGATCTGGACCGCCCGGCGAATCATGCTGTGCTGGCCACTCTGGGTTGCCATCGATACCGCCTACGTGGCGCTGTTCCTCACACGCAGCCTATGGGTCAGCGCCGGTCTTTACGCCATACTGGTCGGGCTGGCTGCCAATGCCTGGTATCACTGGCGATCCACGGCCAGAGGGGCCGGACTGGATAAAATATGACACCCGGCTGCATTGCTCTTCCCGTTCTGCCTCCTTGCCTCCAAGCCACCACGCACCGTGGAAACCGGGGCCCGGCTGATAGCGGGCCTAAGCGCTCCAGAAACCCAAGCTTCCTCCCCGACTTCGCTTGCATCCGACCCCCAATGGCCCTACCAGCTTGACCCCGATTTCATGATGCGAAAGGCCCCAGCGACGTGCTCAAGAAACGGATCTTCTATCCGCGTGCGCCCCGACAGCTGATAACGCAGTTCCTGCGCTTTGGCGTTATCGGTGCCCTTGGTCTGGTCTGGGATATTCTGATTGTCTATCTGCTTCGCCCCGAACTCGGCCTGACAGCAGCCACATTGCTGTCCTATTTTCTGGTGGCCAGCCTGAACTGGTTGCTCAACCAGCTCTGGACATTTCGCAGCGTCGCCCATCGCGACCACCCCATACTGCAATGGCTGCGTTTTTTGGCCGCCAACAGCTTTGGGTTCCTGCTCAATCGCGGGACGGTCTACACGCTGTGCTTCACCATTCCATTCTGTTCACAGCATGTTGCCGTGCCTTTGGCGGCGGGGTCTCTCATGGGGCTGATGGCCAATTTCAACCTGTCACGCAAGCTTGTCTTTCGGGCCAAGGTTCCTGAAACGCCCATGGAACTGGCGCAGATGGCGGTCGATCTGAATGTCGACCCTGCCGATCACGATCTGGAATCCTGAGCCGACGCGCGCAAAACATTTCCTTTGCGGTCTCTTTGCTCTAGTGGAGATGCCATCTTCACGCCGCAATCGGGATTTTCTGCTCGCGCCATGACCACACCGATCCATAACACCACCACAAATGAGCTGCGCAGCGCGTTTCTGAAGTATTTCGGAGACCAGGGCCACAAGATCGTTCCCTCGGCCTCGCTGGTGCCGCAGAACGATCCCACGCTGCTCTTCACCAATGCTGGCATGGTGCCGTTCAAGAACGTGTTCACCGGGCAGGAAACACGCCCCTATACGCGTGCAACGACGGCGCAGAAGGTCGTGCGCGCAGGCGGCAAGCATAACGATCTGGACAATGTGGGCTACACGGCTCGTCATCTGACCTTTTTTGAAATGCTCGGCAATTTCTCCTTCGGTGACTATTTCAAGGCCGAAGCGATCGAATTCGCCTGGAACCTCCTGACCAAGGGCTACGGTCTGCCGAAGGAAAAGCTGCTCGCCACGGTCTATGCCGAGGATGAAGAAGCGGCTGGCCTGTGGCGCAAGATCGCGGGCCTGCCTGAAGAGAAGATCATCCGTATCCCGACGGCTGATAATTTCTGGCGCATGGGCGATACGGGCCCCTGTGGTCCGTGCTCGGAAATCTTTTTCGATCACGGCCCTGATGTCTGGGGCGGCCCTCCGGGCTCGCCCGAGGAGGACGGCGACCGGTTTGTCGAGATCTGGAACCTCGTTTTCATGCAGTATCTCGAAGGTCCTCCGGGCACGCGTGCGCCGCTGCCCCGCCCTTCGATTGATACCGGCATGGGCCTCGAGCGCTTTGCAGCCGTGATGCAGGGCAAGCGCGACGTGTACGACACCGATGTGCTGCGCAGCCTGGTCGAAGCCACGGCAAACGCGCTCAGCACCGATCCTGATGGGTCACTGCGCGCCAGCCACCGTGTCGTGGCCGACCATCTGCGCTCGACAGCCTTCCTGATTGCAGATGGGGTGATGCCCTCCAAGGATGGTCGTGGCTACGTGCTGCGCCGCATCATGCGTCGCGCCATGCGCCATCTCCAGCGTCTGGGCGCGACCGAGCCGGTTTTCTATCGCCTGCTTCCTGCCCTGATCCGGCAGATGGGAACGGCCTATCCCGAACTCGTTCAGCACCAATCCCTGATTGCTGAAACAATGAAGGGCGAGGAAGAGCGCTTCACCGCCCTGCTGGAACGCGGCATGTCGCTGCTTGAGGACGAAACCGCCCGCGTGGCCGAGGGCGGTGCCCTCCCCGGCGACGTGGCCTTCAAGCTTTACGACACATTCGGCTTCCCGCTCGACCTTACGCAGGATGCGCTGCGCGAACAGGGTCGCACTGTCGATGTGGCCGGTTTCGAGGCCGCCATGGCAGAGCAACGCGCCCGTGCCCGTGCGGCGTGGGTAGGCTCTGGCGATGCCGCTGCGGAAACCATCTGGTTCGATGCCCGCGAGCGCTTTGGTGCCTCGGAATTTCTGGGCTACTCGTCGGAAAAAGCCGATGCCGAGGTCGTACTGATTGCCAAGGCCGGAACCGAAAGCGAAAGCGCGTCGGCCGGTGATGAGATTGCCATCCTGCTGAACCAGACCCCCTTCTACGGCGAGAGTGGCGGCCAGGTAGGCGATCACGGCGTGCTGGTTGGCGAGAATTTGCGCATCGAGATAACCGATACCCAGAAGCGCAATGGCGATCTGCTCGTGCATTATGGCCGTGTGATCGAGGGCGTTGTGCGCCCGGGAACATCGGTCACAGCCGAGATCGATCATACCCGCCGTCAGGCTGTGCGGGGTCATCACTCCGCAACTCACCTGCTGCACGAAGCGCTGCGCCGCCAGCTTGGCGACCATGTGGCCCAGAAAGGCAGTCTGAATGCGCCGGAGCGCCTGCGCTTTGACGTTTCGCAGCCTCGCCCCATCACGGCAGAAGAACTGGCGCTCGTCGAGCGTGAGGTAAATGCTCGCATTCGCGAAAACAGTGCTGTCGAAACGCGCATCATGACCCCCGAGACCGCGGTCGCTGAAGGCGCCATGGCATTGTTCGGCGAGAAATACGGCGATGAGGTCCGCGTGGTCTCGATGGGGCTGGGCGATGAGACGCGCGGAGCCTATTCCATCGAGCTTTGTGGTGGCACCCATGTCGGACGCACGGGCGAAATCGGGCCGTTCCGCATTGTCTCGGAAAGCGGTGTTTCGGCTGGCGTGCGCCGCATCGAGGCCGTTTGCGGTGTTGCTGCCGACCGTCTGGCCATTGAGGCGGATGAGCGTCTGCGCCGTATGGCCGATCTTCTGAAGGCCACAATTGCCGAGGCTCCGGATCGCCTCGCCGCGCTGGTCGAGGAGCGTCGGGCGCTGGAACGGCAGGTTTCGGAGCTTCAGAAGCGTCTGGCAACGGGTCAGGCCGATTCGGCCAGCGAGTCCATCAATGGCGTAACCTTCGTGCCGCGTGATCTGGGTGACGTGGCGCCACGTGAGCTCAAGAACATGGCCGAGGCCATCACCAAGCAGATCGGGAGCGGCGTTGTCGCGCTGATCTCCACCGCTGAAGGCAAAGGCAGTGTTGTCGTTGCTGTCACAAAAGACCTGAATGACCGTTTCAACGCGGTCGATCTGGTCCGTTTGGCGTCAGCCGAGATGGGCGGCAAGGGCGGCGGCGGTCGGCCGGATATGGCGCAGGCTGGTGGTCCGCAGCCCAATAGTGACGCCGTGTTCGATTCACTCAGAAAAACGCTTTCAGCCTGAGCGTTCATGACAAAGGGTGAACCATGCCGTTCTGGCATGGACACCTAATCAAAACCACGGCATCCGAATCATCTGAGTTCCAGGTGTGGCGTAAAACTCACAGCAAGCCACACCCCCTTTTCAGATGAGGTCACGATGAAAAGTGAAATCGAAAACAGCCTGGTTGCCCTTCTCAAGGGCGTACAGCATTTCGACGACGAGGTTTATGAAGAGCATCGCGAGCTCTTTGAAAGCCTTGCCGATGGCCAGTCGCCTTCCACCCTGTTCATCACCTGCTCCGATAGCCGCATCAATCCGAGCATGATCACCCAGACATCGCCGGGCGATCTCTTCATTGTGCGCAATGTCGGCAATATCGTTCCTCCGCATGGCGAAATGCTCGGTGCCGTCTCGTCGGCCATCGAGTACGCGGTGCTCGTCCTCAAGGTGAAGCACATCGTTGTGTGCGGTCACTCCAATTGCGGTGCGATGGGCGCCCTGTGCGACCTGAACAACCCGAAATTCGATGCTATGCCGACGGTGCAGCGCTGGCTGCGTAATGCCGAAGCAGCCCGCGCCGCGCTGGGCCCCCTCAAGGCTGAAGACGCTGGCCCGGAGACTGTCAAGGAGTTGGCACAGCAGAACGTTCTGCTTCAGCTTGCCCATCTGCGTACCCACCCAGCCGTGGTGGGTGCCCTTGCCGCTGGAGAGATCGCGCTACAGGGCTGGTTCTACGATATCGGGTCGGGCCAGGTTGTCGTGATTGACGAGCAGACCCGCCAGGAGCGGACCGTTCGTGACGTTCTGGGCGATCTTGGCGTCAAGGTCTGATCACGCCCGATTTGGCTTTCTGGTTGTCTGGACCTTTATCCAGACAGCCAGTGCGGCACCAGGTACACCGGTCAAGCTCACCACATGGAATCTTGACTGGCTGACCCTCCTCCCCGCGAGCAGCCCACTCCTGCCCGAGGATGCCCCGCATCGAAATACGCGGGACTGGCAAGCTCTCCAGACCTATGCGGACAGGCTGAACGCCGATATCCTGGCGGTTCAGGAAGTGAGCGATGAAACGGCATTGCGACAGCTGTTCCCGTCGCCTGTGTATTCGATCGCCCTTACCCACGCACCAATCGCCCAGAACCTCGGTGTGGTTCTTCGCAAGCCCTGGCACATCAACTCTGTGATCAGCTTGCAGGCATTCGACCGCTCGTCCTTCCACGGAGGCCACGCCCTGCGTCCAGCCATGGATGCAACGGTTTCAGACGGCTCCACGATATTGCGTCTGCTGGCAGTGCATCTCAAGTCCGGATGCTGGGACCGCAGTTGGACCGAACGTGATCATGCCTGTCCAATCCTGCGCGAGCAGATCACGCTCGTGGCAAACTGGATGGCGGAACGCGAAGATGAAGGCGAACCCTATATCGTTTTGGGAGACTTCAACCGACGTCTGACGCTTACCGATCCCTATTACCGTCAGATGAGTGAGACGCTCAGCCCTGTCCTTGCCACCGCAGGGCACGCGAGCCCCTGCGAGGGAGGCACCTATTTCATCGACCACATCGTGATTGGCGGTCCGATACGCTCATGGCTCATTCCCGACAGCCTCAGGGTCATGACGTATGCGGACAATGGAGGCTATTTGCTCTCCGATCACTGTCCGGTTTCGGTAAAAATCCTGGTGCCCGCTCGAGCGAAACGCTGAATCCGGGCGACTCATTCGGCATAGCGAAACCTTGCCGGTAACAGGGCATGAACCTGACATCTTGCATTCGCGAAACAGCCGGTCCCTGACAATGTGAAAGGTCGGCTCGGATTGCCGTAGGCCCTCGCACTCAGCGTCTTACCGGTTGAGGTAAAGATCTCTATGACGCTGCCATCGACATAGATATCAAGCGTGACGTCCGGCGTCTTGGGCAGAGGTGCGCGGTCCTCGTTGCATGCGAGTTCTCTGTTTTTCGCCGCCGGGTCAAAATCCAGATGCATGTAACGGTCAGTATGTGCAAAAACCATGCTACCTGGGGCCAGCGCCTCAAATCTGACGCGAATTCTGACCTGTGGACCATCAATACTCATGCCGGCGCGCAGGACCCCGTCAAATAGTTCCTCGCCTGTCATACTTTCCATTTCAGGGTGGAGCGTTGCCAAGACCTGTCCCTCGGCGTCTGCTGCGAGAAGGCGGGGGTAAGACAATACACCGCTCCAGCCGCGCGATGCTGCCTCGCCAGCCTGCCACGGCTTCTCGGTCAGCCACCCCAGTACCGTGCGGCGCCCCTGTGCATCGAGGAAACTTCTGGCTGCGTAAAATCCCCCATAGCCGAGCACATCCTGTCTTACCGGCTGGAACTGACCTTTTTCGTATTGGCCGGTTACGACATGCACCACGGAGTTGATGGAGAAGACAAGGGCGTGACAGGTGCCCAGGCTGAAGAAATCCGGGCACTCCAGAACATCATCACCTCCATGAAGATCTGATGGACCATAAAAGATGCGCCTGAAGGACCAGTCCTTGAGGTCCGGGCTTTCATACCTGAGGATCACTCCGCCAAGACCGTCAATCTTGCTGCCCACCAGCATGATCCAGGTCTTGTCCTCCCTCCATAGTTTGGGGTCGCGAAATCCCCCGATCTTGAGATGGTCGGGACCAGCGGCAAGGACAGGGGTAGCGCTCTGGGTCCAGTGAATCATATCCAGATCTGAAGTGGCCATGCACTGGACCTGCGCCTGAGCACGGTCAAACCGGAAACCTGTATATATGGCGACCGCCCGCCCTGAATCGATCACGACATCGCCTGTAAAAACACCGTCCCTGTCAGGACCGTCATGTTGCGGTGAGAGGGCGACAGGGCGGTAGACCCAGTTGACCAGATCGGCGCTGGTCGCATGCCCCCAGTGCATGTTGTCCCACAACGCTGATTCGGGATTCCACTGATAGAAAAGGTGATAGACACCGTCGACCCATATCGGGCCGCACGGATCATTCATCCAGCCTCTTGGTGCCGCGAAATGACTGATGGGCCTGAACGGGTCGGAGGCAATCATGTGATCAGGCGGAAAACGCTGCGCTGCCATAGCCGGGGTTGACCGCCCGCCTGCCAGAAGCAGCGCCATGCCACCAATGAAGAAACGACGTCCTATCTGGTCCTGATCGTGGGGATTTTCACATATAAAGGAACGATTACGCTTGTCAGGGGTAGGTTCTTCTATCTTCCCAACCAACGTGCTAATCTCCAACAAAACAATATTTTGAGTATTGTGAAAAACTACCACAATAGCCGGATACAGATTTCATGACACATGCTTATAGACATGACCTCATACCGTTTCCGGCACTCGTCATACGCAACGCTCTCATGAAGCGTGTCCTGCTCGCCTCTCTCTTCCTGAGCAGTCTCACAGGCCCGCCCGCGGGCGCAGCCCCCGACGCCCGATTGAACGCATCGGGTCTTCTCCGGCTTCCCATGAAAGCGGAGCTTACCAAAAAAACGACATCCTTTCAGGTCAAGAACCTCTACGCGTTCAAACTCCCGGACAACCTCCCACCGGATGTCAACTTCAGGGGGCTGACAGGAACTCTGTCAACGACAAGCGTAGCAAACCCTGCCCTGCACGGTGCCGTCAACTCCGAGACGCTGTTTGGTATTGCCTACACGACTGAAGGCAATTGTCCGGTTTCGGGGCAGACAATCGGAAGCTATGCCGAAATCTATGCCCGGTTTCCGAGCCAGGGCCTTGCCGGCGTGATCGTCAAACAGGCGCGACCCGGCAAGGAAACCTTCCCCGTCGCGCTTGTTCTGCCTGAAAGGCTGCCCATGCATATCAGGCCGGGCGGATGTATCTTCCTCAGTTTTGACGGGACTGATTTTGCCAACCTGCCCTATACGATGAGCAGCGATCTGCAACTTCTTTACGACACGGGTGCACCGCGATGGACAAGACAGACCTATACAGGCCTTGATTCGGAATTCATCGTCTCACCCAGCACCGCGCACGGCCCTGTGCTCAACGCCTATACCGTGCTGCCCGTCTCACCCAGGGGGCCCATCCATCCGGGCAAGCTGATCAGTCTCTATGGCAACGTGTCCGCCACGGCGCCCGCCGATTTCGCTGGTCTCCCCAAGGGTAAAGGCAAGTGGAGCGTGCGCGACATTGTGGCGATCTACCGGCATGACAGTTGCCAGCGCGCCTTCCCGGGTCATTCGCCCGACAAGTTCATGTGGAACGACCGAAGTGGTGCCGGGAATGCACCCAATCCCAGCCTGATATTCGGGCCAGACACAACCCGGCTTCTTGATCTGACACTTGTGGGTGACGGTCTGGACTCAGTCATGAAGCAGGCAAATGCCATCGAAACAGTGCCGGCAGATGTGGTGGATGGCGATTGTGTTGCAGTCGCCATTGTGCCGAATTCAGTCAATCCCGTGGTCAATGGTGCCGTCAACGTCGAGATACAGATCAAGGTCGTTTCCTCACCTTGATGCCCGACCCAAAAACAGAGAGGCTGTTCCCGGCTTTCGATAAAAACAAGTGCGCACAAGAGAATTCCACCACTCAGGTCGAATACAAATATAATGGCAGTTTCTCATCGCGCGATACAATATGCCCTCTCGACCCATTACCCATCTATGCAGGCATAACAGGGCCGGAACTCAAGGCATCAAATCCTGATCATGTCACGCATAGGTGTTTCATCATAAGTAATGTTCACGAACTTGCGTGATAAGCTGAGCAGGTGCTTTAATCCTCACAACATAGAAACACTTTCCCTTCACCTATAGGAGGGGTTTGGCGCGTTCATGTGGTTATTAGGGAAAGAGGGTCCTGCTTTATGAACGGAATATCCGGTGTCGCCACCATAACGGCAAGTTCGCATGGCTCTCCCAATCCTGCCAGCGGCTTCAGGTCCGAGCGGCAATGGTTTCCCTGGTGGCAGGTCGATCTCGCCAAGCCGATGCGTCTCGAAGGCTTCTCCCTCAAGGGGCTGCAGGGCGAAGACCGCCAACCTCCCCTGTTGACCATCATGATTTCCGATGACGGGGAACATTGGCTGCCTCTGTGGACGCAGGCGTTGCACGAGCCGGAAGATTCTCACAATTTCCAGGTGCGGTTCGACCGGGTTTTCGCTACGCGCTATATCCGCATACGGGCAGATGCGTATGGGTGCCTGGCGTTCAATACGGTTGTCTTTTCCACGCAGGAACTCCAGGGGCATGAACGCTCCGTGTCTGATGACATCACCATCTTCGAGCGTCAGGCAGATGATTCCAGAGTCGTATTCTCGACCCTCTTCAACGAGTCAGACGCGTTCCTGAGTCGCTATATTGACAATTTCCTGGCTTATACTTCCGAAAATATCTGCCTTGCTCTGAATTTCCCCAACGATCGCCGAATTCCTGATGACGCGCGTGGGCGCAGCCCGAGGATACATATCTTCAACGGTCAGACCAAAAGGGAGAAATGGGGCCACACCCTTCTGGTCGGTCATATCGAATCCTATGAAGAGGCGCGATCGGTCTTTCCGGACTTTCGTTACTTCGCAACCATGGCGTCCAATAGCCTCCTCGTCCGGCCCTTCGATGTCGCAGCTGCTATCATGCAGTTACCGCTCGCCTCTCCTGTTCCGGTCGCCTGCGAACGCGCCTATGAGCTCGACCAGGAGGTTGATCCGGTCAATCCGACCTATCACGGCACCTGGATGTGGCATCATCTCAGGAACAGCGAGGGGTTGGGTCAGTATCTCAGGAACAGCCTTGAGCTTGATCGCGTCTCGGTCACACAAATCGAGGGTCTGTTTGCCCGGCGTGAAGAGTGGGAACATATCCAGGAGAGGCGAAACCTTATCACCGGCCTGGAAAGATACATCTCTTTCGAAAACTTCATGGCTCTCGAAGAGCTGCTTCCCACCTCCATTTTCAACAAGTTCGGGAGTGGCGAATATACTCATATCTGCAGGGTTCTGTGGTCCGGAACCCGCCAGACGACGGTCGACGACCTCATCACTATGGTGCCCCATCTCCCCGCGCATCTATGCGCCATGAAATGGTTCGACCGGGCGCCGATTGCGCAGTCAACCATGGCGGTCACCACCGATTGGGGTCGTGCCCTCGTATCACGGACGCATCAGCAACATGCGACCCTTGCAAGCTTTCAGGAAACAACACTCATCACGACGCTCCTGAAAAGCATCACCAAATCGGAGCGTTTCGGTCCGATCACTGACAAATGGTGGGATTCGGAGACGCAGGGTCGACGCGGGTTTCACTGGTCGATGCGCGATATCGCCTGCGAGCGCCAGCAGATCTATCCCGATATCCCCGGTCTTCGGGACATGCGTGTCCCGCCTGCCATCCTGTTCATGGAAGCAACCGGGCAGCTGGTCTCACTCTCCATGTCGCTCTACGAGAACAGCGAGGGAGACACGACGCTAAGGCTATCGTGCAGCGCTGTCTCGAAAGATGGAGGTCCAGTCTCCGGCGTTCACCTGCAGGGTTACCTTTACCTGTCCGGAATGCAGGGCAGTTCCGTATTCCGTATGACAATCCGCAAGGATCGGTGTGTCCCTCATGATGTGTTCTCCCGCACCGTCTTCTATGATGAGTTCGGCTATACCGTCGATTATGCTGACAGGCTCGAGCGCGACCATGAAACCGAACGGCACTATTTCGTTCGTGAGGCACGCGGAAACGACCTCCAGGTCTGGATAGGTCTGCCCGTCTTTTGCAACGCTACGGCGGAAGTGTCTCTTGCTGTGGGACCCGACTTCAAGACCTGCCGTCAGAAGCAGAGCCACGAGGCAGAATAATGAGAAAGATAACAGACCTCGCGCTTGGCAAGCCTGCTACCCAAAGCTCGAAACATCCCGATTTCGTACTGCCACTGGAGCAGATCGCCAGTGAGGGCGTATCGGCACAGGACGCGTATTCCAGCTTCCAGACGGCGGCTGAATGGTTTCCCTGGTGGCAGGTGGATCTGGAACGCCCCTGCGCGATCGACAGTGTTCTGCTGGTCAACACCGATTACTGGCCGGTTCGCAGCCGCATGTTCACCGTCCTTGTCTCAATGGATGGCAATTCATGGGACGAGGTCTTTTCCAAGACAGACCACAAGGTTTTCGGTTGCAACGAGCAGGATGGTTACAAGGTCGAATTTCCCGGCGACGTATGCGCCCGGTTCGTGAGGATCAGACTGGATAACTGGGATCATCTCCATCTCAGAAGCGTCCGCGTCTTCGGTCATGAGCTGCAAGAGGCAGAGTGCCGTATCCAGCCGCGCCGACCAGCCATAGATCGGGCGCACAAGGTCGTATTCGCGACAAACTACAATGAGGAGGATGCGTTTCTCGCCGTCTATCTTCAGAACTTCCTGAACTACACCGACGAAAACTGTTCTCTCGTCGTGAATTTCCCGTCCGGTCGCGACATTCCCCCTCATCCCCTGCTATCTCACAGGCGCATCCATGTGTTCAATGGACGCGTGGAGCGCAAGAAATGGGGGGGCACGCTTCTCCTGGGTCACATGGAGTCATACGGCGAGGCGCTCCATGTCTTTTCCGGGTTCGACTACTTCTGTACCTGCGCTTCCAACGGTTTGTTCATCCGGCCATTCGATATTGCCAGGACCGTGGAGCATCTCACCTCAGGCAATGTCGCACCGGTCGGCATGACGCGGCACTATCTGATTGACGTACCACTCGAGAGCGTCCCCAAAGGTGAGGCCTGGGTTTGGGACAATCTGCAGGAAGCCGAGCCGTTTCGCCGCTACCTTATTGATGAGGCCGATATCCCCCTCATCTCGATCAATCAGATCGAAGGACTATTTGCAGATCGCGAGGAATGGGACGCGCTCTACCAGCGCATTGCCGTGCTCCGGCGATGCGATGGCTATTTCGCAAATCCGACACAGAAAACGCTCGCTCTGGAAGAGTTTCTGCCGGTCACGTTCTTTCGTCGCTTCGCCAAGGGACAGTTCACGAATATCTGTCATATGCTCTGGGAGCCGATCCGGGAACTCAGCTTCCCGGATCTGCTGGAATTCGCACAGAAGCTTCCTGCCCATATGTGTCAGGTCAAGTGGTTCAGCCGGAATCCCGACGCAATACCAACAGCCGCATTGTCCAATGCATGGAGCCGCGATCTGCTCGCTGATCTGGCAAAGCCCGGCTCGGCAAACACGCAGCATCAGCGCATTCTCGACCGCGCCCTCGCTGCGCATTTCAACGCAGCACTGCGTGCTTGCGAAACCTATACCCCCCTTACACGAGGGTGGCGTAGCGACGCACGCTGGGGGCGCGTGCAATGGATAGCTACCCAAACGATTGCCCATGCACCCCCAGGCGTGATCGGGGGCCATGATCTCTTTTCAGGTCTCCCTGTCACAGAATCCTCCCGAGGTGCGGCCTGGTTCCAGACCAAGCGCCACATTGACCACGAGACGCGAATACAGGCAGAGCTTGCCGAAGACGGGTCGACAACGACACTTCTCCTCGACACAGTTCCGGATTACGCCAACCCCGGGGATCACTGGTGGAGTGAAGTCTGGGCGGTTCTGTTCCTCTCCGCGCTCCAAGGCGAAAGGGCGGAAGTATTCCGCCTCACCCTGACGCGCCCCTTCGACCACGCTCATGAGCAGTTGCTCATGAACGTGAGGCGCTCAGATGGCAGTCATGACGAAGCGTGGCTTCCGATCCTTCAGGAAGACGAAGGCAACGAACGTCATTTCTACTTTCTGCGTCCGGAAAATCACAAGGGCGAAATCTGGCTTGGCGTACCCATGTTTGACAGGACCTCCATCAGGCTCAGACTGAGCTTTGGCGCTGTACCGGTTTGAGAATATCGAAAGGTATCGCGGCAGTGTCCCGATACCTTTCAGTCCGGGATGATTGTGCCTGAGAACCGGCACGCAGGTATTTTTCGGCCTCGTCACTGCATTCCACCCGGCCCGCCCAACGCGCTCCGTTGATTGCTTCACGTTTAAGGCCTTTCGCCGCCCCGCAGTGACCAGGATGGCCAAACGCAGTATAATCCTGCAAGACCAAGCCGCAGGAGTATCGTATGCGCTATCGCAGTCTCGGCCGATCGGGCCTCGTTGTGTCCGCACTCGGTCTGGGATGTAACAACCTCGGCGGGCGCATAGACCAGAAGCGGTCAAGCACGCTGGTCCACGCCGCGCTCGATCACGGTGTGACGCTGTTCGATGTGGCGGATGTCTATGGTCGACGCGATGCCTATGCGGGCGCATCCGAAGAGGCTCTGGGCAAGGCCCTGACCGGAAAGCGATCCGAATCCGTCATTGCCACAAAATTCGGCATGAAGATGTGCACGGGCGATGATCCGTCGGCCCGTCACTCCGGGGCATCGCGGCGCTATATTCTTGAGGCCGTGGAAGCCAGCCTGAAACGCCTCGGAACTGACTGGATCGACCTTTACCAACTCCACTGTCCCGATCCACGCACCCCGCTTGAAGAGACGCTTCACACACTCGACAGCCTCGTGACGGCGGGCAAGATCCGCTATGCTGGCGTTTCCAACCTGCCGGCGTGGCAGGTGGCCGATGCCTGTCATATCGCAAGGCGGGATAATCTTGCAGGCATCATCAGCTGTCAGGACGAACTCTCGCTTCTGGCCCGATCGGCCGGGAAAGAGCTTCTCCCTGCCCTGACGCATTTCGGTCTGGGCCTACTCCCTTACTTCCCCCTGGCCTCGGGCATGCTGACCGGAAAATATCGCCGGGATGCACCACCACCCGAAGGATCACGTCTGGCAGCATGGACCTATCTTCAGGAGCGCTATCATGATCCTGCCACATGGTCCCTTATCGAGGCACTGGCAGAGCTGGCAGCACGTCATGAACGTCCCCTGGCCGATCTCGCTTTCGGGTGGCTGCTGCACAAGCCACAGATCGGCAGCGTGATTGCGGGCGCCACATCCACAGCGCAACTCGAGGCCAACGTAACGTCCTGCGCAGCCCCTCTGGACGAACCGTTGCTCACAGCCCTTGAACATCTGCTCGAAGAACACGGAACATCCTCATGACCAGCGCCAGACACCCGGCAAACGCCCCATGGAGCGTTACCGCGCTCTCGACGGACATTCAGGTGACCTGCCACGAGGCCCCGACTCTGGTCGATCCCGAGCTTGAGATGGGCATCGAGGCAGTGTGGCAAGAGGCACTGGAGAAACATCCCAGGCTCTATAATGGCCGCGTATTCTGCCTCTCGCAGCTGCACCACGACCGATTGGACGGGTTCTGGTGCGAATATCGTTGGGTTCTGGCCCAGATGCGCGCGCCAGAACTGGCCGTCAGGCTTCAGCTGAGATCGCTCGCCGTCACCGGGCTCCTTGTCTGCCGCGACGGCATCGTTCTGGGCCGACGTAACCCGAACTCGCTCTATCTTCCCGGTTTCTGGCAGGGTGTGCCCGCAGGCAGTGTCGAGGCCCGCAGCGAAAAGGATCCGATCGACCTCCGCGCCCAGCTCCTCGCCGAACTCGAGGAAGAAATCGGCCTGACCGACGCGGTCACTCTGACCGGTCCGTTACTGGCCTGCGAACATGACACCACCCATATCGTCGATCTCGGCTTTCGCATCGATACCGATCTCCCCTTCGAGGCCATTCGCGAGGCCTGGCAGAAAAAGGCCAATGACGAATACGACCAGCTTGAATGTCATGCGCTGGATCGCATCGATCTGATCAGCCCGCAGGTATTGCCAACAACCCGCGCCATGCTGGAGCGCCTTGCCCAATGAGCACCTATCGCCCTCTAACGGCCTCAGGCCTTATCGATTATCTCGCAGCACACCCTGCCCTTGCCGCCCGCCTTGGTGGTGAGGCCGCAGGCTGGACAGCCCGCGAAGTCAGTGACGGTAATCTCAACACGGTATTCATCGTATCAGGGCCGGCTGGCAGCATGTGCTGCAAGCAGTCCCTGCCCTATGTGCGCGTCGATCCTGCCTGGGCCATGCCACTTGAACGAAATCTGTTCGAGGCGCGCTGGATGCAGAGCGTCACGGGTGCGGTGGGTCATCAGATACCGGCGCTCTATCATCTCGATGAAGGATTGTTCCTGATCGTGATGGAAAACCTCGAGACGCATCACGTCCTGCGTACCGCCCTGATTGCCGGTACGGCACCGGCCGGTTTCGCCGCCCGTATTGGCGAATTTGTCGGCCGCACCGGCTTTGCTACGTCATGGCGCGCCCTGCCCTTCGAGGACGTGCATGCCCTGCGTGATGTGTTCTCCCGCAATCTGGCCCTGACGCGCATCACGGTCGATCTGGTGCTGACAGACCCCTACCAGAGTGACTGCGCACGCAATCGCTGGCTTAGCCCGGAGCTCGACGACGCTGTCGCCTCGATTCAAAGCGACGCCAGCCTGCATGCAGCGGTCGAACGCCTGCAGGAGCGCTTCCTATCGACGGGGCAGGCCTTGCTTCATGGTGATCTGCATACCGGGTCCGTCATGATCAACGGCGACGATGTCCGTGTGATTGATGGCGAATTTTCGCTTTATGGCCCGATTGGCTTCGATATCGGGATGTTCATCGCGAATCTTGTGATGAATGCCTACGCGCAACCCGAGCATGATGAGTGGATGCGCGACGAGATCACCCTGCTATGGTCTGGTTTCAAACGCACCTATCTTGAGGCATGGAAGGCACCGGGAGCGAAAGGTGATCTCGGCGCATTGACTGGAAACCAGCCTGCAAGTGCTGAATATGCGCGGTTTTTCCAACAGGTCATGCACGATGCGGCCGGGTTCGCCGGTCTTGAGATGATCCGGCGCACCATAGGCTTCGCCCAGATCGATGATTATGACTCAGCGCCGGACCGTCAGAGCCAGGTCGAGGCCAGGCGACGCGGCCTGACGACTGGCCGAGGCCTGATCCAGCGCGCAGGGCAGATCGGAACAATCGAGACGTTCCTCGATCATATCTGACCGCCAGATCGTATAGTGGGCCAGACCAGGGCCCACAGACGAACCGAAGAGTCTCGATCAGGCCTTGCGATAGGCGCGGTCGAACCAGACAAGACCCGAGACCTCTTTGCGTGCAAACTCGGCGCAGAGGGGCTCGACGAAAAAGACGCTATGCGTACCGATTTCCTGTGTCAGGCTGATGCGACATTCCAGTGTGACCAGCGCCCCTTCAAGTAGCGGCATGCCGAGCTCGCCTTTGCGCCACGCGCCACTGGCGAAGCGGGTCTCCATGTCATAGCGCGAGCTACCGAATAGCGTTGAGAGCGCCTCCTGCTCGTGAGCCAGGATATTGATGGCCAACATGTTGTGACGCACCAGATGCGCATGAGTCGACGCCGATCGATTGACGCATACGAGCAGCGTCGCCGGGTCATCGGACACGCTGCATACCGCAGAGGCCGTAAAGCCATGACGGCCATTCTCGCCATCCGTCGTGATGATGGTCACGGCACTGGCCAGTCGCGCCATCGCATCGCGGAAGATTTCTTTGGACAGAGGGGCACGATCCGGCATCGTTCTGGCTCCTGGAATGTTTGTGTGAACCCGTATGCGGCAATTTCACGTGGCTGCAAGGGGGCAGAGCAGATTTCCACGGCCGGGTCACGGTTTGATGCCTTGCCCCCGAAGTGGTTCTCTGAGATATAATTACACGATCAGCGTGGATAGTTTATAAACCACGCCAGTCTCAGTTCAAGCAAGGCGGAATGGTGGATGAAACGGGCGATACGCATAGGCGCCGGAGAAGCTCTGGTGCTGACAGCCAACAGATTGCTGGATGGCCACATCGTATGGCGTGATGCCAGCGGCGCCTGGCAGCGTTCTATCGCTCATGCCGCCATTCTTGCCCCCGAGAACTACGAATCGGCGCTCGAAAACGCCATACAATCGGCACAGAAAGATGGCGTCGTCGGTGTTTACGAAGTCGTCGTGCGCCCGGCGAAGGTCGCTGAGCCAGTGAGCGTGCGCGAGCGTATCCGGGCCTTTGGCCCTACGGTTCACCCCCAGTTTGCCACGGAGTTGGACGCATGAACGCGCCTGTCGGTCTCTACCAGTATCAAACGGCTGATCGTGAGTTTCTCGCCTCCCGCATCGCGGAATTCGAAGGGCAGGTGCAACGACGCCTGAGCGGTGAGCTGAGCGAGGATGAGTTCAAGCCGCTTCGTCTCATGAACGGGCTCTATCTTCAGCTTCATGCCTATATGCTGCGTGTCGCCATCCCCTATGGCGTGCTGGATTCCCGCCAGATGCGCAAGCTGGCCCATATCGGCCGCCATTACGACCGCGATTATGGCCACTTCACCACGCGACAGAACATCCAGTTCAACTGGATCAAGCTGGAGAACACGCCGGAGATCCTGCGTCAGCTCGCTGATGTCGACATGCATGCCATCCAGACCAGCGGCAACTGCATACGCAACGTCACCTGCGACCAGTTTGCCGGCGCTGCCGCCGACGAACTGATGGATCCTCGTGTCCATGCCGAGATCCTGCGCCAGTGGTCCACGCTGCATCCCGAATTCACGTTCCTGCCGCGCAAGTTCAAGATCGCCATTTCCGGAAGCCCTCAGGACCGGGTCGCGGCGCGCTTCCACGATATTGGCATACTGGCGCGCCCCGGCGAGAATGGCCCCCTCTTTCGCATCTTCGTGGGTGGTGGTCTGGGGCGTACCCCGCTGGTTGGGCATGAACTGTTCGATGCCGTTCCCGAAGCGGATCTGCTGATGACCCTCGAAGCCATATTGCGCGTCTACAACGCCTATGGTCGACGCGATAACATCTACAAGGCCCGCATCAAGATACTCGTGCAGGCCCTGGGGGTGGATGGCTATCGCGATGCCGTCAGGCAGGAACTGGCCCGCATGGACCCCACCCATTATCGCCTTGCCCCGGAAATTGTGGCGGCCATACGGGCGCGCTTTGCAGCCCCCGATCTGACGGTCGCGCCAGGCGGAGAGGAAACACTCAGGCAGGATCGTGCCAATCACCCGGATTTCGATCGTTGGGTGCGCAGCAATACCATGCCCCATTTCGCCCCCGGGCGGATTGCCGTGACAGTTTCCATCAAACCGGCTGGCGGTATTCCGGGCGACGCAACCTCGGACCAGATGGACCGTCTGGCTGACCTTTCGGATCAGTTCTCTTTCGGCGAACTTCGCATCACCCATCTGCAGAATGTCGTGCTGGCCCACGTGGCGCAGGATCGGCTGCTTTCCCTGTGGCAGGCGCTCTGCGAGATCGGGCTCGGCGATGCCAATAACGAACTGATCGGCGATATCGTGGCCTGCCCCGGCCTCGATTACTGCGCACTGGCCAATGCGCGCTCGATACCGATCGCACAAAAGCTCAGCGCCCGTTTTGCCGATAACGCCCTTCAGGAAGAAATCGGCAGGCTGCGCATCAACATCTCGGGCTGCATCAATGCCTGCGGTCATCACCATGTCGGGCATATCGGCCTGCTTGGGGTGGATAAACGCGGTGAGGAATTCTTCCAGATCACCCTTGGCGGGCGCGATGACGACAAGTCGCGCACGGGCGACATTCTTGGCGCGGCCCTGCCGGAGGACGACATGGTGGACGCCATAGCACGTATCGTCGATCGCTATCTCAGCGTTCGGGAAAAGGGCGAGCAGTTCCTCGACACATTGACCCGTCTTGGTGACGCCCCCTTCAAGGAAGCGGCTTATGAAACTGTTTGAACTGGCCCCTGCGCGCCATCCAGCCCCCAAGACGCTTGATATCATCCCGGTGGCGGAGATGACGGAAGCCACGCGGGCCATCCGGCTTTCACCGGAATTCGACGTCGAAACGCTTGGCACCGCCATCGATCATCTTGATCTGATCATCGTCACCTTTCCCATTTTCAGGGACGGGCGCGGTTTCACGCAGGCGCGCGCCCTGCGCGAGTATCTCGGTTTTGCAGGCGAGATCCGTGCAGAGGGTCATCTGATCCCTGATCAGGCCCAGTTCCTGCGCAGTTGCGGCGTGGACAATGTGCAGCTTGCCGATGACGCCGACACGACACCGTGGCTACGGGCGCTCTCGCTCTTTCCCTTGACCTATCAGACCCGCCTCGGCCTGCGCTGAACACGATGCTGCGTCGGGGGAGGATCGCCCCCCGGCGCGCTTTGACAGACTCGCCCGGCAGCCGCCCTGCTTTCAGAAGCGGTAATTTGCCCAGCCAGCCACGAAATCCGAGCTGGTATAACCCGCCCGTGTCAGGGCAGGCCCTGCCTGAAGATGCTCATAACGCCCCGTGAAGCTCAAACGGGGTGTCCATGTCCAGACGGCCTGAGCGCGGGTAGACTGGGCCACGCGATAGGCCTTCGTGTTCTGCGTTCCCGAGAAGGCCGAGCCATTGGCCCGATAGACGGCATCGTTCAGGCTCGCTTTCCAGGCAAACTGATGCTCAAGCGTGAGACGCAGGCTCTCTATGGGTGAGACCGTGACGTTCGGCGCCAGCGCCACCAGATTGGTGGGCGTCAGGAAAAGCTGGTAGCTGTAGTAGATGTTGTTGCCAAACGGTGCGAGCGCACTGCGCAATGTGCCTTTGCCATAGGCCCCTCCGCCGCTCGCGTAATCGACATGAAAACCGATTCTTGGCGCGGTCGGCTTCGCCCCGAGACGCCATGTCTGCGCCAGAAAGAACTGCCAAGCAGCAATTGTACGGCCATCGTAATGGCCACCCTGATAATTCCCCACCCAGTCGATGGTCAGACGCTGGACATCTCCCCAGAGCCTCATACCGTAATACATCCGGTCCTCGCGTGCGGGGGCGCCGCCCCATACAGCGCGTCGGTTGCGCAGACGCCAGACAAACGGATCGAGATACAGCTTCGATTTTCCCAGAAAATCGTGGGGAATAACAAGCCCCCCGTCCCCCCTGAGAAGCGTATGCCGCGATCGATCACATCGTCTCGCGCTCCGCCCCGGCCGAGGCTTGTGTAGCGGAAGTCGAAAAAATCGCCGCGTATGATCTTGCCACGCACCCAGAACCGCGTACCGTTAAGGACGAAACGCAGCGTGTTGTTATCGCGCTGCGAGGTCATCAGGTTTGCGCCATCGGTAAACTCCTGCCGACCATATCGTGCCCCGAGATGAACACGGGACAGCGGCACATTCGCCTCGGCGAAATACTGCTGAAGCAGAAGCTTGTTACGCATGCTGGCAGCAGGCACGCCGATATTGGGCCCGGATACTCCGCCATGCGCCAGCTCGCCAAATGCGCGGAAATAACGCGTGACATGCAGATCGGCGCCCCCAACAAGGCGCATGATATCCTGTCTCTGCAGCGGGCCCTTCTTCAGATTGGGGTTGCTGGTCTGGTTGAGCCGAAGACGCATTTCCCCCGACAGGGTCAGGTAAATTGTCTGGGCAGGGTTAAGGGGCAGGAATTTCAGACGATCCAGCCAGTCTCGCCGGTTTTTCGCATAGCGCATCCGGCTCCAGTCCTCAGCCCAGCGCGACAGGTTGTAGCCCGAGGTCGTCAGCCCATCGCCCGCTGCGGGAGCAGGATAGGTGGTCACGGCAGGTTCGGCCGGTGCGCGGGTCTGGAAGGGGTCAGGTGCCGGGTTATAACCGACAGAGGGCGCTTGCACGGGAGCTTTCGGCGAGGATGTCTGACCCTGCTTCGCAACCTGTGCGCCAGCCGACGCCTTTGCCTGCGGACTTACCGGCGAAACGAGCCCCGAACTGCCCGTACTGGCATTATCAGCGTGCGACACCTTCACACGGGACATCAAGGGCTCATGCGCCTGCGGCTGAGACTGCGCCAAGGCAGGCTGAGCGCAAAGCGCCGACGAGAGACAAAGCAGGGCCGACAGACAGCGTCTTGTAGAGCCAACGCGTAGCATCACGAGGACAGCCCCGGTCAGTCGGTCAGCGCGGAGGAAGCGTTCGCCGATCCTCCACCGGGTTTGAGCGCCTCCGCCAGCTTGGCATCGTCCACCACGCCCTCCCATCGTGCCACCACGACCGTCGCAACAGCGTTCCCGATGAAGTTGGTGAGGCTGCGGCACTCGCTCATGAAACGGTCGACACCGAGGATCAGCCCGATCCCGGCCACGGGAATGGAAGGCACGATCGAGAGCGTTGCCGCGAGCGTGATGAACCCCGCACCCGTGACCCCTGCTGCCCCCTTGGATGAGAGCATGGCCATGCCGAGCAGCAGGATTTGCTGGCCGAGACCGAGATGGATGTCATAGGCCTGCGCGATGAAAAGCGCCGCCAGCGTCATGTAGATGTTCGTGCCATCGAGATTGAAGGAGTACCCCATGGGCACCACGAGACCGACAATGGCCTTGGGGCACCCTGCCCGCTCCATCTTGGCCATGAGGCTCGGCAAGGCGCTTTCGGAGGATGATGTGCCCAGCACGAGCAGAAGCTCTGCACGCAGATAGGCAATCAGCCGCAGGATCGAGAACCCGGCAAGACGGGCCACGACACCCAGAACCACGACAATAAAGACGATTGCCGTCAGGTAGAATGTAAGAACGAGGGTGGCGAGATCTGCTAGGCTCGATGCGCCGTATTTGCCCACCGTATAGGCAATGGCGCCAAACGCACCGATCGGCGCGGCTTTCATCAGGATACCAACAATTCGGAATGCCACGGCCGAAATTTCGTCAAGCACATCGAACATGCGCGCCCCGCGCTCACCCATCAGGGCCAGGCCGATACCAGTAAGAATGGCAACGAAAAGCGCCTGCAGGATGTTTCCTGTCGTCAAGGCCGAAACAAAGGTGTCCGGAATGATATTGAGCACAAAATCGACAAGGCTGCTCTCGTGAGCCTTGCCAATATAGCGCGCCACGCTTGCCGTTCCGGCAGGTGACGTATCAATCGTGGCATGAAGCCCAGCCCCCGGGCGTATGACATTGGCTGTTACCAGACCGACCACCAGGGCGAGCGTGGAGAAGAACAGGAAGTAGGCGAAAGTCTTCGCCGCGACGCGCGCCACCGCCCTCAGGTCACGCATCCCTGCAATACCCGTCACGATAGTCAGAAAGATGACAGGAGGGATGATCATCTTGACGAGGCGGATGAACCCGTCTCCCAGAGGTTGCAGGGCCTGCCCTGTCTGGGGAGCAAAATGACCGATCAGCGAACCGACGATAATCGCGACGAGAACCTGCATATAGGTATGCCGCCAGAGCGGAACACGCTTGGCATGCTCATGGCTCGGCTCGTCACCGTCTCGCCCGTGTTGACCCGTACCTGGGGTACCTGCGATGGAATTCGGCTTCATCATGTCTGGTGTCCGTGGCAAGGCGGCGGCGCAATTCAATATTACACAAATGTAATCAAGACAGCACTACGCTATCTCGTCCTGCACGCAATGCACAATTTTTTGACATAGGATGACAGTGCTGTCCCTGAAGGAACGATCACTTCTCGCAAGAGCGGTCAAAACAGCGAATACTGCCGGAGTTGAGCCGAACACTCATATAAGCGCTCGGAGGGTGCGACATCCGGGTTATCGGTTCGTATGACCCCAACCGACAGGCAGCAATCGGGAGAAGCTTCGGGTGCTGGGCATCGAAGCAGATGAAATCGGCTATTTCTTGTAGGAGAAAAGCGATGGTGCGCCCCGAACCACAGGGCGCACCCCATCAACCTCAGAGCGACGGATGGTCCGAGGCGAAGGCAGCGGCGGCACCGAACAGGCCGGGCTGAGGGTGAGTGATGATCTTGACCGGCATATCGCCCATCATGCTCTCGAAGCGTCCCTTCGCAACAAAGCGCTCGGCAAAGCCGGAATGGGGCAGACGGTCAGCCACGCGCAGGCCAAGCCCGCCAGCAATGACAACACCCTGGGCGCGATGGGCCAGGGCCAGATCACCCGCCACGGCACCAAGAGAGAGGAAGAAGCGCTCAAGAGCAGCGGCTGCCATCGAATCACGGCCCTCCATGGCCATTTCCCAGAGCGCCTTGTTGTCGCGCATGGTAATGGGCAGACCCTGCATCTCGGCGATGATTTCGTAGAGATTGGTCAGGCCGGGGCCAGATACGATGCGCTCGGCCGAAACACGGCGGAAGCGGCGGCGCAGCGCACGCAGGATCTTGTCTTCGAACTCGTCGAGCGGTGCGAAGTCGATATGGCCGCCCTCGGTCTCGATCACGAAATACTGGCCCTTGCGGCGCAGCAGACAGGCGGCACCAAGCCCTGTGCCCGGACCAACGATCGTCGTTGTGCCTTCGCTCGGCAATGGCCGATCGGGGCCGCAGAGATGTTCGAGATACTGCTCGTCGATCTGGGCCACGGCATGACCCACCGCCCCGAAATCATTGACGAGCGTGAAGTCTTCCAGATGCAGACGCTCTGCCAGCATGGAGGGCTGGATGATCCAGGGATTGTTGGTCATCTTGAGCGTCTCACCCTGGATCGGGCAAGCAATGGCGATGCCCGCATAACGGGGCAACTCACGACCAAGGGTACGACCGAAGGCCTCCCATGCCAGAGCAAGGCTCGCATGATCTGCCGTACGCAGGGTCGTGGCTTCACCCAGCTCGACCACACGCCCCTGATCGACCTTGGCGATCGCAAATCGTGCGTTCGTGCCTCCAATATCGACGGTGACAATATCCTGCATTTCTTGCTCCAGTTTCCGGGGGCGATGTCCGATCCGGTAAGGGTCCGGTCCATCCCGAACCCACCCTCGAACATTTCGTGAGGAAGCAGTCGCAGGCTATCATCCTTGCGTCAACACCCTTGCAGGAACAGCATCAGGCAAACACTCAAGCGCAGAACACATCACGCTGCGGTCTGCTTGACTTTCGCGAGCCGTAGCAAGCGATGCGCAAGGCGGCGGGGCACAACCGCAGAGAGCAGCTTGAGCAGCAGAAAGACACGAGGAAATACGAGAACCGCGTCATTGCGAGCGATCGCAGCAGCGATGCGGGCAGCGGCGGCGTCAGGGGTTACAAGAAAGGGTCTTGTGCCTTCGAGCCTTCGGCTCATGGCCGTATCGATATATCCTGGCTCGACGAGGGTTACGCCCACCCTGTGCGGAGTCATGGCCGCATGCAGACAGGTCGAGAAGCGAGCGAGACCCGCCTTCGAGCTGCTATAGGCGGTGGCGAAAGGCAGGTCGTGATGCGCAGCAACCGAACCGATCATGGCGATACGCCCCCGTCGACGCGGGGCCATTCGTGCGGCCGCTTCCGTGGCTAGAATGGCAGGCACAGCATAATTGACCAGTGTAGCCTCGCGCACCGCTGCCGTTGTCTCGGTCAGGGCGTTGGAGGGGCGTATATCCGAAACCCCGGCATTGAGCACAAGCAGGTCTACCGGCTTCCTGTCATCGCAAAGCCTGAAAAGCGCCAACGCATCATCAATCGCCGTAAGGGAGAGCACACTGACCTGCACGACACTGCCCCGCTGCCTGCACGCCTCTGCGACGGCCGAAAGACGGGATTCATTGCGCCCCCACAACGTGAGCATGACATTCGGGCCAGCATATTGCAGCGCCAGCGCCCGGCCCAAACCACCTGATGCTCCCGTGATCAGGACATGACTTGGTGCAAACTTCAGCTTTGCAAACGGCTCTGGACGTGACATTCAACGCGCTTTCGTAAATTAAACGGAAACCCGGTCGTGCCATGGGGGCGAACCGGGCAGACCGCGATTGAGAGTGAGCCTTGTCGGAAGCAGAAGATCTCCGCCAGTATGATGCCGGCCTGACCGGTTCCGCACAGGCCGATACAAACCATGTTATGGCAGAGCCCGGATCATCAAGGGTGGCTCGTCAGACTCATGATACACGATCTTCCTCCCCTGACTCATTCCACTCGGATGACAGCCAGAAAAATGGCTCCCTCACCATACGTCCTGTTCTCTCTCGCAAGGACCTGAAGCTCTTCATCAGGCTCCCGCGGATACTCTACAAGGGGCGCGATGGCTACGTCCCCCCGCTCGACATGGAGCAGAATGATCTGCTCAATCCTTCGAAGAACGGCATCTACCGTCATGCCTCTGTGCGCTGCTTTATCGCCTGGCGCGATGGGAGGCCTGTAGGACGCATCTCAGCTGTTGTGGACAGCAAGGCGCTTGAAGCCTGGGATGAGAAGATCGGCTGGTTTGGTGCGCTCGATGCCGTGTCTGACGCCTCTGTCGTGAAGGCGCTGCTCGATACAGCCGAGCTCTGGCTGCGCGATCAGGGGATGGTCCGTATGCGTGGCCCTGTCACGCTTGGCTATCACGGGGAATCAGGTCTCATGATCACCGGGCAGAATGAATCTCCGATGATCGGCACGCCCTGGCATCCGCCCGAACTCAACGAACTGGTCGAGGCGCAGGGATTTCAGCCGACCAGAGACCTGCTGACGTTCAAACTCGACCTGACGGAAGACCTGGACAAGCGTCATATCGTACCCGGCGCACTCAAGCCTGGAGAGGGCAAGCTGGGTGATGTCACAGTCTCGCACCTTTCCAAGAAGCAGATTGCGGCTCAGGGCGAAGTGCTGCGCTCGCTCTATAACGACGCCTGGGCAGACACCTACAATTTTGTCCCGCTGCAATCCTATGAGATGGAAGCGCTCATCCAGCAACTCAAGCTGGTGCTCAGGCCAGAGCATTATGTCCAGATCGACCACGCCGGTGAGCCAGCCGCCATGGCACTCGTGGTGCCCAATGTCTTCGATATCGCCCGAGGCATCGACGGGGCACCTTCACCACTCGGCTGGGCCAGACTGGGGGCGAGGCTGCTGGGCCATCGCTTTGACTCGGCCCGTGTGATCCTTCTCGGTGTATCCCACAAGGTGCGTGGTACGATACTCGGCGCGCTCATGCCCTCACTGGCCATTGACGAGCTTATCCGTCGTCGTGCGACCCTCCCTTACAAGTCGGTCGAACTGGGATGGATCCTCGACACCAACACACCGATGTTGAACCTTGTTCGCCGCCTGGTGCCAGAACCGAACAAGGTGCACCGCCTGTACGAAAAGGATGTCAGTATCTGATCCATTCCCGGGAAAAACACGGACTCTGCCAGGTTTTTCCCGACGGATTGAGGAGCGCTATCCTGCCGCTCGGTCTCTGGCGGCAAATGCCGGGACAAGCCGTGATCAGACGTGGTTTTCGAGTCAGCGAGGCCCGGAAAGTACCTCAGAAATGCTGCCATCCCGTGCGGGACAATTGTAGCTCACCCCCCTGCTGATCCAGAACCACGACCCCCGCACCCGGTTTGACACGCCCTATGCGGGTGACAGCAAGCGCTGCCTGTTTCGCCGCCTGCAAGATTGCGTCTGTCTGCGACTCATCTGCTGTAAACAGGAGCTCGTAGTCGTCACCACCCGTCAGGCATGTCTGGAACCATGCCTCGCCTGCCGCCCGGGCCTGGGAAGAAAGAGGGACAGCCGCCATATCAATCTCAAGACGCACACCGCTCTGGTGCGCAAGATGCCCGGCGTCCTGAACCAAGCCGTCCGAGATATCCATGCCGGCATGGGCAAAATCACCCATGGGGAACCCCGTACGCGGCTGTGGAATACGATAACGATCTGCCAGATATCCATCCACATCAGGAAGCTCGCCCAGAAGCGCCTGAAGGCCAAGGGCAGCATCGCCGATTGTGCCTGTCACCCATAAAACGTCGCCGGGCCGGGCGCCTCGGCGCCTCACAGCCTTTCCGCGAGGCACTTCACCCAGGATGGTCAGGCTCAGTACCAGCGGACCACGCGTGCTGGTCGTATCGCCCCCCAGCAGATGGACATCGAAAATGGCCTGATCCTGCACGAGCCCCGCGCTGAAACTGGCAAACCACTGATCGTCGAACGCCGCAGGGCGGCTGATATTCATCAGATAGCCGCGCGGCCTTGCGCCCATTGCTGCACAGTCTGACAGGCTGACACGCAGCAATTTGCGGCTGATCGTCTCGGCCGGGTCGTCAGGCAGGAAATGGACGGCCTCGACCAGGGTATCGGTCGAGAGTATCAGTTCGCGGTCCTCAGCCAGATCGATCAGCGCCGCATCATCGCCAAGCGCCAGAGCGCCCTCACCCGCCAGCGGACGAAAGAACCTGTCGATGAAGTCGAACTCGCCGCCGCTCATCTCAGGCCGGTTCTGATCCGTCATGCCCGGCATCATCGCCTTGCGCATTGTCCTGCACGGGGGCAGCCGGACGGGTCAGCGCATCGAGCACGCCATTGACGAGACGGGCTTCATCACCTGAGAAGAAACCGTGTGCTACATCGAGATATTCGTTGATGACAACACGCGCCGGGACGTCCTCACCGAGTTCCCAAGCGCCCGCACGCAACAGGGCACGCAGCACGGGATCCAGGCGGTTGAGTGGCCAGTTGGCGGGCAGAGCCGCCGCCAAGGTTGTGTCGATACGATCCTGAGCGAGCGTCACGCCTTTGACGATCAGACCGAAAAGGCGGAAATCGGCGTCAGGCACATAGCCATCCTCAAAGCCGCTGCCCCGGTCATCGGCCAGACGGTGACGCTGGAACTGGCTGATGACCGTCTCGGCATTCTCTCCCCCCTGTTCGCACTGGAACAGCGCCTGAACGGCGGCGACACGGGCTACGGTGCGCGAACGCTTCGGTTGGTTCTTGGTCTTGGTCTCGTCAGTCATCGTCATCATCCCTTGTCTTTTCCGCGCTTGACCGGCGGGAGCGGCAGTTCAGCCTCCTCACCGGGACGCATATCCGTCAGCAGCTTCGAAAAAGCTTCAACCTCTCGAAAATCGCGATATACACTTGCAAAGCGCACATAAGCGACACCGTCGATGCTGTGCAATGCATCCATTGCCAATTCGCCAATACGCGCCGAAGAAATTTCTGCTTCGCCCGAGGCCTCAAGCTGGCGCACCAACCCGTTGACGATCCGCTCCTGACGCTCTTCCTCCACCGGGCGCTTGCGCAGGGCGATACGGATCGAGCGGGCCAGCTTGTCACGGTCGAAAGGCACCCGTCGACCGTCCATCTTCGTCACGACCAGTTCGCGCAACTGTACGCGCTCGATCGTCGTAAATCGCTGGGCGCAGGCAGCACAGACACGCCTGCGCCGAATTGCCGCACCATCGTCAGTCGAACGACTATCCTTGACCTGCGTATCTTCATGGCCGCAGAACGGGCAGTTCATGAGAGTTTCCCCCTGATGGGCAGATGATGGCACGGGCCGGCCAAACGAGCCGGGCGCAGAAAGGAGCGTATCAGTGAAAAGAGTGCAAGCTATTCCAGCACTGCTCATGACAGTTTGCGTGACAGGGGCGCTGCTTTTCCCGGCGGGAGCACAGGCCCAGACAGACGACACCAACGTTCCCGGACAGAAGAACGCCAATCGCGATATCACCATCGAAGGATGGATACGCCGGGCCAAGCATTACCCGGGGCTGGCCGCCGCCTATTTCACAGTCGTCAACAAGGGGCATGAGGCCCACCTGATCTCAGGCGTCAGCTCCCCCGATTGCGCCGCCATCGAAGCATTTCACAGCGAGCAGGAGGTAACGAGTCACACTGCCAACCTGTTTTCGCATTTCACCATTCCAGCCGATATGACAATGGTATTCCCCGAGGGAGGTTACCATCTGATCTGCCGCAACTTCCCCGACACGATCAAGACGGGCGAGAGTGTTCCGCTGACCTTCAAGTTTCTTGGCGGCACATCGACGACGGTGAATTTCACGCTCAAGGACTAGAGGTAACAATTCGAGCACGGTGACGAGTGACGAGGAGCACGCGTGAGGGATACAACCTCGCTCAATGCCCCTCCCACCCGGGACCGGACTGCGGACCCGCGTTGTTCGGGCAGTCATGGAGCGGTCGTACCACGACTGCCTTCAATCGCCCTCCAGCGCGGCTATCACGGCATCACCGTATCGCTTGAGCTTTGAAGCCCCTACGCCCTTGATGTCTGAGAGCGCTTCGACGGAGTCGGGGTTTTCACGGGCGATCTCGGTCAGGACCGCGTCATGGAAAATGACATAGGGCGGAATTTCTTGCTCTCGGGCTTCCTCGCGTCGCCACCGGCGCAGAGCCTCGAAACGCGCGCGTTCCTCCTCGTCCAGCGCGTCCACAATCGATGCGGCGGGCGCATTACGCGCGCTGAAGCCTTGCGCCTTCATGGGGTCGCTGCGCAGACGCAGCTTTTCCTCGCCACGCAGGATCGGGCGAGCAGCATCGACATCCAGTCCTAATGTGCCGTGCTCGCCACTCATCCTGATGGCCCCGCGTGCAATGAGCTGACGGATCACACCGCGCCACCACTGCTCCGAATGCTCCTTGCCGACGCCGAACACGGTAAGATGCTGATGGGCATGACGTTCAATCGCCTCGGTCAGCTTGCCGCGCAGAACCGTGGTGAGATGAACGGCACCAAAGCGCTGGCCGGTACGATAGATGGTGGAAAGCACTTTCTGCGCGGCCTCAGTGCCATCAAATGTCTCCGCAGGCGTCCTGCAATTATCGCAATGCCCGCAGGGAGTCGGCAAGGCTTCACCAAAGCAGGCAAGCAGGGCCTGCGTACGACAGCCGACGGTTTCCGTAAGCGCGATCATGCTCTCCAGACGCGCCTGCATGACGCGCTTTTCTGTCTCTGGCGCGTTGGATTGCTCCAGCCAGTAACGCGCCCGCGCCATATCCTCTCCGCCATAGAGCAGTAGAGTATCGGCAGGTGCCCCATCGCGCCCTGCCCGACCAATCTGCTGATAATAGGCCTCGGGTGAAGCAGGCATGTCCAGATGCACCACGCAGCGGACATCCGGGCGGTCAATACCCATACCGAAGGCCACTGTCGCGACGATAACCATCGGCTCGCCACTGCGAAACCGCAGAAGCGTTGCGTGTTTTTCCTGTGGCGACAGCCCCGCGTGAAACGGCAGGGCGTTGAAGCCTTTCTCACGCAGGCTTTTCGCCATGCGCTCCGTACGATTGCGGCTTCCACAATAGACAATCGAGGCATCGTCGCGATGCCGGGTAAGTGCGTCCTGCACCTGCTTCGTCTCGGAGCCCTTTGGAGAGGCTGCAAGGAACAGATTGGGACGATGGAAACTCGATGTGAGACGACGCGCCTGGGGCATGCCCAGCGCCAGTAGGATATCATCCTGCGTTCGTGAATCGGCTGTGGCCGTCAGGGCGATACGGGGAACGCCGGGGAAGATCTCTGGCAGATCCGCCAGGGCCCGATATTCGGGACGAAATTCGTGGCCCCATGCCGAGACGCAATGGGCCTCGTCAATGGCAAGGACCGATACCGGGTTGCGTGCGAGCCAGCGCGCCGTACCGGGTGATACCAGCCTCTCAGGCGAGATATAGAGAATATCGAGCCGACCATCGCGCAGATCGCTGCGTATGCGCTCGAGCCGGTCAGGATCGAGCTCGGAGTGCAGGGCTGCCGCATTGACGCCGAGCTGCCGCAACGCTGCCACCTGATCGTCCATCAACGCAATCAGGGGTGAGATCACGATCCCCATGCCCGGTCGGCACAGGGCGGGAACCTGATAGCAAAGGCTTTTGCCCCCGCCTGTGGGCATGATGACGAGCACATCCTCGCCATTCATGACCGCTTCGATGACCTCTGCCTGCTGCCCCCGAAAACTCGAAAAACCGAAAACGCGGTTCAGTACCGCGTCAGGGGTTTCGCGCTCGTCTGAGACGATTGAGGAGAGGTCAGTTAAATCCAAGGTTCAGATAGAGCTTCTCAATGCGTGGCAGGATCGACTTCGATCGTCACCACGCGAGAAGCCACGGCCGCATCCTCGTTGTTCTTGGGCGGACGCGCCATCTGGGTGATCTGGGCGGCGCCAACGCCAGCCTTTGTCAGGGCTGCTGCCACAACCTTTGCACGCTCGACGGACAGCATTTCATCGGCGGAGAGGTTGCCATGGGCACCGGCGTGACCGATCACTTCAATCGTCTTGGCCTGCGTGTCGCGCGCGTCGGCTGCGGCCTGATCGATGATATTCTGAGCACTTGCCGAAACAGTGGTCGAGGCCGGCTCGAAGAAAACAGGGTAACGGTCGCGATCTGCACCGCCATTACAAGCAGAGAGACCCGTCAGGGCGAACACCGACAACATCACAGGCAGACGACGCATCTTTATTTCCTTCTCGAATCGCCGTGACATCCACGGAGCCGTGACGATGTCACTGCCTTGTGGCTTACCGCCCGTCAAGCAGACGCCCCAACTTGCTTCCTAGAGCGGCAATGGCGCGAGGGTCCCGGCCTCGATACGCCAGGCCCGGTCGAGGTTTTCAAGCCCCGTCAGACGATGCGCGATGAGGATGACAGTGCGCCCCTGCATCGTGCGACCCAGCGTTCGCAGAAAGGCGCGCTCTGTCACGCTGTCGAGCCCCGTCGCAGGCTCATCGAGAATGACAATCGGTGTGTCGCGCAGGAGTGTTCGGGCCAGAGCGATACGACGCCCCTGCCCGCCGGACAGACGCGTGCCACCCTCACCCATCCAGGAATCAAGCCCATCGGGCAGGGCTTGCACAGTCTCGGCCATTTCGGCGCGCTCGAGGGCCGCCCAAAGGGCCTCATCGCTCAAGCCTTCGCGACCGAGGAGCAGGTTGTTACGTATGGTATCGGCAAACAAATGGGTCGATTGGGACAGCCACCCGATCTGTCCGCGCAGACTTGTCGTATCGATCGTTGAAAGATCATGACCGCCAAACAGGATTTGTCCGGATTGCGGGCGCGCTACCTTGAGCAGCAGCGCTGCGAGACTGGATTTTCCTGCGCCTGACGGCCCGACCAGAGCGATATGCTCGCCTGCCCTGATTGTGAGATCGACGCCTTTCAAGACAGGCGCACGTGCCGGATCCCACCCGAAGGTCACATCGCGCAACACAAGGTCGCCAGCCTCAGGCGCCGGACAATGAGTGCCTGCCGCGCTCGGTTTCACCTCGGCGACCTCGACAACACGCTGGGCCGCCTGCCCAACCTGTGTCGCCAGCACACTGGTACGCGCCAGCGTCCCGATGCTTTCAAAAATCATCCCGGTTAGGAATATGAGTGCAATACCGGAAACGTAGTCGAGCGTCAGCTTCCCGAACCCGGCAAGCCCTACAAGAATGAGTACAAGTGCTGCCTGACCGCACAAATAGGACACGACCCCTGCACCAGCCATGGCGCGCGCCTGATCCAGCTGGGCACCATGAAGCCGCGCCTCCTCGATCTTGAGACGTTCTGCAAGACGGCTCTCACCGCCAAAGGCCCGTGCCTCGCGCAGGCCAGTTGCCAGATCAACCGCTGCGACGCGCAGGGACGATTCAGCGTGAAGAATGACTGCACTGCGTGATGCAGCGCGCCGAGCGGATACGACCGGTACGACACAGGCCGCGACAAGAAAGAGACCGGACAACGCCAGCCCGAAACGCCAGTTTGCATAGCCTGCGACAAGTGCAATGACCGGCAGGGACAGCGCGATACCCAGCATGGGCATGGCAATACGCAGATAAAGATTATCGAGCAGCTCGACATCGCCGACGAGACGATTCAGCAGATCACCTGCGCGCCGGAAGCCAAGACCTGCCGCAGCCCCGGAAGCGAGGTTGCGGAAGAACCACACCCGGAGCGCCGCAAGGGCGCGGAACATAGCATCATGGGCAAACAGACGCTCGGCATAGCGCAGCACGATACGCGCGCCACCGAACGCCCTCAGCAGACCGAGCCCAGCGCCAATTCCCAGCGCTAGCGACGTCACTCTGGCCCCTGCATTCCACATCAGCGCCATACCGCTCAGCAGGGCGAGCGCAGAGAGGATCAGGCCAAATATCAGACGGCCGCTATAAGGCCGCCAGACCCCGAGAATAACACCAAGCGCCTGCCCGACACTTGGCGTGGCAGAGGGCGAAGAAGGGGACGATCTCGTAGTCATGCCAGGACCTCCGCACTCACGCAGACCGTAGGGGCACCCGGCGACGTGACTGAAGGTGAGGCGCCAAGACGCAGCCTCGTGGTTGCGAAAGCCTGCATGGCAGCAGAATGACTGCTCACAATGACTGTCCGACCTTTTGCCAGATCATGAAGGGCCGCAATGATACTGCGCTCTGTATCCGGATCGAGATGCGCGGTTGGTTCGTCCAGCAACAGGAGCGGCGCATCCTTCAGATAGGCTCGCGCAATGGCCACACGCTGGGCTTGGCCGCCGGAAAGGCCAAATCCGCCTTCGCCAATCTCGGTATCCAGCCCCATCGGCAGGTCCTGCAAAAAAGCATCGACAGCCGAAGCTCTGATGGCGTCATCCAGCGCCGCCTGATTTGCGTCAGGTCGGGCGAAAAGCAGATTGTCGCGCAACGTGCCGGCAAAGATGACAGGCTTCTGCCCGATCCAGGCAAGATAGCAGGCAATATCTGCCCCCCGCATCGTCGAAATATCCTCTCCGTTGAACAGGATCGCTCCATGATCGGGCCGGATAAAACCAAGGATCAGCTCGATAAGGGTCGATTTACCTGCGCCTGAAGGCCCGTCGAGTAGCAGTGTTTCTCCCGGCTGCACCGTGAAGGAAATATCGTCAAACACCGCGGGCCGATCGTCGGCCCAGCGATAGCCTAGATGCTGCGCCTCTACCGTAAGAGGCCCCGTTACGACGGCGTTGGCAGCGTCCTGAGCCGCTTCAGAGATGTCCCCATCCAGTCCATGCATCGCCTCGGCAGCCCCGGCAGCCTGGGCCCGATCCTGATAGGCCAAGGCCAGCCCGCGGAAAGGCGCGAAGAATTCAGGGACAAGGAAAAGCGCAAAAAGGGTCTGGGCGAAATGTGGTGAAGGTCGGACATGACCCATCGAAGGCTGGTCCTGAACGCCGGTAACGAGATGGATGAAATGACCCTGTGTCAGAACGATCAGAATGATCGCCACCACCATCGCCACATCAATGGCCGCCGACGAGAAGAAGGCCACGCGCAGGATCCTGACCGTGCGTCGGCGCAACTCATCGGCAGAGCGTGCCAAAGAAGCGGCTTCAGCATCCGTTGCGTTCGAAAGGACAATGGTCGCAATACCGCGAACCCGGTCGAGAAACCGTGCCTGAAGACGCACCATCGCCAGAAACTGGTTGCGTGACGCCAGTGCGGCACCGATACCGAACACAGCCTGCGCTACCGGAACGAGCGCCCCGCATATTGCGAGGATCAGCGCTGCGCGGGCGTCGACCGCCAGTACCGCCATGAGAACCATGGCCGGAAAGACCATCCATGTCATCGAGGCAGGGAGCCAGCGGGCGAAATACCCATCCAGCGCCTCGATACGATCAACCAGCAAGGCTGCAATCTCGGCGGAGTGCTGACGTCGCAGCAGGGCTGGCCCGACATTGAAAACCGAGTTCAGGGCCGATCGGCGCAATCGTTCGCGTGACTTCACGCCTGCACGGGCAGCATAATGCTCCTGCGCAAACAGGCAGATTGCCCGCAGCAGGGAAAGCACGGCGAAAGCCCCGATGAGACCAGGAACCGATCGGTCGTAACCGACCAGAAGATGGCCGATTGTCGAGGCAAGGAACCAGGCCTGACCGATACCGACCACTGTCGAGAAGCAACCGATTGCTACGACTGGCAGGGCCGCACGTTTGGCTGGCCCCGCATATTGCCGCACCCAGGCCCGCACCAGTTTTTTATCAACACCGCTCATGATGGGGGCATATAGGCAATGCAAACGGCGAAACATAGGGTTTCAAGGGCCAGATTGCAGAACATTTAGGCAGAGACCTTGCCTGCTCTGGAAGCCCCCAATCGTCGGGGCTGATCGCAAGGCGCGCAAACATGGCAGCAAAAAACCCTGCCTCATCAGAGACAGGGTTCAAGACCCTCCGCGACAGAACGGGCAGATGTGTCAACACAGCTGCACCATGCCTGAGCAGGCGGGAGGCCACTATTCCTTGCCCATGATACTCAGGCCTCACGCCGGAGCCATGGGAAGGAACGCTGGATCAATTACTGACCCGAAGATGCCGGCATCGTCGAGGCAGGCATCTTCATGTTGTTGTCCATCGGCATCGGGGCGGGGGCCGGTGCCGTGGCATTGGCCATCGGTGCAGCGGTCGGGGCCGTTGCCGGGACGGGGGTCTGGGCCTGCTGGAGGCTGCGGGCGTTCAGGTCTTCGGTCGATGCCGAACCCTTGTCAGCCTTCTGGTGGTGCATGGCAGTCTTGCTGGCATGAGCCTTGTGGCCCGTGTGCTTGGCAAATGCCGGGGTTGCAACAGCAAAGGTAGCGGCCATCAGCGTGGCGCCCAGAGCGGAAATCTTCATCGTTCGTCCTTCCTTGATACGCAGATATCGGGGCCGGATTTGCGTATTGCGACGCAAACCACACCCGTCTCTAGGCAGGAAACGTAACGAAGGCGTTGCAGTTGCGGTGTAATCAAAAAACGTCCGCGTGATTACTGGCGGATCACCGCACCGGGTTGCGACGATACCCCGTAAGTATCGCGTGCCCGTTTGATGAAGGCTGATACCATAAGTCGGACGCCCTCATTGAAGACCACCCCGATCGCATTCTGCAGGAGGCGCGAGCGGAACTCGAAATCGACGAAAAAATCGACAAGGCAGCCCCGTGGCTCAGGCGTAAAGGTCCAGACATTATTAAGATATCTGAACGGACCTTTCTCGTAACGCACGCGTATGCGGTGTGGTCTTTCCAGCGAAACACGGCTCGTGAAAGTCTCGCGGAACGGCCCAAAGCCGATCGACAGATCAGCGACAAGCTCATGTTCAGTGCGTGACTTTACCACCGCTTTGACGCACCACGGCAGGAACTGCGGATAGGCACCCACATCGGCTACGAGATCGAAAAGCTGCTCAGGACTGTAAGCGATCAATCGTTGCTCGGCATGGGTGGGCATTATTGTCTCTCCGGCTGGAGCGCTTCCTGCTTCAGCCTGTTCTGTCGCGCCTCTCGAAGCGCTGCGAAATCGGAATCAGCATGATAGGACGAGCGTGTCAGCGGACTTGAGCTGACCTGCAGGAAGCCCTTGGCACGGGCCATGCGGGCAAATTCCTCGAACTCATCGGGTGGCACGAATTTTGCCACGGCAGCATGCTTGGGCGTTGGCTGCAAATACTGGCCCATCGTGATGAAATCGACATCGGCGATACGGAAATCGTCCATCACCTGTGCCACCTCCATCTTCTCTTCACCCAGGCCCAGCATCAGCCCGGATTTGGTAAAGATCGAGGCATCGAGCGACTTCACATCATCCAGCAGACGCACGGACTGGAAATAACGCGCACCCGGACGGATAGACGGATAAAGCCGGGGGACAGTTTCAATGTTATGATTGAAAACATCGGGTCGAGCCTTCACGACGACTTCCAGCGCGCCGGGCTTGCGCAGAAAGTCTGGCGTGAGGATTTCGATCGTCGTTTCGGGCGAGGCTTCGCGCACCCGTGCAATCGTATGGGCGAAATGCAGCGCGCCGCCATCGGCCAGATCATCGCGATCGACAGAGGTGATGACCACATGACGCAGCCCGAGCTTGGCTACCGCTTCTGCCACGCGCTGTGGCTCATCGGTATCTAGAACCTTGGGCATGCCTGTCGTGACGTTGCAGAACGAACAGGCGCGTGTGCAGATCTCCCCCATGATCATCATGGTGGCATGGCGCTGTGACCAGCATTCACCGATATTCGGACAAGCCGCTTCCTCACAGACTGTCACCAGCCTGTTATCGCGCATGAGCTTGCGCGTTTCCTGATAGACGGGGCTGTTGGGCGCCCTCACCCGTATCCAGTCCGGCTTGCGCTGGATCGGGTTGTCCGGCCGGTTGGCCTTTTCAGGATGGCGAAGCGAGCCTGGCTTGCGATGATCAATGGTAATGCGCTGCATGGTCATGACTAGAAGTGGAGTGCTCCACCCCAGGCTGCAAGGACCGACTCATGCATCGTTTCCGAGATTGTCGGATGCGGGAAAACCGTCTCCTTCAGCTCGGCCTCGGTAAGTTCGGATGTCCGTGCGATCACATAGCCCTGGATCATTTCCGTCACTTCGGCACCGATCATGTGCGCACCCAGCAATTCGCCGGTTTCAGCATCGAAGATGGTCTTGGTCAGGCCGTCCGGCTCGCCCATCGCCAGCGCCTTGCCATTGGCGAGAAACGGGAAACGGCCGATCTTGAGCTTGCGTCCGGTTGCCTTGGCTTTTTCCTCGGTCAGACCCACCGACGCCACCTGGGGACGGCTATAGGTGCAACCCGGAATATTGAGCGGATGGAGCGGCTCAGGATCGTGGCCTACAATCTTCTCGACGCAGATCACCCCCTCATGGCTGGCCTTGTGCGCCAGCCAAGGCGCACCCGCGACGTCACCAATGGCCCACAGGCCAGGCTCGCCGGTGCGGCAGAACTCATCGACAATGATATGGGTCTTGTCGACCTTGACCTTGGTCTGCTCAAGGCCGAGGTCTTCCACATTTCCGACAATACCAACTGCCAGAATGACCTTGTCGACAACAAGATCGGTCGTACCCGATGCTGTCGTGATGCGGGTCGAGACGGTGCCATCCTTCTTGTCGAGCGGGCCAACCTTGGCGCCGGTCAGCACCTTGATGCCCTGTTTCTCGAAGGCCTTCTGCGCCATGGCGCTGATTTCGGCATCCTCGGCAATCATGATGCGGTCGGCCACTTCGGCAATGGTCACTTCAGCGCCCATATTGCGATAGAACGACGCGAACTCGACGCCAATCGCCCCGGATCCGATGACCAGAAGACGCTTTGGCAGTTCCTTGGGCACCATTGCCTCGCGGTAGGTCCCGACCAGTTCCCCATCGGGCTCGAGCCCGGGGAAATGGCGGGCGCGGGCACCTGTTGCCAGGATCACGTCGGGCGCAGCAATACGACCGGTTTCCTTGCCATCCTTGCTGATGGCCACAATATGCGCCTTGCCATCGCGGCCGGCGAGCTTGGCGCGGCCATCGTAAACCTTGACCTTGGCCTTTTTCAGCAATCCGGCCACACCGCGAGACAGCTGACGCGACACGGCACGCGAGCGCGCCACCACCTTCTCGATGTCGAAGCTCACCTTTTCGGCGCTGAAGCCGAACTCGGCAAGATTGTGCAGCTGATGATTGAGCTCGGAAGCCCGCAGCAACGCCTTGGTCGGGATGCAGCCCCAGTTAAGGCAGATGCCCCCTAGATGGGTGCTTTCGACCACAGCGACATTCTTGCCAAGCTGCGCGGCGCGCAGGGCAGCGACATAGCCGCCCGGCCCGCCGCCCACGACGATCAGATCGAATTTGTCCATGGGTCAGATCACCAGTCGATAAGGGTTTTGCACGATGTCACGCAGGGCATTGAGCCATTTCGCACCGAGTGCTCCATCGACCGCACGATGGTCAACTGAGAGGGTGGCTGTCATGACAGTGGCAACCGCAAGCTGATCGCCACGCACGATGGCGCGCTTCTCACCAGCGGCAATGGCCAGAATACCGGCTTGGGGCGGGTTGATGATGGCGGCGAATTCACGCACGCCAAACATGCCCATATTGGAAATCGAGAACGTGCCGCCTTGGAATTCTTCCGGCTTGAGCTTGCCGTCACGGGCACGCTTGGCCAGATCACGCGCCTGTTCGCTGATTTCACGCAGGGTCTTGCGATCCGCCTGACGGATGATCGGTGTGATCAGGCCATCGGGAATCGAGACCGCCATCGAGATATCAATGTCGGGGAAATGCAGCGTCTCGGCTTCGGTGAACTGGACGTTCAGGCCGGGGCAATCGCGCAACGCGAGAGCCACAGCCTTGATCATCATGTCATTGACAGAGATCTTGAACTGCCCCTCACCCTCGCTGGGTGAGGCTGCATTGAGCTGGCCACGCAGGGCAAGCAACGCATCAAGCTCGATATCGACCGAGACATAGAAATGCGGGACGTTCTGCTTGGACTCGCTGAGACGACGCGCAATGACCTTGCGCATGGACGAGTTCGGCACGCGTCTGGCTTCAGCCGGAGTGGAACCCGCAGCCATCACCGTTGCCGAAGCCTCAGCAGGCTTCGCGTTCTCGACGTCGCGACGCAGAATACGGCCGTTAGGGCCTGTTCCCTTCAGCGCAGCGAGATCGATACCCTTCTGTGCGGCAATGCGACGTGCCAGCGGTGAGGCGAAAACGCGCGTGCCGTGAGATGCCGCCACCGGCGCGGCCTGAGGCTGCGCGGGCGCAGCCGGGGCTTGGGCGGGAGCCGATTGCACGGCGGTCTGTGAAGCCGTCTCGGGGGCAGGTGCGGCTTTCTGCGCAGGCGCCGACTCAACGGCGTCAGGCACAGCCTCGCCTTCCTCAACCAGAATGGCGATGGGCGAATTGACCTTCACCCCCTCGCTGCCTTCCGGCACGACAATACGGCCGAGAATTCCCTCATCGACCGCCTCGACTTCCATCGTGGCCTTGTCGGTCTCGATCTCGGCAATCAGATCGCCTGACTTGACTGTATCGCCTTCCTTCTTCAGCCAGCGCGAGAGCGTACCCTCGGTCATGGTCGGAGAAAGAGCGGGCATCAGGATATTGGTAGCCATGGTCGCAGCCCCTCAGAACAGTTTGCGAACCGCGTCCACCACCCAGTCAGGCTGCGGAAGCGCATGTTTTTCGAGATTGGCGGCGTAGGGCAGCGGAATATCCAGACCACAGACGCGCGCAGGCGGGGCATCGAGATAATCAAACGCCTGCTCACAGGCCACTGTGCAGATTTCGGCGCCAATGCCAGCGACCGGCCAGCCTTCCTCAACCGACACGATACGGCTTGTCTTCTTGACGCTGTTGATGATTGTCTCGGTATCGAGCGGACGGATGGTGCGCAGGTTGATCACCTCCGCCTCGATGCCCTGCTCGGCCAGCTTGGCAGCGGCTTCAAGCGCCACACCAACCATGATCGAGAACGCCACCAGCGTAACGTCCTTGCCCTCGCGTTCGATCTTCGCCTTGCCGATGGGCAGAATGAAATCCTCATCCACCGGGCACGGGAATTTCTGCCCGTACAGGATCTCGTTTTCGAGCACGATTACCGGGTTCGGATCGCGAATGGCGGCACGGAGCAGGCCCTTGGCATCTTCTGACGACCAGGGGGCAACGACCTTCAGACCGGGCACATGGGCGTACCAGCTGGCATAACACTGTGAATGCTGCGCACCCACACGGGCTGCTGCGCCGTTCGGGCCACGGAACACGATGGGACAGCCCATCTGTCCGCCCGACATGTAGAGCGTCTTGGCTGCGGAATTGATGATGTGGTCGATCGCCTGCATGGCGAAGTTCATGGTCATGAACTCCACAATCGGCTTCAGGCCCGTCAGAGCGGCACCGACAGCCATGCCGGTAAAGCCATGCTCGGTGATGGGCGTATCGATGATGCGACGCTCACCGAATTCGTCGAGCAGCCCCTGGCTGATCTTGTAGGCGCCCTGATACTGGGCGACTTCCTCGCCAAGCAGGAACACATCGTCATCACGGCGCAGCTCAGCGGCCATCGCATCACGCAGGGCTTCACGTACTGTGATAACCGAGGTTTCACCCCATTCGCGGTCCGGTGTCGCCACCAGTTCCTGCGGCTTCTGGGGAGCCTTTTCCTCAACTGCGGTCTGAGCCGGGGTCGTCTGGGCGGGGGCCGGGCCGTTTTCCAACGCCGAGATATCCTCGCCCTCTTCCGCGATGATCGCGATCTGCGTGTTCACGGCGACGTTCTCGGTGCCTTCCGGCACGAGGATTTTTGCCAGGATACCGCTATCGACCGCCTCGACTTCCATCGTAGCCTTGTCGGTTTCGATCTCGGCAATGACATCACCGGAATTGATCTTGTCACCCGCCTTGCGGGTCCATTTCGAAATCGTGCCTTCGGTCATGGTAGGCGAAAGAGCCGGCATGAGAACAGGAGCGGCCATAACTTACGCCTCCACCAGAATATCGGTCCAAAGTTCAGAGAGATCAGGCTCGGGGCTGTTCTGCGCGAACTCGGCAGCGTCATTGACGATCTGCTTAACCTCGGCGTCGATCTCCTTGAACGCCTCGTCTGTCGTGCCCTTTTCGGACAGCAGCTTGTGCAGCGCCTCGATGGGATCACGCGTGCGGCGCATTTCCTCGACTTCCGAGCGGTCGCGATAACGCGCAGGGTCAGACATGGAGTGGCCGCGATAGCGATAGGTTTCCATCTCGAGCAGGAACGGCCCCTTGCCTGCACGGCAATGCGCTACAGCTTCCTGAGCCGCCTCATGCACGGCAAACAGATCCATGCCATCCACCTTGCGGCCCGGAATCTTCCAGGGAGCACCGATTTCGGACAGGTTGTGAGCCGCAGCACTGGAACGCTCGACGCTCGTGCCCATACCATAGCGGTTGTTTTCGATCACATAGATGCAAGGCAGCTTGTGCAGGGCGGCGAGATTGAAGCTCTCATAGACCTGCCCCTGCTGGGCGGCACCTTCGCCGAAATAGGCAACGCCCACTTCATCAGTCCCGCGATATTTGTTTGCAAAGGCCAGACCGGTGCCGATGGCCACCTGCGCGCCCACGATGCCATGACCGCCATAGAAATTCTTCTCGCGCGAGAACATGTGCATGGAGCCGCCCTTGCCATGCGAATAACCGTCCTTGCGTCCGGTCAGCTCGGCCATCACACCGCCGGGGCTCATGCCCATCATCAGCATATGCGCGTGATCACGGTAGGAGGTCACGATCTTGTCGCCCGGCTTCATCGCCAGCGACATACCGACGATAACCGCTTCCTGACCGATATAGAGATGGCAGAAACCGCCAATCAGACCCATGCCGTAAAGCTGTCCGGCCTTTTCCTCGAAGCGGCGCAGCAAAAGCATATCGCGATATGCCGTGCGCACGGTCTCCAGTGGCAGGATCGGTCCGTTGTGATCGGCGAGCGGCTGAGCCGCTCCCTTATGGGCTTTGCCGGACATGCTGAGTATCTCCTGGGCCAGATCGTTGTGTCATGCACAACTCAGGGACCGGTATTTACCAGTCCCGTTGAGCAAGTCCACAACCCGGGCTGTTAATATGTGCGTTAGAGCGTGCCGAGCAGACGGCGGGCGGCGATGCCAGGATCCTGTTCGCGCAGGAGACTTTCGCCAACGAGCACGCCACTGGCTCCCACCTCACCCACACGCGTCACATCTTCGAGTGTGCGGATACCACTCTCGGAAACGAGGATACGATCGGGCGGCACCAGCGGGGCAAGCTTGGCTGTCGTGTCCAGATCGGTCACGAGCGTGCGCAGGTTGCGGTTGTTGATCCCGATAAGCGAGGTGTCGAGCGCAAGCGCGCGGTTGAGTTCGGCTTCGTCATGCACCTCGCACAGCACGTCCATATCGAGACCACGGGCAAGGGCGATGAGTTCGGCGGCCTCGGCATCGGTCAAGGCCGAGAGAATAATCAGGATGCAATCCGCACCGATCAGACGGCTTTCATGCACCTGCCAGGGCTCAAGGATGAAATCCTTGCGCAGGATCGGCAGCGGGCAGATTTCCTTGACCGCCTTGAGATCCTCGATCGACCCATGAAAACACGAGCCTTCAGTCAGGATCGAAAGGCAGATCGCGCCTGCCGCTTCGTAAGCCTTCGCAATGCCAACCGGATCAAAATCCGGCCGAAGAATTCCGGCCGAAGGCGAAGCCTTCTTGATTTCAGCAATCAGCCCGACACGCCGATCGGCCGCCATCTGCTTGAGCGCCTGACCGAAACCGCGGGTGGGCACACTCACCTCGCGGGCGCGTGCCGTGATTTCCTTGAGCGGCATGATCTGTGAACGCTGTTCAACATCGATGCGCGTCCGGGCACAGATACGCGCCAGAACATCCGGCATGTCCACGCCGGAAACGGGCAATGCGGTCTCTTCCTGCACAATGGTTCCGGGCACCTGGACATCAGGAAAGCCGGCGGGCGTGTCATGCGTGGGAGTGGACGAATGATCGGTCATTTCAAGCCTGACGTCTGGATCAAATGGGAGGGGTGCACCGCAACGGCAGAATCGGGCGCCTGCTTCTGCGCCTGAACGAGGGCCGACAGGGCCAGCCCTGTATCGATGGCATGTGCGGCGACCTCGACATTCCTGCGAAGAAGAGTGGGGACGATCGACGCGTTTTCAAGAATGGGGAAACGGCCAGAGACATGCAGGGCGACAGCCGTGTTGAGGAGCACGGTGTCACGATACGCGCCCTCCTGGCCGGAGAGCATGTCGAGCAGCTTGCTGGCATTATGGGCGGGGTCACCGCCCGCAATCGCTGCAATGGGGCGGTGAGGCAGTCCCGCCATATCCGGTGTCAGGACAAGATCGAGAAAGCGCCCTTCATCCCAGGCATGGATATGCGACAGGCCCGCGAGGGTGATTTCGTCACTCCCGCCAAGATCGGTCTCGCCATGTACGGCCCACACGCACTCCGCACCGAGCGATGCCAGTGTCTCGATCACGGGGCGCAGCCAACGCTGATCGTAGATACCGATCATCTGTCGGCGGACTTCAGCCGGATTGCAGAGCGGCCCGATCAGATTGAAGATCGTGCGAAAACCGAGTGCCCCCCGGACCGGCGCGGCATGGCGCATGGCCGGATGATGCAGAGGGGCCGCGAGAAAAGCCAGACGGCCCTCACGCAAGCGGCGCGCCTGCTCGTCCAGATCCTCGCATGGGGCGATCCCCAGCGCCATGAGCGTGTCTGTCGCCCCCGCCCGGGACGACAGAGCGCGGTTGCCGTGTTTGGCCACCGGCACACCGAGACCTGCAAGCACGAAAGCAACGGCGGTGGAAACATTGAGCGTGCCGAGCCCGTCCCCCCCTGTGCCGCAGACATCCATTGCCCCTTCCGGAGCATTGGGCAGGGCTGTCATGCAGGCCCGGACGGCACGCACCGCACCGCTCAGCTCGTCGACAGTCTCGCCACGCAAGCGAAGCGCCATGAGAATGGCTGCAAGCTGCTCGCCGGGCACTTCGCCCTGCATGATGAGGGTAAAGAGTGCTTCGGTCTCTTCCCCCGAGAGACGCCGCCCCTCGGCGAGCCGACCCATGACCTGTTTGAGACGACCAGATTGCATTGTCATTCAGGCTGCTTGCGACTTCTGACGTGCAGCACGGGCGATGTTGAGAAAATTGGCAAGCATCATCTGGCCATCTTCCGAAGCGATGCTCTCGGGATGGAATTGCACGCCATGGACCGGCAGGGTCCGATGCCGTACCCCCATCACCACACCATCCTGCGACCGGGCATTGACGATAAGGGTGTCGGGTATCGTCTCGGGCGCCAGGGTAAGACTGTGATAGCGCGTCGCCTGCGTCGGGCTCGCCAGACCATGGAACAGGCCGGTGCCGTCATGACGTATGCCGTCGACTTTTCCGTGCATCGGCACAGGCGCACGGACGACCGTCGCGCCAAAAACCTGCCCGATCGCCTGATGTCCAAGGCAGACACCCAGCACGGGCACGTTCGGCGCCGCTGCTGCGATCAGGTCACAACAGATACCGGCCTCGTTGGGCGAGCATGGGCCGGGAGAAATCACGATGGCCTCTGGGCGGAGAGCAAGGGCTTCCTCGACACTCAGGGCATCGTTGCGACGAACGTCACAGGCCTCTCCCAATGTCCCGAAATGGTGGACAAGGTTGAAGGTGAAACTGTCGTAGTTGTCGATCAGCAATATCATGGCACTAAGATGGCGATGTCTCGAGTGAAGGTCAAATTCCGTTACAATGCCTGACTTTCCGGCGGTTCAGCCCGTCAGCCACCATTCCCGCTGGCCTGGATCACGGCCAGCTCCGCTGCACGGAAAATGGCGCGCGACTTGTGTCGCGTCTCCATCTCCTCGCTGGCGGGGTCGCTATCGGCCACGACACCGCACCCGGCCTGTACATACATCCGCCCCTGGTACAGGATCGCCATGCGAAGGCCGATACAGGTATCCATGTCGCCATCAACGCCGACATAACCGATGCAGCCCGAATACGGGCCACGCCGGGTCACTTCCAGCTCGTCGATGATTTCCATGGCGCGGATCTTGGGAGCCCCCGTCAGTGTTCCCGCCGGGAAAGCGGCTGACAACGCATCCAGTGCGTCACATTCTGGACGAATCGTCCCCTGCACCGTGGAGGAGATATGCATGACATGGCTGTATCGCTCGACCACGAAAGACGACGGCACAGTGACCGACCCCATGCGTGCCACACGACCCACGTCATTACGCCCCAGATCGATGAGCATCAGATGCTCGGCACGTTCCTTGGCATCGGCAAGCAACTCGGCTTCAAGGCGTTCATCCTCCTCGCGATCCGCACCCCGCGGACGGGTTCCGGCAAGAGGGCGCACGGTCACGACCTGATCACGCAGCCGCACCAGAATTTCGGGAGATGAGCCGACGAGCGAGAAGCCATCCATTTCGACAAGGAACAGGAACGGCGCAGGATTGACCCGTCGCAGGGAACGATAAAGTGCTAGTGCAGGCAGCGGAAACCCTGCTTCGAAACGCTGGCTCGGCACGATCTGGAACGCATCGCCCGCTGCAATATAGTCCTGGGCCCTGCGCACCTTGTCCTTGAACACCTCCGCCGTCATGGTCGAAACCGGAGTGTCGAGAACGCTGCCTTCCGGCAGTTCAGGCGTCGTATCGAGGGGGGCTGCAATGAGTGCCCTGCTTGCACGCTCAAGCAGGGTCAGCCCTGCCTCGCGGCTCATCCCGCCCTCGCGCAGGGGAACGGCAAGGTGCAGCTCATCCCGTACCGAGTCGAACACGGCGAACAGTCCCGGACGCATCATCACGCCATCGGGCAGATAAAGATCATCCTGCGGCGCATCGGGCAGCGTTTCCATCTGCCGGACCATGTCATAGCCGAGATAGCCGAAAATGCCCCCGATCATGGTGGGCAGTGAGTCCGGCAGCACGGCGCGATTCTCATCGATCAGACGACGCAGGGAAACCAGCGGCGCCTCGTCGGTTTCGGTAAATACCGACCCCGCTTCATGCGGCGCAGTGTTGATTGAGGCAACGCCATGGGCACAGCGCCAGACGAGATCCGGCAGCAGGGCGATGACCGAATATCGCCCACGCGCGGCGCCGCCTTCGACACTTTCGAACAGCAGACGATAGGGACGCCCCTCACCGCCACTCGCCTGAGCGGGCACCAGCGAGGAAAGCTTCATGAATGCCGCGACCGGCGTCAGAAGGTCGGCGGCCTCGATACGCGTAAGAAATTCGGTCGTCATTCCTGTCCGGTTCCTGCCTTGAGCGCCTGCTGAAGCACCGGCATGTTCGGCACTGGCTTGATCTGCCCTTCCAGCGAATGGACGAACACCACCGGCACATCGGCGCGCAATGTGTCCTGCAGCTGAGACTGCATGGAGGCGCGAAGCGCCTTGGTGCTCTCAGGGCTTGCGGGCTTGGTCGCCTTGACCGTGAACACATACAGCTCGTCACCATCGGCCATCATGCCAGTCTTGCCAACCGGGGTCGAAAAAATCTGCGAAAGAAGAGCGGATGGCAGGTTACCATTCTGCATGCGCGAGATCATCAGATCCTTCTGCATCTGAGCTTCATCGTTCGTGCCCGCCACGGCCTTATCGAGACCACCCGATTTGCGGGCGGCCTGCATGAGCGTGGTGGCACGCTCGTCTGCCATATGCATCTGACGCTCGCGAAGCCAGTCATGCCCCACCTGCTCACGCACGGTGTCATAGGGCTTCACATGGCCAGGCTCGATCTCGTCCACGAGCACAGCAAAGGCGCTGCCATCCGGGCCGTTGACCAGCGAGGGCTTCTCGTCCTTCTTCTGACTGAAGATGCGCGCGATGATGGCCTTGCGGACGGCATCGCTTCCCGGCAGAGGCGCAACCTCACCATCTTTCGTCAGGCCCTGCGCATCGAGCGACCCCTGAGCCGGCACGGCGCCGATATCGGTCGGTATCTGCTCGAGGTCCGCGCTGCCCGCTATGGCATCCTGCAGCGAAGCCACGCGTCCACCGAGAATTTGCGGGGCCTGCGAGCGGGCCACCTCATCACGGATATCGGCTTTCGCATGGTCGAAATCGGTCTTGTGCGGCGCATTGATTGCCGTGACGCGGAAAACGATCCAGCCTGCGGGGCTCTCGATCGGCCCTTCGATTACGCCGGAGGGAGCCTCGAAGGCAGCCTTCGCCAGTTCAGGGCTCGGGATATCGGCCTTGCGCGCATTGGGGAAGGCAACAGCTGCGGCGGCCGGATTCTGCTTCTGAAGAGCGGCGTAATCGCCACTGGCTTTCCAGGCTGCCAGAACGGCCTCGGCAGCCGCCCGGTCCTGAAGCGTCAGCACCTCGAGACTACGCGTTTCCGGCACATCGTATTTCTGGATCTCGAACTCGTAGAAGCGCTTGAGATCGGCATCGGGAATGGTGAGCGTACGGGCGATCGTGTCTGCCGAGAGCAGGACAAGCTTGGCATGACGATATTCTGCCGAACGATAAAGCCAAGGATGCAGATCATAGAAGCGGCGAAGCTGTGCCTCCTCGGGGGCGACCGGCACGGCCACAGAGGCGCTGTCAAGACGCAGCAAATCTACCTGATGCGCAAGCGTATTGTAGGAAAGCAGCTGATCAAGAACCGAGCCCGGCACCTTCATCCCGTTGCCGAGCCCCTCCAGCAGGTTACGCGCACCGATATCATCACGCACCTTCGCCAGAAGATCGCGCTCCGTGATATGGATCTGGCTCAACTTGCTGTTGAAGAGCTTGCGGTCAAACTGCCCGTCCGTGCCATGAAATACGCTCATGCCAAAGATCTCGTTCCGAACGAGGGCATCGGGCACTTTCATGCCGTTGCGGTCCGCCAGGGCCAGAACCTCGTTCTGCGCCAGCATGCGCTGAAGTACACCCTGGGCGACCTGCTCACGCACAGCCGGGGTCAGTTGGGACGGGTTGCTCAGCCCCATCTGCTGCGCAACACGCGGCATCTCGTTCTGAATGGCATTGGCGAGATCCTGGGCCCCGATCTGACGGGTCCCGATCTTCACGGCAATATTGGCCTGGTCACCGTTATAGCTGCCGACCATATCGCCGACGCCCCAGCCAACAAAGGCCAGAAAAATGAGAAGCGCGATGATGCGCCCAAGCCAGGAATCGACAACAAGATGCCGCAAAGTCGAAATCATACGCGTCCAGGATCCGCAATTCGCAAGGGATTGAATGGCAGGACCATAGTCTGACACGCTTCACTTGACCAGACGGCGCCCTTGCCCGGGAAACATCAAGCGCTCATTCCCGATGCAACGCTTGTCATTCATCTGACGATAAGATGATGGAAAGATGACGGACAATCGCCGTTCCCCCCTGTCTCCGGTCCGAAAACTTCCGCTAAGCAGGAGCATCGCTCGCCGGTTAATGCAGGATCGTTGAAGGATACATGATGCACCAGATGATCATGGGCAACTGGAAGATGCATGGCCTTCGCGGTCGGGGTTCGGAACTCGCTGCCGAAATTGCAGACGCAATCGAGCCCGTTCTGGCTGAGCGCGATGTCGTTCTGGCCCCGCCCTTTACCCTGACGGCTCTCATTGCACCCATCCTGCAATCCTCTGGCATCGGGCTTGGAGCGCAGGACTGCCATGCGGAAGCCGAAGGAGCCTATACGGGGGATATCTCTGCTCCCATGCTGACAGATCTTGGCGTCAAACATGTGCTGCTTGGTCATTCCGAGCGACGAGAACATCATCATGAGGACAACGCCCTCATCCGACGCAAGGCCGTGACGGCACAGAAATTCGGTCTCTGCCCGGTCATCTGCGTGGGTGAGAGCGCAAGCCAGAAACGCGATGGACAGGCCGAGGACTGGCTGACACGCCAGATCGTGGAATGTCTGCCCAGAACATTCCAGGGCATCGTGGCCTACGAGCCGATCTGGGCCATCGGCACAGGCAAGGCGGCAACCGAACAGGATATCGAATCACGCATGACGCTGATTCATGAGGTGCTGGACCGCCATCTGGAAACGGATGACAAATCACCACGGGTCCTGTATGGCGGCTCAGTTAAGCCCGAAGATGCCGCGTCCATCCTCGCTGTTTCCGGCGTAGGGGGCGTGCTCGTCGGCGGGGCCAGCCTGTCTGCCGAATCCTTTCTCGGCATCGCAAAGGCGGGTCTCTCGTCGGCGTCCTGACGGCATATATATTGCGTTTACATGAAAGCCGGACATGACCACGCTGCTGCTCGTTCTCAATTTCCTTGTGACTATCGCCCTGATCGGCGTGATCCTTATCCAGCGTAGCGAGGGCGGTGGTCTTGGCATTGGCAGCAGCCAGGGCATGGGATCATTCATGACGGGACGCGGCACGGCCAATCTGCTTACACGCACCACATCAGTGCTCGCAGGCGTTTTCATGGTGCTGTGCCTTCTGCTCGCGGTACTGAACCGCGGCGCCTCGACGAACGCAGGCAGCGACATTCTGGCGCAGCCCCCTGCCCCGACGGCACCTGCCGCACCGGCCGCAAGCACGACCACTCAGACGCCCGCCACGACACCCGCTCCGGCGGCGCCTGCGAAGCAGTAACGCAACAGAACGAAAAATTTCTTCCGCCCGGGTCCTCGGGCGGCATTCTTCTCGTTCCCTCGGAACACGATCCGGTGTAGGAGAGCCTTCCATGACTCGGTTCGTATTCATCACCGGTGGCGTGGTTTCCTCTCTCGGCAAGGGCATCGCTTCTGCGGCTCTTGCGGCTCTCCTCCAGGCGCGCGGCTACAAGGTCCGCATGCGCAAGCTCGACCCCTATCTCAATGTGGATCCGGGGACCATGAGCCCCTATCAGCATGGCGAAGTGTTCGTAACCGATGACGGGGCCGAGACCGATCTCGACCTCGGCCATTACGAGCGTTTCACCGGGGTTCATGCCCGAAAGGCCGATAACGCCACGACGGGACGCATCTACTCTGAAGTGATTGCCCGCGAACGACGTGGCGATTATCTCGGCGCGACCGTGCAGGTCATTCCCCATATCACAGATGCCATCAAGGAAGCCGTCGTTGCTGGCACGGATGGCTATGATTTCGTGCTGGTCGAGATTGGCGGCACTGTGGGCGATATCGAAAGCCTGCCGTTCCTCGAATCGATCCGTCAGCTGCGCAACGATCTGGGCCCGGCGCACACCATGTGCGTGCATCTCACCCTCCTGCCCTATATCCCGGCAGCCGGTGAGCTGAAAACGAAGCCGACCCAGCATTCGGTCAAGGAACTGCAGAATGTCGGGATCCAGCCGCAGATGCTCATCTGCCGCTCGGACCGCGCGATTCCGACCAATGAGCGTCGCAAGATCGCGAGCTTCTGTAATGTGCGTCCCGAGGCCGTGATTGCCGCGCTGGACGTGGACACCATCTATGCCTGCCCGATTTCCTACCACAAGGAAGGCATGGACAATGAGGTGCTGCGCTATTTCGGCCTGCCTGTGGATGGCGAGCCCGATCTGAGCCGCTGGACCAAGATTGTCGAAACGCTGCGTCACCCCGATGGCGAGGTCCGTATTGCCGTGGTTGGCAAGTACACCGCGCTTCTCGACAGCTACAAATCGCTCATCGAAGCACTCCTGCATGGTGGCATTGCCAACAGCGTCAAGGTCCGCCTCGAATGGGTCGAATCCGAAACGTTCGAGAAGAATCCCGAATCGATCGCAGCGCTCGGTCGGGTCGACGGCATTCTCGTGCCGGGCGGATTTGGCGAGCGTGGCTCCGAAGGCAAGATCGAGGCTGTGCGCTATGCCCGTGAAAACGGCGTGCCCTTCCTTGGTATCTGCTTCGGTATGCAGATGGCCGTTATCGAATGCGCCCGCTCCCTAGCTGGTCTCGACAAGGCCTCTTCCACGGAGTTCGGCCCGACCGATGAGCCGCTGGTGGGTCTCATGACCGAATGGGCACGTGGCAACGAGATGCTGCGCCGCCGTGAGCATGGCGAAATGGGTGGCACGATGCGCCTTGGCGCCTACCCGGCCAAGCTCAAGCCTGGTTCACGCGCTGCCGAGATCTATGGCACGACCGAAGTGCGTGAACGGCATCGTCACCGCTACGAGGTGAACGTGCACTATCGTCAGCAGCTCGAAGCCACTGGCCTCGTATTCTCGGGTATGTCACCCGATGATGTTCTGCCGGAAGTGGTCGAATATCCGGATCACCCGTGGTTCGTGGGCGTGCAGTATCACCCGGAATACATGTCCAAGCCTTTCGCTCCGCATCCGCTCTTCGCAGGCTTCATCGAGGCTGCCGTCAAGAAGGCTCGCCTCGCATGAATGATATCACCCTTGGCTCGCTCACTATTGGCAACAAGCAGCCCTTCACGCTGATCGCAGGCCCCTGCCAGATCGAATCCCGCGCCCATGCACGCGATATGGCAGCTGGTCTCGCCGAGATCTGTGGCGATCTTGGCATCGGCTGGATCTACAAGAGCTCGTTCGACAAGGCCAATCGCACGTCTCTCAAGGCGCAAAGAGGGATCGGCCTTGCCGAAGGGCTCGATATTCTGGCGGGTATCCGTGAGGAATTCGGCTGTCCGGTACTGACCGACGTGCATGGCGCGGAACAGTGCAAGCCTGCTGCCGAAGCTGTCGATGTGCTGCAGATCCCTGCCTTTCTGTGCCGTCAGACCGATCTGCTGCTTGCGGCTGGCGAGACCGGTCGGGCCATCAATGTCAAGAAGGGGCAGTTTCTCGCCCCCTGGGACATGGCCAATGTTGCAGCCAAGATCGCATCGACTGGCAATGAGAAGATCATGCTTTGCGATCGCGGCACGAGTTTTGGCTATAATACACTGGTGAGCGACATGCGCGGCCTGCCGATCATGGCCTCCACCGGCTATCCGGTCGTTTTCGATGCCACCCACTCCGTTCAGCAGCCGGGCGGCCTAGGCGGTGCGTCGGGCGGGCAACGTGAATTCGTGCCTCCCCTAGCCCGTGCCGCTGTGGCCATCGGTGTTGCCGCCGTCTTCATTGAAACACATGAGAACCCCGACCAGGCGCCAAGCGACGGCCCGAACATGGTGCCGCTTTCCGAGATGCGCGAACTCCTGAAAACGCTTCAGGCTTTCGACAGGCTTGCCAAGTCCAATGGGTTCTAAGCGACACGTCTATTCGGTTCAGACCGAATGGACCGGCAATCACGGGCTCGGCACGCGCTCATGGCATGTTTATAGCCGCAACCATGACATTGTGGCGGAAGGCAAACCCGTGATTCACGGCTCGGCGGATCCCAGCTTTCATGGTGATCCGACAGGCTGGAATCCCGGTGAACTGCTTCTTGCCTCGCTGAGTGCCTGCCACAAGCTCTGGTATCTCGGCCTTGCCGCAGGTGCCGGCCTTGTCGTGACGGCCTATCGCGACGCCGCCGAAGCCGTGATGATGGAGAACCCGCAGGGGGATGGTGAATTCGAGAGCGCTGTTCTGCGCCCCGTGATCACCTTGGCGAGCGGAAGCTCGGTCGAGCAGGCACAAAGCCTGCACGATCAGGCTCATGCCCATTGCTTCATTGCCCGTTCGGTAAATTTCCCCGTGATCTGCGAGCCTGTCTTTCAGATCGTGTAAGGCTGGAGCGGTGCGCTAAGGCAGGCACCCAGACAAAGCACCACGACAGCCGTCAGCAGGGCGCGGAATGGGAAGTATCCGGCTGGCAGGGCGCCCTTGCGATAGGCAGCGCGCTCGGCCATCAAGACAAGAACAAAGCCAATCATTTCCATCAGGATACCGCCGCGCGGCGCCCAGACGACGCCAGCATAGATGGCGATCCAGCTCCAGAGCGACGGCATGACGCCGAGAAACAGCCTGCGTCGGTTGATTACTCCCATGCCCTGTGCCGGCATGATGGCAGGCTGCTCAAGCGCCAGCCCCCAGTGAACCGCCCCAAGGAACGACAATATGCAGCCGCCATAGGCCAGCATCGCCACGCCAATATGGGTGACTGGCCCCAGACTACCCCAGAACAAGGCCGCCATAGCGAGGGTGATAAATGGCACCAGACCGGCGATACCAAGGAAAATGACGAGCGGTGACAGGGGTCTCACGGAATATCCATCCTCATTTCACATAACGCCAGTTGACAGCGCCGGTGTCTCGACGCCTTGTGATGCCCGAAGTTCGAACGTTCAAACAGGGAGCCCCCAAATGAGCGCCATTATTGATATCATTGCTCGCGAGATTCTGGATAGCCGTGGCAATCCGACTGTAGAAGTCGAGGTTGAACTGTCCTCGGGTGCCAAGGGCCGCGCTGCTGTTCCGTCCGGTGCCTCCACCGGTGCCCATGAGGCTGTCGAGCTGCGTGACGGCGACAAGTCGCGTTATGGTGGCAAGGGCGTTCTCAAGGCTGCCGCCTTCGCTGAAGGCGAGATCCTTGACGCCCTGCAGGGTGCCGAATCGTCCGATCAGATCGCCATCGACGAAGCCATGATCGAGCTGGACGGTACGCCAAACAAGGCGCGTCTGGGTGCCAACTCGATCCTTGCCGTCTCGCTGGCGACCGCCAAGGCAACCGCGCTTGAGCTCGATATCCCGCTTTATCGTTATGTCGGTGGCGTTTTCGCGCACACCCTGCCCGTGCCGATGATGAACATCGTCAATGGTGGCCAGCATGCCGATAACCCCATCGACATCCAGGAATTCATGATCCAGCCGGTCGGCGCACCGACGATCATGGACGCCGTGCGTATGGGATCGGAAATCTTCGCGCACCTGAAGAAGAACCTGCATGCAGCTGGCCACAACACCAATGTGGGTGACGAAGGCGGCTTTGCTCCGGGTCTGAAGTCGGCAGACGAAGCCCTCGGCTTCATCTCGAAGGCGGTCGAAGGCGCCGGTTATCGCCTTAATGAAGACGTAACCTTCGCGCTTGACTGTGCCGCCACCGAATTCTATCGCGATGGCCGCTACAAGATGGACGGTGAAGGTCGCGACCTCGACTCATCGGGCATGATCGACTATCTGGCCGATCTCGCAGCACGTTACCCGATCGTCTCGATCGAAGACGGCCTTGCAGAGGACGACTGGGAAGGCTGGGCAGAGCTGACAGCAAAGCTTGGCCACAAGCTGCAGCTCGTTGGGGACGACCTGTTCGTGACCAACACCGAGCGTCTGGTGCGTGGCATCGAGAGCAACACAGCCAACGCGCTGCTGGTAAAGGTCAACCAGATCGGCACGCTGACCGAAACGCTCCGCGCCATGGAAACCGCGCATCGCGCCGGCTACAAGTGCGTCATGAGCCATCGCTCGGGCGAGACCGAAGATTCGATCATCGCTGATCTCGCCGTGGCGACCAATTGCGGTCAGATCAAGACGGGCTCGCTGTCACGCTCCGATCGTACGGCAAAGTACAATCAGCTGATCCGCATCGAAAACGAGCTGGCAACCGCCGCCCGTTATGCAGGCCGCTCGATCCTTCCGCGCGCCTGAACCTTTTCTGCACTACGCAAACATGAGGGAGAGAGTCATTCTCTCCCTCGTTGCGTTTATACGATTGTCAGCGATGGCAAGCTGAGGCTACTCTCTGCCCAATCTGGTTGTGCCTGGATTGATGGAGTTACCGTGCAGATCGTTCGTGCTATTCGTCGTTTTGTACGTGCCGTCGTCCCTCCAGCGCTGTTTCTCGGTCTCACAGCCTATTTCGGCTGGAACGCGCTTCAGGGCGACCACGGAATCAAGGCCTATCATCAGCAGCTCAAATTGATGGATCAGGCGCTTCAGGCCCAGAAAGATGCGGACGCTGAACAGGCCGTCTGGAAGCGCCGTATCGGCAGCCTGAACGAGCGCGCCCTGGACGCCGATATGCTGGATGAGCGCTCACGCGCCATGCTGAATCTGGCCCGTAATGGCGATACGGTCATTCCGTATGGCCCGCACGAAAAGCTCTACTGAAAACTCCCAGAGACGGGTTTCTCCCGCCGGATCTTTTGTGACTACACGCCGAACAGCGCGGGTTCTGTAACGCTCGCGCCCTCGGGACGAAGTGGCGATACATCTCGGCTCAACCAGCGCCCACGCGCCTGAGTTCAACACGACGGCCTTACCGAACGGCCTGCATGCACTTCTACCGTATCGTTGCCGAAATATGCATCGGCAACCTTGCTCGTAAAAGGGTACTCCCCAACTTCTCCTTCAAGCTCACGGCCATCAAGCCGGACCAGGCGTCGACTGGGTGAGTCACGGCCCCGCATGAAGTCTGCACCGCCCCTCTCCCCGATCGACAGCGAGCAGGCACAAAAAAAGCGGCCCGAAGGCCGCTTTTCTTTTCCGTCAGCGTCAGCCGATCTTACTTGATCTTCGCTTCGCGGAACGCAACATGCTTGCGGACGACGGGGTCGTACTTGCGCACTTCCATCTTGCCGGTCGCCGAGCGGGCGTTCTTCTTGGTGACGTAGAAATATCCGGTATCCGCGGTCGAAACGAGACGGATCTGGATGACGTTGGTCTTGGCCATTGGGTCCTCGCAAACTGATCTGTCGCTGCGCGCGACATGAACGGCAGCGTTTTCAAGCTGGGCGCATAAATGCTTCTATTACGCCTGCGGGTCAAGTGTTTCCGCTCGAACGGTGGATAATTTTTGATGTTCCGGGGAAAAAATCTTGAAGAGATCGAACCAAGAACTTATTAAGAACATTGTGATTCCGGGCAGTTCCGGTCGAGTGCCGCCCCTGCCACGGAGAGAGGGACCCCATGCTGACACGCAAGCAACACCAGCTCCTGCTTTATATCGACGGCTATCTGAAGCGGACAGGATTTTCGCCTTCTTTTGACGAAATGAAGGAGGCACTCGAACTCCGGTCCAAATCCGGCATTCACCGGCTGATTTCAGCACTTGAGGAGCGTGGATTCCTGCGGCGCCATCATCACCGGGCCCGTGCGCTTGAAATACTGCGCATGCCGGTTGTTGAAGCCCAGCTATCACCCGCCACGGAGGTAAAGCCGAGCGACACAAGCTATCCTCGCCTGGCTCACGTGCAGGACAGCAGCCCCGTGGCCTCCTTGCAGGGCGTAGAGAGCCAGGTCGTCGGCGTGCCGCTTTATGGTCGTATCGCCGCTGGCCTCCCCATCGAGGCGTTTGGCGACCAGGGAGAACATATCGATATCCCGGCTGCTCAGCTCACCAACGGCCAGCATTATGCTCTGCATGTCTCCGGTGATTCGATGATCAATGCTGGCATTCTTGATGGCGATATCGTGGTCATTCGCCAGACCGAGACAGCCGAAAATGGCAAGATCGTCGTAGCACTGGTCGACGGACTCGAGGTGACACTCAAACGCCTTCGCCAGAAGGGGCAATCTATAGCGCTGGAGCCCGCCAACCCGAACTACGAGACGCAAATCTTTCCTCGAGATCGCGTGAATATACAGGGCATCCTGATCGGACTCTATAGACAGTACAACTGAGTCTCAGCGCGCCCAGGACCCGGGAGCAAGGCCGGAAGGGCTACCAAATCAATTGCCGGGCGGCCTGTCCATCTTGGCTATGTCGCCGCCTCACAGATGATTCCCTCTGCCCTATTACGACATGCAGCCATGGCAGTAGCGAGGTATTGAGCCAGTCAGACCGCGAGCATGACCATGTCACGATACCATGGCAACTGGCTCACGCTCCCGCTCTTAACGCGCTGACCGGCCCCAGCAAAATATCGGCCGGCGACCCCCTCGTGAGCAGGCCAAGGCTGTCGATCCCTCGAGGAATAGAGTGCCTCCGGTATTCTTCCGGGATCGGGTGCCGAACAGGGCACAAAGCTGTCGCTGTTGCCCTGCACAGACGAGTCTCAAGCGTCGATCCAGATGGATTTGATCGCCTCAGAATCCAGGCACGTATCGTTTATCATTGTGCGCCGTTGATTGGGATACCTGCGGCAGGTTCCGGTGCCCGAATGACAGAGCTCATCAGGATCCGAACAGAGTAAGAACGCTGACAGGGTTGCGCGTAGTCAACTCTGACGTCCGTTGACGCGAATATCCCAGACCATGAAAATCAGTCGGGGTGGGTATTCGAAGCAAATCTCATGCATGCCAGAGACATCTTGGGATTATCCCTCATTGTCACCATTCTGATGATCACGATCCGCCTACTCCAATCGAGGCATATGCTTCGTCGATTTCGGAATGTTCAGATCAGCAATTCTGATCCTGCCGCCATGAAGGACGCAGCAAATTCTGCCAACAGTGTGATGGCTTTGACGATACTGGCACAAAGCAGCAACACGGCGGCTTAATCGTCGGCAACGCCAGGTCGCTGACCAGTTCGGCGTCGGCTCACGAGAGCCGTCGCAGATAGGCCCGGGGACTCTTCCTTCAGCACTCTCCACAGCGGTAACATGGCAGCAGCAACGAAACGACCTACCGCCATGAGACTGGGTGCGAGTCCGACGTATTTAGTGCGCCGCTTTTTCTTTCACGACGCGCACCGTGCCATCCGGGGCGATGAGTGTACTTGTACCGTCTCCATTGGGAATCACGATAGTGCCATTATGGGTCGGTGTGAGGTACTTATGTGCGTTATCCTCGACAGATGAGGAGAGCGAAGGCCTTGATGATTGATGAACCCCGTTCACCACACCATCATGTTCGCCCATCTGGATCGTACCACCATCCCCCAGTTGGATGCTGCTATCGTTACTGGCACCATGACTTTTAGTCATGGAGCCGAAATAGCTGTTCGTGTCTGAAAGGGCGTCACGCAGGCCATTGGGCGACGCCATGACATCACGGAGGGTCGGCAGAGGCTGAGGGGCACCGGGCCAGATATCTCCCCCTTCAGCGACAAGCGGCATCGCCATATAGGCGTGACCACGCACCTTCTCCATGTTTTCGGAGATGCCATCCGGCATATTCGGATTGGCTCCAGGAAGCGTCACTGTGTCATGCAGCGATTTCCCGAGCCCGGAACAGCCACTCAATAAAACAGGGATCGCTAGAAGAGCGGCCTTTCTCATCATCTACTCCAGGGGTGTGTACAGGCTTCTTTTAGGGCGACCCGTTGCACAACACCAGATACAGAACATGTATAGCGCACAATACTAGTGCGTAACCTTGGGCGATGAGCGATTGGTGTCAGTACCGAGCATTTTTGCCAGGCCGGTCGCCAGATAGCCCCAGCCACTCATGACGGTTGGCACCACAGAGACCCACAGCATGACAGCACCAATTTGGGTGAACGAGATCGGGCCGAAGCCGATACGCTGCGGCATCACGTCTCCGGCCAGCAGGCAACCGATGGCCACCATCTGGATTCCGGTTTTCCACTTCGCCAGGCGGGTGGATGGCAAAGTTGCACGCTGGCTCGCCATGAATTCTCGCAAGCCGCTCACCATGATCTCACGTACGAGAATGATGATCGCAGCGAAAAGGGCGCCATCGACAAGTCTGCCATAGCCTGCCAGGGCAAGAAGCAGGGCACCGACCAGCAGTTTGTCAGCAATGGGGTCCATCATCCGGCCCAGTTCCGACCCCTGCTTCCATCGCCGCGCCAGCATGCCGTCCAGATAATCGGTAATGCAGGCCGCAATATACAGGACGCAGGCGATCCCATCGGTCAACGGGGTGCTGAATGCAATCAGAGCGATCAACACCGGAATCGATGCGATACGCAGCAAGGTCAGGATATTAGGCAGATCTGTCAGCATGAATCTTTCCCGGAACTGCCTCTAGGTTGTGAAACGCGCAAAACCGCTATCAACTGCCATGATAGGATGGTCGGATCGGTTCTTCATAGCTTCTCACGCATCATTGCGGGTGAAAAAACTCATAAATTGTCCGAGCAGTCTCCGAGTTGATGCCCGATACAGAGATCAGCTCTTCGAGACTCGCGCTGCGCACACCGCGCACCGATCCGAACCGCGTCAGGAGAGCGCGCTTGCGAACAGCACCGATACCCGGCACGCTGTCGAGTTCCGAGACCTTGATCGCCTTGCTGCGCCCGGCTCTGTGCGTTGTGATGGCAAAACGATGAGCCTCGTCGCGCAGGCGTTGCAGGTAATAGAGAACCGGATCGTTCGGCGGCAACTGGAATGGTGCGCGTCCCTCCTGAAAGAACCACTCACGCCCCGCGTCGCGATCAGGCCCTTTGGCTATCGCAATGATAGGAATATCGCGCACGTTGAGTTCTTCCAGAACCGTTCGTACTGCATTGAACTGTCCCAACCCACCATCAATCAGCAGCAAGTCAGGCCAGTCTTCAGGGCGTGCCTCAGGTGATTCGGGATCACGACGGCCGAAGCGGCGCTCCATCACCTCACGCATCATGCCAAAATCATCACCCGGCGTGACCGGCCCCTTGATAGCGAATTTGCGGTAGGCACGTTTGACGAACCCTTCAGGACCACCCACGACCATCACACCATAGGCATGCTGACCCATGATATGTGAGTTATCATAGGTTTCGATCCGCTTCGGCGACTCTGCCAGCCCGAAGACGCTTGCCACACCGTTGAGCAGCTTGCTGACGCCGGCGCTCTCTGCCAATCGTCGCTCCAGCGCTTCGCGGGCATTGGTCTCGGCGTGGCGGACCACGTCGCGTCTCTCGCCACGCTGTGGCTGCAGCAATTCCACCTTGCGCCCGCGCTTGAGACTCAGCGCCTCTGAAACAAGGTCGAGCTCCGAAGGGTCGCTGTTGAGCAGGATCTGGGGTGGTGGCGGTTTGTCGTCATAGAACTGCAGCAGGAAGGCTGCGAGAATGTCAGCCGCACTCTCTTCCTCCGCATGATCAGGGAAGAAAGCCCTATTTCCGTTGTTACGGGAATTACGGATGAAGAAGACCTGGATGCAGGTCCGTCCCGCCTCCTGCCAGAGTGCAATGATGTCAGCATCGCCAATCGAGGCCGGGTTGATAATCCCCGATTCCTGCATGCTGGAGAACCCACGGATACGATCACGTATGGCCGCTGCACGCTCAAATTCGAGCGCTTCAGAGGCTCTCTCCATCTCCTCGACAAGCGTCTTGTGCACATCCGTGCTCTTGCCTGAGAGGAACTGTTTCGTCTCATCCACCAGCTCGGCATATTGCCCCGGTGTCACCCTGTCCACGCAGGGTGCGGAACACCGACGGATCTGGAACAACAGGCAAGGTCGCGTGCGTGACGACAAGACGGCATCGCTGCAGGAACGCAGCAGAAAACTGCGCTGGATCAGGTTCAGCGTTTGATTGACAGCCCAAGCCGAGGCAAACGGACCCCAGTAGGTAGCATTCTTGACCGGGCGGCCACGCTGCTTGGTAATCTGCGGAAATTCATGCCCCTCGGTCAGCATGATCCAGGGATAGGATTTGTCGTCGCGCAGAAGGATGTTGAAGCGTGGCTTCATCTTCTTGATGTAGTTCGCCTCAAGAAGCAGCGCCTCGGCCTCGGTGCGCGTCGTCACAATCTCCATTGATCGTGTAAGACTTACCATACGACGTAGCCGCTCAGGCAACTGGTTGAGCCGGAGATAGGACGACACACGCTTTTTGAGGCTCAGCGCCTTGCCAACATACAGCACCTCTCCCTTCTCTCCCAGCATGCGATAGACGCCGGGCGTGAACGGGATGGTTTTTAGTGCTTCTCGTATGGCCTCTGCGCCCTCCTTGCGGGTAGGCGGTTCAGCGGTACCAACAGCCTGATCATCACGAACAGAGGGGTCAGTTTGCGTGGTCTTCATGACAGGACACCATTGCCCAGGCTGAACACAGGTTCATCCACGGAACATGTGGATAAGTCTGTGGGGCATCGCGTGACAAATTGATGACGGGCGCAGTTTGGCGCGCTTTGCGACGCTTTGCCTAAATTTTGGGCATTTAATGCTAAGATGTTGAAAATCAACAATTTTGCCTATCCGGATCGAAGAAACAGCGCCAAGACGTTGGAAATACAGGGAGTCAATCCCGGAACTGCCCTGAAAGTGGACAAATTTCCGGGGTGCTTCGGCTAGAACGATCCTGTTTTGTTCGAAGTTGCCTTCAGACCCGCTCGGCTTGCGCGAGAACGCGCAGGAAATTGCCGCCCCATATCTTCGCCAGTTCGGCTTCGCTGAACCCCTGTTCGACCAGTGCCTCGGTCACCGCCGGGGATTGTCCAGCATCGGCCCAGCCCTGAATGCGTCCGCCACCATCAAAATCGGAGGACACACCCACATGGTCCACGCCAATCAGGTCCGCAACATAGCGCACGTGACGCGCCAGATCGGCAACACCTGCCTTGCCGGTGGCAGCGGGAACGAGAAACGAGGACATGGCCGTGATCTGGATCACACCACCCGTATCACGCAGCCGCAGAAGCTGCTCGTCATCCAGATTGCGCGGGTGGTCGCAAAGGGCGCGGGCACAGGAATGGCTCGCCACAATCGGCACAGCCGAAATTTCGGTCGCCTGCATCATGGTCGTCTTCGCCGCATGGGAGACATCCACCACGATCCCATGTGCGTTCATCAGGGCAATAGCCTCTCGCCCCAGGGGGGAAAGTCCCTGATGAAGGCTCTTGTCATTCCCTAAAGCCGGCAGGGGAATGGCGGCATCCGCCAGATCGTTATGTCCGTTATGGGTGAGCGTCATATACCGCACGCCCAGTGCCGCCAACGCACTGATGCGGGAGAGGTCACCACCCAGCGCGTGACCGTTCTCCACTGCGGGCACGATGGCGACATTGCCCCCTGAGGCTGCTTCTTCGATCGCTGATGCCGTCCGGCAAACCGTAACGCCGGGTCCTGAAAGACCGTTGATCACATTGAGCATGGCCTGGGCCCGCTCCCAGGCAGCCTGCCGCTCTGCCGGCTCAAGCACAGTCTGTGGGATATAGGCGGCCAGACAGACAGCCTTGAGACCGCCCTCACGCAGCTTTGGCAGATCGACCTGGCGATCAGGTGACCCGGTGGCGAAATCGCCCCGGTCGGGCCACGGAATATCGATGTGAGAGTCGAGCGTGAGGAGATGGTTGTGAATCGCAGGTGTCATGCCTGTTTAAATGGTTTATTGCAGCCGTACAGCAAGAGGCTTTGCTGCACTTCCTGCCAAATTGAAGGACACTGCGCCATGCGGGTGATGACGTGGAATATCAATTCGTTGCGCCTGAGGCTGCCCCTGCTTCAGCGCCTTGGTGAGGAACAGGCGCCCGATATCATCTGCCTCCAGGAAACAAAGGTCCCTGACGCACTGTTCCCGGCAGCCCCCTTGCGTGAGCTCGGCTACGCTCATCAGCATTTTCTGGGCATGAAGGGATATAACGGGGTCGCGATTCTCTCGCGCCATCCCATCAGGCCGATCGAAGCGACGCCCGACTGGTGCGGCAAGAGCGATACACGGCATATCGGTGTCGTCATCGACACCACAACCGGCCCTGTCATGCTCCATGATTTCTATGTCCCGGCGGGTGGCGACATTCCCGATCCGGCGGTCAACGACAAATTTGCCCATAAACTGGCTTTTCTTGATGAGGTGACGGCCTGGTTTCGTGAGAACCCGCCGATACGGTCCATCGTGGTTGGTGACCTGAATATCGCCCCGCTCGAACATGACGTGTGGAGCCACAAGCAGCTTTCGACCGTGGTAAGTCATACGCTACCCGAGATCGAACGGCTTGATGCCTGGGTGGCGACCGGGTTTATCGATGCCATGAGGCTGGTCGTTCCACCCCAGGAAAAACTCTATACGTGGTGGTCCTATCGCAATCGCGACTGGAAGCTTTCAAACCGGGGGCGGCGCCTCGACCATGTATGGCTGACGCCAGATCTGCGGCCGGCGCTTACGAGCCTCAACGTGTTGAGAGATGTAAGAGACTGGGACAGCCCGTCGGATCATGTTCCGGTGGTGTTTGATCTCGATCTCACTGCCGCATGACCCTGAGATAACCGGTCGGGCCTTCCTCTTAATGGGGATGTCCCTTCCATAGTGCGGCGCGCAACCAAGCAGCGCGTCAAACAAAAACCCCGGCCTTTGCAGGACCGAGGTTTTGAATCGCGTGTTATGCAGACAGAGCGTTCAGCCCATCAGAACATCACTGCCTTCCGGGTTCAGACGGTAGCCACCGCCTTCAGTCAGCAGAAGCGATGCGTTTGCCGGATCGGGCTCGATTTTCTGACGCAGACGATAGATATGCGTCTCAAGCGTATGGGTTGTGACAGCTGCATTATAGCCCCAGACCTCGTTGAGGAGCACCTGTCGGGCAATCGGGCGATGCCCGGCACGATACAGATATTTCAGGATCGCGGCTTCCTTCTCTGTCAGGCGAATACGGCGGTTTTTGGCCGGCTCCTGGAGAATCTTGGAGGAAGGACGAAACAGATACGGCCCGATCGGAAAAACGGCATCTTCGCTGTTCTCGAACAGACGAAGCTGGGCACGCAGTCGAGCCAACAACTCAGCAATACGGAATGGCTTGGCCACGTAATCATTCGCGCCTGCATCCAAACCACGTACCACGTCGGCCTCTTCGTCCGAACCGGTCAGAATGATGATCGGCATGCGAATACCCTGACGGCGAAGCTCGGCACAGAAATCGCGGCCGTCGCCATCGGGGAGTGTCACATCGAGCAGGATCGCATCGACACGCACATCGGGAACGCCGAGTTTCTCCTTGGCATCGGCAACGGATACTGCCTGAATCGGTTCGAACTCGCCTTCGAGCTTGAGCTGTTCGACCAGGAGTTGGCGAAGCGTATCGTCATCGTCAACAATAAGGACAGGACGCGGACCAGGCATGTATAACCTTCTCTCTCCAGCTGGGGACGACACCCCTGAGCCAAGACCTGACTTCTCGAGGAAGAAAGACCCTTGTTTTGCCCGTGAGCCTTACACGGATATCGTGATAACGCCAATCCGATCGGACGCGTCCGCCAGCGGGATACCGGCCTTTAAACGGTTATTACTCATAAATTAATGTTCAGACGTGAGGTTTGTGACATGACTGTCATCCTGAGACACTCAAACCGATCGCGCGCGACCCTTCTCCTTGAGGGAGAGCCCCTCCCTGCCCTGATCGGCGCCGCCGGCACAAGGCAGGACAAGAGTGAGGGTGACATGGCAACGCCAGTCGGCTTTCTTCCCTTCAGGCATGTTTTTTACCGGGCTGATCGCGTTGCGAGACCTGTTACTACGCTGCGTGTCGAGGCGCTCGCGCCGGATGATGGCTGGTGCGATGATCCCTCTCATCCTGACTACAACCGTCAGATAACGCTGCCTCATCCGGCGCGACATGAAAGGCTTTGGCGCGAGGACCATTGCTACGATCTCTGCGTCGTACTGGGATGGAACGACAGCCCGGCAGTTCCGGGCCGTGGCTCGGCCATCTTCCTGCATCTTCCTCCCACCAGCGGCGCAACGGAAGGCTGTATCGCGCTCGAGGAACGCCTGTTGCGCCGTGTTATTGCCTCTTGTCATGTCGGCATTGAGGTCCGACCGGACTAGCGCCCATTGCGGCCCTGCGCGTCACAGGGCCGAAACGTCATGCGGGTAGCGGCGTCCCCTCGACTGGCGCGGCAACGGGCTCCGCTTCGGCAGGCGGTGCAGGGGGCGTCATGAACACAAGCATGTCGCCAATGGCGGGACTGACGGGAAACTCGTCTTCCGCCGAGCGTATGGTAATGGACTGACCACGACGAATCGAGAGGAAATCGAGGCGGTTCGACACGGCGCCGAAGCTCGCTGCGCTCGCCTCATCCGCCATTGCCGTTGCAAACCGCCACCCCTTGTCAAACAGCATGTCGATCAGGGTGAAGTTCCATGACGGATCACCCAGCAGTTTGCCGCGGGCATCACGTGAGAGGCCGTGATAGAAATCAAGGCGCGCCACGCCGGGGCTGATCTGGAACACGCGCTGACGTCCCATATGAGGCGCCATATGGGCACAGACCAGCCCGTTATAAATGGCATCCGCCGTGGTCGAGATCAGATAATCCGCCGGACGCTCCTCCAGGGCTTCCTCGCCGTACTGTGAAAGCAGTTCAGCCCGCAGGACCGGCACGCCCTGGCGCATGGCGGAGATAAGCGTGTTGGAGCGGTTATCAACCAGGAGAATTGGAATACCGTTTTTGCTCAGGCATTTCGCCAGATCAATTGACCAGGGTGAAGCGCCCACAATAGCCAGGGCCGGTTCATTGGAGAGGGTGAGCTTGAGATAGCGGGCGATCGGCCGGAGGGAGAAGCCGTGAAAGATCATGGTTCCGCCGATAATGGCGAAAACGGCGGGCATGATCAGATCAGCACTGTGATACCCGGCATCGGTCATACGATACCCCGCGGCACCAGCCACAGCGGCGGCCACAATACCGCGCGGTGCAATCCAGGCGACAAACAGCCTCTCCTGCCATTTGAGCCCCGTCCCTATGGTGGAGAGGAAAATGGCAAGCGGCCGCACGCCGAACATGACAGCTGCGGTCAGCAGGCAGATTGGCAGGGACAGATGCGCCAGCACCTCGCGATGCAGATCGGCGGTCAGCATGATGAACAGCACGGCCACTACCAGAACCACCAGGGATTCCTTCATGCGTCGCAGTTCAGACAGGCCGGGAACATGCAGATTGGTGAGCGCCATTCCAAAGACGGTCGCGCCCACAAGGCCTGCGCCCTCCATGCTCATATTGCAGATGCTGAAAATCAGCAGTGCCAGCGTGAGCAGCAGAGGCGTCTTGAGCGGCTCTGGCATGAGGTCGCGCACAAACAGATAACGCACCAGATAAGCCGGCAGGATACCGACGGCGAGGGATTCCGCCGTCGAGGCCAGAAGATCGGGCAGAACCGTGGTGAGAAAGACATCCGTGCCGATCGGCACGCGTGTCGCTACCACCTGCAACACGACGGCGGCCAAGATGGCACCAATCGGGTCATTGATGATGGCTTCCCAGCGCAGATAGGCGGCAACACGAGGTTGCAGCTTGTTATGTCGCAGCAATGGCAGCACGACCGTCGGGCCGGTGACGGTGATGATGGCGCCAAACAGCGCCGCCACACCCCATTCCATATGCGCAATATAGTGCGCTGCCGACCAGCCCAGAACCCAGGAAATGGGGAGAGCCAGCATGGTCAGGCGCGTCACCCCCTCGCCTGCCTCGCGCAGCTGGCGGAAGTCGAGGAGCAAGCCGCCTTCGAACACGATGATGGCAACCAGAAGGGACACAAGCGGGCGGAAAATCCACCCGAGCGCCGCCGAGGGATGAAGTATTCCAAGCCCCGGCCCGAAAATGAGGCCAAGAGCAAAAAGGAGCACAATGGCGGGAAGGCGGAACTTCCACGCCACCCATTGCGCCCCGATCCCTGCTCCCAGTGTCAGAAGCAGCCCGATAAACATTGCTAGCGCCATGATAACCCGTTCATCCCTGCCCGGTCGTATGATGAGACGATCTGGAAAACCTTAGCCGGCCCTGCGCTGGAGCACGGCGGCAAAGAATCCGTCCGTCTCGTCACGCAAGGGGGTCAGGGCAAAACCGGATTCACCGCGCAGCTTTTCGGGAAGCATGTCACCCCCCGCAGCGACACGCTCGAACTGGTCATTGCGCGCCAGGAACGCAGCAACCTGCGCTTCGTTTTCCTCGGCCAGCAGCGAGCAGGTTGCATAGACCAGACGCCCGCCGGGTTTGACCAGTGTCGAAGCGCGATCGAGAATATCGGCCTGCTTGGCCTGCAATTCGATGATATCCTGCTCCACGAGCCGGATACGGGCGTCAGGGTTGCGGCGCCAAGTCCCTGTGCCCGAACAGGGGGCATCCACCAGCACACGATCAAAGGCGCCGGCACGGCGCTTGACCCATTTATCACCGCTGGTCAGCAGATGGCGCTCGACATTATGGACGCCCGCTCGACGCAGACGCTTGACCGCGCCTTCAAGCCGGGGTGCCGATACGTCACAGGCCACGATCTGGCCCTTGTTTTCCATGCCCATGGCGATGGCAAGCGTCTTGCCACCCGCACCCGCACAGAAATCGACAACGCGCTCACCCGGCTTTGCGTTGAGTGTTCCAACGATGAGCTGGCTCCCTTCATCCTGTATCTCGATGATGCCTTCACGGAAGCTCTGCGTGGCGGTCACGTTCTGACGCCCCGGCAGGCGAAGCCCCCAGGGAGAAAGCGGCGTGGGTGATGCCTGGATCTGCTCGTTTCTGAGCGCCCGGATGGCCTCGTCGCGATGTCCCTTAAGCAGGTTCACGCGCAGATCGAGAGGGGCCGCGTTGTCAAGCGCAGCCATTTCCGCCTCCAGCGTCTCACCGAAGGCGCGCTCGAGATAGGGCTGAAGCCAGTCAGGATATTCCAGACGCACCGGCTGGGGCATATCGGGATGATTAAGCTCCCGCCCGCCGAGGGCAGCAAGGGCGGCATCCTCACGTGATGTCAGATGTGACTGGGCAAAGCGCTCACCGTTGAACAGGTTGCGCACGGTGCCGATTTCCTCACCGCCCAGAATGAGCGACGCCGCACAGAGCGTGCGGGGTGAAGGGCCACCGGGAATGTCACGCAGATGCCAGTGCAGGCGGCGCCACTGTCGCAGCACATCCCATATGCGCGCAGAGATGACCCGGCGATCACCGCCACCAATGTAGCGGCGTTCGCGGAAATAGTTATTGGCCGTTGCATCGGCAGGACGGCGGGGAGCAGCCTCGATGGCGCAAAGCAGATCGATGGCAGCAGAAAGTCTGGCGGCGGGAGTCATGCTCCCGCGCTTACAAGTTTTTGTCAGTCCTGGCGATAGTTAGGTGCTTCACGCGTGATGGTCACGTCATGGACGTGGCTTTCGCGCAGACCAGCATTGGTGATGCGACGGAACCGTGTGCGCACCTGCAGATCGGCCACGGTTGCCGAGCCGGTATAGCCCATACCGGCCTTCAGGCCACCAACGAGCTGATGCACCACGGCCGCCATGCTTCCCTTGTAAGGCACCTGCCCCTCGATCCCTTCCGGCACGAGCTTGAGCGAGTCCTTGACCTCGGCCTGGAAATAGCGATCGGCCGACCCACGCGCCATGGCCCCCAGCGAGCCCATGCCACGATACGCCTTGTAGGAACGTCCCTGATGCAGGAACACCTCGCCTGGGCTTTCCTCACAACCGGCCAGCAGCGAACCGATCATGACCACATCCGCCCCGGCACCGATGGCCTTGACGATATCGCCCGAGGTGCGGATGCCACCATCGGCAATGGCGAAGATACCAGCTTCGTGACAGGCGGCTGACGTTTCCATGACGGCTGAGAATTGCGGCACACCTACACCAGCCACAACGCGCGTGGTGCAGATCGAGCCAGGACCGATACCGACCTTGACGCAATCGGCGCCGACATTGGCCAGGGCAAGGGCGGCCTCCGGTGTGGCCACATTGCCAGCAATGACCTGAATACCGGCATGGCGGGATTTCAGGGTGGCCACCGTGTCGAGCACGCCGCGCGAATGACCATGGGCGGTGTCAACAATCACGATATCCACGCCAGCCGAGACCAGCGCCTCGGCACGGGCCAGCCCGTCGGCACCAACACCGATAGCGGCGGCGCAACGCAGGCGGCCAAACTGATCCTTGATCGCAAGGGGATGGGCCTCAGCCTTGTCCATATCCTTGACCGTGATCAGACCGATGCAGCGGTTCTGGTCATCCACCACCAGCAGCTTTTCGATGCGATGGCGGTGCAGCAGATCCTGAGCCACAGCGGCGTCAGCTCCGTGACGGACGGTCACGAGGTTTTCGCGCGTCATCATGTCACGCACTGGCGTGTTCAGATCACTCGTGAAACGCATGTCGCGATTGGTGAGAATACCGACGAGTTCACCGCTGCCCGGCAGCACAACCGGCAGACCGCTGATGCCATGCTGGGCCATGATGGCATGCACATCGCGCAGGGTCTGCTCAGGCCCGACCGTGACAGGGTTTACAACCATGCCGGATTCGAAGCGCTTGACGCGGCGCACGTGCTCCGCCTGCTCCTCCACGGACAGGTTCTTGTGGATCACGCCCATGCCGCCCTGCTGCGCCATGGCAATGGCCATCGCATCCTCGGTCACGGTATCCATGGCAGAGGACAAAAGCGGAATATTCAGTTCGATCGACCGCGTAAGGCGGGTGCGTGTGGAAGCCTGAGCAGGCAGCACGTCCGATGCGGCAGGCTCAACCAGCACGTCATCGAAAGCGAGGGCTTCGCGGATACGGTCATGAGACACGCTGCGCGAGGCAAAGTCACCAACCCGTTCGCCAGCCATTCCGGTTGGTGTTTCATTGGTCGTGGTCATGTGCCGCAGCCTCCCCGCATATCAATCAGGAAAGCCCGCGGCTTTCCCACCGTTGGCGCGTCCTCATAGACCAAAGCGGTCCGTGTTGAAAACAGGAGAATGCGTGAGCCTTTGCAAATTTAACCTGTTTGCCATCCAGGACGAAGCATACCGGCAGCACTATCGACGGCGCACCAGCCCGGATTCAGCATGGTTGATCCATAGTCATGCGCCGGGCCAGGTTCAGGCGGCTGCGATGGCACCGACCGGCGAAGCCTCGCCACGAAGAAAGTCCCGGATCGTCTGTGCGGCTCGGAAAGAGGCGCCGCGTCGGGGCTGCGAGCCGAAAGTCTCCTGAATCACGCGTTCCTGACGCGCCTTGTAAAGCGCATGACGCGATTCCGCCTGTGCCAGCGCCTGATAGATATCCTCCGGACGCTCTACCACGTCCCCCAGTGTCCAGTGACGAAAATGGGGATTGTTCCGCCACGCCACCCCATGGGGATTAAGAAAAACACAGGGTCGCGGGGTGATCAGGAACTCGTAAACCTGGGAACTGACATCACCGATATAGAGTGACGCCCGCGCAGTGTGGGTCATGTCGAGCATTGAGGAGGAGGCTGTATCGAGACGTACCCTCCCCCCCACAACTTTCTCGAATTGCCGGCGGCGACGTCCGAAATCCTTGTGGAAAATCTTCACATGGGGCGCAACGAGCAGGTCGTATCGGTCAAGACGATTGATGGCCTCGACGAGCGGCGTGAGATAATCACGATACGACGAGAGGCCCTTTTTATAATGGGGATTATAAAGGGCCAATGGTCTCGTGCAGCTATCAGGGGCACGATGGACCCTATCACCGCTTACCGCATCGAATTTCGGATAGCCAATGATGCGGGTCTGGGCAGCCGTCGCGAGCTTCTTGGCCAGAAACGCTTTGGCAATCTTGGGTCCGGAAACGAGAGAGAGGTCAAACTGGCGTATGAGATGTTCATCATTGACCTCACGATCCCCCGCTCCATGCTGAATCAGGATCAGAGCAGGTCGTGCGAGACCCATCTCACGGAGTAGCCCGGCCGAATATTCTGTCGCCACAACGGCATCGAATGCTTCCAACTGGGCGACGTTGGCACGCATCACGAGTTCGCGCTCGGCATCAAGACGGCGCAAACGGCGCAGCAGCGTGGCCCGCGCGGGCATCCTGAGTGTCCCGCGCACAATATGACCACCCAGCTTATTCGTTTCACGGATACGGTCGAGATGCTTTGCTGTCTCGGGAAAGCTGACGAATTCCGTCACCTCGACATTCGGTAGCTGGGACAGGGCGGAGGAAACAGCGGCCACGTGATAGCATTGATAGGGCTCAGCCACGTATAGGAACGCTATCTTCATCCGGGGGCCCAACTCCTATGGCTTCGACAATAGAACACCGTCATACGACAGAATTTCATAACATTGAGTAACAATGTAATTCTCGAATTGACCAGATTATGGCGCCTGAAGGCAGACTGAGGCGAAACGCCGAAGATCAGACGTGAAACAAGAATAGAAATGTAATATATCTTGTGTTATTCACGGATTTTCAAATTCTTTACTTACCATCGCGCATTATCATACGTTATATCGTATAGTCACTTCACATTGTACGCCATATTGACAGCGTGGGACCGCTTCTGCATTAGGTCGACACGCAAGGTGGCAATGATACGCGTTTTTTTTGTTACATTTGTCGAATTGCGCACTTGCTGGAGCGGGTTGCCTTGAAACAAGGCCACGCTTCCTGTGTTACAATTCAGTGACAAAACAACCGGGGTATCAGGCGGTGAGACGGCCGGCGATTACGCTACGATGGTCCACACCCGCCCCCAGCGCCGCGAACTGCTCGCGATCCGTCCCGGTCAGGAACACCTCGAAGGCCTGATCGCTTAGATAACCCAGCAAGCCCTCCCGCCGCCGGGAGTCAAGATGAACAAGAGGTTCATCAAGCAGGATAAACGGGGCTCGGCCTGTCCGAGATGCTGTCAAACCGGCATGGTTAAGAATGACATGAACCAGCATGGCCTTTTGCTGACCACTGCTGGACAGGGCTGCAGATCGACCACTGGCCGCATCCTGAAGGCCAAAATCGGTCCTGTGCGCGCCGACACTCGTGGTACTGCGCTGCGCATCCTCGCCGCGCGCTGCAGCCAGTTTCCCCCGCAGGCCATCCTCAACCAGAAGCGCCGGCCTGCGATGCAGTTCAGCCGCAATCTCGCACTCCAGCGCCACCCGCGCGACGGGAAACCCCGTATCATCTGTAAGCGCAGTCGCGTTCATCGCATCGACAAGAGCCATGCGCGATGCGGTCAGCGCCACCGCATGGCGCGCGATGCTGTCCTCGAGGGCATCGAGCCAGCTTTTCTGATCCGGACGAGTCGCGAGAAGCCGGTTGCGTTGGGTTACGGCACGCTCATGCGCTGCGCTTTCGCGCGCATGATTGGGATCGAGGGCCAGTACAAGGCGGTCGAAGAACCGTCGTCTCCCGGAAGCCGGGTCGCTGAACAGGCGGTCCATCTGTGGGGTCAACCATGTGACTGCGCAGTAGGGCGCAATCTGCCCCTGATTGCGGATCACCTCGTTATTAAGGCGGAAAACACGTCTGACAGGGTTGGCCGGGTCGGTACCGGTGGCGAGGTCCATGCCCTCACCCGCCACATCATTCAGGCGGGCCACAACGCCCCATGGGCCACCATCCTGGCGCTGAATCTGGGCGTTGGAAGCTGCCCTCAATCCACGCCCTGGGGCAAGAAGCGAGAGCGCCTCAAGCAGATTGGTCTTGCCCGCCCCGTTCTCACCCGTGAGCACAACGAGGCGGCTTTGCGGCGTCCAGACCAGACGCTCGTAATTGCGAAAATTCGTGAGAACGAGCCTATTGATACGCAAGAAGGCGGCCCGCTCCCGAATCAGACGCGCATGGGCATCAGCACGTAAAGCGCTGTCGGCAGGTTGGTGTCGCGCACGAGGGTCGGTGCCGCACTATCGGCAAAGGCAAACTCGGCCTCGACATCAATCTGGTCCGTGATGTCATTGAGATAACGCGCCTGGAAGCCGATCTCCAGTGTTGGGCCATCATAGGAAACGCTTGTCTCGTCCAGCTCTTCCTTGGCCATGCCCTGATCCGGACTGATGGCGGAAAGGGTGAGCAGGTTGGTCTGCACGGCAAGCTTGACCGGGCGCGAGCGCTCCTGACTAATCGCCGCGACACGGGCCACAGCGTCTGCAAAGGCCTGCTTGTTCACCTTCAGGAAACGGTCATTGTTTTTGGGAATGACGCGCTCGTATTCCGGGAACGTTCCGTCAATCAGCTTCGAGGTCAGCATCACAGCGCCAACGCGGAACTGGATGCGGGTATCGGACAGGCTGACCTGCACCGTGCCAGCGCCCTCATCGAGAAGCTTGCGAAGTTCGGCCACGGTCTTGCGCGGAATAATGACGCCCGGCATATCGGCTGCCCCGGCAGGCAGATCGGTCTCGACGCGGGCCAGACGATGGCCATCCGTTGCGACAGCACGCAGCTTGCTCGTCTCGCCATCCTTCGCGACATGGAAATAGATGCCGTTGAGGTAGTAGCGCGTTTCTTCGGTCGAGATAGCGAAGCGGGTACGATCAACCAGCCCACGTAGCACCGCAGCCGGGATGGAAAATTCGCAAGGCAGATCGCCGGCGACCATTGAGGGAAAATCCTCAACGGGAAGCACATTCAGGCTGGTAGCATAACGTCCGGCGCGCAGCGCCAGCGGGGCATCACCGCCACCGTGATCAAGTTCGACCACCGAGCCGTCCGGCAGCTTGCGCACGATCTCGTAAAGGACACTGGCCGGGGCGGTCACTGCACCGTCACGGGCGCCTTCGGCAGCCACTTCCTCGACGACCGCAATTTCCATGTCGGTAGCGGTCAGACGCAGAAGATTGCCCTCGATGGAGAGCATGACATTGGCCAGGATGGGGATCGTGTTGCGCTTTTCCGCAACGCTCTGGATATGGGCAAGGGCACGGATCAGCGTTGTGCGGTCAGCCTGGAATTTCATATGATCGTAGACCCTCGAACACCCGAAAAACAAAAAAACAGTCTAGCAGAGCCGCTTGCCGCGGCAAAGATCAGCCCTCGAGCATACGACGCAGCAATTCCACGTCTTCTGCAAAGGCAACATCACGCTCCATCAGTTCCTGCACGCGCGAGACAGCATGCATGACCGTGGTATGGTCACGGTTGCCGAATTTACGGCCGATTTCCGGCAGGGAGCGGCTGGTAAGCTGCTTGGCAAGGAACATGGCGACCTGACGCGGTCTCGCCACGGCGCGTGCACGACGGGCCGACGACATATCGGTCAGGCGGATATTCCAGTGCTCCGACACCTTGCGCTGGATCTCCTCAATGGTCACACGACGATCATGCGCCTTGAGGATGTCATGAAGCACGTCCTGCGTGCTTTCCAGCGTGACAGGGCGGCCAAAAAGATTGGCGTGGGCGATCAGGCGATTGAGGGCCCCCTCAAGCTCGCGCACATTCGAGGTGATCTTGTGGGCCAGAAATTCGAGCACCTTGGCAGGGACGGCAACTCCGGAGGCAAGCGCTTTTGCTTCCAGAATGGAAATACGCAGCTCGAACGTCGTCGCGTGAATATCCGCCACCATGCCGCAACCAAGACGGGTACGCAGGCGATCCTCAAGCCCCGAAAGGTCGGAGGGCGACTTATCGGCACTGACCACAATCTGACGGCCTGCATCAACCAGGGCATTGAACGTGTGGAAGAACTCTTCCTGCGTATTGTCCTTGCCGATCAGGAACTGCAAATCGTCGATCATGAGCACATCGACCGAGCGCAGCTGCTCCTTGAATTCCATCGTCGATTGCGAGCGAATGGCCGCAATGAAGCGGTACATGAATTTCTCGGCCGACATATAGGCGACTGAGACACGCCCACCGCTCGTCAGCTCTGAACCAATGGCGTGCATCAGGTGCGTCTTGCCCAGACCGACACCGCCATAGAGAAAAAGCGGGTTGAAACCGGGGCTGGATGGCTTTTCAGCCACTCGGCGGGCGCAGGCATAGGCAAACTCGTTGGGCTTGCCCACAACGAAGCTGTCGAAGGTGAAGCGCGGATCGAGTGGCGCTGCCAGATCGTGTCGCGCGTCCTGCACAGTGACAGCCGGAGCCGCAGGGGCCTCGATCTCGACCACTGGGGCCGCAGCCTCGACGGCAACCGGCGTTGCAAGCCCATCGCCAACGCGCTGGACCTGCAGCTCGACGTGGTGAACGGCGCGGTTCTCGTTGCGCCATAACTCCTGCAGGCGGTCGCCATACTGGCCACGCACCCAGTCACGCAGAAAGCGCGTTGGCAGAAAGAGAGTTATTTCATCCTCTTCCAGCGGGCCGAGCACAATCTGCTGCAACCAGGTACGGTACTCGACGTCACCGACCTCGACACGCAGTCTTTCGCGCACCTTGACCCATTGGGAGGCAAGGACAGGATCGGTTCCGCTGGTGCAGGAAACCGTTTCCGTCACTGCAGGAAGATCCGTATGAGACCCTTCGTCTGCCATCACTCCCCCGAGTTGTAACAAAAGACACGACAGGAGCCATCACGTGCAATGAGGCATGACCTTCCTGATCCCCGGCTAAAGGGCGGACAGAATAGGGCAAACAGCGCGCGACAGGCAAGCTTAACCGGATGTCATAAAGCGGGACGACCGGCGAAAAAAAAGAACGGATATGGTCGCGTGACCACACCCGTTCTTCCTGTAGGCTCAGACCGGGGAGTGCCTCAGAAGAGGCACCACCCTGTTATCTGATCAGGCCGAAGCCAGAGCCTTGATGCGAGCCGAAAGGCGCGACAGCTTGCGGCTGACGGTGTTGGCGGCGAGAACGCCCTTGCCAACAGCGCGCTGCATTTCCGGCTGGGCAGCACGCAGAGCGTCGTTTGCTGCAGCCTTGTCACCCGAAAGGATGGCGCTCTCGACCTTCTTGACGAAGGTACGGACGCGGGACATGCGGGAAACGTTACGCTCACGGCGACGCTCGTTCTGACGGATGCGCTTGCGCGCAGAGGCGGTGTTAGCCATTTCTACTCTTCAGCCCTGTTCTGTTCGGCTTGTTAGGTCGTCTTGCAACGACAATAAAGCATACCGGCCAATCATCTCCAAAAGAGACGCAGAGCCAGCGGAGGGCTCGCCTTTAGTCCAGTTTCACGCTTCCAGTCAAGCGTCCTCTAAAGAAAGTGGCAGCTGACGCCGCGGACAGTAGAAGCTTGACCGTCCTGCCTGCACCAGACGACGGATTCCCCCGCACGCCGGAAAGCCCGGACATTCGGGACAAGGCTCCCCTTCGCGGCCATAAACCTGATGCAGATCCTGAAACGCCCCTTTTTTCCCATCGGCATCCACATAATCACGCAGCGTCGACCCCCCCGCGCTGATTGCCTCGCGCAGCACGGCGGGGGTGATCTCTGCGATACGGGCAATCTGCGTTTCATCCAGAGACGAGGCCAGACGCTCAGGGTGAATTCCGGCGCGGAAGAGGATCTCACACACATATATATTGCCGAGCCCGGCGACGACATGCTGGTCGAGCAAGGCTGTCTTGATGGGCGCGCGCTTGCGATGAAGCTTTTCATGGAGATAGGCAGCATCAAAGCCAGATTGAAGCGGATCAGCGCCAAGCTGTCGCAGTAAGGGATGCTCCCGCTCCCGCCCTGCATCGGCCAGCAAAAAGCAACCGAAACGCCGTGGGTCGACAAGGCCGATATGTGTCCCATTATCGAGCCTGAGCGTGACATGCTCATGGCGCAGGGGCTGATAGGGCTTACCCTTCGCTGATCCGGGCGTGATTCTTATCCGCCCGCTCATACCAAGGTGTATCAATATGGTCGGGCCACGCATGAGGGCAATCAGCATGTATTTGCCCAGGCGCGTTGCATCACGGATCTTCTTGCCATCCGCCCGGATCGAAAGATCATCGGGCACCGGCCAGCGCAGATCGTGACGCACCTCGGTGCTGATGATACGGCGACCGGCAAGCGCCGATCTTAATCCATTCAGGATGGTTTCAACTTCTGGTAGCTCTGGCATCTTGGGTGCCGACACTATATCCAGAGAGACATGACCGACAACGCATCATTTCCCCCTCCCGAATCAGCGCACGCCGACAGGGACGAAACCACCGATTTCGGCTACCGCTCTGTCCCGCGGGCTGAAAAGAAACCTCTGGTGCGCGCCGTGTTCGACAGCGTGGCGGGTCGCTATGACGTCATGAACGATGTGATGTCGCTTGGTATCCACCGCGTGTGGAAGCGCATTTTCATCAACACGCTCGCACCGCGCCGCGACCTGAAGCTGCTCGATCTGGCCGGAGGCACCGGCGATATCAGCTTTGGCTGGCTGCGCAGCAATGGCGGCCCTGTCCTGCTGACAGACATCAACGCCTCGATGCTCGAGGTCGGCCGGTCACGCGCTGCCAGCAAGGGATATCTGACAGATATCGAGTTCTCGGTTGTCGATGCCGAGGCCATTCCCCTGCCCGATCGCAGCGTCGATCGCGTTTCCATTGCTTTCGGGCTGCGAAACTGCACCGACAAGGATGCTGTCCTGCGCGAGGCCCGCCGCGTCCTGCGTCCGGGTGGCAAGTTCTGCTGCCTCGAATTTTCCCATGTGCAGGTGGCGGCTCTGGCCCCAATCTATGATGCCTGGTCGTTTGGCGTTCTGCCCAAGATGGGCCAGATCATCGCCAAGGACTCCGAGAGCTATCAGTATCTGGCGGAAAGCATCCGCACCTTCCCCGAGCAGGAGGTGCTTGCCGAGATGATGCGCAATGCGGGCCTTGAAAAGGTCAGCTACCAGAATCTCTCTGGCGGTATCGCAGCCATCCATTCCGGCTGGAAGCTCTAATTTTCCATGCGCGCCCGGGTCATCCTGATCATTGGCGGTGGTATTGCTGCCTATAAATCACTGGAACTGATCCGGCTGCTGCGCCGGAGCGACATCGCGGTCGAATGCGTATTGACGCAATCGGCCACGCATTTCGTAACGCCGCTCGCTGTGCAGGCTCTCTCGGGGGCACCGGTGCATACCGAGCTGCTTTCCCTGGCCGAGGACAGCCAGATGGATCACATCGCGCTATCCCGCAGCGCCGATCTGATTGTCGTCTGTCCTGCAACTGCCAATATGCTGGCCCGCATGGCGAACGGTCTGGCAGATGATCTCGCCACGACACTATTGCTTGCCACCGATACCCCGGTGCTGGTCGCTCCGGCGATGAATGTCCGCATGTGGCAACATCCGGCGACGCAGCACAATCTGGCCACCTTGGGTCAGCATGGTTGCCTCTTTGTCGGGCCGGATGACGGCGAGATGGCCTGTGGCGAGTTTGGTCCTGGTCGCCTGAGCACGCCGGAGACCATTCATGCGGCGATCGAGGCCGCTTTGTTTCCTCTTACGCTGCTCGCCGGCCGTCATGTGCTCGTCACGGCGGGGCCAACCCATGAGCCGATTGATCCCGTTCGGTTCATCGCCAATCACTCATCGGGCAAGCAGGGCTACGCCGTGGCAGAGGCCTGCGCGCGGCTTGGTGCGCGGGTCACGCTCGTCAGTGGGCCGACAAACCTGCCCTGCCCGGCCTCTGTGACGCGCATCGACGTGCAGACAGCACGCGAAATGCTGGCGGCCTGCGAAGCGGCCCTGCCAGCCGATGTCGCAATCTGCGCGGCTGCGGTGGGCGACTGGCGCATGGAAGACATCGCCACGCAAAAGCGCAAGAAAATACCCGGCCAGCCCCAGACACTCGCCCTCGTCGAAAACCCGGACATACTGGCGACACTCTCGGCGACCAGACCGGAACGCCCGGAACTTATTATTGGCTTCGCTGCCGAAACAGAACACCTTGAACACAATGCCATCAGCAAACGGGCGCGCAAGAACTGCGACTGGCTGCTGGCCAATGATGTTGGTGCGGATCACCGCATTTTCGGAGGGGATCGCAACAGGATCCTGTTTCTGTCCGATGCTGCGCCCGATTACTGGCCCGAAATGAGCAAGGGCGATGTCGCAGCGAAACTCGCCGCTCTGATCGCCGACCATTTTTCCTCTGCCTCAAGGTAAGGTTTCATGTCTCCGCTTCCCGTTGAACTCGTCAGGCTTCCTCATGCCGAGGGGCTCGACCTCCCCCATTATGCCAGCAGCGGGGCTGCGGGCATGGATCTGCTGGCCGCCATCGAATCGGATATGATTATCCGCGCCGGGGAACGCGCCCTCGTGCCGACAGGTCTCAAAATCGGCCTGCCCGCTGGCTATGAGCTGCAGATACGCCCGCGATCAGGTCTTGCGCTCAAACATGGCATTACCCTGCCCAACACACCCGGTACGATCGACGAGGATTATCGTGGCGAGATCGGGGTGATCATCCTGAACACTGGCCGCGAGGATTTCGTCGTGACACGTGGCATGCGCATTGCCCAGGCTGTTCTCGCTCCCGTCATTCGTTTGACATGGGTCGAGGTTTCCGAGTTGGATGAGACGGCACGTGGCACCGGGGGTTTTGGCAGCACAGGTATCCTGCGCGCACCCTGACATCACCAATACGCCTCTGACGCGAGGAAGGAGAGCATGTCGCCATTTCAGGCGCGACGCGGCACACGCGGGCCGGATCGTAAGGCAGGACTGACAGCATCGCTTGTCGGTATCCTCGTCGTGGTGGCGGCGCTGGCCCTCATCTCGCGCCTGGTTCCCGCGCAGCTGGCGGCCTTCCAGCATCACAGCATGACAACGCCCCATTTCCGCTCTCTGGCCGGACTCGGGGTATTACTGGGCGATCTGGGTCATACGACGCTGCGGATGATAGCGGCCACCGTAGTCGGCGCCCTGCTGGGTGCCTGCCTGGCCCTTGCCGCAGCAAAGACACCGCCTGTGCGCGGTGCAGTGCTTACCGCGCTGGGCGGTATGCATATGGTTCCGCTTCTCTGCCTCCTTCCCTTTCTGCATCTTCTCGGCTTCGAGGTTTCCGCTATCGGGATCACCGCGCTTTGCCTTGCTGCCCCCATTGCCAGTGCAGCCCTAGGCGCCTGGAGCACCATTCCCCGCGCCCTCGATGAAGCGGCCAGGGGGCTTGGTCTGACAAGCTGGCAACGTCTCTGGCGGCTCGAAGCCCCTTATGCCATCCCGGATTGTGTGACGGCCCTTGCCCGCACCATGCCGCTGGCCTGGTCGCTTCTGATGGCTGCCGAAATGCTGCCGGTAAACGGCACATTGCCGACACGCCCCGGGCTTGGAACCCACGCGGCGCAGGCCGCGGCTCTGGGGTCGTTCTGGGAGTGCCTGCTGGCGGCCGGGCTTATCGGTGTTCTTGCCTTCCTCTACGATAGCTGCCTTGTCTTTCCCTGGCAGATCTGGGCGGATCGTTATCGCCTGCGCCCGGTTTTTGAGCATGTTGCCGATCCCTGGATGCTCAAACTCTGGCGCCGTACCCGCCTGCTCAAGATCGCGGGGGAGCATATGCGGCGCTGTCTTGCATGGCTGGGCGATATGCCGATCGGCCGTCGTGGCTTCCGCCCTTCTGGCGCGACAAATCCGGCCTCACCGCTGATCGGACTCTCTTCGCTCGCTTTTGCCCTGCTGATCGTGATGGGCTTTTTCTACCGCCATCATGCGCTTGGGCTGCATGATCTCGTTGTCGTGGCCGAGCAGAGCCTTGTCTCGGCCCTGCGTATGACGCTCGCCCTCCTCCTTGCTCTTGCGCTGTGGCTACCGCTGGGTGTCTGGCTCGGCCTGACGGCACGGCGCGCCGAGATCGCGCGCGTGGTGACGCGTTTTCTGGCGCTCTATCCAAAAAATATCCTGTTCCCGCTGCTGTGCCTCGGCCTGACATTGCTTGGGTTATCACGCTTCGTCTGGCCGCTTGTTCTGTGCTTCTTCTTTATCCAGTGGCTCCTGCTGGCCCAGATCCTGCGCGGTATGAGAAGCTTTCCGGTGGATCTGCTGCAAGCCGCCCAGAACATGCAGATTCGCGGCTGGCTATGGTGGCGCAAGATCATTCTGCCCGGCATCGCCCCCATCCTGCTTGAGGCCGTCAGCGCAGCCTCGATGACGGGTTGGACCATTCTGATCCTTGCCGAACGTTCGTCATGGGCGTTGCACGGCGAAGATGGCGGCGGCATTGGGGCTTATGTGGCCAGAGCCATCGAGAATGGGGATCTGCCACGCGTCGTGCTCGGGGCGGCTGTCATCACCCTGTGCATTGCGCTTGGCGAATTCATGGTCTGGCATCCCATCCGCCTGCAGATCCGCCGCCGTATCCCGTCATCCCTGAGCCCGCCCGTCAAATGAGCATGGAGCCCGTCATGCAGGAAAGCCTGCTCTCGATCCGCAATTGCCTGCAGGTTTATCAGAAGGATAGCAGCACAGACCTTCCCGTGCTTGAGGATGTCAGCTTTGACCTCCATGCGGGTGAAATCGTCGGGCTCGTCGGGCGTTCAGGCTCGGGAAAATCCACGCTTTTGCGTATTGCCTCAGGACTGATCCCGCCCAGCGCTGGAGAAATTCTCTGGAAAAACCAGAAGCTGACCGGGCCGACACCCGACATCGCCATGGTCTTTCAGTCCTTTGCGCTGTTTCCCTGGCTCACGGTTCAGCAGAATATCGCGCTTGGGCTCGAAGCCAAGCGTCTGCCGCGTCTTGAATGTGAACAGCGCTGCGATGACATGATCGATCTCATCGGCCTCAATGGCTATGAGAACGCGTTGCCCAAGGAGCTTTCCGGGGCTATGCAGCAGCGCGTGGGGCTGGCCAGGGCTCTGGTCATGCAGCCAGACCTGCTGCTGATGGATGAGCCTTTTGCTTCGCTCGACATGCTCACCGCAGAAAACTTACGGACGGACCTGATCGAGCTCTGGTCGGAGAAAAGACTGCCGACACGCGCCATGATGCTCGTGACCCATAACGTGGAAGAAGCCGTGTTGATGTGTGACCGCATCCTGCTTTTTTCATCCAACCCGGGGCGAGTCTCGCATGAGCTGACGGTACCGTTTCCCCATCCGCGCAACCGTGACGACGCCGCATTCCGGCACTTCGTCGATCATATCTATACCCTCATGACACGCAGGGCGCCCCTCATCTCGGAAGCCAGTCTTGAAAGTGGCACCGCTGCGCCCCCCCCCCATCCCATGGCACTGGTCCTTCCGCCCATCCCCATCAATGTCCTTGTCGGCCTGCTCGAATCGCTGGCAGCCGCCCCGCTCAACGGACGAGCCGATCTGCCCCACCTTGCCGAGCGCCTTCAGATGGCGCTCGATGATCTGTTTCCGCTCGGTGAGTCCCTGCAGCTTCTCGAACTGGCCGAGCTCGAGGATGGTGACATTCTCATCACCGAAGCGGGCGCCCGTTTTGTCTTGGCCGATCAGGATGAGCGTCGGGAAATCATGCGCACGGCGCTGCTTCATCATATCCCGCTCATCCGTTCGATACGCGCCGTGCTCGATGAACGCTCCGGGCATCGCACCGGGGCGGATCGCTTCCGGGAAGAGCTGGAAACCACCATGTCGCCGGGCTACGCCGAGCAAACGCTCATGACGGCGACCAACTGGGCACGCTACACCGAGTTGTTTGATTTTGACGAGGAAGCCGATCAGTTCATGCTCGATCGGGAGGCCACCGGGTACTGAACGACCACCATCAGGTTGGTTCCGGCGACACCCGGCGCCGTGATGATTTACCGCTTGAGGCCCGCAGTACGAGGCGCCAGCCCGGCTCGCCATAATACGCGAGCCGGTTGAGTCAGATGACCCTGATCAGGCCTTCAGGCGATCGCGATACATCTTCCGGGCTTTTGCAACCTTCGGGGCAACCACAGCACTGCAATAAGCTGTCTCGGGATTGCGCGCGAAGTAGTCGTGATGCTTTTCCTCGGCTTCCCAGAACACGGCTGGGCCGGCAATTTCGGTCACGATCGAATCCGGCCAGATTCCTGAAGCCTCGATTTCCTGCGTAACGTCGCGGGCAATGGCGTCCTGTGCTTCATCCAGCGCAAAAATGACCGAGCGATACTGCGTCCCGATGTCATTGCCCTGACGGTTGAGCTGGGTTGGATCGTGGGTGGTATAAAACACGCGCAGGATGTCGCCATAGCTGATTTCCTGCGGGTCAAACACGACTTCCACCACTTCCGCATGGCCTGTCGCGCCCGAGCACACCTGCTCGTAACTCGGGTTCTCGCGTCGGCCGCCAGCATAGCCGGGCTGAGCGGACTTGACCCCGCGCAACCCGGTGAAGATCGCTTCGGTGCACCAGAAGCACCCGCCCCCGATCAGGGCTTTTTCCACAACTGCCTCGCTCATGCGCGCCTCACTGGTTTACAACTGGAAGATAGATGCTGCTGGCCTGAGCCCCACCGTGAGAGATGGTCTGCGTTGCAGTCTTGTAGTCTGCCGCCTTGGCATCGAAGATGTTCGAGACATAGGTTTGAGGGTTGCGATCGTAAAGGGGGAACCAGCTCGACTGGATCTGCACCATGATGCGATGGCCCGGCAGGAAGACATGGTTCACCGCAGGCAAGGTGAACTTGTATTCCTCAACCTTGTTCGCAGGGATCGCCTCGGGATGTGCGAAATCATGACGGTAGCGACCACGGAAGATATCCATGGAGACCGCCAGCTCGTAGCCGCCCATTTCGGGACGATCCGCCGTGACGCCGGGATAGACATCGATCACCTTCACCACCCAGTCGGCATCCGTCCCTGTTGTTGCAGCGAACAGATCCGCCGTCGGCACGCCTGATACACGCACCGGATGATCCAGAACCGGTGTCTGATAGGTCAGCACATCGGGGCGGGATTCCGCAAAACGCTGATCGCTGACCAGCCAGGGCTTCCAGCGCGCGCCATCGGCAAAGCTGTACGGCCGCGTCATGAATGGCACCGGGTGGGATGGATCGGACACATAGCTGTCGGTACCGGGCTTGGCACGCTCGAAGCTCAACCCGTTTGCCTCGCCCAGATAGAGGCGCTCACCCGTACCTGCGCAGCTCTCACCGCAATTTCCCAGCCAGCCACGCAGGTGATCCCAGCGGTTATCGCCCGTATTATAGATGATGGCGTCGTCGAAATTGACCTTGGCACTGCCGGGCTTGAGATACTGGTCAAAGAACGGACGCATCACATGGCTGCGATACCAGAGCGCCGTATCGCCGTTGAAATGCAGCGGGCCGAGCGTTGAGCCATCGTAATTTACGCCGCTATGACGCCACGGCCCCATGACGAGGATATTCGGCACCTTGGGATGGTCCTTGCGCAGCATCATCCAGCTATGGATGGCACCCCACATGTCCTCCTGGTCCCAAAGCCCCTGCTCCCAGATGGTCGGTACGGTGAGAGGGTGCTTTGCCAGAAGCTTGTCGAGCGCCTGGTCCTGCCAGAAGGCGTCATAAGCCGGATGAGCCTTGGTACGCTGCCACCACGGAAACTGGTCGAGCCCCGCCTTGGTGGCAAAGGCGCCGGCCGATCCGGCTTCGAGGAAGTTCGTGTAGTCATCGACGTTCTGGCGGGGAATACCGTCGCCCTCGCCCTTCTTCGTCATCTGCATGGTGAAGTAGTCGAAGCTACCCTGACGAAAGGCGCCGTAATGGAACCAGTCATCACCCATCCAGCCATCGACCATAGGGCTTTCCGGAGCCGCAACCTTAAGCGCCGGATGGGGGTTGAGGAGCGCCATCACCACGGTCCATCCTTCATAGGATGATCCGGTCATACCCACACGGCCATTGCTCTGCTTCACGTTCTTGATCAGCCAGTCGATCGTGTCCCATGCATCGGTGGTGTCGTCGGTCTTGCTGGGGTTGAGCGGGCCGATGGGCGGGCGCGTCATGACATAGTCGCCCTCCGACCCATATTTGCCACGCACGTCCTGAAAGACGCGAATATAGCCGCCATCGACAAAGACGCCGTCACCCTGTGGCAGCACGTTGCGCATCTCGGCAGCGCCCGAGACACGATCAGCGCGCTCGGAAGCATGATAGGGCGTGCGCGTCAGCAGGATCGGAGCTTCATGGTCCCTGGCTGCTTTCGGAATGACGATAACCGTGTGCAGCTTCACACCGTCACGCATCGGGATCATGACATCCTGCTTGATATAGTCGCGCGCCGTCTCTGGCATCTGGACATGGGCAGGAATATCCGAGCCGCGCTGCACCATATCAGGCGTGACAGGAAGACCGTTTCCTCCCTGGGCCAGGGCTTGCGAGGCCCCTAGCAGGCAGGAGGTCACAAGAAGCAGGGATCGGGTCAAATGGCCAACGCGCACGCGGTTTTTCCTCTGGTTCAATGACAAGCGGCGCGATGATTGAACAGACTTCCCCTTGCGGCAAGCGATTGGCCACGTTATTTCGCACAGGGTAATAAAAATACTCGTGCGGGCTCGTTGCTATTGCATTTCATGCGCAACACGCCCCCTCACTCCAGCTTTCCCGGATCAGTCTCATGCCTGCCTATCGTTCCCGCACCACCACCCACGGCCGCAACATGGCCGGTGCCCGCGCGCTCTGGCGTGCGACGGGCATGACGGACAAGGATTTCGGTAAGCCCATCATCGCGGTCGCCAACTCCTTTACGCAGTTCGTGCCCGGTCATGTGCATCTCAAGGATATGGGGTCGCTGGTCGGTGGGGCGATTGCTGAAGCCGGTGGCATTGCGCGCGAGTTCAACACCATCGCAGTGGATGACGGCATCGCCATGGGCCATGGGGGCATGTTGTACAGCCTGCCCTCGCGCGAACTGATCGCCGATTCAATCGAATACATGGTCAATGCCCATTGCGCCGATGCGCTGGTGTGCATCAGCAACTGCGACAAGATCACGCCGGGCATGCTCATGGCCTCGCTGCGTCTGAACATCCCTGTGGTGTTCGTCTCGGGCGGGCCTATGGAGGCCGGCAAGCTGGATGGCCCTGGTATCAACCGCAAGCTCGATCTCGTGGATTCCATGGTTGCCGCCGCCAACCCGAAAGTATCGGATGCGGAATCGGAAGCCATCGAGCGCTCTGCTTGCCCGACCTGCGGGTCGTGCTCAGGCATGTTCACCGCCAATTCCATGAACTGCCTGACCGAGGCACTCGGTCTTTCCCTGCCGGGCAATGGCAGCCTGCTGGCCACCCATGCTGATCGGCGTGAGCTCTTCCTTGAGGCCGGGCGTCTGGTCGTTTCGCTTGCCCGTCGCTGGTACGAGCAGGATGACGCAACCGCCCTGCCGCGCAGCATTGCTACCAAGGCAGCTTTCGAGAACGCCATGACACTCGATATCGCCATGGGCGGCTCGACCAATACGGTTCTGCATCTTCTGGCTGCCGCGCGAGAAGCTGGCGTGGATTTCCACATGGCCGATATCGACCGTCTGTCGCGCAAGGTGCCCAATCTGTGCAAGGTCGCGCCTGCGAAGAACGACGTGCATATGGAAGACGTCCATCGTGCAGGTGGCATCCCGGCCATTCTGGCTGAGCTTGATCGCTGTGGGCTGATAGAGACGAGCGCCCATACGGTGCACGCTCCGAGCATGAAAGACGCGCTCGCGAAATGGGATATCCTCGCGGGTGACGAACAGGCCAAAACCCGCTTCCTCGCTGCGCCAGGGGGTGTGCGCACCACGGAAGCCTTCTCGCAGTCCAGCCGTTATTACGAACTCGATACCGATCGCGAACACGGTGTGCTTCGTAACCGCGCTCATGCTTTCTCACAGGATGGCGGACTTGCGGTGCTGTATGGCAATCTTGCCGAGGCGGGCGCCATCGTGAAGACGGCGGGAGTGGTGGACAGCCTTCTCACATTCACGGGCCGCGCTCGGGTGTTCGAGAGTCAGGAGGATGCCGTTGCGGGTATTCTCGGCAATCAGATTGTGGACGGTGACGTGGTGGTAATCCGTTACGAGGGCCCCAAAGGCGGCCCCGGTATGCAGGAAATGCTGTACCCGACCAGCTATCTGAAATCGAAAGGCCTTGCCGAGACCTGTGCGCTGATCACAGATGGCCGGTTCTCGGGAGGCAGTTCGGGCCTCTCGATCGGTCATATCTCGCCGGAAGCGGCCGAGGGCGGCCTTATCGGTCTGCTTGAAGACGGCGATCAGATCGAGATTGATATCCCTAACCGAGTGCTGCGCGCACTCGTGGAGGACGCTGTCCTGGCCTCGCGTCGTGAGGCAATGGAGGCTCGCGGCGCTGAAGCCTGGCTCCCGGACCGTGTGCGCGAAGTGTCACCCGCCCTGCGCGCCTATGGTTTGCTGACCACAAGCGCCGCCAATGGTGCCGTGCGCGACATTGGTCAGATTTCACGTCGATCCTGACCGATGGCGGGAGGGGAGCCCCTCCCGCATGCGACATCTGTCCGTCTGGATGCCTCTCTCATGGCTTGCCTCTTGAAACCGTGCGTTATGTCATGGAGAATTCATGCCCGGATACATGTCATCGTGAGAAGAGGCATTTTGTACCGATACCCTGCCCGTACATTCTGATTGACATGACTCCGAGAGAAGACGATGCCCCTGAGACAGCCGGCGCGGCCCGGATCCTCCCCAGGCCGCCGAACAATCCTCGCCGGTGGTGCCGCCAGCCTTTGCGGTCTTCTGACGATGGAAGCCGCCGAGGCATCCCAGCCGGAAGACGATCAGCCATGTTCCCCGGGATCGGCCACGCGCGGGGGTGAGCGCCTCGGCAAGTTCGACGAGACCGGAAAAGTCAGCGTGTGGCCAGGGAATACGATAATCTGTCCGTTTCCGGTCGAGCATCCGCTGGCGCAGGCCATGCTCGCGATGAATCGCATGATTGCGAGCGATTATTCGACCTATATGACCACAACACCACCATCAAGCTATCACATGACAATTCTGGGTGGTGTCGATCCGGAGCAACGTCAGAAGAACAGACTTCCTATCGGCATCACGGCGGAGATGCCGCCCGAAACGGTTAATGAACGACTCACGGAGAGGCTTTCGAGGGCAGTCTTCGATATTCCCGATCCCATAGAGATGCAGATCGATCCGGACCGCTACCATGCGCCGATCACCGGTACGCCGCTCAGACCGGCAAACGCCGCCATCGCAAGCGGACTTTATGATCTGCGTCGTCAAATCGCCGAGGTCCTGCAGTTTCAGCCCGACGACCTCACGCATTACATGTTCCATGCGACATATGCCTACCGGTTCCGCAGCATCCCGTTTGGCGTGAAGTGGGGTCTTCGCAAGGCGGTGCATCAATGGCGTCGGAATGCTGCCGACAGATTGGGGAGTTTCACAATCCCTGGTCCCGTTTTCTGCAGCTTCGAGACAATGTTCGCTTTCAAGCCCCTATTACCTTTGCGCAGTCATGGTCCCCGGCCTCACACCTCATCGCAAGGACATGACATCAATTGCGAGGGGGAATGCCCCGGATAAGCCATGAGGATCATGTAACAGTGGCAGTATCGGGATGCAGGCTTTGCATCCCATGCCTGGTGTCCGCTCAATCACCCTGACGCTATGGAGGCGCAGCGGCATGCTGCGCCGTGAAGGCCTCGCAAGACTGGCGCAGTATTGTCTCGAAAATCTGAACCGCTTGCGTCGGCTGTGTCTCGGCAACGGCCATGGCTATGGTTGCACGCGGTACGGCTCCGTCGATTGGATGGAAGCTGACACCATCGGTATGGATCTGACTGAGGTAAGCCGGGATAATTGTCACCCCCATGCCTGCCGCGACCATCGGGATCGTTGCAACAACCTGCGGGGCAGACTGGCCCAGACGGGGCGAGAACCCCGCCTCAAGACAGGCTGAAATGATGGTGTCGTAAAAGCCTGGCCCCAGATGACGCTCGAAGAGGATCAGAGGATCATTGGCGATATCACGCAGATGGATACCCGCCGCGCCTGACAGACGATGAGATACCGGCAGGGCGACAACGGTCGGTTCGTCCAGGAGAGGCCTGACGACGATATGCGGGTCTGGTGCCGGCGGCCGCACAATCGCCACGTCCACCTGACCGCTGCGCAGAGCGGCGCAAAGTGCGGGGGTGTTGCTTTCCTCAAGCGTGACCATGATATCCGGGCGTGCCTGACGGAAAGCCTGTATCGCCGCCGGGATGAGTGGAAGCAGGGTAACGCCCCCCGCCATGCCGATGCGCAGGCTCCCTTCGAAACCATCGGCCAGCCCGCTGGCAAATGACTTGAATTCCGCCGAAAGCGCCAGAATGGTCCTTGCGCGATCGACCAGAAGCGATCCTGCGGATGTGAGCACAGCGCCCTGACGGGAACGATCGAACAGACGCACACCCAGTTCCTCTTCAAGACGGCGTATCTGCTGGCTGAGTGGAGGCTGGGCGATGTTCAGGCGTTCCGAAGCGCGGGTAAAGGTTCCACACTCCGCGATCGTCACCAGATAACGTAAATGACGCAAATCCATGATCATATCTTTCAGATATGGAAACTGCCCTGAACATATATTGGATGTCTTTCAAAGTCAGTCATAGGATCCGCTTCAGGGACTTCCCGTATCATGACAGGAGCTGATGACGATGACATTCACGGTAGGCCAGTATCTTGCCGAGCGTCTTTCACAGATTGGGATCAGGCAGCATTTTGCGGTTGCGGGTGATTACAATCTCGTGCTGCTGGACCAGCTTCTCACGCGGGAAGATACTGAGCAGATCTATTGCTGCAACGAACTCAACTGCGGGTTTGCCGCAGAGGGCTATGCACGTGCCCGTGGTGCAGGCGCCGCCGTGGTGACGTTTGGAGTTGGGGCCCTTTCAGCACTGAATGCCCTCGCTGGCGCCTATGCTGAAAACCTGCCTGTCATACTCATCTCAGGCGGCCCGAACGCGAATGATCGTGGAACAGGTCGTATCCTTCATCACACGCTTGGCAAGACCGATTACGATTTCCAGTTCAACATGGCGCGCGAGGTTACCTGCGCGGCAGAGAGCATCAATGAGGCCGCCAGTGCGCCAGCGAAGATAGACCATGTCATCCGGTCTGCCCTGCGCGAACAAAAGCCTGCCTATCTCGATATAGCCTGCAACGTGGCGAATGCGCCCTGCTCCAGACCGGGTCCCATCGCGGCTTTGCTGACTCCCGCATGCGACCAGTCCAGTCTCGACGCGGCCCTTGAGAGGACCGTGTCGTGGCTCAAGGGCAAGAAAGACATTGTCATCCTTGTGGGCAGCCGCATTCGTGCTGCCCAAGCCGGCCAGAAAGCGGCTGATCTGGCAAGCCATACAGGCTGGCCAGTCACCATCATGGCGGCGGCAAAGAGCTTCTTCCCCGAAACGCACCCATCATTCAGAGGTCTGTACTGGGGAGAAGTGAGTGACCCTGGCGTGCAGGACCTGGTGGAGAACGCCGACGCACTGCTATGTCTTGGTCCTGTCTTCAATGATTACAGCACAGTGGGATGGCATGCCTTGCCAGAAGGCCCCCGAGTACTCATCGCTGACCCCGATCAGGTGACTGTCGATGGCATGTCGTTCAGTGGCGTCACGCTGGGCGCTTTTCTGGATGGTCTCGCAAGAACACTACCCCGCGCAACGCCACCTGTCCCGAAGCTGGCAGTACATCGCTTCTCCCCTGCCCCAGCAGATCCTGCGCTTGCACTGACCAATGACGAGATGATGCGGCAGATACAGAAACTGGTTACGCCCGAAACAACACTTACTGCCGAGACGGGTGACTCGTGGTTCAATGCGTTGCGACTGGGCCTGCCCGATGGCGCGCGCATCGAGCTCGAAATGCAATGGGGACATATCGGCTGGTCGGTACCCAGTGCATTTGGGAACGCAATCGGGTCACCGGAGCGGCGTCATGTCATCCTGGTCGGCGACGGGTCGTTCCAGCTTACCGCGCAAGAAGTTTCCCAGATGATACGACACAATCTTCCGGTAATCATATTTCTTGCCAACAATAAAGGGTATACGATAGAAATAGCCATCCATGACGGCCCGTATAATTACATAAAAAACTGGAACTATGCCGGACTTATGGACGTATTCAACGCTGAGTCTGGGCACGGCCTGGGTTTACACGCTGGAACCGGCGCTGAGCTGGAAGATGCCATAGGAAAAGCCCTCGCGAATACTGATGGCCCAACATTGATCGAGTGCGCACTTGACCGCGAAGACTGCACCGAGACCTTGCGGCGATGGGGCAGGATTGTCGCAGCAACCAATTCCACGGCGCCTCGCACAGCATGATATCGCGGACGCCATTATTATGAGATCGACCGAACCAGACAGATGGTGAAGCCGATGCCCGGTCACGCAACCGGAAAGACTGGATAGCAAGACATGATCATATCTGCCCCGACTGATTACCGGAAAGCCGCGAAACGCGCTCTCCCCCGGTTTCTTTTCGACTATATAGACGGCGGTGCTGTTACCGAGAGCACCATGCATGCGAACCATCGCGCCCTTCAGCAGATCAGGTTTCGCCAAAGGGTGCTCTCGGGCGTCGGCACACCGGATTTTTCAACGGATATTCTCGGACATACATGGTCACTCCCCTTCGCTCTTGGTCCGGTCGGAGCGACCGGAATGTATGCCAGGCGCGGTGAGGTACAGGCGGCCAGGGCGGCCAGACGAGCAGGTGTTCCCTATACGCTTTCCACAGTCTCTGTCTGCTCCATCGAGGAAGTAGCCCGCGATGCAGGGGGGGATCTCTGGTCGCAGCTCTACGTCCTGAAAGACCGTGGTTATATGAAGAATTCACTGGAACGCGCGTGGCAGGCGGGGATGAAGACGCTGGTTTTCACCGTTGACATGCCTGTGCCCGGGTCACGGTATCGCGACCGTCACTCAGGTATGTCAGGTCCGCTTGCCTCGCTGCGTCAATATGCCCAGGCCGTTGCACATCCCCGCTGGGCATTCGAGGTCGGGCTTGGCGGTCGTCCCCTCTCATTCGGTAATATCGAGGCCTATACCGGACATCGCATGACCATGTCGGATTACATGGGCTTTATCGGTACAAATTTCGATCCGTCCATCCGGTGGCAGGATCTGGAATGGATACGCGAGAGCTGGAAGGGTTCCTTGATCATCAAGGGTATTCTTGACCCAGAGGATGCACGCGACGCGCTCCGTATGGGGGCGGACGGGGTGATCGTATCAAATCATGGCGGCAGACAGCTGGATGGAGCCGCTCCGACCGCCTGGGCCCTCCCGGCCGTCGCAGAGGCTGTCGGAGACCGGCTGACGGTTCTGGCGGATTCGGGTATACGCTCGGGCCTCGACGTTGCGCGCATGATTGCACTCGGGGCAAAGGGCGTCATGCTGGGGCGTGCCTACATCTATGCGCTGGCAGCCGATGGCGAACGCGGTGTGCGGCGTCTGATGAGCCTCATCGCAGCCGATCTGAAAGTAACGATGACTCTCATCGGAGCGGGTTCCGTGGCGGAAATCACTCGCGACAAGCTGGATGAACTGGTGCGCAGGGCATAGCGCAGATCCCTACTTCCGGGCAGCGGCTGCCAGATAATCGGAGGTTCTGACAGCCGTCTTCCACAAGACAAATCCCGACCATGATGCAAACCCGGTAAACAACACGTCCTGGCCGGGAGGGAGAGAGTGTTTCAGAAAACGTCACGCATGTGACTTTCCATTTCTATTCTGTCTCGATATGAGCCTATTGCGAATGATTATCATAATCGGAATGGAGCATCATAACCGTGCGACGCATGCTATCCAAGCGACGCCTCCTCCACAGCGGCGCTGCGTTGAGCGGGTGCCTTCTGTGCTTTGGACACGACCATCTGGTGCATGCAGCCCCAGTACCTGGCTTCGCCAATCAGCCCCAGTCCAGCCAGCCTTCAACAAAATCACACTCATCCGCCAAACGCGGTCGGGTGAAGCATACTCATGATGGGCAAACGGCGCGCGCAACCAGTTCATCAACACATCCCTCTCATGCCACGACGGCCCTCTCCGGCAATGATCCTGCCACACGACAGGATCACGCCCGCCTCAGACCGGGCGATCATGCCGGAAGCGAACAGATCAACGTCCATGCCCGTGCCTGGGAAAAAGGCAGCTATACGATTGGTGAGACGCGCACATCGACAGGCCTCCCTCTGAGTTTGCGCGAGACACCGCAAACCGTGACCGTCATCTCCCGTCAGCTGATGGACGACCAGCAGATCAACACGCTTGACGATGTGCTTGGTACGGCACCCGGCATTTCATCCTATTCCAACGATAATGCGGGCCGTACCACCTATCGGGCGCGCGGGTTCGACATTACCAATTATCGCATCGACGGCATGCAAATCGATGCATCAGCGAGTTTTGGCGGCGTCGGCTCCTCCATGAACATGGATCTCTACGAGAATGCGCAGATCGTGCGGGGTGCCAACGGTCTTCTCGGCGGCACGGGCGATCCATCGGCTACCATCTATCTGCAGCGCAAGGCACCCATGAAGGAATTCACGGTGAATGGCCTGCTCAGGCTGGGAAACTGGAACGAACACCGTGTGATGGCCGATGTGAATGCGCCTATGAACCACTCGGGCACCATACGCAGCCGATATGTCTTTTCATGGGACGACACCGATACATTCCGCGTACGCGAGCATGTCAATAGGTTGGGCGCGTTGGCCAACTATGCCGTCGATCTCTCGCCGCGGGATACACTGAATTACGGCTTCCAGTATGAGCGCACACGCAATGACGGTGCCTCATGGGGATCGAATGTCCCGATATGGTTCGCCGATGGCAAGACGGCCAATTTGCCGCGCAGCACCAACCCGGTCGCCAACTGGAGCACCGCATTGCGCGACCAGTACACGGCCTTCGCCAATTACGACCACAGTTTTGGCGGGGAATGGCACCTCAAGATCGGCTACATGCGTACCGAGGGAGGGTCTTACAACAATCTTGGTGTTGCCAAGATCAACAACGCTTCCAGGAAAACAGGCGGCTATGCCGGATTCTGGAACGAGGACGGGACCGGGGGCTATCTCAACGCGCTTCATGCCGAATATGCCGATTCACGCGATAATGCCGACGTGCATATCGGCGGGCCTTTCCGCGCTTTCGGTCATACCCATCAGCTCGTCTTTGGCTTCAATGGCTATAATGATACGCTGACGACCTGGAGCTTCAGCAATGCGCTTGGCAATTGTTCGATTGCCGGGGTCGTTCCCTATAATGCCTGTCAGTATCGCGCAACCGGATTGCCCATTGCCAATTGGCGTAGCTGGAACGGCGACTACCCCGATTTCCAGACCCATCGCACCCATGCACGGGAAGTCGATGTCACGCGCAATTATGGTGCCTATACTTCCGGGCGTTTTGTTCTCGCCAAGGGACTGTCACTGGTTCTGGGCGGCCGCGTCAGTACTTATGAGGCCTATAGCGGCACCTATACAATGGCCAATGTCTACTCAGGCCAGACCGGCACGGGGCGACAGAATGCCGTTCTTACACCTTATGCCGGCGCTGTCTGGGATTTTACACGGAACCTGTCCCTGTATGGCAGTTACACCAATGTCTATACGCCGCAATCCCAGCTGCGCGATGCAGACAACCAACCCCTGTCGCCGGTCATGGGCAAAAGCTATGAGACAGGCATAAAGGGCGCCTTTTATGGTGGGCGATTGAACACCACCCTCGCCTTCTATCTCAACCGTCAGAACAATCTTGCCCAGGCGACGGGCGCCACCAATCTGCAAACGGGTGAATCCGTTTACGAGTCAGTCAATGGGGTAAAGACCGAGGGGGTGGATTTCGATGCCTCGGGGGAGATACTTCCGGGCTGGAATGTGTTGTTTGGCTACAGCTACCTCAACGAAAAAGGGTTGAGCTACCGTCAGGACCCGCAACATCTCGTTCGTCTGACCACGAGCTATACCTTCCACGGCCGCCTGAAACACCTGACCATCGGTGGAGGGATTTCAAGCCAGACGAGCACACAATGGGCAACCAATCCGGGGCGGCCATTGGGGCATGGGAAATACGATGCCTCCAATCTGACGGTAAACGGTTATACGCTGGTCAATCTCATGGCACGTTATCGCCTGCTGAGATGGCTGGACCTGACTGGAAACATCACCAATCTGACCGACAAGACCTATGTCCGTCAGGCAGGGTTTTACGATGGTATGATCTATGGCCAGCCCAGAACCTTCAGCTTTACGCTAAGGGGCCATTACTGACGAAATCCCCTTCACAGGCTGACATCAGATCTGATGCCAGCCTGCTGTTCCGTCATCGCTCAGGCTGCGGAGAGGCGCGAGAGAGCCGCTTCGAGGCGCGTTTTGTCGTGGCTGAAGCTGCTCAATCTCTCACGGTTTTCCTCGACCACCTCCGGCTTGGCGCGTGCCACAAAATCGGCATTGCCCAGCTTGCGTTCGACCTTGTCGATTTCCTTGGCCAGACGATCGATTTCCTTTTCCAGACGCTGGATTTCAGCCCCGATGTCGATCAGTCCTTCCAGCGGAAGAACGAGTGTTGCCTCATCGATCACCGTCAGCGCGGCTGCCTTGGGGGGCTCGCCCGCCAGAGCGGAGACCGAAATTACGCGCGCCATGCGCCCGATCACCGTGGCCCAGCGCTCGGCACGTTCCAGCGTTTCCGGGGTGGCATCACGCAGCAACACAGGCACCATCTGCGCCGGCGGGATGTTCATTTCTGAGCGTAGTGTCCGAATCTCACTGATCAGACGGATCACCCAGTCCATCTCATGAGACGCGATTTCGGCTCCCTGCGGCGGAACGAGCGTCGGCCAGGCGGACTGTGCCACACTCCCGCCAAACCCGAAGGATTGCCAGAGCTCTTCCGTCACGAACGGGATGACGGGATGCATCATCTGCAGGATAGCGCCGAGAACATGAGCGGCGACCGCACGGATTTCATCCTGCTCCGGCGTGTTCTCGGCAGCAAAAGAAGGCTTCGCGAGTTCGAGGAACCAATCGCAGAACACGTTCCAGACAAAGCGATAGCAGGTGCCGGCGAACTCGTCGAAACGATAGGCGTCCAGCGCTGCCTTGGCACTCGCAACGGCCTTCGATGCCTCATCGAGGATCCAGCGCCCGAGCACGCTCTGCACGCTAACCGGGTCGAAACCGTTCACAGGCTTGACGCCGTTCATTTCGCAAAAGCGCGCTGCATTCCAGATCTTGGTGATGAAGGTGCGATAATCTTCCACCCGCTTGCGGCCGAACTTGATATCGCGTCCCGGACCCGTCAGGGCGCAGATTGCCATACGTGTCGCATCTGCGCCGAACTCGGCCACGAGATCGAGCGGATCGAGGCCATTGCCCTTGCTCTTGGACATCTTCTGGCCGCGCTCGTCACGCACCAACCCATGAATCAGGACCGTGTTGAATGGCACGTCATCCATGAAGTGCAGGCCCATCATCATCATCCGGGCAACCCAGAAGAAGATGATGTCAAATCCGGTGACAAGCACACTCGTCGGATAATAGCGCGCGAGTTCCGCCGTCTTGTCTGGCCAGCCGAGCGTTGTGAAAGGCCAGAGCGCCGAGCTGAACCAGGTGTCCAGCACGTCCTCGTCACGTGTCAGGCTGACATCATCGCCGAACTGCGCACGTGCCTGAGCAAGGGCTTCTTCCTCGCTACGCGCCACAAATACGCTTCCCTCCGGGCCGTACCACGCCGGGATACGATGCCCCCACCAGAGCTGACGGCTGATACACCAGGGCTGAATGTCACGCATCCACGCGAAATAGGTGTTCTCCCATTGCTGGGGCTCGAAGCGGATGCGCCCCTCCTCCACCGCCTTGATGGCAGGCTGGGCAAGGGTTGCCGCGTCGCAATACCACTGCTCGGTCAGGCGCGGCTCAACAATGGCACCGCCGCGTTCGGCGTAGGGCACCTGAAGCGTATGCGGCTCGATTTTCTCGATATGCTCGAGACGTTCCAGTTCCTCCACGATACGCTTGCGCGCCTCGAGACGGTCCATCCCTTCGAGCGACCGCACAAAGTCTATAGAGGAAAGTCCTTCGATCTCCTGCAGCTCTGACGCGATTTCATCCAGCCAGATTGCTGCCGCCTCGTCCAGGATGCTCGGCATAGGCAGATCATGCCGCTTGCCGACCTCAAAATCGTTAAAGTCATGTCCGGGCGTGATCTTGACCGCACCGCTCCCTTTCTCGGGATCGGAGTAGGTATCGGCCACGATAGGAATGCGACGGCCCGTGAGCGGCAGCGTCACGAACTTGCCGATCAGTGCGGTGTAACGCTCGTCTTCAGGATGGACGGCCACGGCGGTATCGCCAAGCATGGTCTCGGGGCGTGTGGTCCCCACGACAATGGTCCCGCCACCCTCGACCGGATAGCGCAGATACCACATGGAGCCCTTGGTCTCCTTGTTCTCGACCTCGAGATCGGAAATGGCGGAGCGGAACGCCGGGTCCCAGTTCACCAGACGCTTGGCACGGAAGATCAGGCCCTGCTGATGCAGGGTGACAAACACATCCCGAACAGCGCGTGACAGGCCCTCATCCATAGTGAAGCGCTCGCGCTCCCAGTCGGCCGAAGCACCGAGCGTACGCAACTGCTTGATGATCTGGCCACCAGATTGCTCTTTCCAGGCCCAGACGCGTTCAAGGAATTTTTCGCGCCCCATCTCCTTGCGGCTGACACCCTCCTTGTCCAGCACGCGCTCCACAACCATCTGCGTGGCGATGCCAGCGTGATCCGTACCCGGCTGCCAGAGGACATTACAGCCTTCGAGGCGCTTCCAGCGGATCAGAATGTCCTGGAGAACAAAGTCGAGCGCATGGCCGAAATGCAGCGTGCCGGTGACATTCGGCGGCGGAAACATGATCGAAAAAGCGTCGCCCCCTTTTTCGGGATGCGCCGCAAAAAGACCTGATGCCTCCCACTGGGCATAGAGGCGGGCTTCACATGCCGCGGGGTCAAAGGTCTTCTCGAGCATTGTCTTCCTGTCACCTGTCTTGCCATATCCGGGCTCCTGACGGGCCGGGTATGAATCGAACGTTCATGACAGCACTTTACAGTTTACACCGCGCCTCGCCAAACCCCTGTTTCGCAGACAACCATACCAACCGGATCGGTGATGAACACAGACCGGAGGTGAGCGTGCTTGCCCGGCGGCGCCGACAAGCACTCAGTGCTTCGACGAGCAAAGGCGCCAATGCCCTCACCCAATTCAGGTGGTCAGTGCAGGATCAGCGACCTGGCTGGCTGACTGCATAATCGTTGATCCCCCACAAGCGATCCTTGACGGCCTTGTAATAGGCTTTCTCATCATAGATCGGCACATCCAGTTTGAGGTCGGCTGCGGTCAGTCGACCCATGGCCGCGGCCACGGCGTAGGATGACTGGACCAGCCCCGCGAGATTCTGCACAAGCGCCGTTTGTGCCTGAAGCAGTGTCTGCTGCTGCTGAAGGACCTCCAGGGTCGAACTGGTGCCAACGATGGCCTGACGCTCAACGCCATCAAGCGCGATGACGTTGGCAGCGATAGCAGTCCGGTTGCTGGTGATGGAATCGTTATAGGCGCGAAATTGCTGCCAGTTGGAAGATGCATCCTGCGCCGCGGCACGACGGGCAATCTCGGTGGCCCGACGCGCAGCAAGATACTGCTGTCTGGCCTGACGCACTGCTGCATACTCCGACCCGCCCTGATAAATCGGCACATCAAAATTGATCATGCCATATTTATTGTCAGTGACCATTTTGCCGTAACCCTGGTTCTTGACATAGGAGTAGCCAAGGGTAGCGGAAATTTTGGGCAGGATCTGGGCTAGCTGAACCGAAAAATTATCCTTTTGCTGCGCCTCGACGAAAAGCGCGTTGATGATTTGCGGATTATTGCACGTCGCTTCCGCGACTACATCCTTCTCCGCTTTTACAGGGAGAGCGAGTGGCTGAGGCGCAACAAGATTTGGGGCCGGAGGAACACCGACGATCTGTTGATAGGTTGCCTGGGCGGCACGCAGGGTTCCTTCGCTTTGCTGGCGGGTCGCCTTGGCCGTAGCCAACGCAGCCTGAGCCTGCGCCACATCAGTACGCGTGATTTCACCCTGCTGGAAACGATCCTGGGTTGCCTTGAGCTGCTCCTCAAGAACATGTTCGTTATTGATGTTGATCTGAAGCAACTGCTCGCTCCGGATCACCCCGAGATAAACATTCACGACATCGTTGAATACCTGCTGCTCGGTCTCGATCAACTGAGCACGCTCGGCCATGACAGTGTTGACTGCCTGATGCGTCTGCGCAGTCGTCTTGCCACCCGTATAAAGGTTTTCGGTGATAGTGACGCCGCCTTGGTAGCCCGGGGTGGAATAGGTGCGGCTATAGGCAGGGGTTCCGAAATTGGAGCCAGGCTCCGGCCCCTGAGCGCCGTACATATTGGCCCCTCTGTAATAGGTCAGGCCGGCCTGACCACGTATCTGAGGGCGCCAGCCAGCGAGCGCCGAAGGAACCTGCTCGTCAGTGGCACGCAATCTGGCCCGCTCCTGGCGCAGGGTCGGATTGGTCAGATACGCCGTTGCCAGTGCTTCTTGCAACGTATGGGGAATGAATTCGGGAGAGCCTTTGCCGTCATAAGTCTGTCCCAGCGCCGTCGTGCTGTTCAGGAATGCAATCAGACCGACGCTGAGCGAAGTATAGGCTTTTATTTGATCCGTTTTCATGGATGCCCTTTCGATTGACGGCAACGCTGCAACGACATGCTGACATATTCATACGCTGGTGTTGAGGTGCTCTTGACCGCTCCTATGCCATAACTCGAACCATTCGGAAATTTCTTCTTATTTCTCGATGTGGTGCCTTACCCCCTTGACCAGCGCGTCTCCAAGAGAGATATAGCCCACACACCAGCCGGTCCGGTGGCAGAATGGTGATGCAGCGGACTGCAAATCCGCGTACGTGGGTTCGATTCCCGCCCGGACCTCCATATTTCACAAAACCTGACAATATGGCGCTCTTCGAGCAACTTGGTAGTTCTCTCTGATCCTGCTTGAAGTGCCTCGTATCCCGGCATCTCGTTGCTTAATGCTCGACTGTATTGTTACATATTGCAGGTGCAGTGATGAGCATTAATCGTGACACCCTGATGTCGTGCGCAGCCTACCCCGGAAATCCCTCGAGCATTTGACGTTGGTCTGCGCCAGGCCTTTCAGATGTCCTGTTCCAGATCCTGATAGGTTGTGGGTTGAGTGTTGACTGGCAGCTTGAGACAACAAGACATGTCCTTCATGTCCACTTGCAGTCCATCGGTGCAAAAATGGGATCATCGGGAGGATTTGGATCGATCGTGCATGGGCCTTGCGAAGAAAATTCCGCCTGATCTGATAATCAACGGTGCTATCTGGGCTTTTCCCTTGGGCAAGAAGTGAAAAGCCGGATGGCTGAGCCTCATACGCCTCGTCACTGATGCCCGCCCCTGATCACGGAGCCATACGGACTGATCAGAGCCATGACAGCCGCACTCTCTGCCAGGATTTTCCGATCCGCGATATCCTTCAGGTTCGCTCACTAAGCAGAGGCCACAATGACAGCATGAAACAGACTGAAGACTGACGGCGTCACTCGGGCAACAACCGCATCGCGGATCCGAGCATCGTTGCCATCAGCTCAAGCAGTACCTGCCTATCTCAGTCCGAGAGGACCAAGCCGCCTCTTCCTTTCCAAGCTCCCTCAACCGCATCGACAAGGCTCTTGATACAGTCTTTTGTCCGAGCCGGGGGAAAGGCACTCAAAAAGCCGGAATGACACCCTAGGGAACAGGTCTGTGCCAATCGACCCGAACACTCGAAACAAAACTTTCGGACAAAAATGACTCAGTTCGTGACTTACCCGAGCGGGCAGCCGTACAAATTTGATAATTGTCTTTCATCTCTCCATCGTCACTAGACTGGAGATTCTGGATTTCACAGGGCTTCATCTCCATGAAGATGAAGCCCTGTGAACGGCATTTACCTCTCGGCGCGTAACAACGCTCAGACCATCTCCTCATCCGAAGTCTCTGACAAAACCTTGGCGCGGGTCAGAGGATCGAGGAGAGCCAGCCAACCGGCAGGCCACATCGAAGTCCAATACTGATCTATGAGCGATTCCCCACCGTGATCAGGCTGGGACACCAGAAGTTCTGTCGCGCCATGGCCGCTTGCATCCATGCGGTGCGGGAAACCGGCCAAAAGCCTTGCCTCTTCCTGGCTGGGGCTCGACAGAATACGGTTCCAAACCTGTGCCAGTAACGGTGCGAAGTTCCAGCTTTGTAGATCATCTGGCAGTAATGGAATGGCATCCTGCGCAAATTCGAGTGCAGACGAATGAGCCAGGTTGAGAAAATGACGCTGATCTGCATCGTAGGCGTCGGTTCCACGCACAACCTGGGGTGTCTGATCGTGAGAGTCGCGTTGCAGCCTGATCGCCGATGGGCAGTTCTCACTGAGCAATATCTCCATGAGGGACAGTGAAGCCCCATAGATAACATGCGGCTGCTTGGCCGAAGGAATGCCGTTAGGCGCCGCACAACGCGGCCATTTATCTTCAAAAGAATAAGCGCGATGCGAGATATTGGCAGGAATGATCTCGTTGGCCTTGGGGGTAAGGCCGAAGAAATATGAGAGTACTTCTGCGCCAGGTGATATCTCGGTAATGATTTTGTGCAAAGGCTCGACGATCGTACCGGACCAACCCAGATCCACAACGCCCACGCGTCTCTTATATGCGAGCGCTCCAGCATCCTCGTAATACTGCGATTTCAATCGAGCCGCCTCTTGAGACTTGCTGAGGATCATCGGGGCAAGCTCGCGAATCACATCATTGAGCAATCGTCTCGCTTCATGGAAATCGCCCGTCGGTGAGAACTGCCATAGGAGCGGGCGATCCAGATGGGTGATGCCCGCTCTGGATGCTGCCTCGGCGATTTCATCAGCTGAGAGCAGGAATATGTCGAAATACTCAGTGATCGTCGTGCTCTTTGAGAAGCCGATGCTGCGTGAAGCAACATCAATCAACGATTCCGCATCTGAAAACATGCGATTGTAGAGCATTCGTCGCGACGCCGCCACATACCGGGATTCGGGCAGGAACGACTTCGTGTCTCTCAGCTTCCGATATATCTCATCAACCAGAAAACCGTCGCGCGCCAGAAAGAGGACACGATCAAGATTATCAGCCTGCGCTCTGGAAGCCACCCACCCGGCAAAGGCCAGCATTGTCGGCCCTATTACCTCGTAACCGAGATGCCTTGCGAAACGCTCATTGAACGAAATCTCCTTTGCCTCGACCTTGAGGCGGTGAGCATGAGCAAGCCCACATCCCACGGAGACCGCTACATTAGAGATATCCAGTCCGGCAGAGGCGGAAAGCTGCACCGCGTAAGGCTGGTCGTTGGCGCCTTCTAGAAACTGAAGTCCACGCCAACCTGCCTGATCCGCATTACGCTTGTCAGAGTGAGCATTGTCACCGACATGCAATATGCGTTCCGGGTTTGTCTTGAGGTCTTGTGCGACGATTCCGAAAAGCCTGCAATCCCACTTGCCCGCCTTGAACTCATTCGAAACGTAAACCTCAGGGTCCTCGAAGCCAGAATCAGCCAGAACCGAGGCAAGAAATTCACTCGGCAGATACATATCGCTGACGAAAACAACTTTCTTGCCGATCGAACGAGCATAGCGATACCAGCGCAACACGTGAGGATTAGCGACAAGGACCTCACGCTCTATCGCAAGTTCCATCTCGTAGAGTTTGAGGCGAAGTTCATCTTCGAGTTGAAGGTCAGCCTGGATCTCATCATAGATTGATGACAGGCTGATTTCGGTTGTGGTGCCTGCCTCATCCGATTTTCTCCGCGCTACGCGCTCGGCCCAGAAGCGGATATCGGCCAGATGCGATAGTCGGATATCTAGCTGTCTGGCCCGATCTTCCAGAATGTCGAAAACAGAAGTCGGATGCGTCACGCGCCGCAGAAGCGCAGTATCGAAAATATCGAAAGACAGCACATCGGATTTTTCCAGTAGCGCGTAAAACTGATGCTCGCTTGTCGACGGAAAATGCGCTCGCCCTGGCGGTGTGTACAAAGTCGGCATCATCGTCGGCACATCACCGAATGTCACCGACGAGCGATACCAGTTACGGGGAACGTTGCTATCAATGATCGGTGAGCCAACATCCCCGGATGCGAAAACTTCCAGTGGGCTGGCACCGCTTTCGACGAGCCACGGGTTGTTCTGAACAACCCAATCCGTGCTGAAGAGAGGATGCGGGTCATATCCTTCACGCCATCCTTGACTGGCGTAGTGCTCAAATGGATCTATCCCGCTATCAGCCAGCCATGGCAATTGCGAGGAATAGTAATCGGGATCGAACCAGCCCTGAAACACTGCGTCTGGGGCAGAGCATTTTTCGATGTTTGCAGGCGCTGGAATGGAAGGCGGGAGTGCTGTCGGGGCAGCCGGGGAAATGACAACCGGTAAGGGAGACAGATTTTCGCTCTCGCTGATTGCGGCCCTGCGTGCACGGATAAACTGTATGCGCTGGGGAATACGATGTGGTGTCATGAGCCACCACATGGCTTTGGCCGACCGTCTGAAATGCCTCCTGCTAGACGCTGGGATCTTGCTTACCATCCCCCTTAGTGGCGCAGTTACACGCCAGAACGTGCTCCCCTCGAGCGCCTGGATTTTTGAGGTCGCATGATGGTACAGCAGCCCCAGATTATAATGCGCAGTCATTTCGCTACGGAGCCGCGCTTCAGTGTTCGACAAGGCACTCTGCAAAGCAGCAATATTTGCGTGCAGGGAGGCAAGTTTTTCTTCCGACAGAAGGTCTGCCTGAGTGTTAGCCGGCGGGATCTTCTGGTTTGGCAATTCGGCTCTGAGCGCCAGTTGTGCCCGTAGTTCCTCGGTCTCTGAACGCGCATCTTCGAGGAGAGCTACCGCGGAATCAGCACGAACGTTCGAGTGCCGCAATGCAGAAGTCAAGCGCTCGATCTCTGCTGCTTGTTTGTTGGAAGCCTCGATCCTCGAAGCCTGCTCCGACGCTCTCTCTGCCTCTATACGGCTTATTTCGCCCTGTTGGACTCTATAAGCACTGCATATCCTGGAATACTCCCCATTCAGCTTTTCGAGTGCCTCGCCTTGCGCCGCAAACTCCCCTTGCAATTTCTCAAAATTATTCTGAAGAACAGCTTTTACTTGGTCATTAGCATCCTTTGAGAGTTGGAGTTCTGCCAACTTACCGTGCAAATGACCGACTTCAGCAGCTTTTGTGGCTGCCTCTGTCTGCATGGCTTCCTTCAGGAAACGGACCGTAATCGCGCCCCCCAGAGCAGCATAAGCCAATTGAAGGCTCTGTACGCTCTCTACCTCCCCACTGAGAAACCTGATGACAGGCTCGGGCGCATTAGGACCGACACAAAGTACGCCAAGCCCGTTACCATGCGGAAATTCGATGGACGGGTATTGCGGGGAAAGCTCCTTCCACAGTTTCCAGACACCAAAATCATCGCGCCGCACGTTGGTGTCGTGAAATAAGACAACACCCCTGCCTGAAAGTTTCGGGAGCCATTGCGTATAGTCTGCGAGAACGTCCTCGTAGGTATGGTGACCGTCAATATGGAGAAGATCTACCTCACCATCCTCAAAGAATGGCAGAGCCTGGTCAAACCTGCTTCTGATAAGCGTGGAAAACCCTCTGTAGTTCTCTTCATTGGTTATTCTGAGAGATTCGTATACATCATTACTGTAGAATCCAGCCTGATCGTCACCCTCCCACGTATCTACCGCGTAGCACCGTGTGCTTAGACCGCAATTCTGCACAGCCTGGCAGAACGCCAGATATGAAAATCCATGATGCGTTCCGAGTTCGACCAAAGTTCGAGGCTGGAGCATCTGAACGATGCTAAATGCAAATGGCGCATGCTCAAGCCAGGCGGAAATACATATATGCTTCGGCACCCAAAAAGCCGCAACAGGGAGCTTTCCTAGAGAATCACGGTACAAAGGATCTGTTTCCATTTAGCAGATGACCATGGTAATCTATCGTAACATTAGTGAATTCAAAAGTCCCATATTTTGGCGGGAAGTTTTCGTATGAGAGTCGAAGTTATGCAAGACGTTGCGCTGACAGCCGATCAGGTCAGCCCTCACCCCCTTCTCGACCTCACCTGGATCAGACAGGCCACAGGAAAACCTGAACTATCGCTTAAGGAATGTATGCAGGCGCAGGATCGAGTTGGTCCCAATGCGCTACTGGACGTTGAATTTTATCGAAAATCCTATGGAGGCGAAATTCCCCAGGGAATGAGTTGTCTCGAGCATTTCTGCCGCCAACGTCGTGACAGACCGTACGATCCCAATCCGCTCTTCTCCATGAGACAGTGGCATGAGACTCTCGGTTGGCGCGTACCTGCGGACAAATCCTGGCGCTCCGAACTCTTCTCAGGCCTTGGAGCGGAGGCACGTTTCGCCCGGGTCGAAATGAATCGCCAGACAAGCAGGGAGGTTATTCTCAACCGCTCCATATTGTCGTCCCCCCCTGCTGAAAACGAGGATATCTGTCTATTCGTTCACTACGATGCGCAGGATAATGTACAGGACTATGTGTATGACTATCTTCGCGCATTAAAAGATCAAGATGTGCGTACTATCTTCATGACGAATAGCCATAATCTATCTTCCGAGGCCATCGGGCGACTTAGGGACTATGTGTGGCAGATAGTATATTGCGATAATAGGGCTTATGATTGGGGACTATACGCCATTGGCGTCCAATTGCTGAAGGATACGGGCTTCACAGATCACTCAATCCTTCTCGCTAACGATAGCGTGATCGGCACCATGAATGACCTGACCCCACTCTTCCAACAGGCTCGCAGCGGTCCGTTCCAGATCACAGGTGCGGTCGATAGTCTCCTCCATGACTGGCACCTGCAGTCATTCTTCATCTATTGCCGTAAAGACCTTGTTTCCAGCCCGGCCTGGGATGGCTTCTGGAAGGCGTACCGACCCGCTTCAGACCGCTGGTTTGTCGTGAATGGCCAGGAAATGGGATTCTCCAGATGGATGACCCGGAGTGGTGTCACGATTGGTGCCGCATGGGAGTACGAGACCCTCCTTGACCGTGGAGATAACGGGTCTGGTTCGGAGTGGCGGCGTGAGATCTTCAAGAGGCGACAAGTTACCAACCCCACTATCGAGCTATGGGATGTTCTACTTGAAGCCGGATTCCCATTCCTCAAAAAAGCGCTTCTGACGACGCCTCTCATGGCCGGTAATATCTCTCGACTCTCCAACCTCATAAGGCCGCAAGTCAACCGCGCCAGTTGATAAGTCAATAGATTACCGAAATGTCGCACGTAATAACGCGAAAAGAAGGCATCTCAGGATGCCGTCAGATGTCTGAGGACAAGTCGCGACCATTATCATCAGGAAGACATCAGATTCTGCTCAGAAAAGAGGCCTCTACTCTGGGCAGCAATCCGATTTCGAGCTCAGAAAAATAAAACCAAACATCGCGAGATGGAAACTGCACCAGATGTGTGACGCCGTGTCGTACAGCGTCGTCGTTATGAACGATCTGAGGCGCATCATTATCCTGGAGCCGGATCTTCCGATACAGGTTGCGATCAGTGCCCGCCAAGCACACTAAAGATCTCCCGTACGCGATTGATGCGGCGCAACGTCTCTCTAACGAGCAGCCGATCCTACCGGGGATAAGTCCAGGCGTAGGGCAACGCAGGGCCGCCAAGACGTCCTAGCGCGATGGCGGGGATTTGTTTCAAGGCATGGCTCTAGCTCAGCCTCCAGAAAAAAAATGGGCTTCCGCGATGAAATCCGGGTTTCGACGCACTTACTACGCCATTACGGGCATTGCGCCTCCATGAGCATCGTCAAAAGCCTTTCGCTGCGCGAGTCACTCTTATCTGAGCGGCTATATGGCTCGGTCGGCGATCGTCATTTTCAGCCATGAGCCAGACGCCTTTTCATATCAGGCAAAAGCCGCGGCAAAGCCGTCGTCCAGGACAAATCTATCTTGCGAGAGAGAGATAAAAGCGGGCAATTGGCAAGCATTCCGGAGTGAGCCGAGAGATCCCGGTGCCGTATGATCTGGACTGCAACCCGGGCAATATGACCCATCGAAGGTCGACACCCATCTCCATCATGTTATCGAATGCGTCCGCAATAGACCCTGCACAAGAGACGCGAATTTCGTTGATTTTGTCGGGTCGGAAGGATGCACCAGCTATACAGGAAGAAGACCAAGTTGAGCGGAGATAGCCTTACCAAGAACCGCCTCACCACACGGGTAAAGTTTCGTTGTATTTTGGAAAAATGGCGGAGGGGATGGGATTCGAACCCACGGTACGGCTTGACACCGTACAACGGTTTAGCAAACCGCCGCCTTCAGCCTCTCGGCCACCCCTCCGCCTAGAGGGACGCAGTTTTCACGGCGTTTGCAGAACTGCTTCTAGGGGGATTTGCGCGTCGCGTCAAACCCCCCTTTGGCAGATTTTTTACTCTGCGAGCAGCTTGACCAGCAGCTCGTTCACCATGGCCGGATTGGCCTTGCCCTTCATGGCTTTCATGGTCTGCCCGACAAAGAATCCGAACAGCTTGTCCTTGCCGCTCTTGTACTCTGCGAGCTTGTCGGCATGGGTCTGAAGGATGCCGCGAATCTCGGCTTCGATAGCCCCGGTGTCGGTAACCTGACGCAGCCCCTTGCGCTCGACGATGACCGAAGCCGAATCACCGGTCTCGAACATGTCCTCAAGCACTTCCTTCGCGATCTTGCCGTTGATCGTCGAATCCGTGATCAGCGCCAGCAGCTCCATGAGTCCCTCAGCCTTGACCGGGCTTGTTTCGATCGTCGCACCCGTCCGGTTTAGTGCTGCGAAGAAATCACCCAGCATCCAGGTGACCGCCAGGCGCGGGTCACTGCCCTTGGCCACGGTCTCGTAAAAATCGGCAATCCCCTGCTCTACCGTCAGGACGCCCGATTCATAGCGTGAAATACCGTAGGTTCTTTCCAGGCGCTCGCGCTTGGCCTCGGGCAGTTCCGGAAGAGCGGCGCGCAGGCTTTCAACCCAGTCGCGCTCGATAAGAAGCGGCAGAAGATCCGGATCGGGGAAGTAGCGATAATCATGCGCGTCTTCCTTTGAACGAAGCGAGCGCGTCTCACTACGCACGTGATCAAACAGTCGTGTTTCCTGATCGACTGTGCCACTGGCTTCCCAGATCTCGACCTGTCGTGCTGCCTCGACTTCAATCGCCTGCATGACATAGCGGATCGAGTTCACGTTCTTGATCTCGCAACGCGTGCGATATTCCTCGCCCGCCTTGCGTACCGAGACGTTCACATCGGCACGCATTGAGCCTTCTTCCATGTTGCCATCACAGGTGCCGAGATAACGCAGGATCTGGCGCAGCTTGCGCAGATACGCCCCTGCCTCTTCCGGCGAACGGATATCGGGCTCGCTCACAATTTCCATGAGCGCCACGCCGGCACGGTTCAGGTCGATGAAAGAGCGCGTAGGGTCCTGATCGTGCATCGACTTGCCAGCGTCCTGCTCGAGATGCAGGCGCGTGACACCGATATGGCGCACAGAGCCATCGGCAAGTTCGATCTCGACCTTCCCCTCACCCACGATCGGATGAGCGAACTGGCTGATCTGATAACCCTGCGGCAGATCGGCATAGAAATAGTTCTTGCGATCAAACCGGCTCATCAGATGAATCTGTGCATTCAGCCCCAACCCTGTCCGTACGGCCTGAGCCACACATTCCTGATTGATGACCGGCAGCATGCCGGGAAAGCCTGCGTCGATCAGGCTGACTTGGGTGTTGGGCTCTCCGCCATATTCGGCCGAGGCACCAGAGAACAGTTTCGCGTGGCTGATGACCTGAGCATGGACTTCGAGCCCGACCACGATCTCCCAGGGGCCTGTTGTGCCTTCAATGATATAGCCGCTCATGCGATTGCTCCCGCATGCAAAGCAGGCCTGTGCGTGAAGCCCGCTGCCTTTTCCATGACACGTCCGGCGGCGAACAATGTCTCTTCCTCGAAATAGCGGCCAATCAACTGCAAGCCGAGCGGCAGACCGTCATGGTCCAGCCCGGCTGGCAGAGACAGCGCAGGCACGCCTGCCATGCTGGCTGGGACGGTGAAGATATCGTTCAGATAAATCTGCACCGGATCGGTCGGACGTTCAGAATGGGCAAAGGCTGCCGAAGGCGCGGTTGGTGTCAACAGCACATCAACGTTCTCGAACGCGTTGAGGAAGTCACGCTGGATGAGCGTACGCACCTTCTGCGCACGCAGGTAATACGCGTCGTAATAGCCCGAGGAGAGCACATAGGTGCCCATCAGGATACGACGGCGAACCTCCTCACCAAAGCCAGCATGACGCGTGGCTTCGTAAAGTTCATCGAGTGTACCAGCGTCAACGCGCTCGCCGAAACGGACGCCATCATAGCGTGCCAGGTTCGAGGACGCTTCGGCCAGCGCCACGATATAATAGGTCGGCAGGCCGTATTTCGTGTGAGGAAGCGAGACATCGACAATCTCGGCGCCGGCGTCACGCAGCCAGGCGATACCCTGATCCCACAGGGCCTGAATGTCCGCTGGCAGCGTATCCGGGCGATACTCGCGCGGAATACCAACCCTGAGACCCTTCACCCCACGCTCGAGCGCATCCTCATAACGCGGCACCGCGCGATCGACGGAGGTGCTGTCTTTCGCATCGAACCCGGCCATGGATTCCAGCATGATGGCGCAATCTTCCATCGTGCGCGCCATCGGCCCGGCCTGATCGAGCGAGCTGGCAAAGGCAATCGTGCCAAAGCGCGAGCAGCGGCCATAGGTCGGCTTGATGCCCGTAATACCGCAATAGGCTGCGGGCTGACGAATGGAGCCACCCGTATCCGTGCCCGTCGTGCCGAGCACAAGGCCAGCGGCAACGGCAGCAGCAGACCCGCCGGAAGACCCACCGGGAACCAGCTTGTCATCAGAGCCCTCGCGGCGCCACGGATTAACCACCGGACCGAAAGCCGACGTCATGTTGGTCGACCCCATCGCGAACTCGTCGAGATTGGTCTTGCCAACGAAGATCGCCCCGTCGGCCAGCAGGTTTGACGTGACCGTGCTTTCATAGGGTGGCACGAAATTGCGCAGGATATTGCTTGAAGCCGTTGTGCGCACACCATTGGTGCAGAACAGGTCCTTGATACCCAGCGGCAGGCCGCAAAGCGAGGGCGCATTGCCCGTGGCCAGCAAGGCATCAGCCGCACGGGCCGACGCGCGGGCCTGATCTGCTGTCACGGTAACAAAGCTGTTGACTTCACCGTCAAGCTTGTCGATCGCGTTCAGGAAATGATCGGTCAGTTCGACGGCAGACAGGCGACGCTCCCTGAGGGCCTTTCGCGCAGAGGCGAGGGTCAGATCATGCATCACTCAACAACCTTGGGAACAGTGAAATAGGGACCAACAGAGTCGGGCGCGTTGGACAGCACAGCGTCGCGCTTGTCGCCATCGGTCACAGCGTCTTCACGCAGGCGCGGCATGGCCAGACCGGTGCCGATCATTGGGGGCACATCGGTAATGTCGACTTCGTTCAGTTGCTCGACCCAGCCCAGGATGCCACTCAGCTCCTGGCGCATGGCTTCACATTCCTGGTCACTCAGGCCAATTCTGGCCAGTTTTGCTATGCGCCTGACTGTGCGCGTTTCCAACGACATAAAGGATCGACTTTCCTGAAAGTGAGCGGATAATCCCGACGGTCCAGAATTTTGCGAGATCATAACGCCTTCCCATGAGTCTGTTCAATCCATACGCCCTGCGCGATGCCCTCCCCCCCGGCTCCCGGCTACTCGGGCTCGATCCCGGCCAGAAGACAATCGGGCTGGCCCTGAGCGATGTGACGCTCATGCTCGCCTCGCCCTATCTGAGCCTGAAGCGCCGCAAATTTGGCGAGACCGCCGAAGAGATCGGCCGCATTGTGCGCAAGGAAGGCATCAGGGGGCTGATATGCGGGCTGCCGCTTTCGCTCGATGGGTCGTTCGGCCCAGCGGCCCGCTCCGCACAGGACTGGATGACAGAGCTCTCAACCCGGCTCGATTTGCCGGGCTGCTGCTGGGATGAGCGGCTTTCTTCCAGCGCGGTCAATCGCTTCCTTATTCAGGAGGCCGATATGACACGCAAACGCCGGGCGGAAGTGGTGGATAAAATGGCCGCAGCCTACACGCTGCAATCCTGGCTGGATGCTACGTCACCACAACCTGAGTTCGACTGACTGGGGGCAGAGGCGTGCCTTGCACAAAGGCACGCCCGGGGCACATTCTTGCTTCAGATCCCAAGCACACGTCCCGTCTGTTCGCGTATCCGGCGGCAGGCGGATTCATCCTTGCGCAAATCAAGACCATAACTCGGTATGATGGCCTCCAGGCGCGTGCGCCATTCCGGTAGGCGGGAAGCGAAATTCTGCTGGACCACCTTCAGGGCCACGGAAGCCGCAATGGAGGCGCCGGGAGAGGCTCCAAGAACTGCGGCGAGGCTGTGGTCCTGCGTGCTCAACACTTCCGTTCCGAATTTCAGTGTCCCACGCCCGTTCTCGCGCTTGATGATCTGTACACGCTGCCCAGCCACGGCGACGCGCCAGTCATGCTGTCGGGCTGACGGGTAGAAATCCTGCAGTGCTGCGAAGCGCGAAGAGGGTTTTTGCAGAACCTGCCCGATGAGATACCGCACGAGGTCGCGGTTATCGACCATCACGTCGAACATGGCGCGTGCATTGTCAGTCGTGATCGAGCGCGGCAGATCCGTCCAGCGGCCGGATTTGAGGAATTTCGTCGTGAACCCGGCATAGGGACCAAACAGCAGATAGGGCCGCCCGCCAATGATGCGCGTATCCAGATGCGGCACAGACATGGGGGGAGAGCCCACGGCGGCCTTGCCATAAACCTTGGCCGTGTGACGCTGGCACAGATCGAGATTATCAGCATGCAGGAACAGCCCGCTTACCGGGAAGCCCGCATAACCATGCGCCTCGGGCAGATCGGCACCCTTGAGCAGTTCGAGCGCAGCCCCCCCTGCCCCGACAAAGACGAATCCGGCCGAGACCGTGCGCGTCTCGCCCGTCTCGGTATTCTGCACGCTGACACGCCAGCGCGGGTTGCTGCCTGTCCCGCGGCCCTCGCGGTCAAGCGCGGTCACCTTGTGGCGGTAATGAACATCGATGCCGGGCTCGTTGCGCAAATTATCGAAGAGGGTGCGCGTCAGTGTGCCAAAATCGACATCGGTACCCTGTTCGACGCGTGTGGCTGCCAGCGTCTCGCCGGGACGGCGGCGCGTCATCATCAGCGGCGCCCACTTCGCTATCTGGGCCGCATCCTCGCTATAGGCCATGGTGTCGAAGCAGTGATGGCGCACCATGGTCTCGTACCGCGCGCGCAGAAAGGCAACATTCTCCGCACCGCGCACAAAGCTCATATGCGGACAACGACGGATGAACGACGACGGATCAGTGATCCAGCCTTTCTCAACCAGATGCGTCCAGAGCTGGCGGGACAGATCGAACTCCGTGTTCACGTCCAGCGCCTTGGCCATGTCAATGCTGCCATCGGGGCGACGCGTGGTGTAGTTCAGCTCGCAATAGGCAGCATGACCCGTACCCGCATTATTCCACGCTTCGGAACTCTCCTTGGCGCAGGAATCGAGCGCTTCGAAAACGCTGATCGTCAGGCTTGGGTCAAGCGACCGGATGAGGGCTGCGAAGCTCGCGCTCATGACACCGGCACCGATAAGGACGATATCGGGGCGCTCTTGGCAGGTCTGGGACATGAGGCAGCTCTTCCAGTCTTGTGAGGACGTATCGGGCGCATCCAGGCGAGCCCGCGAGGCCAGCAAGGAGTGCGAACGCTCTTCAAACACAGCTTGATAGCATCAATCGAGCCCCCAGGGGCCGGATCAGCCGGAGTTGATCATCCGATACAACGATTATCACATGGTTTGCGATACGTCCTGAACGCGCTGACAAGCTCTATGATCCCCGAGAGTGCATTTTCCAACCGGGTTCTGAGCGACGCGAAGTCCGGGGATGGACGTATTGTGGGCTCATCAAGATAGAGCCGACGGCTGATTTCGACCTGGATCACGTGGACCTGCCGATCAGGTGTGCCATAGCGCTCAGTAATGTACCCTCCGGCATAAGGCCGGTTCCGGCCAACCGAAAACCCCTGCGCACCCAGCAGATGCGCGAACCCCTCGACAATTTCAGGTGCACAACTCGTGCCATGCAGGTCGCCCAGAATAATGTCCGGCAGACGGAGGTGGGGAATGGTCGGCATCGAGTGAAGGTCCAGCAGGACGCAGGTCCCGAACCGGCTTTTGCATCTTTCGATCATGCCCTCCAGCGCCTCGTGGTAGGGCAACCAGCACGACGCGATTCGCTGCGACGCCTCAGACACCGGCAACTGATAACGGTAGATCCCCCGCCCTGGCCCCGCGATACGCGCCATCATACCGAGCCCACTGCGCACCTTGGCTGTGTTTGTCAGACTTCCCTCGGGCAGACGCTCGCGAAACATGCCGGGATCGAGCTCCCAAGCGTAGCGGTTTACATCGCAATAGGCCCGGGGAAACTGGGCACAGAGCAGCGGTATCCCCCGTGAGGGGGAGGCCTCGAACAGCAGATCGACATACGCATCCTCACTGCGGCGCAGGGATATAAGATCTAGGCGGGACTGCCTGAGAAAGCTCTGAGGATAAGCACGACCGGAATGGGGCGACGCCAGAATGAGTGGCGCCACGGGTTCGGCCACATCATGAAGCAAAAAACTGTTGGAAAGACAGAGCTCTGGCTCCCACGACGCGCTCTGGATCATTTTTTTTCCGCTACGGTGATTTTTTTAGAAAACCCATCTTGCCAGCCCCGTCAACGCCCGCTAAAACGCCGCTCACGGACCGGATGGGCGCATAGCTCAGCGGTAGAGCACTACCTTGACATGGTAGGGGTCACAGGTTCAATCCCTGTTGCGCCCACCACCCGGTCCGTCGAATTCCCCGAAAAATTAGCGATTTTCGTATGAAGAGTGATAGCGCTCTCCTCGAGGCAAGCCCCCAGATCGCTCGATCACTGCGCGACCTCTGCAAAGAGGCCAAAAGATCCAATATGTCATTCCCGGTTAAAGCGCCTTGACGATGGCGAGCGAGGCAATGCGCCTTCAGTCCCGGCTGCACTGGAGATCATGACCTGATCTCAACAGAGGAAATTTCACGCAAGATCAGGGTGATGCCGGGAAGCCCGAGGCCTCATCAGGCCAGCAAACAGCGTCGACGCAGATATCATACCCCTTATCAGCAATTTTATCGCAATGTACTGAGGTCCGGTTCGCGTATTGCTTGCCGCTCCATCAATCGCGCATCTGATCCGGCTCAAGGCTGGGGAATGGCATGGGATCACCTGCCATTCCCCTAACATGGTCGACAACCCCGCATCAGTCCTTCGTGTTGCGACCGGTGATCAGAGCGGCTTCCCGGTTGTCGGCCACCCACTACCGCCATGCGGCCTGATCATGCCGACCCGCCGGAAGAGAGACCATAGAGCCTCTCCCCGATGCAAGATAGCAGGTGCGCGACGCGCGTATTCCGTGACATGCAACATGAAGTGTCCAGCAGCACTGGTGCTGTTCATTGCCTGTAGTTCTGAGGATAGCCGCGCCGATTTCTGTTCCTGTGCTCCGGCGCAATGAGCAAGAAAGCTGAGGCTGACAGGTATCGCCCGGGTGTTCCCGCTGCGAGCCAGTCGTTCATCATATATTTTCCAGCCAACGCGCATAACACGACGACAGACCTCAGGCAGTAGCGCTAACGCCCCCCCAAATTACGCAGCGACGTGGCCCCACATCCGATCCTTACGTCAAATTAACAAAGATATGTCCCTTAATTAATCATCGCAGGCAATTTTCGCATTGAACAAGGCAGTTACGAATCCGTTACTCCGGAAATGACCAGACATAGTTCGCCGGCAGCTCATTGGGGGAGACAAGGAACGCGCTACGCCTTCGCGGCAGGTGCACTCATCCTGACCAGTTGTCCAACGGCTCAGCCGTCAGATTAGTGTTAACATTTCGATGTCATAATCGTTTGCAAGATGACGCGCAGTAAAAGCTGCACCGAACATCGAGGGCTATATGACGAGAAATAATCGAGACGGAAATAGAGCAATATCGCGCAGGCAAAGCGTTGCCGCAAAAATTTAATCTTTACTCGATCGAAAAGACTTGCATATCCATCGTCAAAATCCGTTAAATACGAAAGGCGCCGCAGTGTTAAGAAAAATAACGATCCCAAGGCAGGTCCCATGTTGAAAAGTTCATTCGCCATTCTGGCCGCGCTCGTCGCGTGGGCTGCGTCATCTCTCATCGTTATTCTGGGTATGCCAAATCTGGCTTCCGTGACTGATGGGCTCGATCTCCTTGGTGAGGTCCTGTTTACGTTGGGTATCCTGTTGATGTTCGTGCGTATGGGACTCAGTGCCTATCGCAACGGCGATACTTCACGCAGCGCAGTCGGTTCGACAAAGCAGGGCTGATCCCTGCTGGCTCGGCGAAAGCCTTGCGCGCATGGCAGTATGGACGCTGTGCTCTCTCCTGCACCGTGTCGAAATGCTGACGACCGTCTCAAAAGCCGCATCTGACCTGGCAGGGTTCCTGAAGCCTCATGCGTCGATGCAGCCGGTAACCCTGTACTCAAGAAAACCTGATCCCCTCCGAGGTCACGCTCACGCTATGTCGCGAGCCAGCGCGGGTTAGATGCGCTAGATTCTTGCCATGCCTCGCGCGACGACCGTGGGTGATCACCGGGCATGGTTAATATGGATGCCCCGCATTGTCCCCCGTTACTCAAACGAGGCCACACCGCACTTCCGCGATGACGCCCCTCTGGCGCGTCAGTCACGTGATGCAGGCGGTCTTGAATGAGAACGGAGTTCGAACGGCCCATGTCCAGCTACGCCCGCTATAATCAAGATAAAAACACGAAAACACCGCTCGAAAGCGTTTTTCCGGATCACCACGGCTTGATGCGCGCGCTCGTCGCAAAGGCATCAGAACTCGGTCCCGTGCCTTATGCTGTCGTCTGGCCATGCAGCGCCCATGCGCTTGGAGGAGCGGTCGAGGCCGCACGTCATGGGATCATCATACCACTCCTGGTTGGCGACCGTGTTGAGATCGAGCGAACGGCACAGGCAGCGGGGCTCGAGATTTCAGGGATGCACATCGAACAGGCCGATGACCCCGAAAGCGCCGTGAAGAGAGCCATAGCCCTCGTTCACGCAGGCGAAGCACAGGGGCTGACAAAAGGCAGTCTTCACACTGATACCTTCATGGCGGGCGTGATCAAGCAGGAGAGCGGGCTGCGTACGAAGCGACGCATGAGCCACGTATTCTGTATCAACGTGCCTGATTATCCTGAACTTCTGCTCGTATCCGATGCTGCGATCAACATTGCGCCGGATCTGGTGACCAAGCGTGATATCGTTCAGAACGCCATTGATCTGCACCATGCGCTTGGCCTGGGTATACCGCGCGTGGCGCTGCTCTCTGCCGTCGAGACCATCAACACCAAGATCCAAGGCACATTGGATGCCGCAACTCTGTGCAAGATGGCTGACCGCAAGGAGATAACAGGTGGAGTCCTCGATGGCCCACTGGCCATGGATGTTGCTGTGAGCAACGATTCGGCCAGGATAAAGGGGGTTACCTCCGATGTGGCCGGGCGTGCGCAAGTTCTCATCGCGCCCGACCTGGAGTCAGGAAACATCCTCGTGAAAAGTCTCGCTTTTCTGGGCAAGTCAGCGACTTCGGGCATTGTAATGGGAGCCAAGGTGCCGGTTCTGCTGACAAGCCGGGCAGACGATGCCACTGCCCGCCTGGCCTCCGCCGCCATCGGTGCCCTTTACGCTCGCTATCTGGACGCAGCCCGCGAGAAATAGAACGGCTCCTATAAGATCCTCCCCCGGCTCCTAACGCAGGGCCGGGGGCATTCTTCATAGCTTGTGAGCCAGCCAGTTTTCCTGCGGCAGGCTGAACCCGTGCCAAGCGGCGGCACCCATTTCCATGCTGTTATGGGGCACGTATTTCATGACCATCAATTTGCTCCCCTTAGGCAACAGCTTTGCCAGCACATCGCGCAGATCGGCGATGATCAGGTTTGAGGCGATAAGCCAGAAATTATCGATTTCGTGAAATCCCTCGCTGAAGCTCGCCAGCTTCTGTTCAAGCGCTGCGTAATCCTGACCCGGCAAACGCTCATAGGCGACGATATAAGTAGTCAATCTGCTGGTGTCCTTGCCTTGTGGACCGGGCGAAATCCGGTCTCAACGTCACTTTTTGCGGGACGGTAACGTTTCCCTCACAAAAACATGACAGTTACGTGAAACATTTGCCACAACCCTGCCGTGTTCGACGTATGTGTGCAGCATCGAGGAGTGAGTTCAATGACGATTTTCGAGTATTACTGGCAGAGCGTTAAAGCGTGGCTACAGGGCCTTTTCATGACAGGTCTGCGCCTCCCCGGGGCGTGACGCTGCCAGGCCCCATATATGAGCCCGGTGGTGGGCGGTCGATGGGTGGCGATATGGCATCGGCGCTGGGCCAGGCCTCCTCACCCGGACGCGGCGGCACCATCGCAAAGCGCGAGCGAGGCAGCGCCTCGGGGCACTCCGCTCTCATGCGCAGAATGATCTTTTCGCGGATATCGCAACGCAGATCCCAGCTCTGCAGCGCATTGCGTGCACTGGCGATGATACGAATCTTCAATGTCTGCGCATCGCAATCCGCGACCTGACAATCGAACACCTTCCCGTCCCACAGCGGACACGTCTTGATGATCTCGGCCAGGAAGCCCCTGATTGTCTCGATGGGCGCTTCGTAATCTACATAGAGAAAAACCACACCGATGATGGCAGCAGAGTTGTGGGTCCAGTTCTCGAAGCGGTTCTCGAGAAAATAGGAGATGGGCACGATATGTCGCCGCCAGTCCCATACACGCAGCACGACATAGGTCGAGGTAATTTCCTCCACCCATGCCCAGTCGCCATTGATGATAATCAGATCTTCCATTCGAATGGGCTGGGTGATGGCAATCTGCACACCGGCAAGAAGATTCGTCAGAAGGCCACGCGCTGACAGGCCGACGATCAGCGATGCTGCACCGGCCGAGGCAAACAGAGAGACGCCATACTGACGGACCGAATCGAAAGTCATCAGTGCTGTGGCGACCGTTACAATACCCACCAGAATTTCGGTCAGGCGCCGCAGGACCCTGATCTGCGTCTGGTGGGTACGGATCATGATGTCATCGACATGATCCCGCGCCGTGATTTTCTGAAGATAGGCCTCGGTCATGATGCGGAAGGCAACGATGGCCGCATAACCCACCATCAGGATGCCAATAAAGAGAAGCAGCTTTTGCAGAAGCTGTGTCGTCTCCCAGGTGAATCCCGAGGCCGCAGGCAGAGCCGAGAGCAGAACCGCCAGCACAACCATCACGCGCACCGGGCGACGCATGGCCAGAATGATCTTACGGAGTACCGCCTCTTCACGGTGGCCAAAGATACGCAGAATGATGACCGAGACGAGCTTGCTGGCATAAAACGCCACGGTAGCCAGCACGACAAGCATGAGAATGGAGACAAGCTGTGCAGGCAGCCAGTCGAAATAAGCGCGCAGGGCGAAAAGAGAGCTTAGAAACTGCTGCTTCAAAGTGGATATCCAGATCCTTGAGAGGGATGAGGAGCGCCGAGCCAGCCGCCCCGGCACCGTGGGGCAACCCGTCGATGCACCATGCCACAGACTGCCCATCGGGTAAAAACACGATCGGCGCAAAAACCTCCCGGCAGAGTGTTGACACATCCGCCCAACCCTTTTAATTCCACGCCCACCGGTCGCGATGGCGGCGTAGCTCAGCGGTAGAGCAGGGGAATCATAATCCCTTGGTCGGCGGTTCAAATCCGTCCGCCGCTACCATCCGACCGGTGATTCCCAACATGGACTTCCATCAGCTTCCTGCCTAAATGACGCTTATGAAAGCGCCACTCGCAGCGGTTACGATGGTTTATAACGAGCCGGTTTTTCTGCCGGTCTGGCTGCGCCATTATGGCACTATGGTTGGCCCGCAGTGCTGCTACGTGATCGATCATGGGTCGGATGATGGCTCTACAACCTCGATAGGTGCCAATCGCCTGCAAATCCCGCGTTCTGCGCAGGATGATGCCAGACGTGCGCGCGCCATCAGCGCTATCTGCGCCGGGCTGCTCGAATGGTATGATGCGGTTCTGTATTGCGATGTCGACGAGATAATCGTAGCAGATCCCGCTTGTTTCGGCTCTCTTATGGACCTGTCAGAAGCCCGTCAGGCCCCATGTCTGACCGCAACGGGGTTCGATGTCCTGCACAAGGCCGAGAGTGAGCCTGCGGCCGACTTTACGCGCCCCATCTCGGCGCAACGCCGTCTGCTGCGCTTCTCAGCTGCGATGTGCAAACCTTGTCTGATCAGATCCCCCGTGACATGGTCTGCGGGCTTTCACAGCGTAAAAGAAACCCTCCCCAAGCCCGATCCGGCCCTGATGCTGTTTCATCTGCGCTATAGTGATCTGGATGCCGGGCTGGACCGACTGCGTCGAACCCGCGCCCAACCGTGGTGCAGCGATGATGCGGGGAGCCATCAACGTATGGAAGATGACGCCTGGAAGGCAATGCTGGCCTCCATGGCGGGCCTGACAGAAGAAGCGGCGACACTCGATAGCAATGATGCCGCCTTGCGTGCATGGCAGGAGAGGATCAGCCACGAGGCGTTTGAACGGGCCAATGACCCCTACCCTATAGACCTGAGTCTGTCGGGCGATCATTTATGGCCCCTGCCAGAAAGGTTCAGGGGCCTGTTCTAAACGGATCGAGCCAGGATTACTCAGCCGTTTCCTCGACTACTTCTTCACTCTCGCCCTCGGCACCCGAATCATCGCCCTGACGACGGTCGTCATGATCCTGCTGGGCGCGGGCGCGCTGCTGGTGACGCTCCTGGCGTTCCATCTGACTTTGCTGCGCTGCCTGGGTCATGGCGTTGAGAATACGGAAATAATGCTCGGCATGCTGGAAATAGGCTTCTGCGAGAATACGGTCACCCGTGCCCGTCGCATCGCGGCCAAGCTGAAGATACTTCTCGAAAAGCTGCTGGGCCGTACCGCGCACACGCATATCGGGGCCATTGCTGTCGAACACGTGGTTACGGTTCAGGGGCGTCTGGCCATTTGAATGACGCGACCCGCCACCGCTCGGACGGTGGTGACGGCTTCTCATACGTTTCATATTCATGGGTCCGCGTAGCACTTTCGTATTCGCAATCCCGACCCGGCAGAGCTCGGATACGGCGCGATTGCAGGGAATGAATGACCCTTGGTTTGTCTCTTGCAGGCCGGATTACAGGATCAGGCCCCTACTCCGCACAGCCTGATCACAAGGATCATTGCGAAATCGCGGAAAACGGTATGTTCTGCCGATGAATACACCGGTGAGCTTAACAGACCGATCAACGCAAGTTAGCAAGTTTGGAGCGCACTGCCAATGGTTTTTCCTGCAAGGCCGCTAGAGTAATCAGACATGCTCGAAGCAAAGGGCACGAATGATCCCGCCGAGGTCTCGTCTCGCCTCACGCAGCGACAGGCCCTGCTCTGCCCCAAGCGCCGTAACGTCATCCTCCTGCCCTTGCCCGATTTCCAGAACGAGCAACCCACCCGGTGCAAGATGACGCGACATCTGAAGCATGATCGCCCGATACGCCTCCAGCCCATCATCGCCCCCCACCAAAGCGCGCACAGGTTCATGATCACGCACTTCTGGCATCAATCCGGCAATATCAGCCGCCGGAATATAAGGCGGATTGCTGAGGATGATATCGAAACGGCCCGTCAGTGCATCGGTCCAGCTGCCAGCCAGAAAGGCGCTGCGTTGCACCAACCCGTTCCTGCTGGCGTTGCGCTGTGCCAGGGCGGCAGCATCGGGCGACAAATCCACCCCGACGCCAAAAGAGGCTGTGTATTCACTCAGTGCCGCCAGAAGCAGACATCCGGTACCTGTGCCTAGGTCCAGCAAGTGCTGCGGCTTGTCCCGGTCGGGTCTCAGATCGAGCAAGGCCTCGATCAACGTCTCGCTGTCACCGCGCGGGATGAGCGTGTGGGACGACACCTCCAGCGTCAGGTTCCAGAACCCGGTCTCTCCCTCGATCAGCGCCATCGGCACCCGTGCGCAACGGCGCATGACGCCCGATTCTAGTCTGGCCATAGCGGATGGCGGCACGAGGTCTCGTGTCAGGAGCGCAGAGGCGTCACAGCCAAGCGCCCAGCATACGAGCCGACGCGCCTCCATCCGTGCCGACTCGATCCCGGCGCTGTCCAGCCGCCTGGCGGTCTCATCGAGAACTTGTTTGAGAGGGGATGGATTACCGCTCACTGCCTACTCCTGAAACAGCTTATGATACGGGGATGAAAAAGATCATGCCCCTGCTGACCGTCTTCGTCATGCTTAGCCCAACCATCGCACTGGCCGAGAGCTTCACTGTTACCGATGACCGCGCGCCCATAGAGGTGTCTGAAGTTTCACGCCTCTATATCGACGGGTCACTCGCCGCGACCTTCCGCCTCGATGACAAGACGCCCAGCCTGACAAAGAAAATCGAAATCCCTCTGGGCCGCGTCAATCACGACTATGCGCTTTGCGGCCAGATCACGGTCATCAATGCCGAAGGCCGATCGGAAACCCATCAGGTCAGTAGTCAGGGGACGCTTCATCACCCCGAGGGGCATCACCTGCTTGCCCTGGGCGATGAAAACTTCACTGATTTTTTCTTGCGAGAGCCGAATGATCCCGAGATTGCCAAGCATCACCCCGGTCATGCCGATATCTGCGCTTCGCCTGTAAGCTGAGGCTGCAACCAGCGCCTTTCTTTTCGCGTCAGTTGAGCCCTTCCGCCGCCAGAAGGGCCGTCTGCTCCTCCTGCGTCAGCGCATCAACAATTTCGTCAAACTCGCCCAGCATGACCCGATCTATCTTGTGCAGGGTCAGGTTGATGCGATGATCCGTCACCCGTCCCTGGGGAAAATTATAGGTCCGAATGCGCTCCGAGCGATCGCCGGTGCCAACCTGGGATTTGCGATCGGCCGCACGGCTGGCATGCGCCTGGGCGCGCTGCATTTCGTATAGGCGTGCCCGCAGGATCTTCATGGCCTTGGCCTTGTTTTTGTGCTGGCTCTTCTCTTCCTGCATGGCCACCACAATACCGCTGGGCATGTGGGTGATACGCACCGCGCTCTCGGTCTTGTTGACGTGCTGTCCACCGGCACCTGAAGCTCGATAGACATCGATACGCAGATCACCTTCATCAATGGCCACGTCAACCTCTTCCGCCTCGGGCATGATCGCCACAGTCACGGTAGAAGTATGAATACGGCCCTGACTTTCCGTAGCCGGAACACGCTGCACACGATGCACGCCGGACTCGTATTTCAGGCGGGCAAATACCGATCGCCCCGAGATGGTGGCGACGCCTTCACGCAGCCCTGACAGGTCGCTCTCGTCATACTCCATGACCTCAAAGCGCCAGCCATGCAGATCCGAAAACCGTTTATAGGCTCCGAAAAGCTCGGCCGCGAAAAGCGCCGCCTCGTCTCCACCCGCCGCCGGGCGTATTTCGAGAATGGCACTGCGTTCATCGGCCTCGTCACGCGGCAGCAGCGCAAGCCGTACCTGCTGGTGCAGCCCCTCCAGTTGCCCCTCGATCTCCATGATCTCGCCTTGCGCAAGTTCACGCATCTCGGGGTCGTCCAGCATGGCCTGAGCGTCCTTATGGGCGCTTTCCGCACGACGATAGGCAAGGATGGATGACACGACGGGCTCGAGCTCGGCAAACTCACGCGAGGCCCGCACGAATTCCTCACCCTGTATCTCGCCACTCGACATGAGGGCCTGTAGTTCATCCGACCGGGCGACAATACGCTCCAGCCTGTCATCCAGTGCCACGATTACTGTGCTTTCAGGAAATGATCCGCGAGGGCGTCCAGCGCAATCTCGGTCTGTTCACGCTTGCCCAGATCGCGCACGGTCACGGCACCACGTGCTAGCTCGTCCTCACCCACCAATACCATATGGGCCGCGCCAGACTTGACCACACGCTCCATGCGCTTTTTCAGCGAGGAACGGGTCTCGATCTCGGCAGCAAAACCGGCATTGCGGAGAGTTTGCGCGGCTGTGATGGCGGCAGCAAGCGTCGCCTCACCGGTGGGGAGCACCGCGACAGGACGCGGATGTACGGGGGCGTCCTCGATCAGCAGCGCCAGACGTTCGATTCCGCCTGCCCAGCCGATAGCGGGCGTGGCAGGACCACCCATCTGCGCGACCAGCCCCTCATAGCGCCCGCCGGCCAGAACAGTGCCCTGCGCGCCCAGACGATCGGTGACGAACTCGAACGCCGTATGGCTGTAATAATCGAGTCCGCGCACAATATGCGGGTTCTCGACAAAACCGACGCCAAACAGATCGAGCTTGCGACGCAGATCGTCCCAGAAAACCCGCGATGCCTCGTTCAGATAGGTGCCGAATTTCGGGGCATTTTCAAGAAGCGCCCGATCCTGCGCTGATTTGCTGTCGAGAATACGCAGCGGGTTGGCTTCAAGGCGGGCGCGGCTCTCATCCGAAAGCGCGCTCTCATGAGCCTTGAAATAGGCCACAAGGGCTTCACGCCAGGCCTGTCGGCTATTGAGATCACCCAGCGTATTGATTTCAAGCGTCACGGCATCGCCCAGACCCAGCGCCTTGAGTATGGCGTGCGCCATAGCGATGGTTTCGGCATCCATCAGCGGATCAGTGGCGCCGAGAAGCTCGGCCCCTATCTGATGGAACTGGCGGAAGCGCCCCTTCTGCGGGCGCTCATAGCGAAACATCGGCCCGTTATAAAAGACGCGCTGCGGCAGGGCCTGCGTCAGACCATTGGTCACGAAGGCACGGCAGATTGCCGCTGTTCCTTCAGGGCGCAGGGTCAGGCTGTCGCCGCCGCGATCCTCAAAAGTATACATTTCCTTGGTGACGACATCCGAGGTATCGCCAAGCGTGCGGGAAAACACGCGCGTATCCTCGAATATCGGCGTCGACCACTCTTCGTAGCCATAGCGACGCGTGATCTCACGCGCCGTATCCACCACATGGGCGTGGCGGCGCGCGGTATCACCAATCAGGTCATGCGTGCCGCGAACCGGCTGCAACTGGCTCATGATCTCAGGCGCCCGCCAGCGCGGCCTCGGCCTTTTCGGCCTCTTCCTGCGCGGCCTTTTCAGCTTCGATCTTGGCCACGCGTTCTTCCACGAGGTCGACGATATGCTCGATCATGTCCTGACCCTCGTTCAGGCGATGATCCTGCTTGCCCGCCGAATAGACCATGTGACGGCCAGCGCCACCACCGGTCACGCCCAGATCGGTCATCAGCGCCTCACCGGGACCGTTCACGACACAGCCAATGATGGAGAGCGTCAGAGGCGTCTTGATGTGCTGCAAGCGGTCTTCGAGGGTCTGCACCGTCTCGACCACGTTGAAACCCTGACGCGCACAGGACGGGCAGGAAATGATTTTCACACCACGATGACGCAGGCCGAGCGACTTGAGAATATCCCAGCCAACAAGCACTTCTTCTTCCGGAGGCGCAGAAAGCGAGACGCGCATCGTGTCACCCACGCCCGCCCAGAGCAGATTGCCTAGACCGATGGAAGATTTCACGGTACCAGCGCGCTTCGATCCGGCTTCCGTGATGCCGATATGCAGCGGGTGATCGCAGACTTCGGCAAGCTGCTGATAGGCAGCAACCGCCATGAACACATCAGACGCCTTCACGCTGATCTTGAACTCATGAAAGTCATGATCCTGAAGGATCTTGGCATGCTCGAGCGCGCTCTCGACCAGTGCGTCGGGGTTGGGCTCACCGTATTTCTCGAGAAGGTGCTTCTCAAGCGACCCGGCATTGACGCCGATACGGATGGAACAGCCATAGTCGCGTGCGGCGTTCACGACTTCACGCACACGCTCTGCGCTACCGATATTACCCGGATTGATACGCAGGCAGGCCGCGCCCGCCTTGGCTGCTTCAATCGCACGCTTATAATGGAAGTGAATATCTGCCACGATCGGCACGTTCACCTCACGCACGATCTCGGCCAGAGCGGCGGTGCTCTCCTCATCGGGGCACGACACACGAACAATGTCCACGCCGGCAATTTCCGACAGACGGATCTGCTCGATCGTCGCCTTGGCGTCCGATGTGAGCGTGTTGGTCATTGTCTGGACCGATATCGGCGCATCACCGCCGACAGCGACCTTGCCAACATGAATCTGACGGGACTTGCGACGTTCGATATACTGGTAAGGGCGATATCCGCTCATAATCTCGTCTCCGTATCGGTTGATGGACCCCATTGGGCGGCGTCAACCGGGGGCTTCGCCGGAACCCTGTTCCAGAGCGCAGCCCCGTGTCTGTGTCATGTTGGCCAGAACAAGACGCCCTGAGGCATCGGCTTCTGCCCGTCTCCTGTGAGCACCATCCGCCTTTTGCGGCGTCAGGCCTCGTTAGTCGTCCATAGTCTTCTGCAGCAATGCGCGTCGGGAAAGAGGCGAACCCCACGCCCGACAGGCATTGGTGGTGGTGCTTTAACGCGGCTGCGCCGTCTGTTCCAGTTGTCGTGCGTTGAGGCGGTCAGTTTCCGACTCATGCGACGTGCTGGCGGGCGGGCTCGCGCGATGCACCGGTGCCGTAACCTTTGGGGTCGCGACAGTGTTTTTCAAGTCTGCCGGAGCACTGCCGGCATCGTTGGCATCAATGTGCGTTACCGGGGCCACAGGCGCAGCGCTCGCGGCAGTGCCACTGCTATCCTGCCCGAGCTGCCCATTACGGATCGCATCGGCGGTCACGACAAGATTACGCCGCACCGCCCCAACACGCCCAAGGGCCGACGTTGTGACATCACCAGCCGAAAGCGTAAGGCCACCCGCATTGCCGAGTGTCATGTGATAAGGTCCGGCATCGGCAGGGCCCTGCCAGGTTTCACCGGATTTGAGAACCCGGCTGAAAACGGTCGCACCATTCCTGTCACGTATCGACACCCAGGCGTCCGCAGCGGCATGAAGCCCGATCATGTTGGCAGCCACGACGGAACTCGGCGCCGTTGCACCGCCTGGCAGAGGAACTGCGGTCGATGCAGCGTTCTGCGTCGGGTTACCATGCCCTGTCGTGCCTTGATCAGGTGCGGTCTGGGGGCTTGCGTTCGACCCAGAGCCGATCTGGCCCGGCATGGGAGCGGGAGCAGTCGAAGCGGGCTGCGTCTCGGCGCCCGAGGCGGACGGCACTTGACCGGTCATGGTCACGTTGGCAACAGGGGTCTGGCCGTTTACCCCCTGCTGTACACCAGTACCGACGGGCGGTTGCGACGTCGCGGCTGAAGATGCTGTTGGCGCAGCGCCTGTCACCTGGGATGACGAAGTCTGGGGTGATGGCGCAAGCCCCTGCTCTGGCATGACCGCTGCGATCTGCGGCGACGTCGTACCATGCTGCGTCACACCGGGCATGATCTCTGCCACAGGTGGCATCTGGTGCGCCGGCGCGGGCTCCGAACCAAAGAAATGATAATAGCCGATATAGGTGCCGACCAGAACGGCCAGCCCTGCCCCCACCCAGAGACCCACAGGCACCCCGCGCTCCGAGACTGGCTCGGGGAAACTCAGTTCGGTCTTGCGGTCGAAGGCACCGCGGGTGTCGTGGCGAAACCGTGCGACGGCCTGATCGGGGTCCATGCCCACGGCCTGGGCGTAGGTCCGCAGAAAGCCCAGGGCGTAGGCGCTGCCCGGGAATACCGCCATGTTCCCTTCCTCAAGGGCCAGCAGATAACTCTCGCGGATACGCAACCACCCGGCTACGTCAGGCAGAGCCCATCCGAGTTCCTCACGGCGGGCACGCAGATCGAGCCCGACGCCGCGTGCACCCTCACCCGCGCTACCCTGCCATCCGGGAATACGGTCTGTGGTCTTATCTGGCATGATTACCCGACTGCAAACTCTGAGGGTGCAGGATGCCCTGTACGGGCGTCTCTTGCAACCAGCGCGTCGACCGCCTGCTCAACCAGATCATGCAGGATCTCGGCAACCGGGCGAATGGCCTTGACCATGCCAACGGACTGACCGGCCATCACCGAGCCTTCCTCCACATCCCCCTCGATCACGGCGCGGCGCAGTGCGCCAGCCCAGAAATGCTCGATTTCGAGCTGGGCTTCTTCCTTGGTCAGTTCGCCCGAGGTGAAGCGGCTCAGCGTCGCCGCCTGATGGGCCATGAAACGGCGCGTGCCAGCATTATTCAGCCCGCGCACCGGAATGACCGGGAAGCGTTCGTCAATCTGGTTGGATGTTACGGCATCACGTGCCGCCGCTCGCACAAAGGCTTTCTTGAAGGCCTCATGCGCGATGCTCTCGCTGCTGGCGGCAAAAAGCGTGCCCAGCTGCGCACCGGATGCGCCTTGCTCCAGATAACCCAGAACGGCATCCCCGCGCGCCAGGCCACCTGCGACGAAAACAGGCACGTCTTGGATATGGGGTAGGATCTCCTGAGCCAGAACATTCAGGGACACCGGCCCGACATGACCGCCCGCCTCTGAACCCTCAATGACCAGCGCCTCGATCCCCTGCTTGACCAAACGCTTACCCAGCGCCAGAGCCGGCGCAAAACCGATTGCCCGTGCACCACCATCCCGCACCTGCTTGATGGTGGCCCCGCTCGGTACGCCACCAGCCAGCACGACATGACCGACCTTCGCTGCGATGCAGACATCGACCAGCTTATCGAGCTCGGGGTGCATCGTGATGAGGTTCACACCAAACGGCTTGTCTGTCAGAGCCTGCGTGGCCGCAATTTCCTCGGCCAGACGGTCGGGCGTCATGGCCCCGCAGGCAATCACGCCAAACCCGCCAGCATTGGAAATAGCCGAAACGAGATTGCGCTCACTCACCCAGGACATCGCACCGCCCAGAATGGCGGTTGGCGTGCCGAGGAACTGGCAACCCGGGGCCCAAAGCCGGTCAAGCGTGGCGCGAGCCTTCTGGCGGACTGGATCGATGCTGGTGTCGGTCATGCTCATTCCCCGTCCAGACCATAGGCCGTGTGCAGTGCGCGCATGGCGAGTTCCATATATTCGGCGTCAATCAGCACAGAGATCTTGATTTCGCTGGTGGAGATGACCTGCACGTTGATCCCGCGATCCGCGAGGGTCTGGAACATCGTGCTGGCCATACCCGAATGTGAGCGCATGCCGATGCCCACAACGCTGATCTTGACCACGTCATTGGCTGTATGGATCTCGCCATACTGGATGTCGGCCCGTGCGGCCTCAAGTGCGGCGAGCGCGCGCGCCTGATCACCCTTGGGCACGGTGAAGGTCATGTTGGTCGAGCCGTCAGAGCCGACGCTCTGCACGATCATGTCCACATTCACCCGCGCCGCGGTCAGCGGGCTGAAAATGGCAGCGGCGATACCCGGACGGTCCGGGATTCGGCTCACCGAGATCTTTGCCTCGTCCAGAGAATAGGCGATCCCCGTGACCAGTTCCTTTTCCATCATCTCGTCCTCATCCACCACCAGCGATCCCGAAAGCTCTGTTTCGGGTTCAAAACTCGACAACACGCGCACGCGCACTTTTTCTTTCATAGCCAGCCCGACAGAGCGGGTCTGGAGTACCTTGGCCCCTACCGAAGCGAGCTCAAGCATCTCCTCAAAGGTGATGCGATCCAGCTTCTTGGCCTTTTTCACGATACGCGGGTCGGTGGTGTAGATACCATCGACATCGGTATAGATATCACAGCGATCGGCCTTGATGGCAGCCGCCACAGCCACCGCCGAGGTGTCAGAGCCACCACGACCCAGCGTGCTGATCCGCTCTCCCGGCGCGACGCCCTGGAACCCGGCAATGACCGGCACTTCGCCCTGCTCCATGCAGGCAATCAGCGCAGCGCCTTCAACATCGCCAATACGCGCCTTGCCGTGGGCATCGTCAGTACGGAACGGAATCTGCCAGCCCTGCCACGACCGTGCTGGCACACCGAGCGCCTGTAGCGCGATGGCTGTCAGCCCGCTCGTGACCTGCTCGCCACTGGCCACCACAGCATCATATTCGCGTGCGTCGGCCATGGGATCGAGCGCACTGACATACCCGACCATCTGATTGGTCACGCCAGCCATGGCCGAAACCACGACGGCAACCTGATGGCCTTTTCCCCGTTCCTTACGCACACGCTCGGCCACCGCGCGAATACGATCGAGATCGGCCACTGAGGTTCCGCCGAACTTCATGACGATCCGGGTTGGGCACTGGTCTGAAGACGTCATAATTGTGCACCTGGCTCCGTACGTAGCAGAAAGCGTTCAATCACAGCGTGCCGGGAACGGATTTTCCAGCCTGCGATGTTGCGCAAGGAAAGGCGGGTCACATACTAAGTCCAGATCGCGCCGTCCAGATACTCTGGAACAACGGACCCATTTCTGTATGCCTGGAAACAACATGCCGGATCACGCAGCCTCTTCCGTCTCAGATCGCGAGATCGCCCATTTCGACCAGCTTGCCGCGACCTGGTGGGACCCGAAGGGGCCCATGAAGCCCCTGCACGACATGAACCCCATGCGTACCGAATGGGTCAATGCGCATCTCAAACGCCTGCAAGGATTGCGTGGCGGCAGGCTCTCCCTTCTCGATATCGGCTGCGGAGCCGGACTTGCGAGCGAGGCCTATGCCCGTATGGGCCATGACGTTCTGGGCCTCGACGCCTCGCCCGAAGGCATACGTGCGGCGCAGGCCCATCTGGCAGATCATCCCTTGCCGGACGATGCTGGCCCTCTGATCTATCGCAACGGCAGTGCTGAGACGCTTGTCCGCGAAGGGCAGAGCTTCGATGCCATCTCTGCACTGGAGGTGATCGAGCATGTCAATGACCCACAGGAATTCCTAGCGCTGCTCCATTCGCTGACCAAGCCGGGTGGCCTTGTTGCGGTATCAACACTCAACCGCACGCTACTGTCGCTGGCTGTCGCGAAGATCGGTGCCGAATATATTGCCCGCCTGCTGCCTGTCGGTACGCATGACTGGCAGAAATTCATCAAGCCCGAGGAACTACACAAAATGGGTCGCGCCGTTGGCATGCGCATGATCGATGTTGCCGGAATGAGCTACCGGCCGATGCACTGGCGCATCACGCGCGACACGAGCATCAACTATATCACGATGTTCGTACGAGACTGATAGCAAAGGCCTGACAGATTATAGGCTGTCAGGCTCTTCGCCCTGTTGAGTGGGCGTGTCGTACCCCGGACCCAAGCCGGAGGTACGGCAGGCCAGAAAGGCACGAAATTCATCGGTGCCGTAACTTTCAAGCGTCTGAACGAGGCTTTATCAGCCCTGTGGCAGCCAAAGGCGCTTCGCCCGCGAGCGCCCCCTCATCTCCGCCCCGGCCCCTCTCTGGTCCGAGGGCAGAGAAACTCTGCATCCGCCGGTTTGGATCAGACTTCCGTATCCATGAAGGCGAAAGTGGTGGGGCTTCCGACCGGGGTAAAGTTTTCGGTAAAGCCGAGCTGTCCGCTCGCCTTGTCGATCCTGAATGACGTCACGGCATCGCTGCGCTGGTTGGCACAGAACAGGAAGCTACCCGACGGGTCAAACATCATGGCGCGACCGTAATCGGCATGCATCCAGGCCTCATCCTGCAGGGTCAGGGTGCCATCATCACCCACCTTGAACACGGCAAGGGAATCACCCAGACGGTTCGAGGCATAGACAAAGCGGTCATCAGCCGAAATCAGGATTTCAGCTGCAAGCGTGCTGCCACGGAAATGCGATGTGACGGTGCTGACCGATTGCAGATTGTTGATCGCCCCTGTCTGCGGGTCAAAAGCACTGACGACAATTTTTGAATCCTGCTCACACAGATTGTACATGAGCTTGCCGGAGCGATTGAACTGGAAATGACGTGGCGCGCTGCCTGGCGTCATGTCGTAATAAGGCGTCTTGGCCGGGACCAGCTTGCCTGTTTGCAAATTGAGCGTCCAGACATAGACGCGATCAAGACCGGCATCATCCGCAATCACGAACTTGCCGCTCGGATCGCTCTGGATCATGTGCGGATGCGACCCTGAGTGATCGGATACCGCGAAATTTCCCTGGGGGTTGTCTGCCGCACGCTCAGGCTGGCGTGGCCCGGTATTGTGCACGACATCCGTCGCCGGACCGAGCGACCCGTCTGGCCGGATGGGCAGCACAGCCACAGAGCCCCCCATGTAGTTGGCTACGAGAACATAACGCCCTGAATGATGCACACTCAGATGCGCAGGCACAGCCCCGCCGGAGCTGACGGCGTTGAGCTTCTTGAGCGAGCCGGTCTTGCGATCCACCGCAAAAGCGGTCACCGAGCCGTCGCCATCCTTGTTGAAATCGTCGATTTCGCTTAGCGCATACAGAAAGCGCTTGTCATGCGACAGCGTGATGAAGGACGGGCTGGCGATATCGGTAAAGGTCGTGACAGGCGTCAGGACGCCGCTCTGACGGTCCATTTCGAAAACGGCAATACCCTCACCATTACCGGCACCACCCGGGGGTGCATGCTTGGTATACCCCCCGACAAAACAGATGGTCTTGGAGACCGCCTTGGGCGGGGGTGGCGGCGCAGCCGGGGCCTGATCTGCAGCATCCTGCGCCATGGCCGTGCCGCAACCCAGCAGGCCAAGGGTACCCAACGCAAAGCTGCGGCGGGAAATCGTCGTCTTCATGTTATGCTCTCAAGCTCCTCAAGCGACCATTCGGCTCAAGGCAGTTTGCATTCAGGACCGATCTTGCCGCGATAACGGGTCCATGTCTGCGTCTTGCCGAAAAGGGGGATACCCAGAATGAAACCGCGCAGCTTCAGCACCTCGGGTGATTCGGCATGGATACGGGCGTCGTAGGTACGCCCTGTCTCCGGGTCGAGGATATGCCCCCGCCACACGTTCTCATCACTGATTAATCGGAAATCGGTCAGCATGACCAGCCCACATTGTGAACGTCCCCACACATCCTTGGGAACAGGGCCGTCATACTGCATACCGATCAGCCTGCCGCAGAGCGTATCGCCGCAATGACCGATCAGGAACACGCCATCGTGATCCTGCGCAAGCCACAATCCCTCCTCGGGAGCAGGTGGATTACCGCGTGTCTGTGCCTGCCCCGGCTCGCTCGCGAGGAGCATGACGGCAAGGGCCGCGAGCATGGCAGCTGCACGCGGGATAAAGCAGCCGCCTCGCCTGGGGCCTGTGGCACGCAGCACCCCGGCGCTCTTACGACTCTGTTTGGTCAAGCCAGGGTATCGGGGAAAAATCCACGCCTTCATCTTCAAGCCTTTCCCTGTCAGAGTCGCTCATCGTGCCGTAAATGCCACGACCGGTCTGGCTGTTCTCATTGTAGCGTTCATCATGACGCCTCAGCGCCTCTTCGGCAAACCGGTCACCCACATCGTCACATTGCGCCTCGACTTCACGCCTCAGCGAATGGAGCACCATTCTCAACTGGTCGTGCTGCGTGATGTGCATCGTGGGAACAGGCGACGCCGAATGACCTTTGCTCGTGCTCTGACGCGCGATGGCCGGGGCCATTAGGCTTTTCTCAACCGCACTCACACCACATTGCGGACAGGAGACAAGGTTATGAGATTTCTGGCGCTCGAACTCCGCACCGTCGGGGAACCAGCCCTCGAATTCATGCCCCGCCTTGCAATGCAAACGAAAGCAGATCATGCCTGCGCGAGCAACGCGTCCAGCTTGCCAGAAGCATCAAGCTGCATGAGATCGGTGCAGCCGCCCAGACACTGCTCCCCAACAAAGATCTGAGGAACGGTCCGTCCACCGCCCGAGCGCCTGATCGCATCTTCGCGCGCCTGCGTGCCGTGTGGGGCATTGATCTCTTGAAACGGTACGTTCTTCGATTGCAGGATCTGCACGGCGCGCACGCAGTAAGGGCAGCCAGGCTGGGTATAGATTTCTATGTTGGACATATTCACTCCTGAGTGCCGCCTTGGTGATCATGATCGCCGGCAAGTTTGACGGTACGCGTGGCCACCAGAAGGTCGACACACTGCGCTCCCGCGCCGAGCAGTTGTTTTGCGCAGATGGAGGCGGTTGCGCCGGTGGTCAAGATGTCATCAACCAGAACGACATGCTGACCCTCGATTGATCGCTTTATCCGGTCCCGCACATGAAAGGCCGCATCCAGCGCTTGTTCGCGCGCCTCGGGGGCCAACCGAGCCAGCGTGGCTGTGGAGCGATGACGCACGAGCGCATCGGGCAGAAGACGCCAGTGTGGGGAGGAGCGGACGATATGACCCGCCAGCAGGGCCGCCTGATTGAAACGCCTCTTCCAGAAACGCTGTCGGTGCAAGGGGACAGGAACGAGCAACCGGCGTTCAGCGCTTTCATCGCGCATCATGCCCGCCATAACGCGGCCCATAAAAGGCGCGATATCTGGTCGGTCCCCATATTTGCATTGAAGGACCAGCCGGCGCGCCGTGCCGTCATAAAGATAAGCAGCGCGTGCTGCCCTCCAGGGGTATGGAGCAACGGCGCATTTGGCACAGCTTCCATCTGATCCCAGATAGGCTGCCGATGGTAACGGAAGCGCGCAATGACTGCAGGCGAGCCCGATTGGTGTCAGCGAACAGAAGCACGAGGTGCAGAGGAGACCGCTTGTCATGGTCTCAGCGCCGCATGAGAGACATGTCGGCGGCAATACGAGATCAAGAGCTCGAGGGAGGAAAGCTGCGATCTTCAGCGCAACACCATCATGCTGGAACCATCATTCCACAAGGCATTCATTCGATAACAACCAGCTCGATGAGTGCCGTGTTCACCAGAACTTTTCCCTGATGCTCGAAATTGATCGTCACGCGCTGACCGACAACACTCTGTATCTGCCCAACGCCCCACTCCGGACATTGGGGATGAGTGACAAACTGACCCGGCTCGTAGAAGCTGTAATTCGGGGTCACGCCTTCCCTCCGCCCGCTCCATGATCGGTGTTGCCCCCGATATCCTGTTTCAACCCTTCAGGGACAGCGACACCTGAGTGCAGAAGCAGACCTGCCAAGGTCTCCATCATGGCGCGACATGCCACCTCATCATTCCCCTCCGCACGCGCAACGAGGGCTGGCTGGGTGTTTGAGGCACGCAGAAGCCACCAGCCTGTGGCCTCATCCACCCTGACGCCATCAATGAGCGTCATTCCCATATCTCTCTCGCGGATTTGGGCGATAACAGCGTTGATTACATTGAATTTTTGATCATCCGGACAATCGAACCGTATCTCGGGCGTCGAGACAGCATGGGGGAGCGACGCAACGAGTGCTGATAAAGGGGCCGTCTGCTGCGACAGCAAGTCGATCATGCGTATCGCGGCGTATAGCCCGTCATCAAAACCGGGCCAATTATCGGCAAAAAAGAAATGTCCGGACATTTCACCTGCGAAGACGGCACCCGTCTCTCGCAATGCATTCTTGACGTGTGAGTGCCCGCTTGGACACATAAGGCCCTTACCCCCTGCCCTTTCGATGCCCTCGAAAAAGATACGGGACATTTTGACGTCGCCGAGAACCGTCGCTCCGGGCGTGTTACGCAGGATGGATTGCGCCAGAAGCAAGCTCAAACGATCCGCAGCGATTACTGTGCCCTGCTCATCCACCACACCAAGCCGGTCCGCGTCGCCATCAAAAGCAACGCCCAGATCAGCACCATGCTGGCACACGGCAGTCTGTAGCTGCACCATGGCCTCCGGCAGGCTCGGGTCCGGATGATGAGCCGGGAAGCGCCCATCGATTTCGCCGTTCAGAACGATATGCCGCCCTGGCAGAGTCCGGATGAGCGCTGCGAGGATATCACCCGCTGAGGAGTGGCTATTATCCCACACTACCTTGAGTGGCCGCCTGCCAGTGCGCAGGCCGGCACGCAGGGCGTCAACATAACCTGCTGCGCTCTCCAGCCTGTCCTGTTCTCCCTTGGCACCGTCATTCAGGGTAATGCCCGCTCGCAGCAAATTCGCGAGGTCGAGAAGACCCTGTCCGAAAACGGGGCGGTTCCGCTGAACGATCTTGAAGCCATTATAATCCAGCGGATTATGGCTGCCAGTGATCATGATCGCCCCGTCCGCCTCATGACGGCATGACGCATGGTAGAGCTGCGGGGTGGGGCAACAGCCAATGCGACGTACTGTCGCACCCCCAGTGATCAATCCTTCGACCAGCGCCGTCTCGAGTGCGGGAGAGGTGAGCCGCCCGTCATGACCGACCAGGATCGTGGCCGAACGACCGTTACACAGGCCAGATGCAAAAACGACGCCCAAAGCCCGGGCGTCGTCCTCACCAAGCGTCTTTCCCACGATCCCGCGTATGTCGTACTCACGCAGGATCGTGGGATGGAACTCATGTCGAAACAGAATATCCATCAGGCATTGGCATATTTCTTGATGAAGCCGCGCATCGCCTCGCGCAGGTCCGGGCGCTCGAGAGCAAAAGCAATCTGCGCTTCCAGATATCCGGCCTTGTCGCCGCAATCATAGCGTATGCCTTCATAGCGCAGCCCATGGAATGGTGCATTACCGATCATCTTTGCCATTGCATCGGTCAGCTGAACCTCGCCGCCAGCGCCACGCTCAAGCTTGGAGAGATGCGTCATGATCTCGGGAAGGAGGACATAACGACCGATGATCGACAGGTTCGACGGGGCATCTTCCGGCTTGGGCTTCTCGACAAGGCCCTTGACCTCGACCAGCTTGCCATCATCCTTGCCAACATCGAGGATACCGTAGCGGTTGGTGTGCTCCTTGGGCACTTCCGAGACTGCAACCACATTTCCGCCAGTCTGGTTGTAAACTTCAACCAGCTGGGCGACGCAGCCCTTCTCGCCCTGAACGATATCGTCAGGCAGAAGGATCGCAAACGGGTCATCACCAATGAAGGAGCGTGCACACCAGATGGCGTGACCGAGCCCCATCGGCTCCTGCTGACGCACCGCTGCGAGCGAGCCTGCCTCGATCGAGCTGGGCTGAAGCGTCTTGAGCAGATCGTTCTTGCCGCGCTCGCGCAGCGTTGTCTCGAGCTCGAAAGCCACATCGAAATAATCGATCAGGCTGTCCTTGCCACGACCCGTGATCAGGCAGAACTGATCGATTCCTGCCTTACGTGCCTCGTCGATCGCATACTGGATGAGCGGACGGTCAACGACAGGAAGCATCTCCTTGGGCATCGCCTTGGTGGCAGGAAGAAAGCGCGTTCCCATACCTGCGACGGGCAGTACAGCTTTTCTGAGAGGCTTGATCACGTTATCCGACCTTTAGATCTATTTGAGTACGCAGCGTGTCCTGAGGGTATTCACACAATCTACGTCCCCAGAACTGCCATGCAGCCTACACGATGACTGGCTGCCTGAAACCGGGTGATACACGGCAAGTTCGGCAAAGTGATGGCGCGCGCACAAAATTTCACAAATGACACCAGAGATTAATTCGGATCATTAATGAAAGTTCACTCCGTTACCGAAGATTTTTCAATGTTCTTGCAAAGGGGATTTTTGTGGAACTGGCATCCCCCGAAGGGGATGCTACCAGTTCATCTGGTGCGGTCGAGAAGACTCGAACTTCCACGGGGTTGCCCCCACAAGCACCTCAAGCTTGCGCGTCTACCATTCCGCCACGACCGCATCGTGACAAGCGGGCCGCTCTGGGCGATACCGCTCGTGTGAAGGGGGCTATAGCCGATGACTGATGACCAGGCAATCGTCCATGAGACGATTTTTGAGAAAATCTCGACGAAATTCGAGAAAGGGCTGGTTTCGTATGAAACCGCGCTTGAGACCATGCAGCAGAGAGCCACTGCCATACGAACCGGAGAGGCAAGCGAACTGCTGTGGTTCCTCGAGCATCCACGCCTTTACACGGCCGGCACCTCGGCCAAGACGACCGACCTTATCAACCCCGAGGGCCTGCCAACCTTTGAAGCCGGTCGCGGCGGACAATGGACCTATCATGGCCCCGGCCAGCGAATCATCTACACCATGCTGGATCTGCAACAGCCACACGGCCCCACCCCGCCGCGCGATCTTCGCGCATTCGTTCAGGGTCTTGAACGCTGGATAATCGCGAGCCTTGCCCAGCTTGGCATAAAGAGCCGAACCGAGTGCGGTCGAATCGGGGTATGGACCAATGACCCCATCACAGGTGAGGAAACGAAGATTGCGGCACTCGGCATCAGGGTGAGCCGCTGGGTATCGTGGCATGGGGTTGCCATCAATTTCGACCCTGACCTCGATGATTTTTCGGGCATCGTGCCATGCGGCATTCGTGAGTTTGGCGTTACGAGCATCAGACGCTTCAACCCGGACCTGACCATGGGGGATCTCGATCAGGCCCTGCTCACCTGCTGGCCTCAGTTCTTCGGCGCCACACCAATGCTGGCTGACTGACCGGTGACGTCGCTACCCTGAGAAACATCAGAAAGCTGGATCAGGATCCGGTTGCCGCGCGCATCGACACCATCGAGCGATGAAAGCTGCAGCCGGTTGCCCTGATCGAGAAAGCGCAGGGTCAGCAACCCCTGGGAGGGATTATCCGCCTGGGCGAGCGAAATCTGGCTCGCCCCCGGTGCAGTCTGGATATCGGTGACACGTATCTTGCCATCGAAGCGCACGGGGACATGGAGCAGCAAACCGAGCGGGTTGCGTGCGAGGTTGAGACGCGTCACCGCACCCGTCTGCGAATCGTCGAGGACGAGATGGGCGCCACTTGCACGCAAGGTCATGGCGTGGGGAATAGTGTAGTCCAGCCCAAGCGAGCCCGGGGCGTAGCGAAAATGCCCTGCCCCGCCATTCTGTTGTGGCCCATGCTGGATGAAACTGCCCTCAACCGGGGTCGGATCATTCAGACAGACCTCAACACGCTTCACCTGCGCCTTTTGCTGCGCCGTCAGGCCATCAGTCCCGCTGACGGCGCATCCGGCCAGAGCCATGGCAAGGCCTGTTGCCGCGAGGCTGCGCCGCACCGTCATACCTCCTCCGGCGCGTGCAGCTTGAGCGAGAGTGCGTGCAAGCCGCTCTCGAATTCCGGCTTGAGCATATCATTGATGAGGCGATGCCGTGCTACGCGGTTCATGCCAGCAAAGCGGGGGCTGACAATCGTCATGGTGAAATGGGTCTCGTCACCCTCGACTCCATTGCGTCCGGCGTGATGGGCGTGGCGCTTGCTGTCGTCACGAATGGTCAACTCTGCGGGTGCCAAAGCGTCCTGCAACTGCCGGCTCATGCGGGCTGCGCGTTCCTTCAACTCGGTCATCTCCACTCCCTCCTTGCATCAATGTGCCTTACAACGCACATAAACCCGATCATGCAGCGCAAATCCACACGACACAGGGCCTTCGACCCGGACCCCGACGCGCCCGAGCGTTACTGCGACATGCCCGGCTGCACCGAGCATGCGGGATATCGTGCGCCCAAGGACCGTACGCAACTCAGGCAATATTTCTGGTTCTGCCTAGAGCACGTCCGTCAATACAATGCGCGATGGGACTTCTATAAAGGCATGACACCGGGCCAGATCGAGGCGCAGCTTCGAGCCGACATCTCATGGCAGCGCCCCTCATGGAAACTGGGCACACGAGGTGGACAGAATTTCGACGAGGAAGAGGTTCTCGATCCGCTGGATATTCTTTCTTCCACACGCGCGCGGCGTGCTCAGGCCGCCCGGCAGCGGCACAATGCCGCCCGCGAGGCCGCGCCCCCGCCCCTGCGCGACCATCTCCGTGCGCTCGCGCTCGATTGGCCCGTAACGATCGAGGCTCTCAAGACGCGGTACAAGGAACTGGCTCGCAAGCATCATCCCGATACCAATGCCGGAGACCCCGCCGCAGAGGACAGATTCAAGACGGTGAGCGTGGCCTATAGTACGATTCGCGCCCATCTGATCAGCCTGTAGGACCGATTATTGCGCGTTTCCCTCTGGCCTTGTGAGGAAACATGACCATATCCTTGGCCGGAACCTGACATGACTGAGTGAAAGACGGATTGAAACCATGAGCGATCTCGCCTCCATCGATGCACCGGAAACGGTTGTCACTGCCGAACAGAACGCGGTGCCGACTCATGTTCTTGGCGCGCCGGACCGGATCGTCTCAGCGCGTGACGTGTTCAAGATCGAATGCGACATGGAAGTGCCTGCTTTCTCGATCCGGACCGAGCATGTGCCCGATATCGATCCGAGCTACCAGTTCGACTGCGACACGACGCGGGCCATTCTGGCGGGCTTTGCCAATAACCGTCGCGTCATGGTGCAGGGCTTCCATGGTACAGGTAAATCATCCCATATCGAGCAGATTGCGGCTCGGCTGAACTGGCCCACAGTCCGTATCAATCTGGATAGCCATATTTCGCGTATCGACCTGATCGGCAAGGATGCCATCGTCCTACGTGATGGCAAGCAGATCACCGAATTCCGCGAGGGTCTCCTGCCGTGGTGTCTGCAGCACCCTGTCGCCTTGATTTTTGATGAGTACGATGCCGGTCGTCCGGACGTCATGTTCGTCATCCAGCGTGTGCTTGAAGCCGAAGGCCACCTGACCCTGCTCGACCAGAATCGCGTGATACGCCCCCATGCCGGGTTCCGGCTCTTTGCCACCGCAAACACGGTGGGTCTGGGTGACACGACCGGGCTGTATCATGGCACACAGCAGATCAATCAGGGGCAGATGGATCGCTGGAATATTGTTGCCTCGCTCAACTACCTGCCGCTTGATCAGGAAGTCGGGATCGTGCGCGCCAAACTGGGCCTTGGTAATGAGCCCGCCATCACAACGCGTCTCGAAAGCATGGTCGCGCTCGCGAACCTGACCCGTGCCGGTTTCATGGCGGGTGATATCTCCACAGTCATGTCACCCCGTGCAGTCATCACCTGGGCCGAGAACGAGCGTATTTTTGGCGATCTGGCTTTTGCATTCCGCCTGACCTTCCTCAATAAATGTGATGAGGCTGAGCGCGGCATTGTCGCAGAATACTATCAGCGCTGCTTCAACCAGTCTCCGCTGAACGCCTGACGGGGGCGAGCGCATGGCCACCTCCAGAGCCAAGGCACCGGACAGGAACCAGAACGACCTTGCCCTGCCGGGCAGTGAGCGCACGGACGCCTTCCGCCGCGCCACGAGCGCTGCGCTGCGGGCAATGTCAGGCGAGCCCGAGACCGAAATCAGCTTTGCGGCGTCGGCCAGTGCCAAACCGGGTACGGGCGTCCAGCTTCCCTATGTCTCCCGGGCGCTCACGCCTCAGGAAATGACCCGCGTTCGTGGCGCTGCCGACGCAGCTGCCTTGCGACTGAAGCACCACAATTCAGAGCTGTCCCCCCTGCCCCAGCAGGCCGACAGCGCCGAGACCCGCCCCTTGTATGACGCGCTGGAGCAGGTGCGTTGCGAGGTCTATGGCTCGCGTCACATGGCGGGTGTGCGGGCCAATCTGAACCAGAAGCTGGCCCTCGATTGCAGCGAGAACGGCTACGCCCGCATGAGCGCGCGCGACGATATGCCTGCCAATGTCGCCCTGCCCCTTCTTGTGCGCGAGGCCCTGTCAGGACTGCCTTCTCCCTCTCAGGCGGGTCCAGCGCTCAAGGCATGGCGCGAAACGCTTTCGCCCGAAGCAAAGCGGGCGCTCTCGGGCCTTGCCTCGACACAGATGGATCAGCAGCGCTTTGCCGAAGCCTGCTCGGGGCTTTTCAAGGCATTCGACCTGACCGAGGAGCCCGAGCCGGACGATCAGAGCCAGGCAGATGACCCGGATCAGGATGATGACAGTCAGACCGAATCCGATCAGCCCGAGGATGATCCTTCGCCGCAGGATCAGGATGACAGCGAGACGCATGGCTTCCAGCCGGAACCGACCGAGCAGCCCGACAGTCGCGATGCCAGCGATTCCGAGCTTCAGGATGAGGGCGCGGAACAGCCCGCCGGTGCCCTGGAAGATGATAATGGCAAGGAAGCCGAGGCCAGCGCAGCGCCCCCAGCCTACAAGGTCTTTACCAACGCCTTTGATGAGGAAGCCGATGCTGCCGATCTCTGCGACCCGGATGAGCTGGCCCGACTGAGACATCAGCTGGACCAGCAACTCAGCAGCTTGCAAGGCGTAGTGTCGCGTCTGGCGCATCGACTACAGCGCAAGCTGATGGCGCAGCAGCAGCGTTCCTGGGCGTTCGATCAGGAGGAAGGCATACTGGACGCGGCACGGCTGGCGCGCGTCGTGGCCAATCCCACCCTGTCGCTGTCCTACAAGACGGAACGCCAGGCGGAGTTTCGCGACACGGTCGTTACCCTGCTGATCGATAATTCCGGGTCGATGCGTGGTCGTCCGATCTCGGTTGCCGCCATGTGTGGTGACATTCTTGCCCGCACGCTCGAACGCTGCGGCGTCAAGACGGAAGTACTCGGCTTCACCACGCGTGCATGGAAAGGCGGCCAGAGCCGGGAGCGCTGGGTAGCGGCGGGCCGTCCACCTGATCCGGGCCGCCTGAATGACCTGCGTCACATTATCTACAAGGATGCCGATACCCCCTTGCGCCGGGCCCGCAACAATCTCGGGCTGATGCTGCGCGAAGGGTTGCTCAAGGAGAATATCGACGGTGAGGCGTTGCTCTGGGCATGGAAGCGCCTACGCCGCCGCCCTGAGCACAGGCGTATCCTGATGGTGATTTCAGATGGCGCACCTGTTGATGACAGTACGTTCTCGACCAATCCGAGCTCTTATCTGGAAGACCATCTGCGCTCGGTTATTGCGCGTATCGAAGCCTCACCCGAGACGGAGCTTCTCGCCATTGGGATCGGCCATGACGTGACCCGCTATTACCGTAACTCGGTTACGCTCACCAATGCGGAAGAGCTTGGCGGAACCATGATCAAGCAGCTTTCCGACCTGTTCGTGGCACGATAACCTGATCATCCGTCCCGGCGTGGACCGCCCTTTATGGGCGGCCTCGCTCACGACGGCGGGGCCGATGCCTCATATCCGCGGTCATCACTCCGCCAGCTCGAGGATTTTGGCAAGCATAGTATCGATCGTAGCGCGTGTTGTGCGGTGGTTGACGATTGCCGCACGTATGACAAGCTGTTCGCCGATACGCGTTGTGGAGGGTGCAGCTACGCCGCTCTCGTGCAGGTCTTTGACCAGCGTATCGATCGCATCGTCATCGAGACCATCCACTGTAAAGCAGACGATGTTCAGGGCAACAGGGGCCATAAGCAGAAAGCGGTCATCCGCCTCCACGGCCTCAGCCAGATAACGGGCGACGGCGCAGCATTCCTCCACCATTTCCCCCAGGCGGTCGGCACCATAATGAGCGATCGTCATCCAGACCTTGAGCGCCCGAAACCCGCGTGACAGATCCGGCCCGAAATCGCAGGGCCAGGGGGCATTACCCGCCAGCCCGCGATCCGCCCGGGTGAGATAGCTCAGTGACTGGGCGAATGCCTGCGCATGCAAGGCAGGATCCCGCACCAGAATACAACCTGCGTCGTAAGGAACCTGGCCCCATTTATGGAAATCGAGGGCAAGACTGTCGGCTCTTTCGACGCCATCAAGCATGATAGCGTGCTCAGGAGAGAGCCGGGCAAACGCCCCGAAAGCACCATCGACGTGAAACCAGCATTTTTCTTTTGCTGCGATATCAGCGAGGGCCTCCAATGGATCGACCGCGCCGCAATCCACACTGCCCGCCGTGCCGATGATGATGAAGGGATGATACCCTGCCGCACGATCCTCGGCGATACGCTGTGACAGAGCCACGTCATCCATGCGGTACAGCTCATCAACCGGGATGAGGCGCAGGGCGTCGCTTCCAAGCCCCGCCATATCGAAAGCGCGGCTCACACAGCCATGAGCGGTTTCGGCGGCATAACCAACGAGCTTTGCGCCCGATACCCCGGTCTGACGTAGCCCCGGTATTGCAGCGCGGCTGGCGGTGATGATTCCGATGAAGTTTGCGAGCGATGACCCTGTGACGAGACAACCAGACGAAGCGGTCGGCATACCCACCATCTCGGCGGCCCAGCGTATCACCTGACGCTCCACTTCAATGGCAGCATGATCGCGGCCGCCACAATTATCGTTCAGGCTGGCAGCCAGCATCTCGGCAAGAATACCGATTGGCGTACCCGCGCCCTGAACCCACCCCATGAAACCAGGATGCGGATTGCCATTCGAATAAGGGCGGATATCACTCAGGAAACGATCATAAAGCGCCTGCGCCTCCTGCCCCTTGCGCGGCAATTCGGCCCGGAACCCGGCGCGCAGCGCAGCCGGCATAGGCTGCCAGACAGGCCCCTCGCCCATCTGCTCGGCCCGATCGAAAACATCATCGAGCATACGATGGGCAAGGGTACGCAGCCCGGTCCAGTCCTGCGGGTCCAGTCCACTCATCGCCATTCCTCATCCATGTTTGCATTGCGCCTGTCAGGCAGGTGATCTCTTCTAGCGGGCTACGAGCCTGCGCCCAACTCCTGCCGTAAAATTCAGGTTGTAAGAGGGCATGAACAGCCCCATCCTCGCCCCCATGAAACATGCCGCAGCCTCCCTTCTCGCCCTCCTCGCTCTGGGAGGGGCCGCCCGTCACGCGCATGCTGATGCCATCCCGGCATCCTGCATGGCCTCTCAGGCCGCATCGCGCACGATGGGCGCGGCGAGCCTCACAATGTCTGGCTACAGCGCCGCGCTTTCAGGTGGAGGCGCCACACTCGGCGTTGGTCAGGTAATGGCGCAGGACCGGCAAGGCCATTTGACCCTGCCCAACCTGCGTGATGCCAATGCCCTGATCTCCTTTGGTCTGCTCAAGCTGGTCCATAACGGATCTCCCGCCGGGTGCCGTGGCGTCGATGGGAGGCCAGCCCTCAAGAGCCTGCGCGACGCCTTGCATCAGGGAGCCGTGGCTGAACTCGTCTGGACGGGCATTGCGTTATCTGATGGCAAGAACCGCTATACGGCTGATCGGGTGAATGTCACGTTGCGGTCAGGCCAGACACCGGGGAGTGTGGATATCAACTTTGCAGCCTCCGGTGTCAGTGCGCCGGGCGGCTCCGCTCTCCCGGGAAAACTGAGCACCACCCTGACCATTCCTGAGCAGATGCTCGACAGCACAAAATCACCCGAAGGGAGGATCACGATCTCCTCCCTTCAGGCCTTGTGGGAGAAAGGACGTCTCGACGGCCATGGCTGGATCACCCCCGGTCGGACTACGGCCACAAGTGCAGGCGAACTGCATGTCGCCATCACGGACCTGAGCGATCTGCTGGCGACCATCCGCCCCGTCCTGCCAAGTGGCGTATCGACCGCGCTCGCTGTGGCCCAGTTCATGGGGCATCGCGATGGCAATCAGGTTCTGTGGGACCTGACGCTTGGCGGCGGCGTGCTCAAGGTTAATTCAATCCCGATCCCCGTGAACTGAGGAAGAATCTCCGCCCCGCGAGGGAAGAGCTCATTGCCAGGTCGACCGGAGGCACAAGACGGCCAGTGTGACCGTCTTCAAATCTGTGGGCCACTGTTTGTCACTATCCGTCTGACAGACAGATGCCATGCCGCGAGGTCATGAGGGGCAGCATCTCTGAGCGATACTCTACCTTGCTTACGGAGAGGCCATCCGGGACGATAACCCGGTCAGAACTGGCCTTCCCGCCTCACCGGACACGAAAGGAAAAGCAATCAGCCGGGGTGACGCAGCAGGCCACCTTCGACACGCAGCGCTGCACCCGACGTTGCTGACGCGAGCGGAGAGCAGATATAGGCTACCATATTGGCGACTTCCTGCGGATCAGCCAGGCGATTGATCAACGTCGTCGGTCGGTTTTCCTTCAGGAAAGATGCCTCGACTTCCTGCGCCGACCGCCCCGATTTCTCGGCAGCCTTGTCGATCATGCTCATCACCCCCTCCGTACGAGTGGGGCCCGGCAGCACACTGTTGATTGTCACGCCGGCCCCGGCCAGGCTCTCGGCAAGGCCGCGGGCAATGGCAATCTGGGCCGCCTTGCTGAACCCGTAATGGATCATCTCTGCCGGGATATTGAGGCCCGACTCACTCGAGATAAAGACAATCCGGCCATCCTTGCGCTCGACCATTTTCGGCAGATACGCGCGGGAAAGCCGTACCCCGCTCATGACATTGATATCGAAAAACCGCTGCCATTCCGCGTCGCTGATCTCGGCAAACGGGACTTCCTCGAAAATACCCAGATTGTTGACCAGCACATCGACTTCAGGATGCGCTACAATCAACTGGGCGACAATTTCAGGCTGCGCCACGTCGCCCGCAAATCCGCTCACAGAGGCATCGCTGACCTCCTGACGGATCGCCTCTATGGCCGCGGTTGTGCGTGCCTCGCCACGCCCATTCACGATCACATGGGCGCCGGCCTCTGCCAGACGCTTTGCAATCGCAAGACCGATACCGCCGGTCGACCCGGTCACCAGCGCCTTTTTTCCCGAGAGATCAAGTGCAAGCATGATATGTCTCCATTCATTCGATACAAATCGAACAAACCAGAGCATATTAAGTTGCGTCCACCCCGCTCATCGTCCCCCGCTCTGGGGGGGATAGAGGGGAAGAGACGAGCCCTCCCCCCAGAACTCAATATTCTCTTCGGCTTTTACCTCGCAGCGCGACTCAGGCGTCAGCCTTGTCAGCCAGCTTCTTCAACGCCCCCATTACCTTGCGGGCCATGGTGATTCTCTGCGCGTTGGTCATTTCGCGCACGACGGCAAGCTTCTGGTCGGGACGCAGCTTTACGCCCTGATCCTTGTGTCGTTCCACCCATTTCAGCAGACCCATCGGGTTGCGGAACTTCCGATTACGGAACTGGATGACCATGCCCTTGGGGCCGGCCTCAAGCCGATCCACGCCAGCCGCACTGCACAGACGCTTGATGACAACCACATCAAGCAGGTTCTCCACTTCCTGCGGCAGCGAACCAAAACGATCGACCAGCTCGGCGCGCATTGCGTCGAGCTCCGCCTCGCCTTCCAGCCCGGCGATACGGCGATAGAGACCCAGCCGAACAGGAAGGTCGCGCACATAGGTTTCGGGGATAAGCACGGGCAGACCCAGAATGATGTTGGGGGTCCAGTCCTTGTCCTCAGCGCGTTTCTGATCCTTCTGCAGGCGCATAGTGGTGACGGCATCTTCCAGCATCTGCTGGTAGAGCTCGATCCCGACCTCCTTGATATGACCCGACTGTTCATCGCCCAGCAGGTTCCCCGCGCCGCGCAGATCCAGGTCATGTGACGCAAGGGTGAAGCCCGCCCCGAGCGTGTCGAGCGTCTGCATGATTTCGAGACGCTTTTCGGAGGCCGGAGAAAGACGATGGCTCTGCGGCCAGGTGAGATAGGCATAGCCGCGCTGCTTGCCGCGTCCCACGCGTCCGCGAAGCTGGTAGAGCTGGCCCAGGCCGAACATGTCAGCACGATGGATGATCAGCGTATTCACCGCAGGCATGTCCAGACCGCTCTCCACAATATTGGTGGAAAGCAGGATATCGTAGCGCCCGTCGGAAAATTCCGTCATGACGCGTTCGAGTTCTGCCGGGGTCAGACGACCATGCGCCTGAACGGTTTTTGCATCGGGCACGATGTCACGCAGGCGGTCTGCCATGCGGTCCATATCCTCAATACGCGGCACGACGCAGAAAACCTGCCCGCCACGAAAACGCTCGCGCTGAATCGCCTCGCGGATCATCACACTGTCAAACGGTGTGATGAAGGTCCGTACGGCAAGCCGGTCCGTCGGCGGTGTCGCGATAAGACTCATCTCGCGCACGCCTGTCAGCGAGAGCTGCAAGGTGCGCGGCAAGGGCGTGGCAGAAAGTGTAAGCACATGCACATCCTCGCGCATGGACTTGAGACGCTCCTTATGCGCCACGCCAAAATGCTGCTCCTCATCAATGATCAGCAGGCCCAGATTGGCAAAATTGACCGATTTGGCGATCAGCGCGTGCGTGCCGACCACAATATCGACCTGTCCTTCTTCCAGCGCGCGTCGCGTCTCGGCAGCCTCCTTGGCCGTCACGAGGCGGGACAACTGGGCAATACGGACAGGAAAACCCTCGAACCGGGTCGAGAAACTGCGGAAATGCTGACGTGCGAGCAGCGTGGTGGGAACGACCACGGCCACCTGCACACCCGACAACGCCGCCACGAAAGCCGCACGCAGGGCCACCTCCGTCTTGCCAAAGCCGACATCGCCACAGACCAGACGATCCATGGGGCGCCCGGAGGTCAGGTCCTCCAGCACATCGGCAATGGCGCGTGACTGGTCCTCTGTCTCGACGAAGGGGAAGCGGGCACAGAATTCATCCCACATCCCTTCGGCAGGGATGAGCGACGGCGCTTCCTTCATGGCGCGACCGGCGGCGGTGCGTATCAGCTCGCCCGCCATGTCGCGAATGCGCTCCTTCATCTTGGCCTTGCGGGCTTGCCAGGCCTGGCCGCCCAGCTTGTCCAGCGCCACACCGCCCTGCTCCGAACCAAAGCGGCTCAGAAGCTCGATATTCTCGACCGGCAGGAAAAGCTTTTGGGCCCCGTCATAGAGCAGACGCAAGCAATCATGAGGCGCCACGCCATCGCTGACCGTTTCCAGCCCCTCATAGCGCCCGATGCCGTAATCAGCATGAACGACCAGATCTCCTTCAGCAATTTCAGACGCCTCGGTAATGAACTGCTCGGCCCGGCGCTTGCGACGGGGCGGACGGGCGATCCGCTCACCCAGCAGGTCCTGCTCGGAGATGAACGCCATGCGGTCCGCCACAAAGCCGCGTTCAAGCCCGAGCACAATGAGCCCGACCGTTCCCGGCGAGATCCCCGCCGCCGAAGCCCAGCTATCATGGGACTCGGTGGTGAATTTGTGCTCCTTAAGCAGCGAGGCAATGCGCTCGCGCGAGCCCTTGGTCCATGCCGTCACGTAGCAGCGCCGTCCGGCTTTCTCCCATGCCTCAAGCTGGGTGCGCAGGGCATCGAAAGCCCCTTCACGCGTACCATCCTTGCCACGGACGAAAATGGGGCCCGGCCTGCCCCCGGCATCCATGCCCTGGACCGTATCGGGCTTGGCAAAAGGATTGAGGGCAATGCTCGGCACACGGGCCAGCATGGCGTCCCAGCCCGAGCGATTGAGATAAAGCAGGTGCGAAGGCAATGCCCGATAGATGGCCTCTCCCTCACGCGCAGGAGCCTTTCTGGCCTCGAAGTGATCGGCAATCATTTCCAGACGGGCCGAGAGAATATCCGGCACCTGATGGTCCATGCTGATCGATGCATCGGGCAGATAATCGACCAGCGTATCCATATGCTCATGGAAAAGCGGAATGTAGTGTTCTAGCCCCGGAAAACGCCTTCCCTCGGAAACGTTTTCGTACAGCACATCCGAAGCCGAGGATGGCCCGAAAAGATCGCGCCAGGCGGAGCGGAAGCGGCTTATGGCTTCGGGGCTCAACGCATATTCGGAGACGGGGCGGAGGTTGAAAGCGTCCAGCGTGTCGGTCGAGCGCTGGCTCGACACATCGAAGCGCCTGATATGATCGACCTCATCGCCGAACAGATCGAGGCGGATCGGCTCGCTCTCGCCGGCGGGGAACAGATCGAAAATGCCCCCGCGTGTGGCAAACTCGCCGGCCTCCATCACCGTATCGGTTCGCGTGTAACCGCTCGCGACCAGCAGATCGATCAGCATGGCCTGATCGAGGGCCTCGCCCTTCTTGACGGAAATAGCCTGGTTACGGAACGCATCGCGTGGCGGTACGCGCTGAACAAGGGCATGGACCGTGGTCAGCACGATGCGTCGCGTCGCCCCAGCGGGTTCCAGCAGACGCGTCAGCGTTGCAGCACGCTCCGCTGTCAGGGCCGGATTGGGCGAGACACGGTCATAGGGAAGGCAATCCCAGGCGGGGAAGCGCAATACGCTCACGCCGGGCTCGACATAGGCCAGCATGTCAGCCAGCGCGGCAACAGCGGCATCGTCGCGCGCCACATGGATGAGCGGGCCGTCATGCTCGCTCAGGCGTCGACGCAGGAGAAAGGCCGTATAGGCCTCCGGCACGCCCCAGAGGGTCGGCCGGTTGGGGGTATCGGTCATACAGAAATCCAAAGCACGCGCGCCACAATGCAGGCGTGCTGCCAGGCGATGGTTTCGTTTTGTTCCATGACGGTTCTATCCTATAGCCTGTGAAACTCCCGATGTCAGCCCATGTTCCATGAAGGTCATGTCTCCAGAGCTATCGCCGATCACCCCGCTTCTGGCGCCCCTCGCCACCCTGCCCGGCATTGGCCCCCGTTATGACGGGCTGCTGCGCAAGGTTGCCGGTGGCAACAGGGTCATGGACCTTCTTTTCACCCTGCCCAGCAGCTACGTCGACCGACGCACGATCATGACCCTGCGTGAGGCCCGCGAGCAGCTGATGCCCGGCGCGACACTGACCGCCCGGCTGCGTGTGCTCGACATCGTCCAGCCCAGCCGCGCCCGCCAGCCCTTTCGCATCCGTGCGACCGATGACACCGATGAGGTGGAGATTCTGTTCTTTCATCAGGCATTCGTCCGCTCCGTTGCACCGGGTGACGAACTCGCCGTCTCGGGCAAGCTTGAGCGCTACGGTCTGTCGCTTACGATGCCGCACCCGGATTACATGGTGAACTGGCTGCGCCATGACACCATCCCCGCCATCGACCCGGTCTGGCCGCTGACCGCTGGCCTGTTTCCATCCGTCATGCGTCGCGCCATGCACAAGGCGCTCGATCTTCTGCCGCCATTGCCGGAGTGGATTCCCACGGAAGTTCTCGCGCGCCATGACTGGCCGCCCTTTCACGAGGCGCTCGAAATTCTGCACCGCCCCAGAGCCGAGCCAGACCGTCACTGGTCGCGCCTGGCCCTGATGGCGCGCGAACGGCTGGCATTCGATGAATGTCTCGCCGATCAGCTTTCCCTTGCGCTCGCGCGTCAGGAAGCGCGTATTCTCCCGGGACGGGCCCTGACAGGTGACGGTACCCTACGCGAGGCCGCTCTGGCCCGGTTCGGCCATGTCATGACCGGCGCGCAGACACGGGCTCTGGCCGAGATTGATGCGGATATGACCGCACCTGTGCCCATGATGCGCCTGCTGCAAGGCGACGTTGGCGCAGGCAAGACGCTCGTCGCGCTGATGGCCATGCTTCGTGCCGTTGAGGCCGGGGCGCAGGCGGCCCTCATGGCCCCAACCGAGATTCTGGCGAGCCAGCATTATGAGACCCTGTCGCGCCTGTCGGGTGTCGCCTGCGTCTATCTGTCCGGCAGCGTGAAGGGTAAGGCGCGCTCAATTGCGCTCAAGGCCATTGCCGATGGCACGGCACGACTCGTCATCGGCACCCATGCCCTGTTTCAGGAGGCCGTGGTGTTTCACGATCTGGGCCTTGCCGTCATCGATGAGCAGCATCGCTTTGGGGTGCAGCAGCGCGCCATGCTGGGGGGAAAGGGTGACCGTACGGATATCCTTGTTATGACGGCCACCCCCATCCCGCGCACGCTGCTTCTCACTCAATGGGGGGATCTCAGCGTAAGCCGCCTGGACGAGAAGCCACCGGGACGCAAACCCATACAGACATCGCTGCATCCTCTCTCAACGCTCGATGACGTCATTGGCGGGATCCGACGGATTGTCGAACGAGGGGCACAGATCTTCTGGGTCTGTCCGCTGGTGGAAGAAAGCGAGGTGCTCGACGTGGCCGCGGCCGAAGCACGATGGGCCGATCTTTCACAACGCCTGACCGCACCGGTCGGACTGGCTCATGGCAGGCAGGAAATCACGCAGAGACAGGCTGAACTCGACCGTTTTCGACTGGGCGAGACGCGGGTGCTGGTGGCAACGACGGTTATCGAGGTGGGTGTCGATATCCCCAATGCCTCCGTCATGGTCATCGAGCATGCCGAGCGGTTCGGGCTTGCCCAGTTGCATCAGCTGCGCGGCCGCGTCGGGCGTGGCGCGGCATCCTCGTTCTGTCTGCTGATCTATGATGATGGCGCAACCGGTGCCACCGGCAAGGAACGCCTCGCCCTGCTGCGGGAAACGGAGGACGGCTTCATTATAGCTGAACGTGATTTCAGATTGCGCGGCGGCGGCGACCTGACCGGCAGCAGACAGTCAGGCCTGCCCCTTTTCAGGTTGACCGAAGGGGTCGATGCAGAGTCACTGCTGAATGAGGCGCATCGGGGAGCCAAGACGATCACATTTAAATTATCTGAACCCGGCAAAACAGCTCCAGAATTACAGAGGCTTCTCAAGATATTTGATCGAGATGATTCGAACAGGATAAATCGAGCCGGATAGTGACGACACTAGTCACCCGTCGAAATACTTGTTTAACGTTTTGAAATGTTACCAAGTCCATTTTGACTATTGAACAATGCCAGACTTGCCCAAATCGTCATTGTATTTCATAACCATCTTTATCCCGTCAAAGAGAGGCGATATGTCACCGATCCATCAGCCCGAACCACACCTCGCGATACTTGAAATCGCGCGCAGGCTGCTGGGCGCATCGTCTGTCTGCATATGTGGTTTCGACAGAGCCGGAGACCTGATCGAGATTGCCAGTGACGGCAGTATCGCCTCGGAAGTCACGGCTGAGTGTGTAAGGGCCGTTTGCAACGCTACGGGCTCGCTCCATCTCAAGAGAACCGATACAATGATCGAGTTGGGTATCGCGCTCGAGAATGATCTGACGCTCCTGGCCCATGTTCCACTTGCGGGATCCGAAAGAGAACTCCGCGAGCTTGCCCCTTATCTGGCGGTCTGTGCAAGAACAATCCTTGCCAATCAGACCCTTCAGACACGTCGCCGCGACCTGCCCGACCGCAGCCTCTGCGCGGCACATATCGGCAGGCTGATCGACATCTTGTCCGCTGAACGCCGCAAGACCAGCTTCTCGGTGCTGGAGATTGATCTTGACCATCTCAATGCGCTTAATCTGCGCTATGGCTGGGAAACATCCAACCGGGTCATTGACGAGAGCATCGAGCGCATCCAGGCTATTTTGCCCGGCCAGGCCTATCTTGCCTATGCAGGAGGCGGCAACATCCTTGTCGTTTCACCACCTGGCCTTTCCCTGGTCACGACACGTACGCTCATCACCAGTATCCGTCAGGCCCTCTCACCGACGATCCTGATTGACCGCGGAGAAGTCCAGCCTTCCTTCTCGATCGGATGGGCCTTGTTCCCGGATGATGGCAGTAATGCTGCCGCCCTGTTGCAGGCAGTAGATGCTGCCATAAGCGACATACGACAGAATGGCGGCGCACATGAAAGACGCGCGACGTCATCAGGCACTGCGGCGCTTCTTGGCACATCGGGCCTCGAACGAGATCTGATGAACGCTGTGGAGCGCGGCGAACTCTCCCTGAACTGGATGCCGATCATTGCTCCCGGCAGCCAGACCGTTGTGGCCCTCGAGGCGCTACTGCGTTGGGAGCGCCCTGGCGTTGGCCAGATCCCACCCGATATTTTCATCCAATGCGCCGAAAACGGCGGCATGATTGAAAAGATCGACCAATGGAGCCTGAAAAAGGCCTGCGAGGCGGCAGTATCCTGGAGCCACCCGCTTCGCGTATGCGTCAATATTTCCCCGACATGGCTTGCACGCCGTCTGCTCTCGGGGATGGTGGAAACGATCCTGCAGGAAACTGGCCTCCCTCCCGAACGTCTGCAGATCGAGCTATCCGAGAAGCGTTCTTTTGGCCCACGTGACATTGCCTATCAGGAGCTCTCCCGCCTCCGGGCACTCGGTGTCCATGTCGCTTTGGACGATTTCGGGGCTGGCTATTCATCGCTCGAAAGGCTGGCAAATTTTCCGGTCGATCAGATCAAGTTCGACCGCTCTTTCATGCTTCGCCTCAACGACGATCGCCGGGTCAATGAGGTGATGGGGCAGACAATCCAGATGGCCCGTCGACTCGGGATTTCATGCTGTGCCAAGGGCGTGGAGACCGAGCGTCAGATGGCCTTTCTAGACTCGTATGGATGTGAGGAAGTCCAGGGTTATCTGCTTGGCATCCCGACGCCAGATTATCTCTGATCCAGGCGCGTTCGGGATGCATGACCCGCAAACGGACTGACAGCGCAGACGTCAGGTATTGAAAAAGCCCATATCGGCGACAGACCGGTACGGGCTTTTTCAATCAGGCAGGCACAACCCGGCAAAAGCCAGAGCGCCTCTGTTGGCTCGGGCTCAGAACTTGACCGAGAGCTTGAGCGATCCATAGTTGAACAGGCCCGCCTTTGCCGTCTTGAACTGGGCAGTCTGCCAGTTCTGGCTGTAGGACAGGCGCACACCGTGCCACATTACGGCGAGGCCAGCATGGATCATGCCAACATCCCAGGTCTTGCTCACATGAGGCGAGTTGTCGCGCAGCGTATTGCCCTGCAATGTCGAGTCATAGGCAACCGCCTGCCCCTCCACACCACCATACAGGTACCATGCGACAGGACGTGTCGCGACAAAGGCATCCGTGCCATCAAGGCCCGGCCCGATCGTCGCATTGCCGAAATCGCTGTCCAGTCCCTGACCGATACGGAATGTTCCGGCTGCATCGGCGTAGGTACGATAGTCACCAGCGGCCCCTGAAATGGCCGGCAGCACATCAGCACTGATTCCATAGAGATTCACAACCGGTAGACGCCAGATACGCCCAGCCTGGATCTGAAAGATCGGCTGGTTCTGGAGCTGGGTATGCCAGCCGAGATTTTTCGTATCACCAATGGCGCCGTGGAAACCGTTCTGCAACTGACGCCCAAGGCCTGCCGGGCCCATCACACCGAACTGGATGCCAGCAACGCTACGCGAAAGGTCGGTGTCGTTGATGAAGTTGACTGTGCCAAGCAGCAGGCTCGAATAGGGACGATCGCCCGAAGCCGGCTGAGCAGTCTGTGTATCGCGCGGGGTGAAGATGAGCTGCTGCACACCAAGGCTTACGCGCTGTACGCCATCACCAAGCAGGAAGCGGTTCACGTCAGCGAAAGGCTTAGGCAGATTATCCGTGCCCGATGTCCAGTTGAAACGCAGCCCCGACGTATAATACTGGTCAGAGGTTCCCTTCAAAGTGGAAACCGCGTCATTCTCGCCCTGGAGTGTCCAGGTGCCATAAGGGTCCTGTTTGGGGGTGGCGTGAGCCGTTGCACCCATCACAGCGAGCCCGAGAACCGAGAGCGATCCAGCCCGGACCTGTCTGGCGCCCGGCCAGCGCGACTTTGAACAGCGCAAATCCATCCCCTTCCGAAATAACAGGCGACCACCATAGCCGATTTCACGTAACAGGAAACAGTGACAGCCGGTAACGCGAAGACTATCCCCTCATAAAAACGCGATATAAAGAAGATCGTGGTAATCAGGCCACGTTTTCTGGTGGCATAACCGGAAAAAACCGTGTTAGGGTCTACCCGAAACCCCTTGTGGACATCGCCCGCTTCGCACCAGCCGGCAGGCCCGTGCACACCGTTTCGACTTACTCCACTGGTGATTCTCAGTATGATGGATCACCGCACAGATCTCGGGATTAGACCGTTGAGAAGCAACCGTACCGACCGCAGCCCACGTTCCCCGCGCCGCGGCGGATTCGACGACGATTTCATGACCCCCTCCTTCGGTGACCGTGGCGGGATGCAAAATCGTCGTCCCCCTTCGGGCGGCCCACAGGTTCTGGCGTCAGGCCCGGAAGTGGGCGCCAGTGTTAAATGGTTCAATAGCGAGAAGGGCTTCGGCTTTGTTGAGCTCGCTGATGGATCAGGCGACGTTTTCCTCCATGCAAATGCCCTCTCCACGGCTGGCCACACGAGCGTCAACCCGGGCACGACGCTGAACGTCCGCATCGGCCAGGGCCCGAAAGGCCGTCAGGTCGCTGAGGTGCTCAACGTCGACACCAGCACGGCAGAAGCACCGCGCCCGCGCGCTGCTTTCAACCCCGCTGGCCCGCGTCCGGCTTTCGGTGGCGGTCGTCCTGCTCGCCCGGCTCCCGACCTGTCACACGCTCAGGATCTGCGCGGTATCGTGAAGTGGTACAACGCCACGAAGGGCTTCGGCTTCATCACGCCGGAAAACGGTGGCAAGGACATCTTCATCCACGCCTCGGCTCTCGAGCGCTCGGGCCTTTCCGGCCTCAATGAGGGCCAGGCAGTCGATGTGAAGGTTGTGCAGGGCCAGAAGGGTCCGGAAGCAGCCGATATCAACATCGCCTGAGTGATCATCTGATCCAGAAAAAACCCGGCCTTGTGCCGGGTTTTTTTTGGCCTTGAGAGATGGAAATTCGTGGCAGATATCCCGGCGCTCGCCTCGAGCCTCCCCTAGAACCACATAATGGGCTTTATAGCTGCACTCAATATTGTCGGCTGAGTGTATCGACAAACAAAAAAGGGCTGCCTGGATGCAGCCCTTTCCCTGATTTCCTGTCTATGCCCACCATCCGGGCATGCCTGAGCCACATCGCGTCAGCAAGGGCTAGCCCGCAAGGAACTTATTCAGTAATCCTTGCCCTTGCTTCGAAGCAAACGGGCCTTGTCACGCTGCCAGTCCCGCTCGGCAATAGCGTGGCGCTTGTCCTCTTTCTTACGCCCCTGACCGAGGCCAAGTGTCAGCTTGGCACGTCCACGGGCATTGAAATGAACGTCCAGCGGAACGAGCGAAGCCCCTGCCCGCGAGACGGCACCAAGCAAATGGGCAACCTGCTTCTTGTGCAAGAGCAGCTTGCGCGGTGCGCGCGTGTCAAAACGGGAGAGCACCCCGCCCTGATATTCAGGGATATAGGAATTGAACAGCCAGATCTCGCCGTCCCGCTCTCCGGCATAGGCTTCGTTGATCGCTGCGCGACCCATACGAAGGCTCTTCACCTCTGGTCCCTTGAGAACGAGACCCGCCTCGACGGTTTCGAGGATTGTATAATTGAACCGGCCTTTTCTGTTCTGCGCAGCAATGCCGTGCGAGATCAGACCGGATTTCTTTTTTTCAGCCACAATTTATCCTGACAGGCCGGTTTTTTCCAAAGCCGCGTCAATCACAGCGCGGGAGGCCGCGCTGGGTTCACACAGGGGCAAACGTACGGTCGGGGTGCATAGCCCCAAACGTGACGCTGCGTATTTTACTGGCCCCGGATTGCTCTCGCAGAACATCGCGTCGTGAAGGGGGGTCAGACGCTGCTGGATCTGCATCGCCTTTGCCACGTCACCCGCCTGCCATGCTTGGTGCATATCCGCACAGAGTCGGGGTGCGATATTGGCTGTGACGCTGATGCAGCCCGTACCACCCGCGGCAAGGAAGGAAACCGTCGTGCCGTCATCACCCGTCAGCTGGGTAAATGGCGCATCGCCAAGCAGCGCTCGGAGCTGAAGCGGACGCGACAGATTGGCCGTCGCATCCTTTGTCCCGACAATATTCGGGTGCTGCGCCAAGCGCGCCATCGTCTCCGGCAGAACTTCGACCACGGAGCGACCAGGCACATTATAGACATAGAGCGGCAGATCGGTCGCATCGGCAACCAGCATGAAATGCTGGTACAGGCCTTCCTGGGTCGGCTTGTTGTAATAGGGTGCCACCACGAGCAGGGCGTCAGCACCGACGGCCTTCGCATGGCGTGCCATGCCGATCGCCTCATGCGTGCTGTTCGACCCCGCACCGGCCATGACCGGCACGCGCCCCCCCGACACCTTGACGGTATGGGCGACAACAAGCGCATGCTCATCATGGGTCAGAGTCGGGCTCTCGCCCGTTGTGCCGGCGGGGATAAGTCCCGCCGTCCCTTCATCAATCTGCCAGTCGATAAAGCGACCGAGAGCCGCAAGATCAACCGTGCCATCTTCACGAAACGGGGTCAGCAGCGCGGTCAGAGACCCTTTGAAATCCTTGTTCCGTGCCATGCCTGTTCACCTGCCCCGTTTTTAGAACCTGCTGCTAAATAGAACTCCTGCCGCCCCTGTCAAATGGATATCGCGTGGAAGCCCTGCCCCTGTGCGCTACCCCGGATAACGGGAGGGACTCGCGGGATAAACGCCAAGTATGGCAATTTTCTCGCTGCATCCCCGCAATACCGCCAAAGCCCTGCCCAACGCCTCCTGCTCGGGATGCCCTTCCACATCCAGCAGAAAGCCTGTCGCCGTCAGTGTGCCGGGGCTCATATAGCTTTCGAGACGCGTCATGTTGACACCATTTGCGGCGAACCCACCCAGAGCCTCATAAAGCGCACCAGCCCGGTTGAGCACACGAAACACAAGCGTCGTGATCACGCGTTCATCCTGCGGCGAGGGCCAGGCAGCCTGTCGCGCCACCAGATAGAACCGCGTCGTGTTATGCGCAGCGTCCTCGACATTGGCCCGTAAGACCTCAAGGCCGTTGAGTTCGGCAGCCAGTGATGACGCGATGGCGGCGTCCTCGCGGGACTGCCATTTGACGACCATCTCTGCCGCCCCCGCCGTATCGAAGGCCGAGCAGGCCTCGACACCAAGCTCACGGATCAGGTTCCTGATCTGCCCCAGCGCCACCGGGTGGGTATGAACCCGCTTCACTTCCTCGATCCTGGTGCCGGGCAAGGCAATCAGGCAGTGTTCCACGCGCTGGAAATGCTCGCCAATGATCGGCAGACCGGCTTCGGGCAAAAGTGCATGAATCTCGGGAACACGGCCCGCGAGCGAATTTTCGCAAGCCAGCATGCCAAGCGTTGCCCGTCCCTCGCGCACGGCATCGATCGCCGCCTGAAAGCTGGGGCATGGCAGGGTTTTCCAGCCCGGTCGCGCCGTGCGGCAGGCAAGATCGGAATAAGCGCCGGGACGCCCCTGAAAAGCAATTATGTGGGTCATGCTGAAAGCACCTTACGTATGCGCACAAGATCCTCGGGCGTATCGACCCCGAGCGGTGCCTCGGCAATAGAAGCGCAGCCAATGCTCATACCCGCCTCAAGCGCCCGCAATTGCTCAAGCGACTCACGGCGCTCGAGAGGCGAAGGCGCCAGCCCCACGAACCGCGCCAGCGCCTCACGCCGCCAGGCATAGACCCCGACATGATGCCAGAGCGGGCCGTCACCCCAGGGGATCGGCTGCCGGGAGAAATAAAGCGCACGCGCTACGCTTGCACCCGGCGCGAAAGCGCAGGCAGCCTTGACGACGGAGGCCCGTCGCGCCTCTTCCTCTGTCTCCACCGGTGCAACCAGCGTACCAATATCGAAACCTTCAGCCACCGGGTGCAAGGCGGCGGACAGGCTGTGCGGCGCAATCAGAGGCAGATCACCCTGCAGATTGATCACCACATCATGACGCCCCTCCGGATCATGGCTTTGCAGGGCAGCATGAACGCGGTCAGACCCGCTGGGCAGGGCCGGATCGGTCAGGACGCCTGCCACATCATGGCCAGACAGGGCATCGAGAATGGCCTGATCGCCAGAGGCAACAAGCACAGGGCCAAGGCCTGATGCGAGCGCCCGTAACGCCACCTGTAGGATCATGGGCTTGCCGTCGATCTCTGCCAGCGGCTTGTTTGGCAAGCGCGTCGAGGCGAGACGCGATGGAATGACGATGATGGGATTCATGGGAATGAGGCAGGCTTTCCGCTTGTCTTGTGAGGGGCCGCAGCGCGAGGCCAGACATGCCGCACCCCCCATGACGCGTCAATCTTTCCTTGCAGGCTGCGCGTTTTCATTGCGTCAGCCCGTACCGATTCATCGCCATCATGGCTGAAAATTCTGTTTTTCGGTCCGATACTGTCGTTCGGGCCCCATGTGCCCTTGCGATCGGGGCCACACTGCCGGATATGCCTTCTGATTGCACGACGCTGCCCCGCCCGCCCGGGGCTGATTTACGGATTGTGAGTTACAGCCATGACGCTTCCGCCCGATCTCGATGCCTGCCTGCAAACAGCACGGCTCTGTGCCGATCGTGCGGGTCGGGCGGTCACACCCCATTTCCGCGCTGGTCTGGATGTGGATGACAAGAGCGATGAATCTCCCGTCACACGCGCAGATCGCGAGGCAGAATCTGCCATGCGCGATCTCATCAGGCAGGCCCATCCCGACCATGCCATTCTAGGCGAGGAGTATGGGTTTTCCGGTGATGAGGGGGATTACATATGGGTGCTGGACCCCATTGATGGCACGCGCGCCTTCATCACCGGCAGGCCGAGTTTTGCGACACTCATTGCCCTGTTCCACAAGGGCACGCCTGTGCTGGGTGTGATCGATCAGCCCTTCACCCGTGAGCGCTGGATTGGCGTTGCCGGGCGCGAAACCCTCTTTGAATCCGCTACGCTTCCCGGCATTGCAGGCACCCGGAATTGCCCGACGCTTGGTGCGGCCGAACTGTCCTGCACCTCGCCCGATATGCTCATCGCCCCTTATGACCAGCGTTTCGCACAGCTCAAGAGAGCCACACGGCGCACAAGCTGGGGTGGCGATGCCTATGGTTATGGCCTGCTGGCACTCGGGCAGATTGACCTGATTGCGGAATGTACCATGAAACCGTGGGACTGGGCTGCTCTGGTTCCCGTTGTGAACGGCGCAGGCGGCATTGTGACGGACTGGCAGGGCGCGCCCCTCACGCTTGAGAGCGACGGCACCGTTCTGGCCTGTGGTGACAGGGCTCTTCTGCCCGAGGTCATCGCGAGCCTTCGCCCTTCCCCCTGAACCACGTATGAGCTAGCACCGCGTTTCGGATTTGCGCTGCTGACAGGAGCCGACATGGAAGCCTCGTTTTCTCTCCCCAAAGACCGCATTCGCATCCTTCTGCTCGAAGGTATTCATGAAAGCGCTGCCCAGCATCTCGCCGCGCAGGGCTACAAGCAGGTAACGTGCCTCAAGACCGCGCTCGAGGGCGAGGCCCTGGCAGAAGCGCTCAAGGGTGTGCATATGGTGGGCATCCGCTCACGGACACAGCTCACTGCCCCCGTGATCGAGGCGGCCGACCGCCTCATGGCAATCGGCTGCTTCTGCATTGGCACCAACCAGGTCGATCTCAACGCGGCACGCATGGCAGGTATTCCGGTTTTCAACGCTCCTTTCAGCAACACGCGCTCTGTAGCCGAACTCGTCATGGGCGAGATCGTCATGCTGCTGCGTCGTATCCCCTCACGCTCCGAGCAATGCCACGCAGGCGGCTGGGACAAATCGGCTGTGAACGCGTGGGAAGTGCGCGGCAAGACGCTCGGCATCGTGGGCTACGGCTCAATCGGCTCGCAGCTTTCAGTGCTGGCAGAGGCTTTTGGCCTGCGCGTGATTTATTACGATACGGTGGACAAGCTTCCGCATGGCAATGCCACACCGGTTGCCACGCTCAATGAGCTTCTCGCCCAGTCGGATATCGTGAGCCTGCATGTTCCGCAGACGGAGCAGACGAAGGACATGATTGGCGAGGCTGAAATCCGCGCCATGAAGCCCAATTCCATCCTGCTCAACAATGCGCGCGGCACTGTGGTCGATATCGATGCCCTCGCTGCTGCGCTGCGTGACGGGCACCTCATGGGTGCCGGTGTGGACGTATTTCCCAAGGAGCCGAAAGGCGCAGGCGAGAGCTTCGTCTCACCCCTTCAGGGACTGCCCAACGTCATTCTCACACCGCATATTGGTGGCTCGACCATGGAAGCACAGGAGCGTATCGGCGTGGAAGTCGCCAAGCGCTTCGTGGAATATTCCGATGTCGGCTCGACGCTGGGCGCTGTCAATTTTCCTCCGGTGCAGTTGCCCGAACGTCCGCGTGGCACGCGCTTCATGCATGTGCATGAAAACCGCCCCGGCATCATGCGCCAGATCAACGAGATCTTCTCCAGCGAAGACTGCAACATCGTTGCGCAATACCTGCAGACCGATGGCGAGGTCGGGTATGTTGTGGTCGAAACCGATGCGAGCCCCGACTCGGAACTCGATAACCGCCTGCTCAACAGCCTTCGCGAGCTCAAAGGCACGATGCGCGCACGCCTGATCTATCAGCGTTGAAGTAATTTGATGAATTATTAACACTGCACTAATAATGATCAGGAACAGATTCACCTGTTCCTGATCATTCGTTGGTGCCGGTGACCGCTTCATCCTCCTCCATTGCCCGTATCCAGAGTTTTGCCTTTGCGGGCATCGATGCCATCCCGGTCACGGTCGAAATCCAGATCGCCTCTGGCCTGCCCGCCTTCATCATCGTTGGCCTGCCCGACAAGACAGTCGGTGAAGCACGCGAGCGCGTCCGCGCTGCCCTGGCAGCACTCGGTCTCGCCCTGCCTCCCAAGCGTATCCTGATCAATCTGGTCCCGGCCGATCTGCCCAAGGAAGGCTCGCATTTCGACCTGCCGATTGCTCTGGCCATCATGACGGCCATGGGTATTCTGTCGCATGAGGCCTTGGCGGCTTACAGCGCCATTGGCGAACTTTCGCTTGACGGTCGCCTGCAGGCGACAGGCGGTGTGCTTTCTGCCGCACTCGAGACAGTCCGGCATCAGCTTGGCCTGATCTGCCCCCGCCCCCAGGCACAGGAGGCACGATGGGCGAGCGACACGCTCGATATCCTTGCCCCCGATACGTTGCGCGCCCTCCTGTCGCACTTCAACGGCGAGCATGTATTGCCCTCCCCCGAACTCGAACCTGTGGCGCGCTCAGCGCCGCTGAACGATCTTGCTTTGGTCAAAGGCATGGACATAGGGCGACGCGCCCTCGAGATCGCAGCCTGCGGGGCCCATTCCCTGCTGATGTCAGGGCCGCCGGGTGCTGGCAAATCCATGCTTGCGCAGTGCCTGCCCTCAATCCTTCCCGATCTGACGCATGAGCAGATACTTGAATGCAGCCGGATTCACAGTCTGGGCGGTCAGGCCAGCGGGAGTACCCTGATTACCCAACCGCCTTTCAGGGCGCCGCATCACTCGACCACCCTGCCCGCGCTTGTTGGCGGGGGCTCACGATCCCGCCCGGGCGAAGTCAGCCTTGCCCATAATGGCGTTCTTTTTCTCGACGAACTGCCGGAGTTTTCACGAAGCTGCCTCGAATCCCTGCGCCAGCCTCTGGAAACGGGCGCGATCACTGTGGCACGGGCCAGACAGACGGTGCTCTATCCCTCGCGTTTTCAGTTCATCGCGGCCATGAATCCCTGTCGATGCGGCTATCTGGGCGATGCTGAGCGCGCCTGCCGAAAGGCCCCTCAATGCGGCGAGGAGTATCTCTCCCGCCTGTCCGGCCCCATGCTCGACCGGATCGATCTTTCCCTGTTCGTCACCCCGGTCTCGCCGCTCGACATGATTACTGCACCGGCAGGCGAGAACAGTGCCGCCGTGCGAGCCCGCGTCGTGAAGGCACGACATTTTCAGATTGCGCGCCAAGGGGTCCCCAACGCGCAGGTGGCAGCTCAGGATATCGTTTTGACGCCGGACGCACGCCATCTTGTGAGTCAGGCGGGTACCAGGCTTCGCCTTTCAGCGCGCGGGCTCACGCGCCTGCTGCGCGTAGCGCGCAGTATTGCCGATCTCGACCACGTACCAGATGTCGGCGCCCCGCATCTGCGCGAGGCGCTCGGTTTCAGAATGCGCTAGAGCCGCGCCTCACCCCGCCAGTGAAGCGCGGAGCACTTCGAGCCCCCCTTCAAGATCCGCAATGAGGTCGTTGGGGTCTTCAAGCCCGATATGCAGCCTGAAGCTTGGCCCCTCAGGCATGGCATTGGGCAGCGAGCGACGCACCCCCCCCGTGGTTGGCAAAACGAGGCTTTCATACCCACCCCAGGACGCGCCGATGCCGAACAGGGCCAGCGCATCAATCATGTCCCGCATGGCCGCGACAGACAGATCGGCGCGCAGCTCCACACCGAAAAGCGAACTTGCCCCCTCAAAATCGCGCAGCCAGAATTCATGGCCGGGACATTCCTCGAACGCCGGATGCAGCACACGCGCCACTTCCGGTCGGCCACGCAGCCATTGCGCCACCAGCAAAGCCGAGGCCGATTGGCGCTCAAGCCGCACCGCCATCGTGCGGAGCCCGCGCAAGGTCAGCCAGCATTCATCCGGTCCGGCCAGCTGGCCAATCTGAATGGCGGAATCGCGCAGTGTCTTCCAGAGCGCGCCATCTGCCACCGTGATCGCGCCGGCAATCACATCGGAATGTCCGGCGGGATACTTTGTCAGCGCCTGGATGGAGACATCCACCCCGTGGCGGAAAGGCTGGAAAATGCCGACTCCCCAGGTATTGTCGAGCATAAGCAGCGCACCACGCTCATGGGCCACACGCGCCAGCATGGGAACGTCCTGCACCTCGAATGTGTGGCTGCCCGGACTCTCGGCAAACACGACCCGCGTATTCTCTCGCATCAGCCCGATCAGGGTCTCTTCATCCGCAAGGGGCGCATAATAGGTCGTCTCGATCCCCATACGCGCCAGCATGGTGCCGGCAAAACGGCGTGTGGGCCCATAGACCGAGTCGGGCAGCAGCAGGTGATCACCAGAACTCAGGAAAGCGAGCAGAGGCAGGGTGCAGGCCGCCAGCCCCGAGGAAACGACCTGCGTATGGGTCCCTCCCTCAATCAGCGCGAGCAGCTTTTCGAGCTCATGCTGAACGGGTGAGCCCATCGCCCCATAGATCAGTTCATGCTCATGGCTGCGCAGCCCCTGTTCCCGCATCGCATCCAGCGAGGGGAAAAGGACGGTCGAGCCCCTCGTCACCGGCGCATTGACATAGGCCCCCTCAGGCGGGGTGGGCTCCGGTCGCCCTCCCTGTACCAGCAGGGAGGACAGACGCTTCCAGCCGGAAGTGACCTGCTTGGCGGTGTTTTCCACTCTCTCGTTTCTCCTGTCAGGCCTCGATGGGGGTCGCAGGATCGCTTCCCCACTCGGCCCATGACCCATCATAAAGCTGCCCCGGCGCCAGCCCGGCCACACGCAAGGCCATGGTCAGCGTTGCGGCGGTCAGACCCGACCCGCAACTGGTAATGACCCGACGCGAGCCTATGGCACAGCCAGCGAAACGCTCGACCAGCGCCTGGGGCTGCAGAAAGCAGCCTTGGGGGTTCAGCACCTCGGTGAAGGGCAGATTCACCGCGCCCCTCATATGCCCACCGCGCATATTGGGCCGTGGCTCGGCGGCTTGGGCATGAAACCGCGCTGCACTGCGTGCATCGAGAATCACGCGGTCAGGATCATCCAGCGCATCGAGCATATCGCCCTTGCCTGCCAGGAGCGCATAGCGGGTGCGCGGCCGATAAGGCTGCTCGCAGGGTGCGGCCGGGGCCGGCGCAGCGTCGGGCGTAAGACCGAGGGCCTCAAGCGCTGCCAGGCCACCATCAAGAACATGCACAGGGTCGTGCCCGAACAATGAGGCCATCCAGTGCGCCCGACAGGCGCCAATACTCCCCTTGCGGTCATAGAACACCAGTCCCGTATCAGAGCCTATGCCCAGTGCCATCATGGCCTGCGCAAATGTGGCCGCACCGGGCACGGTGTGAGGGAGTGGGTCCGAGCGATCACATATGTCGTTGATACGGAAACGATTTGCCCCGGGAAGCGCTAATTTGTGGAAATCTGCTTCCGGGTCACCGTCCTGCCCGGGGAGGAGAGTGGAGGCATCGAGATAGCGATACCGGCCGGGAGGAAGCGACATAAGGGTCTGTGCATCGATCAGGGGGAATATCGTCATGGATGGCACGCTCCGGCACATGATGGATCAGGCATGGCCCGGCCTGAAGGGGATCGCAAAAACGGATCAGGAACCGCACGATAGCAGCCGGAATGACCCTGTGGTCAACTGGCGGCAGCCGCAGCCGGGGGAGATTAGGTGACAACTGAACGCATCATGCTGGGAATGCTCCTCTTGGGGGTCGCTTATGGTTGCGGCGTGGTGCTGTGGCCCTTCCTTTCCGCCATCCTGTGGGGCGCGATTCTGACCTTCACGACATGGCCCCTGTTCAAGCGCCTGCGCCGTCACATGCGCCCGCCTCTCGCCGCGGTCGTCATGATGGTCGGCAGCGCCATTGCCATTGTCATGCCGCTCGCGCTGCTCACCTCAACCGGCATTGCGGATCTCCCGCTGATCATCGGCGGTATCAACACCGAAATCGAAGCCCTCGGTCGCACGCATCCGGCGCCGGACTGGCTGGCCACGATACCCGGCATCGGCCCACAACTCACCAATGCGTATCAGCACTGGAGCCATGATGTCCGCGGCCTAGGCGAGGCCCTCCACCCATACGCCGGACAGATCGCCCGTTACACCCTCAAGGCCCTGATGCAGATGGCGAGCGGCCTGGCTGAGCTGGTCATGGCGCTCTTCATCGCCCTGTTTTTCTGGATCAGTGGTGATTCGCTGGGGCGTGTCATCACGGCTGTCCTGACCCGCATTACCGGCACCTATGCCGATCGTCTGATCACCATCATAGGCAGCGTGATACGGGGTACGGTCTACGGCATTCTAGGTACTGCCATCGTTCAGGGTGTGCTCACCTCCATCGGCCTGTTCATTTCAGGCGTACCTGCCCCGGTGTTACTCGGCGGTGTCGCGGCCTTCGTAGCAGTCTTTCCTGTCGGTGCCCCGCTGGTATGGGCGCCCGCCGCCATCTGGCTGGCCCTTCATCATCACCTCGGCTGGGGCCTGTTTCTCGCGGGTTACGGCATCGTGTTCATCTCGGGGGCCGATCACATCATCAGGCCCGCTTTCATCGCCAGAGGGGCGCAGCTTCCCTATCTGCTGACCGTACTGGGGGTGCTGGGCGGCGTCGTCACATTGGGCGGATTGGGTATTTTTCTGGGTCCGGTCCTGCTGGGCGTCGGCTATACTCTGACCACTGAGTTCGCGCGTGGCGCCTATCAGACAGAAAAGAAAATGCTTCAATGAACCCGTCTTTGACCCACGACGCCCTGCCTGCCCATTTAGCTGATCGTACTGTCCCCGGTATCGGCCAGAATTTTACCATCCTGAGCTGGAACCTGCTTCGCGCCGTGGGGGCACCGCTCGATGAGGTCGTCGAGCTAGCCCGCACCTTCCAGCCTGATATCTTCCTGATGCAGGAAGCCGTGAGCAGTTTCGACAGGCTGCCCACCATACTGGGCGGACATTATGCGCGAATTCCACTGCCAGACCGCATCCACGGCACAGCGTGCTGGAGCCGCTTCCCCTTCGCTCGATCGCCAGTCTCCTGCGCCCTGCCCTCGGGGTTGATGGTCAAGCGCACGGCGCAGCTCATCGATTTCGGGTCGTTCTCGATCGCAAACGTGCATCTGTCTCACGGGCAGATCCTGAATCGTCGTCAGCTTCGTCGTATCGCACCGATCCTTCGCCATCATGCGCTCGTCATGGGCGACTTCAATCTTGTCGGTCCGACCTTGCTCCCCGGTTTTCGCGATGTTGGCCCGAGGGCACCCACGCATCGCATGGCCGACATGCTGCCGATACGGATCGACCGCTGCCTCGTGCGTGGCATGACACCCCTCAATGCCGGTGTTCTGCCCAATCGCAGTTCGGACCATCACCCTATCACGGTAACGCTGCGGCTGGATGCGCCCGACAGGCACCGCGCCTTCTTTCAGCGACTGGCAGATCGCCGGCAGGTCAAGGCGCTCACAGATAGGGCATGAACAGCCTGACGGCAGCATTACGCGTCTTGCGCCAGGCGCTCAGGCTGTCGAGCGCATGATGCGTAAGCCGCCCCGCCTTATGCCGTTCCATGAAACTATTGAGCGACTGCGCCACTGACGCACTGTAGATTTCGAGATTGATCTCGAAATTCAGACGCAGGCTGCGCGCATCGATATTGCTGCTGCCGACAAAAGACCATTCTTCGTCAATGACAAGCAGCTTGGCGTGATTGAAAGGCGGCCTGTTCATCCAGACATGGCACCCTGCCTTCAGGAACGGTGCGAGACTGGCATCGCGGGCATAATCGATCAGCCTATGATTGCTGCGACGTGGCAGGATGATATCGATCTGCACACCACGCAGGGCGGCGAGGCAGAGCTCCGACACCAGACGCTCATTGGGCAGAAAATACGGCGTCATCAGGCGAACCGAGCGGCGTGACAGGGCGATCGCCTGCAACATGGAGAATTCGATCTTCTCGAGATCGTTATCCGGCCCCGACGTCACGATACGCATTGGGATATCACCGGCCCGGTCAAGCTCGGGAAACCAGATCTTTCCGTCAAGCTCTTCACCGCAGGTGAAGGACCAGTCACGCGCGAAGGCTTCGGTCAGTTGATGAACAATCGGCCCCTGAAGCCGGAAATGCGTGTCCGCCACCGGATGCTTGATGCGCAGGCGCCGCAGGTTCTCTTCACCGATATTCAGCCCGCCCATAAACCCGGTACGCCCATCGATAACCAGAATCTTGCGATGATTGCGCAGATTGATGAACGGCATCTTCCATGGAAGAAGCGAGTGCATGAACCGCTCACAAGGGATGCCACGCGTGCGCAAGGCCTTGTGAATACCGCTGCGGAAATACCCGCCCCCGATACCGTCAACAAGTACACGCACCGCAACACCCCGCGCCTGCGCTGCCGCCAGGGCATCCACAAACTGCTCTCCAATCCTGTCCGCCCTGAAGATGTAGGAACACAGCAGAATCGAGACCTGTGCCGAGGCAATGTCCTGCAGCATGCGCGGATAGATGTTGTCGCCATCATGGAGGCAATCGACGGAATTGCCGCCCAGCAGGGGCCGCTCGGTCAGCTTGCCGATCATCCGCGCGAGGGGGGCAAAATCCCCCTCCATACGGTGGCGCGTATGAAAGGCCGGGCCCCGCCCTCGCCAGTGATGGTCACTCACCAGACGTCGCGCCAGACGCCTGACACGATTGATACCGAACATCAGATAGAGCAGCGCACCGAAAATCGGCATAAGCCAGCTCACACCGATCCAGCCGGCACAGGCTGCCGTGTTCTGTTTCGTCCGCAGAACATGCAGAGTGACTGCAACAGAAAGACCGAGCCGAAGCAGGATCAGGAAGACGTCAAGGAGGGTAATGGGCCAGCTCATTTCTCATAACGTTAGCGTATTCGTCCGGAATTCAAAGAGAGACATCTTGCAACCGGAAAAATCATCGTAAAATATGAGAGAATGATCGCAAGTCGGATCCGGCCGGACTCGGTGTGCAGGGCTTGATGTCTGCCGCAGGGAGTATTGCTGATACGCTCGGACAATCGTGCAGCGCTTTCACGGACCCTCTCCCTGCCGGGTCAGGATACCGGCTGGACAAGGGTCTGAGGCAAGTCCATTGCAGCCCTCTGCGCATGGGACAGAAACGCCCTGTGGCATTGAACCGGCACTGCGGGGGCTGCAGGGAGCAACCGGCGGTCAGGCAAGTCAGGCTTACACAATCGATGGCCCTCCCGTGAAAGGGCGTCACCATGAAGCGTTTTCAGGCAGAGGAGAGAAAGGATGGTTATGTCAGCTCATCGTCCCCAGCTCTTCTACACGACAGAACCGTCGCCCTGCCCGTATCTCCCCGGCAGGACAGAGCGCAAGGTCATGACCGAGCTGACCGGCAGTGATGTCGACCAGCTTCACGATCGCCTGTCCCGCGCCGGTTTCAGGCGCAGCCACGGCATTGTCTATGCCCCTGTCTGCCATGGTTGCCAGTCCTGTATCCCGATCCGGCTTCCTGTCGCGGAATTCGTGCCGGATCGCACCATGCGCCGGGTGCGCCGGGACCACGCCGATCTTGTTGTGACTGAGCGCCCCATTGTCGCAACCGAGGAACAATATGCCCTGTTCCGGGCCTATCAGGCGCATCGTCATGGCGATGGTGATATGGCCCTCATGGGGCTCGATGATTATCAGTCGATGGTCGAGACCAGCCCGGTCGAAACCAGCCTGTTCGAGTTCCGCTCACGCGATGGTCGTCTGGTCTGCGTGTCTCTTGTCGATATGCTCTCTGACGGTCTCTCTGCAGTCTATACATTCTATGACCCGGCAGAGACCCATCGCTCCTACGGTACGGCATCCATTCTATGGCTGATTGCCGAGACGGCCCGACGCAACAAGCCCTATCTCTATCTCGGCTACTGGGTACCAGGCAGCACGAAGATGGGCTATAAATCACGCTTCAATCCGGCGGAAATTCTTCGCAACGGGCACTGGCACCGACTGGCGGGCGCGCCCTCTGCGGTTTCCCCCACAACGGCAGTCGCGGTATCGAGCCCGAAAGCCGACACCCCTCCCGCCGGGGCCGCCTGAGAACTCAGCTTCTGGTCACGGGCTTGCGGGTCATCCATTGCGGGGCAGCCTTGCCCTGATCCGCTCGTTTGCCGACGATCGACGCGAGATCGGCGTCACTGCGCGGCTTTTGCCCCTCATGCCAGACCAGACCTGTTTCCGAGGCAAAGACCCGCAGATCGACAAGGCGCTGACCCGGCGGGAGTTTCTGGATCGTGACACCCATGCCCTTTGTCATTTCGGGCAGGGCATCGAGAGCAAAGGACAGCGCCTTGCGGTTGCTGCCCATGGTGATGATCTGATCACCAGTGACAGCCGCGCAGAACCCGGCGCGGTCACCGTCACGCAGCGTCAGGACCTGTTTGCCCGTCCGTTTTTCAGCGGCCATATCGGCGTCACGCACAATCATGCCGCGTCCGCTTTCGCTGGCCAGAACGTGACGGCCGGACTCATCGATCACGAAGAAAGAGACGATATCCTCATCCTGAGGCAGATCGACCAGAACGCGAATGGGCTGCCCAAAGCCACGCCCACGCGGCAGGTCAGCCGCCTTGAGCGTGAAGGCCCGACCGCCACTCACCAGGATACAGAGGCGATCGGTGCTCTGACACTCGAGCGACAGCCCGAACGCGTCACCTTCCTTGAACTTATGGCTCTCTGGGTCGATCCCATGTCCCTTCACGGCCCTCACCCAGCCTTCACGTGAAAGAAGCACGGTCAGGGGCTCACGATCGACCTGTATGGCGGCACTCAAATCGATCGGTGCGGGCGGTGCCGCAATCTGGGTGCGTCGGGTGCCAAGAGCGCCCTCGCCAAAGCTGGCGGCTGTCGCGTCGAGTTCCTTGCCGATACGGGTCCAGCGTTTGCGCTCACTACCCAGCAATCCTTCGAGCCTGGATTTCTCCTTGAGAAGCGCATCACGCTCCTTGCGTATCTCGATCTCCTCAAGACGACGCAGCGAGCGCAGGCGCATATTCAGCACATATTCGGCCTGCAGATCCGTCAGGCTGAACACACGCATCAATTCGGGCTTCGGCTCGTCGCTTTCACGGATGATGCGGATAACTTCATCAAGGTTGAGATAAACGGCCAGAAACCCTTCGAGGATTTCCAGACGGCGCTCAACTGCGTTCAGACGATGCTGAGAACGGCGAACGAGAACGATCTCGCGATGGTCCAGCCATGACTGGATGACTTCACGCAGTCCCATCACCCGCGGCACGCGATTGGCGTCCAGCACGTTCATGTTCAGGCTGAAACGGCTCTCCAGCGGCGTGACACGAAAGAGCGTTTCCATCAGCACTTCCGGCTCGATCCCCTTGGTCTTGGGTTCGAGGACAAGGCGGATATCGGTCGTGCTTTCATCGCGTATATCGGCAAGGAGCGGCAGCTTCTTCTGCTCCATCAACTCCGCGATCTGCTCGATCAGGCGCGATTTCTGCACCTGATAGGGAATCTCGGTTACGATCACGGTCCAGGTACCAAAACGTCCCTGTTCGACTTCCCATCGCGCGCGGGTACGGAAACTGCCGCGTCCGGTCTCGTAAGCCGTGACCATGCTGGCAGGGTCCTCAATCAGCACGCCACCTGTAGGGAAGTCAGGTCCCGGCATGAACTGCATCAGCGCCTCGACAGGCGCCTGCGGGTTCTCGATCAGATGACGTGCGGCGCGACAGATCTCGGCGGCGTTATGCGGGGGAATACTGGTGGCCATGCCAACCGCAATCCCGGCAGCGCCATTGGCCAGCAGGTTCGGAAAAGCGCCGGGCAGGACCACGGGCTCGGCATCCTCATTGTCATAGGTCGGACGGAAATCGACCGCGTCATCCTCGATGCCTTCCAGCAGGGCCTTGGCCACAGCGGTCAGCCGGGACTCCGTGTAACGCATGGCGGCTGCGTTATCGCCGTCAATGGAACCGAAATTGCCCTGGCCTTCGACAAGCGGATAACGCACCGCGAAGTCCTGGGCGAGGCGGACCAGCGCCTCGTACACGGCGGCATCGCCATGGGGATGGAACTTACCGATCACGTCACCCACGACACGGGCACATTTCTTGAAACCCGCCGTCGGGTCCAGCTTGAGCTGCTGCATGGCGTAGAGGATGCGCCTATGCACAGGCTTCATACCATCGCGCACATCGGGCAACGAACGCGCCATGATGGTAGACATGGCATAGGCAATGTAGCGCTCGCTCAGCGCGTCTGCGAGTTTGGTATCCTCGATATGTCCTGCCAGATCCTGACTCATGCCACGCCCTTTCGTTTCAGGGCAGATAAGGCGGCGCGGCGCGGCCTGTCCAGTGCAAATACCCCGTTTTTGTTCCCGGTCCCTCTTGGCACGCTTCAGCGGATGGCCACCCCTGCGTCATCGGCCCAGAGAAAGGCCTAGGCGCGATCAGGTCCGATAAATATGGCTGTCAAGGCAGATGAATTACAACTTTATGTGTCAGGCACCGTTCATCGCTCTCCTCATCTCGTGAAAGACAGCGATAATGACCCTGACAGTTCTCTGGCTGACAGCCCTGATCATGTTTGCCGGTGGAACGGCGCTGCTGCTGCTTGGCAAACGTCGTACCGAAACCGAAGGGGTTATGAGCCTTGCCCACGGTATCGTCCCCATCATCGCAGGTTGTTTGTATGTCGCCATGGCGACTGGCCAGGGCGCAGTGTTCCTGCCGACGGACGCCACACTCGCAGGCGCCGCCAGCACGACCCGTATCTTCTGGTTTGGCCGCTATATCGACTGGGTGTTTACGACCCCGCTTCTGCTTGTCGGTCTCGGGTTTCTTGGCATGTTCCGTGGCCGCAAGCGAGCCGATCTGCTGCTTGGTGCCGTCACAGCCGATGTGATCATGGTCATCACTGCCTTTGCCTTCAGTGCCTCGGAAAACGTGTTGAGCCGCTGGATCTGGTTCGTACTTTCCTGCGTGGCGTTTCTCGGTGTGTATTATGTCATCTGGGTCTCACAGCTTCAGGCCAACCGCCTCGAACGGCCCGAAGTCCAGGCGGCCTATATCCGCAGCGCCACCATCCTTTCGGTGCTCTGGATGGTGTACCCGATCATTCTCGCTCTCTCGCCTGACGGGTTTGGCATCGTTCCGGACTCGGCAAGCGTGCTCATTATCGCCATCACGGATGTTCTGGCGAAGGTCGGGTTTGGCTTCCTCAGCCTGTCCGATGACCGTAAACTGACCACGGTCTGATGATGTCTGGCCCGGCATGACATTCATGACATTGACCGGGCCACGCGATTTCTTCGCCCCGCTCTATTGGGGCGGCGCGGGAATTTGCGCCGCTGCCGCGATCCTCACCGATAATGTGCTGATCAGTCTCGCCACCATCATCATCTTTGGTCTCCCACATGGTGCGCTTGATGGAGAGATGGCACGACAAGCGCTGCGGCCCCGTCTCGGGTATCTCTGGTTTCCTGTTTTTGCGCTGCCTTATCTCGCGCTCGTCGGGCTCGTGCTCATCACCTGGCATATCAAGCCGTTGATCACGCTCAATCTGTTTCTGGCTCTGTCCGTCTGGCATTTTGGCGGTGAGATGCGCGACAATGGTTCGTCGCTGCTTGCCGGGTTTGTCCTTGGGGGGGCACCATTGATCCTCCCCTGCGTATTCCAGCCAGAAGCCACGGCAGCGCTGCTGAGTGCCATGGCGCCGCCTGTTCATCTCATCATGCCACCATTATGGCTGATCGTTCCGTTTCCCGTCTGGGCCCTCTGCGTCAGCGCGTGGTTAGGCGTCAGTCCTCCCGCGACACGCATGAGGCGCTTATGGTCGCTGTTCGGGCTGATTGTCCCGTTCGCGTTGTTGCCGCCGCTGCAAGCGTTCATGATCTATTTTGTGGCCCAGCACGCGCCGGCGCATATCGAATCGCTCATAGCTGACTGTCGCTGGTGCCGTCTCAGTTCAGCGGGTCACGCATTCTATCGCAGCCTGCCGCTCACATTTGCCTCGCTAGGCATCGGGGCCGTCATGGTGCCGTTCTACGCAGGGCCGCTGGCACCGCGAATGATCGCTGTCACGTTCCAGCTTCTGGCCGCTCTGACGCTGCCCCACATGATATTCGATTATCTGATTGGAAGGGCCCCGGCGCTTCGCGAAGCACGAACATCTATGCCGAAGGCTTTTCCTGCACGGTCTCACGCGCATCCGCCAGCGCCCTGACACGCATTTCCAGACGCTCACGCGCACCGGGGACTGGTTTGTGCTGGGAGCCGAAAAGATGGCGCGAGAGGAAATGTCCCGTCAATGCCAGCCCCTCAGCCCAGAGGGCGGGATCATCGCCGTCATCCTCAACCCCTTGCGGGGTCAGATAATGAGGCAGTGGCAGGAGACGATCGACCCACTGCCCGGCAGAATCGCGGCTTACAGCGCGTCCTGTTCGCGGAGAGACAAAGGCGAGATCAGTCGTCGCGCCTGAAATGGCACAACAATCGAGCGTGAGCCCATAACCCAGCGTCGCCAGCAACGCGGTTTCCCAGCGCACATAATCCACCACCGGGGCGGGATCGGACAGCACACAGAAGGCCGCGAGATCGCGCACGGTCTGAAGAAAGAAATCGGGATGAGGCTCGCGGTCCGGCAAGGCAGCATCGGCCAGTTCGGCCGCTGACTGAACCAGAGCGAGTTGCAGAGGGCGGTCCAGTAGCCTGACGGCTGTTTCCTGAACCATTTCACCGCTCAGATGCCCGAGCTGATCGGACAGGCGGGAGGCATAACGGGCGAGTATCAGATTACCCGGCTGCCAGAGCGCGGCCTGACGTCGTGACGAGCCGCCACGCACCAGACCGGCAATGCGTCCATGCTCTTCCGTGAAGAGATGGACCACAGCTCCGCCCTCGCCGTAGCGCCGGGCGGAGAGGACGATTGCAGCACATTCGAAATTCATGCGCTGCAACCAATCCCGTGATCGTTTGACCGATCAGGCGCCAGCGGCAGCGGCCACTTCGGCAGCAAAGTCGCTGGTTTCCTTCTCGATGCCTTCGCCGAGCTGGAAGCGCTCGAAAGCGATCAGCTTGGCGCCGGCCTTCTCGACAACCTTGGACACGCGGGTCTCGCCGTCATGCACCCAGACCTGCTCCAGAAGAACCACTTCTTCGTAGAACTTGCGGATACGGCCTTCGATCATCTTCTCGATGATGGCTTCCGGCTTGCCGGACTCACGTGCCTGCTCGATCAGAACCTGGCGCTCACGCTCCAGAGCTTCCGGATCGACGCTGGCAACTTCCAGAGCAGCCGGACGCGTTGCGGCAACATGCATGCCGATCTGGCGGCCCAGTGTCAGCAGGGCTTCGGATTCCGACGGGGCTTCAACAGCAGCGAGAACGCCGATCTTGCCAACGCCCGGACGCAGCGCGCCGTGCACGTAGGAAGCAACGATGCCCGAAGGAACGGTCAGAACCTTGGCGCGACGCAGCGACATGTTCTCGCCGATCGTGGCGATCAGGTGGGTCAGTTCTTCGGCAACCGTGCGGCCCGTGGGCAGCTTGGCCTGCGACAGGGTGTCGAGATCGTCACCGGCATCAAGTGCAGCATGAGCCACGGACTCGACGAATGCCTGGAAGGCTTCGTTACGGCCCACGAAATCGGTCTCGGCATTGACTTCGACCATGGCGGCCTTGTTCTTGCCCGAAGCGACGGCCACGAGGCCTTCAGCCGTGGTGCGGCCCGACTTCTTGGCAGCCTGCGACAGACCCTTGGCGCGCAGCCAGTCAATGGCGGCATCCATGTCGCCAGCAGCTTCCGTAAGAGCCTTCTTGCAGTCCATCATGCCGGCGCCAGTCTTCTCGCGCAGGTCACGAACGAGGGCAGCAGTGATTTCCGCCATGTTCAAAACTCCTCTTGAGCATTGTCCCGTCAGACCCGATCGGCTGACCGGATGACAATACTCGCCACAATAAAGAACCTGAGCCCCTTCCCGCATCCCGAAAGCGCAGGACAGGCTCTAGGAACGAAACGGCGCGCCGCAGCTTTTCAGCCGGGCACGCCAGAAATTCCGAATGCTTGGGGAGACCTCACGATCTCCCGCACGCATCTCAGGCTTCAGCCGGAGCTTCTGCCGTGGTCTCTTCAACAACCGTCTCGACCGGCAGTTCTTCAGACGCACCGAAATCGGCACCCGAAGCAGCCATTTCAGCCGAGATACCATCGAGCACGGCCTGCGATACGAGGTCGCAATAGGTGGTGATGGCGCGGATGGCGTCGTCATTGCCCGGAATCGGGTAGGTCACGCCAGCCGGGTTGGAGTTGCTGTCGAGAACGGCAACAACCGGAATGCCAAGCTTGTTGGCTTCCTCAACCGCCAGCTTCTCCTTGTTCGTGTCGATCACGAACAGGATGTCCGGCAGGCCGCCCATTTCCTTGATGCCGCCGAGCGAACGCTCAAGCTTCTCGCGGTCACGGGTGATGTCGAGGATTTCCTTCTTCGTCAGACCATGCGTGTCACCGGAGAGCATCTCGTCGATCTGGCGCAGGCGCTTGATCGAACCCGTGATGGTCTTCCAGTTGGTCAGCATGCCGCCGAGCCAGCGATGGTTGACGTAGTACTGGCCGCAGCGGGTTGCTGCCTCAGCCACATGCTCGGCAGCAGCGCGCTTGGTGCCGACGAACAGCACGCGACCGCCACCGGCCACCGTGTTGCGAACGGCCTGTAGGGCGCGATCGAGCATCGGAACTGTCTGCTGCAGGTCGATGATGTGAACCTGGTTGCGGACACCGAACAGATACGGTGCCATCGCCGGGTTCCAGCGACGCGTGTGGTGACCAAAGTGAACGCCGGCTTCGAGCAGCTGACGCATGGTGAATTCAGGCATCGCCATGATGCAAATTCCTGTTCTTCTGGTTGTGCCTCCGTATGACATTGCGCGTTTTCACGGGCACCAGAGAGTCTGTCGTCATACGTGCGAATTGCCTCACTTCCCTGCCGACAGCGCCGTCAGAAAAGCCAGACGGGCGCGGTATCGCCTTTTTTGCGAAAAAAGGCAAGGCGCAAGCGCAATCGGATCCGATTGCGCAGATTTCTCATCCATAGATGATCTGAGAGGTTCGAAAGTCTCGGCTCTGTGGGAGGTTTGCTATTCCCTTTATCCGACGATGGCGAGGGCAGCTTAGAACGAAGCCCATACTCGGGTGATGAAGAGAGCCCCACTCAACGTAACGAGTAGCGAAATCAGTCACAGACGTGTTTCGTTCCGAGAATTCTGCGCCCTCCTGCCGTGATCCGAATCAGGCTCTGGCCTCTCTGGAAGGCGGCCAGTGCTGACAGATGTAACTTCATCCCGTCTTGATACTACCGGAAGAGCTGTCATCTGTCCGGCGGGGGGGCTATGTGGCGCGGCCGTACGCCCAGATCGTGCTGCTGCAATCAAAGGGACCCGACACGGCAACACATCATCACCGTTGAATGACACGTTACGGCCGAATTACTGCTCAGATTCACGCGACGTCACCGGATATTCCTGACCGAATAATACCCGATAATCTGCATAGGATATCGACAATGCACCGACCTGATGCAATGCCAGACCAATCGGGCCAGGATGTGTCTATGAGACCAGTAGTCGCCTATTTCGGAACACCGATTTCCTGAAAGATGGAAACCGAAACCTTTCCATCGTCAGCTTCGCAGTTTATCCGGGTTGCCGACTGGAATTTATCGGGAAGCTCGATGGTACAGGCGCCACGCGTCGGCCAATTGATACCAGGTTTCGACACAGAACCAGGCAGATCCCTGTGCAGTTGGGCCATCTTGTAGATGGGGAAAACACCATTTTCTCCTGTAGGGTTCCGGGGAAGATCTTTCTGACTGAAAAACGTGAAAATGTACTTGTCGAGCACGAAAGTGAATTCACTCCCGGAAGGGCTGTCAGAAATTAGATAGGATTTCTCACATTTCATGGAGTTATCCTCCATGTTCCGAGACGTAATCTTGATATGAACATCACAGGATCTGGCCAGATTTTTTTGCCAGATAAGCCCTTTGGTGGTTCTGGTGGCCTTCAGATACTCTTCGAAGCCTGCTTCCGGATTCGACTTGCCAGCGTTGAGGTGATTCAGAACATCACCCATCGTCGGAGCGGCTTGTACCTGGGCCAGCAGCAGAGGATAGGCAAGACATAAAGCAAAAAAGCGGCGCATGAAACAACTACCCTGGTCTCTGGGGAGATTTTGCCCCATTATTGCAAAAATAATAATCTATATCATGCATATTAGTAAATATCTACAATATATACTCCTGCGTCCGGCAGTAAGCTGATGCTGCTTGATATTGGGACACAAAAGTATTTTTTACAGATTATCCATATAATGGGCACATACGAGGCGCCAGATGCCGGAACAGGGGCAAGGCTCCTTATAGCAAGGTCAATGACGAGATCGACTAACGTGGAAAAGTACTGCTGTTTCCTCGGATTATGGCACAAACGCGCGCATGACCGTTTGCGGCGATGCCTCCGGACTCGTTACCGGAGACGTGTGAAGGGGTGAATAGGCATCATCACCCAACACAAAAATGACCACGCCGCTTGTGTTCAGTGCTTAAATCCCATCCGCCGGATCATGGATGCGGTCCGGAAGTGCTGTGGTCTCCGATGAAGTCAAACAAACAGGAACGATGACATCCGCGAGACACGGCGCCCGCTTGTGCGATCGAGATATAGGCAAGCGACCAGAGACGGCTCTACAAATGGTCGATACGTGACACACCCTGGATAGTGCGCAACTGCTCGCCCAATCGAGGCGTGACCGGGAAGTAACCGGTCAGGGTCACTTCCACAGCCTTGGTCTCGTCCACGGCGGGTACCAGCACAATCTTGCCGCGCCCCCTGCCCTGGCTGCTGAGAAGATCGCGCACCTTCGTCACCGCTGACGCTTCGCTGATCCATACGCGCATCTCCGAGCTTTCCTGAGCGGCTGCTTTTTCCAGATCCGTCACATCATTGGCCGTAATGCGTAATGCATCGCCCTCCAGCTTGAGATCGGCCGTGACCATCACGGCCTGACCAGCCACCAGCAGGTCGCGGCAACGCGACAGCACTTCCGAGAATAGCGTTACTTCGCAACCACCCGTTGCATCGGACAGGCGTACCCATGCCATTTTGCTACCGCTCTTGGTAGGGCGCTCCTTCTTGTCGACCACACAGCCCGCAATACGCACGCGATAGGACCCGTTTTCGGCAGCGGTCATGAGATTCTGGGATGTCAGCACATTGGCCCGCTTGAGGACCGAGCGATAGGCATCCAGCGGATGCGCCGACATGTGAAATCCGATCGCCTCGGCCTCGGCGGCCAGACGCTCGAACTCGGGCCAGTACTTGGCTTCGGCCAAACGCAGCTCCTCGGGCTCGGCCGAGGCACCGAACAGGCCGATCTGGCCGGAAGCCGCCTCCTGCGCATCGGATTGCGCACGGCGCATGATGATTTCCGAGCTGGCAAAAACGATATGACGCGGCTTGTCGAGGGAATCAAAAGCTCCCGCCTTCGCCAGATTTTCGATCTGGATCTTGTTGAGCTGCTTGGCATCACAACGTGCAGCCAGATCGGCAAGACTGGCAAAGGGCTTGTCGCCACGTGCCTCCACAATGGCCTGCATGGCCGAAAACCCGACGCGCTTGACCGCCGCCAAAGCATAGCGGATGGCCCAGCTTCCGTCCTCCTGCTTTTCGAGCGAGAAATCAGCCTTCGAACGGTTGATATCGACGGGAAGCACCTTGATTTTCATCCGGCGCGCTTCCTGACAGAGCGAGGCCAGCTTGTCCGTCTTTTCGCGGGCGAGCGACATGCATCCGGCAAGAAACGCCACCGGATGGTTCGCCTTCATCCAGGCCGTCTGATACGAGACAAGCGCATAGGCGGCGGCGTGGGATTTGTTGAATCCGTAATCGGCAAAACGCGCCATGAGGTCGAACACCTCGGCAGCCTTTTCAGGGGTGATCCCGCGTCCGGTCGCGCCTTTGACAAAGATCTCTCGCTGCGTGTCCATCTCGGCGCGGATCTTCTTGCCCATCGCACGACGCAAGAGATCGGCGCCGCCAAGGCTGTACCCGGCCATTTTCTGCGCGATCTGCATGACCTGTTCCTGATAGACCATGATGCCATAGGTCTCGGACAGGATATCGCGAATTTCCTCATGGGGCGGCTCCCATGAGGCACCGTGCTTGCGCGCGCAGTAATCGGGGATATTGGCCATCGGCCCCGGACGATAGAGCGCCACTGCCGCAATCAGGTCCTCAAGCCGCGTCGGGCGCATCTGCTTGAGAACGTCGCGCATGCCCGCGCCTTCGAACTGGAAGACGCCGCCCGCATCGCCACGGGCCAGCATGTCATAGGTGGGCGCGTCGTCCAGAGGCAGTGTGGCCAGATCGACCTCGATGCCCTGTTGCGCGATAAAATTGATCCCTCGCTTGAGAATGGTGAGCGTGGTCAGGCCGAGGAAGTCGAACTTTACCAGCCCGGCCTGCTCCACGAATTTCATGTTGTACTGTGTGACGAGCATATCGCTCTTGGGATCGCGATAGAGCGGCACAAGCTCGACCAGTTCCCGATCGCCGATCACAACACCTGCCGCGTGAGTTGACGCGTGGCGATAGAGCCCTTCGAGCTGCAACGCGATTTCCATCAGGCGGCGCAGTGCCTCGTCGTTCTCGCGCATTTCCTGCAGGCGCGGCTCGCCATCGATCGCCTGTTTAAGCGTGACAGGCTTGGCCGGATTGTTCGGGATCAGCTCCGCCACGCGGTTGACCATGCCAAAAGGCAGGCCGAGCACGCGCCCGACATCGCGCACGGCGGCGCGCGCCTGAAGCTTACCAAAGGTGATGATCTGCGCCACGCGCTCGCCACCATATTCGGTGCGCACGTATCGGATCACCTCGTCGCGCCGGTCCTGACAGAAATCGATATCGAAGTCAGGCATAGAGACGCGTTCGGGATTCAGGAATCGTTCGAACAGAAGGTTGAACGGCAGCGGATCGATATCGGTGATGGTGAGCGCCCAGGCCACGAGAGAGCCTGCCCCCGACCCACGCCCCGGCCCGACCGGAATATCATGTTCCTTCGCCCATTGGATGAAGTCGGCCACGATCAGGAAGTAACCGGGAAAGCCCATACGCCCGATGATGCCGAGTTCCATTTCCAGACGCTCCTCATAGCGTCTGCGTGTGTCGTCATCGGCCTTCATGCGGGACAGGCGCTGGCGTAACCCCTCTTCCGACATGGCCCGCAATGTCTCTTCCTCGGTCGCGCCCTCATTCACCTTGGGACAGACAGGCAGGAGCGGCGGACGGGTCGAGACCTTCACCGCGCAGCGCTGCGCGATCATGAGCGTGTTGTCACAGGCCTCCGGCAGATCGGCAAAAAGCGCACGCATGGCATCGGGAGATTTGAACCAGTGCTCCGGCGTGACCCGCCAGCGCTCCTGCTCGGCCATGGTGCGTCCCTGCGCAATGCAGAGCAACGCATCATGGGCTTCATGCATGGCCGGTTTGGAGAAGAAGCACTCGTTGGTGGCGACCAAAGGCAGGCCAAGGCGGTCAGCAGCGGCGATCATGCCGGGCTCAACGGCTTTCTCTTCAGGTAGACCATGGCGATGCAACTCGACAGCCATATGGGCGCCAAAGCTCTCCTGCAAACGGCGCAGCAGCGTCATGGCCTGATCTTCCTGCCCCTCGGCCAGCAGGCGGAACAATGGCCCACGCGTCCCGCCAGTCAGCAGAAAGAGCCCGTCCGCATGAGCGCAGAAAGTCTCAAGCAGAATGGCCGGGTCGGAAGGATCGCCCTTGAGGAATCCCTCGGAAGAGAGGAACTGCAGATTGGCAAGCCCCGCCTCATTACGGGCCAGCGCCACCATGGGCTCTGACGGGGCACCGGGCTTGTCGCTGCGCGATGGCAATGCGAGCTGGCAACCGATGATGGGCTGCACGCCTTTGCCCGTGCAGTACTGCGAGAATTCAAGCGCCCCGAAGAGATTGCCTGTATCGGTCAACGCCACGGCAGGCATGGCGGATTCAGCAGCCAGCGCCACCAGATCGGGTATGCGTATCGCCCCCTGGCTCAGCGAATAGGCAGAGTGATTACGAAGATGAACGAAGGAGGCATGGGACATGGGTCATGGTCTACCAGACCCGAACGCCCCCTTCATCTCTTTCTTGCGTTCACCATGAACCGAAATCGGCATTGTCGGACATGCTGTTCGATACGGCGTCTTTCCGTGCTGTACCGATGGCCCGCTCGACGATGCGCCCATCACGCAGGGTCACGACGCGATCCATACGCGATGCAAGCTCCTCGTTATGAGTTGCGATCAACGCGCCCACATTCTCGCTACGAACCGCATGCAGCAACTCGTCAAACACGGCATCGGAAGTATGCACATCCAGATTGCCAGTCGGTTCGTCAGCCAGAAGAAGCTTCGGTCGGTTGGCCAGAGCGCGGGCAATAGCCACGCGCTGCTTCTCTCCACCCGAGAGCTTGCCCGGCAGATTATGCAACCGATGCGCCAGCCCGAAACGCGTCAGAAGATCGGTCGCGCGTGATGTCGCATCGCGAGGGGAAACGCCCGCAATATGCTGGGGGAGCACCACATTCTCCAGTGCCGTGAACTCGGCGAGAAGGTGATGAAACTGATAAACGAAACCCACCTCGTCGCGTCGTATCTGCGTACGTGCCGTGTCCGACAAAGAGGCCGTGTCGTGCCCGGCAATGCGCACACTGCCCTCCTGCGGGGCTTCCAGCAGACCGGTGATATGAAGCAGTGTCGATTTGCCCGTACCGCTGGGCGCAACAAGAGCCACGATCTCTCCGGGGAACAGATCGAAAGACGCGCCCTTGAGGATTTCGAGCGTCTCTTCGCCGGAGCGAAAACGACGCGTGACGTCCTTCAGGGAAAGAACCGGAGCGGTTGCGGGGTTGGTCTCACTCATGGCGCAGCGCCTCGATCGGATCGGTCTTGGCAGCGCGCCAGGACGGGTAAAGCGTTGCGACGAAAGACAGGGCGAGCGCCATGACCATAACCTCAATGACCTGCGACCAGATCAGCTTGGCTGGCAGATGTTCGAGATAATAGAATTCCGGGTTGAACAGGCTGGTATGGGTCAGATGCTCCACACCGTGCTGGATGCGCTCGATGTTCAGGCAGAATACGACGCCGATCCCGAAACCAATCAGCGTGCCGGACACACCGACCGAGGCACCGCACATCAGGAAGATGCGCATGACAGCCCCCCGGCTGGCGCCCAATGTGCGCAGCACCGCGATATCGCGCGTCTTGTCCTTGACCATCATGATCATGGAAGAAATCACATTGAACGCTGCCACCAGAATGATCAGGGTGAGAATGAGGAACATCACGTTCTGCTGCACGGTCAGCGCACCCAGAAACGCGTTATTGCTCTGGGTCCAGTCCATCACGCGCAACCTTGGGTCATCCAGACGCTGGGCGATGGCGCGGGTGACAGGCGTAACCTCAAGCGGGTCACGCGTCGCCACCTGGATGAGCGATACCGCATCGGGCATCATCAGAAAACGCTGGGCCGACTCCAGCGGCATCAGGATGACACTGGTGTCGTAATCATTCACCCCGGCGTCGAACACCATGGCCACATGATAGGCCCTTATGCGCGGCATGGTCCCGAAAGGCGTGGCGCGGCCATTGGGCGAGAGCAGCGTGACCTTGCTGCCAACCGTCAGGCCGGCCCGGGCCGCCAGTGTCGTACCAACGGCAATCGCATCATCGCCCTGGAAATCAGCGAGTTTGCCGTCGGTGATATTATCGCTCAGGGCATGGAGATCGCGCAGGTCAGAGGGGATGATGCCACGCACGACGCCACCCGTGGAATAATTCCCGGCGTCGATCAGCACCGTCCCTTCCGCCATTGGCGTGACACGGGTGACGTTTTTGACCTCACGTATGGCGACCACATCATCCTGATAATTGGTGATGCTGTGCCCTGCGCTGAAAATGTTCAGATCGCCGTTCAGCCCGAGCACGCGGCCCATCAGATCGGCGCGAAACCCGTTCATGACCGCCATGACGATGATGAGGGTGGCGACCCCCAACGCAATGCCGATGAGCGAAAAAATCGCGATGATGGAAACGAAGCGTTCCCCGCGACGGGCGCGCAGATAGCGCCCCGCCACCACGCGCTCGAAGCGGTTGAACATGATCAGGCGGCGTCCTTGCCTGCTGCATCAGTGCCCAGCACCTTCGCAAGTGCTTCTTCCACTGTCAGCTCGAAGCGTTCGCCTGTCGCGCGACGCTTGAGTTCGACCTTGCCTTCCTTCGCACCGCGCGGGCCGACGATCATCTGCCAGGGATGGCCCATCAGATCGGCATCGTTGAACTTCACGCCGGCGCGCTCGCCGCGATCGTCATACAGGAATGCGTCGGGGGCTGCGGCATAGAGCTGCTCGCACAGCGCATCCACTGCTTCATCGCCAGGCTTGAGGCTCAGAATGGCAGCGCGATAGGGCGCGACCGAGTCCGGCCAGATGATCCCGGCCTCGTCATGGCTGGCTTCGATAATGGCGCCGACGAGGCGCGATACACCGATGCCGTATGAGCCCATTTCCGGGAAGAACTGGTTGCCATCAGCACCGCTGACCGAGATCCCCATGGATTCGGTATATTTGGTACCGAAATAGAAGATGTGACCGACTTCGATACCACGCCCTTCACGGCGACGGTCGGCAGGCACGTCTTCCCATGCCTTTTCGTCATGCATCTCGTCGGTCGCAGCATAAGATTTGGTTACGCCGTTGAAAAAGGACTCAAGGCTGGCATGGTCGGCAATGTCGACGGCCTCATGAAGCCAGTCCTGCTCCTCAAGCGCCGCGTCAAAGAACACGCCGCTCTCGCCTGTCGGTGCCAGCACGAGGAATTCATGGCTCAGATCGCCACCGATCGGTCCTGTATCGGCCTTCATGGGGACAGCCCGCACACCCAGACGCTGGAAGGTGCGCAGATAGGCCAGCATCATGCGACGATAAGCAGCAACAGCGTCCTCATAAGACGCATCGAAGGAATAGGCGTCCTTCATGAAGAACTCGCGACCGCGCATCACGCCAAAGCGCGGACGCAGTTCATCACGGAACTTCCATTGTACATGATACAGCGCTTGCGGCAGCTCACGATAGGATTTGATGACCTGACCGAAAAGATCGGTGATCATTTCCTCATTGGTCGGTCCGTAAAGCAGCTCGCGGTCCTGACGGTCGCGGATGCGTAGCATTTCGGGGCCGTAAGCGTCATAACGGCCAGAGCGCTTCCAGAGCTCGGAAGACTGGACGGTCGGCATCAGCAATTCCTGCGCGCCGATGGCATTCTGCTCTTCCCGCACGATCTGCTCGATATTGCGCAGCACGCGCAGACCCGCCGGCAGCCAGGCATAGATACCCGCCGACGTCTGACGCACAAGACCAGCGCGCAGCATCAGTCGATGCGAGGCAATCTGGGCCTCGGCAGGCACTTCTTTGAGGGTAGGCAGGAAACCGCGGGACAGACGCATCGTGTGTGACCGTTCTAGAAAAGAAAAGTGGCGCGCCTGTTATGGCGCGTTCGTGGCAGATGCTGCGGGATCAGACCCGCAGCAGATGGACATCGACCAGAGGACGCTTCTGCAGCTTGCGTCCCAGCGCGCGGCGCAGCGCCGTCTTGGCCGCATCGCGGAAGGCATCGTCGTCCTGACGCAGATCATCGGGGATCTCATCGATGGCATCGGCGAACTCTTCCGAGATGCGCGTGCTCTCGGGATCTTCGGATTCCAGCAGACCGGGCGCGCTGATCTTGGGCATGCCAATCACATAGCCCTCGTCATCGACCGCAAAGCTCGCAATGACCATGCCGTTGAACAGCATCTTGCGACGTGCGGCCAGCACGCCGCCGGTCATGGGCAGCAGACGCCCGCCATCGAGCGCCAGGCGACCCGTGGGGGCGGTATCCACCACCTCGGCGTGATCCGGGCCGAGGCGCAGCAGGTCACCGTCCTCAAGCAGGATCGCCTCGGCGCCGGTCTCGCGAGCGAGGGCTGCGTGAGCGGTCAGATGACGCCATTCACCATGCGTCGGCACGCTCAGTTTGGGCCGAACAAGGCTGTAGAGATGACGCAGATCGTCTGCCGTGGCATGGCCCGACACATGGACCAGATGGTCCTTGTCGGTCAGCACCGTGGCGCCGCGACGGGTGAGGTTGTCCTGCACCGCCATGACGGCCTGCTCGTTGCCGGGGATCATGCGTGAGGAATAGATGACCGTATCCCCCTCACCCAGCGAAATGTTCGGGTGAACATCCGAGGCAATGCGCGACAGCGCCGAGCGGGGTTCGCCCTGGCTGCCTGTGATGATCATCAGCAGGCGGTTATCCGGAACCGAATTCGCCTCGCGCTCGTCGAGGAAGGGCGGAATATCCTGCAGATAGCCGCATTCGCGAGCCGCAACCTCAAGATTGCGCAAAGAACGCCCGACCACCATCACCTGACGTCCGGCCGCCTTGGCTGCACGTGCGATGCTCTCGACACGCGCGACGTTACTGGCAAAACAGGTGATCGCGACACGGCCATGCAGTGTCTTGATCAGATCAGCCATGGAATCACGCACCTGACCTTCCGTACCGGAAATCCCGTCACGGAAGACGTTGGTACTGTCACACACCATGGCCAGAACGCCCTCGTCACCCACGGCCTTGAAGGCGTCGAGATCCGTCAGGGGGCCAACCACCGGCTCACGATCGAGCTTGAGGTCGCCGGTGTGTACAATTGTGCCGTAAGGCGTGCGCAGAACGAGCGACTGCGCCTCGGGCACCGAATGGGTGACATTGATGAATTGCAGATCGAACGGCCCGACTGCGAAATGCCCACCCATCGGGATGGTATGGATCGTCACCTGCGACAGCAGATGCGCTTCTCCCAGCTTGCGTCGAAGCACAGCGCTCGCGAAAGGCGTGGCATAGATCGGGCAGCGCAATTGCGGCCAGAGATGCGCGACAGCACCCAGATGGTCTTCATGCGCATGGGTGATCACAAGGCCGCACAGGCTCTTGTGCCGCTCGGCAATGAAGAGCGGGTCAGGCATGAGAATTTCGGCTTCAGGCGTATCATTGCCCGAAAAGCCGATACCGCAGTCAATGGCGAGCCACTTGCCGTCGAGGCAATAGAGATTGAAATTCATCCCGATCTCGCCCGTCCCGCCCAATGGCAGGAAGGCCAGACCTTTTTCAGTAATGCTCATAAATTAATCCTAGATAGAGACAAAAAAAATACACCTTCATCCTGGTGCCGGAATAAATTCGCCAGTGGCGTTGCGCGCAGCGAGCAAGCGCAGGCCATCCAGCGTGAGAGTTGGAGCTACATGCTGGAACAGATCTGTTCCCTCGGAAAAAAGCGGGGCCAGTCCCCCTGTCGCGATCACCTTGATCGGTGAGGCCATCTCAAGCGCGATGCGCGAGACGATCCCTTCCACCAGACCAACATAACCCCAGAAAAGACCCGAGCGCATAGCAACCGTCGTGCTGCGCCCAATGGCAGAAGATGGACGCCCGACACTGATACGGGGCAGACGCGCTGCTGCTTGATGCAGGGCCTCGAGCGAGAGATTGACCCCGGGTGCAATCGCACCCCCACAAAAGGCGCCCTCGCTATCCACCACATCGAATGTCGTCGCTGTGCCGAAATCGACCACCACCAGCGGACCGCCGAAGAAATGCTGTGCCGCCAGCCCGTTGAGCCGCCTGTCCACACCCACTTCGGCCGGGGTATCAACCTTGACGGGACATCCCCAGTCGAGTGCGTTATTGGCGATCAGGGGTTCGATATCGAGCCATTCGCGGCACAGACGGCGCAGATGGTAAAGCGCAGCTGGCACGACAGTGCCGATAATCGCACGCGATATCGCACGGTGATTAAGATTGGATAATTCGATCAGGCCGAGAAGCCAGACAGCGTATTCATCAGAGGTCCGCTGGTCATTCGTCGATATGCGCCAGGTGCCACGCCACTCCTTGCCGTCATGGACAGCAAAAACAATGTTCGTGTTACCAGCGTCGACAACGAGGAGCACAGACCGTCCTTCACCCAAGCAGTAGAATATCCCCCGCCGCGACTGTCTGAACCTCGTTCTGGTCGGTCTGCAAGACCAGCCGACCGCACTCATCGAGACCCGCGAAGAAACCCTCTATATAGTCTCCACCCCTCTGGACCGCAAGCCGCGAACCCGGCTCATGCGCCCGATCAAGCCAGGCCTGCCGAATGGGCGCAAAGCCCCGACGCTTCCAGAGATCGAACCAGAATGAGAAACACGTCAGTATCTGACGGGCAAGATCGGCAGGGCCGACCTGCCCGCCCAGCGCTGAGAGTGCGACCGTCTGACGCCCTGCAATATCCGGCGCCGTCTTCAGATTGGCGCCAATGCCGACGACAATCCACTCGGAACCGGTCGCACCGCCGCGCTCAATCAGCACGCCAGCCAGTTTGGCTCCATCGCTCAGAATATCGTTGGGCCATTTGATCCGCAGTGCCGCGGACGGCGCGCAGGCAGAGAGCGCGTCATAAAGCGCCACGGCAACCATGAACGGCATGGCCTGCACGAGGTCGTTTACCCGAGCATCACGACATATGAAGGAGAAAGATAGGTTTCCGCTAGGGGCATCCCATTGGCGCCCGCGCGTCCCTCGACCGGCCGTCTGACGGTAGGCAAGGACAGCTTTGCCGTGGGCGGCACCATTTTCCGCTTCGATTTTACAGAAATCGGAGGTGGAACCGAGTGTCTCATGGCACTCAAGGGTCCAGCTGAAGCCTGACTGGAAGCTCATCGATCTTCCAAAAGCTGAGGAATGGTGGGCGATGACGGGATTGAACCGCCGACCCTCTCGGTGTAAACGAGACGCTCTACCGCTGAGCTAATCGCCCTCAGGGCAGACGGTCGAATCGCCGCCTGCCGTGGGAGAGGGGATACGTTAACTTACGGCATCCTTCAAGCCCTTGCCGGGGCGGAAACGCACAGAAATTGACGCGGGAATGTCGATTTCTTCGCCAGTGCGCGGGTTACGCCCTTTGGCAGCCTTGCGTGTTGCCGTTGCGAACGATCCAAATCCGACCAGACGCACTTCCTGCTTGCGTGCGAGCGCCTCTTCGATGCTCGCAAACAGCGCCTCGACGACATCCCCGGCCTTCGCCTTGGGCAGATCGGTCTTTTCTGCAACCGCAGCAATGAGCTCCTGCTTGTTAAGCGGCTTTTCCATCTCGTATCCTCGCAGAGTTCCTGAATAACCGATCATCCGCCCACAGGCGGTGCTACAAGCAAGGCACTATGAAGGCGTTTTCCCTAACGTCAACAGGGCTGAGGCCCGCAAGCCGGGCGGTTTCACGCTTTGGCCCGCGCTGCGACTTTCCTGCCATGAATACGACAATGGCCGCCCCTTAGGGGCGGCCACCGCATTAGTCTGGTCAATCTGATGACGTGGGGAGGATCACGCCTCCCCCACCCTCAATGAGGCAGCTGGCTGGAGAGGTTGTCCTTCCCCAGTGCGGCCGGCACATCATCCTCTTCATCCCACTCGATTGCCTCGGGCGGCCGCACCAGTGCGGAAGCCAGAACCTGATCGACATGCGACACTGGAATGATCTTGAGCGCGTCCTTCACATTGGCCGGGATCTCGGCGAGATCCTTTTCATTATCCTTGGGGATAAAGACCGTCGTGATTCCGGCGCGTGTCGCCGCGAGCAGCTTTTCCTTAAGACCACCGATCTCGAGCACGCGTCCACGCAGGGTGATTTCTCCTGTCATCGCCACATCGCGACGGATCGGAATACCCGTCATGACGCTGACAATCGACGTTGCCATGGCGACACCGGCAGACGGACCGTCCTTGGGCGTTGCCCCTTCCGGAACATGCACATGAATGTCACGCTTCTCGAAGATCGTCGGCTTGATGCCAAAGGACTGGGCTCGCGAGCGCACATAGGAAATGGCTGCAGAAACACTCTCCTGCATCACCTCACCCAGCTTGCCCGTCGCCTTCACGTGTCCCTTGCCGGGCAGCATCACGCTCTCGATCGTCAGAATCTCGCCGCCGACTTCCGTCCAGGCAAGGCCAGACACCATGCCGACCAGATCCTCGCTCTCTGTCTCACCATGCTTGAAACGACGGATGCCGGAGAACTCGCCGAGATTTTCCGCCGTGACCGCAATGGTCTCGACCGAACTCGTCACGAGGCGCTTGACCACACGACGCGCAATCTTCGCGATTTCACGCTCCAGATTACGTACGCCGGCTTCACGCGTGTAATGCTGGATCAGGCTGCGCAGGGCGTCATCGCTGATCGACCACTCATGCGGCTTCAGATTATGTGCTTCCGCCTGCTTGCCGACCAGATGACGGCGCGCGATCTCGACCTTCTCATCTTCGGTATACCCCGACAGACGAATGATCTCCATGCGGTCCAGCAAAGGCTGGGGCATGTTGAGGCTGTTGGCCGTGGTCACGAACATTACGTCAGACAGGTCATAATCGACCTCGAGATAATGATCGTTGAACGTGCTGTTCTGCTCCGGATCCAGCACCTCAAGAAGCGCGGAAGAAGGGTCGCCGCGCCAGTCGGAGCCCATCTTGTCGATTTCGTCCAGCAGGAATAGCGGGTTCGACGTCTTGGCTTTCTTCATGCCCTGAACGATCTTGCCCGGCATCGAGCCGATATAGGTACGACGATGCCCGCGAATTTCGGACTCATCGTGCACGCCACCCAGCGACATGCGCACATACTGACGGCCCGTTGCTTTCGCAATCGACCGCGCCAGCGAGGTCTTGCCCACGCCCGGCGGCCCTACGAGACACAGGATCGGCCCCTTGAGCTTCTGCGAGCGCGTCTGGACCGCGAGATATTCAAGGATGCGTTCCTTGACCTTCTCAAGACCATAATGCTCAGATTCGAGCACTTCCTCTGCCGCGGCAAAGTCGCGCGAGACCTTCGAGCGCTTCTTCCAGGGAATGGACAGGATCCAGTCGAGGTAGTTGCGCACCACAGTCGATTCAGCCGACATTGGGCTCATGCCGCGCAGCTTGCGCAGTTCGCCAATGGCCTTCTCGCGGGCTTCCTTGCTCAGGCGGGTCTTGGCGATGCGCTCTTCGATTTCAGCCGTTTCATCACGGCCGTCCTCACCCTCACCCAGCTCCTTCTGAATCGCCTTGAGCTGTTCGTTCAGATAATATTCACGTTGGGTCTTTTCCATCTGCCGCTTGACGCGGTTACGGATTTTCTTCTCGACCTGCAGGACGCCAATTTCCTGCTCCATGTGAGCGAAAACCTGCTCCAGCCGCTTGCTGACGGAATTGCCCTGCAGGATTTCCTGCTTCTCGGCAATTTTCAGGTTCAGATGACTCGCAATCGTATCGGCCAGCTTCGAGAGATCCTCGATCTGGTTAAGCGACACCATGACTTCAGGCGCAATCTTTTTGTTGAGCTTGATATACTGCTCGAACTGCGAGATCGCGGTGCGACCAAGCGCCTCCGCCTCGCTGCCCGTCTCAACCTCGTCCTGCACGTCCTCGATCTCGGCCTCGAAATGGCCGTCCACATCATGAAATTCCTTGATGCGGGCACGGCGGATGCCTTCGACAAGAACCTTTACGGTGCCGTCGGGCAGTTTCAGTAGCTGCAGGATCGTGGAAACGGTGCCGAAACGATAGATATCCTCGGCCGGCGGATCATCCTGGGAGGCGTTCTTCTGGGCAACAAGCAGGATCTGCTTGCTGTCACGCGTGACAGCCTCAAGCGCACGGACGGATTTCTCGCGCCCGACGAAAAGCGGCACGATCATGTGGGGGAAAACAACGATATCGCGCAGAGGCAGGACAGCGATCGTCTCGACCGGCTTTGTCTTGGCTTTGGCCTCTTCTGCCTTTGCTGCGGTGTTCAGCTTGCTCACCGCAGTTTTCCTCTTTTTTTCAGTCATGAAATCCTGATCTCCTTGAGGACGATCTCGATGCGGCCACCCGTAAGTCTGGCGTGGCCGGCATCGCATCTTTGCTGCCTGAAAAGGCAGTATCCCCTTTATGTGAGGATGAAGGGCTGGTGCGGCAAGCCAGCCCCGGAGTTTTTACCTAATTGACTCAGGCAGATTGTTCAGCGGGCTCTGCAGACTTGCCCTTGCCGTAGACATACACGGGCGCAGCACGGTTCTCGGCAACATCCTTGTTGATGACGACCTCTTCCACGCCATCAAGGCCCGGAAGATCGAACATGGTGCCGAGCAGGATGGCTTCCATGATCGAGCGCAATCCACGCGCACCGGTTTTGCGGGCAATGGCGCGCTGGGCAATCTGCACCAGGGCATCATCGGTGAAGGTCAGTGCCACGCCTTCCATCTGGAACAGGCGCTGATACTGCTTGACCAGCGCATTCTTGGGCTTCGAGAGAATAGCGACCAGCGTCTCCTCGTCGAGATCCTCAAGCGTCGCGACAACCGGCAGACGACCGATGAATTCCGGGATCAGACCGAATTTCAGCAGATCTTCAGGCTCGACGTCATGAAGCACGGCGCCCAGACGACGATCATCGGGATTCTGCACATCAGCCCCGAAGCCAATGCCCGAACCCTTGCCACGGGCAGAAATGATCTTGTCCAGCCCCGCGAATGCGCCACCGCAGATGAAGAGCATGTTCGTGGTATCCACCTGCAGGAACTCCTGCTGCGGATGCTTGCGTCCACCCTGCGGAGGAACAGAAGCCACGGTCCCTTCCATCAGCTTCAGCAGCGCCTGCTGCACACCCTCACCGCTCACATCGCGGGTGATCGAGGGATTGTCCGACTTGCGGGAGATCTTGTCGATCTCGTCGATGTAGACAATGCCGCGCTGAGCCCGCTCGACATTGTAGTCGGCGGCCTGCAGGAGCTTGAGGATGATGTTCTCGACATCCTCGCCCACATAACCAGCTTCGGTCAGGGTTGTGGCGTCGGCCATGGTGAACGGCACGTCGAGAATACGTGCAAGCGTCTGTGCCAGAAGCGTCTTGCCCGAACCGGTCGGGCCGATGAGCATGATATTGGACTTTGCAATCTCGATATCATTGCTCTTCTGGGCATGGGCCAGACGCTTGTAATGGTTGTGCACAGCCACAGACAGCGCACGCTTGGCAATGAACTGACCGATCACGTAGTCATCGAGAACCTTGCAGATCTCTTTCGGGGTTGGCACCCCGTCACGTGACTTTACGAGATGCGTCTTGTGCTCTTCACGGATGATATCCATGCACAGCTCAACGCATTCATCACAGATGAAAACGGTTGGACCGGCAATCAGCTTGCGCACCTCGTGCTGCGACTTGCCGCAGAACGAGCAATACAGGGTGTTTTTCGAATCGCCGGTCTTGTTATTCATCGCTGCTCCTCCTCCCCGATCCGGCGCATCAGCGATGACGCCCCGACAGGGGGAACTTCAAACTTAGGCCAGGCGACAGAAGCCCGGCAAGCCCCTCCGGCAAGAGGCAATAATTGGATACCTGGAGGCAATCACAGGACAGGATTGCCCGTTCGCCGCGTAGGGCCCGGCAGGAGGGCCGGACCTCGCAACCGGAGAGCACAAGGGCTTTAGCCCGGCTCGGCAACACTCTTGGGGCGTGCCTGAACAACCTCATCGACCAGACCGAAAGCCTTCGCTTCATCTGCCGAGAGGTAGGAATCACGCTCAAGCTTCTGCTCAATCTCCTCAAGCGTACGACCGGTGTGATGACGGTAGATCTCGTTGAGGCGCTTGCGGATTTCAAGAATCTCACGGGCCTGGATCTCGATATCCGATGCCTGGCCCTGAGCGCCGCCTGAAGGCTGATGCACCATGACGCGGGCATTGGGGAGGCAGAACCGACGTCCCTTCTCACCGGCTGCAAGCAGCAGCGAACCCATCGATGCCGCCTGACCGATGCACACCGTGCTTACGGGGCAGCGGATGTACTGCATCGTGTCGTACATCGCGAGGCCGGCTGAAACCACACCACCGGGGCTGTTGATGTAGAACGAGATTTCCTTGCTCGGATTGACGCTCTCCAGATAGAGAAGCTGAGCCGAGATGACAGCGGCCACCTGGTCGTAAACCGGACCTGTCAGGAAGATGATCCGCTCCTGAAGCAGGCGGGAATAGATATCGAAAGCGCGTTCGCCGCGTGACGTCTGCTCGACGACCATCGGTACGAGCGCGTTGTTGAAGATCTCGACAGGATCGCGATCCCTCATGGCCATTTCCGTTCCTAACTGGCACCGGCCCCATCAGGGCCGGTGTGTGACTTCTCTCATCTTGGTATGGCCACCATGAACGCCTAGAGCCCGTCCGTCAAAAAACGAACGGACTCCAGACATTTCGGCGCGAATCAGACGATCAGAGATCGGCAGGCGGGATCTCTGCCAGCTCTTCCGGCGTGACTTCCTTCTCGGTGACCTTGGCCAGCTCGATCAGATAATCGACAACCTTGTTCTCGAGAATCGGGCCACGGAGACCATCGGCTGCCTGCGGGTTCTTGCTGAAGAACTCGAAAACGGCCTGCTCCTGACCGGGGTAGCGCATGGCTTCCTGACGGACAGCCTGCATCAGTTCCTCACGGGTTACCGTGATTTCCTTGGTGCGGCCGATTTCTGCCAGCAGCAGACCCAGCTTCACGCGACGCTCGGCAATCTTGCGGTAATCGGCGCGCAGGGTCTCTTCGTCCTTGCCCGCGTCTTCCTCATCCATCTCACCCGAAGCGCGATCCTGCTCGACGCGCTGCCAGATCTGGCCGAACTCGCTCTCGACCATGCTCTCGGGCGCTTCGAAATCGGTCTTGCCCGACAGGGCGTCCAGCAGCTCGCGCTTGATGCGCAGACGCGACAGCTGGCCGTATTCGCCCTCAGCCTGCTTGACGATGATGTCACGCACCTGAGCGATGTTCTCGAAGCCGATCTTCTTGGCCAGCTCGTCATCAAGCGCCGGATCAATCGGGGTCTTGAGCGCATTCGCCTTGATGTCGAAGGTTGCTTCCTTGCCAGCCAGTTCCTTGGCCTGATACTCGGCGGGGAACGTGACCGTAATCACCTTTTCTTCGCCAGCCTTCATGCCTTCGAGCTGCTCGGCGAAGCCAGGGATGAAGCCGTCACCACCGATCTCGACATTGACGTCCTGCGCCGTGCCACCGTCGAAGGGCGTGCCATCGAGCTTGCCTACGAAATCGCAGTTCACAACGTCACCCGTGCGGGCGGCGCGATCTTCCTCGATCGTCTCGAAGCTGCGCTGACGCTTTGCCAGCTCGGCCAGAGCCTTGTCGATGGTCTCGTCGCTCGGCTTGGCCGTCAGGCGGGTCAGTTCGAGACCCGACAGATCCGGCACGGCGATTTCGGGCAGGACTTCCAGCTCGATCTTGAAAACGAGATCGCCTTCGCCTTCACCACCGGAAACCAGTTCGACCTTGGGCTGCACGGCAGGGCGCAGCTTGTTGTCTTCCAGAACCTTGTTGGTGGAGTCGTTGACAGCCTGCTCCATGATCTCGCCGTTCAGGGCGGCGCCATAGCGCTGCTTAACGAGCGATGCGGGCACCTTGCCGGGGCGGAAGCCGGGCAGATTGATCGTGCGGCCGAGCTCGGCGAGACGAGCGGCACGTCGCGCCTCCAGATCGCCAGCCGGCACAGTGACGGTAAAGCCGCGCTTCAGACCTTCGGATTGCGTTTGGGTAACCTGCATCTGTCAGGCGATCCTCTATTGACCGGGTTGCCATCGGGGCCCCGCGCCCGGCTTCATCGCAGCACAGGCAAGGCAGGAAGCCCCGACTAAGGAGAAAATTTTTTGGTACGGGCGGAGGGACTTGAACCCCCACGACTTGCGCCACCAGAACCTAAATCTGGCGTGTCTGCCAATTCCACCACGCCCGCACACTCGGATCAGAGTAAACTGAGCCGTCAAGCGCGCCGCTTTACAGCAAGATCAATCTTTTCACAAGACGGGGTGCTTCACGCCATGCCCATAAGCTTTCACACCTGCCCGTGCGCAGCGGCATGAAGGGCGATTGCCAGCGCCCGCGCATCACCGAGATGAGTATCCAGCGCCTCGACAACAGGCCAGTTGCCAGCCTTCATCCCTGCCTCGCCATGCAGCCAGGCCCCGGCACAGCTGGCTTCCCAGGCCGGCATACCTGCCGCCAGCATCGTGGCAATCACACCGGCCAGCGTGTCTCCAGAGCCTGCCGTGGCCAGTGCAGGACTCGCATGATCGTTGAGCATCACCCGCCCATCCGGCGCCGCGATAATGCTCACAGCCCCTTTGAGAAGCACCACGCAATCGAGCTTTTCCGCCGCAGCACGCGCGGCCCCGGCCAGATCACTGCCGGGCGCACCGAATAACTTGGTAAATTCTCCGATATGGGGCGTGATGACCGACACGCCGCGCAGCTTTTCCGGAACGCCATCGGCCCAACCAAGCGCTCCGGCATCCGCAAGAACGATACGACCTGCGCGGAGCAGGCTCGGCAATGCCGCTTCCACTTCCTCAGGCGTCAGCCCCGGTCCGCAGAGCCACACCTCGCGCCGTTCATCCTCAAGCAACGCCGGTAGCGGCGCATCGTCGACCACCAGTCCGGGCGCGCCCAGGCGATAAGCCTGCGCGGCTTTGCCAGCACTGATCCGCACAAGCCCAGCCCCACTGGCCCGCGCACCCGCTGCCGCGAGACGTGTGGCGCCGGGCATGACCGCCCCACCACAAAGACTCACCACGCCGCGACTATATTTGTGATCATCCGGCGACATGGCCGGAATGGCCCAGAGCGCAGGATGGTTGAGCCACATGTCTGGTGCGGCGTGCGCCACGCAATCTTCCGGCATGCCGATATCCGCACAGATCACCTCCCCGCAGATCGATCGCGCAGGATAGAGCACGTGTCCCGGTTTGGGCCGCACGAACGTGACACTCATGAGGTAATCCGGCACATCGCGAGAGGCATCTTCACTGACCAGCAATTCACCAGTACGGCCGTTGACAAAGCTCGGCAGATCGATCGCCACCAGCTTTTTCGCGCTGGCCAGCACGGTCATCACATCGTCCGATGGCGCCCGATCAAGCCCGGCCCCAAAAACAGCATCGACCACCAGATCGGCGCGAGCCGCACTCTCCCGATCAAAAGCGACATGCCTGCCATGAAAGCGCGCCGCTGCCTGAGCAGCTACGGTGCCTGCCCGAGGTGCGGCCAGTGCCGCGACCTGAACCGGCCACCCGGCGCGCTCGAGATAGCGCGCCGCCACATAGCCATCGCCTCCATTATTGCCCGGCCCACACAGGACCAAAACACGGCACGGGGCGAACCGCGTCTTGACGGCCTGCGCTACTGCCCAACCAGCGCGCTCCATCAACGCCTCGATGCCGATACTATGGCTCGCCATGTCATCCATTGCGGCACACTGGGCAGGGTCCGGCAGGCAGAAACGTAGCGGCAAGGCTGTCATGAATTCACTCCACTGTTGATGATTTCGCGCATACTGCTAGGGAACGTCGCAGCAACCCCGTGTATTCATGATGCCGCCCTTTTGAGGGCTGGTTCATGCGCGAACCGACCCGTTATGGAGCCCCCATGTCGAACCCGTTTCTCTGGAGCCTCGTTCTCGCCATCCATCTGTTGTGCATGGCGTACTGGATTGGCGGCGGTCTCTATGCAGCCATTGTGAGCCGCAGCACCGTGGCCCTTTTGGAGCCCGCACAGCGCCAGAACGTCCAGATGCAGCTCATCGCGCGTTATTTCCGTACCCTGCTGCACATCATCCCTACTGCGCTAGTGACGGGATGGCTGCTTGTCATTCATACGGGCGGCTTTGCGAATATGAGCCTGCCAATCAACCTCATGCAGGGTCTTGCGCTTGTTATGGCGCTGATTTTCGTGAGCGCTTATCTCGGCCCGTTCCAGAGCCTCCGCCGCGCCATCCGCCCGCAGCCTGCCCTGTTCAACAAGGTCCGTCAGCGCGTGATCATTATGGTTGGTGTTGGTGTCCTGACCGTGCTTTGCGCGGCCATGGGCGGAAACATGTAAACAGGGACTGACGTTGCCACGCCCCGGCTGCTAGGGGCTGGCAGCGGCAGGCGGAATGAGAGACACGCAAAATACCCCGTAAAATCTTGCCTTTTGCCTGATTTCGCGATAACGCACAGGCAATTGGCCAGCATTACGGGCTGACCTGTTTGAGAATATGCAGCGCCACGGCACCGCATTATTTCTGGACCTCCAAAGTTATCAGAGAGCAGTTTGACCGCAAAATCGACCGCAGGTTCTGCAAAGACCTCCACCACACGCAAGAAACGTTCCACCTCAAAGACGGAACAATCCGTGATGGAGGCCGTGGCTGACACACAGCCGCGCAACAGCGAACCCGAGGCCTCGATTGCGTCGCCCGTCGCAAAGGCTGCACGCAAGACAAAGACGACGGCAGCGCGCCCGACCAAGGCACGCGCCACGAAGGCGACTACAGCGGAAACCGCTCCGGAGACCGAGATCAACGCGGCGGACTCCGCTACCACCAAGATCCCGGCCAAAGCAAAATCCACGACGCGCAAGGCGAGCAAACCCGCAACTGCAGGCAGCAAGGCAGACGAGCCGAAATCCGCTGGCCGTCGTTCTTCGCGCGGCAAGGAGGCCAGCGCGACAGAGATCGAGACCGTCGTGACCGCTCCTGCCGATGCGAGCCCGGAAGTACCCGTCTCGCCCGAGCAGCCTGCAAAGCGCAGGCCGGGTCGCCCACGCAAGACAGCTGCCGCGGTAGAAATTGCAGAGAGCGACGTCAAAAGCGACAGCACGGCAGCACCGGTTGAGAAGCCACGCCGCGGCAGGAAGCCCGCTGCGTCCAAACAGGAAGAAGCGGTTGCAGAGGCCGTTACACCTGTCACGAACGAGCCCAAGCCTCGTGCTGGCCGTCCCTCACGTCGCAACAGCGCCCCCAGCACAACCCCGGCAGAAACACGCAGCCGCGCTGTGAAAAAAGCCGCCGAGAAGGCTGCTGCGCAGGATAACGCGCCAGTCGTGAGCAGCACCACGGTTGCTGAACCCGAGGCCTCTACCTCCGCAATATCTGAAGCTGAGGCACAAAGCGACAGCCGTGCGACGCGCTCGCGCCGTCGGCGCGGTGGCAGGAACGCGGCCCGTAAGGCTTCGGCTGATGCATCGCCTGCTGACGCTACGACAGAATCGCAGGATACCCAGCCTGCGAGCACGACCGAGGCAGCCAAGGCCGATCCGGCACTGCAAGCCATCATTGATGCGCCCAAGCCGCTCTTCTCCGAGCTTGGCCTCTCTGCACCGATCATGCGTGCCATCGAGGAAATGGGGTACGAGCACCCAACCCCGATTCAGGCACGCGCCATTCCGGTCGTCTTGAGCGGACAGGATGTGCTGGGTGTCGCCCAGACAGGCACCGGCAAGACAGCGTCCTTCACACTGCCCATGCTGGAGAAGCTCGCAGGCTCGCGCGCCCGCGCCCGCATGCCGCGTTCTCTCATTCTGGAACCGACGCGCGAGCTTGCGCTGCAGGTTGCCGAAAACCTCACACTCTATGGCAAGCATCTGCGGCTCAACCATGCCCTGCTGATTGGTGGCGAGAGCATGGCCGACCAGCGTGCGGTACTTAATCAGGGCGTCGACATCCTGATCGCTACGCCGGGTCGCCTGATGGATCTTTTCGATCGTGGCGGGCTGCTCCTGACCCAGACCGGTATCCTCGTCATCGACGAGGCGGATCGTATGCTGGATATGGGGTTCATTCCCGATATCACGCGCATTGTCTCCATGCTGCCCGTGCGCCGTCAGACCCTGCTGTTCTCGGCGACGATGGCCCCGGAAATCCGCACCCTGGCCGATCAGTTCCTGCATCTGCCTGAGGAAATCACGGTTTCCCGTCCCTCATCGGTTGCCACGACTATTGAGGAAGCGCTGCTCGTCGTTGATGAACACGACAAGCGTCGCGTCCTGCGCAAGCTGCTGCGTCGCGAAAACGTGCAAAACGCCATCGTGTTCTGCAACCGCAAGCGCGATGTGGATGTGCTTTACAAATCGCTGCACAAGCACGGCTTCGCGGTTGGGCACCTGCATGGCGATCTGGCGCAGTCGCTGCGCTTCAAGACGCTGGAACGCTTCAAGGCTGGCGAATTGCAGATTCTCGTCTGTTCCGACGTCGCGGCTCGCGGCATCGATATCGGCGGATTGTCGCATGTCTTTAATTTTGACCTGCCCTTCAATGCCGAGGACTATATTCATCGCATTGGTCGCACGGGACGTGCGGGCAAGACAGGTCATGCCTTCAGCCTGGCCTCACCTCGCCAGAAGCTTCTGGCTGAGGGTATCGAGAAGCTGAAGCACGCGCCGATTCCGATGGTCGAAATCGAGGGTATTGAAACTCTCCCCTGGGCCGATCCGGAGCAGGAAGGCGGGCAGCATGAACGACGCGAGCGGCGCGGGAAGGATCGCGGCGGTCGCCAGAACCGCCACGGCGAAAACCGTGACCGTGACCGTGACCGTGACCGTGACCGTGACCGTGACCGTGACCGTGACCGTGACCGTGACCGTGACCGGGCTGCTGCGTCCGAACCGGCGCGTCAAGCATCGCGCCCGAAGCAGGATGCTACGATCGAGCGTCACTCTGGTGAGCATGCGAGCGCCGACCGTGGTTCCGTTGCGCCGACGAACGCCTTCGATCACGACGCACCGCGCACTGGCTTCGGCCATGAGACCCCGGCCTTCATGCTCCTGCCGCGTCGCAACCGCCGGGTCGAGAGTGAGGATCAGGTCGGCCCGATCCAGCATCGCGGTACTGTCTGAGCGATCATGGCGTCCCTGATTGATACAACCGTTCTCTCCTACGGGGCGAACGGCGACGGGCTTGTCCTTATCGATGACAAGCCCGCCTATATTCCGCAAGCTGTCCCCGGTGACCGCCTGAAGCTGCGTGTTGGCAGTGATCGGCATATCGAGGTGCTCGATATCGAGAGTGCTTCAGCCAATCGCGTTGCCCCTGTCTGTGCGCTGTTTGACAGCTGCGGCGGCTGCTCCATGCAGACAACCGCCCTGCCAGCTCTTCTTGAATGGAAGACAGGTCTCGTTGCGCATGCGTTGCAGCGTGCAGGCTTCGACAATCTGCCCCGTATCGAGGCCATGCAGGTGCCGGTTGAAAGCCGACGCCGCATCGATCTGGCGTTCCAGCGCCTGCCCGGTCGGATTATCCTTGGGCTGCATCGCCGCCATGGCGATGTCGTGGATATGACCGAGTGTCATGTCATCGATCCTGCCCTTTTTGCTCTGCTCGCTCCTTTGCGCGAGGTTCTTGGCTCACTCGGCGCCGTCACAGGCGGGGGTGATCTGCAGATCAATCTCTACAGCTCCGGACCCGATATTCTGCTTTCGACGGACGCGGCGCTTGTCCCGACCGATCGGGGGAAGCTCGCCAATTTCGGCAAGAGACATAAGATCCCGCGTATCTCATGGCGCTCGAAACGCCGCCCGAATGACGGCTATGAAATCGTTGCCCAACAGGGCCCGGTTTTTCATGAATTTGGCAGCGTGAAGCTTACACCGCCCCCTGGCGGCTTTCTGCAGGCTAGCGCCCAAAGCGAGACCGCCATCGCCGAGGCCGTTCTCGCTGCACTGCCTGCGCTGAACCGCCGCGACCCTATCGTCGAGTTGTTTGCTGGTTTCGGCACATTAACCGTCCCCCTCGCCCAGAAGGGCCGCGTCCTCGCCTATGAAGGCCACTTCGAGGCCATTGCTGCGCTAAAATCGGGGGCGATTGGCCAGCGCATCGAGACAACGCATCGCGATCTGACGCGCCAACCGCTTATTGCGAAAGAGTTCGAAAAGGCGCGAGTCGTCGTTCTGGATCCACCTCACGCAGGTGCGCTGATCCAGATGGATCATATCGCGCGGTCCAAGGTCGAGGACATCATCTATGTCAGCTGCAACCCGCAGGCGCTGAGCAAGGATTCGGCGCTCCTAAAAAAGGCGGGTTACGAGGTGCTGTCGATCGCGGTTATCGACCAGTTCCTCTGGTCGACCGAGGTTGAAGCCGTTGTCGCCTTTACCAGAAGCAAGAAGCGGCTTTCACGTCGTCAGACGTGAAAGCTTTCACCACAGCCGCAACGGCCCTTCTCATTCGGATTGGTAAAGGTGAAGCCAGATTCGAGATCCTTGACCTCGTAATCCATCACCGTACCAATCAGAAACAGTGTCGCCTTGCGATCGATCAGCACATCTACCCCGTGATCGGTAACGCGCTCATCACCGGGTGACACGCTCTCCACAAAGCTCATGTCATAAGACATGCCTGAACAGCCACGCGTGTTCACGCCAATACGCAAAAGCTGGCCCTTGTTTGCGCCCTCATAGAGCTTCTTCAGCCGTGCGGCAGCGCGCTCCGTCATCTGCATCAGGGGCGGCAGGGCGCGCTTCACCGGTGCCGGGGCGGTTGTCGTATCGCTCATGGTTCTCTCCCGGTTCAGAACATGTTCAGCGCAAGGCGGGCGTCGTCGCTCATGCGGCTCATATCCCATGGTGGATCCCAGACAATCGAGACGCTGGCATTGCTGACACCGGGAAGCGCCGCCACAGCCTCTCGCACCTGCTCGGGCAATTCCTGTGCGCTCGGGCAATTCGGGGCGGTCAGCGTCATTTCGATATCCACGCGCCCATCATCATGCAGGTCGATCGCGTAGATCAGCCCCAGCTCGTAGATATTGACCGGTATTTCCGGGTCATAAACGGTCGCGATAGCCGATATGACGCTATCCTCGTCCGGAACACCGACATGAGCTTCCGGCGCTGGCGTTTCCGCCGGAGCGCCAAGCGGTCTGGTCAGGATGTGACCTTCTTCAGACATGAACGATCTCCCTTGGTCAGACCAGCATCTGACGGGCGCGTGCTACGCCCTTCACCAATGCGTCGATATCATCTCGTGTGGTGTAAACGCCGAAACTGGCTCTGGCCGTAGCCGTCAGGCCAAGGCGTCTGATCAACGGCTCGGCACAATGCTGGCCAGCACGTATCGCAATACCCTGCCGATCCAGCAGCACCGCCAGATCATGTGGGTGCGCGCCCTCGACAATGAAAGAGACCACACCACCCTGTTCTGTCGGAGAACCAATCAGCTTCACGCCTTCGCTGCCTCCCAGCACGTCACGCGTGTAGGCCACGAGCGCGTTTTCATGGGCGGCAATGGATGCAGCACCCAGCTCTTCCATAAAGGAGAGCGCAGCGCCAAGTCCGATCACCTCGATGATAGGAGGCGTTCCCGCCTCGAACTTGTGCGGGATAGCGGCCCAGCTCGATTTCGCGAAACTCACGGTCTCGATCATTTCGCCGCCACCAAGGAATGGAGGCATGGCATTGAGCAATTCGCTGCGTGCCCAGAGCACACCAATCCCGGTCGGACCGTAGAGCTTGTGCCCTGTGCAAACGAAGAAGTCAGCGTCCAGATCCTGCACGTCGATCGCGCGATGCACGGCCGATTGTGACCCGTCGAGCAGGATCTTCGCCCCGTATTGATGGGCCAGACGCGCGAGTGTCTTAGCAGGTGTCAGCGTGCCCAGAACGTTGGACATATGCGTGATGGCCACAAGCCCGACGCGGCCATCGGCCAGCAGGGATTCATAGGCCTCGAGATCGAGATCGCCGGTCTCGGTAATGGGGGCGACGCGCAATTCGATCCCGACGCGGTCACGCAGCATCTGCCACGGCACGAGATTGGAGTGATGCTCGAGTTCCGAAATCAGCACCGCCTGACCCGGCTTGAGCAAGGCGCCATAGGAATGAGCAACGAGATTGATGGCCTCGGTGCTGTTGCGTGTGAAGATGACCTCATGACGGTCAGGGGCGTTCAAAAAACGCGCGACCTGCGTACGCACCGATTCATAGGCTTCGGTCGTACGCTCGCTCATCCAGTGCAGCCCGCGATGGATATTCGCGTATTGGTGCTGCATCGCGTACATCATGGCCTCGATCACGCAATCCGGTTTCTGCGACGACGCCGCGCTGTCCAGAAAGACCAGCGGGCGGCCATGAACCGTCTCGGACAGGATCGGAAACCGGCTGCGCAGGGCAGAAAAACGGTCGAGCATGTCGATTAAGGACATCATCCCTCTCTTTTTTGCCACCAGGCATCCACGCGCTGGTCGAGCAGGGCATGAGCCGCCTCGTCAGTCACGAGAGACAGCGCATCCAGCAGGAAGGCGCGCACGAGAATGGCCCTTGCTTCCGCATAGGGGATGCCGCGCGCACGCAGATAGAAAAGCTGCTCGTCATCAAGCGCGCCAACGGTCGCGCCATGGCTGCACTTCACGTCATCCGCATAGATTTCCAGCTCGGGCTTGCTGTCAATCTGGGCCTTCTCCGAAAGAAGAAGCGCCTGGTTCATCTGATAGCCATCGGTTTTCTGAGCCACGCGATGAACGTGGATCTTGCCCTGGAACACGCCATGAGCCGCATCCATAAGCACGTTCTTGACGGTCTGGCGCGAATTGCAGTCGGGTGCGGCATGGGTGATGACCGATGTAAGATCGGCATGCTGCGCGCCAGCCAGAAGCTGGGCCGCATTCACATGCACCACGGCATGCTTTCCGGCCAGATGCGCCAGCACCTCATGACGCGAGAGCCTGGCCCCCAGCGTCAGGGTGAAGCTGTCATACGTTCCATGCTCAGCCACGCAGGCATTGACGAAAGCCAGGTTGGTGGCCTCAAGGCTGTCCTGCTGAACACGCAGATGGGTCAGATGCGCTTTTTCCGCGACCGACACCGTAAGGCTCGGATTGGCAAGATAGCCCCCCTCACCCGACTGGATATCGAGCAGGGTCAGCGACGCCCCGGCCCCGAGTGTGACCTGATGCGCAAGATGGGTCGAGACCGGCGTATCGGTCGTCACCAGCGAGACGAGGCAGACCTGACCGGCCTGAACGTTCTCCGGCACAACCAGCGACAGACCGGGCTGACGCAGGGCGTTGTTGAGCACGCTCAAAGGCCGATCGGCCACCAGCGATGCCACGTCGTTCGTGATGACAACATCCTCAGGCAGGCGTGTCAGCCCGGAAACCAGCGACCCATTGATGAAGACAACGCGATTCCCGGTGCGCGCTTCAGGTGCCAGACGAGCGAGAAGCGCTTCCGCATCGCCAAGCGACACGGGCTTTGGCGCGTCGAAGCTCGTTTTCTCGATCTCGCGAAGCGGTGTATAGCGCCACGCTTCTGCACGACGCTGGGGCAGGCCCTGCTGCGCCAGCAGCGCGCGGGCTTCACCCTCATGGGCACGTGTCAGAAACGACCCGACCGCAGGCGACAAGGCTGCGACGTCGCTCATGCCACCGCCTCGAGATATTGCTGATAACCCTGGGCTTCCAGTGCGAGCGCCACTTCTGCGCCACCGCTATGGATGATTCGTCCCTTGGCCATCACGTGCACGCGGTCCGGCTGGATATAATCCAGCAGACGCTGATGATGGGTGATGATCAGCGCCGAGAAATCAGGCCCGCGCAGGCTGTTGACGCCCTCGGCCACGATACGCAGGGCATCGATATCAAGGCCACTATCGGTTTCGTCGAGGATCGCGAATTTCGGGCGCAGCATACGCATCTGAAGCACTTCGTTGCGCTTCTTCTCGCCGCCCGAGAAGCCGACATTCACGTTACGCTTGAGCATGTCGTCCGACATGTGCAGGTGCCTGGTTTCCGCGCGAACCGCCTTCAGGAAGCCCACAGCATCCAGCTCGTCTTCCTTGCGGGCGCGACGAACAGCATTCACGGCCGTGCGAAGGAAGTTCGCATTATTGACGCCCGGCAACTCCACCGGTGCCTGGAAGGCAAGGAACAGACCAAGTGCTGCACGCTCTTCCGGCTCGAGGGCCAGCAGATCCTCGCCCTGGAAGGAGGCGCTGCCACCCGTGACTTCATAATCGTCACGCCCGGCCAGCACATAGGACAGGGTCGACTTTCCCGACCCGTTGGGCCCCATGATGGCGTGAATCTCGCCCTTGGGTACTTCGAGATCCAGACCGCGCAGAATCTCCTTGGGGGTTCCGTTGTCGTCGATCTGCGCACAGAGACCGGAAATTTTCAGAAAATCATTCATGTTGCGGCTCTTTACCCGACGCTACCTTCAAGACTGAGTTGCAGGAGCTTCTGTGCTTCCACTGCAAACTCCATGGGGAGTTCCTTCAGGACATCCTTGCAGAACCCGTTGACGATCAGACCCACCGCATCTTCTTCCGACAGGCCACGGGACCGGCAATAGAACAGCTGGTCCTCGGAAATTTTCGAGGTGGTCGCCTCATGCTCGACGCGGGCCGTCATGTTGCGGTTCTCGATATAGGGCACGGTATGCGCGCCACACTGATCACCGATCAGCAGGCTGTCGCACTGCGTGAAATTACGGGCACCACGTGCCTTGGGCATCATGCGCACCAGTCCACGATAGGTGCTGTCCGAATGTCCGGCCGAGATGGTCTTGGCGATGATGGTCGAGCGCGTATTTGGCGCCAGATGGATCATCTTCGTGCCCGTATCAGCCTGCTGGCGGTTATTGGTCACAGCCACCGAGTAGAACTCGCCGACCGAGCCCTCACCCGCCAGGATACAGGAAGGGTATTTCCATGTAATGGCGGAGCCGGTCTCGACCTGTGTCCAGGAGATCTTGGCATTGCGACCGCGGCAGGCGCCGCGTTTGGTCACAAAATTATAGATGCCGCCCTTGCCGTTCTCGTCGCCGGGATACCAGTTCTGCACCGTCGAATACTTGATGGTGGCATCGTTCATGGCCACCAGTTCGACCACGGCTGCATGAAGCTGGTTCTCGTCGCGCATAGGCGCGGTGCAGCCCTCGAGATACGAGACAGTCGCCCGATCCTCACAGATGATCAGCGTGCGCTCGAACTGCCCGGTATTGCGGGCATTGATGCGGAAATAGGTCGACAGCTCCATCGGGCAACGCACACCCTCCGGCACATAGACAAACGAGCCATCGGTAAACACGGCGGAGTTGAGCGCGGCAAAGAAATTATCACTGACCGGCACAACCGAGCCGAGATAGCGCTTCACCAGCTCGGGATGCTCGCGAATAGCGTCCGATATCGGGCAGAAAATCACGCCAGCCTCTTCCAGAGTCTTGCGGAATGTCGTCACCACCGAAACGGAGTCAAACACGGCATCGACCGCCACGGGCAGGCGTGCCTCAGGCTCGCCCGCGCCCTCGACCCCGGCCAGAATGGCCTGCTCGTGCAGCGGGATACCGAGCTTTTCATAGGTCCGCAGCAGCTCGGGATCGACTTCTTCCAGCGATTTCGGACCGGGTTTCGTCTTCGGCTCGGCGAAGTAGAATGCATCCTGATAGTCGATGGCAGGATAATGGGGCTTCTGCCAGCTCGGCTCTTCCATGGACTTCCAGGCGCGAAAAGCCTGAAGGCGCCATTCGAGCATCCATTCGGGTTCCTGCTTGCGCGCGGAAATGAACCGGATCGTGTCCTCGCTCAGGCCCTTGGGCGCGAACTCCATTTCGATCTCGGTCTCGAAACCCCATTTATAGGTCGACTGGCCAAGGGTTTCGACGGCTTCGCGTGTTTCGGTTACGGCTGGCATGTCATCCCTCCCTGGCAGGATGCTGGTCGTGATTTTCGGCGTGATCATGCGTCACACAGCGTGACGCCGGCATGAAGCCGCCCGAGAGATGGGCGCGGCTCATATCCGCCAGATTGATGGATTCAAGGGTCGAGCGAATGGCCGTGTTCACCATGTCCCACTGCCCTGAGGAGAGAGAGCAGAGCGACTTGGCCTCGCACACACGCCCTTCAACACAGGCCGTGAGTGCAATCGGACCATCGACCGACGTAATGACGGCAGCGATCGAGATATCGGAGAGCGAACGGGCGAGACGATAGCCGCCACGTGCCCCGCGATGCGAGGCCACAAGCCCGTCTGCTGCAAGCCCCTTCAGGAGCTTGGCAACCGTCGGCTCGGGCACACCGGTCGCACCCGCGAGCGCAGTGGCTGTCATGAGCGTGTCCTGTTGGCCAAGCTGCACGAGCAGAACCGTAGCGTAATCAGCGAGTTTCGATAACCTGAGCATCCTGCTCCCTCGATCAGTTCCGCATGAACAGAAATTAAAGACCTAAATGGTGCTATTTTTCTAGCAGATGCGCGTCCGAGGCTCCCGCGTCAACCCTTTTCGCCTTTTGTCATGAGGATAAAACAGCTGGTTGTGCATCCTGCGCGCGACGTATGACCGCACAGGCCTCGCACCGCAGGACGGTGGGTCAGCCCAGATGGCCGAAACAGAGCCGCATGAGCATATCCAGCACCGCACCCACCACGAAACCGACCAGAGTCCCGTTGATCCGGATATATTGCAGATCGCGCCCTACACGCTGCTCCAGCCGCGCGGACAGTTCCGCCGGGTCCCACCGCTCCATGACGGAGGCGATATAGGCGGCCAGCTTGTCACGAAGCGATGGCAGGATACGCACAAGTGTCGTCCGCAGCGTCTGCTCAAGGCGCGCGCGCATGGTGGGGTCGTGGTCAAGCTGGTCGGCAAGACTCTGCAATGCCGTCTCGATTACGCTGCGGCTCCAGCCATTCTCACAGGCCAAATCATCCTCGGCGAGGGTCCTGAAGCGCTGCCATATCTCGGACCACCACAGCTTGAGGCTGTCATGCCCAAGATAACCGCTTACGGCATCGCCAAAACGCGCCCGCCGCTCGGGGTCCTGTTCCAGCCGGTCGATCTCGGTCCGTATCCAGCTGGTGAAACCCTCGCGCAGCTCGGAGTCCTGAGGGTCGATCCGCTCGAGTTCCAGATAGAGGGCCGTGATCACACGATTGGCGACAGAGGGGCCAATGGCCCAGCCGATCATGCGACCGCCCTGCTCACGCACACGCTCCTCAATGAAGCTGCGCAACGTTGTCTCGCGTTTCTGCACGGCAATCTTGAAACGCTCAAGCAGCGCCGAGAGCACCTCCTGATGCAGTTCATCCTCAACCAGTGCGCGCAGCGCACGGGTGATGACGTTGATGGAGGCCTCCCCCCGCGCCAGCACCGGCAGTGCCTTGGCAATGGCAGCACTCGCCCGCCCGTCCTCCAGACGGTCCAGCATGTCCGGCACGCTACGACGGAGGGCAGACGCCGTGGCATTGGCTGTGCGCGGCTGCCGCAAGAGATTGGCCAGGATACGGGCGACATCTGCCGAGGCCAGCGCCCGCCCGGCATCCTCCTCAGTGAAAAACTGCGTTGAGACAAAACGCCCCAGGGCCCGTGCCAGCCTGGGCTGCTGACGTGGCAGAACAGCCGTATGCGGAATGGGCAGCCCCAGCGGATGGCGAAACAGTGCCGTGACCGCAAACCAGTCGGCAATGCCGCCTACCACCCCGGCCCGCGCCCCGGAACGCAGCACTTCCAGAACAAGGCCGTCCTTGACAAGACCCAGAGCCGGCAGCCCGGCCGATACAACCATGAGCCCGCCCATACCGACCAGCAGCCCGCCCGCCAGACGGCGGGACGCCCTGAGTGCGGCGAGCGCCTCGGCTTCGGTCGTCGAGGTTTCGGCAGGTCGTTGCGTTGGCGGCGGATTCTCGGAAAACGCTTGTTGCATGATGGATCGATTACCACCGGCGGGATAAAAAGTCCTGCGCCTCCCGCAATCCACCATTGCCATCACTCCTGGGGCATGGAAAACCGGGCGCAGTCCGTGAACTGAACATAAGCGAGAGTGCCTTGTCCAATACCGCGCCGCATCACGCCTCTTCCGGAACGCCTGCCCCGAAACCCGAGAGCAAGGCCGATCCGAAAACCGTGCCGGACCTGCGAGATGGCGCGGCTTTTGCCGAACGTCTGACTGGCGAGATGCAGGCGCTTCAGGACCGTGCCGCCCATGAGCGTCACGCGCCCGACCCGATCGAGACCCTGTCCAGCCAGATCGGTGACGAACTGATCGACGGCGCCCTGTCCGTCCCCACGCTTGAAAACGCGGTGCGCGTCCTGCGTGATGCGAATCTGAAGCAGCGTGCGGCTCGTCTGCGCAGCTATGTCGGGCTCAGGGACGAGACCACACCGGCGGCACGCCTTGCCGAGGCTGCACGCCTGACCGTGGAGAGTTGCGACAGCGTCGGGACGCTGGTTGCGCGCCTGTCGCGCCCCGGTTTTGCCGCTGTGTTCACCGCCCATCCCACCTTCGCGCTGGCCGATAACGTCTATCGTCACATTGTTGAAATGGCGACCGAGCCGAGCCATCGCCTGCCCGAACTCAAATCCCATCGGCGCGAAGCGGCCCCGACCCTCGCTCACGAGCAGAATCTGGCACTGACGGCCATATTGCGCGGTCGCGATGCCCTCGACATCTTCAACGCTGCCATTCTCGATCATGCCAGCAAGCGTTGGCCGGATCAGGGCGAAACGCTGGGCACGCTCGACATACGCACCCTGATACTGGCAACCTGGGTCGGGTTCGATACAGATGGCCGCAGCGATATCCATTGGTGGGACACGCTGCGTATCCGGCTGGCACTCAAGCGCACGCAGCTGGAACGCCTGCGCACACAGCTCGAATCCCTCCTGCCGCAGTGCTCGCAACTGGTCGCCCGCATCGATGTTGCCCTTGGCGCAGTCAAGGAGCAGGAGGCTGCCTGCCCTGACCAGCAGCATCACGACGCCAATGCCATCGCCGCCTTTGCGCAGGCGCTGGTAAGCCGACGCGAATCTGCCCTGATTTCCGCCGAGACGCTTCGCCCCCTTTTCGATGAGGCTTTAGCGCTTATCGATGGGGAAAAGCGCAGCGCCCTGCTGACCGCACGTTCGGGCTTCATGGCGCATGGCCTTGGTGCTGCGCATATCCACACGCGCCTCAATGCGACACAGATCTACAACGTCGTGCGCCATCGCCTCGGCATCGAGGACGACCCGACCATTCCCTCACGCCGCCGTCTGGTGCTGTCACAGATCAACGAGGCGCTGGAAGGGATCAAGGAACCTATCCCGGTCGATTTCGGCGCGGTGATGATGGAGCAATCCTCTGCTGGCCGTCTCATGATGACGATGGCGCAGATCCTCAAACACATCGACAGCGCCACACCCATACGCTTCCTGATTGCCGAAACAGAAAGCGGCTATACGCTTCTCGCCACTCTCTGGCTGGCCCGCCTGCTGGGTATTCGCGACGAGCAGATCCAGATTTCACCGCTCTTTGAGACGCAAAGCGCCCTCGAACATGGTGAGATCATTCTGGAAGAGGCTTTCCGCTCACCGCATTGGCGCCAGTATATCCGCAATAACGGTCGTCTCTGCCTGCAATTCGGCTATTCGGATTCGGGCCGCTATATCGGCCAGCTTGCCGCGACGAACCTCGTCGAGCGCCTTCGCCTGCGCACCCTGTCGCTCATGCAAAAGCACGGCATGCAGGATATCGAACTCGTCCTGTTCGACACGCATGGCGAGAGCATCGGCCGTGGGGCACATCCCTTCAGCCTGTCAGACCGCCTCAGCTATTTCTCGCCCGATCATACACGCGGCTTGTTCGCAAAAGCCGGTATCCGCCTGCGCGAGGAAGCCGCTTTTCAGGGTGGCGATGGCTATACCCTGTTCGGCACGGCCCCGCTGGCAGCCTCGACGATCGCCACGCTTGCAGAACATCTTGTGCGCCCGCTCTCCACGTCGCGCGATCCGATTTATGACGAGCCCGATTTCTCCGCCGATTTCTTCTCGACCATCGCGCTCGACATGAGCAGCCTTGTGGAAGATCCGGGTTATGCGGGGCTTCTCGGCGCATTCGGTCCGGCACTGATCGACAAATCAGGATCACGCCCCTCGGCCCGTCAGGGCGATGGCATCAGTGTCACGCGCATCACCCATCCCAGCCAGCTTCGCGCCATCCCGAACAACGCCATTCTCGAGCAGCTCGGCTGGTGGACCAATGTGCTGCAGGGTTTCGGTACGGCTGCATCCCGCCACCCGGAAACATTCGAGAAGCTGGCCCGCAGCAGCCGTCGCTTCGGCCTTGCGCTCGATTTTGCCCGCCAGGCCGCCGCCCATTCGGATATCGGCGCCCTGCGTGGCATTGTGCGCCTGCTCGACCCCGGCACCTGGCTCGATCGGGCAGCCTCGGCCCGCAATGAGGAACAGCGAAGCCAGCACCTCGTTCTCGCCGATGGTCTGGAGGGACTCGAATTCTGGCGCAGCCTGCCAGCCATGTTCCGCCGCATCCAGGCTGACCATATCGCGCTCGAATCCGTCTGGAGCCACACGCTCAAGATGAGCGCGCAGGAGCGCACGCTGCACGCCATTCGCCATGCCGTGATCGGGCAGATCTGGCTGCTGGCTACACGCATCCCGTATTTCAGCCCGCGCAACGATATCAATCGTGAGACCCTGCTGCGCCTCGTGCTTCAGCTCGAAATTCCTGCCGTGCTCAAGCGTCTTTCGGAAATCTTCCCGCAATCTGCGGGTATCGTGACCGATCTGGACTTCCACGAGCCGAGCGGCCCACGTGACGATCACGGCTTCACGCGCGAGCATGAAGAAATCTTTGCCCCGATGGCGCGCCTGTTTGCCCTGCTGCGTGAAATCAGCGTGGCGGTCATGCATGCCAATGGGTCGTTCGGCTAAGTCAGTCTCCCCATGCGGTCCCTCCCGCCTCTATAGGGGGCTGGACGGCATGGCCGGGCGCGACAGCTGAACAAAACCTGTCCTGCCATCGTTCATGACCTTTGCGGCGCAGCTTGCGCCCCTTGTCTGAAGCGGCGCCCACTTGGCCCGCATCTTGGAAAGGAGAGATCATGATACGATACACTGCTTTGATTTTGGCACTCGCCGTACCCGGCCTCGCACAGGCCGCAGAGACAACGGGCATTCTGCCTGAGTCGGGGGTGAAATCACCCTATTCCGCCCCTGCCGTGCCGACCACGATGAAGCCGCTCGCCGGTTCTCTCACCTCCCTGCTCGACCAAGGGTATGCCATCACCACAACGACACAAACCGGGCCGGAACTCGTCCTGACACTGAGCCAACGCGGCCACGTGGCGTTATGTGCACTCACCCCCCCGGACCTGCGCAATGACCAGAATATTCCGACATCGCGATGCTGGGCGCTCAACGCAGCGCATTGACCTGTCACCCTTGCGACGCAAGTGGCTGGTGTCATGACGAGCGCTTCGTGATACTCACGGTAACGTGATAGACTACCCTATCCATTCAAGGAGATGACATGCATCTGATCTGGACACTGATTGTCGGTTTCTTTGTGGGACTGATCGCGAAATTCCTGATGCCCGGCCGTGACCCGGGTGGCTTCATCATCACGATCTTTCTTGGTGTGGCTGGTGCGCTGCTGGCGAGCTGGATCGGCCAGAAGCTGCATTTCTATCATCCCGGCCAGCCTGCCGGTTTTGTCGCATCCGTATTCGGCGCCATGATCCTGCTGCTGATCTATCGCATCTTCGCAACCAATAATCAGCAGAACTAAAAGACTTTCCCCCGATGCCTCAGCACCGGGGGATAGCTGCAAGGCGATTTACTCGCCAGTCCAGCCCTTGTAGCTGCCAACGTTGTCACGCGTGATCAGGGTTGGCGGCATCAGGCGCACCGTACCCTTGGCAACCTTGCCATCCTTGATGGCCTGCCCCATCGCCACGCCGTCCTTGCCCATCTGGTAAGGGTCCTGGCTGGCCGAGGCCACCACGGACGAGCGCGGATCCTTGAGCGACGAAACGATATCGGGCGCACCGTCGACAGAGGTAACGACAATACCCTGACGATGGGCCTGGCGAATGGCCAGATCGCCACCGATTGCCTCAGGGTCATTGATCGCAAACACACCCTTCAGGTTCGGGAAGCGCACAAGGAAGCCCTGCATCACCTTGAACCCGAGATCGCGCTCGGCACCACCATTCTGGTCGTCGCTGACGATCTTGATATCAGGGTACTTCGCAAGAACCTCCTTGCACCCCTTCACACGGTCGATAATCGACGAAACCTGGGGGCCGTTTTCAATGGCGACCTCGCCCTTGCCGTCGATTTTCTTGGCAAGGTACTCGCAGGAGATACGCCCAGCGGCGACGTTATCGGTTTGCACGGTGCCATCGACACCCGCCGAGGCCACGTCAACCGCAATGACGGTCGCACCGGCCTTCTGCACACGTTTGACGGCAGGCATGACGGCCTGCGGGTCCACACCATTGAGCAGGATCAGATTCACGCCAGAGGTGACGAAACTGTCCATCTGCGAAAACTGCTTGTTGAGATCGTAATCAGCCGACAACGCATTGATGCTGGCGCTCGGGGCGATGCTCTTGAGCTGTGTGGTGGCGCCCTTCACCAGCGCCACGAAGTAGGGATTGCCGAGTGAGCCGACCGAGACACCGACATTGCTGATGCCATCAGCCCGTGCCGCGGGCGCCGCCAGAACGGTGGAGAGAGCGAGAGCACCGAGGAAGAATTTCGTACGAGTGATCATCTTGAAAAATCCGAAACGGAAGAGAAACAAACTCTGGAACCGGTGGAATAAATGGCGGCTCAGGTGCGGGCTGTCGGTGCACGGAACCTGTCGAGTGCCACGGCCACGATGATGACCAGACCCTTGACGATGAACTGCCAGATATCGGAGACGCCAATCAGGATGAGCCCGTTGGTGAGCACGGCAATCAGGAGAGCACCGACAAGCGTGCCCCAGATTGAACCGATACCGCCCACAAATGAGGTTCCACCCAGAATGACTGCGGCAATGGCGTCGAGCTCATAGGACTGACCGAGTTGCAGGCCGTTCGCTGCGTAGAGACGCGCCGACGACATGACTGCACCCAGCCCGGCCAGAAGGCCCGAAGCCGCATAGACGAACATGAGAACCAGACCGACACGAATACCGGCCAGACGCGCAGCGGACGGATTGCCGCCAATCGCGTAGATATGCACACCCAGCACCGTGCGACGCAGGATGAACCAGCTTGCCACCACGACGGCAAAGGCGATGACAGCCAGCCAGGGAATGGTGAAGGTCGAGGTAATGGCGATCCCGTCATTACCGATCCAAGCAAAAGAGAGATCGGGGTTGAAGATCGTGCGGTCATTGCCCATCAGGCGGGCAAGGCCGCGCACAGCGGTCAGCGTACCAAGGGTGACGATGAAAGGCGGTATCTTCACTCCTGCAATCAGCGCACCGTTGAACACGCCGATCAGAAGTCCGGCACCAAGGCAGGCGGGCACGGCAAGCCAAGCCAGATGCGGCATGAGCGAGACGATCAGTCCGCACATGGCAGCGAAGGCGAGGATCGACCCGACAGACAGGTCGATTCCACCTGTCAGGATGACGAAGGTCATGCCTGAGGCCAGCACCGTATTGATTGAGGCCTGCTGGGCAATGATGGAGAGGTTCTGGCCGGACAGGAAGCGATGACCACCCAGGAAATGGAAGCCCAGCGCGAGAAGGATCAGCACAGGCAGCATGCCCGCTGCCTGAAGGATGCTGCGCGTGGTGGCGCGTGCGTTCAGCTGGGCAGCTGGTGAGGCCGCCACCGCCGGGTTGAGAGTGTTGCTCATGGAGATGATATCCTAGGCGGCGATTGGCGATGGGGAGACGAGCCCGACAGCGAGAGACATGATGGCCTCCTGCGTGATGGCCTTGCCTTCAAGTTCACCGGTCATGTGACCTTCGCGCATGACAAGAACCCGATCACTGACGCCGATGATCTCGGCCATCTCGCTGGAGATGACGATGATCCCGAGACCCTGGGCAGCCAGATCGTTGATGATGCGGTATATTTCAGTCTTGGCACCGATATCGACGCCGCGTGTCGGCTCGTCGAGAATCAGAACCTTGGGGCCGGTTTCGAGCAGGCGGCCAAGCAGGACCTTCTGCTGGTTGCCACCTGACAACCCCCCGACATTGGTGAGCATGTTCTGTGCCTTGATCCGCAGGGCAGAGAACGACCCGGTTGCGCGTGTGCGACCTTTGCCCTGATCGAGCACGCCCATACGGGAGTCACGCTCGACCACGCCAAGATTGATGTTGCCGCTGCACGACATATCCAGAAAAAGCCCGAGTGCCTTGCGGTCTTCCGTAAGATACGCAATGCCCGCCGCCAGCGCGTCGCGCGGTGAGCGGATGTCGATCTTGCGGGAGTCGAGCCACACTGTGCCGCCGGTTTTCTGATCCGCACCGAAAATCAGGCGCGCGAGTTCGGTACGCCCTGCCCCGACCAGCCCGGCGATGCCGAGCACCTCACCGGGCCGCAGGTCGAAACTGGTTGGCTGAACGCGCTTGCCATCCGTCAGTCCCTCGACCTTCAGAATGGGCGCAGCATCGTGGCGAATGTGATTGCCGTCTTTTTCGTAAAAGCTCGACAGATCACGCCCGACCATCAGGCTGACGATGCGCCCGGAAGAAAGCTCGTGCTTTTCGAGCGTGCCGACATGGGCACCATCGCGAAGCACCGAAACCCGATCTGCCAGTTCGTCGATTTCGTCCATGCGATGGCTGATATAGATCAGTGCCAGCCCCTTGGCCCGAAGCTGACGGATGAGCGCGAACAGACGATCCGTCTCGCGGGCTGAAAGGGCCGTGGTGGGCTCGTCGAGAACGAGAATGCGGGCATCGCGATGCAGCGCGCGGGCGATCTCGACAAGTTGCTGCTCGGCTACCGACATAGTTGAGAGCAGGTCTTCCGGCCCGAAAGGTGCCCCGAGTTCCTTGAGCAGACCCCGACAGGCCTCGTTCATGGCGGCGCGGTCGATCATGCCGTTCTTGCGCAGTTCAGAACCCAGATGGATATTTTCGGCAACGGTCAGGTTCGGCGCGAGCGCCAGTTCCTGATAGATGATGCCAATCCCAAGTGCCCGCGCTGAGCCTGGATTTGTAATTCTGGCTGTCTGGCCTGCAATGCGGATCTCGCCGCCCGGGTCTGCCGTATAGGCACCGGAAAGGATTTTCATCAGGGTGGATTTACCGGCCCCGTTCTCCCCCATGAGCGCCAGGATCTCGCCGCCGTAAGCGACCAGCGAAACATCCTTGAGAACCTTCACTCCCGAGAATGTTTTGGAAATACCCTCGACCTGCAGAAGCGGCGCACCGCCATGCGTGTCACACGAAATGTGTTGGGCCAGTGTCATGGGACCAGTCTCCCGGATTAAACGCTGGCAGCCGGACGGGTCCTTACGCGTCCCTCTGCCTCACAGGAGAGAAGCAGATATTTTGTTAAATTTATATAATGTTTTTGCAATCTTTGGTTTTATAACGGATATGTGATAGTTAAATGTGGTTCATGTTATAAATCACATTGTGAGCATTCTCGTGGCCGGTCATTTTCCATCCTGATGGGTCAGCATCCGATCATGGAATCTCACGGTCCAGGCTGACCCTCACCGAGCGCCTTGCTCAAAAAGTCAGGAAGCACTCCGGCCTCAGCACTGTGGAGGAACGGGTCGAACATCCCGTCTATGGCCAGAAGCGAAAGGCCATGAACGCGCCCCCATAGTCCCGCCATGCGGGGCATTGCATCGGTTGGGGCCGGGTGAGATTCTTCCCTGCCCGCGAGTCCACGCAGAGCGGCAAAAGCACGCGATGACGCCTGCGCAAGATCTGGCAGCGCGTAATCAAGCAATGCACGGCGAAACATCAGCCGAAACAGGTCCGGATTTTCTAGGGCAAAACCGATATAGGCCATACCGACAGCATGAGCGTTCACCCGGGGCGATCCCGACATGGCCTGGGTCAGGGCATCAGCAAGGGCCTCATACCCTTCGGCCGCAAGGGCTGAGCGCAATCCGGTCAGGTTGCCGAAATGTGGCACAGCAGCGGTGGCAGAGACGCCAACCTCCCGCGTGACGGCGCGCAGGGTCAGGGCCTCGATACCATCGCGCTGGATGACGACCCGCGCCGCCCGCATCAGCGCTTTGGCAAGATCGCCGTGATGATAACTCTCCACATATTGGGTCAAGAAATCCCCCTCCGCCACATCTTTACAAGGAAAAGTTTGACATCATGACCCAAGTAAACGCAATCTTTTTATGGAAAAGATTACACAGGAAACAGATTAATGGCACAACAGAGAGATGCACATCGTTTACCCCTCCGAGCGCTCCTTACCGAACTGGGTGCCCTTGCCCTGATCTGGGGTGGCGAATGTTTTCATGTTGAAGCATACGCCTTTCCCGCCTGTTGTGCTCTGATTGGCGCGAGCACCTTTCGCCGTTGGCGCGCTTCTGTTCCATTCGATCGTCTGTGGCTTGCCTTGAATTGTACGGCTCTGGGATTCGGCATCATGGATATGACGCTGCGTGCGCAGCTTTCCCCGGATATCTTCGCGGCCCTCTGCGCCACACTGCTCGCAGCCCTTTTCCTGTTGGGGAGTTCCTGGCGTGTGCCCATGATCCAGCTGCTGGCAGAGCAGCGCGAGGGCCAGATGCTCGATCGTGGCAATCCCACTCTTTCGCGGTTCTTCCGTCTCTACACCCTCATCTGGGCTGGGTATTTCGGCCTGCGTGCCCTGACACTGCTTGTGATGTCCTTGCAGACTCAGGACGTGCTTGCAGAGCAGATCGGGCTGAAACTCAGTTTGCTCATCATGGTCCTGCTCAGTTTTCGTGGTCCGGCACTTTATCGCTTCTACCGGCGTGCCCACCCTGCCCTCTGACTGGAATGCGTCTTGATACACCGCTGGCGTTCATAAGCGCTCATGAAGAGTAAGTGCCTCTCTCGTCACAAGCGCCTCCCTGCCGTTTCCAGCCTCCTGCACCGTCATCACGATCGTCCCCAAATACGACCGCTCCCGCGCATGATTGCTCGAAACGAAAAAAGCCGCCCGAAAGGGCGGCTTTTCCGTGTTCCGAGACTGAACCTGAAGGATCAGGCGCTCTTCGCCATGATCTCGTCGGCCACGTTGCGCGGCACCGGATCATAGTGATGGAACTGCATCGTGAACGACGCGCGGCCCTTGGTGGCCGAACGCAGATGCGAGATGTAGCCGAACATTTCCTTCAGCGGCACCTGAGCGCGGATCATGACGGTCGAACCGGCCGTCTCCTGGCTCTGGATGATGCCACGACGACGGTTAAGGTCGCCCACCACGTCACCGACGTGATCGTTCGGAGTCGTGATTTCGACGTCCATGATCGGCTCAAGGATCACGGGGCCGGCATTCTTCATGCCTTCACGGAAGCAGGCCTTGGCGGCGATTTCGAAGGCGAGAGCCGACGAGTCAACGTCATGGTACTTGCCGTCAAGCAGCGTGAACTTGAAGTCTACCGTCGGGAAGCCAGCCAGCACGCCCGTCGAGGACTGCATGCGGATGCCCTTTTCGACAGCCGGGATGTATTCCTTCGGAACCGTACCGCCAACGACCTTGTTCTCGAAGCTGATGCCTTCGTTACGCTCGACAGGCACGAACTCGATCTTGACTTCAGCGTACTGACCCGAACCACCGGACTGCTTCTTGTGGGTGTAGGTCTCGGTGTGGGCACGCGAGATCGTCTCGCGATAGGCCACCTGAGGCGCACCGACATTGGCTTCAACGCCGTATTCACGACGCAGACGGTCCACGATGATGTCCAGATGCAGCTCGCCCATGCCGGACAGGATGGTCTGACCCGTTTCCTGATCGGTCTTGAGCTGCAGCGAGGGATCTTCAGCGGCCAGCTTCTGCAGGGCCAGCGTCATCTTCTCAACGCCGTCCTTGGTCTTCGGCTCGACCGAGATGTCGATCACCGGAACCGGGAACTGCATGCGCTCCAGAACAACCGGATCGGCAGCATCGGCCAGGGTGTCACCCGTCTGGGTGTCCTTCAGACCCACGAAAGCAGCGATATCGCCAGCGCCGACCTGCTTGACTTCCTCACGCTTGTCAGCGTGCATCTGGAACATGCGGCCCACGCGTTCCTTGTGGCCCTTCGTCGTGTTCAGCACGGTATCGCCCGACTTCAGGACGCCACGATAGACGCGCACGAAGGTCAGGGTGCCGTACTTGTCCGAAATGATCTTGAACGCGAGACCAGCGAACTTGCCATCGGGATCGACCGGCACGATCGGCAGGAAGTTCTCGTCAACCTCTTCGCCTTCCGGCGGCGCGATACGGATGCCTTCGACTTCGTCAGGAGCCGGCAGGTAATCGATAACGGCATCGAGGAGCGGCTGAACGCCCTTGTTCTTGAAGGCCGTGCCGCACAGGACGGGACGGAACACGCCGGAAATGGCGCCCTTCTTGATGCACTTCTTCAGCGTTGCGACGTCGACATCGCCCTTCTCGAAGTATTCTTCGATAGCGGCTTCATCAACGCTCAGCGCGGTGTCCAGAAGGTTCTGGCGGGCTTCTGCTGCCTTTTCCTTCAGGTCATCGGGGATCTCGGCATAGTGGAACTTCGCGCCCAGCTCGCCGCCTTCCCAGATGATGGCGCGCATTTCGACCAGGTCGACCACGCCAACAAAGTTTTCTTCAATGCCGATCGGCAGCTGAAGCGGAATAGCGACGATGTCGAGCTTTTCCTTCAGCGTGTCGAACGCGCGATAGAAATCGGCGCCGGTACGATCGAGCTTGTTGATGAAGATGACGCGCGGAACGTTATAGCGGTCAGCAAGACGCCAGTTGGTTTCTGACTGCGGCTGAACACCGGCAACGCCTTCGATGATGAAGATCGCGCCGTCAAGCACGCGCAGCGAGCGGTTCACTTCAATGTTGAAGTCGATGTGGCCCGGGGTGTCGATGATGTTGATGCGGTGGTTTTCCCACTCGCAGGTCACGGCTGCCGAGGTGATCGTGATGCCACGCTCACGTTCCTGCGCCATGTAGTCGGTGGTCGTGTTGCCGTCATGCACTTCACCAATGCGATGCGACACGCCGGTGTAGTACAGAATACGCTCGGTCGTCGTGGTCTTGCCGGCATCAATATGCGCGGTGATACCGATATTGCGGATCTTCGAGAGAGCCGATTTGGCTTCTGCGACGCTGCTTTCGGACACGGGATACCTCCAGAATGCGATGAAAGGTGCTTCAGGCCGCCCCGAAACACCTTTGCCGTGGCCGTCACAGATCGACGCTTTTTCCGAAGAAACCCGGTAAGAAATACGTCGAAGCCGGACCGACCAAGTGGGCCTTGTGATCGAGAGGCTGAATGAAACAACCCGACCACGTTTTCAAGGCCAATTTTGTTGCAGCCAGCCTTTTCCGCCGAAGCGTCAGGCTGGCGCCGTCAGACTCAGGCGGTCTGAGCGGCCTTGCTTTCCTGAGCGCGCAGGATGCGGCGCTTGATGACCTGAGCCTCGACCGGGAGCTTGCGGTTCGGCGTGCTGATCAGGAACGAGTCCAGACCGCCATTATGCTCAACCGTACGGATGCCCTGCGTGGAGAGACGCAGACGAACGCCCGTGCCCAGAATGTCGGACAGAAGGGTGATTTCCTGCAGGTTGGGCAGGAAACGGCGACGGGTCTTGTTGTTGGCGTGGCTGACGTTGTTGCCCGTCAGCACACCCTTGCCCGTGATTTGGCAGCGGCGTGACATGGACTTGATCCTCGGTAGTAATATGATCGCCGAGACCACTCCCGGCATACGACGATGCGTTAAGGCGCGGCTTATGACGGAGCCCCCCGCTCCCGTCAAGCCGAAAGCGACCCAAACCGGTCATTCGCCGTCGGAAAAGGCGTCCGCACAGAGCAGTTCGCCCGATCGGACGCTGTCTATGGCCGTCTGAAGCATGCGAACCATCGTTTCGGCATCGGTTGTCCGCGCCAGCACGCCCATCGATCCGCCAAGCAGCGCCGACGCGATGAGTTCGGTCGGCAGGTTCTGTTCGACCAGATAACCGATCGCCTTGTCGATCACGACGCCGCACTGACGAAGCTCCTCAGGAATCTCGACACCTTCCGGGTCGCCTGACACCTCATGAGCCGCCTGCTCGCGAATATCCTCTTCCACGGCCTGATCGGGGCGGAAATCCTGGGCGAGGTCATCAGCCGGCTTGGTCATGGGCGTTCTCCTTGTGGTTGCTTCGTATCCGAGCCCCTCACGTAGGGAAGGCCGCCCGTGAAAACTAGGCCTCTGGCCCGGATTGGTTGGACACCATGCCGAAATAAGCCCCCTGAAGGGCCATCAAGCTCTCGTGTGTGCCTTCCTCGACGATCCTGCCTGCCTCGATAACCAGTATGCGCGTCGCGTGGCGTATGGTGGAGAGACGATGGGCGATGGCAATGGTCGTCTGGCGCGACGTCACGCGGCGCAGGGCGTCCATAAGCCGCAGTTCGGTGCCCGTATCCAGTGCACTCGTTGCCTCGTCCAACAACAGAAGTCTGGGCTTGCGCAGAATGATACGTGCCAGCGCAATACGCTGTCGCTCGCCCCCCGAGAGTTTCAGCCCGCGCTCACCGACAAGCGTTTCATATCCGTTCTCAAGCCCTTCGATGAAATCATGGATCTGCGCCAGGCGTGCTGCCTCCTCGATTTCCGCCTGCGTAGCATCGAGCTGGCCATAAGCGATGTTGTAGCCAATCGTATCATTGAAGAGTTGCGTGTCCTGGGGCACCACACCGATCATCCTGTGCAGGGCGACTGGCGGTATGGAGGCAAGGTCCCGGCCATCGAGCAGGATCTGACCGCTGGCTGGCGCATAGGCGCCAAGGATGAGGCGCGCAATTGTCGATTTTCCGGCCCCGGTCGGACCGACCAGGGCAATGATCTCCCCCGGCCCCGCCCGGAATGACAGGGCATGAAGGATCTCGCGTCCGTCATAGTCGAAACTGACATTCTGGAACACGAGCGAGGCAGGCCCCCTCGCCTCACCTTCGCGTTCCGGCGAAGGCAGTACGGGACGTGGGGCTTCGTCCATGAGTTCGGTCAGGTGCTCCAGATCAACACAGGCATTGCGCCAGCCCGCATAAACGAGATTGAGCGAGATGATGGCCTGATAGAGGGTACGCAGATAGGTGCCGATCAGCACGAACGCCGCCACATCGAGCTTGCCCGTCGCCAGATCCCGCCCGGCCATGAAAAAAATCGCCAATGTGGCGAGGGCAATCATGGCGTTCTGACTGACGGAAGATAAGCCTGCGACAAATGTCATGCGCAGGCTGGCCTTCTCCTGCTCGCGCCGCGCCTGCTCGTATCGGGCATATTCATGCGGCTCATTGGCGAAATGACGCACGGCCTCGAAATTCAGCAGGGAATCGAGAAGGAAATGCTGGGCCTTGCCATTGGCCTCGTTGCGCTGACGCCGGGCACGAACCCGCTGGCGAACGAACCATTGGGCCAGAACGATATAGCTGAGCAACGCGACAAGAATGACGCAGGCATAGCGCCCGCCAAGAAAATGAAAGACGACCGCCACTGTCAGCCCAGTGTCGAGAATGGCCGGCAGGATGTTAAACAGCGCAAGCCGCAAAAGCGTATCGGCTGCCTCCGATCCCCGCTCGATCGCGCGGGTCAGGGCCCCGGTCTGACGGTCACGATGGAAGCGATATGGCAGGTCCAGCAGGTGACGAAACGCCGCCTGCGCGGTCAGCGCCTGCAAACGCTGTCCCACGGGCTGATACACAAGCTCCTGCAGGGCAGAAAACACGCTACGGAAGAAAATCAGCCCGCCATAGCCCAGTATGAGCCCGGCCGGCACGACCACGCGCAGATCCGCCGTCGCATAATGCGCGACGAGGCGGCTGAACATGTAGGGAGCGCCCAGTATACAAAGGCGCTCGGCAACCAGCAGCGCCAGAGTGAGCCCCATCCCGATACGGAAGAATCGTATGTCGTGTGACAGGACGAGACGCCAGGCACGCAGAAGGCTCGACAAGGCCAGAGGCAGGGCCAGAGGACGGGTAAAGGGAAGGTTCATGCGCCCAACCTGAGCATGCGCCCGGCGTTTTGCAATCGAACCGTGATACGCGATATCGTTGTCTTTCAGACAAGAGAGTTGCGCCTTTCATGACTTCAGACAGCCTCGCCCCGTTTCTCGAGCACATCAAAAGCTGCCAGACCGCCATTCTGCCCGGCGGGCGGCGGCCTGTACTGGCTGGAGACAGGCGCTTCGGCCTTGCCGATCCGAAGGTTTTCGAGGCCCTCACCGCCCTCGGCTATGCCTTCGAAGATAGGGGGCATGAGATCTTTCGTGTGTCCGATGGCGCCGCCCTCCAGCCTCTAGGGGTCGAATTGGCTGACAGGGGGCTTTACAGACCTCATCACGAGCTCTTTGACGTGTTCGACGAGGGCGGCGAAGTTATTGGCCAGATCGACCGCGGTGCCCTTCCCCTCCTTGGCTGCACGGCTGCTGGCGTTCATCTGAACGGTCTGGTCGAGAAGGCAGACGGTCTTTATCTCTGGATGGGCCATAGAGCGCAGAACAAGCGCCTTGATCCCGGCAAGCTTGATCACCTTGCTGCGGGTGGCATCTGCACCGGGCTGACGCCGCTTGAGGCGCTCATCAAGGAAGCGGGAGAGGAAGCCGCGATACCACCCGAACTGGCAGCCAAGGCACACCCAGTAGCAACACTGCGCTATGCTATGGCACGCCCGGAAGGCCTGCGTCAGGATACGCTCTTCTGCTATGACCTCACCCTGCCTGAGGATTTCATCCCGCAGCCCGTCGATGGCGAAGTCGCCTTTTTTGAACTCATGCCCATCGACACCGTGTTTCGTCTGGTGCGCGACACCAACGACATCAAGTTCAATGTCAATCTGGTGCTGATCGACCTGTTTATCCGTCGCGGCCTGTTTTCCCCGGCTGAGAGCGCATTTTTGCGCGATGCCCTCGATCAGCACTGACTTCCAAAGCGATGCGCCACACTCCCATGCCTCGACACCTCGGATTGTCGCCCCGTAGAAACGGGTCAGGTCAAAGCTCCCCTGCCTCGGGACAGGTTGGTCGTGTCAGTCGCGTGGCGCTGCTGGGTCTCCTGACGGGGTTTGCCGGATGCACCGCCTCGCCGGAGAAGCCGGTCACGCCGGACTCTGCCTGCATAACTCAGAATATCCTGACCAACAGCCGCGAGATGCTTTCCATCACCCTGGCTTTCGGCCTTGCCGATCCGGACGGCCGGACCATTACTTCGCCTGAATGGTCCGATTTCCTAGCCCGTGAAGTCACGTCCCGCTTCCCTGCGGGACTGTCCGTTGTCGAGGCACAGGGGCAGTGGCAAGACAGGCCCGGCGGCATGGTGACACATGAACCCGCCCGGCTGGTGTGGATCCTCACGCCCGAGACAGCAACCCTTGCCCCTGCCATCGCCGCCATTCGTGACGCCTACAAGAGACGGTTCAACCAGCAATCGGTCGGCGCGTTCATCCACTCGGGCTGCGCCTCTTTCTGAGGGCAGGCCTAGACCCTAGAACACCCGAGTCCGAATTGCGTTATTGACGTGCAGGCTGGACTTGCCGGTAATGACACGCAGGACCACGGCACAGGATGACCCTCCTTGAGGCGTCACGTCCTGCTGTCGTGCCAAATTATGAAATCCGAGGCAGTATGCCGAGGTTGAGGACAATGATGACCGACCAGAACGCCATGCCACCAAACAGCCCGACCGGCGCCAGCAACAAGGGTCAGGACTGTGCGGCAGAGGACGATCTTCCGGAAGAGGCTGTAACAGGGTCACCGGTTGGCCGGGGACAAAGACGCTCACGCGGCCTCCTCGGGTTTTTCTTCATTGCGCTCGCGCTGTTCACGCTCAAGAATTTTCTTCCAGCGCTGCTCTGGGGCTGCGTATTCGCCATTGCATCCTGGCCGCTTTACAAGCGTACCGAGGCACGGTTCGGCCGTACCGAATGGCTTCCGATGCTTTTCACAGCGGCGATCGCGCTCATCTTCCTGATCCCGCTCAGTCTGGTGGGTTATAAGGCAGCCGAAGAAGCACAGAGCGCCCTTCACTGGATTGACGAGGTCCGCCACACAGGCATTCCCATGCCGGAATGGCTGAACGATCTGCCTTTTGAGCGGGCGCAGGTTGCTCGATGGTGGCAGAATAATCTGGTCAATCCCGAGCATCTGAACAGATTGTTCCATTCGGTCGATGCCAATCACGGCATGGCCGTGACCCGTCAGGTGACGACCCAGGTGGCCAAGAGAGCCACGCTGTTCCTGTTCTCCATTCTGACCCTGTTCTTCCTGCTCCGTGATGGCGCCGATATCATCCATCGCGTTCTAGTGGTTTCCAACCGCACATTCGGCCAACGCGGCGAGAAACTGGCCCGTCAGATGATCTCATCCGTGCATGGTACAGTCGCAGGACTGGTTCTGGTTGGCCTCGGTGAGGGGCTGGTGATGGGCGTGGCCTATGTGTTGACCGATACGCCGCAGCCCTTGCTCTTCGCGCTGCTGACCGGGGTCGCGGCGATGATTCCCTTCCTCGGCCTGCCCACAGTGGTGCTGGCGGCACTCCTGGTCATCATCCAAGGCAAGATGATTGCGGGGATTGTGATTGTCGCGCTGGGCGCCATTGTCATCTTCGTTGCCGACCACTTCATCCGCCCTGCCCTGATTGGTGGCAGCACGCAAATGCCGTTTCTCTGGGTGCTTCTGGGTATTCTTGGCGGCGTCGAGACCTGGGGCCTGCTGGGACTGTTCCTTGGTCCGGCGATCATGGCTGCGGTTCATCTGCTCTGGCGGATCTGGAGTTCCGACTCCGAGATCGTTCTCAAGGACGAGGCCTACTGAAACCTGGTCGCGCCGCCCATTGCGCGGCGCAGATCACGAGTTCTTCGCTCGCGTATTCAGGGTCAATTGGCAGGCAGTGTCATCACCCAGTCAGACGCGAGGCCTCAATGCCGATCCATCCTGAATATGAATGCGCGGGTCGGCCTTCGGTCCGAAATGACACGACGAAATGGACGAGACGTTGCAGGCAATAGCCTGTCTGGTCGATCTTGTTTTTGGAGAGAGTACCGCAGGACAGGACGATATCGGGCAGGCGGGATTCGAACCCACGACCCCCAGTCCCCCAGACTGATGCGCTACCAGGCTGCGCTACTGCCCGTCAGTCCTGCGGTAAAGGCCGTTTAGCAGTGAGGGGCCTTCCCTGCAAGCACCTGATTGCAGGTTTTTGCAAGGAAACGGTTTTTCACGCTTGCGGCAGCATCTGACGCAGGCTGTCGAGTTCGCCCAGCACATCTTCCAGCGCCAGACGCAGGGCACGTCGCTCCTGCCTCCAGCGCCCGTGCTCGGTCCGCAACGCGACCAGCTCATCCTGCAGGATGGTGATCAGCTCTTCATTGACACCGGGGAGGTCGATCAGCTGTCCTTCAGGAGACGTCGTCTCAGCAAGATCATCCTCCACAGCGGTTACGCTCGTCGCGCTCGTTTCCTCTCCAGGGTCAAGAATAGTCTCTTGCGGACCCAGGGAACCATCAGGATGACCCTGCGGCGCATCATGGTCATCATCGGTGCCCTCAGACCCTTCTGCCTGAGAAACGGTCCGATCCGAATCCTTGTCAGCAGGCATCTCGGCTACCGATGCGGCTTGGCTATCTTCAGCTTGAAGATCCGACGCGCGGAATTCATCCACCATTGCTGAGGACGTTGTCCCGGGATCCGTAAGCGCACCTTCCCCATCATGGCGATCAGGATGAGTTTGCGTCGGCTCGGTGGGCTGGAACGCCGGTATCTCGAATGAACCGCGCGTCTCTTCAATGGGTGAAGGTAAAATCGACGGGGATGCAGGATGCGCCCCAGTCATTGCTGGTACGGTCGGCGTCGCAGGATCCGCCATCTGCTCCTTCAGAACGCGCTGAACACCCTTGATCGTGTAACCCTGGACATAGAGCAGGTCCGTGATACGCCTCAGGGTCTCGATATCAGCAGGGCTGTAATAGCGACGGCCACCGCCACGCTTGAGGGGCTTGACCTCTGGGAAGCGGGTTTCCCAGAAACGCAACACATGCTGTGGCACATGAAGCTCGTCCGCGACCTCACTGATCGTACGATAGGCGTTCGGGCCCTTCACCAGCCGGTCCGGGTCAGCTCGCTCCTCCGGGCCACTGTTCAAGGTCGCCACGGGAAAACTCGTCGTCATGAATCATCGCTTTCGCTGACCAGCCCTTCGGTCGATTCGCCATTCACAACGGCGCGCAGGATCTGGCTGGGTCGAAACACCAGCACCGAGCGCGGCAGAATAGGCACTTCGATGCCGGTCTTTGGATTACGGCCGACACGTCGGCCCTTCTGGCGAACGGAGAAGGTCCCGAATCCACTCAGCTTGACCGTCTCCCCCTTCTCGAGGCGCGCAGCGATCAGTTCGAGAACGCTCTCGAGCAGATCGGCGGACTCGTGCCGGGACAGTCCAACCTCACTGTAGATATGCTCTGCGATTTGCGCGCGTGTCACCGTTGTCATGACACCACCGTATCATGACAGTAATGAAGGTCAATCAAATCAGTGAAGTGTGAGAGTGCGCATTGCGCTCTACATGCGCAGAAGCGCTGATCCCCAGGTCAGACCGCCACCGAGTGCCTCGAGAAGGACGAGATCACCCTTGCGGATACGTCCGTCACGCACGGCTTCATCAAGCGCCAGCGGAATGGACGCTGCCGATGTGTTGGCATGGCGATCAACCGTCACAACCACACGATCGAGCGGCAGGGCCAGCTTTTTAGCCATGCCTTCGATGATGCGCAGATTGGCCTGATGCGGCACGAGCCACGCAATATCCTGGCCCGTCAGGCCATGGCGGGAAAGCGCCTCGTCAACAACGGCGGAGAGCTTGGCCACAGCATGACGGAAAACCTCGCGTCCCTGCATATGCAGAACAGGGGTCGGGGTCGAGGGACCATCGACGAACAGGATATCGCCATGAGTGCCATCGCTATGGAGATGCGTTGAGAGAATGCCAGCGCCTTCCTCCTCAGTTGCCTCCAGCAACACCGCACCCGCGCCGTCGCCAAAGAGCACGCAGGTCGTACGATCTTCCCAATCCAGAATCCGCGAATAGACTTCCGAGCCAATGACAAGTGCCTTGCGGACCTGCCCGCTACGGATGAAAGCCTCCGCCGTCGCCAAGGCATAGACGAAGCCCGAGCAGGCTGCTGTCACGTCGAATGCGAAACCGTCACCTAGCCCCAACTCGGCCTGCACACGTACGGCCGTGGCCGGAAAGGTCTGATCCGGCGTAGCTGTGGCCACAATCACCGCGCCAATATCGGCCATATCGGCCTCGGCATAGCTGATCGCAGCTCGCGCAGCTGCAACAGCCATGCTGACTGCATTTTCGTCGCCGCTGGCAATGTGACGCTGGGCAATTCCTGTCCGCGTCCGGATCCATTCATCAGAGGTTTCAATACGCTCGGCGAGGTCGGCATTGGTAACAACCTGCTTGGGCAGATAGCTGCCAAATCCGGTCAGGCGCGCGCGCAGGGACATATGTCTTCCTCTTGAATGATACCAACCAGGCGCTCACGCCGATCCCGCCGCTTTCCCGGCGTGGCGGTCATGCCTCGCTGGGAGAAGTGGCAAGTTCGATTTCCGCATCAGCCGCCATGAGGGCTTCGACCTGACGCAGACGCTCGCGGATCTTCTCATTGATGGAATGGGTCACGGCATCCATCGCAACATCAATAGCCGCTGCGAATCCTTCGGCATCGGCACCACCATGAGATTTCACCACAATGCCGTTAAGGCCTACGAAGACCGCGCCATTATAACGTCTCGGGTCAATCCATTCCTTCATACGCTCGAGGCCGGGACGCACGAGCAGATAACCGATGCGGGTCAGCAGGCTGGTCTTGAACACGCGCTGCAACAGCATCGACACCAGCTTGAGCGCACCCTCACCCGTCTTGAGCGCGATATTGCCGGAAAACCCGTCAGTGACGACCACGTCGGTTGTGCCCGCCGTGATGTCATGCCCTTCGACAAACCCGTGAAACTGGGCAGCGAGAGGCGATTCGCGCAGGATATCGGCAGCGGCACGTAGACGCTCATCACCCTTGAGTTCTTCGGCACCCACGTTAAGCAAGCCGATACTCGGTGCGGGCAGGCCCAGAACCGCCTTGGCAAAAGCCTCGCCCATCACAGCAAATTCGACCAGATTGCGCGTGTCACAGGCAATATTGGCACCAAGGTCCAGCATCACCACGTCGCCACGGGCAGATGGGTTGACCGCTGCCATGGCAGGCCGCGTGATACCAGGGAGAGTTTTGAGAACGATCTTGGCAAGAGCCAGCATAGCGCCGCTATTGCCAGCCGACACAACCCCACCTGCCTCACCCGATGCTACGGCATCGATCGCCATACGCAACGAGGAGTCACGCAGGCGCAAAGCCGCTGTGGGCTTCATTTCCATCGAGATGGAAGAAGGCGCGTGGCGGATCTCGCAGATGCGCTGCGCCTTGGCGTAGCGCGCCAGCTGAGGGCGCAGAATAGCCTCGTCACCAACAAGCAGAATTTTTGCTGTAGGATGTCGATCGGCAGCGCGATCCAAACCAGCCAGAACGATTTCCGGGGCATGATCCCCACCCATCGCATCAATGGCCAAACTATAAGGCGCAGCCTGGCTGGCCGGCGCATCTAGGTCAGTCATGCTCCGCCCCGCGTCTTATTTTGAACAAGACGAGCCGACCCGAAGGGGGTCGACCCGATCGAGCCTCAAACGCGAACGGTCGTCTTCAGCGTCTTGCCGGAAGCCACGACTTCACGACCGTCATAATGACCGCAATGGGCGCAGACGTGATGCGGGCGCTTCAGTTCGCCGCAATTGCTGCACTCTGCGTGAGCCTGAACGGTCAGGGCGTGATGGCTGCGACGCATGCCCATGCGGGACGGCGTGGTCTTTCTTTTGGGGACGGCCATGGCGGAAGCCTCTTTCTTCTTAGATCGTCCCTGCTTTCGGCCGCCATTCGGCCTCAGCAGATAACGATGCTGTTCACTATGATCAGGCGGGCGGCTCTAGCAGACCCTTGGCCGGGTCGCAAGCATCCTGTTCAATTCTAGCTCAGATCTGTCTTTTTTTTGCTCAAAGACAATCCAGCGAGGGCACCGAACGGGTTGGGTCGGCCGCCTTCCTCTTCAGCCGCCTCCTCTGCCGTTTCCCGTGGGGCTTCGTCAACCGCATTTTCGAGGGCGGCACCGGGCTTGCGGGGATAGGAGGGCAGCATCAGGGCCAGCTGCTCCGAAGCAACCTCCCCAAGGTCGAGCGCATTTCCCTCATAGGGGATCTCGTCAATTGCCTCGAGATCGGACGCAGTTTCTTCAGAAAAACGACGCGCCGGTACCATACGCACGGCGAAGGATTCGTTGAGAGCGTCCTCAAAGGTTTCGCCTGTGATGACGCATTCGAGCGCCACATGGGCAGTCAGCACCCCTTCGAGCACGAAATGATTACCCGGTTCGGGAATGATACGAAACCGGCAATTCAAGGCGTGGATGACCGGAATATCGAGCCTCCTGGCCAGTTTGCGGCACTCGGCCTCATTGGCCTTGATTGTCTCGACCATGCCATCATGACCAATGCGGTTGATCACAAGGCGGCGGGAAAACTCCGGTGGCGCCGTAGCCGCAGCCACGGACTCAGCACGGGAGAATTTCGGATCGTTGCTGTCTGTCATGCTGCCTTCCTGACATGGTGCTGGCAAAAACCCGGGAGCGGGCTTCCTTTTCCGAATTGCCTTAACGTCGCTCTCCGCAATATAGAAGAGCCTGATGGTCCTATCGATGTTGGTGAAACGATGTTCCCGCCAAATCAGAGAAGATCGCCCGGATTATTTCACGATCATTGCAGGACGACATAACCCGCCATGAAGAGCGCCTCCCAGAAGACCTCCCCGCGGCTGAAATCGCATGTGGGCCTCGCGCGCACCCTGCTTTGCATCGCCCCCCTCGCCCTGGCGGGTTGCTCGGTTTTCAGCCCGATTCCCCAGAATCGTGGCTCGCTGATCGAGAAGGACGATTATAGCCAGCTCGTACCGGGAACCAGCACACGCAACGACGTGACCGATATCCTCGGCTCACCGACCGCCCATGCGACCTTTGACGACAATACCTGGTTCTACGTCTCGATGGTGACCGTGCCCCAGCCCCTGGGCTTTCCTCGTGTGACCAAGCAGAACGTTCTGGTTCTGGCATTTGACACCACCGGCGTCCTGCGCCGTATGGACACGCTGCACCGCAAGAACGGCTATAATGTCGGCATGGTAGGCGAAACGACCCCGACGCCGGGCACCAAGGTCAACGTGCTGCAGCAGCTGCTGGGCAATGTCGGCCGCTACAACCCCATGAGCAATATGGGCAGCACATTTGGTGGCACGCAGGGCCCGCTGGGTGCCGGTGTGGGCACAGGTCATGGTGGAACGGGCAACTCGCTTCCCTGATCACCCCAAGCGCCTGACCGGCCTTGCGAGCGCACAGGAGCGGCATCGCCTTCTGACAAACCGGCTTCGCCCTCACGCGATGCCGGTTTTTTCATGACGCCTTCACTGGCGGAACGGATCTCTCTCGTTGCGCACGGGCTCTTCGTCGGGCCGGCTGAGGTGTTATCTGCACGAATCCCGGCCCAGAGTTAGGCTTCCCTCTCCCGGCACTGCGCCTTGCCGGAGAGAAAATCCCTATTGCGGCAGTTTGAGCATGACCCGCAGGCCACCGAGTGGGCTGTTCCGCAGCACCACACTCCCCCCATGCGCTGCCATGATGTCACGCGCAATCGTGAGACCGAGCCCGCTTCCCCCCTCAGGCCCGGCCGTGCTGCTGAAGGCGCGGAATACATCCTTGCGTCGCGACTGCGCTATGCCTGGTCCGTCATCGTCAATTGTGATTTCCACCATGCGCCCGGTCTGACGCAGCGAGAATGTCATGCGGCCGCCATGACGACGGGCGTTCTCCGCCAGATTGATCAACACACGCCGCATCGCGTCGGGACGCACAGGCACCGTCAGCCCATGCTCTGCATGGATCGCCAGCACCTTGCCGCCGGCTCGCACCGTTGCGGCCGCCACATCGCGCAGCATGGCCAGAAGATCAGTTGGAACAGGATCCTCCTCCCCCTCACCTCGCGCAAAGGAAAGATAGCTCCCGATCAAACGTTCCATCTCGGCAATATCGGCAACCATATCCTCGATATCGGGGCGCAGTTCCTGTGCCTCGACCGTGCCCTCGACGGGCATCATGGCCAATGTCAGGCGCAGACGCGTCAGGGGCGTGCGCAGATCATGCGACACCCCCGCCAGAACAGCCGTACGATGGGTCACGAAACGGTTCACCCGCGCCTGCATACGATTGAAGGCTAGTGCCGCCTTGCGTATCTCCAGAGCACCCTGCGGATGAATTGGACCATCGTCGCGGCCCAGACCGAAATTCTCGGCCGCCTTCGCCAGACGTCTGACTGCGCGAACCTGCCGACCAATAAACAGGCCAGCAACCATGAAGAGCAGGATGGCGCTCCCCACCTCCCATGCCACAAACAGCCAGATTGGGCCGACATCGAGCCGCTTGCGCGGGACGATCACCTCGAGCACGCCGTCATGCAGCGGGATATCAAGCCTTACGCTCTGTCTCGTGGCGTTCCAGTCGATGTAGCATGGTGCATCGAACACCCGACGCACGGCATTTGTAAGGTCCTCATCCATAGGGCCGAGCACAAAAGGCGCCTGCGCATTGGTCAGACGTTCGCCGGGATGAAAGGTGATCACAAGCTGCGTGCGCCATCGGGCCTGATGCAGGATCCAGTCCTTCTGGCCTGGCATATGCTCCACCGAATCCTTGATGTAGGCGAGATCCGATACCACGCTATCGGCCAGCCGACGCGACACCACATTCAGGTAATTGCCATAGAAGAGCTGCAGGGCCACGATCTGGGTGATCAGTAGCGGCATAAGCACGATCAGGAGCGACCGGCCTTGGAAAGAGCGTGGCAACAGCCGGCGAACCAGACGCTCCAGCAAACGGGCAGCTTTCATCCCGGGCTCAGCTTCCCGGCTTCAGCACGTAGCCCTTGCCTCTGACCGTCTGAAGAAAACGGGGCTCTTTCTGGTCGGGCTCGATCCGTCGGCGCAGGCGCGTCACCTGCACATCCACGGCACGTTCCCCGATTTCATCCATACCCAGAGCCTCCGCAATAGCCTCACGTGACAGGATCTCACCTGGCGCGCGGGTCAGCACACCCAGCAGGGCTGCCTCGCCACTTGTGAGGTGTACAATGCCGTCCGGTCCGCTGAGCAGTCCACGTCCGGTATCAAATTCCAGCTTTCCAAGGCGGAGCAGGCGCGGCGTACCAATGGGGCGTGGAACACGGCGACGCAGATGCGCCTGGAGCCTGAGCAACAATTCACGAGGTTCAAAAGGCTTGCCAAGATAGTCATCGGCACCTGATTCGAGTCCAATGATACGGTCCGCAGGCTCGCCGCGGGCGGTCAGGAGGATAATGGGCAGGACCTGACCGTTCTCACGCAGCCAGCGCGTCAGACTCAGGCCATCCTCACCGGGCATATTGATATCGGCCACCATGGCATCAGGCTGGGTGACAGCCAGGATCTTGCGCGCTGCTTCGGCATCAACCGCCGTGGTGATACGAAACCCGGCCTCGGTCAGAAAGCGCTGCAACAGGCGCAGAAGGCGCGCGTCATCATCCACCACGAGGATATGAGCACCCTGGCCCCCCACCCCCTGCGATTTACCCTCTGCCGATCTGGTCTCGCCCATACCACCCCCGTATATCCTCGTGTCACCCGTCTTGCCCGGCACCGCGTCTGACGCCTTTCCTGCCCTCATATCCGGCATTTCGGTCATGGTGCACCGCCTTCGCCCTGAAGAGTGGCCAGTACGCGCCTGAAACCCTCGACAGCCTGCCCTCCGGCGGCACGATAAGCCAGCGTCATGCGGTCACGCAGGGCCACGAAGATTTCCTCTTCGATGGCCGCTCCCTGCGGCGTCAGGTGCAGATGTTTGAGCCTTTTGTCATGCTCATCAGCCCGTTGTTCGATCAGACCGCGAGCCATGAGTTCCTGCAGGACACGATTGAGGCTTTGCTTCGTAATGTTGAGACGTCGCAGCAAAGCGCTCATGGTCAGGCCCTGATGGGTCGAAACCAGAAACATCACCCGGTGATGGGCCGAACCCAGTTGATGGTCACGCTGGAGCGGTTCACAGGTTGCACCCAGTTCACGCCAGGCCAGGAGCATGGCCTCATAGGTGAGTCGGATCTGTTCTTCACGGAGGTAGAGATGCGCCAGACCGGGAGCATCTCGCTGCACACGCAGGCCGGACATCAACTAGCCCTCACTGTCACGAGGTATGGCGAATTCCTCGGCATAGCCGAAGCTCGCGAAATCAGTCATGCGCATGGTGTAGAGAACACCATCAAGGTGATCATATTCGTGTTGCAGGACGTTGGCGTGGAACCCACGCGCTTCTCCCTGAATTACCGAGCCATCAAGATCCAGACCACGATAGGCGATGGCTGCATAGCGTGGCACGACACCCCGCAATAGCGGGAGAGAAAGACACCCTTCCGTGCACTGCATCATCTCCTCGCCTAAAGGCATGATTTCGGGATTGATCAGCACGCGCGGTGGAATCGGCGCCTCATTGGGGCCGCATCGCCCCTCAGGCACATGATAAACGAACAAGCGCAATGATTTGTGAACCTGCGGGGCGGCGAGCCCGGCGCCACGTGAATCAAGCATCGTTTCGATCATGTCTGAAACCAGTTGCCTGACCGATAAAGAATGAACGTCTTCAACCGGTTGCGCTCGCTGAAGCAATACCGGATGCCCCATACGCGCAATTTTCAGCAACGCCATTTCTGCACACAGCCTTCTATTCGCCGGAATAGTTCCCGGATCCAGCCGCATGGTGACATGAATAATTTTCGGGCGATACTGCTCAAACCGTTTGTGTCCCCTTCAAAACCTGTGCTAAGGCGCTGGCCTCTCTGGAACGCTCTGCCATCGGTAACGCGTTCCTGGCATCGCATTTACAAACAGACCATGATCCTCATGGTCGGACAGGAGATGGCAGACCCGTGCAGGTTCTGGTTCGTGACAACAATGTTGATCAGGCGCTCAAGGCGCTCAAGAAAAAGATGCAGCGCGAAGGCGTTTTCCGCGAGATGAAGCTGCGTCGCCACTTCGAGAAGCCCTCCGAGCGTCGCGCTCGTGAAGCGGCCGAAGCGGTTCGTCGTGCACGCAAGATGGAGCGCAAGCGCCTGGAGCGTGAAGGCTTCTGATCAGCCTGCCAAGCCGGCAAACAGAACAACCGCCGTTTCCACGGCGGTTTTTTTGTGCCTGCTTCCTGGGGACAGTCATTGCCCTGCATCGTCTTTCGCCGCGCTGTTTAACGATGCTGGCCAGCTTCTCTGCAAAAAGCCCTTGGCGAGAAAGAACCTCCCTCGCCGATCACCTGTGGGCGATACCTGCCGGGGGTGCGAGCACTGGGCAGGCATCAGGCTCTCAGTGTTTGAAGGCGGGGTCCTGATCCATGAGGCTCTTTGACAGGTAGACGGCCTCCAATGCCCGCTCATGAGCAATTTCCCGGGCGTTAACTGTCCCGGCATGACCGCCTTCCGTATCCTCATAATAGAAAAACGGCTTGCCCAGCTCCTGCAGACGGGCGGCAAAGAGGCGCGCATGAACGGGGCCCACACGATCATCCTTGGTTGAAGTGAAGATGAACGGTACCGGGTAGGACACGTCTTTCTTCAGATGCTGCAACGGCGATATTCCCTCAAGGAATTTACGCTCCTGCGGCACGCTCATATGGCCGTACTCTGCCGCCCAGGACGCGCCAGCCGCCATCGTCTCGAAATTCTCCATATCCAGCAGCGGCACACCGATGATGACGGCCTTCCACAGTTCCGGATGCTGGGTAAATTCCACCCCCATCAGCAGCCCACCATTTGAGCGCCCACGTATGGCGAGGTGCTCGCGATCAGCAATCTCGCGTTTGGCCAGATCGCGCCCGATCGCCGCAAAATCATCATAGGCATGCTGACGGCCTGATTTCATCCCGGCTTCATGCCAGGCTGGCCCGTACTCACCGCCACCACGAATATTACCGACCACATAGACGCCGCCACGCTCCAGCCATGTCTTGCCGATATCGGCATAATAGGTCGGTAGATAGGAGAGATCGAACCCGCCATAGGCCGTAAAGAGCACGGGGTTATGACCGTCCAGCTTCCAGTCCCGGCGGTGGGTCACGAAATAGGGGATATCGACACCATCACTCGATTTTGCCCAGAACTGCTCGGTTCGCAGCCCATTGGCATCAAACAATGCCGGGGTGACCTTGACCTTTTTGGCGTCGCCTGTCCCCGTATCGAAGCTCCAGAGTTGAGGCGGGACGATGTAACCCTCGACCTTGAGATAGGCGTCACTGACAGAGGCAGAAGAGGATTGAAGGCTCGCTGAACTCATGCGTGGCAAGATGTGATATTGCTCCTCCCAGCTCTTCCCGTCCTTACCGGGCGTGTAGAGCCGTGCCGATGGCTGGACGTCGCGATAGACCACGGCAATGACACCCTTGGAGGTGACACCGATATCGGTTGTTGTTTCACTCTCCTGCGGCTTGAACACCAGAGCGGGCACTGCGCCGGATGTGACGGGGTCAACAGCTATGATGCTGCCACGGGTGAAATGGCCACCGGCGTTCCAGTCCTGATCGAGGCGGATAATCAGCTTGCCTGCATAAAAGCCGAGATATCCGATTTTCTCAGGCAGGGCGATCTGCTTCAGCGTACCGCTGGCGGGATCATAGAGGCGATATTCGCTACGGAAAAAATCAATATTGCGTCGGATGATGGCGATACGCTTGCCGGTCTCATCATGCAGCACCTCAGGTTCGACAATCATGTCGCCTTCCTGACCCCTATAGATCTCCCGCGCCGCCGAAAGCGGCTCACCCCGTTTGACGAGGCGTACGCTGAACGGATAGCCCGAGCGCGTCATGGAGCCTGAGCCCCAGTCGCGTGATACAAGAAGCGTATCGCGATCGAACCATGCCACACGCTGTTTGGAATGAGGCAGATCGAAACCGCCAGAGACGAAGCGGCGCGCCTGCGTATCGAATTCACGATAATAGGCTGCGTCCTCACCCGAGAGCGACAGAGCGACGAGGCAGCGGCTCGCATCAGGGTCCAGGCATTCTGCCCCCTGGAACACCCAATCGCGCTTCTCGTCACGCGACATGGCATCAATATCGAGCATTGTCGTCCAGTCAGGCGCCGCCTTGGCGAAGGAAGCCGGAGTTGTGGCGCGCCATACTCCCTTGGGATGGCCGGCATCCTGCCAGTAGTTCCACAGCTTGCTACCTGATTGCTCAGGCAGGGTGAGACGCCCTGGCGCCTGTTCCACCGCCAATACGTCATCATAGAATTTCTGATAGCGTTTATCGGCCTGCAAGACGCCCGCGCTGCGACTGTTCTGAGCCTTGACCCAGTCCAGCGCCTGCTGCCCCTCAACCTGCTCCAGCGCAGCGCGTGACGGCGGCTCCCCGCCGGATGCCTCAGCCGTCACGCCTGTTCCGGCGCGAGCCTGATTGGCGGCAGGAAGCAGGAGAGTAGTGCAGACGAGCGATGTCATCGCCATCAAGATGCGCTTCATGAGCCATTTCCCTTATGCAAATCACGGCCAGCCTAGAGCATACCGTTACATAAGGGAAAGGACCCGACAGGGCATTATCTGCGTGAGCCCCGTGTTCGTCGCTGCGGCCATGCAGCGTTTGGCTGGCTGGCGGACGTAACCATTTCTCAATGGCAAAGCCCAAGCGCAAATGCGTGGCAGGCTCCCCACGGCGTTGCGGTACGGCAATTTCGGGACAACACCCTGAGAGGGCGCGCCTCCGGCAGGGGGCCTCAGGGAAGCCGGAACATCTCGGTTCCTGCGGGCAGATTAAGGTTGATCAGGCGATAGCAGATGATTGGCTGGCCACGCAGCAGACGACAAAATCGCTTCGTCTCAGTTGGACCGAGCCACGCTGCGGGCAGATCCGGCTTTTCGCTCTCACGTATCAGCAATTGCGCCCGCGCACCGGGATCATCACGCGCACTGCCGCGATAATCGCCAAGAAAACCCCAGCGGGTATCATAGCTATATACCGGTTGATCTGGCGTCTCATAGCGCATGATGGCGGCCAGAGCGTAGTCTCCCACGACGAGGCTATGATCTGGCGAAACCTCCCCCTGCACCCTGCGCGCCAGCCCGGACCAATCTGCTGTCTGACGGGCGATGACATCGTGATGGGCCGAAAGATGAATCGGCGCGACCATGCCTTGAATGCTGATCAGCGCGGTGATCGTCAGACCAAGGGTGCACGCATAGCCGATACGTCTTTGCGTTGCGGCAGCCGCAAGGGCAGCCGCAGGATAGATCACCACTGGCCAGTTGGCCTGCACCCGTCCACCAAAGGCGTGCTGCACAAAGACAGCGATCGGCACAACACAAAGACAGGCCAGAAGCCGTGCTACTGGCTCCCGTCCGGCGCGCCTGAGGCACCATAGGATACCGACACAGAACAGAAGAAAGACCAAAGGTGTGGCAAGACCAATCTGCCCCCCGGCCAGTTCCGCCAGATAACTGACCGCCTTCAGCGGGTGCCAGTCTCCCGCCCTCCCCCCTTGCTTGATGAAGCTGGCCCAATGATGGGTGGCGTTCCAAAACAGGACAGGCGAGATCGTCGTGAGGCCGATAACAGCGCCACCGCAGAGCCAAAGCCAGTGCCGACGCTGCGGAGGGGTCGCGAGCACCCACAACCCACAAGCCAGGGCCGGCAGCACTGCCGTGTATTTGCTATCGAAAGCGAGGCCAAAAAAAAACCCTGTCGCCAGCCACCAGCGAGGCTGTCCGCTCGCGATCATGCGCCCCAGAGCCCATAGCGTGAGCGTCAGGAAAAAGACCAGAGGCGTATCGGGCGTTGCCGTGGCGGCCCCCAGGCCTAGCATGAGCGTGGCATTGAGCAGGAGGGAAGCACGATAGCCGGCCCGCTCACTGCCCAGAAGGTCGCGCCCGGCGCGAACGAGCATGATCGAACCCAGCAACGCAGAGAGAGGCCCCAGCAACCGGATCCCGAAAGCACTATCGCCAAACAGGGCTGTGCCAAGCCGGATCCAAAGGGCGATCATGGGCGGGTGATCGAGATAACCGGTCTGAAGATGGCGCGACCATGTCCAGTAATAGGCCTCATCCGGCGATACCCCCAATGTAGCCGCGAGGCCCAGGCGCAGGAGGGTCAGGGCAAGCAATACACCCCAGAACAGAGGAACAAGCTGACTGTCCCTCCCCTTCATGATTGCTGATGACTCAGCGCCAGACGAGAGTAGAGGCGATCGCATAATTCCAGACTACACCAATCAGCGCACCGGCCGCACTGGCGCTGCTCCAGTGTCCATGCGTGTCATAAATCAACTGGGCAACACCAATATTGCCGAACGCCCCGATGGTGGCACCGATAACAAAAATGCATAGCCCCGGTAGCCAGCGTCGCCCGCGAAGAGGGCGATCAAGGTAGGTGATGCGATTGTTCAGCTGAAAATTGGCAAGAATGGCGCAAGCGGTACCGAGTATCTGACTCACCTGAAAGCCAGCTCCGGAGAAACGCGCCAATTCCGAAACCAGCAAATTGACGGCAATCCCGATCAGCCCGACAGCCGCGAAGATGATGAAACGCGTCGGGAGCCAACCACCGAAGGCACGCTCGATCAGCATGCCCAGAAACTGCACCATGACAAGCGGACTGAGCTTGCTCTCACCCGATACACGCGGACGAAACACGAAGGGCACTTCAATAAGCCGCGCCTGACGCGGCACGGACAGGACGATTTCAAGCAGAATCTTGAAACCTGTCCCGGTCAGCTTCGGGACAGCCTGTTCAAACATGGCCCGTCTCACCGCAAAGAAACCGCTCATAGGGTCGGAAAGCGGCATAGGCAGGATCGACTGTGCCAGTCTTATCCCGGCCTGTGACAGCATATGCCGCCACCGATTGGCCAGACCGCTGCTATCACCACCCTCTACATGGCGGCTGGCGACAGCAATATCGGCACGGTTTTCGAGTAGCGGTGTAACCAGATCACGCAGGATGCCCTCATCATGCTGCAGGTCGCCATCCATCACGGCAATAACGTGGGCCGTTGAAGACAGCGCCCCCTCAATCACCGCAGAGGAGAGCCCCCGGCGCCCGACGCGGCGGATCAGGCGGATACGGGGATCTTCCTGCGCGGCTTTCTCGACCGCTTTCGATGTCCCGTCCGGCGAATCGTCATCAACGAAAACGATTTCCCAGCGCGTGCCCTCCAGTGCGCGGCGCACCCCTTCGATCAGGGGAGCCACGTTGGCGGCCTCGTTATAGCAGGGAATGACGAGGGTCAGATCCGCCGGAAGCGGGGGCATCATACCGGAACGCCGGCCCTGTTCAGACTGGTGCGTATCGTCTGGAGCGTTTGCACGCGCACCACATGATCCAGATCCGTCAGGCGCTTAGTCAAATAGTTCTGATGCGCGGCATCACGGGCCACGAGGCGCACGAGAAAATCGCCGCCGCCCCGGATCATGTGACACTCACGCACTTCGGCCCAGCCAGCGACTTCGCGCTCGAAGGCTTCCAGCACACTGCCCTTCTGGCTCTCGAGCCCGATCAGCGCGAAAAATGTTAGCGACCACCCGAGCCGGGAGGCATCCACATCTGCATGATAGCCCTCAATAACTCCGATTTCCTCAAGGCGTCGAACACGGCGCAGGCAGGGTGGCGCCGAGATACCTGTACGTCGCGCCAGTTCGACATTGGTCATACGGCCGTCACGCTGCAACTCGGCCACGATCTGACGGTCGATCGAATCCAGATCGACGATCGTCGCGCTGGACGATCCCGGGGAGAGACCTGCCGACAGTGACTCGACTCGCGCCGTAGCGTCGTGAGGAGCAGCGTTGTGGGGGAAGTGGTCGTCAGGATCGTTGTCAGTCATCGTCACCGTGAGGGTCGGGCAAAACTAGTCGGTTGGCAGGCGCGCATCATCACCTATATCTGCATCCTGACCCGAGAGCCATGTCTCTTCGCAATTGTCTTGTCACTTAGGCATGGTGCATCAACACCCTGCCCGATGGTCAATGACTAAAAGTTAAACGAACACCAGTTCAAGGACATTCCCAGTGAGCCAGAGTTTCAGGACTGATCTGCTTGTTATTGGCGCAGGCCCGGCAGGCTATACCGCAGCGATTTACGCAGCGCGTGCCAATCTCAAGCCGATTCTTGTGGCCGGGCTGCAGCCGGGCGGCCAGTTGACGATCACAACCGATGTTGAAAACTACCCCGGCTTTGCCGAGCCGGTTCAGGGCCCCTGGCTGGTGGAGCAGATGCGCCTGCAGGCCGAGCATGTCGGCACCGAGATGCATTACGACCTGATCACGGAATGTGCATTCAACGAAAAAACCGACGATGGCTATTTCCGCCTCAAAGCAGATTCCGGCGCGGAATATCTGGCGCGCACCGTCGTCATCGCCACCGGGGCCCAAGCGAAATGGCTGGGCCTGCCCTCCGAAGCCAGACTGCAAAGCGGTGGCGTATCGGCCTGCGCCACCTGTGACGGATTCTTTTATCGTGGCAAGAAGGTGGCCGTGATCGGTGGCGGAAACACGGCTGTCGAAGAGGCGCTCTACCTGACACACCATGCCGACCATGTGACACTGGTTCATCGACGCGACAGCTTGCGTGCAGAACGCATCCTCCAAGATCGTCTTTTTGCCAATCCCAAGATCACGGTGCTCTGGAACAACGCGGTCGAGGAAATTCTGGGTGCCGGCAAGCCGGAGACCGTTTGTGGCGTGCGACTACGCAATACGGTTGATGGCAGCGAACAGACCCTGGGTGTCGATGGTGTATTCGTGGCGATCGGCCACAGCCCCAACACAGCACCGTTCCGTGAGACGCTGGAATGCGACTCAGAGGGCTACATCATCACGGTGCCGGGCAGCACAAAAACCTCAGTCGAAGGCGTGTTTGCCGCTGGCGATGTGCAGGACAAGAAATTCAGGCAGGCGATTACGGCGGCTGGTACCGGGTGTATGGCAGCCCTCGAGGCCGAGCATCTTCTGGCTGGACTATCCTGACATTTTGATCGTTATTCTTCCGTAAGAGTTGCTGCATAAAATGACTTGGCAGAGCCCAAGAATGCTGCCAAGTCATAGCGATCAACATTTGATGACCGCCAGGCACGCGACCGGGAAATCCGCCCGCTCGCGCTCTTTTTCTGACGTGGTCGGGGACGAGCTCTAGGAAAGCCGCATGGACTGGGACAAATTGCGAATATTCCATGCGGTTGCGGAGGCGGGTTCATTCACCCATGCCGGCGACCGGCTCAATCTGAGCCAGTCCGCAGTCTCGCGTCAGATCTCGGCTCTTGAAGAGACGCTGAACGTCCCGCTTTTCCACCGCCATGCCCGCGGCCTGATCCTGACCGAGCAGGGCGAGACACTCAACCACACCGTCCGGGAAGTGTTCTCGAAACTCTCCCTGACACAGGCCTATCTGAGCGAGAGCAAGGTCAAGGCCAAGGGCGAGCTCAAGATCACCACAACGTCCGGGTTTGGCCTCGGCTGGCTTGCCCCCAAGATTCAACGCTTTCTGTCGCTTCACCCCGATATCGAGGTGAGCCTGATCATGGAGGATACGGACCTCGACCTCGGGATGCGTGAGGCCGACGTCGCCATACGTATGCATCCCCCCAGGCAGGCCGATCTGATCCAGCGTCATCTGGCCAATTTTGCAATGCCTATCTATTCCAGTCAGGCCTATCTGGACCAGCACGGCGTTCCGAACAGTATTGCAGAGCTCGGCCAGCATCATCTGGTCGGGTTCGCTGGTATGTCACCTCCCCTCCCTGATGCCTTCTGGCTGCTCGAACTGGTCCGCCGCCAGTGTCATGGGTCGGTTCGCAACAAGCTAGAGATCAACAGCTTCCCGGCCATCGCCACGGCCATCGCGAAAGGTGCCGGGATCGGATCGGTTCCCACCTATCTGGCGCAGGCACATCCAGAACTCGTCCGCATTCTTGAGCACGAGCCCATTCCAACCGTCGAAGCGTTTTTCGTCTATCCCGAGGAACTCAAGATGTCGAAGCGCATCACGGTGCTGCGTGACTTCCTGCTGAGCGAGATTCAGGCAGGCAAGCATTGAACCAAGCCCGATAACCTCACCCGCAATCCCCTGGGTGATACTGTCACCGAGAAATCGCTCGCTGCTATTCCGATCTTGAGCCAGTACAGGCTTGCCTTGCAGAGTCGGGGGCCGGCTGTGTCACATCAACCTGAGAGGGCTGACGGCCCGCTGCGGCGCCCCCGCTTTTCTTGTCACCGACGAGCGGCCACCTAGCCTCGCTTGTTTGCATGAGCATTGACGCGCTCGCGTAGCTCCTTGCCTGCCTTGAAGAAAGGGATCGTCTTTTCTTCCACCGAGACAGCAGAACCCGTGCGAGGATTTCGACCCAGACGGGCATCACGCTTCTTGACGACAAAGGCACCGAAGCCACGGATTTCCACCCGGTCTCCACGCGCAAGGGCGCCGGAAATCTCCGACAGGATGGTTTGGACAATCATCTCGATATGACGGGCACTGAGATGAGGATGCGCCGCTGAGAGTTCGGCAATGAGTTCGGATTTTGTCATCAGGGGCTCTGCAAACTCTCGGTAACAAGAGGGCGGATCGCCTGATCCGCCCGACAACGCTCAGTTTTCACCGTGGCAAAATCGAGACTGCACCGTCAAGGCTCTGATAAGCCACCATCCTGTCGATTGCTTCGGGCCAGGCAAACAGCGAGCCGCCAAAACGGTGATAGAGGCGCTCCCACATCGTGCGGCCGGGTCTTTCGATAACAAGCTTTCTGACCGGCAGACCCTTGCCACCCTTGATCTGACCATGCAGCCATGCCGTCGCCTGCTCCTCATCGCCAATCTGGTCTATCAGATGAAGCGCAACGGCCTGACGTCCAGTATAGGGGCGGCCATCGGCAAGCTGACGGATTTCATCGACGGAGCGATGACGTCCCTTGGCAACCATCAGAACGAACTGGTCAAACAGATCGTCCACAATCCCCTGGAGCATCTGTCGCCCCTCGGGTTTGAGGGCCGTAAAGGGCTGTGACTGGTCTTTCATCGGGCCTGAAGCAATCGCATCGGCCTTGACACCGATATGATCGAGCAAGACCGAGGCATCGGGACGCATCATGATGACCCCGATCGACCCCGTGATGGATGAAGGATAGGCAAAGACTCGCTGAGCCGGCACGGCAATCATGTAGCCAGCCGAGGCAGCAAGACCCTGCATGGAAACGGCAACCGGCTTGTGGCTGGCAAAACCGGCAATGGCATCGTGCAGCGCCTCCCCTCCGGTTACACCACCGCCAGGACTGTCGATGACCAGCAGCATCGCCTTGATATGCGGGTCACGCTCTGCTCGCTCGATCGCTTCAACCGTCGGTCGTACCCTGTTGCCGATGACGCCCGTTATCTCGAGGCGTGCAATCGCATCATGGGGGGGATGAGGTCTGGCGGGTGCAAAGAGCACGAGCGTCGTCACGATCAGGGCCGCAACGGCGATACCACGCCAGAACAGCAAGCGCTTTCGCTGGCGACGCAATACGGCCTCACTATCATCATCCGTGCGATTGAATGCCGTCATCGGTCTTGTTTCCCATCACGCAAATAAAAAAGGCAACCCATCACAGGATGGGTTGCCTTTCGTGGCGCGTCTACTGGGTAAATCCCCGTTTCAGGCCTTTTTTGCGCGGCCGCGGCGGGCGGGACGCTCTTCGCCTTCACTACCTTCTTCGGTCGGGACGCGCGAGGCCGTATCAGCCCCGGCATTGATCTTGCGACCAAGACCGATTTCGCGAGCAAGATGCGAACGACGCTCGGCGTAATTCGGTGCAACCAGAGGATAGTCGCTCGGAAGGCCCCAGCGCTCACGATACTGCTCAGGCGTCATGCCATAGGCGCTCTGCAGGTGACGCTTGAGCATCTTGAGCTTCTTACCGTCTTCCAGGCAGACGATATAGTCCGGGAAGACCGATCGCTTGATCGGCACGGCAGGCTGCGGACGCTCCGGCTCGGGATCGGCCTGACCGGCACCTTGCAGGGCATTGTATACTTGCTTGATCATGCCCGGCAGGTCATCGCCAGCGATCGAATTGTTGGCAACGTGAGAGGACACGATCTGGGCAGTCAACTCGAGCAAGGCGACGTTGGTTTCTGACTCTGACATTTATTTTCTCTTTGTTGAAGTTTAACTCTTTTAACCGGATGTTTTATAGCATCAGTTTTTCGGGGTAAATAGGCTTAACGTTTTATCTTTTCTTTTTTATACTTCCAATAAGTTTGCGTTAAAATCAAATTGATCTGACAGTTTTTTTTCATCGGCATCAAGAAGAAATCCAGGACAGCGCTCTTATCTTCGAAGCATTTTTTTCTAATGCGTCAATATACGTAAAAGTATCCTAATATATCTTTGTAAATTTTTTGATAAGTCAGGAAAAAAAAACCGCCTCATCATCGTTGTTTGGATTTTCATTCGGCCATTTCCTTTTATTATTGTTTAATTAACGTTTTTATTCCTTCGCCAGATCAAAAATACCGCATGCCCGAAAGGGGAAAAATCGCCGAAAGGTCACAGGCACGATAATCTCGATGATAAAAAGCAGACGTGCGCATCCTGATATTGCATGATCATGATACGATCGTCGTATATTTTCTGGTCATTGGCACTCTCGTCGACGCTTGTCTTTTTACATTCGGTTACTCTTGCACCTCTCACAAAAACTGCTCTGAACAGAAAACCTGTCTCTCTGCTCAAGTAACCAGATGCTGTCGATGATCAGGTTTTCATCGTCTCCGTGCCTCGAGACGGTACTGACGCAATGGATAACGATTTTTAACAATCTGATAATTCTCTCCATTCACAGCTCATCCTGTCGCTGATGCACATCTGGCAGATGACGGCCTTCGGCCCATGTCAGACAGCTTCGCAAGTATGAGCATTACCGATTCTTTAGGCGTACGCTCCTCGGCTACGCTTTCTTTCGTCATGACGCCCTGCCATCATGGACCAGCCATTTGCAGGGCGGTGTTTTCTGCGCCTGCCATAGTCGTACAGAACGCGGTCCCCTTCCTTGCGCCTTTTCTCCTTCCTTCCCTCCGTCGCCAATCGCTCGGGTAAACGAACATCCCTGGCGGAGAAAATCGCCCTCAGGATGCCTGCCTCTTACGGTCTCAATCGCTGGAGCTGGCTGTTTGCTCCGTCCGCCCAGTCCGTGGAGTTTGCGCTACGCAATACGGTCGCTGCCTTGCTTGCGCTCGGCATAGCCATGTGGATGGAACTCGACAGTCCTATATGGGCGACGATGACCGTTTGGGCGGTCGCTCAGGGGACGCGCGGTGAAAGCCTTTCAAAGGCACGCTGGCGTATTGTCGGGACAATCATCGGTGCAATAGCCGCCGTCGGGCTCTTCACCGTGTTCCCGCAGCAGCCCTTGCTGTTTTTCCTCACACTGGCGCTCTGGATGGGGCTCTGCGCAGGGCTCGCCACTTTTGTCAGTAATTTCCGTGCCTATGCTCTCGTACTATCAGGCTATACCTGCGCAATCATTGCGATGGGCGCCGTCTACGATCCTGAGAACGTGTTCATCATCGCGGTTTCGCGCTCCACATATATCGCTCTTGGTGTGATCTGCGAGGCCGGGATGGGCTTGCTCTTTGCAACCAGTCAGGAACGCCAGGCGCGACAGGCGGTACAGACGAAACTACAGACGGCGCTTTCCCTAGTATCGCTTTCCATTGCCGACATTCTTTCAGATGCCGCCACCACCCAGCGCAAGGCACGTGAACTGTTTGCGACGATACTGCGCCTGAACAGCGAGATCGAATTTGCCGAGATAGAAATGGGCCCCCATGGGCACGAGGGCGATCACGCCCGTGCTGCGCTCGCTGCAGTTTCCATTCTGCTTTCCCGGGGCTTTGGCATGGCTGCGCGTCTGGCGGCTCTGGCTCACAGTCATGGCAGCTTTCGCGAGACATCCAAAAACGCACAGATCTTCCTGCGTGGGCTTGAGGAAAGGCTCCGCAAAGCCGAACCCATCCAGAGCATTCTGGCTGACCTGCATCTGTTGATCGAAGAGTGTCGTGTTCATGCCGCGCCCTTCATCAGGGCTGACTATGACGATACCCCTGACCTCGGTCCGGTCGATGAACGCGTCCTGCATGTCGCGCTTGGCGAACTGCTCAATGATCTCGAAATCGCCATCATCGAATATGATGCCAGCACGCATCTGATCCCACGCGATCGTTTCCATTTCCGGCTTGAAAGCCATCGCGACCCGCGTAATGCCGTCAATAATGGTCTGCGCGTGATGGCGTCCATCCTGTTCACGGCTCTGGTGTGGGAAGTGACAGCCTGGCCTAACGGCACCGGCTTCATCTCCATGACGGCACTCATCTGCGGTCTGTTTGCCACGCAGGAAAACCCGGTTCTCGGCACGACCGTGTTTCTCAAGGGAACCCTCTGGTCAGTTGTTGTCGGGGGTATCCTGACGTTCATCTTCGTTCCGAAATTCGACACATACGAAATGTTCATCATGGCCTTCGGGCCCGCCATGTTCATAGGTGGCCTCGCACGAGCAAATGCTGCCACCGCAGGCGCTGCTGCCGCATACGGGCTGCTGATGCCCAGTATGGTAAATGTTCAGAATCATCATCGCCTGGACGAGATTGCCTTTTACAATGGCGCGATGGGCACGGTGTTGGCGGCATGCGCGGCAGTGCTGGTATTTCACACCTTCCTGCCCTTCAGCCCCCAGGCAGAGCGTCTGCGCCTGCGTAGGCAGATGCTGGGCGAATTGCGTACCCTTTGCCACCTCGACAAGGCACCCGAGACCAGACAGTGGATCGGGCGCAACATTGATCGTTTTGCCCGCCTGATCCGTCATGCAGGCCCCTCCCCGCTACCTATCGTGGAAAGCTATCTGCAAGGGACGCTGGCGGTCATGACAATTGGCCTCAATGCCATCCGCCTGCGCACATTGCTCGACCGTGAGCATCTGCCGGTGACGGCCCGACGTCCCATAGAACTTCTGCTGGACCGCATGGAATATACACGCGACCGTCATGACCGGCCGGCTCGTATCGCCGCAGCGGCCGTACGCCGGTTACGCGCCCTCGATCGGACCGAGAAGGATCTGGTGACAAGGCTCGAACTCATACGGGGCATCTCCTACCTCGTGGTAGTCCGGGATGAACTGGTTGCCAACGCGGCCTTTCTGGATGAGACACAGGCTTTCACCAGTCACGAATTGCTCGAAGAAATCAGATGATCCGGTCCAGCCATCCTCGTGACAGTTTCGATAGCGAGACACCGCAGACGCGTCAGCAAAGCCTTGCCCTGCGCGGTACCATTCTGCGTTTCGTCGGTAACCCGTTCGATATGCCTCCTGAAATGGCTTTGAGCGCAGACACAGATGGGGTTATTCTCATCGAGCAAGGCCGCGTCAGCGCTGTCGGGTCTTACGGTCAGATAGCACCACAATTCGGTAGCGACGTGGTGATTGTCGATCATCGCGACAAGCTGATCGGACCGGGCTTCATCGATACCCATGTGCATTATCCGCAACTCGGGGTCATTGCGTCCTATGGTGAGCAATTGCTCACCTGGCTCGAGCGTTACGTCTTTCCTGAAGAGCGTCGCTTTGCCGAACAGACCTACGCACAACACATCGCCTCGGCTTTTCTGGATAACCTGCTTGACCAGGGCACAACTACTGCCGCGGTCTACTGCACGGTGCATCCAGAATCGGTCGAGGCCTTCTTCAGCGAATCCTCAAGGCGCAATACCCGTATGATCGCCGGGAAGGTCCTCATGGATCGCAATGCGCCAGATTACCTGCGCGATACGGCTCAGAGCGGCTTTGACGAGTCCCGACGCCTGATCGACAAATGGCATGGTCGTGGCCGTCAGCTCTATGCTGTAACGCCACGCTTTGCCCCAACCAGCACCGAGACCCAGCTTGAGCTGGCCGGAGCCCTCCTTGATACGGCGCCCGATCTGTTCATGCAGACGCATCTTCTGGAAACACTGCGCGAGGAAGAATGGGTCCGGTCCCTTTTCCCTCACCGTACAGGCTATCTGGATGTGTATGACCAGGCAGGGCTTGTTCGACCGCGCAGCATTTTCGGCCACGCCGTCCATGTAAATGAGCAGGACCTGACGCGTTGCGCCCATGCGGGCTGCACCCTGGCGCATTGTCCGACCTCAAACGCGTTTCTGGGCAGTGGCGCCTTTCGCCTGTTCGATGCCATGCGCCCCGACCGGCGTGTGCATGTTGGGCTGGGCACCGATATTGGCGGCGGTAACAGCCTCTCCATGTTGCGCGTGATGAACGACGCCTATTGCGCTGCACAGTCACATGGAACGAGTCTGCATCCGGTGCAGGCCTATTGGCTGGCAACAGCCGGGGCAGCACAGGCGCTGGGGCTGCAGCATCAGATCGGCCAGGTGGAGCCCAGGCTAGAGGCTGATCTTTGCGTGATGGACCCCTATGCGACGCCCCTTATGGCGCAACGTGCGAAACGGGCCGAAACGGTGTCAGATCTGCTTTTCGCGCTTTCCATGCTCGGGGACGACAGGGCAATCAGCGCCACTTATGTCATGGGGCTGCGGCATCAACGCTCAACGCCGTGAAACGCCAAACTCCCACCCCGGCACGATCAGCGCTCAGATGGCGCGGATCAGCCCGTATTGGGCGAGCCAGGATTCATACCAGACTGGCCAGTTCGCGGTGACCTGATCGGGCTCACCCATGCCGAAGCCATGCCCGCCACTGGGCAGGCGGTGATAATCGACAGCCGTCCCTATAGCCTCGCAGGTCTGGGCCATCAGTGCAGCGTTATAGGGGTTTGCGATACGGTCATTATCCGCCTGGGTCAGAAACACCGGCGGATAACCCGGCCTGACGTGACTTTGCACTGACCATAGACGCGCCAGATCAGGGGCTGCATCGACGCCCACAAGATCCCGATGCGTTGCCGTATGATCATAGGGCTTCTCAAGCGTGATCACAGGGTAGATCAGGGCAGCGCCAGCCGGTTTCGGCACGGATATTTTTGCAAGGAGGGACGCAAACGGACCTTCTCCATGCCATTGCGAGGCTGTCACGCCCATAAGATGGCCTCCAGCCGAGAAGCCAAGCAGGCTGATACGCGCCTTGTCGATACCGTCACGATGCGCATGGCGCCCGATAAGGGCAAGCGCACGACGGGCATCCTGCAAGGGAGCGAGCGGACCCTCTGCCCATCCCTCACCCGGCAGACGATAGACCAGCACATAGGCGGTCACGCCACGGGCCGAGAGCCAGCGTGCAGCAGGATAGGCCTCACGCTTCATGCCGATGCGTTGATACCCGCCCCCTGCCGCGATGAGTACCGCACTGCCATTGGGGCTGTTTGGGCGAAAGACCTCAAGGCGAGGCTCGGTGATATTGTAAAGAGCGCCCTTGGCCGTCGCCTGTTCCGGTCCGCTCGGACCACCACCGCCGGGTGGCGTCTCGGGCCAGAGCGCAATCTGCTCTGGCGATCGCGAGCGGGACGGCCCGTGACATCCTGTCAGAGTTGCGGCGGAGAGTGCGAGAGAGGATGTCAGCACGCGGCGGCGGTTGAGAGCATTTTTCGCCTCGACCGGCCCCGTGATCGCAGGGGTCAAACCATGACCGGAACCTTGCTCCGCCATTGCGATAGCGGGTCTGAAACTTCCGGGCGCTTTACGCGACATGCGGCTTCCTTCCTGCTTGTCGCGAACGGCGCTCAGGCCTTTCGGACGAATTCCGATTTGAGATTCATCCCGCCGATCCCGGGAATCTTGCAAGACAGATTGTGCCCATCGCTGGCATCGACAAGACGGATACCCTTGATTTTGGTGCCGCCCTTGATGACCGACGACGATCCCTTGACCTTGAGATCCTTGATGATGGTCACGGTATCGCCATCGGCGAGTTCGTTGCCATTGGCGTCACGCACCGTCGCATCATCGCCAGCCTGGGCTGTGCCATCCGCAGGCGCCCCCTCGACGCTCCACTCAAGCGCACATTCGGGGCAGACCCAAAGTCCACCGTCCTGATAGATATGTTCGCAGCCACATTGAGGGCAGATATCGCTTTTCACGATCTTGTCTTCCTGTTCATTGGGGGCGCCTCATGAAAAGATATCAGGGCACCGCTTTTTCTTGACGCGCAGGGTAGCGTTTACCCCTGACAGCATGGCTTTTGCCAGCGTCATATCGCTCTAAGCCGCGGCAAAGCGTCTCGCCACCCAGCGTGACAGAACCCAATAGGCCCGTTGGCCCGCCGTCGACCGTCTTTATTGATGGATTATTGTCGTGATCTGTCGACCCTTTTTTCGGGGTCTGGCGGAGAGGGTGGGATTCGAACCCACGGTGCCCGTGAAGGCACAACGGTTTTCGAGACCGTCCCAATCGACCACTCTGGCACCTCTCCGTAGCAGGATCACCTGGTCGTGGGCGGCTTATAAGGGGCAGGTCCGGTGGCTTGCAAGAGGGGGAAATGCGATTCTTTTCGTAAGGCCGTCATTTCGCCCTGCTCCCCACGCGATAATGATTGACGGAAGCGGCTTGCCTCCTGTAGTGAGCCCCCCTCGCGGGAGCATGCGTCTTGTGGTGCGTGGTTCGGCCAATAATAAAAAGCGACTGGGCAATGCCGACCGGGGAAAACCCTGGCAAAATTGCCAAGAGATCGGACTGATAGAGAGTTTAAGACATGTTCGCAGTCATCCGCACCGGCGGAAAGCAGTATCGCGTGGCCCCGCAGGCAACGTTGAAGGTTGAGAAGCTCGAAGCCGAAGCCGGCACGACCATCACCTTCTCCGACGTTCTGGCCGTTGGTTCCGACGCAGGCATCAAGATCGGCGCTCCGCTGGTCGCTGGCGCCACCGTCACGGCAACCGTCATCGCCCAGGACCGTCTGGACACGGTCATCATCTTCAAGAAGCGCCGTCGGCAGAACAGCCGCCGCAAGAATGGTCACCGCCAGCACGTGACCGTCCTGCGCATCGACGCGATCAACGCAGCGTAACTGACGCTAGAGAGAAGGAGAGACCTCCATGGCACAAAAAAAGGCAGGCGGTTCGAGCCGTAACGGACGCGACAGTGCAGGCCGCCGTCTCGGCGTCAAGAAGTTCGGCGGTGAAGCCGTTCTCGCAGGCAACATCATCGTCCGTCAGCGCGGCACGAAGATGATGGCTGGCCCGAACGTTGGCGTTGGTCGTGACCACACCCTGTTCGCCCTCGCCGATGGCGCTGTGAAGTTCACGCGCCGCGCAGAAGGCCGCGTCCACGTTTCCGTGACGCTGGCAGAAGCCGCAGAATAAAAGACTGGCCAATACCAGTTGACGGGAGAGGCCGGTCCGCTTGGGCCGGCCTTTCTTGTTTTGAACGATATTGTTGGACGAAGACGAGACAGACCATGAAATTCCTCGACCAGGCCAAGATCTATGTGCGCTCCGGCGATGGCGGGGATGGTGTTGTCGCGTTCCGTCGCGAAAAATACGTCGAATTCGGCGGTCCTGATGGCGGCAATGGTGGCCGCGGTGGCGACATCATCTTTCGCGCCGTCCCGAACCTGAACACCCTCATCGATTTTCGCTACACCCAGCATTTCCGCGCTCGCAAGGGCGGCAATGGCGCGGGCTCGGACCGTACCGGGGCCAAAGCCGAGACCGTCATCATCAATGTGCCGATCGGCACGCAGATTTTCGACGATGATCGTGAGACCATGCTGGCCGACCTCGATGAGGACGGCAAGGAAGTGCTGCTTTGCAAGGGCGGCGATGGCGGATTCGGCAATGCCAATTACAAGACCAGCACCAACCGCGCGCCGCGCCGTGCTGACAAGGGCTGGCCGGGCGAGGAACGCTGGGTCTGGCTGCGCCTCAAGCTGATTGCCGATGTCGGTCTTGTGGGCCTGCCCAATGCCGGCAAATCCACCCTGCTTTCCGTGTGCTCACGGGCCAAGCCCAAGATTGCCGACTACCCCTTCACCACGCTCCACCCGCAGCTTGGCGTCGTGCGCCTTTCGGCCACGGAAGAATTCGTGATTGCCGATATTCCGGGCCTGATCGAAGGCGCCAGTGAAGGCGCAGGTCTTGGCGATCGTTTTCTCGGCCATGTCGAGCGTTGTGCCATGCTCATCCATCTGCTCGACGGCACAGAAAGCCAGCTGGTCAAGAATTACCGCATGATCCGCGGCGAGCTGGCTGCCTATGATGAGACCCTTGCTGAAAAGCCGGAAATCATCGTGCTGAACAAATGCGATGCCCTGACCAAAACCCAGATCACAGCCAAGACGAAGGCGCTCGCCAAGGCCTCCGGTGCCGAGGTGTTCACCTTGTCGGCAGCTACCCATGAAGGGCTGGCCGAGCTGCTGCGTATCGTGCAGGATCGCGTCACCCATTACCGTCTGGAAGAACGCGAGACCCATCAGTGACCAACCGACTGGCTGAAGCGCGCTGTGTTGTCATCAAGATTGGTTCGGCCCTGCTGGTCGATGCCAAGAACGCCGCGCTACGCCATCACTGGCTGAACACTGTCTGCGAGGATATTGCCCGGCTGCGCCGCCAGGGCACCGATGTCGTGGTTGTCTCCTCGGGTGCGATTGCGCTTGCGCGTGTGCGCATGGGCATGGTGGGGCGCAAGCTCCGTCTCGAGGAAAAACAGGCCGCTGCCAGTGTTGGACAGATCCAGCTTGCACAGGCATGGAGCGCCGCTCTGGGCCTTCAGGACCTTACCGCAGGTCAGTTGCTGCTGACCCCTGGTGACACAGAGGACCGCGAGCGTCACCTCAACGCCAGAGCAACATTGCGCACCTTGCTGGGTCTGGGCTGTGTGCCGGTCATCAATGAAAACGATGCCATCGCCACGACTGAAATCCGCTTTGGCGACAATGACCGTCTGGCTGCCCGTGTCGCCCAGATGATCGGCGCTGACACGCTGATCCTGCTTTCGGACATCGATGGCCTGTATACCGCTGACCCCCGCCTCGACCCAAGGGCGGAACATCTGCCTGAGGTCGCTGCACTGACTGAGTCGATCATGGCCATGGGTGGAGCGCCCCCGCCCGGTTATTCCTCAGGCGGTATGCACACCAAATTGCTTGCGGCCCAGATCGCTACGCGTGCAGGTGCCCGCATGGCCATTGCCTCTGGCCTCTCCCCTCACCCGATCAGCCAGCTGCTCGATACCGGGCGCTGCACCTGGTTTCTGGCTGCGGAAGATGCAGGCTCGGCCCGCAAGCGCTGGCTAGCCAGTGCACTCGAAACCAGAGGTCGCGTCATGATCGATCAGGGCGCGGTGCGTGCCCTCGATCATGGTGGTTCTCTTCTCCCTGCGGGTGTGAAACAGGTCGAGGGTCGTTTCAGCCAGGGCGATCTCGTCCTGATCTGCGATGAGACCGGACAGGAGATCGGCCGCGGCCTGACCGCCTATGATGCCGACGAGTCCCGCCTGATTGCCGGCCATCGCTCTGAGGACATCGTCACGTGCCTCGGTCATTCAGGTCGGGACGAGCTGATCCACCGCGATGATCTGGTTCTGATCCGCCAACCCCGCGAGCCGTCCTGAGCCCCTGCGCTCCGGTACGGTAACCGTATAGGGCGCCTGAAACACTCGCTCATGCGGTGAGGCCCCGGCGGGGAAAGATAGTCTGCCGTTAGAGGCGAGCCACGATGTCAGATAGCCCCTCCCGGATGAGTTGGGTGCCCATTACCGGCACCCGGGGTCGTCATCACTCTCTTGAACGCTCCTGTGCCTATCGGCTCAGGTCATCAGAGCACTGTCACCGCCATTAACCTCGAATTCTGCCCCTGTTGTAAGGGCAGATGCGTCGGAAGCCAGAAATACGGCAACAGGCGAGATATCCTCAGGCTGTAGCCATCCGACTGGCTGAACCTCGGTCCGGGCACGATCCTTCCATGCCTGGGCGGGTGAGATCTCGCCATGCACCTTGTGATGCACCTGCTGCTCAAGGGCCGCAAGACGCTGTTGATTGAGCGTGAGAGCAGTGCCCACAAGCCCCGGTATAATGGCATTGACCGTCATGCCATAGGGCGCAAATTCCATCGCTGCGGATTTCATCAGGCCGATCAGACCCCATTTTGACGCGGAATAGCTCGCGCCCCCCTTCGTGCCATGTCGCCCCTGCATGGACGAGACGATCAGCACTCGACCGCCCTGGCGCGTGATCATGTGCGGTACAAAAGCCCGCAGGGTCCGTGCGGTGCCATTGAGGTTGTTCTCTATCTGGTCGTCCCAGTCAGCGTCATCCATATCGAGCAGCGCCTTCCAGCCCTGTATGGCGGCATTGGCCACGAGGATGTCGATATGGCCAAAGGCTTTGACAACCTCATCCGCTGCGGCTCGCAGCTGCGCGATCTGACGGATATCAGCCTTTATCGCCATTGCACGGCGACCAAATGACCGGATTTGACGAACGGTCTCGTCCAGTTCCTCATGACTGGCAGGCACAGCGTCAGCCACACCGCTTATCGGCCCGGCGATATCCAGAGCCACCACGTCGGCCCCGTTTGCGGCATACTCGACCGCAATGGCACGACCGATACCCCGAGCCGCTCCTGTGACGACTGCCACGCGCCCCTGAAGCTGAGACCCTCTGCCGGCCCGGATAGCCCCCGCACTGAAAACGGCAGGGGCGCTGGGCGCAGCATGCGCACCATCATCGTTGACCGCAGCGGCCCTGGCGCCGCCGGCTGAAGACAGAAATGCGGCCCCCCCTGCCAGACCGGCAGCCAGCAAGGCACGCCGCGGATGAACCGAAGATGTCTCGGTGCCATCACCTAGAATGGCTTTGCTTGTCCTTGGATGAGGCATGGTCGTCGCTCCCGCTTACCTGAAGTCGTATCGTCAGACACAATACGACACATTCAGATAAAGGGGGTGACACATGATTGTGCTCGAAGAGCATAAATCCGGATTTATGTGGTACTGATTGCCAAATTCACTAGAAAAATATTACCAAGACAAAGGCATGAACGATGTTTTTCTAGCATTAAAACTTTTTCAGAATTATGGCTATGTAAGAAGTCTTGCTCATACCTTGGCATCATGCCTCGGTACCAATTACGTCCTCTGAGTATCGTTTCTCTTCTCTCTATCCGCCCATGAAGACTGCGCAGCTTCAGGGGCGCGGTGGCCAGCGAAGGGTCGGCTCGGAACGTACGCGCCGCGCGCCTGCCTCCTCCGCCTGACGGAGTTTTTCAGCTTCCGCTCCGGCACCGCGCGGTGCCATTTCCTGACGCTGCGCCTTCAGGCGCCATGCATCATCGTTGCGGCTCGTCACCTCATTCTGAACCTTGCCCTGATAGCCGGAAATTGATGCAGCGGTACCGCCTGCCCCGGCGTATGGGGCTGCAGACCCCCGCGTCTCATAAGCTGCGCCTGGCGGACGCGGCGCCTCTCTCGGTGGCGGCGGGTCAAAATGCGTGGGACGCAGGATGCGCTCGAGATTCTCCTGTGCGCCGGACTCCGCATAGCTGTAATCATCCCGCACACTCGGCGGGCTCTGGCGGTCACGACGCTCGTCACTGGAAGGAGGACGCGGCTGGAAGGCCTCGCGCGGTGAAACCTCCTCGGCAGCAGGCATGGGCCGCAATGCCTCATCCTGACCAGAGCGGTCGTACTGCATCCTGTCCGGCTGGATACGTTCAGCCGGGGCATGATCTGGCGTGAGGCGCTCACCCGAGGGACGCTCAACCGGGGGACGCTCAACCGGGGGACGATCCACCGGGGGACGCTGGGCTGCCTGCCGACCGGCCTGCGCCGACCACGGCATGGGGTCGGGGGCGCGCATGGTTTCAGTCGGACGAAGGGGCGGCTCAGCCTGCCCGCCAGACGCTGCGGCTCGCCGGGGCGGCGCATAGATCGGCTCACCGGAGGGACCAGTTTCGCCAGCGCCCTGAGCCAGCCTCATGGCGATGATCCGCAGTTCCGCCCGTACCTCGTTGAGCTGTAGCTCCACCTCTTCCAGCCGCGGTTTTACACCGAAGATGGAAAACGGCATGAGGATGAACATAAGTCCCAGTCCGAGCAGGATAAATCCTGCAAGAAACTGCATCCACAGAGGGAGAGAAAGGAGCGCGGTCGTCATAATCAGCGATCTATGCTAATTTTGCCGACTCCGCCAAGAGCGATCTTTACGGCCAGCCTTCCTGCCTCACAGCAAGCAGCCCTCAGATTGCCTCCCAGCGTTCGTAACGGTGTATCCCCAGTCTCCAACCGGGAAAGCGATCCCATTCCCGGACGCACAGTTTCTAGCGTAAACGCGTCCGGGTGAGGGTTACGGCAAGCGGTTGCGCGGCGCCGCTCTTGCCTTCCCTCAGGGCTTGCAGGGATTGATGGAATATCCGGGCGCGATAGACGATCTGCCCTTTTCCATCGCGCCATTGCTCGAAAGCCAGTGTCGTGTCCGGAGCCGTGCTGTCCGGCTGATCACTGAAATGCCAGTCCAGACCATATCGGGCCGCCAATGCATCAAGCGTCGTGTCATGACCTGCAAAGGCAAGAAGCCGCGTTGCGGGTGGGACGATCGAACCATCCCCCAGCGTGATCGCCTCGCCTGCCATGAATCGCGCGATGATATCCGCCATGACCGCGCTGCGTGCGGCTATGGCCACACCATGACGGCGGACAAGTTCGGATATATAGTCATGCACCGGAAGCACGGTTGTCAGCAGAGCCGGATTGATTTTTCCGACCCATGCCTCACGGGCGGACGCATTTCCTGCCTGATCGAGGCTTTGCGCATGAATCAGCAGCAGGTTTTCAGCGAGCGTCGCTGCCAGTGTCATCCCTCCGCCCAGCGAAGGTCGCCCTTTTTTCTCACTGACCACGAGGCCGTCTTTGAAACAGGGCCCCTGCGCCGTCTCACAGGCTTGTGGCGCAAAAAGCTGCTGCAACGCCGCCAGCCCGACATTCACGCTGTCAGGACGCGCCAGCCTGTCATTTCGGGCTGACTGCGTCGCGTCCTGCGCCATCTGATCATGGTGCTGTTTCACGAATTCCGCCGTCACGGCGTCAAACACCGGATCATGCTGCCCCGCGACAAGTGAGTGGGCCGCGATTTCATGCCCCGGCGAAAGGGCACGGGCCATGATTCGCCCGCTCTCACGGGTGCGGTCATCGGCAGAATCTGCCCATATGAAAGGAGGCGTCGCCCCAATGCAGGGAGATATGTTGTGCGTGCAGGCGAGATCATAATAGCGAGCCACCCCCTGCATCATGGCATCGAGTGTGGCGCGGCCATGATCGGTCAGTTCGCCGGGGGCCACCGGCCAGGAGGGCCAGACAACCCCGGTTTCCTGTTCGAGGCTACGGGAATCATGCGTCGGGCTGCGTATCCCATGACGTGCGATCAGCACAACGCGTTCCAGTCTCGCTGGCGCTTCAGGCTCGACCGAAGAGAAAACAGGAGATGAGGCAGCTTGTGCTGTACCTGCACCACCCAGTGCCAACGCAAGAGAAAGAATGAGCGCGCGGTTCATGGCAGGGTGACCGTCAGGTTGAAGAACACAGAGCGCCCCGCCAGACGCCAGTAAAGCGGTGCGCCATCGGGATAGCCCGCGCTGGCGGCAGACTGGTTACCGGCAAAGTCGCTGATGGCACGATTATTGAAGAGGTTGGATATCTTGAGGCTGGGCGTCACATCGCGCATGAAGCCACCCAGCTTCTTGAAATGCCACCCCAAGGCAAGATCGGCGGTGGTGGTGCTGCCAATACGATACTGATTGGCAAAGACTGTATTGCCGGCGCTATCGGTGGTGCTGTCGAGCCCATAATGATTGCCCACAAATTTGCCGATAAGCGAGGCATAAGGGCCCTTATTGTCGTCATAGAGCACACCAAAAGAGGCGAGCACATTGGGGGTAGCTGCCACGCGCACCGAGCTGTGCTTGTACTGCGCGTCATTCACGCTGTAATTGCCATAAAGAGACACGCCATGACCGATGGCATATTGCCCCTCAACCTCAAGCCCCTTGTAGATGGCGCCACCACTATTTACTGAGGTGCTTTGCGTGCCAAAGCCGGGCACCTTGATCTGCGCCGAGGCAATAAAGTTCGAGAAATTGATGTAATAGGCGTCGAACGAGACCGTCCAGCGCTTCTGCTGCACCACTGTGCCGATCTGATAGTTCAGTGTGGTTTCAGGGCTGACATTGCCCACATTCTGGGTCTGGAACACGCTCATGGGCGGGGCCAGAAAACCGCGGGCAATCTGGGCGTAGGCACTCCAGCCCGGCAGGATGATCTGGTTTGCCGAGATCGAAGGCTGCCATGAGGTGAATTGCTGCGTCGCGTTCAGCGGCACCTTGGTCGATTTGTTGACCGCCGCATCATAATCACGACGGAAATAGGAGTATTTGATGCCCGGCTTGATGATGGTGTTGCGGAACGGCTTCCAGTCGAATTCCAGATAGGGCTGAACGGTCGTGTTGAAATCCGAAATATCATAGCTATAGGCCGAGCCATTCTTGCCGGGCACCATGATGCCGCCCTTTGTCAGGTCGAGGGCATAGGTATAGCGCCGATCGTCCTGCAGATCGGCCCAGGCACCAACCAGCACATCACCTTGCGACGTATGGGCCTTGAAGGTCAGTGTGTCGCCATAGTCACGGAATTTCGCATCGGCATATTTGCCTGGCACGTCATTCTTGTATGTGGCCAGCTTCTTGCCTGCAGTTGAATAGAAGGTCACGCCATTGGCGCCCGGATCATCCGAACTGGCATCGGTGGACTCGGTGTAATCGTGTTCAAAACCGTTCGTATAAAGACGGTTTTCGATTGTCAGCCAGGGCAGCACCTTGCTCTTGATATCGATGTAGTCGAAATCCGACGTGTAGGTGCTTGGCTGATACCCGGCATAGCATTGCAGCGCAGGATTGAAGCAGAGGCCATAATCCTTGCCGTATTTACGGTACTGGGCCAGCGTGGCCCCCTGCGTGGTGTTCTGGTTTTCCCAGTTATAGGTGGTCAGCAAGGTCAGGGTCGTGTTTTCCCCCAGTCGCGCGACATCCTTGAACAGCAGGTTGTTGCGCCGCTCTCCCGAGCCGGTCAGATATCCATCCGTCTCCTCATGCTGCAGATCGAGCACCATCGAGCCAAAACGGGTCTTGCCGGAATCGACCTCTACACCCCCGGCACGGGTGTTGAAGCTGCCATAGGTGCCATAGGGTGTGACCCCGAAATGCTGTGCAGGGGTGCGGGATTGAAACCCGATCGTCCCGCCAAAGGTCGCATTGCCGATAGTCGAGGCGGTACCCGGCCCACGATTGACCTGCACCTCGCCGAGAAAATGCGAAATGAAAAGCGACGAGGTGGTGTGGTGCAGATCGCTGGCATTTCCAAAGGGGATACCATCGAACAGCATGTTGTACTGACCATCCTGAAAGCCACGCAGGCTCATGGTCTCGGCCTTGCCCATACCGGGGCCGTTGGGGTTCTGTGTCCAGATGCTCGGCTGGAACTTGATAATGTCATCCACGCTTGCCAGTGGCACGATATTATTGGTGATGAAGCGCTTCTGGATGACCGAGGTCGGTTCGGTAATGGTCAGCGGCACGGTGGAAGGCGCAAGGCGCTCAGCCCGCCCGATGACCGTGATATGCTCCTGCCCGGTTTTGTCGTCGTGTTTGTCATGCGCGAAATTGCTGCCACGAGCGGCATTGGCGATCACAACAGTCCCATCGGGCTGGATATGCGCACTCAGCCCGGACCCGCCCAGCAGACGCTCCAGTGCCTTGTCGAGCGTCAGGCGCCCCTTCAGCGCCGGGGCATGCCTGCCACGCACCTGATCGCTCGAAAACAGGAGGTCGCGCCCGGACTGCCTCGCGAGGGCGGTCAGGGAGTCTTCGAGTGGTCCCGCGGGCTGACTGAACCCTGTGACCATACGCCCCTTCCCGGAGACCGCATCCCCTGCCTCTGTCTGCCGTACAGTGGAGGTCTGAGCCAGCCCAGGGATTGGCCAGGCACAAAGCGACAGCAGCACCATCGCCAAACATTGGCGATTCCTGCGCGGCTGCTTGGCAGGAACAGGGCATGAGGCGGGGCGATCAGAGGCATACAGGGCGGGAATCATTGAAGCGGGTTTCCGTCAGGGTACGACCGGATTGGTCTCTCCCTGGCGAGACGACAGGCACGATCAGGCCCTCATCTGTTTCAATGCCGTTTCATCAAAGCTTAACAATCAGAGCTGCACGACCGAGATCAGATCGGGGGCAAAAACCACCCGCAAAGGCAGAAGATGCGCCAGCGCCCGGAAGAAACGAGCCGGGTCATGGGTGTGAAAGACACCGCTGATGCGCAGGGAGGCGAGCGACGGCGAAACAAGCCGGACAGGACGATCGCTGTAGCGGGCCATCTCGCTCAAAGCCTGTGCAAGCGGCGTGCCATGAAACACGGCGCGCCCCTCACGCCATGCCAGCAGATCATCCAGTTTCCCGGGCCGCTGGGTCACCAGATCGGTCCGCCTGTCATATGCAAAGATCTGCCCAGCCTGCACAACATGCGACGCGCCGGGTTTCCTCAGCCTTGCGTTCCCCTCAAGCACCGCGAGCGTCATGGCAGTGTTCGTCACATCCAGCGCATAACGTCCACCACGCCCCGACACGGCCCAGGAGCAACAGCCGAATTGCGCCTGCTGCCCGAATGGCGCGGCCATCACCTCATAGCGCCCCGCCTCGAAAACCATGCGACCGGTGCGAGGCGCGAGAACGAGAGAGCTGCACGCATCCATCTCCACGCGCAGCCCGGATGCCATGACGCGCCTGTGCTCGCCGCGGCCCGTACAGATCGTCCGCGCATCTGCCACGTTTGCCGCGGCACCGAGACTTGCCCCAAGCCCGACGATACCGGCCACCACGCCACGACGCGACAGCGGCAGCAAGACGCTTCTCCGGCGCGGCTGTGCAAACTGCCCGCCCTGCCAGATCTGTGAGACGAGATTATAGGCCTGATGATGCGCCTCTTTTTCCTCAAGCCACGCGTCGAAACGCCTGCGGTCGAGGTCGGAACACCGGTCGGACATAAGCCGCGCCTGCCAGTTTGCCGCCTGTTCGATTTCCGCGGGCGTCACGCGCCCACCGCTGTATCGGTCAGGAGCGCCATCGCCAGATGGGCCAGGGCTCGCGCCATGGATTTTTCGATCGTGCTGACACTCAGCGAGAGGGCCGCGGCAATCTGGCTGTAGGTCAGGTCATCCAGACGATGCATCAGGAAGATACGCGCCGTGCGGGGATCAAGCGCATTGAACGCCGTGCGCACGCGCCTCAGTTGCTCGCGACCCAAGACGATGCGTTCCGGCCCCGGCGCAGCACAGACGGGCTCTGCGCTGGTATCATCGTCGAGCGATGCCACACGCAGCCGTGCCTCGCGCCGTGTGCGGTCGATGGCGAGATTGCGTGCCGCGCGCAGAACATAGGCTTCGGGGTGTTCGATGCCGTCCAGCCCGCGCTCGAACAGATGCATGAGCGCGGTCTGAAGCAGATCATCTGTATCGTTGCGCCGGTTCTGACGCCGGATACGCTCGTGCAAAGACGTCCAAACGGACTGTCTGAGGCACCATTCTGCCGCTGACATCGCCATCCTGACCGTAATGAAACAACCGGAACGGGGCGTTTCATATCAATGGCCGTCGCCAAAGTCAGGGAGAGATAGAACGTGTCTTTAAATCTTCATGAAACCCGGCACAGGCCCTTGCTGCACTAAGCAGGATCACAGTGCGGCTGGGCGGCAGCGCGCTGACGCCCAGCCGGGTCGCGCGCCTACAAAAACCGGTCTCCGAAAACCGGAGGCTCCGGAAACGGGCATCAATAAAACATGCCCGGTTCGTGTTGGCGAGAAGCCTTACATTCCAAGCGCACGGCGATAGATATCAAGCAGCGTCTCCTGCTCTTCAATCTCATTGGGCTCCTTCTTGCGCAGCTTGATGATGTTCTTGATGGTTGCAACATCGAACCCGGCTGACTTGGCTTCGCTGAAGATATCCTTGATGTCGCCTGCCAGCGCCTTGCGCTCTTCTTCCAGACGCTCGACGCGCTCGATAACGCTGCGCAGGCGGTCAACGGCAATGCCACCTACATTCGAGTCAGGATCGGCAGCCTGACGCGCGCGGCTGGCGGCGGCTTCGTCAATATCAAAAGGCATGTCAGACATGGTGACCTCGAAAACAGGGGTTGCACACGGCCCGGTCGAGCCAGAACAGCCACAGATGCACGCAGCTGGATTTTGCAGGCACTTGCGAAGAACGGCGGCTTATCGCGCCGGTATAGGCCGGGTCAACGCATATTGCGAGGGAACAACCGACCATCTGGCGGCTTTGCTTTGCTACCTTTACCCCGTCCGGGCACGCATGTCATAAGACCGCACTGCCCCACCCAGAACCGGAGAGCCAGGAAGATGACCAACTGCCACCAGGTCGCCCCATTCGACTATGTCATTTTCGGCGCCACCGGCGATTTGACCATGCGCAAATTGCTACCCGCCCTCTATTACCGTCTGACCATGGGACAGGTGCCGAATACGGCCCGCATCATCGGCACGGCACGCTCCCCGCTCAAGCGCAGCGAGTATCAGACGCGCGCACGCGATGCGCTCAAGCGCTTCGTCAAGACCGATGATTTCGACGAAGACACGGTCGATCGCTTCCTGGACATGATCCATTATGTCAGCCTCGACGGCTCCAAGCCCGACAGCAACTGGGCAGGTCTGCGTGAAGTGCTCAGCCACAAGGCCGAAGAGCATGTGCGCGTGTTCTATTACGCCACGGCCCCTGACCTCTACGGTGCAATCTCGAAGAACCTGCACCACGAAGGGCTGATCACCGATGACAGCCGCGTTGTGCTGGAAAAGCCGATCGGCATTGACCTCAAGACTGCCGAAGAGATCAATGAAGGTGTTGGTCAGTATTTCAAGGAAAGCTATGTTTTCCGCATCGATCATTATCTGGGCAAGGAAACTGTCCAGAACGTGATCGCCCTGCGCTTTGCCAACCCGCTTTTCGAGGCGGTCTGGTCGGGTGAGCATATCGAGTCCGTTCAGATCACGGCAGGTGAGCTCGTGGGCGTTGAAGGCCGCGCCGCCTATTACGACAATTCCGGCGCCCTGCGCGACATGGTGCAGAACCACCTGCTGCAGGTGCTTTGCCTGGTCGCCATGGAAAAGCCGGACTCCCTGCAGGCCGATGACGTGCGTGACGCCAAGGTGGCTGTCCTGAAGTCGCTCGTGCCGCTCGATGCCAGCACGCTGCCCACCAGCACGGTGCGCGCCCAGTATACGAAGGGTCACAGCAAGGGCGCGACGGTCGATGGCTATCTCGACGAGCTCGGCCATGACAGCAACACCGAAACCTATGTCGCCCTGCGCGCTGAAATCGACAGCCCGCGCTGGAAGAACGTGCCGTTCTATATCCGCTCGGCCAAGCGACTGAAGGCCAAGGTCAGCGAGATCGTGGTGACGTTCAAGCCGTCGGCCACCAAGCTGTTCCCGTCCCAGCCGGAGAAGAACGTGCTAGTGATCCGGATCCAGCCGGATGAAGGCGTGTCGTGGCAGTTCAACGTCAAGAACCCGCTCGATGATGATTTCGGCCTGTGGGAAACCAACATGGACGTGCATTTCGAGCGCGAATTCTCGGTCCGTTACCCCGATGCCTATGAGCGCCTGCTGCTCGATGCTGTGCGCGGCTATCCTGTGCTCTTCATCCGTCGTGACGAGGTCGAGGCTGCATGGAAGTGGGTCGCGCCGGTTATGGATGCCTGGGCCAAGAACGAAGTGCCGATGGCGCATTATGCGGCAGGCAGCTGGGGCCCCGAGGAAGCGCGTCAGATGCTCGCCCGTGACGGGCAGGTCTGGCACGAAGACATGGAATAAGGCATCCCCTTGGCCTCTGAACCCAAAACACCCTCGCAGCCCGGCGCGCCCAGACTTGGTTCGGGCCGCCGCAAGCCCCGCACGCTCAAGCAGCATCTCCTACGCCGCCTGATCGTGCTGGTGCCCGCCTCGCTTCTGGCCATTCTCGTCATGAAAATGGGGTGGCTGGATCAGGCGGCGGACAAGATCCAGTTCGACCGCCTGGCGTGGTTTGATAACACGAAGCTGGTCGAGCATCTGCGCGTCATGGTCACGCATAATGGTATGACCGACGTGCCGGCTAAATGCCTCGTTCCCATTCTCAATGGCAATGATCCGCCAGATGCAACACGCATCGATTTCATGCAGCGCAGCAATGATGGCTGCCCCGGTAAGCCGGGTACTTTTGATCGCCTGTTCACCATCAAGGTCAATCGTGCCGATCGCATGCTGGCAACGGACCAGGGTACACCCGGCCGGTTCCACGCCATGTCGCAACAATAAAGAACGCCGGGCCTTGAGCCCGGTTTTTTATTGCGCCTCTTTGTACCGCGCGAATTGCGCCCGCAGATACGCCCCGCCCAGCCGCAAGGCACGCCGCCCCTCAACCACGACAGCATAGAAATTGAGAAAGCCGTGAATGGCTTTCGCACAGCAGACGAGGCGCACTCGAACTCCCGCTTCACGCAGCAGCGTAGCATACAGCTCGCCTTCACCTCTCAACGGATCGAACCCGGCCGTCACGATCATGCCGGGGGGCGCCGCTGACAGATCATCCGCGAAAACTGGCGCAAAATCCGGGTCAAGCATGTCACGGTCCTGCCGGATATATTGTCGGCCATACCAGTCGAGCAAACGCGCCGTAAGCATAAATCCTTCCGCATAGACAGCGCGGCTTGAAGGTGACCAAAGGCCCGAGACCGTGGGGTAGTAAAGAAGCTGGGCGACCACGCGCCACATACCTTCCACTCCGGCACGGCGTGCGAGCACGGCTGCCAGATTCCCACCTGCACTGTCGCCACAGACAGCGATGGGGAGATCGCGCATCCCGGCCTGATGATCGAGCCATTTCAGGGCCGCCCAGCTGTCCTCGACGGCCGCCGGATAGGGGTGTTCCGGGGCCAGCCGGTAATCCAGCGACAACACCATCGCGCCTGCATGGCGCGCGAGACGGCAGCACATGCCGTGATGCGACACCAGATCGCAATGGACGAACCCGCCACCATGCAGAAACAGGATGATGCCCGTCACCTCACCCCTCGGGCGATACAACCTCGCCGGACGCACATGCTCGCCGCACGGGATATCGAGGCTACGCCATGACCTTATCTGCAGGGCCGATAATACCTGCGGAAAACTTGGCATACCCGTCATGCGACGCAGGGCAGCAAGCGATTCCGGGGTCAGGCGGTCCGGTATAGGCAGACCATCACGCCCTTTTGCCGCGCGCCTCAACCATGAGAGGAATATCCTGTAGGGCAATCCGGGGCGTGCAACGGGCAAGTCAGTCATGAGCCGACACTAACACAGGATGCGCTTACAGAACTGGCCTCAAATCATGCGGCTCACTCACAGCAGGTCGCACTCACCGGGATGCACCCTTTGCGATCGCCCCTCTCCCGGAAGGATTGTGCCGCATGCGGGTCACAACTGGCGTCCCAGCCTCTGCATACGCGCTCTGGGAAGCTGACCGGTACCACATCACCTTCATCCGGCGGATGGTGAAGCTTCCCCGAGAAAGGAGGGGATGTTCTTCCCCTTGGTCGATCTGTTGCCAAAGGCACCGGGAAGTTATCAAAAAGCGCGGTGCCACGCTTGACCCACCTGCCCTGTTGGGTCAGGTTGCGCCCGTCAGACGGTCGGGCGATCGCTGTTGCGCCGGTGAGAACCGTCGTGATGGAGGAAAGTCCGGGCTCCACGGGAGAACGATGCCGGCTAACGGCCGGCGGGGGTGACCCTAGGGAAAGTGCCACAGAAAACAAACCGCCTGCCCGGCCCTCGGGCTGCAGGCAAGGGTGAAACGGTGCGGTAAGAGCGCACCGCTCCTTCGGTAACGCGGGAGGCAGGGCAAACCCCATCGGGAGCAAGACCGAATAGGAATGGCGGATCCGTCCCTCGGGATGGGATCAGAGGCTCTCCCGCCTTGTCATTCGGGTTGGTTGCGTGAGGCCGGTTGCAAGACCGGTCCCAGAGGAATGATCGCCCCGCTTTCAGCGGACAGAACCCGGCTTACAGACCGTCTGACATCTCCCCCGTCGAAAAACGACGTGACGAATACTGCACCGAACAGTGAAATCGCAGTATCATCATAAATTACATTAATCGTTTATAAATATTCTGGAAATCTTCATCTTTCGCCTCACTGGGGCCACAATCCATCGCAACTCCTCGCAGTGAAGAACATAACAAAAACCTTGCGTCGACCTTCCGTTCTCTTTCGCCATATCAAAATCCAGAACATAACAAGAACTATTGATTGTTGGCCCCAGAGAAAATCTGCGAAATCCCGCCATTTTTTGTTGCGAATTGTTTGACGTCCCATGAAATCCCATGATATCCCAAATTTATCCGAACGGTTTCTCTGCATGACAGGTCAAGACCTGTCCCGTGACGGACCCGAAACATCTGCGGCAATCACTCCAGGGCGAAGGGGAGGCATCGAACGGCGTGAGCGTGTTTCTCGGAACGCATCAGAACCGCTTTGACGCCAAGGGTCGCGTGTCAATTCCTGCCCCGTTTCGTGCCGCTCTCAGGGCGCAGGCGCAACCCGATGTGAGCCTCGTGATTCTTCGTCCCTCACATCTGCATCCCTGCATCGAGGCCTGGCCCAGCGCCGCCTTCGCCACGCTGGCAGGTCCCGTGGAATCGCTCGATATCTTCTCTGATGATCATGATGATCTGGCGGCCAGTCTCTACGCCGACGCCTACCCGATCGACGCCGACAAGGAAGGGCGCATCATCCTGCCGGATGTGCTCAAGCACCATGCCAATCTTGTCGACGAGGTTTCCTTCATGGGTCTGGGACGCGTGTTCCAGATCTGGGAGCCCGAAGCAGGCGCCAAGCGCCGCGAGGAGGCACGCGTGCGCGCACGGCGCATGACCAGCCGTCCCGCCATGCAGGGCGAGGTGGCATCATGAACGCCCTTGCACCACTCGCCATACTGACACGCCACGACCCCGGTCATGTGCCCGTGATGCTGCCAGAGGTGCTCGATGCACTCGCGCCGCGTGATGGCGGACGCTATGTCGATGGCACATTTGGCGGTGGGGGTTATACACGCGGCGTCCTCGCTCGTGCCGCCTGCACTGTGTGGGGAATTGATCGCGACCCGACGGCTATTGCCCGTGCCGCCGACCTCGCCGCAGAGCTGAACGCTCTTGCGCCAGGGCGGGCGCTCGTGCCTGTCGAGGGCACATTCGGCGCCATGGCTGAGCTTCTAAATGATGACGCGCCGTTCGATGGCATTGTGCTTGATGTCGGCGTCTCATCGTATCAGCTCGATGAAGCCGAGCGCGGCTTCTCTTTCCGCCATGATGGTCCGCTCGACATGCGCATGTCCCGTGCCGGTCGCTCAGCTGCGGATCTGGTCAATGAAGCGGATGAAGCCGAGCTGGCCGATATCATCTATCATTATGGCGAAGACCGCATGTCACGCCGTATCGCCGCTGCTATCGTGCGCGAGCGCCAGGAAGAACCGATCCGTACGACGGCTCGTCTCGCGGATATCGTACGCAGTGTTGTTCGCCCTGACAAATCTGGCATCCATCCCGCCACGCGCAGCTTCCAGGCACTACGTATTGCCGTCAATGACGAGCTTGGCGAGCTACAGCGTGCGCTGGACGAGGCCCCCGCCCTTCTGGATGAAGGCGGAAAACTGGTTGTGGTGACGTTCCACTCCCTTGAAGATCGCCTCGTCAAGCGTGCCTTCGCGCAGGCTGCTGGACGGGTGAGCCGCCCGTCACGCCACGAACCCATGGCCGAGCGTTTCGTCACGCCCGACTATGTTCTGCCCCATACCCGCCCCGTTCTCGCCTCTGACGAGGAGATCGGGCGCAACCCCCGCTCGCGCAGTGCCAAGCTGCGCAGCCTTCTCCGTACCGCACCATCAGCCTCTGTTAGGGGGTCTTCTTCATGATCCGGCCGTTTACGATTCTTTGCGCGCTTCTCGCTGGTGGTTCGGGAATGTTTCTTTATACAAAGAAGCACGAGACAACGGTCCTGGACCAGAATATCACTTCGGTTGTTCAGAAGACCGAGCGTGTCAGGCAGCAAACCGCCATGCTGCGCACACAATGGGCCTTGCTGAACCAGCCGGATCGTCTCAGCGCCCTGTCCTCACGCTTCCTTGGCCAGCTTCACCCCATGGCACCCACGCAATATGTGCGGCTTGCCAGCATGATCGAGACACTGCCGGCACCTTCCACTCGTCCGGCGTTTCGTGACCCACGTGAAAGCCTGAGCATTGCGGTTTCACAGGCGCCCGCAGCGTCGGCGCCTCGCAATTCCGAGTCTGCCCCTGTGGTTGCAACACCGGCTCCCAAGGTCAGCAGCCCCAAGGCACAAGCTCCTCGCGATACTGCGGCTCTCATAGCGAGTGCCGAGCCTGCCCATCATCATGCGGCGGTCGTTGCACCCTCTATCGCCCCCCCGGTTGTGGCACCCCGCGTCATGGTCGCATCGGTGACACCGCGTGTGGTCCCGACTGCACGTCCCGTCCCTTCCCCGGCCCATGCAGTTCGTGCCCAGAATGCCTCGCCGCGCCCGACCATCGAACTCGCGCAGGAAACAACGCGTACCCATGTCGTGTCTGACGAACTCGGCCAGACCAGCCATCACAAATCGCGTTATGGTGCCGTTGTCCATGCTTCGTCGCGCGATGCTGGCGCACGTGACAGTGCAGCGCAGTCAGGCAGCGCATCCGACCTTGCCGTGCGACTGGCCAGCTTTCGTGGCAACCGCCCGCAGGCAACCCCTGCAACCTCATGGCACAGCGCGAGAGAGGCTGTCTCCCATAGCGCGCACGCCAGTCGTGACATTGCCATGCAGTCTCCAAAGCCGCATCATGTGCAGAGCGATTCCGGGTCATCCTCGGCGCTGGCCGGCTATGGCGATGCCTTGCCGCCCCCGACCCCACTCGCCAACTGAGCGGATATGAAAGCGGCTGAGCATGGCTGGCAGGACACCCCCACCCTCTAACAGGTCGGGCCATAGCGGCGGCGCATCATCCCGCGTCGAAGGCAAGAGCTCCAAGAGGGTCAGGGCTTCTCTCGATCAGATGCATACAAGGCTGATCGGCGTTGGTCTTGGCTTCATGCTGCTGTTCAGCCTTGTTGCAGCCAAACTCAGCCTCGCCACGGTGTTCATGCCCATGGCGCCCGAAAAGCGCCAGATTGCCTCGCAGGTTCCCGAGATCCCCAAAAGCGATCCCAAGGGTCAGGTTGCTGGTGATTTCTCGCTCCCCGACGTGCGCCGCGCCAGCATTGTCGACCGCAACGGCCAGACGCTGGCCCTGTCTCTGCCTGTGGCACAGGTCTATGCCAATCCCATGGAGCTGATCGACGCGGCAGACGCGGCTAAAAAGCTCAAGAGCGTGCTACCGCAGCTGGATGAAGCCGAGACCACACGTCGCCTCTCGCTGAAGAAGCAGTTCGTCTATATCGCGCGCGATATCTCGCCGGTGCAGGAAATCGCGATCAACAATCTTGGCATCCCCGGCATCTATTTTGAAGCGAGCGAGCGGCGTCATTATCCGCTGGGCCGCACCGCAGCGCAGATTCTGGGTGGCGTGGACATTGACGATCATGGTGTGGCTGGTGTCGAACGCTACTTCAACGAGCGCCTGAACAAGGATCGTACCCCGCTGCGCCTGTCGCTTGATGTGCGTATCCAGGCTGTCGCGCGTGAAGTGACCCAGGCGGCAATGGACGAGTTTCAGGCCATAGGCGCGGCTGCCATCGTCATGGACGTGAACACAGGCGAGATCATCTCCATGGTCAGCCTGCCCGACTATGATGCCAATGAGTTCGGCCATGCACCTGCCGATGCCCGTTTCAACCGCGCTGTCACAGGCATGTATGAGCCTGGTTCGACCTTCAAGCTGCAAACAGCGGCCATGGCCATCGAGTATGGCGTTGCCCATATCTGGGACCGCTTTTCAACCATTCCCATCCATATCGGCCGGTTCACCATCTCTGACATCAAGACCGATCATTTTGCCCCCTGGCTGGCATTGCCCGACGTTCTGGCAAAATCCTCAAACCCGGCGGCTGCCCATATTGCGCTCGATGTCGGCGCGAAAAGGCAGCAGGACTGGCTGCGCACGATGGGATTTTTCAACCGCGTGCCTATCGAGCTGCCCGAGGCCGGACGTCCGATTGTGCCATCCTCAAAGAACTGGGGCATATCGACCGTCATGACGGTCGGGTTCGGTCATGGTGTTGCCGAGCCACCGCTCTCGATCGTGCGCGGGACGGCAGCGACGGTGAATGGCGGCATCCTGATCAAGCCAACCCTCCTCGCCCGCGAGCAGGATGATGGCACCAGCGCCGCGACGGACCAAGTACCGGGGAATGCTGCACCTTCACCGGCAGGCAACGCCGCATCACAGGATGGCGCGCTGAACACGACACCTGCCACGACGCAGCCCTCTCACGCGCCTGTCGTCCCAGCAGCCTTCAAGCCGGACGCCGACGCCAGCAGCGATGCCCCTGCACCGCCGCCCATCCCTCAGGGTGAGCGCGTCGTATCAGAGGAGAATTCAAAGCTTATCCGCAAGATGCTTCGTCTTGACGTGACACAGGGTACGGCCCGCAGCGCCGAGGTGCCTGGCTACTTTGTGGGCGGCAAGACCGGCACGGCAGAGAAGGTCGGCCCCAATGGCCGTTACCTCAAACACGTCAATATCTCGGCCTTCACCTCCATCTTCCCGATGAACGCGCCGCGCTATGCCGTGTACGTCATGCTCGACTCTCCGCATCCTACGCCCAAGACACATGGCTTTGTGACCTCAGGCTGGAATGCGGCGCCAACCACCGGCAAGCTGATTGCGCGTATCGGCCCGATGCTCGGCCTGTTTCCGGACACCAAGAACGCTGCCCGTATCGACGCCGAGATGGCCATACCGCTTGAGCCCGGCATTCCCCCCGGACGTCGCGCTCTCGGGCCCGGAAATGATCCCGGCGACCCGCGCATCGCCGCGCAGAAGGAAGAGGCCGAGAAGAAGGCGGCCAAGGCTGCCGAGAAAGCGGCGAAGCTCGCCGCCAAAGCCGCCGATCGCGCCGCGCACCACACTCCCGAACGAGGCTGAGCCCATGCGTCTTTCCGAGATCCTGAAGCGGGCCGGACTAACGGTCCCGCCTCTTGTCGTTGACCCTGAAATTCATGGCATCACAGCGGATAGTCGTGCGGTGCGGCCGGGTATGATCTTCGCCGCCCTGCCCGGCGTTGCTGTCGATGGCGCGACGTTCATTCCGCAGGCGCTCGCACAAGGTGCCTCGGCCCTGCTGGCCTCCGACGCGGTAACACCCACTTTTTCCGTGCCCTGCGTCTCATCGCCCTCGCCTCGCCATGCGCTGGCGCTCATGGCAGCTGTCCTTGCCGGGCCCCAGCCAGCCCATATTGCTGCAGTGACGGGAACAAACGGCAAGAGCAGCACAGCCGATTTCCTGCGCCAGCTCTGGTCCATGAGCGGCAAACCGGCTGCCAGTATCGGCACGCTGGGGCTGATCAGCGATATTCCCGTCGAGGCCCCGCCGCCGCTGACGACGCCAGACGCCGTCTCGATGGCCCAGACACTGGCGCAGCTCAAAACCGCAGGGATCGACCATGTCGCGCTGGAGGCCTCGTCTCACGGTCTCGACCAGCATCGTCTGGATGGCGTGCGTCTCGGCGCGGGCGGGTTCTGCAATCTGACGCGCGACCATCTCGATTATCACGGGACGATGGACGCCTATCGCGCCGCCAAGCTGCGCCTTTTTTCCGATCTTTTGCCTGAAGGGGCCATTGCCGCCTTCAACGCGGACATGGATGCGCAAACTGTCTCGGCCCTGCGCGATCTGGCGCAGGCACGACGCCTCAAGCCGCGGAGTGTGGGCGAACAGGGCGAGACGATCCGTCTGCTGAATGCCACCCCATTGCCGCATGGTCAGATTGTCTCCCTCGCTCTGTTCGGTGAGAAACTGCCCGACGTCACTATCGGGCTGACGGGCCGCTTTCAGGTTGATAACGTGCTTCTGGCGGCATCGATGATTTGGGCGCAGGACGATCAGGCGCGGGGTATTCTCGACCTCATCCCCCATCTGCAAGGCGTACGCGGTCGTGCCGAACTGGCCGTGACGCTAAATAATGGTGCCGGTGTCTATGTCGATTACGCCCACACCCCCGACGCGCTGGATCATCTGCTGCACAGCCTGCGCCCTCATGCTCAGAACCGCCTGATTGTCGTATTCGGTGCCGGTGGGGACCGTGACCGGGGCAAGCGCCCCCTCATGGGTGGCATCGCTGCGAAACTGGCCGATCTGGCGATCGTGACGGATGATAACCCGCGCAGCGAGGATCCCGCCTCAATCCGCGCTGCCATCCTTGCCGCCTGCCCTGATGCTCTGGAAATCGGGGACAGACGCGCGGCCATTGCCGCTGCCCTGTCCGAAGCCAGACCGGGTGATGTGGTGGTCGTGGCAGGCAAGGGCCATGAGAGTGGACAGACCGTGGCTGGTGTCACGACACCGTTTGACGACCGTGCGGTGATCCGCGAACTGACCGGGGTGCCGGCATGACACCGATCTGGACCAGCGCCGAGCTTCGTGAGGCCACATCAGGGCAGCTCATTGCCGATGTCACCGTGACCGGTATCTCCATTGATACCCGCACGCTGGAACCGGGAGACCTGTTCATCGCCCTCGTGGGCGATACCAGCGACGGCCATGCCCATATCACGACCGCACTGGAGAAAGGCGCGGCCTGCGTCATGGTTCACACTGCGTCAGGCAGCGACGACCCGCGGTTGCTGCGTGTGCAGGACACCATGCAGGGGCTACGCGCCCTGGCACAGGCCGCACGGGCGCGTTTCACCGGTGTGATGATCGGTGTGACGGGGTCAGTCGGCAAGACCACGACCAAGAACATGCTGCATTGCGCCCTCTCGGCGCTCGGGCCGACCCATGCGGCAGTCGCCTCCTACAACAACCACTGGGGTGTCCCGCTGACGCTCGCCCGTATGCCGCGCAATGCTGCATTCTGCGTGGCCGAGATCGGCATGAACCATCGCGGTGAGATCGCTCCACTGGCCGGGATGGTGCGCCCCGATGCAGCCGTCATCACCACCATAGGCAGTTCGCATCTGGGCTATATGGGGAGTGTGGGGGCCATTGCAGAAGAAAAATCCGACCTGATCCGCGCCCTCAGTAACGCTGGCGTGGCGCTGGTTCCAGACGATACAGGGCTGGACGCCGTTTTCGAGGATGCTGCCGCACAGGCCGGGTGCCGCCTGGCCCGTGTCGGTCTGGGCGAGAACGCCGATTATCGCCTGACCGGCGTGCAGACCGCGTCAGGAAGCTCACAATTCACGCTCGGTTGTCGCGATGGGACGAGTCATGCGGTGACGCTTGCTGCACCGGGAGCCCATCTCGTGCGCAACGCAGGCATGGCCCTTGCGGCCCTTCAGGCGCTCGGCCTGCCTCTTGCCCACCCCATAGCGGCTCTGGCCGCGTGGCGCCCCGGCGCGGGGCGTGGCCAGATCCAGCTCATCATGGCCGGGCAGGCTGCCCTGCTGGATGAGAGCTACAATGCCTCGGTTCTCTCCATCCGTGCAGCGCTGGAAACGCTCTCTCTCGTACCGGGCGAACGGAAAATCGCGGTTCTGGGTGATATCCGCGAACTCGGTGACTTTGCCGAGTCAGAGCATCTCTCACTCGTGCCGGATGTCACAGCAAACGCCGATCTGGTTTTTTGCTGCTGCCCGCACATGCGCCATGTTTTTGACGCTCTTCCCGAAGAAAAGCGTGGCGTCTGGCAACCAGACGCGGCATCTCTCGCCCCCTTCGTCCAATCCAATCTGAAAGCCGGTGACGTGGTTCTCGTAAAAGGCAGTCTTGGCAGTCGCATGCGCGACATTGTCACCCCTCTTCTTGCAGGGGGCGTGCAGGCCTGATGCTGTATAATCTTATCGCCATCCACGACACGACCCATGGCGGCTTCTTCAATCTGTTCCATTACCTGACATTCCGTTCAGGCGGTGCATGCCTGACGGCTTTCGTTATTTCGCTGGTTTTCGGGCGTCCCTTCATTGCGCAGCTCAAGCGTATCCAGCGCGAGGGGCAGCCCATTCGCACGCTCGGCCCGGAACGCCATATTCTCGAAAAAGCCGGCACCCCCACAATGGGTGGCATGCTCATCCTGATCGCGCTTTTTGCTTCCACCCTGCTCTGGGCCGATCTCACGAACGGCTTCGTCTGGGCCGTCATGTTCGTGACAGCCGCTTTCGGCGCGGTAGGGTTTGCGGATGACTATCTCAAGCTCTCGCGTCGCAACACGGCAGGCGTATCCAAGCGGGCCCGGCTGGGGAGCGAATTCGCCGCCTCGCTGATTGCCGGCTACTGGATGGAAAGCCTGATGCCGCCCGAACTGCGTAATATGGTGGCCTTTCCGTTCGTGAAAGACTTCCTGCTGCCGCTCGGCTTTGCCTTTCCGCTTTTTGCCATGCTCACCATGACCGGGTTCGGCAATGCGGTGAACTTTACCGACGGCCTTGACGGTCTCGCCATCGTGCCTGTCGTGATCGCATCGCTGGTTTTCGCGCTGATCGCCTATCTGGTGGGTAATCGCGTTTTCGCCGATTATCTGCAGCTTCACCTTGTCCCCGGCACCGGCGAGCTTGCCGTTTTCTGTGCAGCCCTTATCGGCGCGGGGCTCGGCTTTCTCTGGTTCAATGCGACCCCGGCCGATGTGTTCATGGGCGATACGGGCTCGCTCTCGCTGGGTGGCGCACTGGGTGCTGTCGCAGTTGCGGTCAAGCATGAGCTGGTGCTTTGCATCGTGGGCGGGCTTTTCGTGGTCGAGACACTCTCGGTTGTCATTCAGGTGTTCTGGTACAAGCGCACAAAAAAGCGCGTCTTTCTGATGGCCCCGCTGCATCATCACTTCGAAAAGAAAGGGTGGCAGGAGCCCAAGATCGTCATCCGGTTCTGGATCGTGTCCATCCTGCTCGGCCTGGCTGGCCTTGCCACGCTGAAGCTGCGCTGAAATGACCGGTCGCCCCTTCCCCTCCGATCTGTTTGCCGGGTCGCGCTTTGCTGTGGTCGGCCTTGGCCGCAATGGCCACGCTGTCGTCAAGGCCCTGCTTGGCATGGGGGCAGAGGTCCAGGCCTGGGATGACAAATCACCCCCGGCCCCTGATGCTTATGGAGCGCAGGGCGAAAACAGCCGCTTTACCGCCGCCCCGCTGGACGATCTGACCGGGTTCGAGGCGCTGATCCTCTCACCGGGCATCCCTCACAGGCTTCCGAGCCCTCACCCCGTCGCCATCAAGGCGCGTGAGGCTGGCATCCCCATTCTGTCCGATGCCGAGATGCTCTATCGTGCGGTGCGCAAGACAGGCTCGAAGGCCCGTTTCGCCTCGATCACCGGGACGAACGGCAAATCCACGACGACCGCCCTGCTCGCCCATATGCTGGATAAGGCCGGAGTGCCTGTTTTGGCCGGGGGCAATCTCGGTACGGCATCGCTTGCCCTGCCGCTCCTGCCCGATGACGGCGTGTATGTCATCGAGATGTCGTCCTATATGCTGGAGCGTCTGGACCAGTATCATGCCGCGACAGCCTGCCTGCTCAATCTGACGCCGGATCATCTGGACCGTCACGGGGATATGGCGGGCTATGCCGCAGCCAAACGCCACGTTTTCGATAACATGACCCCGGATGATCTCGCTGTGATCGGCGTCGACGACGCCTACACCCGCGCCGAGGCATCAACGCTGATTGCCAACGGCCTGGGCGTCGTCACGATCTCGGTTCATGATGAAACGCTTGTCGCGCCGGTGGCGAAAGCCCTTGAAGCAGCGCCCGCCCTGCCCGGCGCGCATAATCTGCAGAATGCTCTCGTGGCACGGGCGATGGCAAAGCATCTGGGGCTGGACGACCGCGCCATCGAAACCGGCCTGACAACCTATCCGGGCCTGCCGCATCGTCAGGCACTGGCGGGCGTCATTGATGGTATCCGTTTCATCAACGACAGCAAAGCGACCAACGCCGAAGCCGCCGAAAAGGCGCTGCTCTGCTATGACAAGGTCATCTGGATTGCGGGGGGTACGGCCAAATCCGGTGGGATCGAGGCACTTGCGCCATTGTTCGATCGGATTGCCAAGGCTTTTCTGATCGGCCGCGACGCGCCCATCCTGCAGGTCACTCTGCTGGCCCACGGGGTTGCCACTGAAATCAGCCAGACGCTCGATGTTGCGACGTCGGCGGCACTGGAAGCGGCCCGCGCGCTCGATGTCCCGGTTGTTCTGCTGTCGCCGGCATGTGCAAGCTTTGACCAGTTTGCGAGTTTTGAAGCGCGCGGCGCGTCTTTTATCGATATCCTGACTCGCCTCAGCGATTCAGAAACGCCCTGATCCGAAGGGCCGAGGGGTTAGGGAAACATGGCAGGGCTTTCACGTGTCGATACGTCCCGTATAGGGCGCTGGTGGCGCAATGTGGATCGCGTCACCTTGTGCTGTGTCGGGGTGCTGATAGCTTTTGGCTATGTCCTGATGCTGGCCGCCAGTCCTGCCGTCGCCGTGCGCATTGGCGCCTCACGCGAGATGTTCATCCTCAAACAGGTGATCTTCCTGCTTCTGGCGGGTGGGGTCGTGCTGCTTGTCTCCGGCCTGTCGCGTGAAGCGGTCAAACGCCTTGCGCTTATCGGCGGTGTCATTGCGTTGGCGGCTACCTTCATGACGCTCGTTCATGGCGTCGAGATCAAGGGGGCGCGGCGCTGGATTGCGCTGCCCATGATGTCGGTCCAGCCCTCCGAGTTCCTCAAGCCGTTCTTTGCAGTGGTGACGGGATGGCTGCTTGCCGAGCAGAGGCGGCGGGTCATTTTCGGCTCGGTCCGTTTCCCCGGCATGCTCATCGCCTTCGGCTGTTTCGGGCTTATCCTGCTACTGCTCAAGTCACAGCCTGATATCGGCATGTTGTCGGTCATCACGATGGTCTTTTTCATCCAGCTTTTCGTGAATGGCCTGCCCATCATTTTTGTTGGTGCTGGCGTGGGAGCCATGATCGCGGCGTTTGCAGGCGCCTATGTCGCGTTTCCGCACGTGCGCTCGCGCGTGGAGCGCTTCCTGCACCCCAATGTGGGCGACCATTATCAGATCGACACCGCGCTGCGTGCCTTTGGCAATGGCGGCATGATGGGGCGTGGCCCCGGTGAAGGCCGGGTGAAGGATCTGCTGCCAGACGCCCATGCCGATTTCGTGTTTGCTGTGGCGGGTGAGGAGTACGGGCTGTTCATCTGCCTGTTTATCATCCTGATCTTCACCGTCATCGTGGTGCGCACGCTGCTCAAGCTCATGCGCGAGAGCGACCCGTTCGTGATCACGGCCGCGTCGGGGCTGGTTGCCGGGTTCGGGCTGCAGGCCTTCATCAATATGGGCTCGACCTTGCATCTGATTCCCACCAAGGGCATGACGCTGCCCCTCATTTCCTATGGTGGCTCCTCGGCCATCTCCATCGCCCTGACCCTTGGCATGGTGCTGGCACTGACACGCCATCAGGTTTCGGCCAGCCCCATCAGTTCGCACTATGCCGGTCAGAGGCACTGGACGTCGCTTCGTGAAGGATCCAATTCGTGAAAAGCCCCATCGTGATTGCTGCCGGTGGCACAGGCGGCCATTTCTTCCCCGCCGAGGCGCTCGCGACCGAACTTGCGGCGCGCGGGCATGATCTGGTGCTGATGACCGACAAGCGAGCTGGTAAAAGAACGAGCGGTATCTTTCAGGACAGGCCACAATATGTGCTTGATGGCACAGGTGTGGCTGGCAAGGGTATCGCTGCCAAGCTCCGCGGTGTGACTTCGCTTCTGCGGGGTGCCTGGGAGGCCCGCAGCCTGCATAAACAGATCGCGCCCGTCGCCGTGATCGGCTTTGGCGGCTATCCGTCGGTGCCCCCCATTCTGGGCAGTCGTTTCCTGACCGGCGGACGCAAGCCGATCGTGATCCTTCATGAAGGCAATGCCGTGCTCGGGCAGGCCAATGCCCTGCTGGCCCGTTTTGCCAGTGCCATCGCGACATCTTTCCCCACCGTCGCCCGTCTGCCTCTGGGGCTGCGCACGGCCCTAACCGGCATGCCGGTGCGGCCCGCCATCGAGGCGCTGCTCGATGAGCCCTATACCCCGCCCGAAGAGGCGATCAATCTCCTGATCTGGGGGGGGTCCCTGGGCGCCAGAGTGTTCTCGACCACCATGCCCGCCGCTCTGGCCCAGTTGCCCGCAGGGTTCCGCGCCCGGCTGCGCGTGACGCAGCAGGTGCATGAGAAAGACATTGCTGAAACACGCGCCGCCTACGAGGCCGCAGGCATTGTTTGCACCCTCGCGCCGTTTTTCAGCGATGTCGCCACATTGCTGCGGCAGGCGCATCTGGTGATCGGGCGTGCCGGAGGCTCTTCTGTGGCAGAGCTCACCATTGCGGGTCGTCCGTCCATTCTTGTCCCCCTGCCCATTGCCGCATCAGACGAACAGGGCGCCAATGCCACGCAGCTTGTCGATGCTGGCGGGGCCTGGATGTTCCGCCAGAAGGACTTCACCCCCGAGACGATATCTGCCTTTCTTGCCACCTTGCTGAACGCCCCCGAACGTCTGGCGATGGCGGCGAAGGCCGCACACGGTTTTGCCCATCCCCACAGCGCCAGACTGCTGGCCGACCTTGTCGAAGCCCGCATTTCGGACTACCGCTCCCCTGTTTCGTGATGGGTAGCCTCTTCGCTCACATCCATCGCTGACCTGACGCCCTTCTTCTGTCCTCAACTCGATCTTCCTGTTTTCTCGCAGTTACTCTGAAAGCCTGGTTCATGCGCGCACTCCCCCTTTCCATCGGAACCATCCATTTCGTCGGTATTGGCGGAATTGGCATGTCAGGAATTGCCGAAGTGCTGCATATGCTCGGCTACAAGGTTCAGGGGTCGGATATCAGCGAAAACGCCAATGTGCTGCGCCTGCGCAAGCTCGGTATTGTCGTCGCGATTGGCCATGACGAAGGTAATCTGGGCGCGGCTCAGGTTGTGGTCACCTCAACGGCCGTGAAGAAGGACAATCCCGAGGTTCTGGCGGCGCGCGCGAGGCTGATCCCCGTCGTGCGTCGTGCCGAAATGCTGGCCGAGCTCATGCGCCTGCGCTGGGCGGTGGCGATTGGCGGCACCCATGGCAAGACAACCACCACAAGCCTCGTGGCCTGCGTGCTCGAACAGGCCAAACTTGACCCGACCGTGATCAATGGCGGCATTATCGAGGCTTACGGCACCAACACCCGCATGGGTTCGGGCGACTGGATGGTGGTCGAGGCCGATGAGAGCGATGGCTCCTTCCTGCGTCTGCCTGCGGTCATTGCCGTGGTCACCAATATGGACCCCGAACATCTGGACCATTGGGGCACGGCAGAAGCCATGCAGGCGGCCTATGACCAGTTCGTGTCCAACATTCCGTTCTACGGGTTTGCTGTACTGTGCATCGATCATCCTGCCGTACAGCAGATGATCCCGCGCCTGTCAGACCATCGTATCGTGACCTATGGCTTCAGCCCGCAGGCCGATATCCGCGCGGACAAGCTGATTACCGACCGTCTGGGCGCCACATTCGAGGTGGTGATCACCAACCGCACGCGAAAGACCACGCGTCGCGCCGGGCCGTTCCGCCTGCCCATGCTGGGCCAGCACAACGTGCTCAACGCACTCGCTGCCATCGCCGTCGCCAGCGAGATGGATATCAGTGACGAAACCATTCGCCTTGCGCTCGCCGGGTTCCGCGGCGTCAAGCGTCGTTTCACGCGTTGCGGTGATTTCAATGGTATCACGGTCATTGATGATTACGGTCATCATCCGGTCGAGATTGCTGCCGTGCTGCGCGCCGCCCGCCAGGCTGGCGCACGCGATGTGATTGCCGTGGTGCAGCCGCATCGCTACTCGCGCCTCCAAGCCCTGTTCAGCGATTTCTGCACCTGCATGAACGACGCTGGAACGGTCATCGTGACCGATGTCTATGCTGCCGGTGAAGCGCCGATCGAGGGCGTCAGCCGCGACACACTGATCGAGGGACTGCGCGCCAGCGGCCATCGCTCCGTGGTGCCGTTGCCCGGCCCCGAGCATCTGGCCGAGATGATCAACGCCATCGCCAAGCCGGGTGACTTCGTTGTGTGCCTTGGTGCGGGCACCATCACCAACTGGGCCCACGCGCTGCCGGGTCAGCTTGCCGCGCTTAATGGCAAGGCATCATGAGCACGAATCTGCATCAGCTCTCGCCACGTGGCCGGTTGAGTTTTGACGCACCGCTTGGCCCACGCGCCTGGTTTCGCACGGGCGGCAATGCCGAAGCCCTGTTCGTGCCCAAGGATGTGCAGGACCTTGCCGACACTCTGGCGGCCCTCCCCGAAGGGTTTCCGGTCACGGTGCTTGGCGCCTGTTCGAATGTCATCATCCGCGATGATGGGATTGAGGGACTTGTGGTGCGCATGGCGGGCGGTTTCGCCGATATCGTCATCGAGCCCGATGGTCTCGTGGCCGGTGCTGCAGCGCTCGACATGATCGTGGCCGAGCAGGCCGCCGCAGCAGGTCTGACCGGGCTGGAATTCCTAGCTGGAATTCCCGGCTCCATTGGCGGGGCGGTGGTCATGAATGCCGGCGCTTATGGCTCTGATATCAATGCCGTGCTCGACTGGGCTGAAATCCTCCTGCCCGACGGGACGATCACGCGTCTGGGCAATGCCGAACTGGCCTTCAGCTATCGTCATGCCAGTCTGCCTGATGGGGCCATCGTGCTGAGGGCGCGGCTGCGGGCGCGACCGGGCGACCGCGAGCAGATCCGCACCCATATTGCAGGCATCAAGGCCGCCCGCGAGGCCTCGCAACCCGTCAAGGCCCGCACGGGGGGCTCGACCTTCCGCAATCCTGACGGCCACAAGGCCTGGCAACTGATTGACGACGCCGGATGCCGTGGTCTCACCCGGGGTGGCGCGCAGGTAAGCGAGAAACACTGTAATTTCCTGCTCAATCTCGGCACTGCCACAAGCCGCGATCTGGAAGATCTGGGTGACGAAGTCCGTGCTCGCGTCCTTGCCCAAAGCGGCATTGCCCTGCATTGGGAAATCAAACGCCTTGGAAAACCGTCATCGGGAGAACAGCCATGAGTCTGAAGATTGCCGTCCTTCAGGGAGGCATTTCAAGCGAACGACCCGTCAGTCTGCGTAGTGGCGCTGGCGTTGCACAGGCTCTGGCCGAAGCCGGGCATGATGTTGTCAGTGTCGATGCCGGCCCCGATCTGGCCGAAACGATCCGCGCCCTGCGCGCTGCGGCACCAGATGTCGTGTTCAATGCGCTGCATGGCCCGCTGGGGGAAGATGGTGCCATTCAGGGCGTTCTGGAGTGGCTAGGCCTGACCTACACCCATTCTTCCATACGGGCGTCCTCGCTCGCCATGGACAAGGAAGCCTCGCGTCGCGTGTTTGCAGCGGCCGGTCTGCCCGTCGCTGAGGGACGGGTCGTGACGATGGACGAACTTGCCGCAGCTGACCCTCTACCGACGCCCTATGTGGTCAAGCCCATCGCCGAAGGGTCATCATTCGGGGTCGAGATTGTCCGGACCGGCAGCAACCGCCGTCAGACCATTGCCTCTAACTGGGCCTTTGGCCGCGAGGCGTTGGTTGAGGAATATATTCCGGGTCGCGAACTCACCGTCGCCGTGCTGGGTGACCGGGCCCTGACCGTGACCGATATCGTGGCGGCGTCTCCCACAGGCGATTTCTACGATTTCGACGCGAAATACGCACCCGGTGGTTCCGTGCATCACGTGCCAGCGCAAGTGCCGGAGGCCATTTTCACCCAGGCCTTGCGCGTGGCCGAGAACGCCCACCGTGCGCTGGGCTGCTCGGGTGCCTCGCGAGCCGATTTCCGTTATGACGAGGAAACGTCCCGTCTGATCCTTCTGGAAGTCAATACGCAACCCGGCATGACCGCCACCTCTCTCCTGCCGGAACAGGCCGCCTATTGTGGCATTTCCTACCCGGAGCTTTGCGACTGGATCGTGCGTGATGCTCTCACCACGCGGGGCAAACAGGCCAGATGAGAAACCGGCGGCCGGAAGCTCCGTATCGCGGGCCCGTTCAGCAGGACAGACCAGCGCGTCTCGTGCTGTTTATGCGCCGCCACAAGCGGGGCCTGCGTGTATTTCTGGCCTTCCTTTTTCTGCTGGTCGTAGCAGGAATTGCCGCCTCATTTCTGCGCCTTTCGGCTTCCGAGGCGCGTTTTGCGCCCTATCGCGCGAAGCTCGTTCAGTACCTGCCATTCCAGATCAAGACGATCCGAATCGAGGGGCGCAACCTCACGCCGGAAGACGATCTGATGCGGGCTCTCGGCACCTCGGTCGGCAAGCCGATCTTCGGGTTTTCGGTCTCGGCGGCGCGTGATCGCATCGACACTCTGCCCTTTATCGATCATGCGACGGTCGAACGGCATATGCCCGACACGATCGTCATCAAGATCACGGAACGCAGCCCGGTGGCCGTCTGGCAGGACCATGGACAGTTCATCCTGATCAACCGCGCTGGCGAGCGCGTGCCGGATCAGGGGCTGGAAGGCAAAAATGGTCAGGCCTTTATCAAGCTGCCACTGGTTGTCGGCGAAGGTGCAAACCTGGCGGCCTCGACGTTGGTGGATGCGCTGACGGCCAATCCATCGGTCAAGGAGTTCGTTGTCGCAGCCGTACGTGTCGGGCAGCGTCGCTGGAACCTGACCCTGCGTGATGGCGCCACCGTCCTGCTGCCAGAAGGACAGGAACAGGCGGCGCTTGCGCGTCTTGCGCAATATCAGGACCAGTTCCGCCTGCTCGAGCGCCCGGTCGTTTCGATCGATATGCGCCTGCCGGATCGTATGGTCATTCACCAGCCCCCCGCGCCGGTTGCCGATCCGAACGCTCCGCATGAATCTTCAAATACCAACCAGGACAAGGAACCCGGCACCGACGCCTCCAACACAGGTAATGGCGCGCCCGTCAGAAGCGGCGGACAAGCAGGATCAACGCAAAAATCAGGACCGGGAACTACCGGAAATCCGCCGCAATCAACGCACAAACCGGGCCATGCTGCCACCCAGCGCGGCCATGACAGCCAAGCCCCTTCCTCCGCAGATGGAGCCTCGACCGAAGAATGAACGACCTCGTGGCCACAGACCCGGACTCGCCGCGCAAGAAGCGCCGGCGGACAGTGCGTAGCCGCGCGCTCCTGCCGGTCAGCACAGCGCAGAGACATCACGAACGCTCCGAGGATCATATCCTCGCCCTGCCCCCGGCAGATGAGCCTGCCATGCCCAGACACTGGCGCGTGGGTGTTTTCGGTGTGCTGGACATCGGATCGACCAAGATGACCTGCCTGATCGGCCGTGGCGAGGCTGATGGCACGTTGCGTGTGCTCGGCTATGGCTGGCGTCGATCGCGCGGGATACGCAACGGCAATATCGTCGATCTGAAAGAGGCTGAGCAGGCCATACGTGCCACTGTCGGTCAGGCTGAAGAAGCTGCCGATCGTCGCCTCGACGATATTGCCGTCAATCTCTCCTGTGGTCATCCCGAGAGCCGTCTGTTCAATGCGCGTATGCCCATTGGTGGTCACGGGGTCAGCGAGAGCGATATGGCCCGCGTCGTGGCAGAGGGTCAGGCCCGTGCCTTCACCGAGGGTCGCACCGTCATCCACACCCTGCCCATCGGTTATGCGGTGGATGATACTTACGGCATTGTCGATCCCCGGGGCCAGGTATGTGAGCAACTCACGGCCAGGCTTCATGTCGTCGATGCCGCAACAACCGCAGTGCGTACACTGGACTCGGTCCTGATGCGCTCAGAGCTCAAGATGACCGGTCTTGTCTCGGCGTCCCTCGCCTCGGGTCTCTCGGTGCTCGATGCAGATGAGCGCGAACTTGGCGCAACTGTTGTCGATATGGGCGGCGGCACGACCTCGATCGCCGTCTTTGGTGATGGCATGCTACGTCATACGGCTTTCCTGCCTGTCGGCGGATTGCATGTCACCCGCGATCTCGCGGGCATGCTTTCCACCTCGCTGGACGAGGCGGAGCGGCTCAAGACCAAATATGGCGCCGCCGAACTCTCTGCCGAAGACAGCAGCGAACTCATCACGCTTCAGAAAATCGGTGAAGCCCCCGGGACGCTGACAACCGTTTCACGCGCAAGACTGGTCTCGGCCATCAGGCCGCGCATCGAGGAAACGCTCGAACTCGTGCGCGATCGTCTGGATGATGCCGGTTTCAGCCGGACAGGCCGCGAGCGTGTGGTCCTGACCGGAGGTGCCTCCCTGCTGGATGGCGTGGGACCGATGGCCGCACGGATCCTGGATCGTCCCGTTCGTCTCGGACGCCCGCTCGGCATTGTCGGATTACCCGAAATCGGCGCGAATTCCGCTGGTTTTTCCACGGCATCGGGCCTGCTGGCCTGGGTCGCCGGGGGAGATCGGAGCTTCCACGATGCCGATACACCAGAGCAGAGACCGGGAGGCATGCTAAAGCGCCTGGTCCATTTCATTAGGGGTCGCACATGACGAAAAACTAACCTATTAAGGTTACGCTTTTCAGTCATTCTCCCTGAATTCGGGACTGATACCAGCCCTATCCGGATTACGCCATGACGCTCAATCTCACTGCCCCGCAATATAATTACTCTGACTTCTCTCCGCGCATCACCGTTATCGGCGTTGGTGGCGGTGGCATGAATGCCGTCAACAACATGATCGAGATGCAGTTGCAGGGCGTCGAATTTGTTGTCGCCAATACGGATGCGCAAGCGCTTGCGGGCTCACGCGCAGAACGCCGCGTCCAGCTTGGTCCTCATCTTACCCAGGGCCTCGGGGCAGGTGCCAAGCCGGAAATCGGCAAGGCTGCCGCTGAGGAAGCGGCAGAGGAAATCAGCCGTCATATTGATGGCGCGCACATGGTTTTTGTGACAGCTGGCATGGGTGGCGGCACCGGCACGGGCGCTGCACCCGTCATTGCCAAGATGGCGCGTGACCGCAAGATTCTCACAGTCGGCGTGGTCAGCACACCTTTCGGCTTTGAAGGCGCGCGACGCAAGAAAGTGGCCGAGGCAGGCATTGCCGAGCTGCAGCAATATGTCGATACGCTGATCGTCATTCCGAACCAGAACCTGTTTCGCATGGCGACCATGCACACGACCTTGCGTGAAGCCTTCAAGATGGCTGACGAGGTGCTCTATATGGGTGTGCGCGGCGTGACCGATCTCATGCTGGCACCCGGGCTGATCAATCTCGACTTCGCCGATATCCGCACTGTCATGGCGGAGATGGGCAAGGCGATGATGGGTACGGGCGAAGCCGAAGGTGAGGATCGCGCCCTCGAAGCCGCCAACCGCGCCATTTCCAACCCGCTCCTTGATGACTCGTCCATGTCCGGGGCGCGTGGTCTTCTCATCAACATCACCGGCGGTGATGACCTGACCCTTTACGAAGTCGATCAGGCCGCAGAGCGTATCCGACAGGAAGTGGCTGATGACGCCACGATCATCTGGGGTTCAGCCATCGATTCGTCGCTGAACGGTCGCATCCGCGTTTCGGTAGTCGCTACTGGTATTGACGGCAGCCGTGAGCCCGAGCCCGAAGAGGTGGTTGCCCCGTCAGAGCCGTCGCAGGAAACCTCCGTCATGGCTGATGGCGCGGAACTCGCCCAGAATGCCGGGCAGCAGCCTTTCCAGCCGGCTTCCACCTATGCCGCCGTACCGCGCCAGCAGCCCCATTACGCGCTTGATGCGCAATCACCCGCAAGCGCTGCGCCCTCTCCTCACTCAGTGCCTCCCCAGGCAGCAAAAGTGACACCAGCCCCCGCTGCCTCACCGCGTTCGGGCCTGTTCTCGGACCAGGGTCAACGCCCCGCGCCCGAACCCCAGTCTCGCAGTCTGTTTGGTATCGTAACAGGTGCGCTGCGTGGTCGACCCGCGCCGTCGAACTATACCCAGCAAGACGAGGCACCGCGCAACGAACCCACTGTGGTCGAGCGCGCTGAGCCTTCGCGTCCTGTCTCGAATCACGACAATAGCGAAGAAAACGGTCTCGACATTCCTGCTTTTCTTCGTCGCGATCAGGGTCGCTGATTTCTGACACAAAGCCACGCTCTGAAACTGATTTTTACGTGCAGTTTCAGAGCCTTAGGCCGTAATGAATGGCAACAAACATTGACTGGTCTGCCTGCCCCTTTAGCGGGTAGAGCTTTCTTCAAGGCCGAAACATAACGTTTCGGTAATTTGGGAGAGCGTCCAATCATGCAGATCACGGCCGAAACACCGTTCAAAGCATCGATCGTGCCTCCCTCAGTTTTCAAGAACTCAGCCGATTTTCTAAGCCCCTTCGGCACCAATACGCAGACCGCGCCCCAATGCACACTCAAGCAGCCCATTACCTGCGTTGGCATAGGGCTTCATAGTGGCCATCAGGTGCGTATGACCCTGCGTCCCGCCCCTGTGAACCATGGCATCGTTTTCCGCAGAAGCGATCTTCCCGATGCCCTGCCGATCCCTGCACGCTACGACAATGTGGTGTGCACACGGCTCAGCACGGTGATCGCCCGTGCCGATGCGCCAGATATCCGCGTTGCCACGATCGAACATCTGATGGCCGCCCTGCACGCCAATGGTATCGACAATGCCCTGATCGACATTGATGGCCCGGAAACACCGGTACTTGATGGTTCAGCTGCCGAATTCGATTTTCTGATCCAGTGCGCGGGCAAGACCGGGCAGGATGTTACACGCGTCGTGATCGAGGTTCTTCGCACCGTTCGTGTGGAAGACGATAACGGAGCGTTTGCCGAGCTTCGCCCCGCACGAGCTGGCTTCGCCCTCGCCATGTCGATCGATTTCACGGCCAGCGCGATCGGCCATCAGCGCCATGCCATGCCCTTCACCCTCGACCGCTTCCGCCAAGAGGTAGGGTATTGCCGTACGTTTGTTGAGCGTAAGGAAATCGAGACCCTCCAGAAGATGGGGCTCGCCCGCGGCGGCTCACTGCATAATGCCATCGTTGTGGAAGGCGATACCGTGCTCAATCCTTGCGGTCTGCGTCATCCCAAGGAATTCGTGCGTCACAAGCTCATGGATGCCGTGGGCGATCTGTATCTGGCCGGGCACACGCTCAAGGCAGGCTTCATGGGCCATAAATCGGGCCATGGATTGAACAACCGTGTTTTGCGCTCCCTTTTTTCCTCCGGTGAAAACTGGCGCCTGGCAGGTCAGACCGCTCGAAACAGAAGTGAAATACACGCAGCAGCGTGAGAGAAACGATCTCGTGCGCCCAGGACTTCCGCGAATGGTCAGGCGTGATATAAGACCGTTCGTCAGTGGAAGAGTCGGCATGCACCAGAATACAGAACGTCACGTACCTCCTGCCTCGAAGCGTCAGCGCGTCGTTAGCGTCCTGACAGCCGGCAGCTTTCTGCTTTTGAGCGGCTGCTCGCTCTTTTCCAACAAGGAAGAGTTCAAGGCACCAAAGGTCGCCAGTGCCGAGACGCTGTATAATTACGGCATCGATGCCCTTCATTCGAAGCGCTACACGCTGGCCAGTGGCGAATTCGAACTCCTGCAGCAGAACTACCCTTATTCGGGCTATGTCGGTAATGCCGAGCTGATGGAAGGCTATGCCTATTACCTTCAGGGGGAATATGCGCTTTCAGTCCAGCAGCTTGAGCGCTATCTGCTCCTGCACCCCACCAGCCCTGACGCCGCTTATGCCTATTACCTGCGCGCTCTTTGCTACTACGAACAGATTGCCGAAGTTCAGCGTGACCAGCAGGGTACGATCGAAGCCCTGAACGCTCTTGAGGAGGTCGTGACACGCTTCCCACAGACGGCCTATGCCCGCGACGCCCAGCTGAAGATCGACCTTTGCCGCGACCATCTTGCCGGTAAGGAAATGCTCGTCGGCCGCTACTACCAGCAGCAGCACAACTACGAGGCGGCTCTTGGCCGCTACCAGCGCGTCGTGAACGACTTCCAGACGACCAATCACGTGGCTGAAGCGCTCGAACGCATCGTCGAGGTCAGCCTTGAACTGGGTCTGGTCGACGAGGCACGCAAATCAGCCTCGGTTCTGGGTTACAACTATCCCAACAGCCAATGGTATCGTTACAGCTACAACCTGCTGCGCAACCGCGATCTTTTACCCGATCATAGCGTCGCGCCGGGTGGCAAGCAGCGCGGGCTTTTCGGCCGCATGTGGCACTCGGTTTTCTGATCCGGACGAGACAAGGACGCTGGCGCGATCTGCCGCCGCCAGCGATGTTTCCAGACTGACACATCAGGACCGCCTTGCATGCTGACTCACCTCTCGATACGCGATGTCGTTCTGATCGAGAGGCTCGATCTGCCTTTTCATCCGGGACTGACGGTCCTTACGGGTGAAACCGGGGCGGGCAAGTCCATCCTCCTCGACTCCCTTGGACTGGCTCTGGGCGACCGCGCCAGCGGCGGCCTCGTTCGTGCCGGGACAGATCAGGCTGGCGTTTCCGCCTGTTTCGACATCCCCGATGGCCACCCGGTCCATCAGCTTCTTGCCGAGCAGGGCATTGCCCTTGATGACCCGCATGAACCGCTTGTGCTCCGACGCACGGTCACTGCCGATGCGCGGTCGCGGGCCTACGTGAACGATCAGCCCATTGGCGTTGGGCTGCTGCGTCGCATCGCGGCTCTTCTGGTCGAAATCCAGGGCCAGCACGACCAGATGGGTCTGGCGGATCAGGCGACCCATCTCGATCTGCTCGACGCTTTTGGCGTGGATCGCAGTGCTCGCGAGGCCGTGGCTCGCGCCTATCGTCGCTGGATCGAACTCACTGCGGCCCTCGCCGCAGCGCAGTCCGAAATGGAAGCGACGCGGCGTGAGGAGGACTGGCTTAGACAGGCCGTTGACGACCTCAGCGTTCTTGCCCCGCAGGAAGATGAGGAAGAGCAACTAGCTGCGCTGCGTATCGGCCTGCAGCAAAACGAACGACGTGGCGAGGCCATTGCAGCGGCCCTGTCCGAGCTGACACCGCGTGACCGTCGCTCCGCCACCCCCGCCGCCGCCCTGCGCAATGCCAGCCGCACGCTGGCCCGCCTGCTTCCCTCCCCCGGCGACGACCCGGTTGCCCATTCCGCGCAGCAGGCCCAGGCGCAGGAGGCACTCGAGGCTCTGGAAAAAGCTGAAGAGGCGCTTGCCGAGGCCGAAACCCTGCTTTCCCGTCTTGCCGCTGATGCAGACACCGATCCCCGCCTGCTTGAGGAAACTGAAGAACGTCTGTTTGCCCTGCGTGCAGCGGGTCGCAAGCATGGTGTGGCGGTCAATGAACTGGCCGCTCTGCTGGCGAGCCTTCAGGCCCGCCTTGAGGCGCTGGATTCAGGCAATGCCCGTATTGATCAGCTGATGGCGGAAACGCAAGCAGCGCGCGAGGTGTTTGCCACAGAAGCAGAGAAACTCAGCCAGATACGCGAGCGCGCTGCGCGTCGGCTTGAGACCGCTGTCATGGCCGAACTCAAGCCGGTCAGGCTCGAGCGCGCCAAATTCATTGTTTCGCTCACGCCACTTGCGCCGGAGGCCTGGAACCTGCGTGGCAAGGAGCAGGCATCCTTCCTGATCGCCGCCAATCCGGGCCAACCACCTGGCCCACTGGCCAAGGTGGCCTCGGGCGGCGAATTATCGCGCCTCATGCTGGCTCTGAAGGTCGTGCTTGCCGAACGCTCGGCTATACCGACGCTGGTTTTCGACGAAGTGGATTCCGGCGTTGGCGGGGCTACGGCCTCGTCCATCGGTGACCGCCTGCATCGTGTAGCGCAGGATGTACAGGTGCTTGTCGTCACCCACAGCCCGCAGGTTGCGGCGCGTGGCGACCAGCATCTGCGCATCAGCAAGCGTATCCGAAAGGACAGGACGGAAACCCTTGCAGAAAAACTCTCCGCCGAGGAACGACGTGAGGAGATCGCGCGTATGCTGGCTGGCGAGACCATAACGGATGCCGCGCGTACGGCCGCTGACAGCCTGCTGGAACAAGAGTGATGACTGATACCCCCGCCCATGAGCACGCCAGATTAGCGGCGCTCATTGCGCGCTGGAACGACGCCTATTACCGCGACGACGCCCCTGAAGTGTCAGACACGGAATATGACGAGACCAGAAGGGCGCTCCTTGCCCTCGAAGAAGCTCACCCTGACCTCAGGATTGAGGGCGGCATCTCGGAGCGCATTGGTGCAGCGCCGGACACCGCCTTTGGCAAGCAGCCCCATCGCGTGCCCATGCTGTCGCTCGACAACGTCTTCAATACCGAGGAATTCGAGGCTTTCGTGGCAAAAGCAGCCCGCTTTCTCGGGCTGGATGCCAAGGCGGCCGATCAGCTCACTTTCGTTGCCGAGCCCAAGATCGATGGCCTGTCGATCAACCTCACCTATGTAAACGGCGCGTTGCTGCGCGGGACGACACGCGGGGACGGGCTGGTGGGCGAGGACGTCACCGCCAATCTGAGAACCATTGCTGACATTCCGCAAAAGCTCGAAGGAGAGTTCCCGCAGGAGATCGAGATACGCGGCGAGATCTTCATGGCAAAGGCCGATTTCCTGTCGCTCAACGAGACAATGCAGGCACAGGGACAGAAGGTTTTCGCGAACCCGCGCAACGCTGCCGCAGGGTCACTGCGCCAGCTTGACCCCAATGTGACCGCCAGACGCCCGCTGTCGCTTTTTGCCTATGCGCAGGGCTTTTCGAGCCAACGCTGTGCCGCAACACACTGGGACTGGCTGGAGCAGTTGAAACGTTGGGGCTTCCCGGTCAATCCGCTTTCAACACGCATCGGCCATGCCAGCGAGATCGCCGGTTATATCGCCAATCTTGCCCGCGAACGCTCATCCCTGCCCTATGACATCGATGGTGTCGTCTTCAAGCTGGATGATATCGACCTCCAGACCCGTCTTGGCTTTGCAGGCCGTGCACCGCGCTGGGCCATTGCATGGAAATTCCCCTCCGAGCAGGCCATCACGCGACTGGAAAAAATCGAGATACAGGTCGGGCGCACAGGCGCGCTTACCCCCACGGCCCATCTGGAGCCGGTCAATGTCGGTGGTGTCATCGTGTCACGCGCAACGCTGCATAACGAAGACGAAATTGCGCGCAAGGATGTCCGCCCTGGCGATCTGGTGCGTGTGCAGCGCGCAGGCGATGTCATTCCGCAAATTCTCGGGCCTGTTCCTGAGGATAAGTCGCGCGGTCCGGCTTTCATCTTCCCGACGCATTGCCCCGTCTGTGGCGCCCTGACAGAGCGCCCCGAAGGCGAGGCTGTACGACGCTGCACTGGCGGCTTGACCTGCGAGGCGCAGGTTGTCGAGCGCCTGATTCATTTCGTCTCCCGTCCGGCATTCGATATCGAGGGGCTGGGTGAGCGCTCCATACGCGAGTTCCACGAGATCGGCCTGATCGACCGGCCCGGCGATATTTTCCGCCTGCACGACAAGGCCGACATCATCCGTGACCGTGAAGGCTGGGGCGAGGTATCGACGCGCAATCTGCTCAATGCCATCGAGCAGCGCCGTACCATCGCTTTCAGCCGGTTTCTCTTCGGGCTTGGCATACGGCGTATCGGCGAGCGCAATGCCCAGCTTCTGGCGCGACATTACCAGACCTATGAAGCCTGGTTCGACGCCATGCACGCTGCCGCCATGATCGGTTCTGACGACCGCCTTGCCCTTGGCAGCATCATGGGTATCGGCCAGAGCATTGTGGCCGATCTCCTGGCCTTCTTTGCCGAGCCGCATAATGTGGAGGCGCTGGCTGATCTGCGGGCGCAACTTACAATCGAGCCGGAATCCCGCCCCGAGGAAGGCCCGCTTTCAGGCAAGACCATCGTCTTTACCGGCACATTACACACCATGACCCGCCCTGAAGCAAAGGCCATTGCCGAACGTCTGGGCGCGCAGGTGAGCGATTCCGTGTCGAAAAAGACCGGGCTGGTGGTGCTGGGTGAAAAAGCCGGATCGAAAGCAAAGAAAGCTGCCGAGCTTGGGCTTGAGACCTGCGACGAGGCAGGCTGGCGCGCAATCGCCGGGTTGCCGCCAGCCGGTTAAGGGCGGATACTGCGCCATGAGCCAAGAAAAACATCAAAGCAGGCTCTTCTTTTTCCAGCCCATTCAGAATGAGGAGTCAGGCACATGATGCTGCTGCTTCTGGGCCTCGCGGCCATGGTGGCAGCGATTGCCGTCTCGATCCTGATATCACTCTCCGAGATCTCCTTTGCCGCAGCGCGTGACATTCGCCTGCGTGCGCTGGCCGATCAGGGTGACGCCCGTGCGGCGGCTTTCCTCAAGCTGCGGCGTAATAGCGGGCAGGTCATCACCGTCCTACAAATCTGCCTCAATGCCGTAGGCGTTCTTGGCGGTGTCATATCCAGTGAGCTTCTCACACCGGCCTTCAGCACGGCCCTCATCGAAGCCGGGTTGACACCAGGTGTCGCCACCAAGACGGCGGCGACGCTGGCCTTTGTGATCGTGACGGGCCTGTTTGTCCTGTTTGCTGATCTGCTGCCAAAACGTATCGCCCTGAACAATCCGGACCGTGTGGCGCTGCGTGTCGGCTGGTTCCTTACCGGGGCGCTGAGAGTGCTCTACCCCGCCGTCTGGATTTTCTCGGTGATTTCAGACTGGCTGCTCGCCCTGCTGCGCATCCCGGCAGCCTCTGCTGTCGAGCCCGTCACGCCTGAGGATCTGAACGCCATGCTGGCCGCAGGCACGGCATCCGGCGTGTTGCAGGAAAAAGAGCACCAGTTGATCCAGAATGTTCTGGCGCTGCAGGATCGCTCTGTAACCTCGGCCATGACCCCGCGAGACGAGATCGTTTTTCTCGACGTGCAGGAGAGCCTTGAATCTCAGCGTGACAAGGTACGCATCCGTCCGTACTCACGCTATCCGCTCTGTGATGGCGGGCTCGATCACGTGATCGGCTCGATCCGCGCTGAGGACGTTCTGGTCGCGGTCGTGGATGAGGTGCCAGCCTACACCGATCCGAGCCAGCCTATTACCAACCAGATTTTCCGGATGCGTCGTGACACGCTTTCGCTGCCGGACACGCTGAATTTGTGGGACACACTGGCGCAATTCGACTCGCATGGTGCAGGCTTTGCGCTGATCGTGAATGAATATGGTCTCGTGGTCGGTCTGATCACGTTCAAGGACATCATGGGCGCGCTCATGGATGGACTGGCAAGCCCGTTTGAAGAGCAGGCCATTGTGCGACGCGACGCAAATTCGTGGCTCATCGATGGAGCGGCTCCCATCGGGGACGTGTTCCGTGAGCTCGATATCAACCTCGACGCCGAGCGCGATCTGTTTCACACGATCGGTGGTTTCGTCATGCATCGCCTGCGCCGCATGGCGCGTAAGGCCGACCGGGTCGAGGCCGCGGGCTATCGCTTTGAGGTGGTCGATGTGGATGGTTTCCGCATCAATCAGCTTCTGGTATCCCGTATGGCGCAGGGTGACGCGTAGGCACCGTTTCCAGCGTTGGCCACGCCTCAAATCAGGGATACTCGTCATATCGGGCGGCTATCCGAAACGGCGGCAATCGAAATTCTCCTGACGCTTAGAGAAAACCGGAGCGTCTGAAGAACCGCCTCCGGGTGAGCCCCCTGCTTGTCCGTATCACGGCGGCAATCCTGACAGCGCACAATGTCATGGCGGGCTTCGATCACAGGAAAGCCCGTCGATATCCTGCCGAGACCTCCCAAATCTGCCTCCAACGGAGGCACCATTACAGACCCGTATCTGACAAAGGATTTCCCGGCCTGCACCAGGCCGCTGCGTGCTTGACCTTCTGAGCCTGCGGGGCGTTCCTGTTGCGCGGGTCAGATTTCGGGTTGGAGGCACATGTCAGAGGGGGTGGAAACACGCATACGCTGGTGGCCCGTCCCCGCCGATCTGCCCAACCCACCCTTCCCGCCCGGATGGATCGGTTTTTCCCTGCGCAGCTGGGCGGCCGTCTGTCTCGCCCTTGCCACCGCCTTCTGGGCGCAGCTCGACTCTCCTGCTGGTGCCGCTGTCACCGTCATGATCATCACCCAGCCTTTGCGCGGACAGGCCCTTTCCAAGGCGCTCTACCGGCTGGTTGGCACGGCCCTTGGTGTGGGGGCTTCCATCCTGCTCATCGCCTGTTTCAGCCAGGATCGCGGCATGATGCTGGGTGGATGCGCGCTGTGGCTGGCAGGCTGCACCTATATCGGGTCGCTGGAACGCCATTTCCGCTCTTATGGCGCGCTACTCGCGGGTTACACGATCGCTCTGGTCGCCATCAACGTAATCGACACACCGCAGAATGTGTTTGACGTCGCCCTTTCCCGCGCAAGCTGTGTGGCGATTGGCATTGCCTCTGTGGCCTTCGTCAACATGCTTACCGGCTCACCCAAGGCGTGGCAGAAATTGGCGGATAGTCTCGAGGCCAAGGCGGGTCAGATCCGGGCTTTCGGACGCGACGCCATGCGGGGCGATTCCGTGCCTGATGCGATGGAGACTACCGCCATCGCAGGCGAGATTCTTTCGCTCTCGGCCCAGATTACCTATGCCCGTACCGAGATCGACCGCTCAACGCGGCGTAGCGCCGGGGCGCGTCTTGCGATTATCGGCATGCTCACCGTTCTTGGGTCGGGACGCGCCATCGCCCATATCCTGCGTCACAAGAGTGTCTCTGCTCTCGCGCATCGTCACGTGCTGGCATGGCACGAGTTACGTGAGGACAATAGCGACCGTTACGAGACGGTTGGCTCCCTGATGGACGCCATGCAGGCGGAAGCACCGGATTATCACCCCGACGCCCATGATGCGCATTTTCTGGAGCGCAGCGCCGTCATGCTCAGCAACCGGCTACACATCGCGACGGGCATTGATACGCTTCAGCACGCCACCCCTGCAGGAAACGCCCTCAAACTGGCACAGCTCGGCCAGCATGCCGATCACGTCGCCGCGTTCATCAACGCGTTACGGGTCCTGCTGGGGTTTTCGATCACCGCCGGGCTTTGCATCGCCAGCGATCAGCCTGCCTCCATGGCGGCTCTGTCACAGGCCGCGCTGATCCTGACGCTCGCTTCCACCGCACTCGACACCTCCCAATTCGGCATGGGGGCAATACTGGGCCTCTCATTGGCCGTGGCTGTGGCCATCGTCATGAATTATTTCGTGCTTCCGCATATCGCTGCTTTCGGTGCGCTGGCCCTGGTCTTTCTGCCCCACACGATCTTCGCCTGCGTTATGCTGATGAACGCCCGCACAAGCGCCATCGGGTTCAATTACGGGGCGTTTTTTCCGATCATTCTCGGTCTGAGCAATCATCAGGATTACGATCCGCTCGCCTTCATCTCGCGCAATATTTTCTATCTGATCTCGGGTGTCGTTGCCTTCGTCATTCTGGTCCTGCTTTTCCCTCCCACGCCCAAAAGCCGGCGTTTTCGTATCGCTGCCTCAATCGGTCAGGATCTCGAGGCCCAGCTGCATGGAAACGGGAAGCCAGCCGGGGCACGTTTGCTCAGCCTTAAATATGACAGGCTCGCGCAATTGCTGACCTGGACAAAACGCATGGACGCGCATCGCCGCGTCAACCGCCATGTCTTCAATCGCCTCGTCATGCTGGAAGATCTCGCCACCACGCTGGCGCGGGTGCGTCATTATCTGGATGAGGCTGCGGCCTCGCCGTGCCTGCGCCTTCTCGCTACTGAAGCACATGGGCTGATCAATACCGCTTCGTTTCCCACCCTTGGTCATGCCCTGCCACAAATCAGCAACCGCTTTCTCGATATCGCGCGCACGGCGCGCGACCATGAGCGCAATCTGGCCGTGCTCTGCGCGGGCAGTCTTGAGGCTGTGCGGTCCACACTTGAGGATAATCGGTCGACCTTGCGCCATTTCGGCCTGGGGCGTCGGCGATGGTAGGCGGGACTTCCACACGCGACACGGGTGATGGGTATGAGTGAAGTCATCGACCTCGAAGGCGTTCTCGTCTCGGCCTTTGTCGCCAATCTGTTTCTCGCTCTCCTCACGCTGGCCATTGTGCGCTGGTGCTTCGGCCGTCTCAATCTGTGGCGTTTTTTCTGGAATCCGCCACTCGCGCAATTCGGCCTGCTTGTCTGTCTGCTTGGCCTTTATACCTGGCTTTTGTGAAGGTAATCCGCTCGTGCTCGCTCGTGCCTCCCGCCTGATCCGGTGGTTCATCACCCTGTCGATCCTCGTGGTCGCCGGGATCGTTATCGTGATCCTGTGGGATTACTATACCGCAGCCCCCTGGACCCGTAACGGACAGGTCCGCGCGCAAGTCGTGAACATGGCGCCGCGTGTTTCAGGCGAGATTATCGAAGTTCGGGTGCAGGACAACGAATTCGTGCATCGGGGCGACGTGCTCTATGTCATCGATCCTTTCGACTTCAAGGTGCGTGTCGCCTCCGCCGAAGCCAATCTGGCCGAGCGCAAGGCCGATCTCGATTTCAGGAATTCGCAGTTCCAGCGGCGGCGGATCATCCCGGGTGTTGCTGTATCCGGCGAGGAAAAACAGCAATATGCCGCCGCCGCCGCTCAGGCCCGTGCCCAGTATGACGCCGCACAGGCAGCCCTCAGACAGGCCCGCATCGATCTGGAGCGGACGATCGTGCATAGTTCGATCGATGGCTACGTGACAAACCTGCTCATGCGGCCCGGTGATTTTGCCACAGCCGGCCATGTGAATATCCAGATCATCGATTCCGCCTCCTACTGGGTGGACGGCTATTTCGAGGAGACCAAGGTCCATAATATCGAGATTGGCGACCCCGTCCGGATGGATCTCATGGGCGGCCATCATCCTGTGTTCGGCCATGTCGAGAGCATTACCCGCGGCATTTCAAGCATGAATGCCTCGACCGCAACACAGGGCCTGCCATCGGTGGACCCGGTCTATACATGGGTAAGGCTGGCCCAGCGTATCCCGGTGCGTATCCACATCGACAAGCTCCCCCCTGATCTGCATCTGGCAGCGGGCATGACGGCCACCGTCACGATTGTCTCCGAAAACGGCCACAGGCGGCACATGTCCACAAAGGACGCGCTTCATCATTTCGGAGACGACATGCGTCATGTTATTGGCCATTAGGAAAGCGGAATGATGCGATGGCACGCAGGCGTCTAGCCTTTTGAAGAAACAGGGAGCCACCGGAGTGACCATGCGAAAAGCCCTCCTCCTGATTGACGTACAGAATGACTTTTTGCCCGGCGGTGCGCTCGGCGTGCCCAATGGCGATGAAATCTTCCCGGCAATCGACATGCTCCTGTCTCTTGATTTTGCAGCCGTGATCGCCAGCCGTGACTGGCACCCGCCTGAACACTGCTCTTTCACGCCCTATGGCGGTCCCTGGCCCATTCACTGCGTAGCAGGCACGAGCGGGACCGATTTTTCTCCCCGCCTGAACCAGAGCCGACTCAGCCATATCGTCCATAAGGGGCTGGATATCGCCTGTGATTCCTACTCGGCCTTTTTCGATAACGATCAGGTTCACGCCACCGGGCTCGAAGGCCTCCTGCGCGGGCTCGATATCGGGCAGGTCACGCTTTGCGGCCTCGCGCTCGATTACTGTGTTGCCGCAACCGCCCGGGATGCGCGACGGCTTGGCTTCGCAACTGATATCGCGCTCTCCGCCTGTCGCGGCATTGCCCCTGACCCTGCCGCCTGCCTGACGGAACTGCACACGCTTGGCGTGAACCTCATCGAGGCCTGAGCAGGCGGCATTGATGCAACGCCGTACGACACAGGCGTCTTGTCAGGGCAATCACGAGGCGGCAGGTAAAAGCCGTCTTTCTCCCGTTTCTATCTGGACCATTCATGCGCCCGCGCCTTGTTCATCATGACTGATCGCGCGAAGCCGTTGTGCAAGAAAGCCGTTCGAGCGGCGTTTCTGGTTCATCGCTGGCTGGGTATTGGCCTTGGTGCGCTGATGCTTCTCTGGTGCCTGTCCGGGATGGTCATGCTCTGGAAGCCCTGGCCCCAGCCAGACGAGCGGCTTGCCAGACTGGCACATGAGCCCCTCCGGTTCGATCGCCCTCCTGTGCTTCCGGATCTGCATGGTTCCTATCGGCAGTTCCGGCTCGTTATGGCCGGATCTGTGCCCGTTTTGCAGGCGATGGACGACAAGGCAGAAAGCCGGAATTACGACCTGCGCACTGGCCTAATTCTGGGTCGTAATGATACCTATCCCGACCCTGCCGCTCTTGCGGAGGTCGCTGGCCGCTATGCTGCGCTGGAGGGCGAGACCGCCCCACCCGTTTTCAGGGGGCTACGCCGCGTGGATCAATGGATCCTGAATACCAAGGATCATGATGCAGGGTTCTATTGCTTCGATTTCGACAGCCCGCGCCACACGATCCTCTATCTCTCTCCGCTGACGGGCGATGTCGTGCAGGCCACCACCCGCAAGACACGGTTCTGGTCATGGCTTGGCGCTATCCCCCACTGGCTGTATTTTTCACAACTGCGCCGTTACCCCGTCATCTGGTCTGACACGCTCATTATCCTGTCAGCCCTTGGCGTCACCCTGACCACGCTCGGGCTCTGGATCGGTCTGCGCCGCTTCCGGGTCGGGCGTCGTCTTTCACCCTATCGCGGCGCGCATCTCGTTCATCATGCTGCCGGGTCGGTCTTCGGGCTCTTCCTCCTGTCATGGATCCTGACCGGGTTTCTCAGCATGAACCCGGCGGGGCTGATGGCTCACAAGCCCTCCCCCCTCTGGATGTCCCAATGGCGCGGCACCCTGCCCGCCTCGGCACTGACGCAGACAGTTGCTGCTCTTACCCGCGTACCCCATCAGTCGTTTCGCGACATTCTTGTCCTGCCCGGTGCGCATGGAACGGGACTTGCGGTGACAGAGGCAGAGGGCAACCCACAGCGGCTGGATCTGACACTCGCTCCCTCACCCCTGACCAGGCAGGAACTTGTCGATACGATGGCTCAGACGGGTACAAGGGCTGAGGTAACGCTCTTGCAGAACGATGATGCCTATTATTTCTCGACGCGTCACAAACGCCGCGTCTTTCCGGTTTTTCGTCTTATCGGAAAAGACAGGGCAAGACTCTATCTCGATGCCCGGTCCGGCGAGGCGCTGCTGCGTATCGAGACATCAGAAAAAGGCTCACGATGGGTCATCTATGGTCCCCATGATCTCGATTTTTTCTCGTGGCTGCGTCAGCCAGATGCACGGCTCCGGATCATTCTGCCCCTGCTCGGCGGTGTCAGCCTGATATGCCTTTCTGGCCTGTGGATCAGCGTGAAGCGCTGCCGGCATCGACGCCGCAGCCCGGCGAGGCTTGACCGTACAACACGTAACAGATCAGGAAGAAAACCACGCCGCCATGCAAGATCGTGATGCAAGAGAGCCAAGATGACACCCCCTTCTGCCACACAGCCTGAACGACAAGCCTATCCTCTGGGTATTTTATGCGGCGCAGGCGCAGGGGCTCTATGGGGGCTGGTTTTTCTCGCCCCTGAACTGGTGCGTCATTTCTCGCCGCTTTATCTCGCTGCCGGGCGCTACCTCGCCTATGGCGTTATTGCACTGGTCCTGATTGGCGCGCGATTGCCCGCGCTATGCCGGATTCTTGCCGCTCGTGACTGGAGCACATTGTTTCGTCTCTCGTTTCTGGGGAACAGTTTCTACTATGTCATGTTGTCCATGGCCGTGCAGAAGGGCGGGATTGCCCTGACTTCCCTTGTCATAGGGTTTATGCCTGTGGCCGTGACGATTATCGGCAGTCGCGACAGCGATGCCCCGCCGCTGCTCAAACTCGCGCCATCGCTGTTCTTCTGCATGATCGGCGCTTTCTGCATCGGCTGGCAGGCCCTGTTTCAGGTAGAACTGTCGCCGGGAATTGCGGGGCACAACCCTGTTCTCGGCCTTGCATGCGCCTGCGCTGCACTGGCCTCCTGGACCGGCTTTGCTGTCGGGAACAGTCGCGCCCTTGCGCGCCTCGATCATGTCTCAGCACATGACTGGAACCTACTTACGGGGATCATGACTGGCGCACAGTCTCTTGTGCTCTTTCCTGCGGCTATCCTGAGCGACACAGCGCAGCATAGCCATCATGACTGGCTTGTGTTCTGGGCGGTTTCGGCGGGAGTGGCCTTTATTGCCTCGGTCTGCGGCAATGCCTTGTGGAACCGCATGAGCCGGTTGCTACCGCTCACCCTCACCGGGCAAATGATCCTGTTCGAGACGCTTTTTGCGCTGATCTACGGGTTTGCGTGGGAGCAGCGCTTGCCACGCCCGCTGGAGATCGGCTCCTTCGTGTTTATCATCGCCAGCGTCCTGTCATGTGTTGCGGCGCATCGTCGCCCCGCCCAGGAGGCCGTAACCGAACAGGCGATGTGACGCCTGCTCGCTGATCTGTCAGGACACTCACGGAGTACACGTCACGCGCTGGAGTTGCGCTCAGGCGAAGAGGGTCAGGGCTTCCTTCACGCGCTGCTCGTTCAGCGGTTTGGAGAGAAATCTGGCCCGTGCCGGAAAAGTGGCGAGTTGCGGCACGCCGCGGCCGCTGGTCACGATGATCTCGATCGGTGGCCAACGATCCCGCACAAGAGCAGCGAGACGAAGTCCGTCCATGCTGCCTGGCATATCGACATCAGCCAGCACGATACGGATGTCAGGTCGGGTTTCCAGAACGATCAGGGCCTGATCGGCGTCCGAAGCTTCTGCGACAGCGTAACCGGCTTCCTCGACCATATCCATGAGGCACATGCGCTGCAGCGGTTCGTCTTCCACCACCAGAACCGTGGGAAAGCAAGACGTTGCGCGCGATGTAGCCTGTGCCATCATGTCCTCATGATCTTTTCTGCATCGGCCCTGAAGCTGGCCGACAGACCTTCAGTTCGATAGCGCAGCTCGACGCCGCCCGTTCCAATCAGCCCAAAGGAAATAAGGCGTGAGCCAAATCCGCCACGCACGGGCTGCGTGGCAGGCGGGCCATTGCGCTCCTGCCAGTTCAGCACAAGCTCGCTGTTACCCCCTTGATATTCGATTTCCCAACTGATCTCGATCTCGCCTTCTGATACCGAAAGCGCCCCGTGCTTGCAGGCATTCGTCGTCATTTCATGAATTAGAAGCGCCGTTGACATCGCCGCCCTCGAGCCAAGACGGATGACAGGCCCAGACAGGCGGCATCGCTCATCCATGCTGGCATCACGCAGGATGTTGGCGATGAGATCACCCAGATGCGCTGCACGCTGGTCGTCTCCATGCAAAAGATCATGGGCCCGTCCCAGTGACTGGAGACGCTCGTAGAAACGGCTCGCATCCTCTTTTGACAACGCATCGCGCAGTGTCATTCTGGCGACCGCCTGCACCATGGCCAGTGTATTGCGCAGTCGATGGGCAATCTCGCCATTGACCATGGCCTGCATTTCATCGGCCCGCCGGCGGGCAATGGCCACCTCAAGACGATCCGCCGCATTGTGCAGCCAGTGGATCTCTTCAGTGGTCCATTCATGCGGGTGGGAAAAATGCAACAGTACAAGGGCTACATTGCGCCCGTCTTCGCGCACCGGGATATTGATGACGCCACGCGCATTGAGCGCCAGCCACCCTGCACTGTCATCTGCGGTGCGCGGATCGGTCAGAATGTCAGTGATCACGAGCGCCTCACCGGCGAGAAGTGTCTCGCGCAGCCTGCCGTAATCATCAAAGCGGTACCGCCCCTTGATGGAAGGCATACCCTCTACTGCCCATCCCTCACTGACGGTCAGGCTCTCTATATCATGGTCAAGCTCACCATAGGTCGCCCGGTCTGCATCGAATGCCTCACCAATAACAGCCATAGCCCGGCAGGTCATGACATCAACATCACGCTCGTCGCGCAGCACGTCTCCGAGTGCGATGAGGCCATTCTGCCGCCTTTCCGCCGCGACCTGAGCGGTGATCTCACGAAGGGTGAGCGAAAAGAAATCCTGCCCGACCGGATAGAGCGTCCCCTCGAACCAGCGACGCAGTTTGCGCACCTCCTGCACGAAAGGCACAGGGCGGTTTTCATCTACAGCCTGAGCGGCGAGCGCAAACCAGTGCGATTCAACCCAGGGAAAGATGGCGCGACATGTCTGGCCGATCGCCTCATGGGCCGCGACCCCCATATGGCTCTCCCATGAAGGATTAACCTCCTGGTACCGCCAGTCATGTACATGCCCCGCCTCATCACGAATGACCTGAGCGAGAAAATACCCTTCATTCATGGTCTTTATGAGACTGCGCCAATGGGTCTGCGCCCGGTCATTGGCCAGGCTCTGGCGGCGCAGCTCAAGCAGATCAACAACCAGACGAGCGAGCTTTTCGAGGGCGTCTCGCTGTACGTCTGAAAGACCACCTGGCCTGGGTACAGGATCGAAAACTGCCAATGCACCGATCGTGCCAAAAGGCGTGCGCAGTGGCACGCCTGCGTAAAAGCGCAGATAGGGCGCCCCAAGCACCAGAGGGTTGCGCTCGGTACGGGGGTCGAGCGAAAGATCCTCGATCTCGATGACGGCGTCCATACTCGCCACCATGCCGCAGATGGCGTGATCAAGATCAGTCTGGCATAAACCGATCCCCTGACGCGCCTTGAACCACTGGCGGTCATGATCAATCAGACTCACGACGCCGGAGCGGGCCTCGCAGATCTGGGCAGCGAGAGCGACCAGATCATCATAGCCGCGCTCGGGCGGCGTATCGAGGATATCATAGGCGCGCACCCCATGTGATGTCGCTGTCTTTTCGACCATACCCGGTTCCATGCACCTCAGGTCCAGAGCGCTCACATGAGCGTTCTGGCTTACGGCTTCAAGCTTGTGCGACAAATGTGCGATGCTGATTGCCCCGACCATACGGTGTTACATACCCGGTGGACAACCGCTGTTTGTTTGCATTTTGACCCCAATCTTTCCGGATCTGTATTCATCGGCAAAACCCGCCCCGACATACATCCGTGATCAGCCTGCATGGGTGCGATCACGCCCGGCATGTTTGGCCCCATAAAGAAGCAGATCGGCCCTTCGCATAAGCGTCTTGATCGTATCGGCAGGCTCGAAACGGGTCAGCCCCGCGCTGAAGGTCACGAGCCCGGTCGAGCGTGAAATCTCCCAGTCGGTTTTCTCATGGAAGGCATCACGCACGCTTTCCAGGCGGGTTGCGGCCATATCCAGCGTCTGCGCCGGCAGCAGGATTCCGAACTCCTCCCCACCGATACGGGCCACCATGTCTGCCGGATGCGTATGTGTCTCGAGCACAGTGGCGACCTGACGCAGAATCTGATCACCCGTCTGATGGGAATAGGTATCGTTGATCGCCTTGAAATGGTCGATGTCGATAATTGCCAGACAGAAATCAGGGCCACCTGCATTGGCTCCTGTCAGCATTTTCTCGACGGCTTCATCAAATGCACGTCGATTATAAACCCCGGTCAGGGCGTCTTCGCGGGCCTGACGAGCCGTAAGGTCGATCTGGATTTCCAGACGCGCCAGAAGCGCATCTTTCTCGCGTGTCTGGGCTTCGAGATCCTTGGTACGCGAACGAATGATGCGCGACAGACGACTGGCCTCGGCCTTGTAGCTCCAGACGATGCCCCAGTAGGAGAGGGCAATGACGATACAGAGTATAGCTGAACACAAGATCCAGAACTGTCGGCGCTGCCACCATTTGGGATCGATCACGAACCGTACCAGCGTCACCGGGCGGGGCCAGATCTGTCCGGGATGTGCGGCTGAGGTCGTAAGCGTATAGGCCCCGGGGGGAAGCGACGTGAGTTCAAGTGTGCGCGAACGCCCGGTTGTCGTCCAGGCGCTTCCGGCGCCGGTGATCGTGGTGCGAAACAGGATCTCTCGGGGAGCAAGATAGCTGGGCGCTGTATAGCGTATGGTCAGATTGTGCCGCGACGGCACATGAAGCACATCCCCCTTGCGCAGAACAGGAATGTCGCGCCCGTCCAGAGCGAGACCGTCGAGCGCGACAGGCGGCGGCGGCGGCTTGACGAGGAACTTGTCAAAACTGTTTGTGTCGGTTGTCGCAAGACCGATCGCGGTGGCGACCCAGAGCGATCCGTCACGGCGAAGCGTGGCACCGGGTTGCGCGCTGCCACTGGCCTGACTGCTGCCAAGCCCGTTGGTCTCGTCCAGCTGGATGTAGTTCAGGGTCCCCTGTCTACCGTCGGCCGCCGCATCGAGATCAGCCAGGGCAATACGAAACAGACCGCGGTTGCTGGTCAACCAGGCAAAACCCCGCTGATCCCTGATGAGGGTAAAAACGGAGTCCACCGGCAATCCGGCCTCACGCCCGATATGGGTCATCCTGCCCTGTCGATAGCGGTAAAGCCCCCTGTCGGTCGTCAGCCACAGATCGCCATCAATGGCAGTAAAGCCGAAAATCGTGTGGGCACCATCCACGCCATTGAAGCGTATGGTGCGCGTCCTGCCATCGTGAATCACCCGCGCGCCATCGAGCGTCCCGATCCAGAGGGTATCCCCACGCGCCATGACAGCCGTGATCAGGCCGGTTGGCGTCGTACCGGCAGCATATCGCTCTACCCTGTCGCGTGCTGCAAGCCGGTACAACCCGTGCTGCGTACCAATGACGAGCTCATGATCATGATCAAAGGCCAGTGCACGCACATTGCCTGCTGGAAGGCCGTTTTCGGCACCAAGATGGCTGATCGTGCCATCCAGCGCGACAGCGAACAGCCCGTCCGCATAAGTGCCAAGCCAGACCGTACCATCCTGATCTTCCACGCTTGACAGCACTTCAGGCTGATGTCCCGAGCGCGTCGGCAAATACAGGGTCTCGGGCGGGTCATTGTGCATGATACGTGACAACCCGCCATCCGTACCGACCCATAACGCACCGGTATGATCCTCCATGACGGTACGCACAAAATCACCCGACAGACCATTATGCCGGCGCAGACTGCTGAAAGGCGTTTCCTGCAACCGGAACAGCCCGGCATTGGTCCCGACCCAGATGGACCCCTCTGAATCCTCAGCCAGTGACAGGATACGCCCCCCCGTGGGGTCGAGCGTATCAGGCATGACCTCGATCCTGCTCCCGCTCAGCCTCAGCAAGCCATGATCTTCAGTGCCGACCCAGAGAGAGCCATGCCGATCCTGCAGCAATGCCGTAACACGCCCACGATCCCTCAGATCGTAGGCCAGACGTGGCTGGTTATCCGCAAAGGAGAATATCTGGCTGTCTGAAACGATCCAGAACCTGCCATCAGGTGCGTGATACGGCCATGACAGACCATGCGGCAGATCCCAGGAGGCAGGGGGCTGACGGACATGGCCGTCCCTGTCGCGTATGATGATGCCGCTATAGGAGCCGAGCCACAGCGCATCCGCATCATCGAAAGCCATGTTCCGGTAGATGCCCGAAAGCGGCTCGTTATGCGCCGGGGTGATATAATGGAATCGCCCGGCATGCGTCATGGTACCCAGGCCGTGATTTTCAAAAAGCATCCAGACATCGTCATGCCTGTCTACCTTCATCGACTGGATGAGCGTCGCCGGTGCGCTGGCCTCATGCTGCCAGAAATGCCAACTGCCATCGCTGTCATGACGGCCGATATCCCCGCGGGAATCGCTGAACCACATATTGCCGGAAGCATCGAGCGCAAGCGCACCTATGCCATTGTCAGGCAAGGCCGGGTCACTGCCGCGGTTCTGTACGTGAAAGTCCAGCCCGTCATAGGAGACGAGCCCCTCCCATGTGGCAAACCACATTCGGCCATCGGGAGTCTGAACGATGTCGCGTATCGAGTTCTGCGGCAGGCCGTCCTGCGTGGTCCAATGCTTGATGGCATAATTGCCGAGCGATGAGATTTCGTCACCGGACGCCGCATGGGCCGAAGCGGCGGGCAGGACCACCAGAGCCAGGCTGCACAAGCCCGCCCGGATTTCACTGAGGATAGAGATATCTTCCCATCTGCGCCCTGAGGGCATCGGTCCGTAGCGTCCTTCAGCCAAGGCGCCGGCATCCATAGGGTCCAGGCCATGAGGGCAGCATCCTGCGCCGGTTCGTTCTCATCTTCTGGTCATCAGGCATGGTCATCTGTCACGTTCATCATGCGGGCAGAATGGAATTCTTATACCCATGCCTTCGTCTCAGGAAAAGCAGCCGGAACAACGCGGCTTGCGACGTTGCTTTTTCGCAACGCAGAACCAGATGCGTTCAGAAAGAGGCATTCAAACGGCATGCTATCATGAGATCGGTGTCATCATCCGGCTCGAAAACGGTCCGGTCACATAACCAACAGGTATTGATGGGCAACTCTCGAAGAGAAGGGCCGGGTCAATCAGACAGCGCCGTGATGGCGGGAAGACCGAACCCAGTCACTCAGATTGATCGCTCGGTGATCATAACAGACACGTTCTCTCGACCGTAATGCGGGGAATGCAGTTCTACGATAAAGAAGGAAAGAGCACACACGGACAAGGGGAGTGGCGCGCCCTGCTGGATTCGAACCAGCGACCCACAGCTTAGAAGGCTGTTGCTCTATCCAACTGAGCTAAGGGCGCGTATCGCCATACCCTTGGTGGTGGTGGTCGGGGCGCCCGGACTCGAACCGGGGGCCTCTTGTACCCAAAACAAGCGCGCTACCAGGCTGCGCCACGCCCCGAACGCGCGGACCCTACCGCAACTCGCGACAGGGTGAAAGGTGCACTCTCGAAAAAACTGAAGAATTATCCGAGGTTACGCCCAAAGGTTGCGCGCCCATGTCAGGTGCCCAGGTCAGGCGCCCAGGTTACGGGCCAGCGGCGGCACGAAGAGCGGCGCCGTGTCCCACGGGAAGAGCACCCAGGTATCCTGTGCCACTTCCATGACATACTGATCGGTATGCGGCTTCCCGTTGGGCTTGGCGTAAAGGCAGGCAAAATGCGCCTTGGGGAGCACATCGCGCACGACCTTGGCCGTCTCACCGGAATCGACCAGATCATCGATCACCAGAAAGCCTTCGCCGTCACCGGCAGCGACCGGGGCTTTCACCACGCGGGGTTCCTTCTGGTCCTGCGCGCTCTCGCCGGAATAGCTGATGACCGAGATGGATTCGACAAGACGGCAATCGAGCTCACGCGCGATAATGGCCGCCGGGATAAGCCCGCCCCTTGTGACGGCCACGATGCCCTTGAATTCGCCGCGCGCCATCAGGGCCGAGGCAAGGGTGCGGGCATCGCGGTGCAGCTGGTCCCAGGTGACGGTTGCGTAGTTGGTAGCCATCAGAACAGTTTTCCTCCATCTGGCACCCGGTGGTCCGGGCAGATCAGCACCATGTCGCCAGAGCGATCAGGCATGCCGAGCGCCAGCACTTGATTGACGGTCGTGTTTTGCAGCTGCGGGTTAACCACAGCGCAAACCTGCCTGCCAACCAGCTGCGGTGCCTTGTAGTTTCTTGCCAGGGTCATTGTGGCACGACGGACACCCAGATGGGCGCCAAAATCGATCCAGAGCAGCGTCTTGCCCCCCTCTTCCTGCGCCGAGGCGATGGTCCCGACACGTATATCGGGCTGAACGGCCCCAGCCTGCACCGGGGCCGGAGACGATTCGGGGGCAATGTCGCTGTCTGAAGTCATGCGGCGGAACCTGCCTGCGCAACCCGTGAAATGCAATCGCGCAATCACCATGCTGCGCGGGCATTCTGACGCTTGCAGTGAGGCAAAAACCTGCGCGGAAGCGTGCTGACGATTTTCATACACAACATTGCTGGATTGCGGCCGCTGTCTATAGTGATTGCGCCATGCCAGAGCCCCTTTCTCCCGACGCTTCGCCCCCTCCTCCCTCCGACGCGCTGCGCGATATCATCGGGCTCAAGCCCTTTCTCGCCGGTCGCACGCTCTCAGCCCTGTCCGCACAGGTGCTTGCCGTGGCGGTCGCCTGGCAAACCTATGCCCTCACCCACAGCGTCACGGCGCTTGGCCTTATCGGGCTCGCCCAGTTCCTGCCCATGCTCGCGCTGGTCTTCATCTCGGGCCATGTGGCTGATCGCTATAATCGCAAGCGTGTCGTGCAGATCTGTCAGGCGATCGAGGTGTGCGGAGCACTCCTCATGGCTTTCGCCACCATGACGGGCCAGCTGGCGCCCTGGGCGCTCTATGTACTCGTTGCGTGTTTCGGGGCACTCCGGTCCTTCGAGGGGCCCTGCCAGCAGACCTTTCTGCCCTCAATCGCCACCCCGGCACAGTTCCCGCGGGCGGCGGCGCTGTCATCCTCCCTGTTCCAGACAGCCTCGATCATTGGCCCGTCTCTAGGTGGCTTGCTGTACGGCATGGGCGCGGATTTCTGTTACCTGACCTGCGCCTGCGGTTTTGCCGTTGCTCTGGTCTCGACCTCGTTGCTCAGGCTGAAGCCCTATGTGGGCAATCGTTCGCCGATGAGCCTTGAATCGCTGTTCGGCGGTATCGCCTTCCTCAAGCGTCGCCGCGACCTGCTGGGAGCAATCTCGCTCGATCTGTTCGCGGTGCTGCTGGGTGGAGCAACAGCCATGTTACCTGTCTATGCCGATGATATCCTGCACCTCGGCCCCATAGGCCTGGGCATACTCAGGGCCTCACCGGCTGTGGGGGCGCTCATGGGCTCGCTGGTGCTTGCCCGCTACCCGCTCAAATCTCATGCTGGCCCCATCATGTTTGCCTCTGTCGGCATTTTCGGCATCGCCACGATTGTGTTTGGCGTCTCACATTCCCTAACCCTCTCCGTCCTTTCCCTGGCCGTGCTGGGTGCTGCCGATGTGGTGAGTGTGGTGGTTCGTGGTGCCCTCACGCAGCTTGCCACGCCTGATGGCATGCGGGGCCGTGTTTCTGCCGTGAACATGCTGTTTATCGGCTCGAGCAATCAGCTGGGTGAATTCGAGAGCGGTATGCTGGCGACAGCCATCGGCACTGAAGCCGCCGTTGTGGCCGGCGGCATTGGCACGCTTGTCGTCGCGGGGCTCTGGATCAGGATGTTCCCGCGCCTGTGGGCGCTGGATCGCCTTGATACGATCACACCGGATGAAACATGAATTTTGAAGGAAAAATGCCTGGCTCCCGAAGTAGGACTCGAACCTACGACCCAGCGATTAACAGTCGCTTGCTCTACCAACTGAGCTATTCGGGACCGGCGAGGCACTATCTAGCGAAAGCTTTTCATGGGGTAAACCCCCCTTTGTCATTTTTTTTGCATATGGAGTTTTTCTTCTGATGGCAGCGCCCTCCCGCCGACTTGTTCTCATGGGTGCAGGCGGCATCATTCTCGCTACAGTCCTGCAATCACGGCATGTTTTCCATCATCGCACACAGATCGCGACAGATGGAAAGCCAAGGCGCGTACGCCTCGCCTGGCCCGAACCTGATTATGATCCCCTGCTCTGGCTGTGCCAGCAGGGGCTTTTCGGGCGCTACAATCTGCAGGTCGATATCGTCGAGGTTGGCGGCGGAAACAGTGCGATCGATGCCGTGCAGAACGGTCGCGCCGATGCCGCGCTCAGCCCCCTGCTCGACTGGCTGCCTGCGCTTTATCAGGATGACGCCGAAGATCTGCCGGCGAAACTGGCCTGCGGCGTCAGGGGCGGGAGCTACCGGCTTCTGGTGCGGCGCGACCTGAAGCTGCACAAGGTGGCTGACCTCGCTGGAAAGAAGATTGGTGTCATGAGCCTTGAGGGTGCAGACCGCCGATTCGTCAGCATCCAACTTCGTCGACGCGGGCTGCATCCAACCGATTCGGTCCATTGGGTCGCGATTCCTGCAGACGACATGGCCGATGCCCTGCGCGCAGGGGAGCTGGATGCCGTCGCCGTGCATGACCCGATGGGATGGCGAATCCTGCAACAGACCAAAGGGATCAGCTGGAACATGCTCGACAGCATGACGGGGGCCGAACGCGAAAGAATCGACCTTACACTCGGCATTGCAACCAGGACCCTGGCACAGGACCCCGGTCTCGCTGCCGCCCTCACCGCCGCGCTCAGCGACGCGCAGCACGAATTCCCCGCGCATCGCGACGAACTGGCCTCGCTATGGGACAAGGACAAGGACGCACCTGACGATGCGAAGGGCATGCTGGATCGCGAAATCACCAGCCATCCGGTCACGGGGCATCCGCTTCGTGTGCAGGTCGAGCAATATGTGGACGAACTCAAGCTGATCGGCCTGATGCAGGACGCCGATAACGCGTCCGATATCGCCCATCGTATCTGCCTGCCCGTCTGACCCGGGTTTTCGCATCAAACGGATGCGCGGGGTGAGGCCCCGCTATGACCGACAGCGTTGTGACCCGGCGAAAGCCTGAGACATCGGGCAGTTGATTGTCTGAACGGGACGCGAAAGAGAAATTTAACAGGGATATGTGTCGGCCAGCGATGGCCGGGGCCATCAGCTTCGCTCGATAGCCTCACGCCCCGCAGTGGCAAGCTGGTCCACGCGTTCGTTATTGACGTTGCCGCTATGACCGCGCACCCAGAGCCAGGTCACGTGGTGGCGCTTTTCTGCTTCCAGAATACGCTGCCACAAATCCATGTTCTTGACCGGATCACCTGCCGCATTGCGCCAGTTGCGCCTCACCCAGCCAGTATGCCAGCGCGTGATGCCATTACGCAGATACTCGCTGTCGGTATGAAGCGTCACATGACAGGGACGGTTGAGCGCCTCAAGCGCCTCAGCCGCTGCCGTAAGTTCCATGCGGTTATTGGTGGTCTCGGGTTCACCACCCGAAAGCTCACGTTCATGCCCGTTGGCACAGAGCAACGCGCCCCAGCCTCCGGGTCCCGGGTTGGGGCGACAGCCCCCATCGGTCCAGATCTCGACGTGCGGCGCCCCCTCGGGGAGCGGCGGCTTGGCTGCCTCAGACATGGAGCAAGCCCTTCGCATTCTCGCGCCAGGCTCTGAGCCTGTGATGATAGGCCAGCGGGTCCTTGCGTGTGACGATCGCATCCGCTGGCGTGTTGATCCAGTCAAAGAGGCGGGTCAGCAGGAAACGGATGGCAGCCCCCTGAACGAGCGCTGGCATGGCCGCCTTTTCCTCAGCCGCGAGCGGCCGCACGGATTGATAGCCCCCCATCATCCCGGCAATGAGCGCAGGCGAGGCTGTCTGCTCGTCGGGAAAGCACCAGGCATTGAGGCAGATCGCGAGATCATAGGCATAGAGATCGGTGCAGGCGAAATAGAAATCGATCAGCCCCGAGACGTTCCCGCCTTCGAAAAACACATTGTCCGGAAAGAGATCCGCATGGATCTGCCCCTGCGGGAGGGTCCCTTCCTGCGGCCATGCTTTCAGCACATCGGCAATGGCAAGCTGAAGCTCTTCAGTCAGGCCCGGATACAGGCTGTCCCCTGCCCCGTGGCAGGAATCGAGCAATGGCTGCCAGGCCTGCGGGCCAAGACTGTTTTCACGACGCGCCCGAAAGCCGTCTCCCAGCAGATGCAACCGCGCCAGCGCCTGACCCAGCGAAAAGCACGCTCCCGCTGTGATCGTAGCGATCGGTCGGCCAGTAAGAAAGGTCGTGATGGCTGCCGGACGATCCATGAGTCGCCGCAGGGCAACGCCGTCACGCGCAATCACCGGGGTCGGGCATTTGAGGCCACGACGGGCAAGATGCTGCATCAGGCCAAGAAACCAGGGCAGTTCGGCCTCATTCACCCGCTTTTCATACAGGGTGAGGATCGCGCGCCCGGCTTCGGTCTCGATCAGATAATTGGTGTTCTCGACACCCTCGGCGATCCCATCCACGCTCTTGAGCGCACCGAGATCGTATTCCGCCAGAAACGCCTCAAGCGTCTCCGGCGGGATGGTTGTATAGACCGCCATCGATTCAGGCGGACAGAAGAGCGTTCATGCGAGTTCCGCCAGATCTCAGACGGGTTCGCCAAGCGGGCTGGGCAGACGGAACGCCACGTTTTCCTTCTTCACGATACGCTCCTCGATATCGAGCTTGTAGCGCGTGGAGAGGGCATCGACCATTTCCTGAACCAGCGATTCAGGTGCCGAGGCCCCTGCCGTGATCCCGACCGTGGAAACACCTTCAAGCACGCTCCAGTCGAGCGCCGCCAGCTTGGGCACAAGAAGCGCACGCTTGGCGCCCGAACGCTCGGCCACTTCACGCAGGCGCTGCGAGTTCGACGAGTTGGGCGAGCCAATCACGATCACCAGGTCGCTCTCTGGCGCAATGGCCTTCACGGCCTCCTGACGATTGGTGGTGGCGTAGCAGATATCTTCCTTCTTCGGCCCTTCGATGAGCGGAAAACGCTCACGCAGGATCGCGACGATCTCAGATGTATCATCCACTGAGAGCGTCGTCTGGGTGATGAAGGCAAGACGCGTCGGGTCAGCGGGCTGGACGGTACGGGCTTCTTCCGCATCGTTGATGAGCGTCACCGCGCCGTTGGGCAGCTGGCCCATCGTGCCGACGACTTCAGGATGGCCTGCATGGCCGATCATGAGGATATGGCGGGCATCGGGACCACCACCGGCAAAATGACGCTCAGCTTCACGATGCACTTTCGAGACCAGCGGGCAGGTCGCATCCAGATAGAGCAGGTTGCGACGCTGCGCCTCGGCCGGAACCGATTTCGGCACGCCATGCGCCGAAAACACGACATGGCCATCCGCAGGGACCTCGTCGAGCTCTTCAACGAAGATCGCGCCCTGCTCCTCGAGATTCTCGACGACAGTGCGGTTATGCACGATCTCGTGGCGGACATAGACGGGGGCGCCATAACGGCGGATGGCTTCTTCCACCACGCGGATGGCCCGGTCCACGCCAGCACAGAAGCCACGCGGCCCGGCCAGAAGAACGCGAAGCGTTTGTGCCCCGGACGCCTGCTCCGAGGTCTCTTGCGGGCGTGAAGTGGTCAAGGTGTCGGGCATGGTGTTCCCCAATCTCACGGCAGGCGGTATATGCGAACAAGCCCCATGGCAGCACGCATGTCAGATGATGCAACGCTTCGCGATGTGGGCTCGCATATGGGAGCTACGCAACCCGTTGCCAGTATGCAAGCCCATGATTGATGTGAGCCCGTGATTGCATGATCATTTGGCGTTGTGTCGCCACCATACCATACCGGGCTCGGTTTCCGCACCGGTGAATAGACGAGAGCCTTGTTCATGACCAGATATGCCCGCCAGTTCCTCCCTCTCCTCGCCATACTCGGCACGGGCACAGCCCTTACAGCGTGCGATCAGGATGATCAGAGCGCCTTCGCCCCTGTCTGCCCTCCGGTCGAAATCCTGAGTTCGGCAGCCGATTATTATCAGTATGACGGCCATGGACTGGATGCAGGCAGCCTTGTGACCCACGCGGCCATGAGCGGTCTGACCGGCAATTGTGAAGGCGCACCCAAGAAAACCGTTCGCTCACGCCTCAGCCTGGGCATTACGGTCGAACGCGGCCCGGCCTCTGATGGCAAGGATATCGTCCTGCCCTATTTCGTGGCCGTGATGCGCGACGGCAAGATTATCGACAAGAAGGAATTCGAGGTTCCCGTCTCGTTTGCCGGCAACCAGTCCACCGTCTCGCTGCGTACGCCAGTGCGCATCATTGATGTGCCTGCGTCGCCCGATCTGCAACTTACCAATTACTCCCTGAAGATCGGTTTCCAGCTCAGCCGTGAGCAGCTCGACTACAACCAGACCCATCTGCGCCCGGCAAAGTTCACTGCCCACACGAACTAAACCACACAATATCATAGTGTTTTTATAGAAACACTTTGTATTCTCGTTTTATGCTGATACGCTGGGGAACCATCTTTCTCCGGAACGTTTCGTCATGCGCCCATATCCTGCCCTGCCTGCCCTGCTCCTGCTTGCAGGCTCGCTTCCCTGCGCCGCGCATGGCGAAACCATCAATCAGGTCAACACAGGCCGCACGGCGACGACCGCCCCATCGGTTTCACGCCAGAAACCGCGGGTTGATCCCACAGCGGCAGAAGAACAGGTGACGGTAAGCGGCACCAGCCGACCCGAAATCCAGAACTTTCCCCATGCCGGGCCGGTGGGGCAGCCGCGACGCGTGACCCCGCTTCAAAACCGTCCCCCGCACGGGACGCAGGGCGATTGGGGCGTTTTCACGCGGGGAAACGGTGAATCTGCCGGGTTCGGCCCAATAGGCCGCTACGGTGTCGCCCCCTGGGCGGAAGACTGGTCTTTCCTGCGTGACAGGAAGCGCCATGATGACCTGTTCGATGCCATCAAATACATCCCGCTCAATGCCAGTGGCCGTTGGTGGCTCAGCTTTTCCGGCGAAACCCGCCTGCGCAACTGGTCGGAGGAGACGCCGTTTCTCGGGACACGTGGCCCGGCAGGCTCGGGGCGATTTGCCGTGCGCAACCTCTATGGTGCCGATCTGCACCTGGGCGATCATGTGCGCTTCTTCGGCCAACTCGTGAATGGCGATGCGGCTGGCTGGGGCGGGTTTGGCTACAACACCACCTATCGCAAGCGCCTCGACCTGCAACAGGGGTTTGTGGAACTGCGCTCCAGGCTTGCTGGCGCAAAGGCCGGGGTGATTGTGGGACGCCAGCAGTTTCTCGATGCGCCGTCCTATATTCTCTACAACCGTGAGACGCCCAACGTTCCCCTCTCCTGGAACGGTGTGCGTGGCTATGCCATCTGGCCGCGCCTGCGCGCAGATGTTTACGATTTCGTCGGCACGAATGTGACGTTCAACAAGATGTTCCATGACCGCGTCGACTGGAGCACGCGTCTGCACGGTATCGACGTCACCTGGGCACCGCCTTCCTTCTCTTTTGGGGCAGAGCGTGTGTCGTCCTTTCTGGACCTCTTCCTGATTGCCTTTCGCCTGGGCGGCAGTTCGGCGGCTCTGGCCTATAACCGGTCGACGCTCAATGGGACGACGGCGCGTCAGGATTACGGATTTCGCTGGTATGGCGGCGCGCCATCCTTCGAATTCTCGGTGGGTGGGCTCTATCAGGGGGGCAGTTTCGAACTGAACCGTACCGGACAGAACCGCGCCGTCTCGGCTTACGCCTTGAACGCCATTGCTGGCTACCGCCATACACCCTCGCCGCTGCATCCATTCATCGGTGTGCAGGCCGATTTATATTCTGGTGGGTCCTCAAGGAGCGATAACGGCACAATTGGCACCTACATCGCCCCGTTCAATCCACAGACGAACTATCTCGATACCACGACCTATATTGCGCCAAGCAATCTCGTGAGCCTGTCGCCAGTCCTGCGCATCACGCCACGCAATTGGCTGAGCCTGCAATTCAAAAGCCCCTTCTTCTGGCGTGAATCGACGGATGATGCTGTTTACGGTCCCTCGGGCGCTTACACGTTCAATAACCTGCATGGCGGGTTTATCGGCATTGTGCCGCAGGCCTCGCTCACGCTGCAGCTCAATCGTCACCTCACATGGACACAATATGGCGCACGCTTCATCGGCTCGGACGGGTTGCGCGCAGCCGGTGGCAAGAGCGGAAGTTACTACCAGTCCAACTTCGTCTTTCGTTTCTGATCGCTTCGTCGTAGGACCAGTTCCTTACGACATCGACACAGAGAGACAGCATGAGCAAGGCGACACGGGAATTAACCATAAGAGGACTCATTCTCGGCGCTCTGATCACGGTCATCTTTACCGCGTCCAATGTCTATCTTGGCCTCAAGATCGGCCTGACCTTTGCCTCATCCATTCCGGCGACCGTCATATCCATGGCCGTCCTGCGGGCTCTCGGTGGCAGCACGATTCTGGAAAACAATCTGGTCCAGACACAGGCTTCGGCGGCGGGAACCTTGAGCTGCGTGTTTGCCACCATCCCCGGTCTGGTCATGATCGGGTTCTGGGGCGGCTTTCCGTTCTGGCAAAGCTTCTTCATCACCCTGCTCGGTGGCGCAACAGGCGTCCTGTTCACAATCCCCCTGCGCCGCGCACTGGTCACCCATAGCGCCCTGCCCTACCCCGAAGGCGTTGCCTGCGCGGAGATCCTGCGCGTCGCGTCTCCGGAAGGGAACCAGCAGGCGCTCAGATCCCTGATCCGCGGCAGCGTGCTTGCTGCCGTTGTGACCTTCATGAGCACCGGCTTGCGCGTGATGCAGGATGGCTGGAGCCTGACTCTCAGTCTCGGTCAGTCCATCTTCCGCCTGCAGGGGGCGTACTCCTTTGCGCTGATCGGTACGGGCTATCTGGTCGGGCTGACAGGCGGGCTCGCCATGCTGGGCGGCGTTGTGCTGGGCTGGGGAATTGCCGTGCCCTGGCTCACGGCCATTCTGCCCCACCCGGCTGGCGTCTCGGCTACCGATTTCGCGACAGGGATATGGGTGCACAAGGTGCGGTTCATGGGCGCTGGCACAATCGCCATCGCGGCACTCTGGACCGTTGGTTCTCTGCTCGGCCCCGTCGCGCGTGGCCTGAGGGAAGCCTTTTCGGGCGCGCATCGCCAGACGCTGGACGAGACGGACCGCGACCTGCCCCCCGCCATCATGAACATCCTGCTCGCAGCGCTCGTTCTCGGGTTGGGCGCTCTATTTACGCTCTTCCTGTGGCCCGTGACTCCGCATGATTTCCTGCTGGTGGTCATGCTGGCTCTGGGCCTCGCTGCCTGTCTGTTCATCGGTTTTCTTGTAGCCAGCGCCTGCGGCTACATGGCTGGGATTATCGGGTCTTCCTCCTCTCCCATTTCCGGCATCTCGATCATCAGTGTCGTGGCGCTCTGCATGGCTCTGATGGGGCTGGAAGCCCTTCATCTGGTGCCGGACGCACTCTCGGCCCATGACCAGCATATTGCCATTGCCTATATTCTGTTCGTGCTTACGGCCCTCACCGGCTCGGCGGCGATTTCAAACGACAATCTGCAGGATCTGAAAACCGGCCAGCTTGTCGGGGCCTCTCCCTGGAAGCAGGAAGTCGTGCTGCTGGTCGGCTGCGTCGTGGGCGCCCTGATCATCCCGCCCGTGTTGAACGTGCTGTATCAGGCCTATGGTTTTGTCGGCACAATGCCCCGTCCGGACATGGATCCCGCACGCGCCCTTGCCGCACCTCAGCCCGCCCTCATGGTTGATCTGGCACGCGGCATTCTGCTGCGTAGTCTCGACTGGACCATGATCCTGATCGGTGCTGCGATTGGTGCCGCCCTGATCGTGATCGACCGCCTGTTCAGGCTGCGTAATCTCGCCCTCCCTCCGCTGGCCGTGGGCATGGGTATCTATCTGCCGGCCGATGTATCCGTCACCATAGCCATTGGGGCCATTATCGGTCGGCTTTTCGACAAGGCCCATCGAAGCGAAGCGCATGATGACGATAGTGCCGGCACAATGATCGCCTCCGGCTTCATCGTTGGTGAGAGTCTCATAGGGGTTGTCATTGCCGTGCTGAGCGGCATGAGTGGACACAGCAACCTTCTTGCACTTCCGGTCGGCGCAAGCGTGGCCCAGATCATCGGTCTGACGGTATTTGCCGCGAGTCTTTTGTGGTTTGCCCGCCAGCTCGCGCGGTCTCGCAAACCAAACTGAAACAGATAGCCGGCGTAACAGGGGAGTGTCACAGCCTGACCCCGGGGCAGAAGCGGCAGTCTTGCGAGACTCCGCCTCCCTGACCTCCGATCAGCGCTGCATAGTCAAAACGCGAAGCTCAGGACCTGGACAGGCCGGGCCAAGATCGTTGCCTGGCCCACGGGGTTTCGTCACTCAGCCGCTACACCACCCTGGAGGCGTTGCCTCAGTCTTTCCACCACTGAACCGGCTCAGGCTCGCTGGACGGCGCAACGGGCGGTCTGATCTTCGGCGGACGTCCTGGCCCGCGCGTCTTCTTCTCCACACTCTCGCCAGTGGCCTCAGGATGATCGGATGGCGTTTGGAGCGTCAGTGCCTGATCGCGCAAACGCTCGACAAGGATCTGCGAATCAAGGAGAGCCTGCTCGACATCTGCGCAACGCGTCTTGAGTTCCTTGACGTGGAGTTTTTCGTGCACAAGATGTGTCTCAAGGGTGCGAAGCTGCACCTGCGCGTCACCCAGTTCACGCTGGGCGTCCTCGGCACGCCTTTGTTCCATTTTGAGAAGGTTACGGAGACGGCTCAGTTCCTCAGCGTGATCATCACCCGGGGACGGCGCAGTTCGCAGGGTCGAGCGTGAGCCCTGATGATGCTCGACAACAACCTGCCCCTCCTGAACGAAGCGGCGACGGCGCGGCTCGGCAGATGATTTAGGTGGGATATTGTGGCTAGAGCGTTTCCTGCCGCCAGAGCCCAGGCGCTCCAGTGCAAGACGCAGGGAGTCCTCGCTGATTTCATTTTCTGAACGGTCGTCTTTATTTGATAAATCCGGGTTCATGTCCACTTTATTGTATCCGGTACAAAATATTAGCCAATTTATTAGCACACCACCTAAATATTCATGAAGGACTTATCCAAGGCTTTGGATAACCTATCAGAATATTTATTTTTCGTTTTTTCTAAACTATTAATTTATTGTTGTCACCTTGATGATATCGAAATCAAACAGTTATCCATGCTCACGTAACAATTCCATTACTAGAAGATGTCGAACAATAGTTTTTGTAATACGTGATCAAATTAAATCTCACGATGTGAACATGATAGCAGCAGCCAGCATCAGGATTGAAAAACGCATTGCCAAGGCAAGATATGCATGGATCTGATTTCAAGATTTTAGCATTACTCGGTAACGTATATCACAGAAATTTGTTCTGTCACATAACAATATCATCGCACCATATCAGGCAATCATGAAGCGTTGACTGCCTCTGCGCCGTCCTGAAGCCCATCAGCTCAGGACCAGTCACATCAGCACCCCGGTGTCTCACCCCTTGCTGGGCTGCCAGAGCACGTCGCTCTTGCCGTCATTGTTGAAATGCCGCGCCAAAACGAAAAAATAATCCGAAAGACGATTCATGAAGATCAGGCCGCCAGCCAGCCGCGGCTGGTCCAGCGTGACGAGCCGGCGCTCGGCACGACGGGCCGCCGTGCGCGCCATGTGGGCCCAGCATGATCCCGACGTGCCTCCCGGCAGCACGAAGCTTCTGAGAGGTTCTTGGTCACGACGCAACCGTTCGATCTCATTTTCCAGCCACGGGAGATGGTGCGCCATTGCATCGGCGTCAATATTGCGTTCGGGCATACACAATACGGCTCCGATATCGAACAATATGTTCTGGACCCGGGCAAGTTCATCGAGAAAAGCCCCGGCAAGACGCACCAGACCGATAATCGTATTGAGCTCATCCACGCAGCCCATCGCCTCGATCACGGGATCGTCCTTACGTACCCGCGCGCCATCGCCGAGCGAAGTCATTCCGCCATCACCGCCGCGCGTGACGATCCGATCGAGACGAACATTCATCGGGAAGCGCCAGACCGGTGCTTGCGCGTTGCGAGTTGCGGCAGCCAGCTGAAGGCCGAAGAGATATAGCGCTGATCAAGCTTCTGCAGATCGGTCGCGGCTGCTTTCACATCGCTGTCCTTGGTGGTGGTAAACACCGTCCCGATGGAAGCCTGATTGGCCTGCGCGTCGTCGCGTATCGCCTTCATATAGGCACGGTCGAATGCGGGGCCGTGCAGCTTTGACAGCCGGTCTGTCTTTTCCTGATCGGCAGCCAGCACGGTGGTTGTAAGAGCAAGGTCATGCTTACCGGCCAGTGTCGAAAGCGTCTTGCGATGGGCCTCGTAATCCTTGAGCGCGTCCTGGCCCAGCGTCTTCACGTCGTTTGATCGCGCATGATCGACCGTCAGCTTTGCCAGCGCGATCTGTGTCAGGTCATGCTCGTTCGCCTGCTGCAGGAAGGCAGCATCGGCCGTCGTGAAAGGCGGGGCCTTGTCAGGAAGAGGGGGCAGCTTCGGATAGGCCGGCGTGCAGGCACAAAGCGGTAAAAGCGCAAGACCGACACGCAGCTCTGGTCTTAATCCGAATTTCATGGGCGTTCCCTCTTTCTCGTTATCCCGGCGGTGCAACGCGCGTGGTAAAGGTTTGTTTTCCCGGTTGAACCGCGCAGTAATGAAGAGTGTGCTTCCCATGATGAGATGGCAATGTTTGATTCTGACCCTGGCGGGGCTGTCCGGCTGTGCCGGCGTCATGCTGGCTGCGCTCGATGCCCATCTGCCGGATACGCATTTCATTGCCGGCGGCAGAGCCATGCTGGCACGAGGGGTCGAGATGCTCATGTGGCACGCCATCGCTCTTTTGGGCATTGCCTTGAGCGGCTGGAATGACCTGCGCTGGGCAGCCTACCTCATGGCGCTCGGCATGGTCCTTTTCGTTGCCCCGGTGGTGATGCTGGCCCTGAACGGCCCAGCCCTCGGTTTCATTGCGCCCTGGGGCGGCACGCTCACGATGCTGTCCTGGCTGCTGCTCGCCGTGTTGGCCTGGCGCTCTCAGCGCCGGAAACGCGACCACGCGTAAACCAGACCGGTCTGCACCGCCAAAGCCACAATAAAGCAGGCCATCATGATCCCGATCAGGATAAGCTGCTCACGCCCGAGGCTCGTATCGATGCCAAGCAATGCATAGAGCTTCTGCCAGATTTGCGTTCCTGCGATGAACTGAACGCCGTGGGAGAGAAAGGGCACGAAACGAATCAGGCAGGCAAGGACGAGCGTCAGGCCGACAAGCCCGATAGTGCGCAGCAGGGTTGTGGTGATCGAGACCTCTGTGCCCGGCTCGCCCACTGGCTGGCGCTGTTTCATGATGCGTTCCTCGCTCTCTTGTATTCCCACGGGACAGGGAACATTTCATACTCTGTCAGACTTTCAACCCCCCGCCATCGGACAGGCGTTTTTATCTCCGGACCTCTGGTCCAGCTGTCCTGCCCGAATGCCTCTGCCACCCGAAAGGCCCGCCTCGTGTTCCATCGCAAATTCGGTGTTTTGACGTCCCTTGCACTCGGTCTCTCGACGCTCTCTGTGGCGGCCCCTGCCCTCACCAGCAACGTGGCTTATGCAGAGGACGGGCCACCCGCGCCGCCGGTGCTCGACAAGGATGTGCAGATCACTCCGGCGAAGGATGTCTATCCGGATATCGCACTGGCCAAAAAGCAGGTTGAGGAAGCCTTCGCCACCGCGGCCCGCACCAAGCGCAAGGTTCTGATCGATTTTGGCGGCAACTGGTGCCCTGACTGCCGCATGCTTGCTGGCATCTTCGAGCAGCCCGAAGTGGCACAGTGGCTCGAATCGCAATTCGTTGTCGTGCCGGTCAATGTCGGTCGCATCGACCAGAATCTCGACATCGCCAAGCAATACGGCGTGACCATTCACGAAGTGCCCACAGTCCTGATCGTCACACCGGGGCGTACCTTGCTCAATGCCGATGGGGCGAACACGCTGGGCAATGCCCGTGCCATGTCCACACAGGCCGTGCTCGACCTGCTGGACAAATGGAATCGCCGCGGCTGACGCGCCCGATCGCACCGACCTGCCCCGAACCACGGATGCCAAGGGGCTGGGTCGGCGCGATACCTGATCCGGCCGCGCCGGATCATCTTACCATCGTCACATCATGAGCATCTGCTCGGCCTCATGCACAATCTCAGCCAGGGCATCGTCCTCGAACGGCACAGTCAGCCCGGCCTGACGCACGATGGTGCAGAAAGCCTCGCTCCCGCCGACCTCGCAGAGGCCGCGATACAGATCGCGCGCACGTGGTGCATCGACCTGGGCAATCAGCCAGATCTGCAATGCCACGCATAGCGCGAGCGTGTAATCGATATAATAGAACGGCGAATTATAGATGTGGCGCTGAGCCTGCCAGCGGCCGCCCTTGGCCGGATAGGCCAGATCGCCCCAATCACGCCAGGGCATGTATTGCTGTTCCAGACGCCGCCATGTTGCGTGGCGTTCCTGCGGTGTCATTTCCGGGTGGGTGTAAATCTCGTGCTGGAAATGATCGACACAGGCGCCATAGGGCAGGAAGCACAGGCTCTCGATCAGATGCAGTCGGCGATAACGCTCGCCTGCCCCATCTTCCACCAACAAGTCGATTTCTGGCCAGGTCAGGAACTCCAACCCCATCGAATGGATCTCGGCTGCCTCCATGGTGGGCCAGAGCATGTCGATCACGGGTTGTGAGCGGCTTTTCCAGTTCTGATAGGCATGCCCCATCTCATGGGTGAATACGCCGATATCGCCATGTGTTCCGTTGAAATTGGCAAAGATGAATGGCGTACCCTGCGTGGAGAACGACGTACAGAAACCACCCCCGGCCTTCCCGCCACGGTTTTTGAGATCGACATAGTCGCGCTCGACCATTTCAGCGAAGAACGCGGCCATTTCACCGCTTTCATCGAGGCGTGAGAACATCTCGCGGGCACGGGTGATCATCAGATCATAATCGCCAGCCGGGCCCGGATTCCCTCGTGGGTCGACCAGGGCCTCATCCCAGGCCTTCAGACTGTCCCATCCCATTTCAAGCTGACGGCGCTGCAGCAGGGCCTGAACCAGCGGCGTTACATGGGTGGCAATACGCTCGCGGAAACGGGCCACATCTGCCGCCGTATAATCCGTACGCCGCATGCGGCGGTAACCTAGTTCGACATAGGAGTCGAAGCCGAGCGTCTGGGCCATCGCGACGCGTACGCGCACCAGATCGTCGAAGATCCGGTCCAGCGTCTCACTATTTGCTTCGTAAAAGCCCCAGCGCGCCGCTTCAGCCTCATGACGCGTGGCGCGATCCGACTCCTGTTGGAATGGCTCGATGCCGGAGAGGTTGTGCGTCTCGCCACGAAACGGAATCTCGGCCGCTGCGAGAAGCGCCGTGTACTCCGCACAAAGACGGGCCTCTTCCGCCAGCATATTCTCGATACGCTCATCGAAGGTGGTGATATCGGCCTCCCACAAGGAAAGCACATGAGCGGAGAGATGCTTCGCGGTCTCTTCCCGCGACGCGAGGAGGCGCTTCTTGATATCGGTCTCAAGCCCGGTTGCGTAAGGCGTCAGCGTATCGGCATAGTCGCGAGCCGCCACATAATCGGCATTACGCGTATCCTGAGCGAAACGCAGTTCGACCAGCGCGGACCAGGATTCATAGGCGCGGCGCTGCGTATCGAACAGGGCGATGGCCGAAGCGATATCACCGGAATCGAGTGTCTCGCTGATCACCACGTAAGCCTGATCGAGGCTCTCACGGCTCGGGGTGGGAAAATCAAGCGTATTGAATTCTGGAAAGGGTGTGATCATGCCTCATGGTCGCATCCCCCGAAGCGAACGTCCAGACGTCGCCCCTTTGGCCAAAGCAGGTTTGACCCGCACCCGGCTTGACAACCCCGAGGGCGATACTGCCCCCATAAAGATGGTCAACCCAGCGTATCGAGAAAATGCGAGAGACGCTGACAGGCTTCGCGCAGCATATCATCCGAAGCGGCGACGGAGAGACGGATGTGACCGGGCTGACCGAAGGCACTGCCCGGCACCACACTCACATGCGCCTCTTCCAGAAGCGCCTCGGCAAACGCGACATCATCGGTCAGAACGCGCCCCTTGGCTGTGGTCTTGCCAAGCGCCACACCAATGCCCGGAAACGCATAGAAAGCGCCCTCCGGCATGGCGCAGGAGACATGCTTCATGGCGCGCAGGGCAGTGACAACAATGTCGCGCCGCTGCTGATACACATCGCGCATGGCATCGCGTCCCGCCGCCGGTGTGGCCAGTGCGGCCACTGCCCCCGCCTGCGCCAGTGTGCAGATGCCTGACGTCGCGTTGCTCTGGATGCTTGTCATGGCCTTGATCAAGGGCTGAGGCCCACCACAAAAACCGACGCGCCATCCGGTCATGGCATAGGCCTTGGCCATGCCATTGATCGTCAGGATACGGTCTTTCAGATCCGGTGCAACAGAAGCGAGAGACACATGACGGCGTCCGTCGAAGGTCAGATGCTCATAGATCTCATCGGCCATGACCAGAACATGCGGTGCGTCACGCAGCACGGCGGCGATCGCCTCCAGATCGTCGCGTTCGAGAATGGCCCCGCTTGGATTGTTCGGAAAATTGAGAACCAGCCAGCGTGTGCGCGGCGTGATCACAGCGCGCAAAGCCAGGGCACGCAGTCGAAACCGATCGCTTTCGAGGCAGGGTACCGGAACCGCAACGCCACCCATCATCTGCGCGATGATCGGATAACTCACCCAATAGGGCACAGGGACAATCACCTCGTCGCCCGGATCGATGGTTGCGGCAAACGCATTATAGATGAGCTGCTTGCCGCCATTGCCGATCAGAATTTCATCCGGCGCGTAGCTTAGCCCGTTTTCGTCGAGGAATTTCTTCGCAACGGCTGCCTTGAGCGCGGGCTGGCCGCCAACGGGCGGATATTTCGTATCGCCGCGCAGCCCCGCCTGATAAGCCGCCTCCACCGCCTCAGGCGGTGAAGGAAAATCGGGCTCGCCCAATGCGAGAGAAATCACATCCACACCCGCCGCACGCAGGGCGCGCGCCTTGGCGGACATGGCTATGGTGGCAGGCTGCGGCAGGCCGTGCAGGCGCTGCGCAAGACGAAAACTCACTGCCTCAGCTCAGAGAGGCGCAAAAGCGCTGGATACGGGTGCAAGCCTCGCGCAGGCTCTCGGTATCGGTCGCATAAGAGATACGGAAATATCCAGGCGTCAGGAAGGCACTGCCATGAACAGCCGCCACACCCGTCTCCTCAAGCAGTTCAGTGACAAAGACCTCGTCATTCTCGATGACCTTGCCGGACGTTGTCTTCTTGCCGATCAGCCCCGCGATGGAGGGAAACACATAGAATGCGCCCTCTGGTCTTGTGCAGGTCAGACCCGGTGCCTGAGCCAGCATGGACAGCACCAGATCACGTCGGCCCTGATAGACTGACACCATCTCACCGATGAAATCCTGCGGTCCTGTCACAGCCTCAAGCGCTGCGGCCTGAGCGATAGAGCAAGGATTGCTCGTGCTCTGTCCCTGAAGCTTGATGAGCGCCTTGGTCAGTTCGACCGGCGCAGCCGAAAAACCGATGCGCCAGCCCGTCATGGCATAGGCCTTGGACACACCATTCATGGTCACCACGCGCTCGCGCAGCTTCGGCTCGACCTGTACCAGTGTCTTGCTCACATGGCCGTCATAGACCAGCTTGGCATAGATATCGTCGGTCAGCACCCAGATGCGCGGGTGATCGAGCAGCACGTCGCACAGCGCACGCAGATCGGCTTCGGAATAGACCGCGCCGGTCGGGTTGCAGGGCGAGTTGAGCACCAGCCACTTGGTCCTGGGCGTGATCGCGGCACGAAGGGCTTCAGCGTCGAGCCGGAAGCCCTTCTCGGGCTTCGTCTGAACGATGACAGGCGTGCCATCGGCCAGCGCCACAATATCGGGATAGGAGACCCAGGCCGGTGCCGGGATGATCACCTCGTCCCCGGCATCGAGCGTAGCCGTGAACACGTCATAGATGACCTGCTTGCCGCCAGTGGAGACGACAATCTCTTCGGCCTTGTAATCAAGGCCGAAATCGCGGTTCAGCCAGGCGGCAACCGCCTTGCGCAGCGGGGCCGTACCGGCAACGTCCGTGTAGCGCGTCTCGCCACGGGCGATGGCGTCGCAGGCGGCCTGCTTGACGTTTTGCGGTGTGTCGAAATCCGGCTCACCGGCAGAGAGGCTGATAATGTCCCGCCCTGCTTCTTTCAGGGCCCGCGCTTTCTGCGTGATGGCGATCGTCTGGCTGGGGGAGATCCGGTTGAGCCGGGCAGCGATCAGGGACATATCTTCCTCCGGCTGGCTCTCAGGCCAGCTTCTGCATTTCCTGAAGAACAGCGGCGCCCATTTCCTCGGTGCCGACGCGGTTCATACCATCGGACATGATATCGGCCGTGCGCAAGCCACTGGCGAGCACATTTGATACCGCCTTCTCGATCAGGCAGGCCTCGTCTTCACGCTGAAGCGAATAACGCAGCAGCATGGCGAAAGAGAGGATCTGTGCCAGCGGGTTTGCAATACCCTGCCCTGCAATATCCGGTGCCGAACCATGAATGGGCTCGTACAGCGCATGGCGCTTGCCGCTCTCCTGCACCGGGCCCAGCGTGGCCGAGGGCAGCATGCCCAGCGAGCCGGTCAGCATGGAGGCCAGATCGGAAAGAAGGTCACCAAACAGATTGCCGGTCACGATCACGTCGAACTGCTTCGGGTTGCGAACCAGCTGCATGGCGCAGTTATCGGCAAGCATATGGCTGAGCGTGACATCGCTGTACTCGCGCGCATGCAGCGCGGTCACAACCTGCTTCCACAGCAGGCCGCTCTCCATCACGTTGCACTTCTCGACCGAGCAGACGCGATTATCGCGCAGGCGGGCCAGTTCGAACGCAACACGGGCCACGCGCTCGATTTCCGAGGTCGTATAGACTTCGGTATTGATTCCGCGCTGTGAGCCATCGGCCAGCGTTTCGATGCCACGTGGCTCGCCAAAATAGATGCCACCCACCGTCTCGCGAACGATCATGATGTCGAGACCGGCCACGAGTTCCGGCTTCAGCGAGGAGGCATTGACCAGAGGCGGAAAGACCTGAGCCGGGCGCAGATTGGCGAAAAGCTCGAGTTCCTGACGCAGGCCCAGAATAGCCGCCTCGGGACGCTTGTCGAACGAGACCTCGCTCCATTTCGGATCGCCAACCGAGCCGAACAGCACGGCATCGGCTTCCTTGGCCAGCGCTACGACTTCAGGGCGCAATGGCACGCCGTGAACTGCCAGCGAAGCCCCTCCGACGAGCTCTTCCGTCATGTCCAGCTTGAGGCCCTTGGCCTCGTCCAGCCAGCGCGCAATCTTGACGACTTCGCGCATGACCTCGGGGCCAATCCCGTCACCGGGAAGAACGAGTAGCTTATGGGCCTGGCTCACGAAACCGTCTCCATCACAATGGTGGGGCGCCAGGATTCATCTCTCTGACGCTTCTGCTCGAAGGACGCGATGGCACTGTCATGCTGCAGGGTCTGCCCGATATCATCGAGCCCCTCGATCAGCATGTGCTTGCGAAACGCATCAACATCAAAGGCAATGGTGCTGCCATCGGGGCGCTGAACGACCTGCTTCTCAAGATCGACAGTGATGCGGGCATTGGCCCCCATCTGCGCATCTTCCATGAGGCTCTCACAGATTTCGCGCGGCAGACGGATCGGGAGGATCCCGTTCTTGAAGCAGTTATTGAAGAAGATATCTGCAAAGCTCGGCGCAATCACGCAGCGGATACCGAAATCCAGCAGCGCCCAGGGCGCGTGTTCACGCGAGGACCCGCAGCCGAAATTGTCCAGCGTGACCAGAATCTCGGCCTGGCGGTAAGGCTCGCGATTCAGCACGAATTCCGGCTTCTCCGACCCATCCTCGTTGTAGCGCTGCGCGGCAAAGGCGTTCTTGCCAAGGCCGCTGCGCTGGATGGTCTTGAGAAAACGTGCCGGGATAATCTGGTCCGTGTCGATGTTCTCGACCGGCATCGGGGCCGCAATGGCGGTGAGTGTGGTGAACTTGTCCATTATGCCATCTCCCGCACATCGACAAAGCAGCCTGTGACCGCCGCCGCCGCCGCCATCGCTGGCGAGCAGAGATGCGTCCGGCCACCCGGCCCCTGACGCCCTTCGAAATTACGGTTCGAGGTCGAGGCACAGCGCTGGCCGGATGTCAGCTTGTCCGGGTTCATGCCCAGACACATCGAGCACCCGGCCTCGCGCCATTCAAATCCGGCGTCGAGAAAGATCTGGTCCAGCCCCTCGGCCTCGGCAGCGGCCTTCACATGGCCCGAACCCGGCACGACCATGGCGCGCACGCCCGGGGCCACATGGCGGCCCTTGGCAATGGCGGCTGCCGAGCGTAGATCCTCGATGCGGCTATTGGTGCAGGAGCCGATGAACGCTACGTCGATCTTGGTCCCGGCGATCTTCTGACCGGCTTCGAGACCCATATAGTCGAGCATACGCTGTACCTGACGCGCACGGGCCGGATCGTTGCAGCTTGCCGGATCGGGCACGACACCATCAATGGCAATCACGTCCTCAGGGCTGGTGCCCCAGGTCAGATTGGGCTGGATGGAGGCGGCATCGAGCGTCACCTCAGTGTCGAACACGGCGCCCTCATCGGTGGCCAGCGTACGCCAATAGGCGCAGGCCTTCTCGAAATCTTCGCCTTTGGGGGCAAAGCGGCGGCCCTCGACATAGGCAAAGGTCGTCTCGTCCGGCGCAATCAACCCGGCGCGGGCACCTGCTTCGATCGACATGTTGCACAGCGTCATGCGCCCGGCCATGTCGAGCGCACGGATGGCGTCGCCTGCGAACTCCATCACATGGCCGGTCCCGCCAGCGGTCCCGATCTTTCCGATGATCGCCAGCATGATGTCCTTGGCCGTCACGCCGGGGCCAACCTGGCCTGCCACCGTGATACGCATGTTCTTGGCCGGCTTCTGCAGCAGGGTCTGCGTAGCCATGACGTGCTCGACCTCGGAAGTGCCGATACCGAAGGCAAGCGCCCCCATCGCACCATGGGTCGAGGTATGGCTGTCACCGCAGACAATGGTCATGCCAGGCAGGGAGATGCCCTGTTCGGGTCCCACCACATGCACGATCCCCTGGTCTTTCGAGCGCAGCTTGAAATAGGGAACGCCGAATTCGGCAACGTTCTTTTCGAGCGTTTCGATCTGGAGCCGGGATTCCGGCTCCTCGATCGGCAGCGAGCGGTCCGAAGTCGGCACATTGTGATCGACCACGGCCACCGTCGCATCCGGACGACGCAGGCGCCGCCCGGACATCCGCAGACCTTCGAAAGCCTGCGGGCTTGTCACCTCATGGAGAAGGTGCCGGTCTATGTATAGGATGCAGGTGCCGTCCGGGAGGCGTTCGACCACATGGTCATCCCAGATTTTATCGAACAATGTTCGCGCCACCGTACTCTCCTTTGTCATGAACCGGTTTCGACTATCCTGATTTAGGAAGCCGTCTTGGCAACGTCACGGGGACGCTCGGCAATACGAGCCGACTTGCCGCTACGCTCACGCAGGTAATACAGCTTTGCACGACGCACCTTGCCGCGACGGACAACAGCGATCTCGGCGATGGAGGGGGAGTAGAGCGGGAAGATACGCTCAACGCCTTCACCGTTCGAAATCTTGCGAACCGTGAAGTTGCTGTTCAGGCCCTTGTTGGAACGGGCAATCACAACGCCTTCATAGGCCTGTACGCGCTCACGCGTGCCTTCAACAACGCGCACGCCAACGCGCACGGTGTCACCGGCCTGGAATTCGGGAACCGGACGGGCGGCGGTCAGACGCTCGATTTCGCGCGCCTCATACTGCTGGACAATGTTCATGGTACTTCTCCGAGAAAACGAAAATTTATCTGTTGGTCTTGGCTTCAGCATAGGCCGCCCAGAGGTCGGGGCGTCTGGCCTGTGTCACAAGGCAGGCCTGCTCGTGACGCCAGGCCGCAATCGCAGCATGATGTCCAGAAAGCAGGATGTCCGGCACATCCATGCCATCCCATGAGGCTGGCTTGGTGTAATGCGGGTATTCAAGCAGACCGTCACCGAAGCTCTCTTCGGCATCGCTCAGCTCGGACCCCATCACACCGGGCAGAAGGCGCACGCAGGAATCGAGCAGTGCATAGGCAGGGATTTCCCCGCCCGACAGCACGAAATCGCCAAGCGAAATCTGCACGACATTGCGTCGCTCCAGAACACGCTCGTCAACGCCCTCGAAGCGCCCGCACAGCACCACAACCCCGTCACCCGACGCGAACTCGCGCGACTGCGCCTGTGTCAGGCGCGCGCCACGCGGCGTCGGGTAGATGACCGGTCGGCCATCGGCCTCGATCGAGTCCAGCGCTTCGGCAACCACATCGGCCCGAAGCACCATGCCCGCACCACCGCCGAATGGCGTGTCATCCACGGCGCGATGACGCCCACGTCCAAAGTCACGCAGATCATGCACACCCAGAGACCAGACGCCTTCTTCAAGCGCCCGCCCCGCCAGGGAGAACCCCAGCGGCCCCGGAAACATGTCCGGGAAAAGGGTGAGAATGTCAGCGCGCCAGGTCATGAACGCACCGCCACATCGGCCTTGCCCGACAGATCACCCTCGACTTCCACCTCATGCGGCGGCTCGACAATGATCCGGCCCTGATCGAACAGGATTTCGGGCACACAGGCATGGGTGAAGGGCACGATCAGATCCTGACCCTTGCCATCCTGCCCTGCGGCCGTGATTTCGAGGCTGACACCCGCGCCGTAATCATGAATGACCGCAACCGTGCCCAGCACCGTGCCCTCGCGGGTTTCGGCGCGCAGCCCGATCAGATCGGCATGATAGAACTCGTCCTCATCCGTATCGGGCAGGCAGTCCCGGCCGACATAGAGCTTGAGGTTCACGAGACGCGACGCTTCATCGCGGTCGGTAACGGGGCGACCCGACGCGTCGAACAGACGCGCGATGCCATGACCCTGCCATTCCGCCCGCCATACGCGCCCCTTCTCGTCATGCAATGCCCCGATATCCTCGACCGAAGCCGGATCATCGGTTGCCGCGAAAAGATGCACGAGCCCCTTCACGCCATGGGGCCTGCCCACGGTCGCGACCAGAATATCTTTCGATACATCCGAAGGGGCGCTGACGGTCGTCATGGAATACTGAAGCCTATCCCTGGTCTATGGCTCAGGCTGCGGCCTTGGCGGCTGCACGCTCCTGGGCGCGCTTCTTCGGCGCGGACTGCTTGGGCTGCTCGTTGTAAACGGGCTTCTCGATCAGGCCGGCATTGCCAAGGAAGCGGGCAACGCGATCGGTCGCCTGCGCACCGTTCGACAGCCAGTGCTTGATGCGCTCGTCGTTCAGACGGATGCGGTCAGCATGGTCGGAAGGCAGCATCGGGTTGTAGGCGCCAACCTTCTCGATGAAGCGGCCATCGCGGGGGCTACGGCTGTCAGCAATCACGATGTGGTAGTACGGACGCTTCTTGGCACCAGCGCGCGAAAGGCGGATCTTAACGCTCATATTTTTACTCCAGGGTATCGAAAACTATGTGAAAATCATGCCGGTTGGGGTTAGCGACGCGGGCCGCCAAAGCCACCGCCGGGCCGCCCGCCGGGAGCACCGCCCGACATGAGACCGGAAAGCATCTGCTTCATGCCACCGAGGCCCATCTTGCTGATGCGCTTCATGATGGTGGACATGTCGTCAAACTGCTTGAGCAACTTGTTGACCTCCTGAACCGTCGTGCCGGAACCGGCAGCAATACGCTTCTTGCGGGAGGCCTTGATGATCGAGGGCGTCTTGCGTTCGTCCTTGGTCATCGAGGAAATGATGGCCTGATGACGCCGGAAGATCGAGGTATCGAGATCCTGATCGCCAAGCTTGTCCTTCAGCTTACCCATACCGGGCAGCATGCCGATGATACCGGAGATGGAGCCCATCTTGCCGATCTGACGCAGCTGCGAGGCATAATCGTCGAGGTCGAACTTGCCCGCCATCATCTTCTTGGCGACGCGTTCGCTCTCTTCATGGTCGAGCGTCTCGCTGGCCTTCTCGACCAGCCCGGCGATATCGCCAAGGCCGAGAATACGACCAGCCACACGCTCGGGATAGAAATCGTCCAGCGCCTCGAGCTTTTCGCCCAGACCCACCAGCTTGATGGGCGCACCGGTGATGGCACGCATCGACAGCGCCGCACCACCACGCGCATCGCCATCCATACGGGTCATGACGACACCGGTGATGCCGACCGCCTCGTTGAAGCGCTGCGCGGTGTTCACCGCGTCCTGACCCGTCATGGCATCGACCACGAGCAGCGTCTCGACCGGACTGGTCGCGTCACGTACGTCGCGCACTTCCTGCATCAGGGCTTCGTCGATCGACAGACGACCTGCCGTATCGAGAATGACGACGTCATAGCCTTCGCGACGACCCGTCTCGAGAGCGCGCTTCGCAATCTCGACAGGCTGCTGGCCAGCGATGATGGGAAGCGAGCCCACGCCGACGCGCTCGGCCAACTGCTGAAGCTGGAGCTGCGCGGCAGGACGCTGCACGTCGAGCGAGGCCAGCAGAACGCGCTTGCGCTCACGGGTCAGAAGGCGCAGGGCAATCTTGCCCGATGTCGTGGTCTTGCCCGAGCCCTGCAGACCGACCATCAGGACGGGCACCGGAGCCGCAGCAGCAAGGTTCAGCGGCACATTGCCCGCACCGCCAAGCGCCTCGATCAGGGCATCATTGACGATCTTGGCAACAGCCTGACCGGGAGAAATGCTTTCGAGCACCTCCGTCCCGACGGCCTTTTCCTTCACCTTGTTGACGAAGTCACGCACAACGGGGAGCGCCACGTCGGCATCCAGCATAGCCAGACGCACTTCACGCATCGCTTCGGCAACATCCGCCTCGGACAGCCTGCCGCGCTTGGACAGACCCTCAAATACACCGGAAAGCTTGCCAGAAAGCGTGTCGAACACGTTGAACCCTTATAAGCAACAGAAAGACGCCACTGCGCGAGTCTTCGCGAGGTGGCGTTTCAAATCTGGACAGGGAGCTAAAGGGGTGGGGCGGCAAAGTCAAGGCAAAACCTGCCCTGCGCCCGCCTGCCCTCGTTTCAGCATCACGATGACAGAAAAAGGGGCAGGCAGGACAGCGATCCGCTCCACCTGCCCCTCTTCTTCCCGGTCACACATCAATCAGGCCGCCCGACCAACACAAGCTGAGCAGCACTGATCGTCATGGACCCGACCTTCAGGGGCAGCTACCCGCCCCCTCGGCAGCACCTCGCGGCGTTGCAGGATCAGGGTGCGTCGTCGTCATCCTTGTCGGCGGCGCCCTTTACATGGGGGGGACGCAGCAGATCACGGATCTGGCCTTCAAGCGCGTCGAGCTTATCCTGCGTCACGCGGGCCTTGTCGAGCTGCTCGGGTGTCAGAACATCATGGATCGCCACGGCATCGGCGGCCATCGCCTCTTCATCCTTGGCATTCAGGGCCTCCTTCTGCTTGATCAGCCCATCGAGCTTCGCCTTGTCGACAGGCCCCTTGGCAAGAAGCAGGGCGCCAATCTGGGTGTCCAGATCACGACGCTGGTGCATCGCCTCGCGACGATCCTGACGGTGGGCATGCATGAGAGCATGGATCTTGTCGCGCTGCTCCTTTGTCAGATCAACACCGCGCAGCATGCCCATCAGCGGCGGGGGCATCATCATGCCCATATGGCCCGGCGGCGGGGGAACAGGACCGTTCGGTACGGGAGCAGGTGCATGCGCATAAGCGATCGCCGCAAAAGAAGGCGCGGCAGCCAGCGCCAACATGCAGAAAGTTTTCTTCGAGATCATGCTCGTCGACTTCCTATATTTGTGAAGACACCAAAAACGATGTCCTTGACCTCCGTATTAGCAAGAAGAATGCGGAGAACTAGGGCGAAAGCACTACAGATTGTATGCATTGTTACAGAGCCTCTACAGCTCTCGCCCTGAAAGGCGACCTGCCAATGCCCACGCTTTCCACTGGGCACGGACATGCATAACACATTCATGTTACGAGCTTGTCATCTTCTTGTTAATTTGCCGAAAGGATGACAGCGTGTGCTGGCGCGTTTCCTCAGGGAATGCGGCGCAGGAACCCGAACGCCAAGAGTCACGTAGCCCATGCTCAGGCATCATATCGTTTCAGCCATTAACGGCCCTGACATCACCTTGCCTGGTTCACGCCTCCTCGAGCGTCTGGCGGCGGGCCATACCTGTTACATTTAACCCAGCTCGCTCGCGGAACATGGCTTCGCCTGTCCCGCATGGCAGACATCTCTGCTGCCAGCCAGAACCGATCCTGGCGCCTTACCTCACCAGAGTTTTTCCAAGGACAGCCCACATGAAGAAATCCCTGCTTCTGGCCAGCGCCGCCCTCGGGCTGGGACTTGGCGCCCAGGCCAAGGCCGATACGACCCTGACGATTGCGACCGTCAACAACGTGCAGATGATCGAGATGCGCAAGCTGTCGGGCGTATTCGAGAAGGCGCATCCCGATATCCATCTCAACTGGGTCACGCTTGAGGAAAACGTGCTGCGTCAGCGCGTGACGACCGATATTGCTACTCATGCCGGTCAGTTCGACATCCTCACCATCGGCAATTACGAGGTTCCGCTCTGGGCGAAGCAGGGCTGGCTCTATAAATTCGATAATCTGTCTGCTGCCTATGACCTGCCGGACATCATCGCGCCTGTGCGTGAGAGCGTGAGCTACGAAGGCAAGGTCTATGCCCTGCCCTTCTATGCCGAGAGCGTCATGACGCTTTATCGCAAGGATCTCTTCGCCAAGGCCGGGATCACGATGCCCGAAACGCCAAGCTGGGACCAGATCCGCGACTTTGCCGCCAAGACGACCGACAAATCGACCGATACCTATGGCATCTGCCTGCGCGGCAAACCGGGCTGGGGCGAAAACATGACGGTGGTCACCACCATGGTCACGAGCTTTGGCGGCCAGTGGTTCGATATGAGCTGGAAACCGACGCTCAATACCCCGGCCTGGCATAACGCCATCACCTATTACAGCTCCATACTCAAGCATTTCGGCCCGCCGGGTGCCAGTGCAAACGGGTTCAATGAGAACCTGTCCCTCTTCGCCACCGGGCATTGCGCCATCTGGGTCGATGCCACCAGTGCAGCGGGCACGGTATTCGACCCCAAGCAGAGTTCTGTGGCTGACAAGGTCGGTTTTGCCTCCCTGCCCACCGGCAGTTTCAAGGGTGGTCCGACCTGGCTCTGGTCGTGGAACCTTGCCATTCCGGCATCGTCCACCCATGCCGAGGCCGCCAGCACGTTCATCCAGTGGGCGACGTCCAAGGAATATATCCAGCTTGTGGCCAAGACGGATGGCTGGGTGAATATTCCCCCCGGCACGCGCAGCTCGTCCTATCAGTCTGCTGAATACCAGAAGGTCGCACCCTTCTCTTCTTTCGTGCTGAAGGCCATCGAAAGCTCGAACCCCTCAGGCCAGACGGCCCAGCCGCGCCCCTATGTCGGGGCTCAGTTTGTCGATATCACCCCGTTCCAGGGCATCGGCACGCAGGTTGGCCAGACAATCGCCTCTGTTCTGGCAGGCTCAACCACCGTTGACGCTGGCCTTTCAGCCGCCAATGCCGCCACCAATCGCGTCATCCGTCAGGCGGGGTATCAGAAGTAAGTCGTCCTCGCCTTTTGTCTGGCGGCAATTGATCTGAAATCTGCGATCCATCCATCCCGCGGGGTGGGTGGATCGGTGCAATTTAGTGTGACTGACCCAACCCGGCTGCCAGCCAGATGTTTCCTGAGACTAATCTCATGGAAAACAATGCGATGTCTCAGAACGGTTCAAATCCTGTCTGGTGGAAAGACGCGGTCATTTACCAGGTCTATCCACGCTCGTTTGCAGACTCCAATGGTGATGGCATCGGCGATCTACCCGGCATCATCAGCCATATGCCCTATCTCGAGCATCTCGGGATCGACGCCTTGTGGATCTCGCCCTGCTTCCAGTCCCCGCAGGGGGATGCGGGTTACGACATTTCCGATTATCGAAAGATCGACCCGATTTTCGGCACGGTCGATGACTACGAAGCGCTGATCAAGCAGGCGCATGATCATGGTCTGCGCGTCATTGCCGACATGGTGCCCAACCATACCTCCGATCAGCATGTCTGGTTCAAGGAAGCCATGGCTTCCGAACCCGGTAGTGTCGCCCGTGCGCGTTATCTGTTTCGCGACGGCAAGGGAGAGAATGGCGATGAGCCACCCAATAACTGGCAGAGCGTCTTTGGCGGGATCGCCTGGACACGTGAACCTGAGCGCGAGGACGGCAAACCCCGGCAATGGTATCTGCATCTGTTCGATAGCTGTCAGCCCGACCTGAACTGGGACAATCCCGAGGTCCGGACAGAATTCGAGTCCGTACTGCGTTTCTGGCTGGATCGCGGCGTCGACGGCTTCCGCATCGACGTGGCTCACGGTCTGATCAAGGAAAAAGGCCTTCCGCCCTATACCGAGCGCGCCACGATGGTGGGCGAGGATGACGACAAGACCCCGAGCGACGCCCCCATGTGGGACCGCGACGGCGTGCATGAAATCTATCGCAGCTGGCATAAGCTTCTGGCCAGTTACCCCGGTGACCGGATGCTGATTGCCGAGGCCTGGGTCAAGCCGCTCTCACGCCTTGCACGCTACGTCCGACCCGACGAGATGCAGCAGACATTCAACTTCGACTATCTCCTCTGTCGCTGGAACGCTGCCAAGTATCGAGAAATCATCACCGACTCCCTTGAGGCCATGCATAAGGTTGGCGCCATAACAGCATGGGTCATGTCCAACCATGACACCGTACGCCATGCCTCACGGCTGGGCCTGAAGGACGCCGGCGCACGCCCGCAGGGAATCGATGCGGCTCATGAGCAACCTGACGAGGCGCTCGGCCTGCGCAGGGCACGGGCCGTGATCTTCATGACGCTTGCCCTGCCTGGTTCAGCCACGTTGTATCAGGGAGAAGAGCTTGGCCTGCCGGATCACACCACGCTGGACCGGAAGTACCGGCAGGATCCCGCCTTTTTCCGCACCGATGGCAAGGAAATCGGTCGCGACGGTTGCCGAATCCCCCTGCCGTGGAGCGACAAGGGGCCATCGCTCGGCTTCAATGAAACAGGCAAACTCTGGCTGCCCCAGCCCGATCACTACAAGAACTATGCGGTCTCGGTAGAGGAAAAGGACCCTGACTCAACACTCGCGCTCTATCGCGCGCTGCTTGCCGAACGTAAAGCCGCCGGGCTCGGTCATGGTGAACTCAGCTGGGCGGAGGAACGCCGCAACGTGGTCGAGTTCACGAATGGCCCGATCCGCGTCGTGCTGAACTGTGGCAGCGATCCTGTCTATCTTCCAAAGGGCGACATCATTCTGGCCAGCCACCCTATCGAGAAGCCGGGCTTCCTGCCGGGCAATGCCGCAGTCTGGATGCGCGAAACACAGGAAAGCTGAAGCGTACCGGGAGCGGTGCGGACGCGGCGTCAACACGCGGGAGAGGATAAGGAGCGCGACGACAGCCGTCGCGCTTTTCGAGTTTCGTCAGGAGGCCGCTGAAATGCGCGGGCTAGGTGGCTGCCTGCTACGCACCGAGCCAGTCGCGCGCGATGGCGAGTTCCTGCTCGAACCGTTCTTCCTCCTCCCGCGCCCGCTGCGGGTCCGGGAGGCGAAGCAGATAGGACGGGTGGATGGTAGCAAGGCTTGGCGGGCGCAGGCCATTGGCGCCGCGCACATGCCCCCGGCTTGCACCCAGCCTCGCACCCTTCCCCTCCAGTGACTGCAAGGCGGTTGCACCCAGCGTGACGATGAGCTTTGGCTGGACCAGGGCAATTTCCTGACGAAGCCAGTCCGAACAGGCGACGATTTCGGTTCTGTCCGGGGTCTGGTGAATTCGCCGGCGACCTTTCGAGACAAATTTGAAGTGCTTGACCGCATTGGTCATCCAGACATCCTCACGCTCGATGCCAACAGTTGCAAGAACACGGTCAAGAACCTGTCCGGCCGGGCCGACGAAAGGCTTGCCCTGCAAATCCTCCTGATCGCCCGGCTGTTCACCGATCATCATGAGGGATGCGTTCTCGGGCCCGATACCGGGCACCACCTGTGTCGCATGACGGCACAATGAGCAGCGTTGGCAGCGCTCCAAGGCCGTCGCCAGCGCCGGAAGTCCCGTCAGGCCGGCCTCTGTTGCCCTGACCTCCTCCGCCTTACGCTGCCATTCGGCCTGATGGCGCTCATGAAAACCGGGGGCTGTTCCATCATTCTGCAACGCAACCATAGCTGCCACACGGTTTTCGGCATTGGCGAGCATTGATGGAATCAGCCGCGTCTCAGGGAGGTTCTTCCAGTATTTGGTCGGCATTTCCGAACGCATCGCCTTTGTCTTGATGCGCGCAGGGTTGAAGATCGACTGATAATAGCGATGCCACAATGTCTCGACATCATCTTTCAGGTCCGGCGGCTCGCACGGCGTTCTTTCAATGGCTACCTTGCCGTTCTCGAAAAGGATCGACCCGATTGGCGTTAGAATGAACCAGTCCATGTCTGAAAAGCGTTCGGCAAAGAACGGGGCCACCGTCTCAAGAATGTAATGCTCTGGCTCGAACCAGGCGACGAAATGCCGACGCGCACCCTCTTCTGCGCCATCCTCCCGAAAACGCAGGAACGCCTTCATCTTATGCGCGTCGCGACGGATCTGGTGGTCCATACGCGCGGCCTCACGCACATCCGGATCTGTGGCAATTGCGGGAAGCGCGGGCTCTGTCTGGAGCCGCCAAAGCAGGCGATAGGCAAGGGCGAAACGCTTTGGATCGCGGTACCGCAGGATCGAACGAAGCATGGCAAGCCCTGCCTTGCTGACATGGGCGCCAGAATAGGCCGGGTTGGCAGGGGCCAGCTCCAGAGCAGCAACCGGCTCGGCGGCCCCAAACAGCTCCGGCTGGTCTGCGTCAGGATTGATCCATTCGATGTCGTCCGGCCTCAGCCCCTCTGATAGCGCAGCCCTTGCCGTGCTGCGCCACTGTTCAAACCCGGCATCCACCGGGAGAGAAATCGACTTCACAGCAAGCTCAATTGCTGCGGCTGCGGGCGGAACGATGCCGCAAGATTCTCCTTGTCGATCAGCCGTCCAGGCGACCAATCTGCTGTCACCACAAAGGGTTTGATCTTGCGCAGGGACACGTTCAGACGCTCCACATCTTCCAGCCTGATGATCCGATGACGGCGCGCCGAAAGCAGGGCACCGACACTGCGCGGACCAAGGCCGGGTACACGCAACAACATCTCACGGCTGGCACGGTTCAGATCGAGTGGAAACTGGGCGCGGTTTTGCAGAGCCCAGGCGAGCTTTGGGTCAAGCTCCAGATCGAGCATGCCATCCTGCCGTTCAGCAACGATCTCTTCGAAGGAGAACCCATAGAACCGAACCATCCAATCCGCCTGATACAGGCGATGCTCCCGCAGGAGCGGGGGAGACTGCGCAGGCAAGGCCAGCGAGGCATCGGGGATGGGGCTGAAAGCCGAATAATAGACGCGACGCAGCGCATAGCCGGAATAGAGCGAGGCACTGCTGCGCAGAATATCGCGATCGGTCGATTTATCGGCTCCGATGATCATCTGCGTACTCTGGCCACCCGGCGCAAAGCGTCTTGGCTTGCGGCCACTCAGCGTCTTGTCGCCTGACTCCTGGATACGCAGGCGCAGCGCGCCCATGCTCTGCCGGATATGGCCCGCATCCTTCTCAGGCGCATAAGCCGCCAATCCGGCATCGGTCGGCATTTCCACGTTGATGGAAAGGCGATCTGCATAGAGACCGGCTTCCTCAATGAGGTGCGGTGCCGCATCGGGGATTGTCTTGAGGTGGATATAGCCGTGAAAATGATGGACCAGACGCAGTTCGCGCGCCACGCGGACCATTTCCTCCATCGTATAGTCGGAGGAGCGGATGACGCCCGATGAGAGGAACAGACCCTCGATATAGTTACGCCTGTAGAACTCAAGCGTAATCCAGATGATCTCCTCGACTGTGAACCGCGTCCGCTCGATTTTCGACGATGAGCGATTGATGCAGTAAGCGCAGTCATAGATGCAGAAATTGGTCATCAGGATCTTGAGCAGCGAGATACAGCGCCCATCGGGCGTGTAGGCATGACAGATCCCGTTGGGCGCCTTGGAGCCCAGCCCTTCCTCGCCCGGTTTCTTCTTCGAACGCGCGCCGCTGGATGCGCAGGACGCATCGTATTTGGCGGCATCGGAGAGGATTTCCAGACGTGCGGCGAGGGTCTTCTTCATACACCCGAAATGGGCATCGCGCAGGAACAAGTCAAGAACGTCAGGGTGCGGTAAACGCTGTTAATTTCGTGCAGAAAAGGCCGCAGTCCCTCGCCTCAGGCGTCCCCTCCCTCAGGGAAAACACGGAGCAATTCCTGAACGGCGTTCTTGATTGAGTAGGGCTTGCGCAAAACAGGAACATCCCTGAATTCAGCCGGTATCATCGTGCGGTCGGCATAGCCTGTTGCGAAGATGAACGGCACATTCTTCTTGCGCAGAAGCGTTGCCACTTCGTGAGAGTTTTCCTTGCCCAGGTTGAAATCGAGCAGCGCAATATCCGGGCAGCGGTCCTTGATGGCCTGCAATGCCTCATAGACCGACGAGACGGTACGGATATGACGCACACCATAGGTGCTCAGAGCCTGCTCCGTTTCCATCGCAATCAAAAGCTGGTCCTCGACCAGAAGCACATTGGCCGCATGCAGACGCTCCGTCTGGGCGGTATCGGCCACAATCGGCCCTTCAGTTTCGGGCACGGTCGCTGTCTCGGCCACCAGAACAGCATGACGGGCCGGGAAAGTCAGGCAGATGAAAAGGCCTTCCGGTCTGAACTCCCGCTTTGCCGTTCCGCCCAGTTCATGCGGGATGGCACGTTCGAGCAAAATGGAGCCAAACCCGTTGCCTTTGGGCAGATTGACTTTGGGGCCGCCTGTCTCGGTCCATTCAAGCACCCAGCAGCCTTCAGCCTCGTCAATGAACCAGCGGATATGCAGATTGCCGCTCGGCACCGACAGCGCGCCATATTTGGCGGCGTTGGTTGCCAGTTCGTGCAATGTCAGGGCGGCAACCGACAGGGCAGGCCCGGAGAGCCACAGATTGGGGCCTTCAAGAATGACGGCAGTGGGCTGATGTCGGTAGGGTTCGAGTTCGGCCTCCAGCAGGGTGCGCAGCAATCCACCGCCATCGGTGCGCGCAACCTGATCATGCGCACTCGCAAGCGCCTTTATACGCCCACGCAGAATCTCGACATATTCCTCAATGGTGCGCTCTTTGGCCACAGGGCGACCGATGAGCGACTGCACAACCGCCAGAATATTCTTCACGCGGTGGTTGAGTTCCTCATTTAGCATGCGCTGGCGCAAATCGGCGTCAGCCCGCTCGGAAAGCTGCTGCTGATGATAGACGCCCATCACCTGGATCAGGGCCGAGCGCAATTGCGCCGCTGCCTCGATGTCGAAGCTGGACCAGGGAAGGCAGCGCTCATGCACCTGCTCTTTCCAGATCGCGAAACTCTGGCGCGGCGTCAGGCGAGGGCCGTGTGGCCCATGCTGATAAGTCTTCTGCGGATCCCCACCCCAGTTGATGGTCTGCACGATTTCACGGCGAAACAGGAAAACGTAGTTTTCCGGCTGGGGTGAGATCGGAATGATCAACACACCAGCAACATGCGCTGTATGCGCGGCGATCCAGGGGTGATCCTTGACCAGATGATCCGACTGCCAGATCTGCGTTCCGGCCTTCGTGCGGGCCAGCTCCACGAAGCGGTCCTGCACCTCGGGAGGCGCGGCGATCCCATGTCCTGTCCATTCATTATCGATCCAGATGGCAATACCATCCGACTGGATGAGCGGTGCCAGTCGACTGATCTGCCCACGCAGATAGGCGGGCATATCGGACACAGAGGCGGCATTGCGCAGGACGCTCTCGATCAGCCCGTGCGTTCGCTCCGCAACCTGTAGGCGCGTGGTCTTGAGGATGACGATAACCTGAAGCGCAAAGAACTCCGCAAACATCTGCACGACGGCGCGCTCGGCAATCGGAAGTACGCGGGGCGCGTAATGGTGACAGGCGATCATGCCCCACAGGGCGCCATCGATGACGATCGAGATCGACATGGAGGCGCGAACCCCCATATTGGTCAGATATTCGCAATGGATCGGTGAAACGCTGCGAAGCTGCCCCAGGGACATATCGAGCGGTGAAAGCCCCTCACCCTCAACCAGCGGAACCGGGACGAACTTCACATCCCCAATCATTCGAATGGGCGAACGGCGATAGAGTTCGCGCGCCTGGGCCGGGATATCGGCGCTCGGAAAATGCTGCCCCAGAAAGCTCTCGAGTGAAAGCGACCGCGCCTCCGAGACGACCTTGCCAGACCAGTCATCAGCAAAGCGGTAGACCATCACGCGGTCATATTCGAGCAGACCGCGCATGAGCATGGTCACCACATCGAACAGCCGCGTGATATCGGTCGTCTTGCGTACACGATCCATCATGCCGTGAAGCTGGGTGAGAAACTTCGTGGCGCGGTGCGTCGGCGCGGCTGGCTCGCATTCGAGCACCACCTCCCCATTGACGATATGCACCGCCAGATCGAAAAACAGATCGGGACCCAAAGCCTGATTGAGCAGGAAAACAGGGCGACGCTGAGTCACACTCAGGGTCAGACCATTACGAATGTCATGAATGACATCTGCACCAAAGAGCGCGATCAGATCAGACCCGATACCCAGCCCTTCGTGATGCAGCATTGCCGGTGCGTTGGCCGAGTGCCGGAGCACAATAAAATCACTGATCGAGCAGGTGATCAGACAGCCATGTGGCTGAATACTCCCCGGAATGTGGATCGGTTCGCGATCACAACTCGTCAGATCGACCTGACCAAACTCAGCCATCGACTTTTTCCTCGGCGCGATCGACCAGCCTCACGGCATCACGCGCATGACGGAACAGGGTGGCAGCAGCGCGCCCTGCTTCATCCGCATCAAATTCGGGAGCATTTTCCAGAAGGACCAGGAAGCGGCGCCAGTTATCTGGCGTCGCCGTCTGTTCGGCCAGATGACTGGCTCCATAGGCCGCATCGAAGCCAAGGGCCGCAGCGCGCCGCGCAATAACCCGTCCACCCAGTGCCGACCCCTCGAGCGTATAAAGCATACCCAGAAGTTCAGAATCCGTTGCGGGGGCCGCAATCGCCCCCATCTCGGGCGGAACGATCCCGAGACACCGCAGATCCTCACTCAGGCTGCGCTGCATGCTGACAGGTCGCCAGCCATCGAACCATTCGGGGTAGGTTTGCCCATGAAGGGCATTTTCGGCAGCGAGGCGGAAACCGGCAATACCGGCAACATAGCGCCGATAGCCCCTCGCTGTCGCGAGATCTCCAATAAGGTGGTCGAGTTGCTCATGCGCCTCATGCACATGCGCACGCAGCGTGGCGCGGCGGGAGTTTTCAGCCCTCAGCACGACAATCCCGGGAAACTCACCCTACCTGACATGATCTCGAAGTTCCGTCCCGCCAACGTCAATGATTTTCCATTTAAATCACTCTGTAGCGCAATGTAAACTCGAAGTTTTTCGCTCCAGACCATGAAATCGTTTTTATGCAATATTTATAAGTATAAAGTTAATAAGATATCATATCCGTAAATAAATCGTTTAAAATAGTAAAAGACCGCTCTGTGCCAAAGTCGATCATTTTCGACGCGAAGGGGACTATTGATGAGAAGTATTTTGACACAGCACCCGCGTGATAGGCCTCTCTCCATCAGGCGAATAGGCAGCCGCATCAATGGCTGTTTTTCGACAGGCTCTACTTGGCAGTATGTGCACCTTATGTTCCACACGTCTCGTTACAGAACAGGCATCATGCAGTGAGTGGCCTTCAGACGGATCTTCCGGCGCACCGGAAGATCCCAGATCAGGCCCAGGCTTGGAAATTCATTTCTTTTCGAGAGGCGACGGGCCGAGCTCCCGCAGCAATTCCGCCATCTTGGCATAGGCCTTGTTCCGGTAGGCCACGAGCGCTGCGGCCTCTTCCGGCGTATATTGTCCGTAATATCCCGCGCCGTTCTTAACCCCATATTTACCCTCCGCAACGAGCTTCTTCACCGTGTCCGGGCATGAAAGACGCTCGCCAAACGCATTCTCGGCTGTCACGAAACCATTCACATACACTTCCAGACCCGCCATGTCGGCAATCGCAAACGGCCCGAAGAAAGGCAGGCGGAAGCCGAAGGTGGAGCGAACGATCGTGTCCACGTCCTGCGGCGTGGCAATCCCCTCTTCCACAATGGTGTTCGCCTCTTTGAACAGCACATATTGCAGGCGGTTCAGCACGAAGGTCGGTCGGTCTGCCACCTCGGCTGACTGGCGATTGACACGACCCAGCATCTCCTTGACCGTTGCCACGACCTCCTTTGTCGTTTCCACACCCGAGACGAGTTCGACACCCGGAATGAACGGTGCCGGATTGCTGAAATGCACGGTGAGAAAACGGGCCTGCCCGGTCACAAAGGGGGCGAGCACATGCACAGGAATGGTGGAGGTATTGGTCCCGATAATGGCATCGGGCCGCGCCGCTGCGCTGATGCGCCCCAGGACCTCTTTCTTGACGTCTTCACGCTCGAAAACGGCCTCTTCGATGAAATCGACGTCGCGCACGGCATCCTCGATTGAGGCCGCCGTGGTGAGGTTGGTCATGATACGATCATAGCTGCCCGGCAGGATGAGCCCCTGGTCCTCAAAGGCGCGCGCCTCACCCAGCAGGCGTTCATGCGCACGTTGCGTGGCCTCGGGCGAAATATCAGCCAGCGTGACACGCATACCGGCCGCCGCCATGCTTTGCGCAATACCGCCGCCCATATAGCCCGCACCAATGACAGCGGCGCTTCTGATTGTCTGAACGGCCATGATATTTCCTCACGATCATTTTGATGGACGCTGGAAACGGGATGTTCCAGCGATGTCGTGGACGTAGAAATATTCACCCGGAACGGGGAGCGTCCAATATTCGTATCGATACGATCCATACCTATTTTAATATGAAACTTGCCATGTCACATTCCCATCTTGGCCCGTTCTGGTTCATCGCGTCGCGTCTCAAGCTTCGGCATCTGCAACTTCTCGCGGCTTTTTCGCGCCACTCGACCCTGTTGGCAGCGGCGGAAAGTCTTGGCATGGCCCAGCCCGCCGCTTCCAAACTCATCGGCGATCTCGAGGAGTTGATGAAAATCCGGCTGTTCAGGCTGGAGGGGCGACGGATGATCCCCACCTTTGCAGGCGAGGTCCTGACCCGCCACGCACTGGTCATGCTTGATGAACTCGAGCGTACGCGCGTTGAACTGAACGCCCTTGTCGATGGCAGGATTGGCCATGTCTCGATTGGCGCCATTGATGGTCCTGTGGTGCAGTCACTCGCCGACATGCTGCGCATCGCACAGGATGATTATCCTGAAATCGAGCTCGAAATACGCAGTGGCCCGAGCGACAGTCTTTTTCAGATGCTTATTGATGGACAGATCGACATCATGCTGGGCCGTCGCCCCGTCATTCCGTCGGCTCATCCTGTCAGCTACGAGGAGATTGCGTCAGAGCAGCTCGTTGTCGCAGCAGCTCCAGACCATCCACTCGCAGCTTCAGGGCCGCACACGCTCGAAGCTCTGTCCGAATTTCCCTGGATCCTCCAACGTCGCGGCAGCCGGTCGCGCCAGCGCCTCGAGGAACTCTTTCTCGAGCGCGAACTGCCCCTGCCAACCCGCATCGTGTCGTCGGATTCCTGGATGATGACACTCGCCTACATCACACGCAGTCGGGCGCTCACCCTGCTTTCGGCACCGGCTGCCGCCCTGCAATCGGATTTCGGTCAGATCGCAATTCTGCCGATCGATTTTTCCTTCAATGTGGCCCCGTGGGGGATCATGACTGTGCGTGAACGCGCGCCAACTCCGGCAGCTCTTACCGTCATGACACTCCTGCGCCAGTGCATCCCTCAGATGTCGTCGAACCCGCAGGACTAGATGCGCCCGTATCATGACATCAAGGGTCAAGCCCCGGCCGTTGCGCGCGACACAGCATATGATTCAACAATTGTCATGGTGCGAGAGCGCATCTGAAGCCCCATGCGCGCCCCTGAGCCCCAGCGGCTGTCCACTCGTTATGTGACGCGGATATCCAACTCATGACCGCCCATTCTCTCATCAACCGTCTCAAGCTGCGTCATCTCCGGCTCATTCTGGAACTTGAGGCGACCAATAACCTGCACCGCGCTGCCGAGCGGATGAATCTCTCCCAGCCTTCGGTGTCCAAGCTGCTGCAGGAAGTCGAACACGCGCTGAACACGCGTCTTTTCGAGCGCTCGTCACAGGGAGTATTTCCCACCCCAAGCGGCGTTTTGGCCGCGCGTCATGCCCGCCTGATGCTCAATGATATCGACCGTCTTCAGCTCGATATGAACGCAATGCAGGAAGGGACCTATGGCACGGTACGCGTGGGCTCGATTGTCGCCGCCCTGCCCGACATCATTTCGCCCGTCTTTGCCCGCATCGCTCAGACGCAACCCGGCATCAGTCTCTCACTGACCATCGACACGAGCGATGCGCTTTTGCTGGGTATGGAAACAGGCCGTCTGGACTTCGTTATCGGGCGCGCACTCGGCTTGCACGGCCCGATGGCGCTCGATTGCCGTGAGCTCGCCCAGGAGCCGCTATGCGTCGTGACCAGCATCCATAACCCGATGCCCGACCCCGGCACCCTGACACTGCAGGACGTCGCGAACGAAAAATGGATTCTCCAGACGGCACCAAGCCCCATGAGACGGGCGATCGAAGCCGCATTCACCACTGCACTTCTGCCCTTGCCTGCTCATCCCATCGAAGCGTCTTCGATGTTCGCGACCATCGACCTGTTGCTTCATTCCTGCCTGCTGGCGGTCATCCCCTGCAGCGTGAGCCAACATTACGAAAAAGCCGGGCTCATACGCCGTCTTTCAGTTGCCATGCCCGATTTCCTCGGGCCCTTCTCGCTCATCAGCCAGCCGGGACGACCGCTTTCCCCCGCGGCACAGCTGGTTTTCAGCGCCATTGAACAGGAGTCGATCAGAATTCCTGATCGGTCGGTTCAATCTTGCTTCTAGCGCGCAATTAACTTTCGGATAGGTTTCGTTCATCTCCATTCGGCCCAGTCCGAACGAAAAGGTGACACAGATGCATATCCTCGTCATTGGCGCCGCAGGCATGATCGGGCGCAAATTTACTGAAAGCCTGGTCGCAAATCCCCTCCCCGGCACAGACGGCCCCGAAATCCTGACGCTCGCGGATGTGGTCGCACCTTCAGCGCCAGCCGGGTTCTCGGGACGATGCGAAACCATGACATGCGACCTCACCCAGCCAGGCGCCGCCGACCGGCTATTGAGCGGTCGCCCGGACATCATTTTCCATCTCGCTGCCATTGTGTCTGGAGAGGCCGAGGCCGATTTCGAAAAGGGTTATAGCGTCAATCTCGATGGGACACGGGCGCTGTTTGAGGCCATTCGCCATCATGGCGCACGTGAGGGCTGGAAACCCCGCGTTGTCTTTGCCTCATCCAACGCCGTATTCGGCGGTGATTTCCCTGATGTCATTCCCGATGACTACATCCTGACACCGCAAACCAGCTACGGCACGCAAAAGGCCATGGACGAATTGCTGCTGGCCGATTACCGCCGCAGGGGGATATTCGATGGTATCGGCCTGCGTCTGCCGACCATTTGCGTCCGCCCCGGCAAACCGAACCGCGCGGCCTCCGGGTTCTTTTCCGGTATCATACGCGAGCCGCTGGTCGGGCTTGAGGCAACTCTGCCCGTGCCTGACACCACACGCCACTGGATGACGAGCCCTCGTTCAGCTGTGCAATTCCTGCGTCATGCCGCAGTGCTCGATTTGAACCGTCTGGGCGAGCGACCCAATCTCTCCCTGCCCGCCCTGTCGATCACGGTGGGAGAACAGATTGCCGCCCTGCGCCGCGTTGCCGGAGAAAAAGCCGTCGCGCTTATCCGCCGGGAGCCCGACGAGGCCATAGCCCGCATCGTGGCCGGATGGGCCAGAGGATTTGACCCGAGCCGGGCCCTTTCGCTGGGTTTCACGACCGAGCAGAGCTTCGATGAGATCATCCGGGCTCACATCGAAGACGAACTCGCAGGGCGGATTGCCTGACCCTCTCTTCCGCCTGACCAGCATCGCGCCAGTCCCACAAGATCAGCGCGAGCGAGGAGCACATGCACCATGAGCCCCGATCAGAAAACAAGTCTGCGCGCCCAAGCGCCTTCGCAAGACACCCTGCGCGCCCGCGCAACCGGCAAGGCCTTTGCCAAGCTGCTGCCCTTCCTCATCCTCATGTATATCGTGGCCTTTCTTGACCGGTCGAATATCTCATCGGCCAAGCAGGCGCTGCAAACCGATGTCGGCGTTTCGGATGCCATGTTTGCCTTCGGTGCAGGCATCTTCTTCGTCGGTTATGCCTTGTTCGAAATCCCGAGCAATCTCATTCTCTATCGCGTCGGGGCCAGACGCTGGATGGCCCGCATCATGGTGACATGGGGGCTTGTCTCGGCCGCCATGATGTTCACCCAGGGCAATCTGTCCTTTGTGCTCCTGCGTACGCTGCTGGGCGTCACAGAAGCCGGCTTCTTTCCCGGCATCATGCTCTATCTGACATTCTGGTTTCCCGAAAAAGAGCGCACCCGCGTCCTGGGCGTGTTCTATTTCGGCTATCCGCTCGCGATGACCTTCGGCAATCCGCTCTCGGGTGCGCTGTTTGGTCTTGATGGCGCCTTCGGTCTTGCCGGATGGCAGTGGATGTTCCTGCTCGAAGGCGGACTGGCCGTAGCGATGGGGATCGCCACCTATTTCGTGCTTCCCGACCGGCCGCAGGACGTCAAATGGCTGACGACAGAAGAGAAAGCGACGCTCTCAACCGTCCTCGAGCGCGAGGCCGCCAGTAAGGCTGGGGCGACGGGCCACAGTGTCAGACTGGGTGCCCTGCTTCATTCCACCAAGCTGCTTCAGTTTCTGGCGCTTTATATGGTGATGCAGATTGCCAGCTATGGCGTGGTCTTTTACCTGCCCGAGCAGGTCTCGACCATCCTGCATGAAAAAATCGGCCTGCGTGTCGGGCTGGTCAGTGCCATTCCATGGGCCTGCGCCATTCTCTCCACCTATGTCGTCACGAAACTTGTCCAGAGGCATGATGCCCCGCGCTTCGGGCTGTTGGGCTGTCTCGCGGCGGCGGCAATCGGGCTCGTGATATCAGGCTCTGGCTACGGCCCTGTCGCTCTGATCGGTCTGTGCATTGCCGCAGCAGGCGTTGTCACGGTGCAGGCCGTGTTCTGGAATTTCCCGCTTGCCCATTTCACCGGGGTTCAGGCTGCTGGCGTGATCGCGCTCATCAATGCGCTGGGTAATCTCGGCGGGTTCGCCGCTCCAAACATCCGCAGCTTCGCCACCGGGTTCTGGCACACCCCCATGGCCGGACTTTACGCCGTCGCCCTGTCCGGCGTGGTCGGGCTTGTCATCGCGGCGTTTCTGCCGCGCACCAACAACGCCGAGCAAACGCCCCCTCATCACCCCCGGCATCGCCCTGTGCACTAGGCGCCCTCGGACGCCTTGCCCGATGTCAGGGCCTCTCGCCCTCCCTCATCATGAAGGAACCGACCATGTCGACCACCTATGATCGCACCAACTGGCCCATCGCCGCCGCCATGATCCAGTATGCCAATATCCTGCCAGATGGATCGAGCGTGCAGGACCAGACCCCGGAACAATGGGCCGCCACGCTGTCTGAAGTGACCGATGCAGGATTTACCGAAATCGACCCCACGGACTCCTGGATACGCCTCGCCGATCTGCCGGAAGCCCGCCTGAAAATCTTCGCCGATCTCGTCCGGGAAGCAGGCCTGACCATGCCGGGCCTTTCCACGGCGAGGCGTTCGGTCATCGATCCCGAGGCTGGCGACGAGAATCTGGCCTATAGCCACAGGGTGATCGACACAGCGGCCAGACTTGGCATTGCTGAAGTCTCCTTCGGCCTATTCTACCCCCTCACGCCCCCGCAAAAGGCGGCGCTCTGGTTCTGGACAGCGCAGGGCAGCGTCAATCCTGATGACCCGTCCGTATGGAAGAAAGCGGTCGATCGCATCCGCGAACTTGCGCGACATGCGCAGGAAGTCGGGGTCGGTCTGTCGCTGGAGATGTATGAGGATACCTATCTGGGCACGGCAGACAGCGCGGTACGCTTCGTACAGGATGTCGATCACCCGTCAGTGGGCATCAACGCCGATCTGGGCAATCTGGTCCGGCTGCACCGCCCTGTCGAGCACTGGGCCTCGATGATGCAGAAAGTCGCACCGTTCGCCCGCTACTGGCACGTCAAGAATTACTACCGCACGGAAGACGCAACTACCGGCATGGTCGTCACGGCCCCGGCACCCCTCGAATTCGGGGTGATAAGCTATCGCGCGGCCATCAAGATGGCCCTCGCTCATGGTTTCAAAAGCGCCTTCCTGGTCGAGCATTACGGCGGTGATGGCCTGAGCGTCAGCGCCACCAATCGTGAGTATCTGCGTCGGGTTCTACCCCGCAAGGCCTGAACCCTCCCCTTATCTGCGGGCCCAACCGTTTTGGGCCTGCAGAGAACTGGGCGCTCATCCGGCCCAGCCTGTCTGCCACACTGACACTCCTTTCCTCCCTCATGATCGGAGAGAGATCATGCCCCGACTTCGCTGGCTAATGATCATCCTCTGCTTCGCAGCCACCACCATCAATTATATCGACAGGGCGACAATCGCGATTGCCGCCCCGTTCATGGCCCGCGAACTGCATATCGATCCGGCTGTCCTTGGTGTTATCCTGGGTGGGTTCTTCTGGACCTACGCATTCATGCAACTGCCATTCGGCATGATCGTGGATCGGGTGGGGGTGCGCTCTGCCTACGCTTTTGCCGTGATCTGGTGGTCGGTTTGCACGGCTCTGACAGCGCTTGTTCGCGGCCCCTTGAGCATATTGGGGCTCAGACTGGCGCTTGGCGTCGGTGAGGCCGGCAGCTATCCCTCCAATGCCAAGGTCGCATCGCTCTGGTTCCCAAAGGCGGAGCGGGGCCTTGCAGCCGGCATATTCGATAGCGGCTCCCGCGCTGGCGCGGCTCTCTCGATGCCTGTCGTGGCGCTGCTCATCGCCTGGCTGGGATGGCGTCTCGCCTTTGTGGCGGCAGGAGCACTCGGGCTTGTCTGGGTCGCAGTATGGTTTGGTCTCTATCACGACCCGGATGCCCATCCGAGGGTCAGCGCAGACGAGCTTGCACGCCTGCAAGCCGCCCAGCCACCAGCCCTGAAAGCCCCTCCCGGTAGCTGGAAAGCCCTGCTGAGACATCGCTCCGTCTGGGGTATGATGCTCGGCTTCTTCTGCGCCAATTTCGTCTTCTATTTCTTCGCTACCTGGTTTCCGAGCTACCTCGTTTCAGCCCACGGGTTTTCGCTCAAGGATCTTGGGCTGATCGGCATGATCCCGGGTGTCATCGCCATTCCGGCTGCCTGGCTCGGAGGATGGTCATCCGATCGCCTCCACCATCATGGGTGGAGCCTTACTGCCGCACGCAAAACCTGCCTCGTTGGCGGATTGCTTCTCTCGTCGGTCATTGCCCTGACCGCCTTCGTGACCGAGACATGGCTTTGCATCACGCTCCTCTCACTTTCGTTTGGGGGCATTGCCTTCACTGGTGCGAATATCTGGTCGCTGCCGGCCGACCTCGCCCCCAGCCCGGACCTTGTTGCGACACTTGGTGGGATGCAGAACAGCGCGGCCAATATCGCCGGTATCGTGATTGCGAGCTTCACGGGGCTAATGGTCAGTCTGACCCACGGTTCATTCCTTGTCCCGCTTTGCGCGACCGGGTTCTTTGGCCTGCTCGGGGCACTATCCTATCTCTTCATTGTCGGCCCCATTGCCCCTCTCCCGCTGGACAAAAGATCCGAGGACACAAGAGCGCAACAGCCTATCAACGTGAGACATGAGCCATGCTGAAATCTGCCTCGTCTATCCTGAACCTCAACGATTTCGAGCATCTTGCAAGACGGCATCTGCCACGCGCGATTTTCGGCTATGTCGCTGGCGGAGCTGATGACGGCACTACGGTCCGGCATAACCTCGCGGCGCTGGCTCAGATCAAAACAATCCCGCGTGTCCTGCGCGATGTATCCTCATGTAGTCAGAAAATCACGCTGTTCGGCCAGGAGTACGCCAGCCCGTTCATGATCGCACCGATGGGCGCCTCAGCCGTCGTTGGCTATGATGCGGACAATGCCATGGCCCGCGCGGCCAGGGCGGCACGCATACCCTACGTTCTGAGCGCAAACGCTATCACGCCCATGGAAGAAATCGGACGATCCTATCCGGGATGCTGGTTTGCCGGGTATCAAAAGCCCGACGAAGACAACATTCAGCATATGGCCGCTCGTGTCACCGATGCGGGTTTTTCCGCCTATATGCTCACAGCCGATGTCGCTGTCGGGTCGAACCGGGAGAATAACAAGCGCAACGGCTATACGATGCCCTTCAGACCGACCGCACGCCTTGTAGCGGATATGATGGGTCATCCTTTCTGGCTTTACAAAACGGGATGGCGCACGTTGCGACAACGCGGGATACCCGCGATCAGCAATATCGACCCGGTTGCCAGACCCTCGATTTTCTCGCGCGAGATTAATGCTGTAACGGGTTATCCGAGCTTCAGCTGGAAGCATGTCGAGATGCTGAGACGCCACTGGAAAGGAGCGCTCATCATAAAGGGTATTCTCTCCCCCCATGATGCGCGGCTAGCCAGGGAGCTCGGCGCCGATGGTATTGTCGTGTCCAATCATGGGGGGAGACAGCTCGACTGTGCGGTCTCCCCGATTGATGTGCTCAGCGCGGTGAAAGCTGAAAGCGCAGATATGACCGTGCTGGTTGATAGTGGTTTTCGACGTGGCACGGATGTGATCAAGGCCCTGATGCGTGGCGCTTCGGCAGTGCTTGTAGGCCGCCCCTTCCTCTATGCTGCCTGCCTGGGCGGCGAGGCGTCGATCCGTCATGCGATCGATCTTTTGCAGCGTGAAGTGCACACTGACATGTCGCTGATGGGCGTAAGTTCGTGCGAGGCATTACTCGAGGAGATGTGCATCTGATCGGGGCGTTAGGAGGAGGATATTGTACGTCTAGGCTCGTGCTTTTCCTCCGATCTGTGCTGCAGCCAGACAAAAGCCCGCACGGGATCAGTCAGCATTTAAGCTGACGATCTGTAGGCGGACATAGGTTTGTCCCGGACCATCACATGTTTACCGACGAGGCCAGCCAGACGCTGATGACTGACGCTTGGTACCCGCCTTCATCGAAATAATTTCGGATGGCCCAAGCGACGGGCTGATGAGTAAGACGATCATAAGAGCGGATGAGCACTTGGATCATCTTTCTCGTCTGGATCTACCTTTCTTTTCTCCCCCGCCCCTATCGAAGCCGTCGCAGCGGACCTGTCGGCCTAAATGCTCCATAACTGGCCCTGCGCATGCCGGGTGGTGCACGCGCATATGTATCTTTGGAGAGATTGCAAAGTGCGTTGTGCGTGATGCACCAGAGCACGATGAGGGGGCAGATTGAATGCGTTGTCAGACGCGGGATTTGGATATGAAGCCAGTAACGCAAAACCCGCCTCGAGAGCTGGTGCGCTGTGCCTGGATTGTGTATTGGGGGTATTTTGGTTGCGGGGGCAGGATTTGAACCTGCGGCCTTCAGGTTATGAGCCTGACGAGCTACCGGGCTGCTCCACCCCGCGGGGGTGGTGGTGTGTTTTGTGGGGTGGATCAGGGGACCTGGCGGCGACCGACTTTTCCGCATCTTGAGATGCAGTATCATAGGCGCTGGGGCGTTTCACGGCCGAGTTCGGGATGGGATCGGGTGGAAGTCTCCCGCCATAGCCACCAGGTCTTCTGATCCACCCGACAA